>CAVORT010000025.1:0-70191 GCA_963698695.1 Sulfurovaceae bacterium | reverse complement strand
AAGATGAACTTGTTTTACTCCTTGTCCAAATTTAGTAAAAACACTTCCTTGTTTTTGTTCTGATTGACACCTTTTACAGAAGAGCCTTTCTCCCCCATATCTCCCTAGATATAACTTCCCTTTTTTTAGGCTCTTCGTCTTTTCTTTATATTCTGAGGTATTTACTATAGGCTAAAAAACTCCGCTATATCGGCTTTTGCTATTAAATTTATCTAAATTTACATTAAAACGTAAAAATACCTTGACAAGAAAGGGATTGGGTGCTATAATACGCGTCCAACAACACATGGACGGTTAGCGAGTTGCTAGCAAGAGTGTTATTGAGTGATCTTTGACAACCAAATATAAGTAAACAAATCAACGTCTATTTGAGTTTTAATTTTACCAGTTTTTAAAAAACTGGATAGAAGAAACTTATTATAGAAATACAATAAGTGATTCTGACAAATGGTTCAAACCATTTCATTTTTAATGGAGAGTTTGATCCTGGCTCAGAGTGAACGCTGGCGGCGTGCTTAACACATGCAAGTCGAACGAGAACGGGTCTAGCTTGCTAGACTGTCAGCTAAGTGGCGGACGGGTGAGTAATGTATAGTTAATCTGCCCTTCAGAGAGGGATAACTACTGGAAACGGTAGCTAATACCTCATATACCTTCTATCTTAATGGTAGTTGGGAAATGTTTTTTCGCTGAAGGATGAGACTATATGGTATCAGGTAGTTGGTGGGGTAAGAGCCTACCAAGCCAATGACGCCTAGCTGGTCTGAGAGGATGATCAGCCACACTGGAACTGAGACACGGTCCAGACTCCTACGGGAGGCAGCAGTGGGGAATATTGCACAATGGGGGAAACCCTGATGCAGCAACGCCGCGTGGAGGATGACACATTTCGGTGCGTAAACTCCTTTTATATGGGAAGATAATGACGGTACCATATGAATAAGCACCGGCTAACTCCGTGCCAGCAGCCGCGGTAATACGGAGGGTGCAAGCGTTACTCGGAATCACTGGGCGTAAAGCGCGCGCAGGCGGCCTTTTAAGTTGGATGTGAAAGCCTACGGCTCAACCGTAGAACTGCATCCAAAACTATCAGGCTAGAGTGTGGGAGAGGAAGATGGAATTAGTTGTGTAGGGGTAAAATCCGTAGAGATAACTAGGAATACCAAAAGCGAAGGCAATCTTCTGGAACACTACTGACGCTGAGGCGCGAAAGCGTGGGGAGCAAACAGGATTAGATACCCTGGTAGTCCACGCAGTAAACGATGAATGTTAGTCGTCGGGGAGCTCGTCTCTTCGGTGATGCAGCTAACGCATTAAACATTCCGCCTGGGGAGTACGGTCGCAAGATTAAAACTCAAAGGAATAGACGGGGACCCGCACAAGTGGTGGAGCATGTGGTTTAATTCGAAGATACGCGAAGAACCTTACCTAGCCTTGACATATATTAGAACTCCGCAGAGATGCAGAGGTGCCTTCGGGAGCTTTTATACAGGTGCTGCACGGCTGTCGTCAGCTCGTGTCGTGAGATGTTGGGTTAAGTCCCGCAACGAGCGCAACCCTCGTCACTAGTTACTAACGGTTCGGCCGAGGACTCTAGTGAGACTGCCTTCGTAAGGAGGAGGAAGGTGAGGACGACGTCAAGTCATCATGGCCCTTACGGCTAGGGCAACACACGTGCTACAATGGCCAGGACAGTGAGAAGCGATACCGCGAGGTGGAGCAAATCTATAAACCTGGTCTCAGTTCGGATTGTAGTCTGCAACTCGACTACATGAAGCTGGAATCACTAGTAATCGTAGATCAGCTATGCTACGGTGAATACGTTCCCGGGTCTTGTACTCACCGCCCGTCACACCATGGGAGTTGATTTCACCCGAAGCGGGGAAGCTAAACTGGCTACCCTCCACGGTGGAATTAGCGACTGGGGTGAAGTCGTAACAAGGTAACCGTAGGAGAACCTGCGGTTGGATCACCTCCTTTCAGAGTATAGATGATGTAACCTCACAGTGCATCATCAACAACACAAAAGACAATGGTTTGTTTAATTGTTCAATCAATAACTTATGTTTGGTTGTCAAAGATTATTAGGATCTTTGACTGTAACTACAAAGTGTACATCTGGGGAATTAGCTCAGCTGGGAGAGCGCCTGCTTTGCACGCAGGAGGTCATCGGTTCAATCCCGTTATTCTCCACCATTTCTGCAAAGAGATGATGGAATACAAAAACTTAATATAAAAATTCAAAAGAAAGAGTTTTTATATTAGATTTTACACCTAAAGTTATTTAACTTATTATTGTTAAGAGTCTAACGTAATGTTGCAAAACGCGATAAGATAGTAATATCGAATCAAATTTTACAAAATAAATTACAATTTAACATAAACATATTGTTCAAAGTGTAAAAACTTTAAATGATATCTTTCATGTGCAAGAAACTCATTCAGAGAAAAAAACTCTATAAAATAAGGAAGTGTAAGAACTTCAAACTTGTTAAACAAGAAACAACCATAGATACAGAGGAATCTGTAAACATGTTTATTTTGCATTTAATAAGGTAGTACCTTAGAATTAATTAAATTAATCTAAGGGCAGATGGTGGATGCCTAGACTAGAAGAGGCGATGAAGGACGTATTAGGCTGCGATAAGCCAGGGGGAGCTGCCAAAAAGCTTTGATCCTTGGATTTCCGAATGGGGCAACCCGGTATGGCGTGAGTCATATCACCTTTCGAGGAGCGAACGTGGGGAAGTGAAACATCTCAGTACCCACAGGAAAAGAAATCAACCGAGATTCCCTTAGTAGCGGCGAGCGAAATGGGAACAGCCCTAAAATCTTTGAGGTGTTAGTAGAAATAGCTGGAATGCTATACCGTAGAGAGTGAAAGTCTCGTATACGACAACTAATCATAGACTATTCGAGTAGGTCGGGACACGTGAAACCCTGACTGAATATGGGAGGACCACCTTCCAAGGCTAAATACTACTTCTAGATCGATAGTGAACCAGTACCGTGAGGGAAAGGTGAAAAGAACCGCAGTGAGCGGAGTGAAATAGAACCTGAAACCATCTGCCTACAATCATTCAGAGCCCTATGTTTTATACAGGGTGATGGACTGCCTTTTGCATAATGAGCCTGCGAGTTATGGTGACTAGCAAGGTTAATCAAACGAGAAGCCGTAGCGAAAGCGAGTCTGAATAGGGCGATTAGTTAGTTGCTGTAGACCCGAAACTAAGTGATCTATCCATGGGCAGGTTGAAGCTGGTGTAAGAGCTAGTGGAGGACCGAACGGGTGAAGGTTTAAAACTTCTCCGATGACCTGTGGATAGGGGTGAAAGGCCAATCAAACTTAGTGATAGCTGGTTCTCTCCGAAATATATTTAGGTATAGCGTCATGTTCGAAGCATGAGGGGGTAGAGCACTGATTGGGCTAGGGCCTATACCAAGGTACCAAACCCAGTCAAACTCCGAATACCTCATGTGAATTCATGGCAGTCAGGTTGTGGGTGATAAAATCCATGATCGAGAGGGAAACAGCCCAGACTACCAGCTAAGGTCCCAAAGTTCTAATTAAGTGGAAAAGGATGTGGAGTTGCTTAGACAACCAGGAGGTTGGCTTAGAAGCAGCCATCCTTTAAAGAAAGCGTAACAGCTCACTGGTCTAGCGATTCTGCGCCGAAAATATAACGGGGCTAAATTAGACACCGAAGCTGTAGATTTATACATTAGTGTAAGTGGTAGGAGAGCGTTCTAGTCAGCATTGAAGCCATACCGGTAAGGAGTGGTGGAGCGGCTAGAAGTGAGCATGCAGGCATGAGTAGCGAGAAAACAGGTGAGAATCCTGTTCGCCGTAAACCCAAGGGTTCCTACACTATGCTCGTCAATGTAGGGTTAGTCGGGTCCTAAGCTGAGTCCGAAAGGGGTAAGCGATGGCAAATTGGTTAATATTCCAATACCAACTAATAGTTTAGTACGAAGGGGGGACGCATAGGGTTAAACGAGGTCACTGATGGAATAGTGGCTCGAAGGGTGTAGATAAGCTGGATTGGAAAATCCGCCGGCTGTTTTCGAGACCTGACAGGCTGATGACGCTCTTCGGAGTAGATTCAGAATCGTTGATACCGTCGTGCCAAGAAAAGCCTCTAAGTGTATTATTAGTTGCCCGTACCGTAAACCGACACAGGTGGGTGAGATGAGTATTCTAAGGCGCGTGGAAGAACCCTGGTTAAGGAACTCTGCAAACTAGCACCGTAACTTCGGAATAAGGTGTGCCTACTTTTGTATATGGATTTACTCCAAAAAGCGAGAGAGGTTGCAACAAAGAGTCCCTCCCGACTGTTTATCAAAAACACAGCACTTTGCTAACTCGTAAGAGGATGTATAAGGTGTGACGCCTGCCCGGTGCTTGAAGGTTAATTGATGTGGTTAGCTTCGGCGAAGCTATTGATCGAAGCCCAAGTAAACGGCGGCCGTAACTATAACGGTCCTAAGGTAGCGAAATTCCTTGTCGGTTAAATACCGACCTGCATGAATGGCGTAACGAGATGGGAGCTGTCTCAACCAGGGATCCAGTGAAATTGTAGTGGAGGTGAAAATTCCTCCTACCCGCGGCAAGACGGAAAGACCCCGTGCACCTTTACTATAGCTTGACACTGCAATTGGGATATATTTGTGCAGGATAGGTGGGAGGCTTTGATTCTATGGCGCTAGCTGTAGATGAGCTATCCTTGAGATACCACCCTTATATATTCTGATTGCTAACTTGCTTGGGTTATCCCCAAGGAGGACAATGTCTGGTGGGTAGTTTGACTGGGGCGGTCGCCTCCTAAAAAGTAACGGAGGCTTACAAAGGTTGGCTCATATCGGTTGGAAATCGATAGCAGAGTATAATGGTACAAGCCAGCTTAACTGCGAGACGTACATGTCGAGCAGAGACGAAAGTCGGTCATAGTGATCCGGTGGTTCTGTGTGGAAGGGCCATCGCTCAAAGGATAAAAGGTACGCCGGGGATAACAGGCTGATCTCCCCCAAGAGCTCACATCGACGGGGAGGTTTGGCACCTCGATGTCGGCTCATCGCATCCTGGGGCTGAAGCAGGTCCCAAGGGTATGGCTGTTCGCCATTTAAAGCGGTACGCGAGCTGGGTTCAGAACGTCGTGAGACAGTTCGGTCCCTATCTGCCGTGGGCGTTGGAAGATTGAGGAGAGTTGCCCCTAGTACGAGAGGACCGGGGTGAACGAACCACTAGTGTACCAGTTGTCCTGCCAAGGGCATCGCTGGGTAGCTACGTTCGGATGAGATAACCGCTGAAAGCATCTAAGCGGGAAGCCAACTCCAAGATGAATCTTCCCTGAAGATCCGCAGAAGACTACTGCGTTGATAGGCTGGGTGTGTAAGTGTCGAGAGACATTTAGCTGACCAGTACTAATAGATCGTTCGTATTTACTTTATTCTTCTCATAGGTACTACCTTATTAAGTGCATCTGCATTCTAATAAGTGAATGACTTCTTGTAAGATTGTAATTTACACCAGCAACATGCATCAACTTAAATCTTGATCGTTAGACTCTTAACAATACTAAGTTTCTCAAAGCTTACAAAGCAAAGAGAGATAAGCACATTTCGATGTTCTTATCTCTCTTAGTGGTGGGGCTAGAGGGAGGGTCATACCCAGCTCCATTCCGAACCTGGAAGTCAAGCCTCCCATCGCCGATAATACTGCAGGCTACGTCTGTGGAAATGTAGGTCGCTGCCACTTTGAGTTATAACTTTCACCTCCTTATCTTCATCATATTTTAATCAATCTTTTTTCTTTACCCCGCATTTACTTTTACTCTTATCTTTAATCAACAGTTATCTTTTATCTTTATTTATTTCTTTATCTTGACACTTAACTATGATATTTAGCACTAATTCTTTATTTTATTGTGTTTTGCTCTTATTTCCATTTCTTTTACCCAGTATGTTTTTACTGTATTTCATCTTATTCAGACTGGTTTGACGAATTTATTCTTCCTCTTAGGTAACTATCTTTAATTGATAGTATTAAGGACTATTATATTGCGAAGTTATCAAAAGTATATGATTTATTAATGAGTATTAACAAATAGTTAACAAAAGGTATCAATAGTTTCTATTGTAGGGGTTATTTTAAGTTTAGACTCAGCCTAGTTGTCTTAGACTATATGCCATATGTTTGGACAAACATAAAATTAAAGGAGTAAATATGAAAACAATCATTAAAGCGTCACTTGTGGCAGCTATTGCATTATCAGGTGTACAGGCAGCGTCACTAAGTGACAAACTAAGTGCACTAGAGACAGAATTGGCAGATCTTAAGAAACAGGTCAAGAAACAAAATAAAAAGATTAACACAGTTAAAGCACACGATGCAGGGGATAACATTAAATGGGGTGCAGATTTAAGAACATCTATTGATAATATCAACTATGACATGGCTGATGGATCAGAGCAAGGTAAAAATGACCTTATGGGCTTAAGACTTTGGTTAAATATGGAGTATGCACCAGATAATAATAATGTATTTAAGGGTCAACTTTCTATGAATAAAGCATTTGGTGCTGATTTTGCATCACCAACAAATAGAGCTTTCAGTCTTGGTGGGCAATTTGACTGGACAGGAAATGAAGCATTAACAGATAATTCACTTAAAGTAAGACAAGCATATTGGCTTTATCTAGGTGAGAAATTTCTTGGTGCTAATATCCCGTGGACGTTCTCTCTTGGTCGAAGACCATCAACTAATGGCTTCTTAGCTAATCTTAGAGATGATGACTCTGCTGCATCACCACTTGGACATGTTATTAATGTTGAGTTTGATGGTTTAAGTTCTAAGTTAGATCTTTCTAATATTACAGGTGTACCAGGTATGAGTATTAAACTTTGCATGGGGCAAGGTTCTACAAATGCTCAACCTTTATTCACTTCACCTACCCCATATGCAGATGGTGATGCTAGTGGTATTGATGATATAAAACTTTCTGGATTTATTTTTGAGCCATATAATGATGGGCAATTCATAACAAAAGCGACTTGGTACAGAGCTTACGATCTTCCTGGACAAGATATGAATCCTGATGGAACAGCCACAGAGTTTAGGCAATACGGTGACATGGAAGGTGCTGCATTCTCTGTATTGGTTGACGGATTGACTGAAGATGGATATTTTGCAGATGCAAAAGTATTTGGTTCATTTGCATGGAGTAAAACACGTCCTGATGCAGGTAGCTCTATGTTAGGTTCAAATGAGAGTGAAACAGGTACTTCTTACTGGGTAGGTGCACAAGTGCCAGTAACAGAAAAAGGTACATTGGGTCTAGAATTTAATCATGGTAGTCAGTACTGGAGACCATTTACATATTCTGAAGATACTATGATTGGTTCTAAAATTGCTGCACGCGGTGATGCAATTGAAGCATATTTCAATTATGATCTTACAGAGTCACTTAGTGCGCAAGTTAGATATACTAAAATTGATTATGACTATACAGGAAGTAATGGATTCTTCGGAAACTTCTCGGGTAATACAATGAAAATAGACGATATCAAAGCTGGTGCAGATATGTTTGCTGCAGCAATGGCTGATGGAAGTATAGCAAGTATGCCTGTTGAAGTTCAACAACAATTGGGAATGGCTGCAGCAATGGCACCTCAAATTGTTGAATCTGCACAGGACTTAAGATTCTACCTTAGATATAGATTCTAAGCGATACTTTAACAAAGGGGTTTCCCTTTGTTAAGCCTACGTTCAAGTACTTCACTATTCACATTAAATTCACTTTTCTTTTTTATACTATATATTAACATGTAGATAATACTGAGTTAAATGAAGTTAGGTATAATAATGTACTTGTTCAAAACACAACCACACAAAGGAACACAATGAAACTTATGACTAAAGGATTGGTACTCTCGCTTTTGGTATCGACAGGACTTATGGCTGTAGACGCCGCGCCCGTAGCAGAAGCGAAAAAAGCACCAGCTGCAGTGGCATATCAAACAGATATAGCTACACAAGATGTGCAGATATTTACTGCAGATAATACTGATGGTAAAATTACACCTAAGACGATAGAGGAGGCATTTGTAAAAGAAGGGTTTTTCATCTCTGAACATAGAGATATGAATGCGCCATTTGTTAAAAACTTTAAGGAGACAACTTTTGATGTCTATAACCTTTTTACAGTTTATAGAAAAGATACCGTGCGTAAATTGGCAGTGGATTATCCAGAAATCGGGCTATTTACTCCTATGAGTATGTCTATCTATACTAAAAAAGGTGCGAAGACTATCTCTGTAGGATTTTTGAGTGCGAGTGCCAGTGCTAGAATGATGAATATTCCTGAAGATAATGCTGAAATGGTAGCGCTTGGGAAGTCAGTAGCTGCAGCACTGCATGCTGCAATGCCGAATGGAGCACTAGAAACAGTTAGTTATAAAATGGAAAAACCTGCAGGTGATCTTATAGCTAGAGCATCTCTTGACATGGACGCTGATGCTGACTGGGAAGAAGTGAAAGATGATTTTCAAATGGCATTTGAAGGAGCGTTGGCTCCAGATGAATTTGTTTTAGCAGGATTTACAGATCTTGGATATGATTTTGAAGAAAATAACATTGATGCGTATAATTTCTATGACACGTATTCTATTTGTATGATAAAAGTTATTTATGAAGTTGCAAAACAGCATCCAGAAGCAGGTGCATTTGCTCCTTGTTCTATCTATATGTATAAGAAAAAAGATGAAAACAAAATGCATATGGCATTCCCAACAGTACATAAATGGATCAGTGCGATGGGTATAGATGATAAAGCATCCCTCGATGTACTGATAGAAGCACAAAACAAGTTTGAAGCAATCTTGAAGAAATTAACCACTAAGTAAAAATAGCTTATATATCCAAGCAGTTAAACCCTGTTTGGATAGTTGACTCACATATAAATCTCATCGCCTTCTTTGATATGTCCTTCTTGTACCACTTTAGCAAAAATACCTCTATCGTTTTTAAGAAGTGTTGGTAATCGTTTATCTATATTTGATAAATGTTCACACATGGTACAGTATTGGCTGATCTCTAGTATGACTTCATCACCAATGTGTAGCTTTGAGCCTGAAGCTAAATGATAAGGGTTATAATCGATGAGTATGTTTTCTCCTAGAGTACCAAAAGGCATAGAGATATTTTTTTCTAAGGCTAAGTCATAGCTTGCTGTGGATGTGATAAGTATAGATCTTTGTATATTTTTGTTGTAAAACTTGTCTTCCGTGATACCTTTTTCATCGAGAATAAGTTTCTTTTTCTCTACTCTTTCTTTCACTCCTTCTTGCGAGACAAATAAATGTACAATCTTACCTAGTTTTTTCACCAGAGAACTCCTTAGTAATAATGCTAAAATTGTACCATAATCTGAAGTAGATGTCAGAAGAGTTAAAGCTCTTTTATATTATCTTCAAAACATATTTTATGAAGTAGGGCATGATGGAAGAAAAAAGATTAGAGGACATAGAAAAATTTTATATACATATTAAAGAATTTATAGATAACGGTATGTCATATAGGGATGCAATAGAACTATCAGCTGTAACCGTAGGAGGCTTGATACCTTCAAGAGTTTCACGGGCCATGGCAAAGTATCAAGAAGCGACACATCCACAGTCACATCTGTCAAAAGAAGAAGATAAAGATGCTTTAGCACTTTTGAGTATGGGGGTACTTTGGGATAATGAGTATTTTAGTCCTATAGAAAAAGATAGCGATATGCTACAGGAAGATACTTTGGCTGAAGCGGTTTATTTTGTCATGCAATATGGTAGTTTAGAGGCGGAGAAAGCACACATACTTGAAGCGAGTGCTAAACAAGAAGGTGATGTTGTTTTACGAGAAGAGATGATTCGTCGGATATTGGGAGAAAAATAGTTGAAGCAGTGTGTTGTTGTTTGCCTATTGGTATCGATATCATGTGGCTTAGGGGCAGAAGATTTTAGAGAAAGCAGAGCGGAGGCATGGACAAAATCAACCATTAATGATGCGGCGCTTTCCTTTTATGGAAAAAGTACATTTTCAACTATCAAAAAAAATGACAACATTCAACTCACTGTCCCTGGGCATATCGTACGAAATTCAAGTCGTGTACCGATACATGTCTATAGTACGATAAAAGCAAAATCTTTGGTACTTTTTTATGATAAAAATCCTAAAAGTCTCATTGTGGCTTTTAGTATAGCTGAGGGAGGGGTAATTGATTATGGTTTAGAAATAGCAGTTGAATTTAAAGGGACATTGTTTGCCGTGATAGAAGATGTGAAGGGGAACTTACACTATAAGCGCGCTTTTGTGGATGTGCTTTGCTTGAGCTGTATGTCAGATGTAGAATAAAAAGTTCAGTGATTAAGCTTATGATAATTATATAAATATTTTATGTTTATGGGGTAAAATCGTTACAATAGTTGAAATTTAAAGAGTGTTATAGCGTATAATCAATCTCTTTACTTATTATTTTTATTTTATTTATATATAATCTATAGCATATGACTTTCCTAAAGACCATGTAAATATATGAACTTTAGTCATTTTAAAATTAACCAAGGAGGACAAATGAATAAGATAAACAATGTATCTAAAAAAGAACTTGAAGTTATCTCTGAAGTAACAGAGCAAGCGTCAAGAAGAGACTTTTTTAAGAAAACAGCAGCTTATTCTGTGAGTGCATTAGCAGCAGCAAGTGTAGTAGCACCTGTAACTGTAACGGCTAGTGAAAATATTAAAGCAAATGCAGAAGATGATCCATATATTATGGAACATATGCCATGGAGTCTTAAATTTGGTGATGATGTAACAGTAAACTTATATGGTCAACCATCTCCTTATGAGCATAATGTGACAAGAAGAACAACGGAAATATTGTCATCTGGAAATATGCGAGCGTCTATAGCAGTTACACCTATTCAAGATCTAAGTGGAATTATTACGCCAAATGGACTTTTCTTTAATAGACATCATGGTGGTACACCAACGATTGATCCAAACAAGCATAGATTAATGATCCATGGGTTAGTTGAAAAACCAATCGTTTTAACGATGGATCAACTTAAAAGATATCCAAATGTATCTAGAGTTCACTTCCTTGAATGTCCAGCAAACGGTGGACCAGAGTGGAGAGGTCCTCAGTTTAACTCTATCCAATTTGCTAAAGGTTTTATGTCCTGTGCAGAGTGGACGGGAGTGTACATCAAAGATATCCTTAAAGACCTTGGTCTCAAGCCGGAAGCACAATGGATGTTAGCTGAAGGTAATGATAGCTCTCACATGGGTAGAACTATCCCTGTAGATAAAGTACTTGATGATGCGATGATCGTGTGGGGACAAAATGGTGAAGCATTACGTCCTGAACAAGGTTACCCAATAAGAATCGTTGTTCCAGGTTGGGAAGCGAACTTATGTGTAAAATGGTTAAATAGATTAGAGTTTGCGTCTGAGCCTTTTTATGCAAAAGAAGAAACATCTAAATATACAGCACTAAAATTCACAGGTAAAGCGATACAGCACTTCTATGCAAATGAAGTCAACTCTGTGGTAACTTCACCTTGTCCTGAAAAACCATGGACTGACCTTAAAAAAGGTGATATGGTAGAGATAGAAGGCCTTGCGTGGTCTGGTATGGGAACCATCACAACAGTGGATGTGTCCTTTGATGGCGGCAAGAACTGGGTTGAAGCTTCACTTAAAGGCTTAGTACTAGAAAAAGCATGGACGAGATTTTCGCTTATGCACAAGTACACGGGTGAGCCGATGTTACTTAGTTCTCGTGCGAGCGATGATGCAGGACATATCCAGCCTTCAGTTAAAAATGAAAGAGCAGCCGTAGGTGTTGAAGGGGTATATCATAGAAATGCCATTCATACCTGGGAAGTAGATGCAAAAGGAGAGGTTACAAATGTACAAATCTTATCATAAAAAAATAGTTGCAAGTACTCTGTTTGCATCAGTAGTATTTTTAGGTACTGCGTGTAATGCATCCAATGATACAAAGGCTGTAGCTGCAGCGTCTGCCCAAATGAACACAGAAGGTTTTACTGAAAGAGTCATTAATGCAGTTGGACCAGCAAATGCTTTAGTATCAGATACTGTTAAGAAAACGTATGAACACAATGGAAAGTTGTCTGTTGATGGTGGAGTTATTTATCCAATTGTAAATGGAAAAACAGGTGCCTATCATGCAAATGAAGAAGCACATAAGACACCATTTAATAAAGGTAAAATTGCTACTGCCAACGAGCAGAAAGCATGGGATATAGATGTCATGCCAGATGGTACGGGGCTTCCTGAAGGTTCTGGTTCTGTTGAATTTGGTGATGAGGTGTATGAAGAAAAGTGTCTATCTTGTCACGGTGACTTTGGTGCGGGTGCAGGGCTTTACCCAAGATTGACTGCAGGAAATGCAGCAAAAATGCATAAAACACTTATGTTACAACGTACAGATGCTGATCATCAAGATGGTCCTCAACGTGTATTTGGTTCTAACTGGCCTTATGCAAGTACATTATGGTGGTACATTAAAACAGGTATGCCTCACCAAGCACCTATGTCATTGACTACAGAAGAAGTGTATGCACTTTCTGCATATATTCTTCATATTAATGAAATGTCCATTGATGGTGAAGAAGTAGATGAAGATTATGTACTTGACAGAGAAAAGTTCTTGAAAATTGTTATGCCTAACGTAGATGGTTTTGAACCAAAAATCAATGGTCCAAAAGGTCAAGACAATGCTCGTGAGTACTACAATAATCCACTTAACTATGGTAATGGTGTGAGATGTATGAAAGATTGTTTTGAGGGTGAGCCAGTAGTTCAAAGAATTGCATTTGCATTAACAGATTTTAACCCACCATTGAATCCATGAAAAAACATTGCCAGAAGTAAAAGAAGAAAAAGCAGCACATCCAGGTCAAGGAGCATATGAAGCTTCATGTGCAGTATGTCACGCAACAGACGCCATGGGTGCTCCAGCAGTTGGAGACAAAGCAGCTTGGGAAGCAACTATGAAAAAAGGTCTTGACGCAGTTTGGGCTAATACGCTCAGTGGTGTAAACGGTATGCCTCCTCGCGGTGGCTCAGCATTATCAGACGATGAGTTGAAGCAAGTAGTTGAGTACATGATAGAGGCTTCCAAATAAGCTTGTGTTATCACAATTATTACACAATAAATAAATAGAATAGGGCATGAGTTTGAGATATTATGCTCATCCCTATTATCATGAAAAGGAAATGAAATGAAAAAAAGTATAGTTAGTCTTGTTGCAGTTGCAGCAATGACAGTAAGCCTTAGTGCTACAGACTACAGAGCAGAAAAGCCAGATACATGGACTGCACACGATGTTCCAACATCAATCAAAGCGCTTTACGGTGAGATTACTCCTACAGAGGGAGAGATCAAGCTAAAAGCACCAAAAGTTGCTTCTAATGGTGGAGCAATTCCTGTTTCAGTGTCAAACAGATATTCCTGCAAAATCAGTAGCACTCTTTCAAGATGCTAACCCTGAAGCTGCAGTAGCAGTATTCTCTGTACCTGAAGGTGGACAAGCAGACTTTGGTATGAAAATCAAAATGAAAAAGTCTGGTACGATTACAGCAATCGTTGAAGGTACTGATGGTAAGTTTTACTCTAAGACACTTACACTAGAAGTTGCGCTTGGTGGATGTGAAGGTTAATTCCTTTACTCTTTCCAACAGATATAATATAATAAAGGAAAATAGATGAAAAAATTAATTTTAGCACTTTCAGCGTTAGCACTTATGGCTACAGCTGCAATGGCAGAAGCTCCAGCAGTAGCAGCGACAGCAGCACCAACAGAAGTAAAGATGAAAATCAAAGCAAAAGAAAAAGATGGGATTGTAAAAGCAAAAGTTTCTATCTCTCATGACATGCTTACGTATGATCAAGCTAAGAAAAAAGGTGTAGAGGCAAACTTTATTACACATATCACTGCTACAGTAGGCGATAAAGTGGTTTATGATGCATCAACAAGCCAGTTTGTTTCTAAAAACCCATTAATTAAATTTGCCTTTGCTGGTAAAAAAGGTGATGAGTTAAAGATCACATATACACAACTTAAGGGTGAAACATTTTTCGCTACTAAGGATATCAAGTAATTGATAGGTATTATGTACCCAAATGGGTACATAATATTAAGTATTGTAAGTCTCTTTAGAGAGTTTTACAATACTTAATTTGTAAGGGCAAATTTAAATCGGTTGAGAAACCTGAAACCAATGTGTGACTTCTCTTATCTTCGTGGATGCTTTTCTTTTTTCAAAATGGAGATTTAAATCAAATGAACTTTTACCATACTCCTCTTTGTATTCTTTGATAAACTGATTGTATGTACTTTCTTTTATCGCTGTGACTTTATAGATGACTGTATGGTAAAGTCTATCTTTGATGTATTGCTCTTTTCGTTTTATTTCATTAAGGTTTATGCTTGCATAGCGTTCTTCTTCCGATAGGGTCATATTCATTTCTGCATAAGCACGCATAGACGCAAAGATATGCTCTATTTGCGTCAAAGGCATATCTGTGTTCTCAATAACGGTTACATCATCTTGAGTATAGCCCCAAGAGCCTGATACGGGTAAATCTGAATCAAAGGCTTTTTTGAGTATTTCTTTTAAGTCTTGGGTCTTTTCAAGTGATTTGAAGGATGACATGATTTAGAGTCCTGCTTCTTGAATAGCCTCTGTCTGAGCATGCGCAATGAGAGGATCAATAAAAAGTTTAAGGTTACCGTTATTCATGATGTCATCAAGGGCATAGAGTGTTAGCCCTACACGATGATCGGTAAGTCTATTTTGAGGATAGTTATACGTACGTATTTTCTCTGAACGTGACACCTGAACCTACTTGTAGTTTACGTTGACTGGAAGTTTCATCCAATTGCTTTTGTAACTCTGCTTCATACACTCTTGCTTTGAGTACTTTCATTGCTTTTTCACGGTTTTTATGCTGTGATTTTTCATCTTGAATTGCTGCGACAATGCCTGTTGGAATATGTGTAAGGCGTACCGCTGAGTCAGTTGTATTGACTGATTGTCCGCCACAGCCGCTAGAACGGTAAACATCCATTTTAATATCATTTGGCTTGATGTCTATTTCAACATCGTCTACTTCAGGTATGATGGCCACAGTAATGGCTGAAGTGTGTACTCTTCCTTGTGTTTCTGTATCTGGTACACGTTGTACACGGTGAATGCCCGCCTCATATTTGAGTTGTGAATAGACAGCATCACCTTTTATAAGAGCAATAACTTCTTTGTATCCGCCTGCTGTGCCGTCACTCGTACTCATTAGCTCAATCTTCCAGCCTAGTTGTTCTGCATAACGTGCATACATTTTAAAGACATCCGCTACAAAAAGTGCTGCTTCATCTCCGCCTGCGCCTGCACGTAGTTCAAGGTAAATGTTTTTATCATCATTCGGGTCTGAGGGTATCATCAGAACCTTGATCTCATCTTCTAGTTTAGGAAGCATAGGCTCTAGTTCAGAGAGTTCCTCTTTTGCAAGATCACCTAACTCCGCATCACCTAAAAGTTCTTTGTTTTCTATAATAGCATCGGAAGTTTCAATGTATAAATTGGCTTTTTCTACAAGTGCACTAAGAGCAGACTGCTCTTTACTAAGCTCAGTCATACGGTTAATATTGCTAGCAATATCTGGTGCACTCAGAAGTTCATTGAGTTCATTGTATCTATCTATAAAAGGTTGTAGTTTTTCTTTGAACATCGTATAGTTCTTTGTATTGGAATATTTTGGAGTATTATAAGATAACTAGCCTTGAAGGCTAGTTGATGAAGTAAAATGGAAAGGTCTAAGCTTCGATTTTATTTACCATTTTATGAAGACGGCTTACTTTTCTTGCTGCAGTAGATTTTTTAATGAACCCTTTGCTTACAAGAGAGTGGATATTTTTATTTGCTGTTGTGAATGCTGTTGCGGCTGCTGTTTTATCTGAAGCTTCTACTGCTTCATGCACTGCTTTAACAATATTTTTAATTCTTGTTCTGTAATATCTATTTCTTTCTGTTTTTTTAGCAGAGATTAAGATACGCTTTTTAGCTGATTTGTTGTTTGCCATGGGTGGTCCTTTTTTATACATTAATATTGTTATCACCAAGTTAGAGAGTGAAAATAGTTCGCGAATGATAGCAAAAAGAATATTAAATATTTATTAAAGATACTCTAAGATGACTATTAACGCGTATATTAACAATATTGCGTTAAAATTAAATTATTATAATGCAAGGAATGATTTTGGAACTTTTTGGAACAGATGGTGTACGGGGGAAGGCAGGGAAAAAGGTTTCTGCAGCAAATGTGATGCGTTTGGCAATGGCAGCTGGTATTTATTTTAAACAATTTTCAAGAACCAATAAAATACTTGTAGGTAAAGATACACGACGTAGTGGCTACATGATAGAAAATGCTATCGTCTCAGGATTGACTGCGGTAGGGTTTGATGTGATTCAAATAGGGCCAATGCCTACACCTGCCATTGCATTTCTAACTGCCAATATGCGTTGTGATGCAGGAATTATGATCACCGCAAGCCATAACCCTTTTCATGACAATGGTATCAAGTTTTTTGATTGGTTTGGGAATAAGCTTAACCGTGATAGGGAAGAGGAAATAGAGGCTCTTTATAATGACGGTGTGCGTATAGAGGAAGCCCAGGTTACGGGTAAAGAGATAGGAAAATCAAAAAGAATTGATGATGTGATAGGACGATATATTGTGCATATCAAAAATTCATTTCCTGAAACAACGACATTACGAGGTAAACGGGTAGTGATAGATTGTGCAAATGGAGCAGGATATATTGTAGGACCTACGATACTTCAAGAACTTGGTGCAGAGGTGGTGACCATAGGAAATAAACCAGATGGATTTAATATCAACGAAGGCTGTGGCGCAATGTATCCGGAGAACTTGGCCAAAGTTGTACTGGAATCACGGGCAGATATAGGTATCGCACTGGATGGTGATGCCGATAGGCTTGTGGTCGTAGATGAAAAAGGCAATACGGTTGATGGCGATAAACTGATGGGGGTTTTGGCAGTACACTTAAAAAATCAAGGTATGTTAAAAGGCGGAGGTATGGTTGCTACGGTGATGAGTAATCAAGGGCTTGATGAATATCTCGCTTCTCAAGGACTAACTTTGCATCGTTCTTCAGTCGGAGATAAAAATGTTGTAGAGATGATGCAAGCACATGATATGAATTTTGGTGGAGAACAGAGTGGGCATATCATTTTTTCAGATTATGCGAAGACAGGAGATGGGATTTCAAGTGCATTGCAGGCATTGGCCTACATGGTTGAGACAGATCAAAAAGCATCAGAGGCCTTTAATCCATATGTTTCCTATCCTCAACTCTTGGTAAATCTACTTGTTGATGAGAAAAGACCGCTAGAAAGCATTCCTGGTCTTGATGCACTCAAAGAAAAGATAGACGGTGCGAAAATGCGTCACCTCTTCCGTTACTCAGGAACAGAAAATAAAATACGCCTGTTGCTCGAAGGTAAAAATGAAACAGCATTAGAAAGTATGATGGAAGAGTGTAAGGCATTTTTCAAAGGTGCATTAGCTTAATGCGAGAGGTTACTGTTTTCTTTTTGGTGCTAGTAGGCACTTTTATTATAGATCAAAATATTAAATCACTTTTTGTAGAAGGATATTACCGTGCGGGGGAGTGTATTGACCTTGTACTACATTACAATAAAGGTGTCGCTTTTTCTATGTTCGCTTTTTTAGGACCTTATCTTAAATGGATACAAGCCACACTGATAGGGATAATTTTATTGGTTATTTTTAAAGAGAAGTATTTAAAGCGTTATGCATTTCCTGCGGGGCTACTTGTTGGTGGTGCTTTAGGTAATGTGTATGATCGTTTTATGCATGAGGGTGTGGTGGACTATGTTGCATGGCATTGTGGGTTTGACTTTGCAGTATTTAACTTTGCAGATGTGGCAATAGATATGGCTGTTGTTATCATTCTCGTCATGTTGTATTTTTTCCCTGAAAAGCCTCGAACAGAGATAAAATGAGAGTAGTCTTTCTTCTTTCATTTTTGTTTGTGTTTCTTAACGCAGAAATCTCGACTATAAACATCACTCCAGTACTTCAAGATCATCAATTTATGCACATCAAAATACTAGACCAAAAGAAACTTTCTTTTGAGCAGATAGA
Organism: Sulfurovaceae bacterium; assembly: GCA_963698695.1. Lineage (GTDB taxonomy): Bacteria > Campylobacterota > Campylobacteria > Campylobacterales > Sulfurovaceae > Sulfurovum. Next base: position 51,931 of record CAVORT010000025.1, on the reverse strand, counting down.
AGGTGTAAAGTTTGCTGAACTTTCTGATGTCACTTTTCATGCGAAGACAGATACTTTGTACTTTATAGGAGATAAGGGTATGTTGTATGCTTTTCGTGCGAAGTTTTCTAATCAGATAGATGTTTTAAAGCCGCTATCTGCGACTACACTAAAAACTAAAAAAGGACAAAGACTTCGAAAGTGGAAGAGAGATGGTGAAGGCTTAACACTTGATGGGGAAGGACGACTGCTTATTTCTTTTGAAGGAGACAGTCCTAGCGTGGGCTGGTTTCATAAAAACAGTGATGCTTACGGAAACTTGATACGTAAATATCCCCTTACAGCAAGTCTGAAAAAGAGTAACAATTATAGAAGTATCAACAAATCGCTTGAAGCTTTAGCCTGGCATAAGAAATATGGCATACTTACGGCAACGGAGTGGCCATTAAAAAAAGATGACAAGAAGAAACAAACCATTTATGCATTAAGTGGAAAAAAATGGTCTTTTCAAGCAGAACCTGAAGATAAAACAGGAGTTGTAGCCATGGAAGTCATGGATGATGGAAATGTACTCGTCATGGAACGTTCCTATACGGGGATGCTCGAACCTTTTGTCGTGACACTGAAAAAAGTCTATCTTGATAACTGTCGACAGAAGTTATGTAAAACCAATGTTTTAGCAAAGATGAACAGTCATAAAGGATGGGATATGGATAATTTTGAAGGTTTGGCAAAAGTCGGAAAAAACCGTTATGTGATGGTGAGTGATAATGGGGATAATTTTTTTCAAAAAACATTACTCATCTATTTTGAAGTGCTATAATATGTCTATGAAAAAAACGATACTGTATGCATTACTCTCATTATGTTTGCTCATCATGGGTTACTTTGGTGTAAAAGCGTATGAGCAAGCTATCTTGTATGAAGAAATCACAACAGAACTTGTGAGTTATCAGGGGGCTGAAGCACAGGCAATGCAGCAGCTTGAAAAATTGGCAAAAAGTATCTTGGGGGATCTGTACAATGATGAAATGAAGATGAACCTAGATATCATCAAAGAAAAGCAAGCAATAGCAATGCAAAAAGCCAAAGCGAATACGCTTTATTTTATGTTTATCTTGGGTTTACTTCTTATGAGTTACTTTGTAGTCTCTTTGCGTGCCTTTACCTTGTTTGGTTCCATGGCAGCAATGATCACGCTTTTTATAGGACTTATGGCACCCATTTTAATGGTAACTATTCATAAGCAAGTGGAGTATTTAGGTGATATTGTGTTATCGTTTGAGTCAAAAGGTATTATTGGATCTATAGTAAAACTTTTTGACGGTGGTGACTTTGTGGTTGCGGGTGTGATTTTACTGTTTTCAGTCATCACACCGATCTTAAAAATATGTTCTTTACTTTTCATCTCACTGTTTATGGAGAGCAAGTTTGCACATCAGATCGTCCAGTTTTTTAAAGCCATAGGAAAATGGTCGATGGTCGATGTCTTTGTGGTGGCTGTGTTTTTAGTCTATCTTACCGCCAACAAAGGAGACATCAGCCGAGCAGAAGTTGAGGTGGGACTTTACTTTTTTCTCTCATACGTCATCGTTTCTATGTTGGTGAGTTTGAGTGCAGATAAGATGTTACGTACATTAAAAAGCTAAGATGGCATAGGTGGTTCAGATCACCATGTCCACATCATCATGCGCTTCAAAATACTTGAAAATTCTCTTTCTCTCTTCTTCTGTGTCTACAGTACAGCTAGCATTGTAAGTGCTGAATTTTCCTGTTTTTGATGTATTGCCTAAAGAACAAAGGTGTTCCTTTTCTCCCATAGCTTCTTTGATACATGCAAGAAGAGCCTCTTTATCTCTCCCTATGAGTTTAAATCCCCAACTGGTTGGATATTCTATTGTCGGTTTTTCTTGGGTTTTATCGTCTAAAATCATGTGTGTTTCTCCTTTTGAAGGTTATGCGCGATTAAAATCGCCACTGTTACCGCCACTTTTGTGTTCAAGTTGTACATTTTTGATGATCATACCTTTGTCAATGGCTTTAAGCATGTCATAAATGGTAAGTAGTCCTACGCTTACACCTGTAAGCGCTTCCATCTCTACCCCTGTTTGTCCATTGAGTTTAGCAGTGACAGTGAGTTTAAAACCTGGGAGCTCTGGGAGCTCTTCAATGTCTGTCTTAACGGAAGTGAGCATCAGAGGATGGCACATAGGAATGAGTGTGCTGGTTTGTTTGGTACCTTGTATGGCTGCGATGACTGCAGTTTGAAGTACAGGACCTTTTTTAGCCGTGTTACTTACTACTGCGTCAAAGGCAGGTTGCCCCACTTCAATGATACCTGAAGCCGTGGCTATGCGAATAGTAGATGCTTTGTCTCCGACATCGACCATTTTGGGTTTGTTTTGTTCATCTAAGTGTGTTAAGTTCAAAAAATTGCCTCAAATATTTTTTATCATTTTAGCATAAATGTGTAAAATTCTCAATATTGACGATAAAAATATAAAAATACTTGACTTTATTCATCAAAATGGATAAGATGACGAATAAACTAAAGGATATGTATGGTTTATTCGTACTCGTATAGAAGACAGGCACCCGGATTTCCTTCACTTGCAATGCAGCAACATGATATACTGGCATTTGCACAACAGAAGGAACTGAACATTGACAAAGAGGTGGTAGAATATGCCACGAAAAACCTTGCTATAGAAGAGAGAGAAGAGTTTGAATCTTTTTTAAGTTCTATGGAAGATGGTAATACGGTTATCGTTGCTTTTTTGTCTATCTTGTCAGATAAGGCAGAGGAGTTAATAAAGGTCATTAATTGCATGTTGACACATAAAGTAAATTTGTGGATTGTCTCAGATAACATACTTATTAACAGAGAGACAAAGATGACAGAGGTATTTCCTCTGTTAAACTCTTTGAGAGAAGACACCGGTGAAAAAACAACACAGATAGGACGCCCAAAAGGGAGTAAGTCAAGCTCTAAGTTTGATGTTTATCATAGTCAAATTATCGATTTACTCAGAGAGGGTTTATCTGTTTCTGCAGTGGCTAGAGCGTTAGAAGTAAGTAGATCTTCACTTAAAGACTACATAGAGTCGCGAGACATTAAAGAACTAGTAGAAGGCGGATGGAAACAAATGCAAGGGGCTACAGAACAAAGAGGTATGGACAACATCGTATTGGTATGTCCTTTTGAAGAAGAAAAACAAAAAGAAGGAGAAATAGCATAATGGAAGCAACACTAGAACAACCACAATGTCTCCCTGAAAAGGGAAAGAAAAAAAATCAGGCAAAAGAGTATTTAAAGGGATGGACATCTTATCGTGTAAAGAGATACTGGATGTATGTTGTGGCTACCATCGTCGCACTTTCATTTCCATGGATTACGATTAACGGGAATCATCTTTTCTTGCTCTCTTTTGCTGAGAAAAAGCTTCATTTAGCAGGGATAGCTTTTGATATGCAAGAGCTTTATCTTATGCCATTTTTACTCATGCTCCTTTTCCTAGGTATCTTCGCGGTGACAGCCGTTGGTGGTAGAGCATGGTGTGGTTGGGCTTGTCCTCAGACCATATTTAGGGTTATCTACAGAGATGGCATAGAGACAAAACTTTTAGGGCTACGTAAAAAGATAAAAAACAAGCAAAAAGACCCAGATATGTCCAAGATGGAAAATAAAGTAAAGTTTGTGATTGCCATCTTACTTTGGTCTCTACTTGCGTTTGTGGCATCTGCAAACTTCATGTGGTTCTTTGTGCCACCTGAAGACTTTTTCCCTTATCTGATGAACCCTATGGAACATAAAGACTTGATGGGAATGTTTTTGGGTATAGCGTTGTTCATCATATTGGATGTAGTCTTTATTAAAGAGAACTTTTGTGTGTATGTATGTCCTTACAGTCGTGTGCAGTCAGTCTTGTATGATGACGATACTATCATGGCTGTGTATGATCCTAAACGTGGTGGGGACATCTATCAAGGACATGGATACGAGAGAGAGAAGAAATTTACTAACTATAAAGAACTACTAAAAGTAGACAGTACAGCAGAATGTAACACGTGTGAATCATGTGTCACCGTATGTCCAACACATATTGATATTAGAAAAGGATTGCAACTTGAGTGTATTAACTGTCTCGAGTGTGTAGATGCTTGTACTTCAGTGATGGCAGCACAAGGAAAACCATCGTTGGTGCGTTGGTCTTCTGAGAAAGAAGCAGTAAAACATGAAGGGAAGACTAACTACTTTAGAGGTAAAGTGATTGCGTACTTTACAGTACTAGCCCTCGTTTTAGTAGCACTCTTTGCTATGGGTAGTAAAAAAGAGCATATGCTTCTTGATATCAACAAGTCGCCAAGACTCTACAAAATACTCCCAGGAAGTATCGTGCAAAATGACTATATCTTTATGTTCTCTAATACAGATAAAATAGAACACACGTATTACTTTGAAATACTAAATAATGACAAGATAAACATCAAAAGACCTAATGAGCCATTCAAGATAGGTGCAGGGAAGAAGAAGAAAAAAGTAGTCGTTTTGGAAACATCTGAAGTGCTTGCACAGAATACAACAAAAGATGTGCCAGTACCTATTGTTATTAGAGCATACGCAGTGGATGATAAAAAGAAGATAGTAGTAGACAGAAATGTTGCCTTCTTTTATCCACGTGCAGATTTAATTAAAAAGTAAGGGGTAGAGATGCAGCACAATGAACCGACATTAGAAGATATAGAAGACTATGCGAGTAAAGGCAGTACAGAAAAAAGGTTGACTGTATGGGTGGTTATACTCTCTGGATTACTTGTTGGGGCTATCTATGGCATCATCGCATCAAATACGACGGTTTCTGATGTTTTGGTAGGTAAAGAAGAAACAGGCATAGTCAAGTATTAGGAGTAGAAAATGAGTAGAGTATTGGTACTAGGTGGTGGATTTGCAGGGGTTGAGGCAGCCATATATTTAAGAAAAAAAGAGATAGAAGTGACACTTGTCAGTGACAGAGATTATTTTTACATCTATCCGACTTCCATATGGATACCTACGGGAGAAGTGACAAGGGAAGATGTCTCTGTCCCCTTAGATAAACTGGCGATGAAACACGGTTTTCAACTCATTGTTGATCCTGTGACCATGCTAGAAGCGAGTGAAAAGAAAGTAACACTTCAAAGTGGTCGTGTCCTGGAAAACTATACATACCTTGTTGTAGCACTTGGACAAGATAAGTTGAAAGATAAAGGTATGGAGCATACACTTTCTATCTGTGGAAAGCCTGAAGAGGCTACTGCACTGTACGAAAAATTGGATGCACTCATACTTAAAGGTGAGGGGAAAATAGCCATGGGTTTTGGCGGTAACGCTAAAGACACATCTGCTGTACGTGGCGGTCCTGCCTTTGAAGTGCTCTTTAATGTTGATACGTACCTCAAGAAAAAAGGGGTGCGAGATAATTTTGAACTCTCTTTTTTCGCGCCTATGGAAAAACCTGGGCAAAAGATGGGTGAAAAAGCGTTAGTGATGATGGACAAGATGTTTAAGATGAACAATATTCAAAAAAAAGTAGGTAGCAAGATCACTACTTTTGAGGCAGATGGTATCGTCTTTGAAGATGGTGTGAAAGTGGAGTCTGACTTAACGATGTTCATCTCAGCAGGCACAGGACATAGTGTTCTGGTTGACTCTGGGTTACCTTTGAGTGATGCGGGGTTTGTAGTCACGAATGAATACAATGAGATAGAAGGTTTTGAAGGTATCTATGCAATTGGTGACTCAGCCTCGCTCATGGGGCCAGAGTGGAGAGCCAAACAAGGACATGTGGCTGAGGTGATGGCTAAAAATGTGGCGTATAATATCGCTATGCATTTGCAACGTATCGATTCAAAAGAGAGTTACATGGCACATCTCAATATCCTCTGTGTCATGGATACAGGTAATGGGGCTGCTTTTGTCTACCGTAGTGATAAGGGTGGAAAGATGATACCTATGCCTATGGTAGGGCACTGGATGAAAAAGGGATGGGGTTGGTATTGCCGTCATTCTAAACTGGGTAATATCCCTCGTATACCTGGGATGTAAAGCTATTAACAATCTTATGGTTTTGTGGAAATATCCGTTATATAAAATAGATAAAAATTTAAATAAGATAAAACGTATCTTATTTAAGAGCAGATTTATTTCATTTAAGTCATAATGCTGTACAAAAAATTAAAGGATTCTTCAAATGGCAACAGTAACATTTAAAAACGATATCGTATGTAATCTAGGCGGAACAGAATTAAACGTAGGTGATACAGCACCAGTGGTCACAGTGGTAAACTGTGATCCAATGCTTCAAAATGAGCAAATTGGGGGAGAAGGTAAAGTCCAACTTGTTGTTGCAGTACCTTCACTTGACACAGGTGTATGTGATGCTGAGACTAGAAGATTTAACACCGAAGCTGCAGGGCTTGATGGCGTTGAGGTGATCACGGTTTCTATGGACCTTCCTTTTGCCGCAGCAAGATGGTGTGGCGCAGCAGGTGTTGAAAACCTTAAAGTATGTTCTGACTTCAGAAATAAAGATTTTGCTAATGCGTATGGTGTACTTCTTGCAGACGGTCCTTTGGCTGGTGTCACTGCTAGAGTGATCTTTGTTGTTGGTAAAGACGGAAAAATTGCTTATAAGCAAACGGTACCTGAGATCACAACAGAGCCAAACTACGAAGAAGCACTTGCAGCAGCGAAAGCAGCAGTATAAGACTTCTTCTTCAAAGTCCTTTTGGACTTTGATACTTTTCTTTTTCTTTTCTCTACAATTTTATTTATATTTATCACTTATTTTGCTACAATCTCTTATGTTTAATATACCAAAAATCATATTCTTTTTGACGCTATTAGTTATGTTTACTGGATGTAGCAAACAAGCGCAAGTGCAAGGTGCGTATTATAGCTTAGATGAGTGTAAACAAGAGCTTCTTGAAGCAGAAGACTATAGCCCTAAAGAAAGTGTAGATCATATTGTCATTGTTAAAAATGAGCGCAAGATGTATTTGTACCACAAGGGTGTGGTACAAAGTGTGATCCCTGTCTCTTTGGGAAAAGATCCTGTGGGTACCAAAATACAACAAGGTGATAATAAAACTCCTGAAGGACAATTTTGGATTTCACGTAAACTTTGTTCTCCTAAATATTATCGTTCATTGTGCATTTCTTACCCTCGTCCTACGGATGTTACTTTAGCCCATAACAGAGGTGTGAACCCTGGGGGCAACATCACGATACATGCACAACCGGCATGGAATGCAAGCGGTAAGCAAAACGACTATATGCTCGCACGCAATTGGACCCAAGGTTGTGTGGCGGTGACCAATGAAGTGATGAAAGAACTTTGGTATGCGGTACGTGAAGGCGTTCCTATTACCATTAAGGGTTAGCTATGAGATACACACAAAAACAAATAGATAAATTTAACAGACAAAAATATATTACAGAACTTGAAAAAATATCGAAAAACCTCTTTAGAATGTTTCGTGATGAGACAGTTGATACAGAAAATTTTATGCTAAAATTTGAACAACTTAAAAAAAAGTTTGATGAAAAAGTGGAAGTACAGCTTGATTCGGAATATCATCAGCAACTTAAGATATATATAGAAAGACTTTATCAGCAAACATGCTCTGCAGCATTGTTTACTGATAAGGATTTGGATGATATGCGAGATGCAGAGATGAGTAATCTGAATCGTTTACAGAAACTCAAAAATGGCACTTCTTACAAAAAAGATAAACATAAAAGTAAACATAAAAATGAAGATTGGGGTTAAAATGAAAATACAATTAGGATTATGCGGAGTAGTTATTGCTCTTTTAATGGGTGGATGTAAAGAAGAGCCAATGGCATACGGTACGAATGACAAAACACCGTATGAGACAAAAGAGTGTTTAAAGCAACTTTCAACTGGCTCGGAAATTGTTGCGAGTGAGCAAATAGATAAGATCGTTGTGTATAAAGGAAAAAGAACTTTATCCACCTATCGTAATGGCAAACTAGTCGATACTTTCCGTATGTCTTTGGGTAAAAATGGAGACAAAGGTAACAAAGTAAAAGCAGGTGATTATCGAACGCCAGAAGGTTCGTATACGATAGTTAGAAAAAAATGTGACAACAGACTTTATAAATCTTTAATGATCTCTTACCCCAATGAAACCGATAAAGCAAGAGCAAATGCTCAAGGGTTAAACCCAGGTGGATACATCACCATACATGGTCAACCTAAATGGAATGCAGATGGTAGAGGAGATAAGTATACCCTTTCTCGTGATTGGACTGAAGGATGTATGGCTGTACCAAATCGTGCCATTGATACACTTTGGAGAGCCGTTGAGCATGGGGTAAAGATAGAGATTCATGCATAATCTAATCTAATAAAGGTTTTTTTAGCTATATTTGATGAAGGTTATATTATCATATTGAATAATATTGGACTTTGAAGGAGAAATGAATGAGAAAATCAGTGATCACATTATGGATATTTTTGTCTACAGCATTGCTTATGGCAGGGGGGAATGTAAACCCAAACTTGTCTGGAGTAGCAGAGATACCCAATAAAATATGTAAAAAAAATAAAATATATATAGAAGAAGACGCTTTACTTATGTGGCAAGACCAAGCATATGTAGATGCAGAAGATGGTGCGTACAAACGTAATCATTCTGTGGCTAAGGCAGGAACATGGAATCATGCGATGAACTATTGTCGCAACCTAGATTATGCAGGGTACAGAGACTGGAGATTACCGACATCAGATGAGTTAGTCCATGTTCACAGAATAGAAGGGCAAGTATTTACCTACTACAGAGGAGATGACTTTTGGTCTTCTACTCCTGCGACGGATGTGAGATATTATGTTGTTTATCCCGCAGATGCATACCAATATAAAAGATATAAAAAAGAGACAAACTACATTAGATGTGTACGTTGTTTGACTAAAGCAGAGCGAGAAGATGCAGCTGACAGATTAAGCTCACAGTCTTTGTTTCAAAGTAGATAGCACAACGCTTTAGAGGATTTTTACTTCCTCTATAAGTGTAATACGATATGCCTTCCATACTTTTTCTTTGGCTAAGTCTATTAGGTACTTGGCCTCTTCATAGGTTCCTTCACCCTTATTTACCAAAAAATTTGCATGCACCTCGCTCCATTGCATCCCTCCTTTTCTTAAACCTTTGAGTCCCACCGCTTCTATAAGCCTACCAGCATGGTCCCCTTCAGGGTTTTTAAATGCTGAACCTGCACTGGGATCATGAGGCTGGTTTGAGCGTAGGTTTAACAGCGCATCAAGTAGATCTTGACTAAATCCTTCGCGCACTTTAAACTTAGCAGCAGTAGCAATGCCAGAGAGTTTTGCAAAGCGGTATCCATGGGCTATGTCATCTTTTAAAATCCATTTTCCCTCTATTTCTATGCTATGCAAAATGTTAAAGACCTCATACTCCTTGACCCCCGCATTCATGGCAAGCATCCCACCAAGAGTACCGGGAAGTTTAGAGCAAAATTCAAATCCAGCGATGTTGTGTTTCTTTGCATATGAGACAATGCGACCTGTGGGCATGGCTGCACCTATTTCTAGCATCCCCTCTTGTTGCGACATATAGGCAAAATCTTTAGAGAGCATCATTAGTGGTGGTGGGGTAGGGGAGACTAACAGGTTATTGGCTGCACCTATAAGATATCTATCATTAGGAATAGTATCTCCACGTTCAATCATAAGTACTTCTATAGGTTGTCCTACTTTGATACTGGAGTACTTGCTAAAATCAATGGTTTTAAAAAACATTAGCTGTTCCGTAACGCTTCATACTCTTTAGGTATCAGATAATCTTCCGTTTTGATTGGTGTATCCCATAGTCCGTGCTTGAAGCCTATCTCGTAAAGTGTGTCAAGAGCTTGGAGTTGGAGCTTGGAGAGTTCTACAGACTCATCTGAAGCATACATGTCAAGGTACTTTTTCAGCATCTCACTTGAGATACGTACTAGGTTCTCATCTTCTAGCTTAGTACAGAGTTCTTCTTTTCTGTCGTTGGCTACTTTTACCCCATCTATGAGGATGTTTTCTATGTCTATGACACGGTTAAGTGGCAGTGAACGACGGATAGCCATACCTCCAAGGGGAAGCGGCAGTCCCTCTCCTGCAAGTTCGACCCAGATGTCCCAAACTTCTTTCTCTACTTCTAAACTCTCATCAAAGTCCAAAATGGACTCATGTATGAGTACACCTGCATCCACTTTTCCACTTACTACGGCTTCTTCTATCTCAAGAAAGTCCATATAGACCGGTCTTGCCTCTGGGTAGTAGATTCGAAATAGCATTGCATTGGTCGTGTATTTTCCCGAGAGTGCCACTTTAAAGTTGCGTTTGAGTGTTTTGTCTTTACGGCGTATGAGTTTTGGCCCATACCCTTCACCAAAACTTACAGCGGTACGAAGCAGTGCATACTCCTCTTTGATGAGTGGATACATCCCAAAGCTTATGGCAGAGACATCATAGGTACCTTTTAGTGCTTCAACATTGAGCGTTTCTATATCTAGCCCTATGTTCTCAAAGGTATACCCTTTAGTATCTACCCAGCCAAATTTGATAGCATAGTACATAAAGATATCATCAGCATCTGGGGAGTGTGCAAGTTGGATAGGATTTGGCATAGTGTGACCTTGTTTTATAGTAGATGTATTTTAGCATGGATTGGATTTAGGTGAGGTTTTTCCTCGTTACGTCTCTTTGAGGCGTAATGCATATAATCATCTAACGATGGATTTAGGTTATACTATTCTTAAAGTTTGGAGTAGGCATTACACCTTACAAAGGTGTAACGAGAAAGAACTAGCACTAAACAATGCAGACAGTTATAGATTTTGGATTAGGAATATACAATGAAATATAGTGTATTAAGTTTATTAGCATCAACCGTATTTTTAGTAGCGTCTACAGAGAATAATATGACTGTACATAAAGAGTATTACCCTGAAGGGAATATAAAAAAAGAAATAACCTATAAAAACTCTAAGAAAGATGGATGGGAAACAGAATATGATAAATCAGGTTTGGTGATACATGAATCCAAATGGGAAAATGGTAAACAGGTAGGAAGGAGTTTTGAATATACGTGGTTTGAAAATCGTTTATTATCAATTCTAGAATATAGTATACGCCCACTAAAAAATCTTACAGGTATTAGTTACTCTTTTTATAAAAGCGGTTCTTTAAAATACGAAACACATTATAAAGATGGTGAAAAAGTAGTAAGTAAAGATTTTTTTAGAAATGGAAGATTGAAGAATATTGGGCATTTTAAAAATGGTGAGCCTTATGGTGAAGCTAGAGTGTATTATCCTAATGGACAGTTGCGTTTTCGTTCTCGCCCTGTAGATGGATTCTGGAGAGTGGTGGAAGAGTATAAATTTAATGGTGTGAGGGTTAAGTAGTCTATGTACCCATATACCAATGTAAGTAACAAATCAAAACCATATATACAAAATATATGTGACTATGTGTTCCATCTCGGAGAGGATGGAACAAGGCTAAAATCTATAACCATTTAACGATGGATTTAGGTTATACTATTCTTAAAGTTTGAAGTAGGCATTACACCTTGCAACGGTGTAACGAGAAAAATATATTCATGTAAGTTTTGGGAAAATGCAAATATGTACGGAAATAATGGGTCGGCTATTGTAGTAGAAAAGATATAACAATGATGATGGTATAGACTTATACGGATAGGGATCGTTTTACAAACCCAAATAACTTTAGCTACCTGTTCGATCAATTTAATATTGCAAGGTAAAATAGGATTAAGTTTTGAAAAAAATATTTACTCTATATTCCGTATCATCGCTGTTTTAGGTGAATTTAATGATAAACAAAAGTACCCAACTGAAAAGGTTTTAAGTATGGCAAGTAAACAAGTAAGTACTTCATTGCAAAAGCGTATTTAGAATATGGTTATTTGCATCAAGAAAGTTTGATGGAATACCTGTTGAAAGTGGTCATTATGAAATGGAAAGAAGGATGGTTTACTGGAGAAGTTCCGTACAAATGTGCAAATTGCTGTATTTAACTTTCTATAAGAAACGACTTTGATTATATTTCAATTTTGCTTGAGTTTATCCTAGTGGACAGACTAAGATATTATCGTATTATGCTAGTTTGAAATAGGTAATCCAAAACGGTAGTGAGATATGATATTCTAGTGAATACAGTTTTTAACTAATTCACATGATCCTGATGAGTAACCTATACGCAAAGGGCATAGAAGACTGGTAATAAAGATAGCCTAGATTTAAATCTAGGAGTTACTGGTTCCACCTGTCCTCAGGTGTAACCCATATGCCAATGTAAGTAACAAATCAAAACTATATATACAAAATATATGTGACTATGTGTCCCACCTCAGAAGAGGATGGAACAAGGTTTTTATACCCTTTTTTACAAAAAACATGTCAATTTGACATATTTTCATCATTTAATTTAAATTTCTATTAAACTACCAACATGACTAAATAAACACTGAAACTTATTCAATTTATTTAGATAAAATTACTTCAACATAAAGGCTAAGGATATGACAATGGCAATGGACGCAAACAAACAAAAAGCACTAGACATGGCAATCAAACAGATAGACAAGACGTTTGGTAAGGGAACATTGATGAGACTTGGGGACAAGGCATTTGAACCCATCGCTGCTATCTCTACGGGATCACTTGGGTTAGATATGGCACTGGGGATTGGCGGGATTCCTCAAGGGCGTATCATAGAGGTTTATGGTCCGGAGTCATCGGGTAAGACTACCTTGGCACTCCAGACCATCGCTTCTGGACAAAAAGAGGGGATGACCTGTGCCTTTATAGATGCAGAACACGCATTGGATGTAGTCTATGCTAAAAACCTTGGAGTGGATACAGATAACTTACTTGTTTCTCAACCGGACTTTGGTGAGCAGGCACTGGATGTACTAGAGACGTTGACACGTTCTGGTGCAGTGGATTTGATCGTTGTGGATTCTGTTGCAGCGTTGACTCCTAAGACTGAGATAGAAGGAGACATGGGTGATACACATGTAGGACTTCAAGCCAGACTTATGTCTCAAGCCCTTCGTAAACTCACAGCCATTTTACATAAGACCAATACCACAGTCATCTTCATCAACCAGATCCGTATGAAGATCGGAACGATGGGGTATGGTTCTCCTGAGACAACCACAGGAGGGAATGCCTTGAAGTTTTACTGTTCTGTACGTATAGATGTGAGACGTATCGCGACACTGAAGCAAGGTGAGTCAAGCATTGGTAACCGTGTGAAAGCAAAAGTAGTGAAAAACAAAGTAGCACCACCCTTTAGACAAGCAGAGTTTGATATCATGTTTGGAGAGGGTATTTCGTACATCGGAGAGTTGATTGACTACGGGATCAAGATGGATATTATAGACAAGTCAGGGGCATGGTTCTCTTATGGTGCGGAAAAGTTAGGACAAGGTAAAGAAAATGCCAAGATCACTATAAAAGAAAACCCTAAAATGATGGCGGAAATAGATGCTAAAGTAAAAGCAGCACTTGGTTTTGGTGAGATTTTGGCGGGTGATGAATCAGAAGTTGAGTCAGAAGAATAATTAATATAAAGTGTAGAGTGATACTATACACTTTAAGGTTAAATGGTTTATACTGTCACTTATTCAACTAAAGGATGAGTGATGGAACTAAAAATGAAAGATCTTATGCTCCAAACAGGTGAGAGCAAATCGACTATACTTTACTATATCAAAGAGGGGCTTCTCCCTGAGCCTTCAAAACCTAAACCCAATGTACACTTGTATGATATTTCTTGTGTACAGATACTCAAATTTATCAAATACTTACAGCATAATTTTTCTTACTCCATTTTAGAGATACAAAACATTTTTAAAGACAATAAATTTGATTTTGACGGTAGTTTTGAAATGATGGTGAGTTCCCTTGAACTCATCTCTGGGGGTCGTGATGACCAATGGTACGACCTAGAGGCATTTTTGGATATGATAAAGATACAGAAGGAAACACTTGAAGCATATCAGAAGAAAGGTTATCTGTTTGAGCGTGCAAAAGGCTTTAGCAGTAAAGAGGTAGAGATAGCAGAGATACTCGAGCGTGCTAAGTCTTTTGGTTTAGACTTTAGCCTCTTGGATGCGTACGTTAACGATGCAAAAATCTTAGCAAAACAAGAAAATAAGATAGGGTCTGATTTACTCAAGAATGATGAAAAATCACATGATAAACGATATGAATTATTGTTTGATCTTATTCTAACACTGAAGCCATATATATTTAATATGCACACAGTAAAAGAACATCAAAAAAGTATTATAAAGGATGCAAAATGAAAGCACTCTTTAAAATCTCTGGGTTTACCCCTTATATTTTCATCATTTTTCTTAATGCAATGACGGATTTAGGACATAAAATCATCTTGCAAAATACGATTTTTAAAGCATACGATGGTTCTGAACTGATTGTTTTAACGGCAATCGTCAATGCCCTTATTTTGTTACCATTTATTTTTCTCTTTTCTCCCGCAGGATTTATTTCAGATAAATATCCGAAGGTAAAAGTGGTAGAGTATGCAAGTGCTGCTGCGATAGGAATCACTATACTCATCTTATTATCCTATATGCTAGGATGGTTTTGGATTGCGTTTGGTCTCACTTTCGTTTTAGCGGCACAAAGTGCTATTTACTCACCTGCGAAGTATGGGCTCATCAAAGAGATGACGGGCACAGATAATCTAGCACCTGCAAATGCCTTGGTACAATCGGTGACAATCGTTTCTATCTTACTAGGAGCAGTCATTTACTCTATCTTCTTTGAAGCACTTTTACAAGACAGAACAGTAGTACCCTCTGAGATATTAACATACATTGCTCCAGTAGGGTACCTACTCATTGGGGCAAGTGTCATGGAGTATGTGTTGGCGCGTCGTTTGGTCAAAACATTTAAGCCAGTGACCATTGATGAAAGTATGACCTTCGATGCCAGAGAGTATCAAAATTTACACTATTTAAAAGCCAATCTTAAAGTCATCAAAGAGAATGAAGTTGTATGGTTGAGTATATTGGGATTAAGTATTCTTTGGGGCGTTTCACAAGTAGTCTTAGCGATATTTGGGGAGTACCTCAAAAGTACGCTAGGCATCACGGACACAGTAATAGCACAAGGACTGCTCGCGCTCTCAGGTCTAGGCATGATAGTGGGTTCTATGGTGGTTGGACGTGTGAGTAAAAATTATATTGAAACAGGGATTATCCCTTTAGGGGCATTGGGTGTTACCGTGGCTATCTATATGATCCCGACACTCACGTCACTTTGGTCATTGGGGACTACACTTTTTATATTTGGTTTTTCAGCAGGACTGTTCATTGTACCTCTTAATGCCATGATACAGTTTGCAACGCCATCGGCGATTTTGGGTAAGATTCTGGCTGGAAACAACTTCATGCAAAATGTGAGTATGTTTCTTTTTCTTATAGTCACAGCACTCTTTGGTTATTTTGAACTCTCTTCAGAAACACTTTTTTATCTCATCGCATCCATCGCATTTGTAGGGATGGGTTATACATTTATTAAATTGCCTCAGTCACTTATTCGCTATCTGGTTCGAATGATCATAGGGTTTAAGTATCGTCTTCATGTAGAAGGACTTAAAAATATCCCTGCAGATAAAGGGGTACTGCTTTTAGGTAACCATGTCTCTTTTTTAGACTGGGCCATACTTCAAATGGCTTATCCAAAACAGATACGTTTTGTGATGGAGAGAAGTTATTATGAGAAGTGGTACGTGAAACCCTTTTTAGACTTCTTTGGCGTGATTCCCATTTCAAGTAGAGGAAGTAAAGGTGCGTTAGCGTTGGTAACGGAAGCATTAAACCGTGGAGAAACAGTAGCGCTTTTCCCAGAAGGACACCTCTCACGTAATGGACACTTAGGAGCCTTTCAGCGTGGCTTTGAAGTAGCCACCAAAGACGTAGAGGAGGCCGTGATCGTGCCCTTTTACTTAAGAGGATTATGGGAAAATAACTTTTCATATGCTTCACAAAAAATGAAACGCAATAAAAGCAAAGATATTTCAGTCACATTTGGAAACATTATGGAGGTGCAAAGCAGTGCAAAAGAGGTCAAAAGATCTGTATTTGATCTCTCTGTACAGAGCTGGAAACACTATGCCAACACCTTACCTGTACTGCAAAAAGCATGGATAAAGTCAGCGAAAGAGAGCGGTACCAAGCTCTCTATGGCGGACTCCACAGGTACGGAAGTCACAGGCAATAAATTTATCACCGGTACGTTGATGATAGCTTCTTCACTAAAGAGAAGACTCAAAGGAAGTCAGAACATAGGGGTATTGCTCCCCACTTCTGTAGGCGGATCAATGGGCAATATGGCACTACTGACTTTGGGAAAAACAGTAGTCAACCTTAATTACTCAAGCGGGGAAGCTTCTTTGCTACATGCATTGAAAATGGCAAACATTACAAAAGTAGTGGCATCAAGCCAGTTTGTAACGAAGCTCAAAGCCAAAGGATTTGATCTTACTGAGGTACTTCAGAGTGTGGATGTTATCTACCTGGAAGAAGTAAAAGAGAAGATGAGTAAGGTTAAAAGTCTAGTGACCTTAGGGGTAGTAAAACTCTTCCCTGCTTGGCTGCTTAGTTTGGTGTATGTTAAAAATGCCAATCTAGAAGATACTGCAGCGATACTTTTTTCCAGTGGGAGTGAAGGTACACCCAAAGGTATAGAGCTAAGCCATAAAAATATGATGGGGAACATCAAGCAGGCTACCACGCTCATTAACCCAAATGACAATGATGTGATGTTGGGAACACTCCCTATATTTCATTCCTTTGGTCTCACGGTGACAACACTGCTCCCTCTTATAGAGGGGATACCCGTAGTCTGCCACCCTGACCCCACAGATGGCTTTGGCATAGGAAAGATAGCAGCCAAATATGAAGCGACGATGCTCTTTGCAACGGCAACATTTTTTAGGCTTTATACACGTAATAAAAAGTTACATCCTTTGATGTTTAAAAATTTACGTATGGTCATCGCAGGTGCAGAGAAGTTACCATTAGAGATACGTGATGCGTTTAAAACGAAGTTTGGACATGACATCTACGAAGGCTACGGTGCCACAGAGACCACCCCAGTTGCCTCTATAAACATACCCGATGTGCTTCTTCAAGATTCGTGGAAACCACAGATAGGACATAAAGTTAGGTACCGTAGGTTTACCTGTACCAGGATCAGTTTCAAGATAGTAGACCCGGAGAGTTTTGAAGAGCTAGTGACAGGTGAAGAAGGGATGATACTCATCGGTGGTACACAGATCATGAAAGGGTACATCGGTGACCCTGAAAAGACAGCTTCGGTCATCAAAGAACTTGACGGCATTCGCTGGTATGTGACAGGAGACAAAGGACGCATCGATGAAGATGGTTTCCTTACCATTGTAGACCGTTACAGTCGTTTTGCCAAGGTTGCAGGAGAGATGGTAAGTCTTGGGACTGGTAGAAGGTGAGATAAGTAGCAGGAGAGATGGTCAGTCTTGGTTTGGTTGAGAGTGAGATAGCCAAAGTGCTTGGAGAAAATGACCAAGTAGCCATAGCTGCTTTGCCTGATAAAAAAAGGGTGAGAAGTTAGTGTTACTTCTTGAAGGTGAGATAGGAAGTAGAGACACTCAAAGAGCAGATAAAAGTCTATAGAGATGAACCCACTTTTTGTGCCTAGTGAATACTACAAAGTAAAGAGTTACCTAAACTTGGTACGGGGAAGGCTGATTTTAAAGGGGCTAAGAAAGTTGGCTCAAGAGTTGTTGGCACATAGACCATCAATAAAAGAAAAGGATTCGTAAAATGAATAAAATAAAAATGATATTTCTATTGCTCTTATCAGGGGCAATTTTAACAGGATGTACAAGTACAAAAATTAATAGAAGTAGTAGTATTGTTGAATATTTGTATCCAGATAGTAAAAAGCACATTGAAAAAGAGAGTATACCGCACTTAAAACTTCCTTTGCGTGTAGGTATTGCTTTCGTACCAGAGAATGTTAAGAATTCTATGACATTAACAGAAATTGATAAAACAGATATTATGGAAAAGGTAAGTCAAAACTTTAAAAAGTTCGCTTTTGTGCAATCTATAGAAGTCATTCCTTCTGCGTATTTAAGTAAGAATGGTAGTTTTACAAATCTTGATCAAATTAAAAAAATGTATAACATTGATGTCATTGCTCTTATCTCATTTGATCAAACCCAATTTACTGATCAAGGATTTTTATCTTTTACTTATTGGACCATTATCGGAGCATATATCATACCTGCTGAGAAAAACGATACACATACGATGTTGGACACGGTTGTATACGATATTAATAGTCGGAAAATGTTATTTAGGGCACCAGGTATGCATAAAATAAAAAGTAATGCCACACCGATAAATTTATCTGAACAGTTAAGAGAAGATAGTGCTTTAGGTTTTGAAGAGGCTCGGAAAGAACTAATTAAAAACCTAGAAGTACAATTGAGTGCATTTAGAAATAAAGTTAAAAATAACCCAAATGCTTACAAGGTAACAAAAAGTAAAAATTATACTGGGGGAGGAAGTGTAGATAGTCTATTTTTATTACTTCTTATTTTTGTCGGCGCTTATATGTTACTACAGAAAAGACAAAAGAGTATATAATCAAAAGGTATCCCTTATATGCACTAGGTATTAGTCTTATGTGTATCATAATATATAATTCAGAGATGCTATATTCGTTATTGATATACGATAGACTAAGCATTATAAATGGAGAAGTATGGAGGCTTTTTAGCTCCATATTTGTACATATATCCATGTTTCATCTTCTAACTAATGTATCGGCTTTTATATTTTTGTCTTATTTTGTTGAACAGAAAAATAAATATATTTTTCTGTTCATAGTTGGATTTATGTTTACTTTTAATGGGGTTCTTTTATTTGTTTTTGAGGAAAATATGATGTATTATGGTGGAATATCTGGTATAAATTATGCTTTTTTATTTTATCTTTTACTCTCTTTTTCCTATCCTTCAAACATGTGGAAACGTGTCAGTCAACTCATTCTTATATTTTTAATTGTAAAACTATGTATGGAGTTATGTGGGTGTTCACCGACTATATCATATTTAGAAAAAGAAACTTTTAGGACTTCATCGCTTAGTCATGCATTAGGTATACTTATTGCCTGGATAGCTTATATGGCTGAAAAATACAAAGGATAAAAGAGATATGCAACAGTTTTTTATTTTACTATCTAAAGGATCAAAACTGTTGAATATAGGCTCTTTTGTTCCTACTGCCAGCAAAGAAAGAAGGGTGTGATGATAGATAAAGTGGTAGTTTTTGATGGTCTATGTATTTTATGTAATAAATCATTAGACCTATTGATGAGATTAGATAAAGCTAAAGTATTAAGATATACCTCCTTACAAGGAGAGTTTGTTCAAACGTTAGACGTTGAACCAGACACAGACAGCATTATTTTTTATGAAGATGGTAAGCTTTATTATAAATCTACAGCTATTTTAAAGATACTAAGAAATCTAGGCGGTATATGGGTTTTTGTAAATATCTTTTACCTTATACCAAGAGTGATGAGAGATTTTATATACGACGTCATAGCCAAATACCGATACAAACTTTTTGGCAAAATGGAGAGTTGTCGCATGCCTAAAAAAGATGAACAATCACTCTTTATAGATTAAACAGACCTATCAGCAATATTTAGATAAAATAAGTCTATTAATACTAACGCAAGGGAAATAAATGATCTTTATTGATGAAATCGTAGCAACAGAAGTAATGGATTCTAGGGGTAACCCTACAGTTAAAGTAACCGTGAGTTTAAGTGATGGTACCGTTGAACAAGCCATCGTGCCTAGTGGTGCAAGTACAGGGAAGCGTGAAGCACTTGAGCTTCGTGATGGCGGTGACCGTTACATGGGAAAAGGTGTACTTCAAGCCTGTGAAAATGTCAATGGGCCCATCTATGATGCACTTGTAGGACTTAGCCCATTTAACCAAGCAGAGATCGATCTTACGATGAAAGAAGTAGATGGTACGAACAACTATGGAAACCTAGGCGCAAATGCCGTACTTGGTGTTTCTATGGCCATGGCACGTGCTGCAGCGAAGAGTATGGGTATGCCACTTTACCGTTACCTTGGTGGTGCCAATGCTGTGGTCATGCCAGTTCCAATGCTTAACATCATTAATGGTGGAGAACATGCAAACAACTCTGTGGACTTCCAGGAGTACATGGTTATGCCAGTTGGTTTTGATAGATTTTCTGAAGGGCTTAGAGCTTGTGCTGAGGTATATCATAATCTTAAGAAAATCATCGATGAGATGGGTGAGAGTACTGCTGTGGGTGATGAGGGTGGATTTGCTCCAAACCTGAAGTCAAATGAAGAACCTATTCAAGTGATTATTCAAGCTATCGAAAAAGCAGGGTATAAACCAGGTGAGCAGATAGGGATTGCACTGGATGTGGCAGCTTCTGAGCTACTGAATGACAAAGGACTTTATGTATTGAAGTCTGAGAATAGAGAGATCACTTCTGCGGAGCTTACAGCGTACTATGCAGATATGTGTGCAAAATACCCTATTGTATCTATTGAAGATGGGCTTGATGAAGATGATTGGGATGGATGGAAACACCTCACAGAAGTACTTGGCGATAAAATACAGCTTGTAGGTGACGACTTGTTTGTTACCAATGTAGCTATTTTGGCTGAGGGAATTGAAAAAGAGACTGCAAATTCTATCTTGATAAAACCTAACCAGATAGGAACAGTGTCAGAAACGATGCAAACGGTACGTCTTGCACAAAGAAATGGGTACAACTGTGTCATGAGTCACCGTTCAGGTGAGAGTGAAGATACATTCATCGCTGACTTTGCCGTGGCACTGAATACAGGACAGATTAAAACCGGTTCAACAGCCAGAAGTGATAGGATCGCGAAGTATAACAGATTACTAGAGATAGAAGCAGAACTTGGACAGTTTGAGTACTTGGGTGCTTCACTATTTTCTAAATAACGTGTCACTATGGCAGATACTCAAAATGTAGAAGGCATAGCCGGCTTGTCCATCAAGGCACTTTTGGTGACAACCATAGGTATTTTGCTTTTTGGTATTTATGTGGGGATCTTGATCTATGGGGAGAACTCATTAACGGTTTTAAACCAGTTAAAAGAGAAAAAACAGGGCTTACTTGAAGAGGGCATTGCATTGAAAAATGAAAACCAAAGACTTCAAAAAGAGTATTTTGTGTTGCAGCAGTTAGAGTCTAGAGAGTAAGAAATATTAAATCTAAGGAGTAGAACGTGAAACAATTTTTATTGATGATAGCATTGGCAGGTATGGGGGCACATGCATCAAGTAACCCATTTGATCTAGAAGAGAATCTTCAAAAAATAGATCAAGATCAGGACGTTTTACTTTCTGCACTCAAACAAATGGCTGAGAAAAAAGAAGCAGAAGAGGATGCAGAAGAAGAACTTGCAGCCTCAAAGGAAGCATCCGATCAAGCTCAGGCGCCTTCTGCACTTATTGAAGATTTAGTGGTAGAGCAAAATAATACAGAAGCTGAAACACCGTCATCAGTTGAAAAAGAGGTACGTGTTGAAGAAGAGAGTAATGAAGTCGTTATGGAGAAGGCAAAGCCGCTAGAAGAGGAAACAGCAGCTGTACAAAAAGCAGAAGAAGAGAAACGTCAGGAAGAAGAAAGACTTCAAAAAGTGAAAGAAGAGCAACTCAAAATTGAAAAAGCCAGAGCCGAACAAGTGAAGGCAGAAGAAGAGAGAATAGCCGCAATGCAAGCGCAAAGAGAAGCAGAAGAAGCAGAGAAGCTGGCGGCACAAAAGCGTGAAGCAGAGAGACTTGAAGTTGAAGCGTATGAGGCACAAAGGGTGCTAAAAATGGAACAAGAAGAGGCACAGGCTGCTGCAGAGGCTAAGGCTATCAAAGCTAAAGCGATGGAGCCTACCCCAAAAGAAGCATCAGAACATGCTATTGTCGACATCAATATTACACATGAAGCACAAATGGCAAAAGAGGCAGCAGATAAAGCATACCTAGAAGCCATCAAAGAGATGCAATAACAAAGGAAAGAAGAGAAAACTACCTTTTCTCTCTTCTTGATTGTAATATTTTAATGCTCAGCATAGAGATTAATATCTCAAAAATACTTGCTAAGATAAGTTGATAATAGGTCAATAGATCTAAAAGTTTAGTCTCATACCCAATGGTTGCCACAGCTATGAGTAATGTCAGTGGCATAGAAAGAGATAGCGCTATAAGCAAGGCATCTCTAGAACCACTAATCCCCTTTAGTGCAATACCCGCTAGGACCCTAGAACCGAGCATTAAAAATGTAATGAGTAGTGCTCCTGAGACAACACCTTCCAAAGGCAATGCCTTTAAATCAAACGATGACCCAACATGAATAAAAAAGAGTGGTACCAGAAAACCAAAGCCCAAACTAGACATCTTCTCTTCCAATGCTTTTTCATGGTGGAAGAATGCAGAAATGGCAACCCCAGCAATAAATGCACCCAAAGCAAGTTCTAGGCCGAGACTTAACATCACAGCGATGAGGATGAAAAAAAGTGACATAGCAAGACGTATGTCCTGATCTGAAGTATCAATTTTCGGCATGAGGGTCATTTTGAGTTCAGGAAACCACCAAAATAAGAGATGCAAGAGCCTGTAGAGGGCATAGACCACAATGATGAAGAGCACAAGGTACCCAAGCTTACTAAAGAGCTCAAGGCCAAAGCCAGCGATGCTGGCCGCATCAAATATGGTCAGTGCAGCAATACTTGCTATCTCCCCCAAAACACCTGCGATAAAAGCCAGACGTATCCACGGCTCATCTTTCCCATACACTTTAGATAAAGAGGCCAAAAGACCAATAGAGATAAGGGGCATGGAGATAATGACAATAGTATTTAAACCAAAAAGCAGACCACTGCTTATGGAAAAGAAGAGCATCAAAGAAAGAAAGAGTATCGACTTTTGAATGACTTCCTTGGAACTGTTCGCAAGTTGTTTTAAATCTACTTCCATACCTGCTAAAAACATAAGGTATAAAAACCCCACTTCTGCGATGAGGTGAAAGTATTGATTGTGTCCTATGAGACCCAAGTATGCAAAGAGTGCACCAAGGATGATCTCAACAGGAGGAATGGGCATACGTAAAAATTTTGCCACGAAAGGGCTACTCCAAATGAGGAGGGATAAGGTAAGTATGAGGGTGATGTTAGAGTGAATCACAGTTCGTGGCTACCTCATAACCTAAAGTGTTCAGCATTTTTTTATCACTACTTGCAGCGACGCCTTTTGTGGTGAGGTAGTTTCCTATCACCATGGCATTTGCACCTGCTTTAAACATCAGGTCTTCTTGTCCTGTAAACAAAAGCTCACGACCACCTGCTACCATCAGTAGTTTATGCTCACCCAGTAGCCCACGTGCTTTTGTGATGATGGCAATGGCTTCATCTAGTTCTATATTTCTTGTTTTGATGGGTAATGCAGGGTTGGGATGATAAAAGTTTAAAGGGGTAGACTCAGGAGAGAGTGAAGCAATTGAATTTAAGAGAGAATCTCTATCTTCCGCTGTCTCTCCCATGCCAAATATGCCACCAGAACATAGTGCTAGTCCTACAGATTTGACATTTTCACAGGTCTCATACCGTTCGCTCCAAGGGTGCGTGCTACAGATGTCTGCATAATATCGCTCAGACGTTTCAAGGTTATGGTTGTAACTGTCAAGCCCATGGTCTTTAAGGTACTGTAGTTGCTCTTGGTTGGCCGTCCCGTTACAGGCGATGAGGTTCAGTCCTTCGACTTCTGCTTTGATGGCTTGTGCTGCACGTGCGACAAAGTCTACCTTCTTGTCATCGAGACCTTTGCCCGCTGTGACTAAGCAGTACCCTAGCGCACCCTGTGCTTTGGCTTGTTTGGCTTCTTGGACGATTTGTTCTATATTTTTGTAATTATAGCGTTCTATGTCCGCATGGTAACGTACAGATTGTGTACAGAACTTGCAGTCTTCTAGACATGTGCCACTTAGGATGTTGTTAATAGCACATAAAAATATTTCTTTATGGTTCGACATTTGGTACCTCATTATATGGATTCATATTTCTGGATTATACCCGAGATTATAGCAAAAGCTTTTCTACTAAAGGATAAAGAATGAAGTTATGCTATAATAATTACTAATATAGATAGGGATAGGTAATGGTAATTAAGGCTATAGAAGCATGATAAAGAGATTGATCTGGGTGTTCTTTTTACATACAATGTTGGGGCAGGGGTTGGAACAAAAAATGATACTCAGTGCATATTTAAAAACAGCAGATGCAGCCAAAGATCTCTATAGGGTAGAGAAGTTTTTTCAAGAAAATGAAAAGGCAAAAGCACTGCAGTCAAAACATCATCTTACGCTTCAAATGGAGTTACTTGATCCTTACGTGGTTGTCAGTATAAAGGCTATAGTGGGTAATTCAGTTAAAAATAATTTACATTATTTGCTAAAAGAAAAATTTCCTCAATCCTTTGTCGTGGATGATACCCCTATGAGAAACCCCGTGTCTGTTAAAAAAGTGACCAAAGAAGCGGTAGCAACCCCAACTGTAAAAAGTGAAGGAATGTTTCTCGATCGGGCAGCACAAAAAAGTGAAACAAAAATATTCAATCAGGTAAAGTTGTTTTGGAAAGAGCTAGACAATGAGTGGATTGCACTGTTTCTTCTCGCATTGGCAGGTTTTTTGTTGATTTACAGAAGTACAAGGCAAATTTCAAAGATCAAAGCATTACAAAAAAAAGTAGAAGTGTATCAAAATAAGATTGGGAATGACATAGAGGACATGGGAGTAGAAAATGATTAGAATATGGCATTATTTAGCATTGGTATTGGTGTTTACCATAACACTCTCTTCGCAGGCAGTATCAAATTATATTGTTTTGGCAACAGGGGAAGCTCAAAATGCATTGGATGTTGAAAAAATAAAGTATCAACAGCTCGTGAGCAAAAATCCTTCATTGCAAAAGGTACAAGAGAAAGAAAATGTTGAAGCCAGCATTGTTACCCTTAATGGCACATATATATTGCAGGTGGGGCCGTTTAGGTCGGGGGACGGTTTAGCAGTAGGGTACATGGACATACGGAAGACATTTCCTTATGCCTTTATATCGGAAGATACACACTATACACAAAGCGAAAGTCCCAAAATACAATATATTGAAAAAGAAGTATTGGTAGAAAAAGAAGATGAAACGTTATGGACAGCGTTGTTTGGATTGGCAACCATAGGAATTTTGGCCTTATTTTTATCTTCAGATCAACTAAAAAACCTTAATATCAAACATAAACGTATTCAAGCGCGACAAGCAGAAATAGAAGAAAAGCAAAGTCTGTTACTTGAAAAAATGGGAGAGAAGATTCAGGAGGTAGCACTCAAAAGTGTGGATGATGAGAAAAAACTTTTAGAAACGTCTTTAGAAAACATCAATGAAAATGAGATAAAAAATCAGATAGTCAATTTAAAAAAATATGATGAAGAATTACTGCAAACGACCTATGCACTCATAGACTTTTTAAAGATCAAGTCGGGAAACATCATCATCAAAGAAGAAGCTTTTCAGTTGAGTAATATGCTCCATAAGCTTACCAATTCGGTTGCACTTGCTTTGAAAAAAAAGGAACACACACTTGTGTATGACATCCAAAGTGATGTCACTAGGTATCTTGTAGGAGACAGTGGTAGGATATATCAGATCTTACATAATCTGATAGTAGACGTTTTCGAATCTCAAGAGATGAGTGAGGTGGTATTACGTATTGAGGTGAGAGAAGAAAAGAACCTCGTTTTTGGTATAGTGAATAAAAGTCAATTTTTAACTGATGAAGAGATAGGGCGACTTTTTATCCCAAATACATGGGAGGAAATACAAAATACCAATAAAGATTTTGGGTATTTTGTGATGAATGAATTAATTTCAAATATGCATGGAAATTTTTTAGTACAGAGTGATAAGAAAGAAGGAACACTTTATGAGCTGTCTCTTCCTTACATTAAAGATGCGGATAATAAAAGTCACAAGGCCAAGTTAACAAAACTCCTTGTCAATAAAAAAGCACTTGTTGTAGATACAGATGAACAAAAAGCAGAGATTTTGACTAAAATACTACATAGCTTTAATATTGAAACCCTCTTTAAGTCTTCTGACAACTTGGCAAAACATCGACCCAATATGGAGGGGATAGATTTTATTATCATTAAGTCTGAGGATGTGAGTAAAAAAGTCTTTCATTTCTTTAAGGATATCACCCGGGATGATGCTCTAGATATTATTGTGATCAATAATATCTTTGAATCAGACAATGCCATTGATATGATCTCACGTATCGCAGACGGGGAACTTTTTTCCCCTCTGATCATAGGGGATGTGGAAGAGGTTTTAAATCAACTTTGTATTAAAAAAGACACAAAGACCAAGGATTTTATCAAAGAAGAGTTACGGAATTTTAGAATTCTTAATCGTCCAAAAGTGTCAAGGAGTGACTTTGAGAAGTTTACCCATAAAAACATACTGATCGTAGAAGACAATATAGTGAGTCAACAGGTATTGAACAGTATATTGAGTGCCTCATCCTTGTCCGTGCATAAGGTAGAAAATGGACTACAGGCATTAGAGTTTCTTGAAGAAGATCCCAATGTTGACTTGATCTTTATGGATATGGATATGCCAGTCATCAATGGGTTTGAAGCCACAAGAGAGATACGCAGACTCTATGCAGAAAAGAAAATCCCCATTGTGGCCGTAACCGGTTTAGGGTTCAACTATGAAATGGAACAAATGATACTCTCTGGTGTGGATGCGTGTATTACCAAACCTTTTAAGGTTGGACAACTTTATGTCGCCTTGCAGAGATTTTTAAAACAAGAGGGCGTAAATGCTGTAGAAACACAAGCCAGTCCTCCAGTGTATAAAGAAAAAAATGCTATCTTAGATATACAAAAAGGTATTACTTATGTCCACAATGATGATTTCTATAGAGAGATAGTCATGCAAGTATCCTTGGCATTAAGAAATTCAGAGTAACCTTGTAAGAGACATGATACAAAATGATCAAATTGAAGAATTGAGAGTCTTTTGTATTGATGCTGTTGGGTTAGCGGGAACCATTGGTGCCACAAGTTTTGTAGACGTGCTTAACAAAATGTTATTACGTATGAATGATGAAAAAGAATTTATAGCACGCTATAAAGAAGAATGGCTTAAAATGTTGTTACATATGAATGATGAAAAAGTGTTTATGAGTGAATTCATCCCATCCTATAAAGAAGAATGGCTTAAACTAGAAGAGGAGATCAAAAACTACCTTATGAGGTAGCCTCTTCTTTGTGTTTACACTTGAAACATTCATAGACTGTGCCGCTCTTGAGTGTTTTGATCCCCATCGTATAGTCACATTTTGGACACTTTTTATCGACAGGTTCAAAGTTTGCAATGAACTTACATTTAGGGTAATTGACACAACCAAAGAACTTCCCTCGTTTACCTTCACGTTCTTGGAGTTTCCCCCCACATTCTGGACACGGTACAGTTAACTCTTTTGCTGGTTCAAGTGACTTGGCATTTTTACACTTAGGATACGCAGAACACGCGAGGAATTTTCCTCTTTTTGAATCCTTGATGACCATCATGGAGCCACACTTTTCACACTTCTCATCTGTCTCTTCCGGGCCTTCCACTTCTGTGCCATCGGTGTTTTTGGTGTACTTACACTTAGGGAAGTTGGAACAAGCGATGAACTCACCATAACGTCCTTTACGTAAGAGAAGTTCTGACTCACACTTAGGGCAGTTCTCTCCTGTAGGGATGGCGACCTTGAGGCTTTTGATGTTCTTTTTCCCTTCTTCTATTTTATGTATAAAAGGGGTGTAAAATGCTTTGAGTATCGTTTGCCAGTTGACTGTGCCTTCCGCGACTTCATCCAGTGTCTCTTCCATGTTTGCCGTAAACCCACTATCGACTATCTCAGGGAAGTGCTCTTCAAGCATCTCTGTGACGGTAAAAGCTATCTCTGTGGGGTGTATGCGTTTTTTCTCCAGTTCGATGTACTTACGTGTTTGGAGTGTGGTGACTGTTGGTGCGTACGTACTTGGACGACCGATACCCAGTGACTCTAGTTTTTTAATGAGAGAGGCTTCGTTGTAGCGTGCAGGTGGTTCTGTAAAGTGTTGCTCTTGTTTGATGTCATCTAAGCTTACTTCTTGTCCTTTAGTAAGGTCTGGAAGGAGCTTGTCTTTATCTGTATGCCCTGTGACTTTGTAGAAACCGTCAAAAAGAAGTTTTCTACCGCTTGCTTTAAAGGTACACTTATCTCCCTTAAATAAAATACTCTGAGACTCCATCTCTGCTTCTGTCATCTGACAAGCCAGGAAACGGTTGTAAATGAGTCTATAGAGTTTAAGCTCATCTCCTGAAAGATAATCAGCAGCTATCTTACTGTCAAACTCTACCATAGTAGGGCGTATAGCTTCGTGCGCTTCCTGCGCTCCCTTAGACTTGGTGACATAGTTCTTCGCTTTACTTGGTAAGTACTTGTCTCCATAGGTACTTTTGATGTAATCACGTGCAGCCGCTACAGCTTCCTTGGCAAGGTTCATGGAGTCGGTTCTCATATAGGTGATGACACCCATGGTACCTTGGTCTGTTTTTACCCCTTCGTAAAGCTTTTGTGCAACCATCATCGTCTTTTTTGGAGAGAACCCAAGTTGCGTTGATGCAGATTGCTGTAAGGTAGAGGTCATAAATGGTGGAGGTGTTTTTGTTTTTCTTTTAGTCTTTTCTAGGGAAGCGACTACAAAAGACTCCGACTTGGCTGCAGTGACGATCTCTGTGGCATCTGCTTCTGTTTTGATGGTAAGCTTGTCTATCTTCAAGCCATTGTAGTCATAAATGCTTGCGTCTATGTTTTTTTCAAAGAGGGCATCAATGGTCCAAAACTCTTCAGGCTTAAAGGCTTTGATCTCGCGTTCTTTTTCTACCACAAGTTTAAGGGTAGAGCTTTGTACTCTCCCAGCACTTAGGCCTCTTTGTATCTTGTTTGCAAGCAAAGGAGAGAGTTTGTATCCCACTATACGGTCTAGAAGACGTCTGGTCTGCTGTGCATCCACAGAGTCCATGTCTACCTTGCGTGGGTTCTCAAGTGCGTGTTGTATGGCGGTCTTGGTTATCTCATGAAAGACGATACGTGGAAGCTCTGTAGGCTCTTTGCCAATGGCCATAGCAATATGATAACCAATAGCCTCACCCTCGCGATCCTCATCGGTCGCGATAAAGACAGTTTCAGCTGCTTTGGCGAGTTTCTTTAGCTCTTTGACCGTAGCATTCACATCTCTAGGGATGGAATACTTAGGGACTAAGTCCCCCGTCTCATCATCTACGGTGATACCAAAGGTACTCTTAGGAAGGTCACGGATGTGCCCTTTAGAGGCGATGACCTTGTAGTCCTTACTCAAGAAGTTAGTGATGGTTCGTGCTTTTGCTGGTGATTCGACGATGATTAAATTTTTCATATTTAGTACTTACTTTATATAGAAGATTTTTGGCATTGTAACACATTTGTAAGAAAAAGCAATAGAAGAATAATTTTTGCCTGAATAACATTTTACAAAAATATGATATAGTATTCTTCAAAAAATTTAGGAAAATATGGGGAAAAAAAATGAAAATAGTTTTGAAAATAGGATTAGTTATAGGTGCTCTATTGCTTGTTGGTTGTGGTGGGGGAGGTTCTACTGCTCACGTAGGTAGCGAAGAGGTGAATGTTCCTGTTGTTGTGGATATTGAAGAGGATAATACTTCCAGTGAGGTATATAAAAATAGTATTTTACCTACTATCAAAGAGAATACGATACCCGATGCACTTTTAAATGAAACGAGTACAGAGTCACAAAAAAACTATAAAGTTTTACAAAAAGAGAGTGAGACAAGTCAAGGATTTCTAAGTCTTAAAGAAAGAATAGGTTATTTCTATTTTAGACAGATGGATATGAATATGAATTTAAGTTATTTAGATTCAGTGTGGAATCAAATTGAAAGTTATTGTGAGGGAAGTAATATGTGTAATGTTCCTGAGAATCAAATTATATTCACTTACTCAACGGCACTTTATAATCATGATCTTGAACTTATACAGACTTATGAAGATAAAAGTGGAGATACTCAATCTTTTCAAGATATTAAGCCAATTTTGAAAGATAAAATTGGAGAAAAAGTTAAATTAGGTGAAGCAACATTAACAACTTATGATAATTCTTTATATAAATATGAATTAAAGGTTGATGTTTCAAATTTAGGTCTTGAGGGTGATCAGTTAATAAGTATTACACGTTGGAATGAAGATCAAACACTTTATGAAACAAGGGAAGAACTCATTGATGGTTGGAATGGAGATCAGGGGATATGCAGAGATAGAACAGGAAGTGTTATTTATTCAGGGTTTGATTACAATGAAACTACAGATAGTATAAACAGTTCATATGAATATGGACGTGATGCAGATTGTATTTCATATACATATGCAGGAGATTTTGATTTTGAATATAAGCAAAAACATAATAATAAAATTGATTTTACTGAATTGGATGACAAAATAAAATTAAATGAGCATATCTCAGATGCAATTATTGGTGATTTTTATGATGTTCCACTTGATTTTTATTTAGAAGGTGAACTTAATGAAGATGGAGGATATGTAATCTCGGCAGATTCTGATGGATATTATCATAATGAAACATTTGATAGGGAAGGGAATATTATTACTGTAATAAATTGTACATCAGGGGTTAACACTGATAAAGATAATTTAGAAGAGTGTAGTATTACAGGGGCTGAAGCTATAAAAAACATCATAACAAAAAATTTATATAGCGTGGGTCCTTTTATTCTAGTTCCAGATATTAATGTAATGCAGACACATTCCTCTGTGATGTTTAACGAAGATAATACCTTTGAAGCAATTGTAAATTGTTCAAGATTTCAGGCAAACTATACAATAGATAATAAAGGAATATGGTTTTCTCAAATACAAGAGGAAACGAATAGTTCATTAACATGTTTGAGTAAGCAACAAGAAAGTAATTTTAATGATTTCTTAAAAAGTGGATTTTCTTTTGGGGAAAGTGGCTATGTCGTGTGGGCTGGGTTAATGGGTGAACTTGCTACCATAGGAGAAAAGTCAGAGTTTGATAAAAAAGATTTTATAAATAAACTTACAGAAAATAGATATGTTGATTCTATTACTATGAATAATATATTTAATGTTAAATCATGGGATGGGTTTTTTCATAATCCATCAGAGAATAAAGAATACTTTTTAGGTACATCTAGTAGTATGAGAATAGAAAATGAAAAAATCTACATAGATCTTATAGATGCTTCATTTGTAGCAGATATTCAGGTGATTGACAATGATAATGTTAAATTCACAAATGTTAATAGAACAAATAAAAACAATGTAGTGTATCCATCAAGAAATTGTAGTGATGAATCTGGGCCAGATGAATGTACAGATGGGTACGATGCAAGTAAGCAGTTTGATGATAAGATTTTTACAAAAGTAGTTGAAGACTTTTTAAATGAAGGTATCATGGTAAGTAATGAAGGGGTACCAGGTAATGGACGACTTTGGTTTCATAATGAAAACATAAGTTTTCATAGTTATTACTAAAAATCACATATTCCGCGTCTACTGATGAGGAATATGTATATCTCGAATTTAAATGCATAATACAATTTACTGTACATGCCTATAAATATATTGTATTGGCAAGGCATCTCGAAAAATATATAATGTTCTTAGGACATTCTAACTCGTTCCATCTCTCCCGAGATGTAACGCACATCAACCCCAAACGGAAAAGAACTCCCAAAAGTAAATGACTGTGTATGTGTTCCACCTCATGAGAGGATGGAACAAGGAGAGATTTGGTGAATACGGTGGAGAATTGGAACATAGGAGGTGGAACATGTATAAATGTAAAAGAGTTAAAAGTGAGAAACAGTATAATAGTACAGGCATATGAAGAGGGATACTCTCAGCAGATGATTGCCAAGGTATTAAAGATAACACAGCAAAATAATTTTATGGTTGAATCTCTTAACCCCGTTGATATTGTAGTGGATTATGCTATTCCATACAGTCTTAGAGGATTTAGTCCTGCGGTATCTGAAGTTGTTACACAGGGACACGGTATAGTATTGGATTATTATGAATCGAAGGATGATAACTAGATGAAACTAGTAAGGTTTTATATTATGATATATATGGCAGATTTGCTTTTTATATATGGTAGTATGATGATATATATAACAGACATCAATAACTTAGATATAAGTGGACAGAGATTTATAGCTGTAGCGGGACTGTAATAAATTCTGTGTCAACACCTCTTAACCTCTAAGATTATAGCAAATCTAAAGCATCTTTCAATCTCTCCTTAAAATGGGGAGTGTAAAATAAACTGTGTAAACCCACCTTCACCTCTAATCACTTGGTATATTTTGACATAATTTCACTAAAAAATATACTAAGCTGAGGATAAATCTCAGACCAATTTCTCAAACTGTTAGCTTTCCATTTTTCTTGAATCTCCTGTGTTGCAAGATAAAGCATCTTAAAAGCTGATTCCACAGTTGGGAATGAGCCTTTAGCTTTTGTCTTTCTTTTGATGGTTGCATTGAGTGATTCTATAGGGTTGGTCGTATAAATAAGTGTTCTGACAGAGTCTGGGTATTTGAAGAAAGTAGCAAGTTCATTCCAATGGGTTATCCAGGAAGCGGTGATATTGGGGTATTTTTTACCCCAGATGTCGTTAAACTCGGTAAGAGCAATTTGTGCATCTTCTTCATTATGTGCAGCATAGACAGACTTGAGATCTTTGGCAACCGCTTTTCTGTCTTTCCATGATACGAATCTAAGGAATGCTCTTATCTGATGTACGATACATCTTTGTATCTCTGCTTTAGGATACACAGCCTGTATAGCTTCGTTAAAGCCATTTAAACCATCAATTGCAAAGATAAGAACATCTTGTATGCCACGCTTCTGAATATCGTTTAAAACAGTTAGCCAGTATTTTGAAGTTTCATTCTCTCCTATCCAAATCCCTATGATCTCTTTCTTGCCTTCAAGTGTAATACCCAGCATAATATATGCAGCAATATTTTTAACCACTCTGTCTACCCTGATTTTTAGTACAGTCGCATCCATAAAAATGATTGGATAGATCGGTTCAAGTGGTCGGGATTGCCACTCATTGGCTTTTTCTATGACTTTGGTGGTAATATTGGAAATTGTCTCTGTTGAAAGTTCATAGCCGTACAAATCATCTAGGTGATGTTGTATATCTCTTACACTCATCCCTTTGGTATAGAGTGAAAGAATGAGGTCTTCACTGCCATTGAGCAGCACTTCTCTCTTCTTGACCAACTGTGGTTCAAAGGTAGAGTCTCTGTCTCTGGGAATGGAAACATCAAATTGTCCATATTTGGAGTTGATGGTTTTATCACTGTAGCCATTACGGGAATTTGAAGTATCTGAAGTTTGGTGTTTATTGTAACCCAGGTGGGAAGTTAGTTCTTCGGGAGGCTGCCTGTATCACTTCTTTGAGTATGTTTTAAACTCATTGGTGATATCATCCAAAGAGGTAAAAGTTCCCTCTTTGATCTGTCTTTTTAACTCTTCTGTATTTAGTAAGCTCATATGTAAATCCTTTTAGATTAATTTACT
Source organism: Sulfurovaceae bacterium (assembly GCA_963698695.1). Classification (GTDB taxonomy): domain Bacteria; phylum Campylobacterota; class Campylobacteria; order Campylobacterales; family Sulfurovaceae; genus Sulfurovum. Next base: position 18,036 of record CAVORT010000025.1, on the reverse strand, counting down.
TGACTACTATATCAAATAAATTTAATTTTTAGAATTTACACAGTTATATTTACGCTCCCTTAAAATGAATGTTGAGTTGAGAGATTGTAAGACTCCAATTATGAATAGGCATAGTCCATTTTTTCTCAGCATTTTGAATACCTGCATAAAGCAGTTTTAGCAGGCTATTATCGTTAGGAAAAGCCCCTTTGGTTTTTGTGAGTGTTCTAAACTGTCTATGTACTGACTCTATGATATTAGTGGTATAGATAACTTTTCTAATTGGCTCTGCATACTTGAAGTAATTTGATAGATTATCCCATTTATTCCTCCAAGACTCAAATATAATAGGGTATTTTTTACCCCATTTTTCTTCAAGTTTATCTAGCTCGAGTTCGGCTTCTTCTTTCGTAAAAGCTTGATAGACTTTTTTAAGTTCACCAGCAAACTGTTTTTGATTTTTAGATGCCACATACTTTAGGCTATTACGGATTTGATGAACGATACAGAGTTGAACTTCACTATCAGGGAATACAGCGTTTATAGCTTCGGGAAAGCCCTTTAACCCATCAACTGAAGCTATGAGTATATCTTTAACCCCACGGTTTTGTAAATCAGTTAGTACCTGTAGCCAGAACTTAGCTCCTTCACTCTCATTGAGGTAGAGTCCTAATATCTCTTTTTTACCTTCAAGGTTTACACCAAGAACCGTATAAAAGGCTTTTGAAATATAGTGACCTTCTTCTCTTACTTTGTAGTGTATTGCATCAAGATATACAAATGGATATATTGAATCAAGAGGTCTTTTCTTCCACTCTTCAAGCTTGGGTATTAGTTTGTCTGTAATCGCTGTTATAGCAGGTTTAGAGAAGTGTACTCCGTACATATCTTCGATATGATCAGCTATTTGTGAATAGCTATTACCTAATGCGAATAGAGAAAGCATTTTACTCTCTAATTCATCTGACATATGAGTTTGGTTTTTCTTGACAAGCTCTGGTTCAAAACTACCATTACGATCTCTTGGAGTTTCAAGATCAAATGTCCCATTTGCTGATTTCATAGTTTTAGAACTTGTGCCATTTTTACGGTTTCTCTCAAGATCTTGAGATAAATGAGTTTCTAGTTCAGCTTGGAGTGCCATCTCTGTGAGTTGTTTAATGAGTGGTGTAAGGGCCCCATCTTTACCGCCGATGCCTTTACCTGCTTTGAGTTGTGCAGCAAATTCTTCAACATCTATTTCTATCTTCATTTATAAATCCTTCTGTGTTCAATATTTTATCTAATTGACACAGAATTAGTTACACTCCCGCTGTAGCTTTAGTTGGTGCATTATTATCTATAAGGTACTCATTGAAAATAAGGAAAGAGGGAAAACCCAAGAGTATTTACTTCTCTGTTTTTGTATTTATTAGCATCTTATTAATGTGTATGTATTTATTCAACCAATATGAAGTTGATATTTTTTCACAAGAAAACTGGAATGTTCAATTTGTAATTTCTCTTTCTATGTTATTAGTTTTTATATATAATCAATATATTTTTTATGTATCACCTTTGGATAAATTGGAAAAAGATTTTAAATTTTTTGAAATGTCTACTTTATTACAAGATGTAAAAGATTTTATTCGGCGATAGAAGCATAGGGAGTATAGCAAGTCCCGAATTTAAATCCAAAGTGGGCATAGGGGTCAGTTACCACCTTTCCTCGTTAACTCGTTCCATCTCTCCCGAGATGTAACGCACATCAAACCCTAAACGGAAAGCAAAAATCAAATAACTGGTAAGTGTTCCACCTCAGGAGAGGATGGAACAAGGGTGGATGGGTGTGGCATCACTCGTTCCATCTTAACTCGTTCCATCTCTCCTGAGATGTAACGCACATCAAACCCCAAACGGAAAAGAACTCCCAAAAGTGGTCAGCAGGTTTCTGGTCTGGGTTTGCAGGTAGTGCTTTAGGAGGACTTTCAAACTATGCAAAGTCCTTTGGTGGTAAAATGGCTATATCTGCCATAGTCGGAGGTACTGCTTCTAGGCTTGGTGGAGGTAAGTTTGCCAATGGTGCTGTGAGTGCTGCGTTTGTGCATATGTATAATGCTATGGGGCATCCGACTTATCCGAGTAAGAAAAATTTTATTGAAGGGTTTTCAGAAGATGTTTCGAGAGCATACAGGGCATTATCTATGATGGTGCGTTCACAAGGTATGGGGATTAGAGGATTACAACCTTTAACTTACAGTCAGGCTTATGATAGGGTTTTGATTGCAGAAGCACATAATGACACAATGACTTTAGCCTTATTTAGTTTGGCAGGAGGTTTTGCAGGTGGAGCAGTTTTGAGAGCAGGATATACTTATGCGATGGCTAACCCTGGAATAGTTACGGGTGGAACAGTTTTGGTTGACCGAATTAATAACTTGATTAATCCAAGTTTACCACCAACAACACCAGAAGGACAAATTTGGTTTATGTGGGATCATCGTGATGGGAATCCTCATTAATGAAGACAAAACATATTTTCTATTTATTAGGTTTTTTTGCAGTAATTAAAGGTATTTTAATTCTGTTTGGTGTTGATTTACCAAGAAGGGATGGCACGATGATAGAAAATCCTAGAGATTATGCAGAAAAGGCTATTTTATTTGGTATATTCACGATATTATTGACATTTTTAGTAGTAAAGATTAAGAGTAGGGAATAGCTACAATCTCTAGCTCACTAACTGGTTCAACCTGTTCACTTACTCGTTCCATCTTTCCCGAGATGTAACGCACATCAAACCCCAAACGCAAAGTCACTCCCAAAAGTAAAAAACTGTGTATGTGTTCCACCTCAGGAGAGGATGGAACAAGGAGAGATGCGGTGAATACGGTGGAGAATTGGAACATAGGAGGTGGAACATGCATAAATGTAAAAGAGTTAAAAGTGAGAAACAGTATAATAGTACAGGCATATAAAGAGGGTTACTCTCAGCAGATGATTGCTAAGGTATTGGAGATAACACAGCAAGCTGTATTTGCTGTGATCAAGAGGAGTAGGAAATGAGTTGTAGTTGTTACCTGACCCCTAAACCTTACAACATTCTATGGTAACAGAAATCGATATGATGTGTTGAAAAAAGTAAAACAATTACAAGCGGATGTCTCAGGGTTCAACGTAAATGATTTTATTCCAGTTATTGTAGATACAGGTCTATATGGGTTTTATGCAAGTGGAAATATTCATATAACGCAAAACTTTTTTATTTATACTGAGAGAGGTTCATCTCCTGCATCACTGATGCTTGCACATGAGTTTACACACTACATAGGGTGGACTCATGATTTTGATGGGGATGGGTATGGATATAATAATGTACGTCGCCTTGCGGAGGGTGGGCGTGCTTTTGATAATGCGGATAACTTTAGATATTGGCTAGTTGGATTAAAATAATGGAGAAGATATGAAGATACTTAGATAATCATCATTGGTTATGAATCTCATTGCAGATCAAAAACCAATTTCTAAAAAAGAAACAATAAATGATAGAGAATTTGCTGTAACCCCCTATGTCAATGGTAAGAAACATGGTGTTACAAAGCATTATTTAGATTCTAAACTTTTCATGGAGGTGCCATATAAAAATGGTAAAAAACATGGGGTTTTGATTTTTTACTACAAAAACGGAGATATTCATTCAATTACATCTTGGAAAAATGGTAAAAAGTATGGAATAGACACTAGTTATCATGAAAATGGGTATGTCGCTACTATTTGGCGTATTGGTAAAGATGGGCAAGATATAGAGGCCCGTACATATGGTGATGGTGACGGGATAGAGATAAAAGGAATACCACCAAATCCACTTAAAAGTGTTAGTCATAGAAATGAAAAGAGGGATTTTCATGGCCCTGTGATTAGGTATTGGAAGAATGGTAAACCCAAGTGGGTAAGAATCTTTGATGATGGGAAAGTGATATATTCTGAATCATACAAGGTGAAGTACCCAGGATGTACTTCAGAAGGGCTGAAGATTGATGGTGTTGGTACAGATTGGTCAAAGTTGAAGATAGGGGAACAGTGAGTAGGACAGTATCATAACTCGTTCCATCTCTCTGAGATGGAACGCAGCAACACCGTAGTAGAGACAGCCAGAGCCTACACAGGACATGAGCAGATAGCAGAGATCTCTGGACTCATCCATATGAATGCACGACTCTATGACTCTGACATAGGTAGATTTACAAGTGCAGACACCATCATACAAGCACCACATGACTCACAGTCTTACAACCGTTACTCTTATGTGAGAAACAATCCGTTGGTGTTAACTCGTTCCATCTCACCCGAGATAACTCGTTCCATCTCTCCCGAGATGTAACGCACATCAACCCCAAACGGAAAACAACTCCCAAAAGTAAATGACTGTGTATGTGTTCCACCTCATGAGAGGATGGAACAAGGAGAGATTCGGTGAACGAGAATTGAAACAGGAGAGGTGGAACAAGCATGGTTCTACTATGGTGTGGGCGGACAACGCTTTATGAAAGTAACCGATGACAAACAAAACTTCTACATCGGTAAAGGTTACGAAGAAGAAGTCAAGAGCAACAGTGCTAACGAAGTCAAGAGTACCATCTACATCTCTGTAGGAGGTAAGACAGTAGGAACACACGTAGAAACCATAGACAAAAACTATGTCAGCACCAACGCTAACTACAAGTCCATGTACAACCGTTACTTCCATACAGATGCACTAGGAAGCATCACCGCCATCACTGATGATACAGGAAATGTAGAAAGACGAAGCTACGAGCCATTTGGTAAGATACGTGCGATGGACTACGGGCTTACCCCCAATAACGCCATCATCCCTGCGAACACAGTAATCGAGACAACCAGAGCGTACACAGGACATGAGCAGATAGCAGAACTCTCAGGACTCATACACATGAACGCCAGAGTGTATGACTCTGATATAGGAAGATTCCTAAGTGCAGACACCATCATACAAGCACCACACGACAGCCAGTCTTACAACCGTTACTCTTATGTGAGAAACAACCCATTGGTGTTTACGGATCCTTCTGGGCACTCTTGGTTTAGTAAATTGTGGAAGAAGATTAAGAAGTGGGCTAGGACGAATGTTAGTATTATTGTTGCGGCAGTAATCGTCGCAGGTACAATGGGATATGGATTGCTTGCGCCATGGCTAGCAGGGATGAATACTATCGCTGCAGGAGCTTTGGCGGGCTTTGCGTCAGGAGGCATTATGACAGGGTCTTTAAAGGGTGCCTTGCAAGGTGCTCTGTTTGGGGCCATAGGTGCAGGTTTAGCAGCGGGGATAGGACATGCCATACCTGGACCTTTCAAATCGCGGGGAACCTTTTGACAAAAGGCGTAAATGTAGGTAAACTCTTTATTAAGTCAGCATTACATGGACTAAGTCGAGGTGTCATAAGCATGGCACAAGGCGGTACCTTTAAGTCGGGCTTTGCTAGTGGCTTTACCTCTAGTTTCTTTAGTCCAGGTACGGAAATAGGTGGTACAGGTACAGGAGGATTTACAGTGAGAACAGCCATTGCAAGTATAGTCGGAGGAACTGCTTCTAAGATAGGTGGAGGTAAGTTTTCCAATGGGGCTGTGTCTGGGGCTTTTGTGCATATGTTTAATGCGGAAGGTGCAGGAACGTTAAAGAATATTGGTGAAAAAATTGGAGAGATGTGGGGTAGTATTAAAAACTATATTAGTACAGGTATAGGTGGAGGACTCCATGTTGGATTTTTAGGGGTTAATGGACAACATGATGCTACATCAAATGTATTAACTGTATGTGTTCGACTGGTGCCCAGGTTTATATCTAGGAGGAGGTGTACAAGCAGGAGTCGTATTGGATAAAAATATCAATAACAATGTTCCTTGGAGTGCAGGTGTTGGTGGAGATGTAGCTGTAGGTATGGAAGGTGCTGGTGGACAAGTAACAGCCAATACAGACGGTATTAATGCTTCTGGAAGTGTCAGAGCCCCTTACGCATCATATGGTTTGGGTGCATCTGCTGGCGTTGATGTCTGTTATTCAACAAATCTTTAAGGTTGTAGATAATGTTTAAAAAATATGAAATAATACTTGGTATTAGTATGGGGATTACGGTTTTATTACTTATGTATTTTAATATTTTCCCCCCAGAGGATAAAATATATAAAGAAAATACGATTAATATACTAACAATATTCTCTATACTAATTTTTATTAATTATATTTGGAAGTATATTATTGGCCGTAAACGATAACTCGTTCCATCTCTCCCGAGATGGAATGCACATCAAACCCCTGCTAGCATACTTAAAACAGGTCTTAACAAGGTTACTGCAATTAAAACGATGTTACATGGATTAAGTCGTGGTATAATATCTTTACTCGTTCCATCTCTTGGCTATACAATCTCTCCCGAGATGGAATGCGCATCAAACCCCAAACGGAAAACAACTCCCAAAAATCAAATAACTGGTATGTGTTCCACCTCAGGAGAGGTGGAACAAGAGGGTATGACAGAGGTGAAAAAACAAAAAGCATGTCAATATGACATAACTCGTTCCATCTCTCCCGAGATGTAACGCACATCAAACCCCAAACGGAAAAGAACTCCCAAAAATCAAATAACTGGTAAGTGTAACTCGTTCCATCTCTCCTGAGATGTAACGCACATCAAACCCCAAACGCAAAGTCACTCCCAAAAGTAAAAAACTGTGTATGTGTTCCACCTCAGGAGAGGATGGAACAAGGAGAGATGCGGTGAATACGGTGGAGAATTGGAACAGGAGAGGTGGAACAAGAGGAGATAACACCCAACCCATTATAATGAGCTAACTCGTTCCATCTCTCCCGAGATGTAACGCACATCAAACTCCAAACGGAAAACAACTCTCAAAAATCAAATAACTGGTAAGTGTTCCACCTCAGGAGAGGATGGAACAAGGGTGGATGGTTGTGACACTGTACTAAGAGCCAAAAACATGTCAATATGACATGAAATAAACAATAACTCTACATAACTGCTACACTACCCAAAAAGGTAGCACTATGGGACGAACCAGATACAAGATACATGAACCCACACATCCACACTTCGTGACATGTACCATACTACACTGGCTCCCCATCTTTACTAGAAAAGAGAGTGTGCAGATAGTACTAGAGTGTCTGAAGTTTCTACAAGCACAAGACAATCTCAAAGTATATGCCTACGTGATACTGGAAAATCATCTGCATATGGTAGTGCAGAGTGATGATCTACAAAAGAGTATGGAGTCATTTAAAAAATATACAGCAAGGCAGATACTTACATTACTTAAAAAAGAGAATGTCAAAACATTGCTAGAACAGTTTAAATTTTACAAAAAAGCACACCACAAAGAAAAAGAACATTAGGTATGGGAAGAAGGATACCAACCCAAACTGATGCAAACAGATGCCATGATGATATCTAAGATAAAGTACATACATCAAAACCCTGTCAAACGATGATATGTGGATGAGGCTATGCATTGGCGTTACTCTAGTGCTAGAGATTATGAGGGGTTAGAGGGGCTGATGGAGGTTGAGAGGTTTTGGTAATTGGTGGTGGTATGTGTTCCACCTCGGGAGAGGTGGAACAGAGAGAGCAACCTCATTTTCCTATCACAATCCCTACACAAACTTCCCCTAAACTATGAAACATAGTCGCTCAAAAATGAAAACAACTTGTATGTTTTGAAAGAGTACTATGGTTCACTAAAAAGGATGAAATATGAAAAAAATGATAATGCTCATGACACTTGGTTTAGGTACGATGCTTTTGGCAAACCCAGCTAACCAAATGGAGCAACGAAAAAATGTACATGTCAAAAAAGCAGATAAAAAAGTACAAAAGCGAAATGTAAAGAAAGTAGAAAAAAAGCGCAGATCAGTGGTGAGAGAAAAACGTGTGAAGAAACAAGACAGACGTTTGAAAAATAGTCATGCCCTCAACAGAGACTTCAGATCTCGTAATGATTTTGAGCGCATGAAACATAAGCGTAGGGTGCATAGTAGACACGGAATACCGAGAAATATTATCGCATATAAGCAATACAGAAAGGTGTGGTATAGAAGTTACTTGTATGACAGACTGCCGTTTTATGATAGACATGGTTACTTCTATGGGTACTTTAATGAGATCGGATATTTCTTCGAAGGTACTTTTTACAGATATGACAGACGTTATACCTATCGTGACCGCTTAAGAGGTAGAGGACTGTTTGATCCTTATTTCTATAGACCATTTAGATAAGGATGAAATTGTATTGACAAGACATCTACAAAACTTTATAATCGGGTTAAAAGAAGATGCGGATGAAGTTAGTACGATGGAATGAAGAAAAATAAATTGATATATGATACAGAAGAGCTAGACTTACTTGATGAGATAGAAAACCAAGAGTGGGTAGATGTTCCTCTAGGAAAAAAAGAAAAAGAGCGTTATGCCCAAAGTGCAGCCTATACGAAATCTTTACAAGAAAAAAACAAACCACTATCCGTTTTGCTGTGAGCGATTTAGTGATTATCAAAGCTAGGGCTAAAGAGATGGGCATAGGCTATCAAAATCTAATACAGACTTTGGTGCATAACTATGCACATGATAAAACGAAATTAGGACTTTAAGAGAAAATGAGAGAACACCTCGGAAGAGGTGTGATGGATAGTTTAAACGACCAGTTCAGGGATGCGAATCGCTTGACCTGGGTAGATAAGGTCTGCGTTTTTGATGACTTCCAAATTTGCTTCTACGATGAGCGGGTATTTACTCCCGTTTTTGTAAAAGTCTGTGGCTATGCCCCAAAGTGTGTCCCCTTTTTGGATGGTGTAGAACACAGGTTCAAACGCTTCTCTTGTGTTTTCTGAGGCTATCTGTTCCATGGTAACTAACTGGTCTGCATTGACCTGTGAGATACCTTCTACATTACCTGCAATGAGAATGGCTTTTTCTTTCGTCGCCAAGTCTGTTGCTACGCCACCTAGGCTTACAAGTTCTCCGTCTACTTCTACGGCAAGACCTTCTACTGGAAGTTCCGTAAACGCGTTTTCTATCTCTGCTTTGATAGCGGCTGCATCATCACCAGAGCCAAGTACTTTTTTACCTGCACTGCTTAAAAAATCAAAAAATGCCATTCTTTCTCCTTTGTTGTTTGGTTTAACTATTATACTACGATTCTTTTAATATCCTAGGTAGGGTAATCCCTGTTTGACTTTGGTACTTCCCTTTTCTGTCAGAGTACGTTGTCTCACACGGTGCATCTCCTTGCAGGAAAAGTACTTGGGCGATGCCTTCGTTGGCGTAGATCTTAGCTGGAAGTGGTGTGGTATTCGATATCTCTATGGTGATATGACCCTCAAAACCAGGCTCAAAAGGTGTGACGTTAACGATGATACCGCAACGCGCATAGGTACTTTTTCCTAGACAGATGGCCAGTGTATCACTTGGCATTTTGAAGTACTCTACCGTACGAGCAAGCGCAAAAGAGTTGGGAGGTACGATACAGACGTCACCCTTGAAGTCCACCACATTGTTTTCATTAAAATCTTTTGGGTCAACGATAGAGGCATTGATGTTCGTAAAGATCTTAAATTCATCTGTGACACGGATGTCATAGCCGTAAGAGCTAAGTCCGTAGCTTACTACACCTTCTCCTACCAGTCCTTCGCAAAAAGGTGTGATCATTGCTTCGTTCAGTGATTTCTCACGTATCCATGCATCAGGTTTTAATCCCATTTCTTTTCCTTGTTTATCTTAAGATTTGTATGTCGGCACGTGTTTTCATTTTTTCAAAATAATCTTTGAGTGCCTTGCCTTGTTGTTCTTGTTTCCATTTGGCTGCTACTGCACCTTGCGCCGCTTCATAAGGCATGGTGGTTTTTCCTTGCTTAGATCTTACTTTATAGACGATATATCTGTCGCCCGCATTGATAGGACGAGTGAATTGTCCGTTGGGTGTTTGTAGTAACATCGTCAGCAAGGTAGGTTCAAGTTTTTGAATGGACTGTGTAAGTTTTCGGGACTTGACATAAGATGTTTTCTGTGTGCGTAAAAACTTTTCCATTTTCTCTTTGTTTGCAGCGCTGTATTCTGTCATGCTTATGTTTGTAGGAATGGTAAAGGATGTTTTGTTGTTGGTGTAAAAAAGTTTCAGTTCATCTTCACTTGGGGTAGGGATGGATGCCACCACTTCCTCTTGATAAAACTTCTCTTTTTTGAGTGATTCACGGATACTTTTACGATATTTGACCCACGAAGTACCTTGTTCTTTTAGGATTTTTTGCATTTGAGGGATGGTCACAGAATTTTGTGCCGCAATTTCTGCAACCTTTTTGTCGATAGCTTCTTCAGGGATGCTAATATTTTTCATCGCGGCTTTTTGTAGTCTGTCTTGTATGAGCAAGTCAACGGCTTGTGATTTTGACACACCAAATTGTGTACGTACAGCACGTATCTCAGCGGTGGTTACTGCTTCACCTTCAACGATAAAGGCAATGCCATCAACCATTTTAGCTTGCAAGAAAGAGAGTGATGCCAGAAAGGCAAAGAAAAATATTTTGTTCATTTAGTTTCCAATTACAGTTTAAAGTCAAAAATTATAACATAAAGGAGTGAATGTAAAATGAATAGGGTTTGTAATTTGTGGATAATGCACCGATAAAGGCCATGTAAATGAAAAAGGTAATCAGTTTTGTAACAATGTGCATGTCATTTTCTATGGCTCAGATGCAAAACCCTTGTACAGAGTGTCATGGAGATCCTAAGGGATTTTATCCTTATCCTGCAAGCCTTTGGATCAATGAAAACAACTGTGGGATGTGTCATCCATAAAAACATTTTACGCTTAGCCTGAGTACAGGTGTTGAGCGGATTGGTGTTGGGTGCTGGTGTGGTGTACTGGGTCATGAGACGTAGACGAAACAGAAAGTGTAAATCATAGGTAAGGGGTTGTTGGATATAATAATCCAATTTATCGTTAGAAAGTAGAGTTGATGCACAATAACATAGCAATCATCGGGTTAGGGTATGTGGGGTTGCCATTGGCACATGCCTTTGCAGAGAAGTATGAAGTAGTAGGATTTGATATCAATCAAAGTAGGGTTGATGAGTTAAATGCAGGATATGACAGAACGTTGGAGTTGACTGAGATGCAGTTGGCTGAGGTAAAAGATAAAATGTTATTTTCGACTACGCTGGAAGATATCGCTTTGTGTAACATTTACATCGTGACTGTGCCAACACCGATAGACAGCTCTAACCGTCCTGACCTTAGTCCACTTATAAAATCTTCTCAGATGATAGGAAAGGTACTTAAAAAAGACGATATCGTCATTTATGAGTCTACTGTCTACCCTGGTGTTACAGAAGAAGTATGTGTACCTGAACTTGAGCAGGTATCTGGGTTAACATTTAACAAAGACTTTTTTGCGGGTTACTCACCTGAACGTATCAATCCTGGAGATAAAGAGCATACGGTAAAGAAGATCTTGAAAGTCACTGCTGGTTCTACCCCAGAGATAGCCCAAAAAGTAGATGCCCTTTATGCCTCAGTGATAGATGCTGGTACTCATTTGGCCTCTAGTATCAAAGTAGCTGAAGCCTCCAAAGTGATAGAAAACACGCAAAGAGATGTCAACATCGCACTCATTAACGAACTTGCACTCATCTTTGATACGATGGGCATTGATACCAATGAAGTCATAGAAGCTGCAGCTACAAAGTGGAATTTTATCAAGCTTACCCCAGGGCTTGTGGGTGGACATTGCATAGGTGTTGATCCTTACTATCTGACGTATAAAGCAGAAGAATTGGGTTATAGGCCAAACCTGATACTTGGGGCAAGACAGATAAACAATGGCATGGGTAAATACATCGCAGAACAGACCATCAAGCAGATGATAGCCTATGATAAGAAGATAAAAAGTGCAAATGTTTTAGTGCTGGGAGTCACTTTTAAAGAAGACTGTCCTGATATGAGAAATACCAAAGTAGTGGACATCATAGAAGAACTCAAAGCGTATGGGTGTACGGTAGATGTGTATGACCCTTGGGTAGATAGAGATGAACCTAAACAGCATTACCATCATGGACTGATAGACAATCCATTTGAGTCAGATAAAAAATATGACAGTATCGTCCTAGCAGTGGCACATCAAACGTTTAAGGATTTGTCCATGGAAGACTACAATCGTATTAGCACACTAGAGCCTGTACTCATAGATGTCAAGGGCATCATAGAAAAACCCACATGGAGACTTTAATGCAAAAGAAAAACTTTGCTCTTATCGGCGCAGCATGATACATCAATTGTCTATAATTCAATAAAGCATATTAAAAACTTTAGTAAATTAAATAACCAAATAGAGTGTGATCTTTTATTTGTACATATTTTATAATAGAGAAAATGAACAGAAGTATGATTAGGGTTATCAACTACTTAAGATATAATACACATAAAAAAATAAAGATTTTAAAATGAAGATCGCATTTGTTGCAAGAACAGTAGGCCTCGAATATGATGACCGCATCAGAAAAGAGTGTATCACATTAGCAAAACAAAATGTAGATGTATTTATTTATGTAAACTTCGCTGACAATAGGGCAGAAGAGGGGGTCACCTCTTATGGAATTCCCTATAGATCATTTAAACTAAAGTCTAGAGTCACACTACCCTCTGCAAAATACTTATTGGTCAAAAGTATTGATTTTTATCTGAGTATCAGAAGATACTTGCATGAGTATGACTTGGTTTGGGCACATGAAGAGTATACATTTATTTTTCCGCTACTAGCAAAAAAAAATAAATGCATATGGGACTTGCATGAGATACCTTCTTTTTTTGAAAAGAGGGGCATGAGATTGATCTTTCACTATATAGAAAAAAAAAGTAAAAAAATAATACATGCAAATTTATATAGGATTCAACATCTTAAATTAAATAAGACTATAAAGTACCCACAAAAGCATGTATACATACATAATTATCCAGATCAAAAGTTTATCATGTCAGAGGGGCAAGATGATGAGTATGTAATGTTTATTGATTGGTTGGATAATGCTCAATATATTTATGTACAAGGTTTGTTTGATTCCAGCAGGTTTTCATTTAATACACTAGAAGCAATAATGAGGGAAACGGAACTAAAAGTAATTGTGGTTGGTAAATTTGATCAAGAAGCATTTGAATTGCTAGAAAAAAAATACAATGCAAAATTATTAGATAGGATTTATTTTAGAGGGATGGTTCATCAGTTAAATATCCCACCATATCTAAAAAATGCTATGTTTAGTATAGTCTTGTATGATACTAAAATACCAAATAATAGATATTGTGAACCAAATAGACTATATCAGGCTATTGTGATGGGTATCCCTGTTATTGTAGGTTCAAATGAATCCATGAAAGAAATTGTGGAAAAGTATCACTATGGTATACCATTGAAGACCGATGGAAGAGATATAGATGATATTCGAGATGGAATTAGCAAATTACTTGAAAACTATTCTTTTTATCAAAAGAGTGTTGCTGGGAATATGCAAAATTTGATTTGGAGTGATAAAAGTATCCTTAAGGATTGGTATACTTAGATGAAAATAAACTATAGGCATATAACGGTGTATTACTAAGGTATGTGGATAATGAAAAAGTTTAAACTCAGGTCAGAATTTAGTGGAAATGTTCTCACACTAATGACTGGAACCACTATCTCTCAAGCTATACCTATCGCAATAAGCCCAATCCTAACAAGACTCTATACGCCTCAAGATTTTGGGCTGCTAGCTGTATATCTAGCTATAGCAGTACTCATTGGGAGTATCGCAGGTGGACGATATGAACTTGCAATTATGCTTCCAGAAAAAGATATTGATGCATTCAATATCATGGTACTGTCTATTATAATATCTATTTGTATAAGTTTGATAACTTTTTTGGTTGTTTATATTTTTAATGGACAAATCACGGCGTTACTGGGAAACAAAGAACTAGCATATTGGCTTTATTTTATACCTTTTACCGTATTGGCTACTGGAATATATCAAAGTTTTAATTATTGGTCTAATAGAAAAAAACATTTCAAGAGATTGGCAGCAAGCAGGATCGTTCAGAGTGGAACTACCGCATCATCTCATCTCGCTTTCGGTTTTGGCGGACTGGGAAGTACTGGGCTCATTGTTGGACAAATGTTAGGTCAGACTGTAGCAGTAGCAGTACTAGGCAGATTGATTTGGAAACAAGATAAGAACAAATGTAATCAAATTAATATGTCTAAAATGTATCTTTTGGCTAAAAAATATGTGAAGTTTCCTAAGTTTGATTTAGCAGCCACCTTTATTAACGTATTCTCTCATCAAATTATCCATATACTTTTTAACATTTTTTTCGGCGCTGTTATTGCAGGGTTTTATTATTTGACTCAAAAACTAATGGGTCTTCCTATATCTTTGATCGCACAGGCGATTGGAGATGTTTTCAAGCAAAAAGCATCAGAGGATTTTAAGAAAGTTAAAAATGCAAAAAGAATATATATATCCACATTTAAAAAACTTTTTATACTCGCATTGATCCCATCGTTGATCTTATATTTTTTCTCTGTCAAGATTTTTACTTTTGTTTTTGGAAGCGATTGGGTAATGACGGGAGAATTTGTTAAAATGATGATACCTATGTTCTTTTTAAAGTTCATTGCCAGTCCCCTAAGTTTTATGCTGTATATAGGAGAAAAACAACATATAAATTTGTATAGTCAATTTTTATTTTTATTTGCAACGGTAATAAGTTTTTTGATAGGTGAAACCCCATATGATGTTGTATACTATATTTCAGTTTTATTTAGTTGTGTATATCTTTATTATATATATCTCTCTGCAAAAATTGCAAAAGTGTTTTAGGAATTAAATGATGGAAAAAACAGGTTTCGAAAGAGAAAAAGCATTATCAAAAAATGATTATTTTAATGAATCATATTTTGACAAAAATCAGTTATTCTCATTGTGTGAACAAATGAGTCTCATTTATAAATACAGTCAAGAATTTACTGAACCAAAAATAATAGAAATCGGGAAAGGAAATGGTTTTGTTTCCGACTTTTTTAAAAAAGCTGCATATCACTTTCAAACTTTTGATATTAATAAAAATTTAGAACCTGATATAGAAGGAAACATATTGGAGTTCAGCACTATTGTAGAGTATAGGCCTGACATTATTGTTGCTTGTGAAATATTGGAACATTTGCCATTTGACATGTTTGAGGATAGTGTGAAAGAAATTGCACGCGGGACAGGTAAATATGTCATCATTACCTTACCTGAGTTTAAAAAATTCTTTGGTGCGAATATTGAGTTAAGGTTACCTAAAAGAAAAGTATTTTCGGTTCCGTTTTTTATTAAGCTTAGGGGCAACAAAGCATTAGGAATTGGACATTTCTGGGAGATAGATTTTGACAAAAGATCAAAAAGAAATAACATTGAGAAGATCTTCAAAAAATATTTTAATATCATAGAAAGTGGAAACTTTCATACCAATCCATATCATAACTATTATGTTTTAGAAAAAATTTAGTTTTGTGAAATAAAGGTCTAAGTATTTTCAAGTACTGACTATGAAAAAAGGTAAAGTAAATGGGTATGCGACTTAATGTTTTAATAGCTACGATCGATGATCGTATCTTAGGGCTCAAAAATATCATAGGTGAGGAATCGAAGGTTTTATTTGTAATTAGCCATCAGGTTGTACATGCTTTAAGTGATGAAACGGAGGCCTATATTCTTTTTCTTACAAGTCTGCCAAATGTGATTTATTCGACTTTAAGTACAAAGGGAGTTGCAATGAATAGAAATAATACATTGCGTTTCATTGAGCCCTTGTCGATTTGTTTGATACTAGATGACGATGTAATCTTGTGTAAGAATATTTTTGATGCTGTTCTGGAATCTTTTGAAAAGAATCCTACAGCAGACTTTATTTCTTATAAGATCTTAAATTTTGAGGATCATGACTATAAGCGTTATCCAAAAGAAAAACAGTGGCATACCCTAAGGACATTAACTGGAATCGGTACAACAGAAATGGCATTTAGGAGTGATTTTATTTTGCAAAATCATGTAGCGTTTGATGAAAGATTTGGACCTGGCTCAGAAAATTATCCTTTAGGCGAAGATTTTATATTTGCAATGGATCTTTATCACATAAAGGCAAAAATGCTTTTTTTACCCATTCCTGTTGTGAAGCATTTGCCATGTAGTACAGGTGGTAGTTTAGAGGCAAAAGTTATTTTTGCCAGGGGCGCAGTTTTCGCTAGGGTGTATGGATGGATATCTTATCCCTTGGATATTATCTTTGCTTTTAAGCATAAAAAGAGGTATCAGGATAAGTATAGCATGCTTCAGTATCTTAAATTAATGTTATCTGGAAGTAAATCTTTTCTAGAAAGAAAATTTTGAGAGGTGTAATGAATGTATATCATTGAACAATTTTATGAAAGAATACTCAAAAAAAATCCTCCCTATTATGCGAAATACTCTATGGGTACTATAGTATGGAAACCAATAAGAAAATACCTCAACGTAGTGATCATACCGAATGTCCCTTTTTCAGGCCTTCGTGTAGCTATGTACAGATGGATAGGCTTTAATATCGGTAAAAATGTCTTTATTGGTATGAAGTGTTATTTGGATGATGTTGCGGTGAAGAAGCTTAATATAGAGGATAATGTGACGATCTCATATGGATGTTATTTCGCTTGCCATGGTAAAGGGCAAGGACATATGCCTATTCATATTAGAGAAGGAGTATATATAGGAATGCGTTGCAATATTTTAGCAGGAAAAGAAGGTCTAGAAGTGGGTGAAAAAAGTATCATCGGTGCAGGTTCTTTGGTCAACAAAACAATTCCTGCTTATACAAAAGCAGCAGGAGTACCTGTGAAAATCATTGAACAAAGTAAAGGTCATTGATGGCAATTATACCAATGATCTCTATTATCATACCTACACTAAATGAAGAGAAATATATAGACAACTGTCTGGAATCTATAGTGTCTGCGGATGACGATAGATTAAATAAAGAGGTCTTTGTAGTTGACGGCATGAGTAGCAGATAAAACACGAGACATTGTTCAAGACTATATGAAGAGGTACCCTTATATAACGTTACTGGACAACCCCGATAAAATAGTACCAAAAGCGATGAATCTTGGGATAGGTAAATCAACCGGTGAATATATTATAAGGCTCGATGCACATAGTAAATTCCCTAAAGATTATTTTTCTAAACTTATAAAATATAGCAAAGAGTTAAAAGCCGATAATGTAGGAGGCATTGTTATAACAGAGGTAAAAAACAGTAACACAAAGTCTAATTCTATAAAAGGAGTACTTTCCCATAAATTAGGTGTAGGTGATTCAAGTTTTAGACTAGGTGTTGATGATATTAAAGAGGTTGATACCGTACCATTTGGGTGTTACCCTAAAAAAGTTTTTGATAAATATGGTCTGTATGATGAACGCTTGATTCGTAATCAAGATATAGAACTCAATAAGCGTATTATCAATGGTGGGGGCAAAATTTATCTTATCCCCGATGTTCATTGTATTTATTTTGCAAGAGAGAACTTTATGGCATTGGTTAAAAATAATTATGCCAATGGATTTTGGAATATCCTTACCCCGTATTATACAAAAACATTAAATTCTTTGAGTCTGAGGCACTTTATCCCTTTGCTATTTGTTCTCTCTCTCATAGTACCAGCGGCACTCTTTTTCATTTTTCCTAAAATGATATGGATAGCCCTCTTATCATTAGGTAGTTATCTCTCTTTGGTTATAATCATAAGCATTAGACTAAAAAACAGTTCCAATAGCATAGTCTATCTCATCATAAGTTTTTTAACCCTGCATTTCTCTTATGGGTTAGGATCACTTATGGGAATTGTTTCAGTCATAAATAAGTATATCAAAGGTGAAAAGTGAGTCAAAATAAATCTTCTTTAAATCAAGTAACCACTGGACAAATGTTAGGGCTTATGCT
>CAVORT010000024.1:0-15647 GCA_963698695.1 Sulfurovaceae bacterium | reverse complement strand
GGTATATTTACCAAAATATAATTTGAACTCTTCTTGGCTGAGATTCTTTCTAGTTCTAAATTTTTTTTTACTTTTATAATGATGCTGTTGATAGGTTGTTTCAATGCTCTTTTTGTATTTGGACCTATGATCCCATCAACTTCTAAACCTTGTCTTCTTTGATATTCAAGTATTTCATTTTCAAGCATTGCAGTATTTTCAGCATCTTCATCTAATCGTGAATTCTGTAACAAATTTAATATTTTTTTGATGCTTATTACATCTTCTGCAATGTTTCCTTGAAATCTCGGAGGCACATATTCATCCCTGACAGAATAGAGATAATCAAGATATACTTTTAATCCAGTATACCTTTTTGTATCTGGCATAAGGTTCATTATATAATGATATATGTTACCATTAAGTTCTTCTTTATTTATATCATTTTTACTAACTTTCCTGTATGCAGGTCTCTCTCCTCTTAACTTAGAGTAATTTAGAGAGCCATTTAATAGACATTGGGAGATCTGATAATTTGTTTTGCCATGACATAAGGTATATCTTGCCTGGTAGTCTTTTAAATTCTGATCAGGTACTGAAGCAAATATAAATGAAGAATAGATGAATATAAATATTATTATTTTCATGCAATATCTTATCTTAATTTTAAGTATGTATCAACCCTTGCCTAAAACTGTGCGAGGTGTATCTCTCACCCCGTGCTAAATGGTGGTAGTATAGACGTTGATATTTATACCCGTTGTATTTATTTGGACAGTAAAAAGAGGAAAAAGTTAAAGTAAACTAACTCATTCTTGGTTGATATTTCTGTAGGTTTAAATGCTCCTTATTTTAGATGTTACATCAGAGGTTTTTACTGAATTGGAAAGTATCTAGTATATGGGAAGTCATTCCAAAATGATAACTTATAGATGTATAGAAAAAATTAGTTTTTAATTTAGTGAACGCTGAAGTCTTTTAAACAATAGGTAGCACCACTTGATTCTCTAGAGTCAAGTGGTGTATGAAATATGAACTTTAACAATTGGTCAACTTAATTATTTGCTAGCAGACATTTCAAGCTGAATGGCATCTGTAAGTTCATCTAAAACGTTATCCACTTTATTATCGATTCCCAGTCTTCCCGGATTCATACTGATCTTATCTGCAAACTCTACATTAACACCATTTTGTGTATAGGCCACTTTTACTGAAACAGTCATTTGTTTGTTTGTATTTCTGTTTTGATATCTGTATGTATAGTAGTCTTTGTTCTTAATTTTCTTTTTAAAATAGAGTGTTTGTATTTCATTATTGGCTGATGGCATATATTGCGTCCAATTATCCTTCATTGCAGCCTTTTTAATTACGCTGATTGTTTTCTCTTCTTTTGTTGTCATTTGAGACGCTGCAAATGCGTTTGAACTTATAAAAAAGCTTAGAACAGCTGTAAGCACTAGTAATTTTTTCATTAATATATTCTCCTAATTATGTGTATATTTATTTTTTGAATTGGTTGAATTTGTATATACGAACAATCACACCATTACATCCCAATGAATGCGGGAAGTATGATTGTTGATTAAGAGAATATAGGAGGTTTAAAAACGTTATCGAGATAGAGTTGATTTAGAATAGGCAGAGTGAAATTATAGGCTGTATATGCTTTTGAATCTTTTAGAAGAAGTCTTAATCTATTTACGATTAACTTCTCATCTAATTTTTCTTCTACATCTTGTTCTTCAAGAGAAACTTCGATTTTTGTTTCTGATGTATTTTCAATGAATGCAGACGAAAAACTGTCAAAGAACATGACGTTCAACATAACAATGATGATTAATAAAACATAATGCTTTTGTGATTTCATAGGTCGCATCCTAACATATTTAAATTAAGATGTCAATATCTAGTAATCCCAAAAATTTAAGTAGATAAACCTTCTTTTCTGCCTACTATACCATAGTTTGAAAGGTTTTTTACCGCCCATTTTTTTCAATACATCTCCTTTTATGAGTAATTAAAGATCATTCGTGTGGATTTGATTTATGAATAATAAATGGATAGAATATAATAATAAATCTTAACTTTCGCACCTAAATTCTACCCAAATAATACCAATACTACCCCTAAGATACCCAGTAAAAAGGTGTCCATCTCGTATCTCTAACTCGTTCCATCTCTCCCGAGATGTAACGTTCATCAAACCCCAAACGGAAAACAACTCCCAAATGTCAATAACTGTGGATGTGTTCCACCTCGGGAGAGGATGGAACAAGGAGAGATTAACTCGTTCCATCTCTCCCGAGATGTAACGCTCATCAACCCCAAACGGAAAACAACTCTCAAAAATCAATAACTGTGTATGTGTTCCACCGCAGGAGAGGATGGAACAAGGAGAGATGCGGTGAATGCGGTGGAGAGTTAACTCGTTCCATCTCTCCCGAGATGGAATGCGCATCAAACTCCAAACGGAAAACAACTCTCAAAAATCAAATAACTGGTAAGTGTTCCACCTCAGGAGAGGATGGAACAAGGGTGGATGGTTGTGACACTGTACTAAGAGCCAAAAACATGTCAATATGACATGAAATAAACAATAACTCTACATAACTGCTACACTACCCAAAAAGGTAGCACTATGGGACGAACCAGATAAAAGTAACTCCAAAAGTAAATAGCTGTGTATGTGTTCCACCTCAGGAGAGGATGGAACAAGAGGGTATGACAGAGGTGAAAAAACAAAAAACATGTCAATATGACATAAAATAACTCAAAATACCAAAGAACTGATACACTACCCAAAAAGGTAGTACTATGGGACGAACCAGATACAAGATACATGAACCCACACATCCACACTTCGTGACATGTACCATACTGCACTGGCTCCCCATCTTTACTAGAAAAGAGAGTGTGCAGATAGTACTAGAGTGTCTGAAGTTTCTACAAGCACAAGACAATCTCAAAGTATATGCCTACGTGATACTGGAAAATCATCTGCATATGGTAGTGCAGAGTGATGATCTACAAAAGAGTATGGAGTCATTTAAAAAATATACAGCAAGGCAGATACTTGCATTACTTAAAAAAGAGAATGTCAAAACATTGCTAGAACAGTTTAAATTTTACAAAAAAGCACACCACAAAGAAAAAGAACATCAGGTATGGGAAGAAGGATACCAACCCAAACTGATGCAAACAGATGCCATGATGATATCTAAGATAAAGTACATACATCAAAACCCTGTCAAACGAGGATATGTGGATGAGGCTATGCATTGGCGTTACTCTAGTGCTAGAGATTATGAGGGGTTAGAGGGGCTGATGGAGGTTGAGAGGTTTTGGTAATTGGTGGTGGTATGTGTTCCACCTCGGGAGAGGTGGAACAAGAGAGCAACCTCATTTTCCTATCACAATCCCTACACAAACTTCCCCTAAACTATGAAACATAGTCGCTCAAAAATGAAAACAACTTGTATGTTTTGAAAGAGTACTATGGTTCACTAAAAAGGATGAAATATGAAAAAAATGATAATGCTCATGACACTTGGTTTAGGTACGATGCTTTTGGCAAACCCAGCTAACCAAATGGAGCAACGAAAAAATGTACATGTCAAAAAAGCAGATAAAAAAGTACAAAAGCGAAATGTAAAGAAAGTAGAAAAAAAGCGCAGATCAGTGGTGAGAGAAAAACGTGTGAAGAAACAAGACAGACGTTTGAAAAATAGTCATGCCCTCAACAGAGACTTCAGATCTCGTAATGATTTTGAGCGCATGAAACATAAGCGTAGGGTGCATAGTAGACACGGAATACCGAGAAATATTATCGCATATAAGCAATACAGAAAGGTGTGGTATAGAAGTTACTTGTATGACAGACTGCCGTTTTATGATAGACATGGTTACTTCTATGGGTACTTTAATGAGATCGGATATTTCTTCGAAGGTACTTTTTACAGATATGACAGACGTTATACCTATCGTGACCGCTTAAGAGGTAGAGGACTGTTTGATCCTTATTTCTATAGACCATTTAGATAAGGATGAAATTGTATTGACAAGACATCTACAAAACTTTATAATCGGGTTAAAAGAAGATGCGGATGAAGTTAGTACGATGGAATGAAGAAAAATAAATTGATATATGATACAGAAGAGCTAGACTTACTTGATGAGATAGAAAACCAAGAGTGGGTAGATGTTCCTCTAGGAAAAAAAGAAAAAGAGCGTTATGCCCAAAGTGCAGCCTATACGAAATCTTTACAAGAAAAAAACAAACCACTATCCGTTTTGCTGTGAGCGATTTAGTGATTATCAAAGCTAGGGCTAAAGAGATGGGCATAGGCTATCAAAATCTAATACAGACTTTGGTGCATAACTATGCACATGATAAAACGAAATTAGGACTTTAAGAGAAAATGAGAGAACACCTCGGAAGAGGTGTGATGGATAGTTTAAACGACCAGTTCAGGGATGCGAATCGCTTGACCTGGGTAGATAAGGTCTGCGTTTTTGATGACTTCCAAATTTGCTTCTACGATGAGCGGGTATTTACTCCCGTTTTTGTAAAAGTCTGTGGCTATGCCCCAAAGTGTGTCCCCTTTTTGGATGGTGTAGAACACAGGTTCAAACGCTTCTCTTGTGTTTTCTGAGGCTATCTGTTCCATGGTAACTAACTGGTCTGCATTGACCTGTGAGATACCTTCTACATTACCTGCAATGAGAATGGCTTTTTCTTTCGTCGCCAAGTCTGTTGCTACGCCACCTAGGCTTACAAGTTCTCCGTCTACTTCTACGGCAAGACCTTCTACTGGAAGTTCCGTAAACGCGTTTTCTATCTCTGCTTTGATAGCGGCTGCATCATCACCAGAGCCAAGTACTTTTTTACCTGCACTGCTTAAAAAATCAAAAAATGCCATTCTTTCTCCTTTGTTGTTTGGTTTAACTATTATACTACGATTCTTTTAATATCCTAGGTAGGGTAATCCCTGTTTGACTTTGGTACTTCCCTTTTCTGTCAGAATACGTTGTCTCACACGGTGCATCTCCTTGCAGGAAAAGTACTTGGGCGATGCCTTCGTTGGCGTAGATCTTAGCTGGAAGTGGTGTGGTGTTCGATATCTCTATGGTGATATGACCCTCAAAACCAGGCTCAAAAGGTGTGACGTTAACGATGATACCACAACGCGCATAGGTACTTTTTCCTAGACAGATGGCCAGTGTATCACTTGGCATTTTGAAGTACTCTACCGTACGAGCAAGCGCAAAAGAGTTGGGAGGTACGATACAGACGTCACCCTTGAAGTCCACCACATTGTTTTCATTAAAATCTTTTGGGTCAACGATAGAGGCATTGATGTTCGTAAAGATCTTAAATTCATCTGTGACACGGATGTCATAGCCGTAAGAGCTAAGTCCGTAGCTTACTACACCTTCTCCTACCAGTCCTTCGCAAAAAGGTGTGATCATTGCTTCGTTCAGTGATTTCTCACGTATCCATGCATCAGGTTTTAATCCCATTTCTTTTCCTTGTTTATCTTAAGATTTGTATGTCGGCACGTGTTTTCATTTTTTCAAAATAATCTTTGAGTGCCTTGCCTTGTTGTTCTTGTTTCCATTTGGCTGCTACTGCACCTTGCGCCGCTTCATAAGGCATGGTGGTTTTCCCTTGCTTAGATCTTACTTTATAGACGATATATCTGTCGCCCGCATTGATAGGGCGAGTGAATTGTCCGTTGGGTGTTTGTAGTAACATCGTCAGCAAGGTAGGTTCAAGTTTTTGAATGGACTGTGTAAGTTTTCGGGACTTGACATAAGATGTTTTCTGTGTGCGTAAAAACTTTTCCATTTTCTCTTTGTTTGCAGCGCTGTATTCTGTCATGCTTATGTTTGTAGGAATGGTAAAGGATGTTTTGTTGTTGGTGTAAAAAAGTTTCAGTTCATCTTCACTGGGGGTAGGGATGGATGCCACCACTTCCTCTTGATAAAACTTCTCTTTTTTGAGTGATTCACGGATACTTTTACGATATTTGACCCACGAAGTACCTTGTTCTTTTAGGATTTTTTGCATTTGAGGGATGGTCACAGAATTTTGTGCCGCAATTTCTGCAACCTTTTTGTCGATAGCTTCTTCAGGGATGCTAATATTTTTCATCGCGGCTTTTTGTAGTCTGTCTTGTATGAGCAAGTCAACGGCTTGTGATTTTGACACACCAAATTGTGTACGTACAGCACGTATCTCAGCGGTGGTCACTGCTTCACCTTCAACGATAAAGGCAATGCCATCAACCATTTTGGCTTGCAAGAAAGAGAGTGATGCCAGAAAGGCAAAGAAAAATATTTTGTTCATTTAGTTTCCAATTACAGTTTAAAGTCAAAAATTATAACATAAAGGAGTGAATGTAAAATGAATAGGGTTTGTAATTTGTGGATAATGCACCGATAAAGGCCATGTAAATGAAAAAGGTAATCAGTTTTGTAACAATGTGCATGTCATTTTCTATGGCTCAGATGCAAAACCCTTGTACAGAGTGTCATGGAGATCCTAAGGGATTTAATCCTTATCCTGCAAGCCTTTGGATCAATGAAAACAATTGTGGGATGTGTCATCCATAAAAACATTTTACGCTTAGCCTGAGTACAGGTGTTGAGCGGATTGGTGTTGGGTGCTGGTGTGGTGTACTGGGTCATGAGAAGTAGACGAAACAGAAAGTGTAAATCATAGGTAAGGGGTTGTTGGATATAATAATCCAATTTATCGTTAGAAAGTAGAGTTGATGCACAATAACATAGCAATCATCGGGTTAGGGTATGTGGGGTTGCCATTGGCACATGCCTTTGCAGAGAAGTATGAAGTAGTAGGATTTGATATTAATCAAAGTAGGGTTGATGAGTTAAATGCAGGATATGACAGAACGTTGGAGTTGACTGAGATGCAGTTGGCTGAGGTAAAAGATAAAATGTTATTTTCGACTACGCTGGAAGATATCGCTTTGTGTAACATTTACATCGTGACTGTGCCAACACCGATAGACAGCTCTAACCGTCCTGACCTTAGTCCACTTATAAAATCTTCTCAGATGATAGGAAAGGTACTTAAAAAAGACGATATCGTCATTTATGAGTCTACTGTCTACCCTGGTGTTACAGAAGAAGTATGTGTACCTGAACTTGAGCAGGTATCTGGGTTAACATTTAACAAAGACTTTTTTGCGGGTTACTCACCTGAACGTATCAATCCTGGAGATAAAGAGCATACGGTAAAGAAGATCTTGAAAGTCACTGCTGGTTCTACCCCAGAGATAGCCCAAAAAGTAGATGCCCTTTATGCCTCAGTGATAGATGCTGGTACTCATTTGGCCTCTAGTATCAAAGTAGCTGAAGCCTCCAAAGTGATAGAAAACACGCAAAGAGATGTCAACATCGCACTCATTAACGAACTTGCACTCATCTTTGATACGATGGGCATTGATACCAATGAAGTCATAGATGCTGCGGCTCGACAAAGTGGAATTTTATCAAGCTTACCCCAGGGCTTGTGGGTGGACATTGCATAGGTGTTGATCCTTACTATCTGACGTATAAAGCAGAAGAATTGGGCTATAAACCAAACCTTATTCTTGGGGCAAGACAGATAAACAATGGTATGGGTAAATACATTGCAGAACAAACTATCAAGCAAATGATAGCACATGATAAGAAGATAAAAAATGCAAATGTTTTAGTGCTGGGAGTTACTTTTAAAGAAGACTGTCCTGATATGAGAAATACAAAAGTAGTGGACATCATAGAAGAACTAAAAGCGTATGGGTGTAACGTAGATGTGTATGACCCTTGGGTAGATAGAGATGAACCTAAACAGCATTACCATCATGGACTGATAGACAATCCATTTGAGTCAGATAAAAAAGTATGACAGTATCGTCCTAGCAGTGGCACATCAAACGTTTAAGGATTTGTACATGGAAGACTACAGATCGAATTAGCACAAATAGAGCGCTGTACTGATAGATGTCAAAGGGCATCATAGAAAAACCCAACATGGAGACTTTAATGCAAAAGAAAAACTTTGCACTTATAGGAGCATCTGGCTACATCGCACCAAGACACATGCAAGCGATAAAAGAAACAGGCAATGATCTGGTCGCAGCACTTGATCCTTATGATGGTATAGGTATCATGGACAGTAACTTTCCTGAGGCAGATTTTTTTACAGAGTTTGAACGCTTTGACAGATTTGTAGATAAGTGGCGTAGAGATACAGGAAAAAAAATAGACTATATGTCTATATGCTCTCCCAATTATTTACATGATTCTCATATACGATTTGCATTGAAAAGTGGTGCAGATGCCATTTGTGAAAAACCATTGGTTTTAAATCCTTGGAACATAGATCAACTGAAAACTCATAGAACAAGAAACAGGGCAGAAAGTCTATAACATTTTACAACTTAGACTACATGCATCTATCATGGCATTGAAAGAAAAAGTCACGAAAGAACTCGCTGAAAACCCACATAAAGTGTATGATATTGACTTGACATATTTAACCAGTAGAGGAAAGTGGTACTTTATATCATGGAAAGGTAAATGAGGCTAAATCAGGAGGTATTGCATCAAATATAGGTGTGCATTTTTATGACATGTTATGTTGGATATTTGGTGATGTTGAAGAGAATATTGTACACCTCAAAACACCCGATACCAATGCAGGTTCCTTCAAACTCAAACATGCCAATGTACGCTGGTTCTTATCGGTGAACTATGATTACATTCCAGAAGACGTAAAAGCCACAGGACAAAGAACCTATAGAAGTATCACTGTAGATGGTGATGAGATAGAGTTTTCAGGTGGATTTACTGATTTGCATACTCGGAGTTATGAAGAGATACTCAGAGGTAATGGGTTTGGGCTAGATGAAGCGTATGGGTCTATCAACACTGTCTCAACCATACGAAACTTAGATGCCATAGGCATGAAGGGTGACTATCATCCTTTTATCAAAAAAGTATTGGGCTAGAGAATGAGTTATTTTGTGCACGAGAGTAGTATTGTTGACAATGATGTAGACTATAGGGGACAATACAAAAATATGGCATTTTTCACATATATTATCTCATACAACTATTGGGTAGTGATTGTTCTTTTGGACAAAACTGTGTGGTAGGACCAAAAGTCAATATAGGTACTGGTGTGAAGGTGCAAAATAATGTTTCCATTTATGAAGGGGTAGAAGTAGAAGATGATGTGTTTCTTAGGACCTTCTATGGTATTTACCAATGTTATCAACCCCCGAGCATTCATACAAAGAAAAGACGAGTTTAAAAAGACACTTTTAAGAAAAGGGTGTTCAGTAGGTGCGAATGCGACTATCATCTGTGGGGTTACCATAGGAGAGTATGCACTCATAGGTTCAGGAGCAGTCATCAACAAAGATGTGAAGCCTTATGCGCTTATGGTGGGAGTACCAGCCAAGCAGATAGGTTGGGTGGGTATCTCTGGGGATACTTTAACCTTATGTAAAGGGTAAAGCAGAAGATAAATTTGCAGTACTATACATTAATCAACGATGCACTGAAAGTAGAAAGAAAATAAAATGCAAATAGACTTCGCAAACCTACAATACCAATACCAACTCTATAAAACAGAGATAGATGAAGCGATACATGCTGTACTGGATAAGTCTAACTATATCATGGGTAAGAAGTGGGTGAGTTAGAAGTTGCTTTACAAGACTTCACTGGAGCCAAACATGCCATCACTTGTTCCAATGGTACGGATGCGCTTCTTCTTGCCATGATGGCATTGGGCATAGAACCTGATGATGAGATCATCACTACCCCTTTTACATTCATCGCTACAGCGGAGACCATAGCCTTTTTAAAAGCAAATCCGGTATTTGTAGAGATAGATGAAAAAACATACAACATAGACCCTTCGAAAATAGAAGAAAAGATCACTCCTAAAACAAAAGCTATCATGCCAGTAAGCCTTTACGGGCAACCAGTAGATATGGATGCCATACAAGCCATAGCAGACAAACATAACCTCAAAGTCATCATAGACGGGGCGCAGAGTTTTGGGAGTACGTACAAAGGCAAAACAGACAGTACCTTAGGTGACATCTCCACCACCTCTTTTTTCCCTGCAAAGCCACTTGGCTGTTTTGGAGATGGGGGTGCAGTGTTTACCAATGATGATGCACTGGCAGAGAAAATGAAATCTCTGAGAGTACATGGACAATCTAAAAGATACCATCATCAGTATATCGGTATGGGTGGAAGAATGGATACATTACAAGCAGCAGTACTAAATGTGAAACTTAAGTACTATGAAAAAGATCTAGCGCTTCGTCAAGAAGTAGCAAAGAAATATACTAAAGCTTTAGAGGGCAAAGACATTGTTTTGCCTTTTGTTGAAAATGAGGTTACTTCCGCCTGGGCACAATATTCAGTACGAGTACAACATCGTGATACTCTGCAAGCACAACTAAAAGAACAAGGTATACCGACGGCAGTACACTATCCCATGCCTTTACATTTCCAAGAGCTTTTTTGAGTATTTGGGGTACAAAAAAGGTGACTTTCCTATAGCTGAATTGGTTTCAGATGAGATTATGTGCTTTGCCTATGAATCCATATGTGAGTGATGAAGAAATAGCGTATATTTGTAGCAAGCTATGATTAAACCTAAGTCAGAATTTTCTCGTAATGTATTAACCTTGATGACAGGTACAACCATAGCTCAGGCTATTCCCATAGCGATTAGTCCTATACTCACTAGGATTTATACGCCTGAGGATTTTGGGGTTTTTGCTTTGTTTTTGGCAATTACTGGTGTGTTTTCTGTGGTTGCGAGTGCCAGATATGAATTGGCACTGATGCTTCCTCGGAAAGAGGAAGATGCCATTAATCTCTTTGCTTTGGGTATGATGATCATACTTTTTTTAACAGGGTCTCTTTTTTTTGTCATACTTGTATTTCATAGCTATTTACTAGATATATTGAATAGTGATGAGATTGGATATTGGCTTTACTTTGTACCTGTGGCATTCTTTTTTATAGGGTTATTTAACCTTCTTAGTTACTATAACAATAGACAGAAAAACTATAAAGATATAGCAAGTGCTACCATCGTAAAATCCATAGTATTAGCAATGGTACAACTTACGGTAGGGTTTTTTAAAGCGGGGGCTAGTGGATTGATAAGTGGGCAAATTATCTCATCATTCTTTGCCAATATGCAGTTATTGAAAAATATTGTTAAAGATAAAGAACTACTCTCTAAAGTAAGTAAAGTTAAAATGATTGCTTTAGCAAAACGGTATAAAGACTTCCCCAAATATCAAGCGCCTCATGCCATGCTCAATACCTTCTCTTCTTATATCCCTGTCTATATGTTCACGCCATTTTTTGGTTTGGGAGTGGTTGGTCTGTATGCTTTAAGCACCAGAATTGTTTTTGCCCCTATGATGATATTGGCAGGGGCAAGTGCTAAAGTCTATAACCAAAAAGTCACACAACTCTATAATGCTAAGGGGGATGCGTATGGATTTACGGTGAGACTACTCAAGTCACTGTTGAAAAAAATAATCATTCCTTTTTTGATTATTGTTGTTTTCGCACCAGATATATTTGCCTTTATTTTTGGTGAAGAGTGGAGAGAAGCAGGAGTGTATACACAGATTTTATCTTTATGGTTATTACTAAATATAAGTGTCTCTACAGTATCATTTATCCCAAGTCTCATTCAGCAACAAAAAAAAGCATTTATCGTGAGTATCATTCAGGTTTTATTATTGATTACGAGCATAACAATAGGAATATTTTTTGATGATGTATATATAGCATTAGGGTTATTTACCATAAGTAATTCTATGGTTTTAATATATAATTTAAATTGGATGTTAAATGGATTAAAACGATATCCTGAAGATAGGTAATAATTTGGAGAACTCAAAATGAGAATGTTAAAAAAACTTTTTAATAAATTATATACATTATATTTAAATACGCTTTTTACGACAGTAGAATTAAAAAAAGGTGCAAGTATAGATTACCGATGTGAAATTGAACAAAAAAATAATATCTCTCATAGGGCAAAAAAGTATACTGTATAAACATATCACTATCTATAAGCATAAAGAAGGAAAGTTAAACATAGGGCACTTTTCACATATAGCACCCTATGGATACATTTTAATGGATCAACAAAAATTAATTATAGGAGATAATGTAGCTATAGGGCCATTTTGTGCTATATTTTGTAGTACAAACAGCATTTCCAAAGACAAAGAAATTTTGTTTAAAGACAGCTATGCAAAGGGTGATGTTATAGTGGGCAGTAATGTTTTTATAGGATCACATTGTATCATCCTTCCTGATACAGTAATCGAAGATAATGTGGTTATTGCGGCGAACTCAACGGTAAAAGGAGCACTGCAAAGTGGTTTTTTGTATGGTGGTAATCCTGCTAAGATGATAAAGGCACTTGAAAATGAGTAGAAAACTTTTAGTTGTTGGCAGTAATACCATACATGTGTATAATTTTATTAATCTTGTTAAAGAAAACTTCGATCGGGTATTATTATTGACCAATCAAATTAATAGTGAGTGGAAGGTTGATGCTCGAGAGGTAGATTTTTCATTAGGCATTCACTCCGTTAACACGATAAAAGAGATTAGGTCAGAATGTTTGGCATTCAACCCTTCAGTTGTACATATTCAACAAGCCAATAGTTATGCATTTTTAACCATATTGGCACTTAAAAAATATAATATTCCTATAGTGTTAACTGCTTGGGGAAGTGATATATTAATCAATCCTAAAAAGAACTTTCTGTTAAAGAAGATGGTTCAATATATATTGACTAATGTTCAAGTCATTACCGCAGATTCAGAGCATGTTTTAGATAGGGCTCAAAAATTAACAGATAAAAAATTATCGTTACATAATATCAATGTTGGAATTACTATTGAAGATTGTCCTGTGCAAAAAAGGAAAATGTTATTTATTCAAATCGACTACATACTAATTTGTATAATATTGATAAAGTAATCATTTCCTTCTCAAAATTTATACAAGATAATGAGAATTGGAAGTTAGTGATTGCAGGGAAAGGGGATCAGACGGAGAATTTAAAAGTTTTGGTACAAAGGCTACATCTGGATAAGTTTGTAGAGTTTGTAGGTTTTTTAAATCAACAAGAAAATTATAAATATTATTGCCAATCGAAGGTTTATGTGTCTATTCCCCAAAGTGATTCAATATCTATTAGTCTTGTTGAAGCTATTATTTGTGGGTGTATTCCTTTTGTATCTAACCTTGATGCCAACTTAGAGCTCATAGTTAACGAGAAAAATGGCTTTATAGAGAATAACTTAGAATCAATACGATTTTGCTAAGTTTGGAGATATTAATCCTACAGATTTTGAATCCACAAGAGAAGATGTAAAAGTCCTATTTTCAAAAGAGTATAATAAACAAAAATATTTTACAATTTATGAAGAGTTAAGTTACTTATGAAAATCGCACACCTAACCTCTGTTCACCCTGAAAATGACAATAGGATTTTTTATAAAGAATGTACTACTCTCTTTCAACAAGGCTATGATGTTTCTCTTATTGTTGCTGGAGGAGAGACTAAAATGCTGAATGGCATTAAAATAGTAGGGTAATCCTAAAACTACTGGGGGAAGATTAAAAAGGATGATCAAAACATCATTTTTTGACATGATAAAAATATGTAAAGAAGTTGATGCAGATATATATCATTTTCATGATCCTGAACTTATCTTTATGGGACTATATTTAAAGTTTTTGGGTAAAAAAGTTATTTATGATATACACGAGAACAATCCGGCTTCCATTTTATCAAAGCCTTATATAAAATCAAAACTAGTACAAAAAGTTTTTTCAAAAATATTTGATTTATTTGAAAAAGGTACAGTGAATTTTTTTGATGCCATAGTAACAGCTAGGCCAGATATTAGTGCAAGATTTAAACATAAATATCTTATTACATTAAGGAATTTTCCTGTCCTTCCAGATATATCAAAAATAAAGAGGTAGAGAGCATTAAAACAAAGCCTTCAGTAATTTTTGTTGGAGGGATGAGTAGTATACGAGGAATTCCTGAATTGATTCAAGCATTTAAGCATATCCCTGACATCGAGCTTCGGTTATTGGGACCAATAAAAGAAAAAGCGATTGAAGAAGAGATTAAAGAACAAAAAAACATCATTAATTTGGTGTAGTAGAAGCTTATAACAGGAATTAATTATATTAGTCAAGCGGATATAGGGATTATTACTTTTCTTGCCTTTGCCTAATCATATAAATACATTGGCAACAAAACCCTTTGAGTATATGGCATGTGCTAAGCCAATGATTATGTCAAATTTTCAGTATTGGAAAGAGACATTTGGTGAAAGTTCTTTGTATGTTGATCCGACAAATAGTGAAGCAATCGCAACCACAATACAGGAATTAATGAATAATGAAACACTTAGAACAAATATGTCTAAACAAAATCTAAAACATCTGAAGATGAGTATAATTGGGCTAAAGAGAGCAGAAAACTTGTTGATTTGTATAAGGAATTAATAGATGTACATAGTTGAACAGGTTTACAAAAAAATATTTAAGACAGATCCTCCTTATTATGCAAAATATTCTTTATGGATAATGGTTTGGAAGCCTATAAGAAAATATATGAGTGTAGTGATTATTCCCAATGTCCCATTTCCGAATTTACGAGTTTCACTGTATCGCATGATAGGATATAAGATAGGCAAAAATGTATTTATAGGGATGAAGTGTTATATGGATGATGTGGCTATAGATAAAACGGTCATAGAAGACAATGTGACTATCTCTTATGGGTGCTACTTTGCGTGTCACGGTAAAGACCAAGGACATACGATAATACATATAAAACAAGGGGCATACCTGGGATGCGGTGTAACATCCTCTCTGGGAAAGACGGCATAACCATCGGAGAAAGAGCATCATAGGAGCAGGAAGTTTAGTCAATACAAACATTCCTGCCCACATGAAAGCAGCGGGGTACCTGCCAAAAGTATTAGATGAAGACCATGCCTAATACCTCACTTATCTCTATCATCATTCCTACTTTGAATGAAGAAAAATATATCTCGTCATGTCTTGAGTCTCTATACTATCATCAGACTATACAAATGAGAAGATGGAAATTTTTGTTGTAGATGGATTGAGTGAGGATAGTACTAGACACATAGTGCAAGAGTATCATAGTAAATATCCCTTTATTCACACGATTGAAAATGTACAAAGACATACGCCCATTGGTATGAATCTTAGGCGTACGGCAGATAAAGGAGCTGTTTTATCCTTTCTGTGGACGGTGCAATTTATATAAAACAATCTCACAAAACTGGTAGAAAATATACAACATTTAGGTGCGGATTGTGTAGGAGGAGTGCTTCTTACGGATATAAAAAATAAAAACACAAAATCTTCTTCGATCAAAGCGGTGTTGATGCGTCAAGTTTGGCGTAGGAAATGCCCTTCTTAGAACAGGGTGTGATGAGGTGACAGCAGTAGATACTGTAGCCTTTGGCTGTTACAGAAAAAGTACATTTGACAGGTATGGACTGTTTGATGAAGACTGATAAGAAACCAAGACATA
>CAVORT010000023.1:0-4637 GCA_963698695.1 Sulfurovaceae bacterium | reverse complement strand
GTGGAATGACCCCTATAACCTAGACACTTTCCAATTCAGTAAAAGCCTCATTTTTAGAAGTTCTAATATTATACCTACTTTCAAATTCATTAGGTGAGATATGACCCAAATAACTATGACGTCTTTTGGCATTATAAAACATCTCTATATACTCAAATATTTTGGATGCTGCAATCTCTCTAGTCTCAAAGTTTTGCTTTCTAACTAACTCTTTTTTAAGTGTTTTAAAAAAGCTCTCTGCTACTGCATTATCGTAACAATTTCCTCTTCGGCTCATACTTAGTGTTATGTTGTGTTTTTTTGCAAGATGTGTATAGTCATATGAACTATATTGACTACCTTGATCTGAGTGAAGTATCACGTTGTCGGCACTTTCAAGTCTTACAGTAGCCATTTTAAGGGCTTTAATGATTAAAGGTGTAGTCTGCCTATGCCCTGTAGCCCAACCTATTATTTTTCTACTATACAGATCTAACACAGTAGCTAGATAAAGCCATCCTTCTTTAGTTCTAATGTAAGTGATGTCACTGACCCAGGTATCATTTGGTTTGTCTGCAATGAAACATTGTTTCAAATAGTTGGGATGAGCTTTATGTACTGCTCCAGATTTACTGTAGGGTTTACGTCTATAGGTGCCTACACCATAAAGTTTTGCTTCACTCATTAGTCTTGCTACACGTTTTTTATTGACATGTATGCCAAGCTCTCCTAGATCTTTATGAATATTTCTTGAACCATATATACCATTGGACTCTTTGAAAGCCTCTTTTATATAGATTAGTATCTTCTTATTTTCAAACTCTCTATCGGAAATGGGTTGATTTAGCCACTGATAATATCCGCTTCGGTGTACTTTCATTACTTTGCACATTCTTCCTACTGTGTAAATATGACTATACTCTTTAATAAAAGTGTATTTTAATTTGTGTGGCTTGCAAAGTACACCGCGGCCTTTTTTAATATATCACGCTCTTCTTTGACGCGTTTTAGTTCTTTCTGTAATTTCTTTATCTCTGCGCTTGAGGACTCTGCAGCTTTATTCTTCTCAATTGCTTCTGGGGATTCTAATCTTTTTATCCAAGATCTCAATGAATCTGGATGCACACCTAATCTATGGGCTGTATCTGCTACCTCATATCCATTCTCTGTGACCTGTTTAACTGCCTCTATTCTAAACTCTTCCGTATATGTTCGTCTTGCCATTTTCAATCCTATAATTCTATGTAATGATTTTACTCACTTTTGTTATCGAATTACTGAATTAGTTTTTGTCTAGTTTTTTGGGGTCATTCCATACTCTACACTTTCTTTTCGTGTAAAGAGTGGTATCCAATTAAGTACTGTACATGTGATGAAGTGAGGATGTGTTGGTTCGTAAATCTTGTATCTGCTTCTTCCCATTGTTTTATCTTTTTTCTTTGTATTATAGTCTATAAAAATCTTGGAGTGCAAAAACATGTCATATTGTCATCTAATTTCCAATTGTAGTATGCATTCCCACGTACAACGTGGGAACGAGGAAAAATAAAATAACTGGTAAGTGTTCCACCTCAGGAGAGGATGGAACAAGGAGAGATTCGGTGAATACGCTGGAGAATTGGAACATAGGAGGTGGAACATGCATAAATGTAAAAGAGTTAAAAGTGAGAAACAGTATAATAGTACAGGCATATAAAGAAGGGTACTCTCAGTAGATGATTGCCAAGGTATTAAAGATAACACAGCAAGCTGTATTTGCTGTGATCAAGAGGAGTAGGAAATGAGTTGTAGTTGTTACCTGACCCCTAAATTTTGACCCCTAAATTTAGTAGTTCGGAAATTATTATGGATTTATACAATAATGGTATTGGAGCTGATTTAAGTTGGCTGTCTAACAATTCGTGTGTTGGTGCTTGCACTGGTGCATTGCAAAATGGATATCTGATGGAAAAACCACTATGTTAAGAGTAATTATTGCAAGCTTATTGATTTTGGTCGGTTGTTCTGAAGCTGAATCAGAAAGGTTTTCAATGAATGTTTTTATCGAAAATAATACCTCTTCGGCGCTTACTAATTTAATTATTAGATATAGGGGAGGTGAAATAAAAGTAAATAGTATTCAGCAAAAAGCAATAGAAAAAAGAGTTGCATATATTGGTGCAGATACATCCTTTGACATTACATTTGAAATAAAAACGAAAGATATAAATCTTAAGAATGTGGGTTATTATTATTTTAATGGAAATGATAATATTAGATTGATTTTTAATGATAAAAAATTAGTTGTAAAAGTTCCTGATTCTGAAATTTTTGATAATCATTTGTATGAATAAAACGGGACCCAAAGGTTCAAAGGTTACAAAGGTTAGTTCCATCTCTCCCTAGATGTAACGCTCATCAACCCCAAACGGAAAACAACTCACAAAAATAAAATAACTGGTAAGTGTTCCACCTCAGGAGAGGATGGAACAAGGAGAGATGCGGTGAATACGGTGGAGAATTGGAACATAGGAGGTGGAACATGCATAAATGTAAAAGAGTTAAAAGTGAGAAACAGTATAATAGTACAGGCATATAAAGAGGGTTACTCTCTAGAGATGATTGCTAAGGTATTGGAGATAACACAGCAAGCTGTATTTGCTGTGATCAAGAGGAGTAGGAAATGAGTTGTAATTGTCACCTCGTATAATAAAATGTAGCATTTTAGCTACCATACAAATGGGAGTTTGTTGGGTGTAATACATCGGATGTCACCGAAGCGGTTATGATATTTAATAACTAGCTTGAGGGTCAGTTAAATAGTTGCACTATAAGCTTGAGTGGTAACAAAATGGCAGTTGCTAGATTGGATTTCACGAGGTCAAGTTATGTGTGGCTGATGAAAAATCACACAGGGTGCGCCGCGTGGTCAACGAGCTCTCTAAATTACTTGAAAGGCTCTCAATATGTATTCTATTGGATTGGATATTTCAAAGTCAAGTGTGAATGTGCATGTACCATTAGGAAAATTAGACTTGGAAATAGAGAACAGTATTAAAGCATTCAAATCACTCTATTCTAAACTCAAAAAATTGTATAAAAAAGAGAGTGAAAAACTTACATTTGTCTTTGAATCTACAGGAAGTTATTCTGTATCTCTCTATCGTTTCTGTGCAGATAAAGGCATCAAGGTTTTTATGATAAACCCCAAACAAGCTAGAAACTTTGCCAAAGCTATTGCACAAAGGAACAAAAGTGATAAGATTGATGCAAGGGTACTCTCAGAAGCTATCATGATAGCAAAAGAGAAAGAGATAAACATACCAACCATTGACCCTTTAGTTGAAGAGATGAAAGAGCTTATGGTTTACTATAAACTCAAAGTAAAACAACGCACACAACTTTCAAACCACCTAGAGTCACTCAGTGTAAAAGAAGGGAGCAAAGCACTCAGTCGCACGATTAAAGCAGAGATTAAATCTCTCAAACAAAGTGAAGATAAACTGATAGAACAGGTCTACGCTATGATAGAAAAAAGTAAAATACTAAAGTTCAAATATGATGTTATTACTTCCATAAATGGTATTGGTAAAATAGGAGGTATTGTATTGTTACATCTGTTTATTAAGTATCCGCATGCCAACCAAAGACAAATAGTCTCCCTTGCAGGACTTGATCCAGTGATGAGAGAATCAGGAACTTCAATTAAAGGGCAAACACGTATATCTAAAGCAGGTAACAGACTTTACCGAGGTACACTTTTTATGGCTGCCATGGCATCAACCAAACATAATGCCAAGATGAAAGCGTTTTATGAAAGACTCAAAGCCAATGGCAAACATACGACACAGGCACAAACTGCTGTTATAAGAAAGCTTATTGTTGTGGCTCATTCTTTGTATAAAAGTGGGAAAACTTACGATAAAGAACTTTATAAAATAAGTACAGGGATACAATCAGAATAGACACTTAAAATATTTTAGTAAAAACTGGTACTATTGTTATGTTCTTTAGGGTTTTTTAAGGTGGTAACTGACCCCTATATTTTAAATTTCAGTTAGTCGTTATGATGAGCGAAAGTGAAGAAAATGAAAAGAATAATTATAGCGATATTAATTGTAATAAGTTTTATAACATTTTTACATCATGTAGGTTTATTTTCACCCAAAAAAATATTGATTGATGAACTTGTTATAAGAAAGAAACGACCTAATTATTTTTATATGGTCATAAAACGATGTACTCCTGCAACGTGATAATTATCTTTGTTATTTTAATGCGGGTTGTCATAAAAAATATAGATTTAAAGAGAAAGATTATATGCTAAGTATGATATTTGAGAGTATATTTGGAGATAATTTATTTGTTTGTATTGCTAAAAATAATGAGAGTCATATCTCAATTAAGGAAAAAGTGTTTGGAAAATATGATGTAATCTATAAAAGATTGTAAAGTAAAATATAGTACAGAAGATTATTTCTCTTATGATATTATGAAAGGAATATATAGTATTACAATGAATTCTAATAAAAAAGAATTATTAGAAGATGCCTTAGATACATTATGTAGATAAAAGCATATAGATAAAAGCATAGTAAAGCATAGGGGTCAAAGGCATAGAGTGGACTATAAGAATAAAGGAATTACATGAAATTAATATAGATAATATATGTTATTCA
>CAVORT010000022.1:0-4171 GCA_963698695.1 Sulfurovaceae bacterium | reverse complement strand
TGTCAACACTAAAGGAGTGTCATGCAAAAAGTAACCATGAAAGGCATATGCGGTAAAACATAAGTTTCGTGTCTTTTAATGTTATGAAGATGGTAAAGTCAGCTACATTGAAGAGTGAAGTCCATCGATGTAGCTGGCAAAGAAACTATCTATATCTTACATGACAACATACTGAATCAGCAGTTAAAAAGGATATTATTTCCATTGATGAGAACAATGACATGAAACTAAAGCATGAAGTCTATTCCTTGAAAAATGAAGTCAAGTATTCAGAAGAGAGATAGAAGGAATGAAAAAACTTGGCTAATTGTGTGAATTTTTGTATTTTCTTAGACGGCACTCTGGGATGCATATATTTCATAAAAATAAAAGAGATATTTAAGATAATATTGACTAGTGCAAATAATTATTTATCTTATTTAATAAATAATAGTTATGTTTATGTATATTACTGATATACTAGACATTATGGAAGTATATAAAATAAAAAATATTGCAGGACATCTGGCTAAAGGGTTTTTAAGTAATCCGCTTACACCTGTGTTAGCTGTTTCCATATTGCTTTTGGGTCTTCTTTCATTACAAATTATGCCAAGAGAAGAAGATCCCCAAATCGAGGTAAGTGGTGGCTCTATCATTGTTGCCATCCCCGGTGCTAGTCCCAGTGAAATCACAAATGTTATCATTAAACCTTTAGAAAGACGTATCCGTGAAATCAAAGGGGTAGAGCATATTTATGGTGCGGCTATGAATAATGTCGGGATGGTAAATGTACAGTATTTTATAGGAGAAAATAGAGAATCTTCCAATCTTAAACTTTATGACAAAGTCATGCAAAATATGGATCAACTTCCGAAGGGAACGCTACCTCCACTGGTGAAACCTACTTGATATTGATATTGATATACCTATACTGACGGTAGCATTTTATAAAGCAGGAAATGCGGATATGGATACCATCAGACTTTCTAAGCTGATACGAGAACTTCAACAAAATATCAATGCACTGGATAATGTGGCAAAAAGCACACTAAAAGGTGTTAAAAAACCACAGTTTAATATATTGATTGACTTACATAAGCTCTCTGCTTATAATATTTCACTAGGACAGGTAGCACAAGCTGTTAAATCCATTTCTACAAATGCCCCAGAGATAGATACAGAGACCGCAGAAGGTAAGCTGATTGTATTTGGTGTACAGAATGCTTTGGATGATGTAGAAGATCTTAATGAACTTATTATTGCTCAATACGGGGGATCACCTATTTATGTGAGAGATATTGCCACAGTAGAATATAATTACGATGTTCAAAATTATAATTTAGCTTCCATAACTTATAGGAAAGGGTTGGCAGGTCAAGAAGATACATCAGGTAATGATAAAAAAGAACCTGGACCAAATCTTTTTCGTGATGCAGGAGACCAGATTACGATGACCATTTCTAAACTGAAGGGTACGAATGCTGTTACCATAGCCCAAAGAGCCATTGATGAGATCCAGAAATCAAAAGCAGAGTTATTAAAACATGGTGTTGGATTTATAGTGACACGTAATTATGGTACACGGGCGAATGAAGCAGTCAATGAACTTGTACACCATTTGATGATCACGATACTGATTATTGCATTGATCTTGGTACCATTTCTTGGATGGAGGGAGTCACTTGTTGTGACCATTGCTGTACCTATGATACTTGCGGCTACTCTTTTCATCGCATTGATGACAGATCAGACGATCAATCGTATTACACTGTTTGCATTTCTCTTAAGTTTGGGACTGATCGTGGATGATGCTATCATTGTGATCGAAAATATACACAGAAGATTGCATCTTAAAGAATCAGAAACACTTGAATTTGACGAGATTATCATACAGGCAACAGATGAAATTGGTCCTTCAACGAACATAGCAACTATCGCTATTATGCTTACGATGATACCTATGGGATTTGTGGGAGGTATGATGGGACAATTTATGAAACCTATTCCTCTCAATGTACCTGTAGCCCTTGCTATTTCTCTTTTTGTGGCGTATGTATTTGCCCCCTATTTAGCTCGTAAGTTTATTAAATTTAAAAGCCATGAAAACAAACCTGTTCAAGAAGAGAATTAATGGAAAAAATCGTCTATAAAATCATTAACAGTAAGCGTAATAAATGGATTGTAACACTCATCGTTCTTTTTGCTATGGCTGCTGCGGTGATGATGATACCAACCAAAATGGTTTTAGCACGTATGTTACCCGGTAAAAGCGCAAACACTATGACTATCTATGTTGATACAGCAACCAATGCGTCTATCAAAGAAACAGAATCTGTGACGACATGTATTGTAAATTATCTGAAAAAAGAAAGAGAGATCACAGATATGGAAGTATATCTGGGGCAGGGTGCACCACTTGATTATGCAGGTTTAGTAAAAGGGAGTGCGCTTAAAAGACTCAAAAGTCAAGCAGAGATAGTGCTTAACTTTACAAATAAGCATGACAGAGATGAACCCACTTATATGATGGTACATCGATTACGTCCATTGGTACAAAAAGAGTGTGGAAATATAGTCCCCAATACTACCATAAAGTTTATTGAGATGCCCGCAGGCCCTCCTACTTTAGCGACTATTGTTGTCGAGTTGTATAGTTTAAATGACAGTGCACTACGGAAAATGTCAGCAAAAGTTGCAAAGATTTTAGAAGATACTGAGGGGTTGGTTGATGTAGATGTGATGCAGGATGATATTTATACCAAATATGATCTTGTACCGAATAAGGAAAAGATCATATTGAGTGGACTCAATGTTGAGCAAGTCAATCAGATTATATACCTTGCTTTCAAAGGAATGCCCATAGCTGAAAAAAATACCAAAAATCAGCAAGATCAAATTCCAGTTTTTTTAAGACTTGATGATCAAACTCGTCTAGTAGAATTTGATACAAAAAACTCCTTATTAAATAAGCTCATATCATTGGAACTTATGAACAATAGAGGGATGATGGTACCTATCATTGAAGTCGTTGAAATAAAAAGTGTGAAATCAAGTCCAAATATTTTTAGAAAAAATCTTAAAAATATGGTTATCGTTACTGCAGAATGTGACATGGTCAGCCAGGTCTATCCTTTACTTGAAGCAAGGGAAAAGATGCTTGAATTACTTAAAGAAGAATATACTATGAGCAAAGTACCGGGGATTAACACTTACATGTTCGATCTTCATGCTGTCGATAAGCAAAATGGGGCTGAAGTACTCATACGTTGGGATGGTGAGATGAAAGTATCATTAGATACTTTCCGTGACCTTGGCGGTGCGTTTATAGCTGCATTGGTCCTGATGTTTTTACTGATGGTGATATACTATAAATCTTTTGCTTTGAGTGGCATTGTGCTAGTGGGTAGTTTTCTTTCTATCATAGGGGTCATTGTAGGACACTGGATCACGGATAAAATACAACTTTTTGCAAATGATACACATTTCTTTCTTACTGCAACATCACTGATAGGATTTATATCACTTATGGGTATCAGTGCGAGAAGTTCACTGCTACTTATAGACTTTTCAAAGTCTTTAATGTCAAGTGAAGGAATGGAAAAGAAAAGAGCCATAGCAGTTGCAACAGCAACACGTGCAAAACCAATCATGCTTACTGCTATAGCGATTATACTAGGAAGTTTATTATTGGCTACAGACCCTATATTTGGCGGATTGGGTGTTGCACTTATCTTTGGAAGTATAGCCGCTACATTAGTTTCATTGTTTTTCATCCCAGTCTTAATGGATAATGCAGAAGCTTTAAAAGCAGAACGTAATAGAAGTGGAACATGGTAGTGTATTGACAGACAATATCAAGTCATTTTTTCCTTCTAAACAAAAGAAACATGAGGATAAATCACTGTATGAGGGTTATGGGTGTGAAGAAGACAATAGTAGCACATGGTGTACACTCATAGATAATGTCAAGTCATTTTTCCCTAATAAAAGAGAAAAAAATGTGAAGCAGCCACAAAAAATAAAAGATGATAAAGAGGAGTAATCCTCTACTAAATAAATATGAGTCTCGTTTACTCTTGCATTAAATGTAAGCGTATAATTCTTATGTTGTTTATTGCATAAATTATGATATGTTTTTGTAGCATACAAAATGACCAAATGCTATGTTTTGGATGTATATTTGATAAGT
>CAVORT010000021.1:0-22213 GCA_963698695.1 Sulfurovaceae bacterium | reverse complement strand
GTATCAACGCGTATGGTGAACAACTGGGCTTGAGTGAAGTGGGGATTGCGCAGACACTTTCGGGATATTTTCTAGACAGTCGAAAAGCAATGACATTTAGTGACAATGGTGTCATGGAGATAAGAACCAAAGCGATCAATAAAGACTCAGAAAAGACTTTAATGGAATTTATGATTCCTACCCCTTCTGGAAGCGTGGTGAAACTGACTGACATTGTAGAGATTGAAAAAGTAAGAGCGTATGAGAAGATTGAAAAAAGGACGGCAATACAGTGAAGTCTGTATTTGCAAACATAGATAAGAAAAAAACAACAGCAGTAGATGTACTGGGTGAGATCAAACCTTTGCTAGATGAGGTCAGAAATGAGGGGATTGAGATCAGTCTTTTAGGGGAGAATGAGAAAAATGAACAATTTAAAAATGACATGATACGTTCACTGATCATAGCCGTATTCCTGATCTTGATCACACTGCTTTTTATCTTTCCGAAAATTCGCTATGCGTTGATGGTGATGTCAGTAATTCCTTTCAGTTTGTTGGGAGCATTATTGGGACATATGTTATTGGGAATCAACCTCTCGATGCCTTCAGTTATAGGGATGCTTGGACTTGCGGGAGTTGTGATCAATGACGGGATCATTATGTTGGACTTTTTACATGGAACCAGTAATATAGATAAATTTTATGAAAGAGCGAAACTGAGACTGCGTCCTATTTTGATCACTTCGATCACGACATTCCTTGGGCTGTTTACGCTCATTTTCTACGCTACAGGACAAGCAGTAATTCTTCAACCTATCGCTATTTCTATAGGGTTTGGATTATTGTGGGGGACGGTACTGAATCTTGTCTACCTACCGGCACTTTATGCCGTGGTCAATAAGCTCAAACCCGTAAGAGATGAATGAAGTGTCTACTTCAATAACTGCTCAATATCTCCGGCTATCTTTGCGGGTTTAGTGGATGATCCGTAACGCTTGATGACATTTCCTTTTTTGTCTATAAGGAACTTGGTAAAGTTCCATTTGATACTCTCCGTACCCAGTACACCACTGGCTTTTTCTTTGAGAAAGACGTAGAGAGGGTGTGTGTTGTCACCATTGACATCTATCTTTGAGAAGAGTGGAAAGGTGACGCCAAAGTTTACTTTACAAAAGTTTGCTATCTCTTTTTCTGCCCCTGGCTCCTGTCCTCCAAATTGGTTACATGGAAAGCCCAATATTTCTAAGCCTTCTTTGTGGTAACGCTTGATAGAGTTTTTCAAGCCCTCATATTGAGGTGTGTATCCACATTCACTGGCGACATTGACTACTAGGACAACTTTGTCTTTGTAGGTGGACATAGAGACTTCATCTCCTGTAATGGATGGGGCACTAAAATCGTAAAAATGTTTTTGCATAGGTTCTCCTGCGTTGAGTGTAAATGTAAGTAAGAGTGTGGTCAATAATTTGTACATTGAATATCCTTTTGAGTTTTAATGCTACAATGATAGCCTTAAAACAGATTTAAAGGTATCACTCCATGACAGAAACAACATTCATAAAAGGTAAAGACTGTAGTCTTGAAGAGACCATAGAAAGTATGTATTTAAAGTTTAAAAATGTGGGTGTGGAGATAGATGAAGTCTCGGTCTTAAACCCAGTGCCTTATGTTTATTCCCAACACATAAGAGACAAAAGTTGTAACCTCATGTTTACCAATGGCAAGGGTGCAAGTGAAAAAGCCTGTTTAGCTTCTGCTTTAGGAGAATACTTTGAGCGTTTGAGTTGTAATTACTTTTTTGCAGACTACTATTTGGGCGAGAATTTTGCAACAGATGCCTTTGTACATTATCCCAATGAGAAATGGTTTACGTTTGATGAAGAGGATGAGACTATGCCCGAAGGTGTGTTAGATGAGGCTTTGTGGGACTACTATGACCCAGAGCGTGAACTTCACCCCAACCAGCTATTTGATACCAATGCAGGGGTGAGCGAAAGAGGAATCTGTACTTTGCCATTTACGCGTCAAAGTGATAGTGTTGATGTCTATTTTCCGGTGAATATCATAGGTAACATCTATGTGAGTAACGGTATGGCAGCAGGTAATACTAAAAGTGAAGCACGTGTGCAAGCTTTATGTGAAATCTACGAACGTTATGCTAAAAACAAGATCATTGCAGAGGGTATCGCACTCCCCCTCATTCCACAACATGTCATTGAAAGATACCCGCACATTCAAACCTCTATCAAAAAACTCGAAGAGGAAGGCTATCATCTAAGAGTCTGTGATGCTTCACTGGGTGGTGTCTACCCGGTTATCTCTGTGACACTCATTAACCCTAAAGACGGGTCAGTTCTAGCTTCATTTGGGGGACATCCTT
The DNA here is from genome assembly GCA_963698695.1 of Sulfurovaceae bacterium. Classification (GTDB taxonomy): domain Bacteria; phylum Campylobacterota; class Campylobacteria; order Campylobacterales; family Sulfurovaceae; genus Sulfurovum. The sequence continues at coordinate 19,852 of CAVORT010000021.1, read as the reverse complement.
GTTTTGAAGTGGCGTTAGAACGTACAGTGACAGAGTTACTACAGGGACGTTCATTAGACATGCTAGATGACTTTCATGCCCCTTCATTTAACCTAGAAGAAGTTGCAGATCCACATAATCTTGAGGCACACTTCATCAACTCCACAGGACTCATCTCATATGAGTTCTTTAAAGAAGAGAGTGACTATGATTTTGTAGATTGGGATCATGATGCAGATACACAGAGTGAGTTAGTTCATATGACAAGCATAGCACACGAGCAAGGCTTTGAGATATACATTGCAGACTATGGTCATTTAGGTGTGTACGCCTGTCGCATACTCATTCCTGGGATGTCAGATATCTATCCTGTTGAAGATCTACTTTGGGACAATAACAATGAAGGTGCATACTTTCGTGAAGCACTCTTATCGCTTCAGAATTTAAACGATGAAGAGATGCAAGCCGTGTTAGAGAACTTGGAAGAGGGTGAACATAGTGATATGCTAAAAGTGGCAGAGTTCATAGGTGTGGTACCCGATGCAGGTACCCCATGGGCGAGTCTACAAGTAGGGGAACTCAAAGCCATGCTTTACTTAGCACTGGGTGAGTATGAAGATGCACAAACATGGGTGATATGGTGTAAACATATGGCAGTCTTAGAAGAGAGCCGTGCTAATCTCTACAGATGTCTAGATGCATTGCTGGAGATAAAACTGGGAGAAAAAGTTTTAGATGCATATAAAACAAGCTTGGCACATATGTACTCTAGTGAATCTGTTTCTTTATGTACTGACATCATAGAAAAAAAAGTAAAGTTTTATGGTTTACACTCTCCAGGTTTAAGTCTTGATGGGTTTAAAAAGCATCAATCCTTGCTGGATGTGTATGCGAAAGTACATAAATCAAAAGCAGACTACTGGGCTTAAAGCCCTTTCATCACCACATCATATAAATAATCCACTTCATAGTCCTCTAAAAATACGGTTTTTTTACTCTCAAAAAAATCTAGTATTTTTTTAGTAGGAAGGGACGGACTGTAGATGCAAGCGGGATGTGCAGGTCTAAAGGCTTGCATAAGAGCAATGTCATCTTCTATACGCTGCTCGCAGATGAAGCAATGCTCCTCCGGGTAAAGTCTACCTTCATAGGTCAGTAACGTAATGTAACTCTCACAGACGATACGTTTAGGGTTTTGTTTATCCCATTTTTTTGCTGCGCTTAAGAGTAGGTCAAAGTAAAAAGAGTCAAGTTCTTCAGCATCTTTGAGATGAGGTTCAAACTTTTTGATGAAGTTATGCCACATAAGGAGTTTGTTTGTGTCAAAGAGCCATGGAAAACCCATGTGAGAAAGAGAACGAAGGCGAGGCAAAAAGCTACTTCCTTCTCCTTCAACTTCAAAGTCTACTAGGTTCCCTAGTTGAAGTATGGAGTGGCGTGCCCCAAAAAAACGATAATAGGTCCTGACTTCGGTCTGGGTTAATATAAGGGCTATGGAGTCTTCATTTTTGGCTTTTCGGACGCTAAGAATAAAACCTTTTATAATGCACTCCAATCAATTTTTCTTAATTATACTGCAAACTGATGTTAAATTATACAGAAACATCAAGGCAGGACTATAGAACTAAAGGTATACTTAAACATGTTTTAACGATGTATTTAAGTAAAATCACTGCATTTAGATACGCCATATAACGTATTATTGATATATTAATTTAAGGTTGAAATATGAGAGATTTATTTACTTCATTCAAGGATAATTGTGGATTTGGACTTTTAGCTTCCATCGACAATACACCTTCACATAAAAATTTGGAAGATGCGATTACTTCACTGTCACGTATGATGCACAGAGGAGCCATAGCAGCAGATGGCAAGACAGGAGATGGTTCAGGTCTTTTACTTTCTCTTCCTAAATCATTTTTCAACAAAGAAGCAGCTTCTCATGGTATTAATTTACCTGAAACCTACGCAGTAGCGATGGTTTTTTCAAATAATGAAACAGATTTTGATGTCATAAATGCAGTATGTGAGAACAATGACCTTAATGTACTGTATACACGTACTGTACCAGTAGATACAAATGCACTTGGTGTACAGGCATTGGCATCATTACCTACGATGAAGCAAGTATTTGTATCTCCAAAGTCAGCCGTAGCAGCCAACCGTTTTGAAGCACTTGTTTATCTCTCACGTAAAGAGATAGAAGCTCAATTGATGGAAGATGAGCATTTTTACATTCCTTCATTTTCAACTTCTGTGGTGTCGTATAAAGGGTTGGTAATGCCTACACACATTAAAGAGTTCTATAAAGATCTTGCAAGCCCAGAATTTGAAATATCTTTTTGTCTTTTCCACCAGCGTTTTTCAACCAACACACTTCCTACAATGGAAACTTGCACAGCCATTTAGAATGATCGCGCACAATGGTGAGATCAACTCTGTCACGGCTAACCGTTTTAACGTAGTCGCTAAGATGGCCACAGCAAAATCAGATGTATTTACAGATGATGAGATGCAAAGACTTACAAATGTGATACAAAATGGCATGTCCGACTCGGCAAGTCTAGATAACTTCATGGAGTTTTTACGTGTGAATGGCGTCGATTTCTTTAAGGCAGCACGCTCACTTATACCTGCGCCTTGGCACAATGCACCACACATGGACTCTGACCTTAGAGCTTTTTATGAGTATGCAAGTACTTGTTTTGAACCATGGGACGGACCTGCGGCAGTGAGTATGACTGACGGTCGTTATATCGGCTGTGTGATAGACAGAAATGGACTCCGACCTTCAAAGTACATTAGAACCAAAGACAACAGACTGCTTATCTCTTCAGAGTATGGCGTTTTGCAGATACCTGAAGAAGAGATTGTTGAAAGAGGAAGACTGCAGTCTGGTGAAATGATGGGGATCGATCTTAAAAATGGTACGGTGCTTAAAAATAATGATATTAATGATTATCTGAAAGCGGCTAACCCTTATGATAAATGGTTATGTACCAATATGTCTTATCTTCAAGAACATGTCCCGACTGTAAAGGTGCCAAAATCATCTATTGAATATGGCAGCATGGAAGAAAGACAGCGCTACTTCAATTACACACTTGAAGTATTGAGAGAGATCATCAAACCGATGATCGCAGAAGGTAAAGAGACTACCGGTTCTATGGGTGATGACACGCCTATTGCTGCATTTTCAAATGAACAACGTAATTTTACAGATTTCTTCAAACAAAAATTTGCACAAGTGACAAACCCACCGATAGACCCTATACGTGAAAAGACTGTCATGAGTCTCAATACAGGGTTTGGAGAAGTAAGAAACATACTGTCTGATGGTCCTGAGCATGCAAAAAGACTTAAAACAGTATTGCCTATTATGTCCGCAGAAAAGTTTTGTATTCTCCAGGAGTTTGGAGATGAAACAAGTAAAAAATATGATCCTGCGTACAAAACAGGAAAATATGACACCATTTATGTAACAGACATCAAAAGCTCTTTAGAAGTACTTGTACAAACGATTATCACAGATGTAAGAGACAATGGTGTAAGAACAATTATTTTAGATGACAGAAATCTTGATGTCAATACTAAAGCTATTCCTATGCTTATGGTTGTAGGGCGTTTGAGTCAAGCACTTTTAAAAGTGAAACTGAGACATTTGACAAGTATGGTCGTGGTCACAGGTGAAGTATTTGACCCGCATTCTGCAGCATGTATGATGGCTTTTGGTGCAGCAGCGATCTTCCCTTATTTACTTTACTACACAGTAGCAGAACTTGAAGAAGGCAATGAAGCTATGCCGGCAACATTGAAGAGATTTAGAAGAGCTATGGGTGCAGGGCTAATGAAAATTATGTCTAAAATGGGTATTTCAACGCTTTCTTCTTACAGAAATTCAAGTTTATTTGATGTAATTGGGTTGAGTCAAGAGATTGTATCTGATTGTTTCCCTGCTTCAAGAGGACTTTTATCTGGTCTTAATTATGAAGATATAGATGCACGTCTTACAGCTAACCACCAACGTGCCTTTACGAAAGATTTTGAGGGGCAGAAGAACGCACTTTATAAAGGTGGGTACTACAAATATAAAAAAGGTGAAGAGTTCCATGACTTTTCCCGTCCTACCATTTCGGCTATCCAAAAATGTGCAGAGACTGGAAGTAAAGAAGATTATGCCCAAGTGCAAAAACTTGTCAACGAAAGAGATAAAAAATTTATCCGTGACTTTTATAATCTTAAAAGTAGTAGAAAATCCATCAGCATAGATGACGTAGAACCGCTAAGTGAAATCTTTAAACGTTTCTCAACCGCAGCAATGTCTATGGGATCTATCTCACAAGAGGCTCATGAGACACTGGCAGTGGCAATGAATACCATTGGAGGTAAATCAAACTCAGGTGAGGGTGGAGAAAACCCTGAGCGTTATGGAACAGAGAAAAACTCTGCCATCAAACAAGTAGCATCGGGACGTTTTGGTGTGACACCTGAGTATCTGCGTTCAGCAAAAGAACTTCAGATTAAAGTGGCACAAGGAGCAAAACCTGGTGAAGGTGGGCAGTTGCCAGGTAGTAAGGTATCTCCACTGATTGCAGAGCTTAGATTTACTAAGCCAGGTGTGACACTTATCTCACCACCGCCACACCATGATATCTATTCTATTGAAGATTTGGCACAATTGATCTTTGACTTAAAGCAAATCAATCCAAATGCTAAAGTAGCTGTAAAGCTTGTATCCACTGCTGGTGTAGGAACGGTTGCCGCAGGGGTAGCAAAAGCATACGCAGATAAAATTATCATTTCAGGGTCTGATGGCGGTACAGGTGCTGCACCTATTGGGTCTATCCGGTTTGCGGGTAATCCTTGGGAACTTGGGCTCATAGAAGCGCATAATGCACTCAAAGCCAATAATCTTAGAGGACAAGTCACCGTTGAGACTGATGGTGGACTTAAAACAGGACTAGACGTGGTTAAAGCGGCTATTCTTGGCGCTGAGCAATATGCATTTGGTACGGGTGCTTTGGTGCTTGTTGGGTGTGTCATGTTAAGAGTCTGTCATCTTAACACTTGTGGTGTCGGTGTTGCCACACAAAACCCAGAGTTACGTAAGAAATTTACAGGAAATGTGCAAAAGGTGATTAATTACTTCACGCTTATCGCAGAAGAAGTAAGAGAAATTCTTGCAGAGTTAGGATATACCTCACTGGAAGAGGTTGTTGGTCAAAATCATTTACTAGAAGTGATAGATGATGACTTTGCTAAGAAATTTAACTTTGAAGAGTTACTCTATAAACTTGATGGGGTCAACACATGTCAAGTACCATTTAATGAACCTTATGATCAAAATGAGTATGAAAAAGAGATGATAGAAGAGTTAATGGCAACGATTAAGGATCCTTCAACACCTATTGTCTTAAATAAAAAGATTTCAAACCTCAATAGAAGTTTTGCAACACGCATTTCTGGTGAGATAGCTGCTATTTATGGTAATGCGGGTCTTCCAGATGGAACTATTACACTCAACATGAAAGGAACAGCTGGTCAGTCACTGGGTGCATTTATGTCTAAGGGTATCAATATTAACATCGAAGGTGCAGGTAACGACTATATTGGTAAGGGTATGAACGGTGGTCAAATTGTTATTACTTCACAGAATGCAGGTTATGAATTTGCACTGGGTGGTAACACTTGTCTCTATGGGGCTACTGGTGGTACATTGTATGTACACGGTCAAGTTGGTGAGCGTTTTGCTGTACGTAACTCTGGAGCAACCACAGTTGTAGAAGGGACAGGAGATCATCCATGTGAGTACATGACAGGTGGTGTAGCAGTGATACTTGGTAATACAGGAGTAAACTTTGGTGCAGGTATGACAGGTGGTAAAGCATTTGTCTATGATGCTGAAGGCAAATTCTATGAAAAAGTCAATCCAGAACTTGTAGAAGCATTTCGCATCGATACAGATGATTGGGATACAGAAATGTTTGAGCTTAAAGCATTGCTTAAAGACTATGTGGAAAAAACAGGCTCAAAAAGAGCCATACATATCTTAGACAAGTTTAGAACGGAAATACGTAAGTTTTGGATGGTGGCACCACGCGGTGTCAAACCAACTATCATTGCGAACAAAAAAGGCGAATAGTAAAGAACTATGACACCATTTATACAGGCATGCATTAAAGCGAATGAAGAGATAGCCAATGCCATAAAAGATGGTTTTGATCCTTCTTGGTTTGAAAAGACTGAGGTAGGTGCAGGCGGAGATGTCAGTTCTAAACTTGATTTGATGGCTGAATCTGTCTTTGTAAAATATTTGAGTGCTTATGGACAGATAGAGTCTGAAGAATCTGGTGTGATTATGAATGAGTCTTTGGGAGAAAGTACAGATAAGATTATTATAGATCCCATAGATGGATCAGCCAATGCATTGTCACTTTTCCCTTTTTATGGTACTTCTGTTGCAAAAGTAAATACAGAGGGTATTTTAGATGCTGCAATAGTATGTAATCTTGCCAATAGTGATATCTTCTTTACAACCATAGCTAAGGGCATACAGCAAGGCAAACTTTTTTCAAAAACCTTTCATACCCCACACCCCGCACCAAACGCAGAAATAGGACTTTTTGAGAAAGCTTATGCCAATCCTACTCTGATTGCTGCATTAGATCAAGAAAAGTTAAAATTTAGATCACCTGGAGCAATAGCCCTCTCTTTGGCATATGCACGTTCTGTGAACTATGTTTTGTATATGGGGGAGTTTCGTATTTACGATTTTGCTGCAGGGCTTGCACTTTGTGAAGGTCTTGAAGTGATTGTTGAAGAGGATTATGTTATAGTATCAAAAGACAAAAATGTAGCGTTAAAGATTGAAAGTCTAATACAAAGTATTTAGGAGAGAGTATGTTTGGAAGTTTATTTAAAAGAGATGAGACAAAAGAAGAAACACCAAATCAATGGATAAAATGTCCAAAATGTACTTCACTCATGTATTACAAAGAAGTAGAAGCAAAACAAAATGTATGTCCAAAGTGTAATCATCACTTTCGTATTTCAGCTGAAAAACGTATCGATTCGATCATAGACGAAGGTTCATTCGTGGAGCATGATCTGTCATTAGCACCAGTAGATCCACTAAAATTTTCAGATAAAAAATCATACAAAAAGCGTTTGGAAGAAGCTAAGGCTCAAACGGGTAAAACATCTTCAGTAATGAGTGGAAGCTGTACCATTGGCGGTATGCCAGTGGAAATAGCAGTATTTGACTTCTCTTTTATGGGTGGAAGTCTTGGGAGTGTAGAAGGTGAGAAGATTGTCCGTGGTATCAACAGGGCCATAAAGAAAGAATGCGGATTTATCATTGTCTCTGCTTCAGGTGGTGCAAGGATGCAAGAGAGTACCTACTCCTTACTTCAAATGTCTAAAACTTCAGCGGCACTGAACAGACTACACCATAAAGGACTTCCTTTTATCTCCATCTTAACTGACCCTACGATGGGTGGCGTTTCGGCATCATTCGCAATGCTAGGTGACATTATCATGGCAGAACCAGGAGCACTCATAGGTTTTGCAGGTCAAAGAGTCATTAAACAAACCGTTGGTGTTGATCTACCAGAGGGTTTTCAGCGTTCAGAGTTCTTACTCGAGCATGGACTGATTGATATGATCGTTGATCGTGAAGATATGCATCAAACTTTGACTCACTTATTTGAACTTTTTAAAAAAGAAGAAAAAGTGATTAAAGAAACACTTGTACCTGAAATAGAAGAAGTATTGGTAGAAGAAGAGATTTCCACAGAGTCTTATGAGAATGATGTAAATGAAATGGAAGAGAAAAAAGTAACAGAAGAGAACTAGAACCCGCTAGTTCAATAAAAAAAAGTACATAAAGTAATGGCTTGCTTGTTTTTATGTATACCAATGATTGTTAAAATTTCCAGAAAGATATTTATATTTATAATGTGTTTAAATTAATTATTTTGGGAAGAAGTAATTGATAAAAGATGTAAATATTACCAAGAAAAAGGTAAGACCTTTTTCTTGGGTCAATCACTAAGGATTTGTTGTCTCTATCTTATAGCATAAGCTTTTAAATGTTACAGAGTTTCCTTCATCTGAATATATATCTCCATATACTGGGTCTACTCTATGAACTAAAACTAACCTGTCTGTATCTGATGCTAAAAATATTGAACCAAGATCAGAAGACTCTTCTTCAAGTGTTGCATTGTTAATGTCTGTAGTATATCCAGTTTGACCTAGTACTGAATCATTGTTATTCAGTGCAACAATTTTAAATTGTTCATAAGGTTGTTCATTACTATTTACATCACTTGTTATTACATCTTTAAATGTAATATAGAAGGGGGAATTTGGTATTTCTATCGGTAGTGTAGTCTGCAAATTATCTGAAGACGAACTTCTACCTGTAGTAAATATGGTCATTTTAAGCTCTTCATAATCATGCTGGACAAGTAGCCTCTGGTAATACATAGCCGTCTGCTAAACTAGAACGATAAAGACCTGGAATAATGTATACTGTACTTGGATCCATGCCAAATACTTGCTCTGCACCATCGGGTAGTGTGCTTTCATCTACATCTGCTGTGGCATTACCTGCTGAAAGTTCATCTACACACCAAAGTCCATTTGCATTGGTAGTACGAACATAGACTTCACCTTCTGCATCCGTAATGGATACGGTAACACCTTCTATTCCCCTATCAGTTGTATCATAACCACCATTCTTATTGCTATCTATAACTACAAGACCACATGTACTTCCTGGCAACACAGGTGTTTCATAACCATCGATACCTGCATCATTATTTTCATTTGCTGTCACTGGTATGGTATTTGGATTCTCTCCAACTACTTGCGTAACGCCAGCTGGTAGTGTTGTCTCATCTACAGTAATTGTACTGTCACCTTCAGGGATTCCAGGTACACAATATTGACCATCGGCATCTGTCGTAGTTGTGTGTATTTCCCCATTAACATCTTCAATGTTCACTGTCACATTTGCTTCACCTTCACCATCAACAAGTACTGAACCGCATACAGTGCCAACTGGTATCGGTAAAGTATATGCATCTGTACCTGCATCATTATCTTCATTCGCTACAACAGTGACATCACTTGGGTCTTCACCTGAAGTAAGTTCTGCTCCATCAGGTAGAGTAGTATCATCAACATCTACAGTTGCCTCACCTTGAGGAATGTCTTGGAAACAGTATTTACCATCATTATCGGTAGTCTCAGAATGTGAAGTACCTTCTGAGTCTAAAAGATTTACAGTTACATCTGATTGTCCTTGATCATCTACTAAAACATAACCACATGCATTACCTACTGGTGTTGGTAATGTGTAACCATCAGTTCCTGCATTGTTATCTTGACCTGCAACTACAGTGATATCATTAGGGTTTTCACCTGCGGTTAGTGTAGCACCCTCTGGAAGTGTTTCTTCATCTACTGTAATAGAAGCAGAACCTTCTGGGATATCAGATTGACAATATTTTCCATCTACATCAGTAGGTACTGTATAAGAAACACCATTTGCATCAATGATAGTAACATCAATGTCAGCTACACCTGTTTCATTGTCATCTTGTTGACCATTTGCATTTATATCTTCATAAACTACACCACAAACATTACCTGTTGGTTGAGGGAATGTATAACCATTGTACTCTTCCCAATTGTTTGCATTGGCTTTAACTTCAACTTCTGTTGGATCTGTTCCTACTACTTGAGTTGGGTTCTCTGGTAGAGAACTATCAACGATATCAACACTAGCTGTTCCCGTAGCAATATCACTTGCACAGTAATAACCATCATTATTTGTAGTTACTGTGGTTATTTTACCTTCTGAATCGGTGATATTTACAGTTACATTACCTAAACGTGCATCACTTGAATCAAATTCACCATTTTCATTAGTATCTTCAAATACTTTACCACATACTTTACCTGTTTGTGCTACATTGGTTTGACATTTATTGTAAAGATTCAAATAGTATTGGTAGTATTTATAGTAGCATGAGTAGCCACATTTATTATATGCTGCAAGATATTTGTCTGCCAATACTTTATATTTGTCACAGTCTACAGTAACCGCAGGCTGACATGCTTTTGCTTTTTTTGTATAGTAAAGATACTTTTTATAATAAGTGTAGTTGTAACATTTATAATAAGATTTAAGATACTTTGCAGCTAATTCTTTATATTTGCTACAATTTGATGAATCAGTATCTCCCTTATCACTACTACTTGATGCGCTACTTGCACTGCTGTCACTATTTGAACTACTGCTAGAAGTTGATTTTTTATAGTGTTTAGTGCTTTTTGTCGTATAACACTTTTTCGAATTAGAACTACTATCGCTAGAGCTCCCCCATGTTGCCTGTGAAGCCGATGGTGTGAACATAGTAATAGCAAATGCTATCACTACACTACTGACCAAAGAACTTACTTTGTGTGTTGTTTTCATTGTTTCCCCTTAATACATAAGTGTAAATTTGGACGATTGGCAATGAATTATAAGTATATTATAGATTAATTGATAACCGTCGATTGCTTTCTTATGCAACCCGGCTATCTTCTAAGAGAAGACCCGTAGCTTTCTGCCCTATCTTCGCAGATAGTTTAGCTATACTGTATTTTATCATGTATATTTATTTAAAAACCTTAAAGAGTTACCTCAGTATTACCTAATAAGTTTCTGTGTATATTTAGGTCATATTAATTCTGGAGGATATAAGATGTCATATCAATTTAACATACATATTACAAGTCAAAAAATATTAACAATATTTTCAGTCATCAGTATGGGCTTTCTTATTATTTATTATCTACCTTATTTGTTTGATATTGAGTATAATTATTTTATACGTGATTATATGAACATTACGCAAGAAAAAAATGTACCAACATTTTTTTCTTTTATGATTATGATTTTAATTTCACTTGTGTACCTCTTAATATATAAAGATAAAAAACAATACTCTTGGTTACTGATCTCACTTTTCTTTCTCTATCTGGGTTTTGATGATATGTTTAAAATACATGAAAATATTGGTTCCAATGTAGGACAAATTGTGGTGAAGGAAGGTTTAGATAAAGAGTTTACTTCATACTATTGGCAAGCAGTTTTTATGCCGTTATTTGCATTATTCGGATTGTTTATAATCTATGTAACAAGTAAAGCTTTTGTTGAGATAGTCTGTAAAAAATGTCTGTTGATGTTGTTTGCGGGTTTTGGTTTATATGCTATCGCTGTTGGTATGGACTTCTATGAAGGTATGGATAGTGATTTTTTTTGGTTACTGGAGATATTTGAAACACTTGATTATGATGATGTGGTTGATTTAATGCGTGCGACTGAAGAGGCCATAGAGATGCTAGGAGGAACACTTATCCTAGCTTCTTTACTTAGACTAAAAGAGATTAAGATTTCTATCTCTTAACTTAAGGGTGGAGACATCTTTCAAGCGCTTCAGGTGTTTTTGATGTCTCCATACATGTTTGCACCTCTTGCATGGCTTGGGTACCTGCTTCTATTTCTTTGATCATATTGATCTTTGTTTCTTCATCCCAGATAAAGTCATCCTCATAGCCTTGTGGTGATTCATCTGAAAAGTCACCCATTGCAATAGAAATTTCTTTATTGAGTTCTCTTAATGTTTGACTGCAGGCAAATGCTTCTTCTTTATTTTCTGCACTTTCTAGACAATCAGGGATTTTTTGCATCTCTTCTATGATACGTGGTTGGACAGTCTTAAAAGCTTCAGCTTCAAGTTCCTCTAAACTTTCCATGACTACATCTTCTTGACTTACGTTAAGCTCAAGTGTAGGTTTGAAAGGTTTTTGTTCTTGAGGTGTGATGTCATTGTTTTGAGTCATATTGGACTCTTCTAAAGACACGACATCTTGTTTGGTTTCTTGCTTGACAAGGGTATTTGTTTCTTTTTTCTTTTCTGTACAACCTGAGAAAAGTAAAAGTGAAGATAGCGTAATGCTGAGTACTATTTTTGACATTATAATCCTTTGAAATATAAAATAGGTATAACCCGGCTATCTATTGCATATTGTGTGAGACCCGTGGCTTTCTGTCCTATTTTCTCAAATAGTTTAGCAGATAAATTATGCCTAATGCTAACTTAAAGTGTGAATGGTAAGCTCGGTTTGAATATGATACTATTATAAAATAAGGAGTAGAAAATGAATACAATATATGTTCAATCTTTCAAAAGTCCTGTGGGTGAGATACTTTTAGGTTCATATAAAGGTAGGCTTTGTATGGCTGACTGGCGATATAGAAAGATGAGAGACAGCATCGATAACAGACTGCAAAAATCTCTCAATGCCGAATATATTCAATCAGATACAGAAGTATTAAATGTAACCAGAATGCAACTTGAAGAGTATTTTGAAGGCACACGCAAGACATTTGATATTCCTTTACTTATGATAGGCACAGAGTTTCAAAAGTCTGTATGGCAAGGGCTGATGGAGATACCTTATGGTAAAAAAGCTTCTTATCTTGAACTTGCTAAAAATATAGGACATGAAAAAGCCGTACGCGCTGTAGCCACTGCAAATGGGGCTAATGCTATTTCTATACTGATACCTTGTCACAGAATCATTGGTTCAGATGGGTCTTTAACGGGGTATGCAGGTGGGTTACCTGCGAAAAAGAAGTTGTTGGAACTTGAGAGTCATTTATTTGTTTAAATCAGACTGATTTCGTTCTCGTCTTGACAATTGTCAATGAAACTTAGTAGTTTCTTCGTTATATTCTTACTATCTAAAAAATATAGGATATAAAATATGAATAACGCAACCAAAGCAATTATCAAAGCAACAGCCCCCGTATTAAAAGAACATGGTGAGGCTATTACCACAGAGATGTACAAGGTTTTATTTTCAAAATACCCTGAGACTCAACCGTTATTTGAGCACGCTTCCCCCGATCAACATAAAAAATTGGCAGCAGCAGTGTATGCCTATGCCGCCAATATAGACAAGCTAGAGAACCTTGGTAAAGGTATCGAGCAAATGGCAGCAGTACATGTCAAGACAAAGGTAAAACCAGAGCATTACCCTATGGTAGGAGATGCATTACTTCAAGCCATCAAAACAGTACTTGGTGATGGGGCAACGGATGAAGTCATGACAGCATGGGAAGAAGCGTATGGTTTTTTAGCAAATGTTCTTATGGCTAGAGAAAAAGAACTCTATGCAACTAGCTAAGAAGTAGTAAAACGCACCATTTTTGTATATTTCTTCTATTTATCTACTAAGACATGATAGAAAGTTAATGGTATAGTACATCATGCAAAATAAATCTATCAATACCATACTTAAAGAAGTGAATATGTTCGCTTCTTTGCAAGATCAAGAACTTAAAGCCTTGGGGAAGATCTCTCATATGACGGAGTATGCAGAAGGTGAAGCACTTTTTATGGAAGGTGTGGTAAGTGATGTTCTCATGCTACTCATAGAAGGGGTAGTAAGTATATTTAAACATGATGGTAAAGGTAATGAAATAGTCATAGGCTACTTTAATCGCTATGAACTTTTAGCAGAAGCTGCAACCTTACGACATACACCATTACCTTCTTCTGCAAGATTTGAAACAGATGGAAAACTGATAAAAATAGACTTGCACGCATTTGAAAAACTCTTTATGTCAGACCCAAATATCTCTTATGCTATCATACAGTCTTTACTGAAAAAAATAGAATTGTTACAGCAAAACATACACTTTAAGATCGCATCAACGTCCACAGAAAAAATACTCCATTTTTACAGACAAAACCCAACACTAAGTTTAGACTTGAAACAGTATGAGATAGCATCTATACTGGGCATCACAGCAGAAACCTTTTCTCGTAATCTACGTAAACTAGTCAAAGAAGGAAAATTAGTAAAAGTAAGTACAGGGTATAAAATAAGAGTAAAGCAATAGCTAGTCATGAGAAATCATAAGCGTCTTCACACTATAATCAATGTTCTAGAACCATTTATAATAGTAAAGGAACACAAATGCCACAAACGCACAACCAAGCCTCTGCATGGTTTGACGATGTTTATAAAAAAAACCAAGATAGCCATGAAAATATCCCTTGGGCCAGACAGGCAGTTAACCCACTGCTTCAAACCTACTTAGACGAGGAAAATACACATAAGGGTAAGGCTTTGGTCATAGGGTGTGGGCTGGGAGATGATGCTATTGCATTAGAACTAGCAGGATATGAGGTGACAGCCATAGATGTGTCGCAAACTGCATTGGATTTAGCAACAGAACGTTTTCCAGACTCAGACATCAAGTTTGAAAAGCAAGACATTTTTGACATGCCTGAAGCATACCATAAACATTTTGATTTTGTATTTGAAGCTTTAACCATACAGTCTTTGCCTGTAGAGTTTAGGGAAAAAATGATAAAGTCAGTAGCCGACACAGTAGCTAAAAAAGGAAAACTACTACTTGTTGCACATAAAAAAAGTGTAGCATTTGATGGTCCACCATGGCCACTGACACAAGAAGAAGTAGCACTGTTTAGTGCAGAGGGACTAGAGGAACTTTCACATGAAATACACAGTGAAGAGTCTAAAATATCAAATACTCGTTTTAGAGTACTTTATCAAAGGAATTAAATGAAATTATTATTACTTAGCTTACTTAGCAGCTTGTCACTATTTGCACAGAGTTTTTATGTACTCACTGGGGTAGATAACTATGACCCGATTGTTGTCAATATGTCAACTAAAACACAAAAGTATAGTGCGGATATCAAGTCACTGATGCAAAGTATGTCTAAAGAGATTGGTGTGAGTACGGTAGGGCATCCCTCTCGTGTTTTAGTTTTTTTGATCAATGACATTTCTCTAGGAGATACCATAGGACTTAGTGTGGATCTTCAGTTAGGTGAGTATGTCCTAAGAGAGGGGAATACGCAATCAGTTTTTGCTGTAACGTATGATGATACCAAACTTTTAGCTCCGGATTTCAAAGATGAAGAAGACGTTGACGATCAACTTGCAGATGCCGTGGAAGAGATGTTGGAGAAATTTAAACTTCAGTATCAATCAGACAACCAAAAGCTCTCAAAAGAGAAAAAGTCTGTAACACATGAGACATTTGCAGCAGACATGGGCTATGAGACAGAGTATAAGGTAGCACTGGAGAAAGCTAAAAAAGAGGGTAAGAGTATTATGTTATTTATGACAACATCCTACTGTCCTTGGTGTAGAAAACTTGAAAATCGTATCTTATCTCAAACAGACATAGATGCGAAGATAAAAGCAAAGTACGTACCACTTACGCTTAATTTAGACAAAGACACTTACCCCGAGCAATTTGGGAAAACACGTTTTACCCCTATACTTTATATCGTTGGTAGTCAAGATGAAAACATAGAGCATAAATTTGAAGGCTATAGTAACCGCGGTGACTTTTTACATCTTTTAAAGTAACAAATGTACCATCAGATAATGTGATGGTACATTTGTCGATCCAAAAAAGAGGAAGTAACACGAGGGGCTAAAATACTGTCATTTAAACATGAATACTATCCCGATTAATGCTAGTTTTGTATAATGTTACAAAATTTAAAATAAGTGAAGATAGATGAAATTATATGCCCCGTGGGAAAAAGCTTTTAAGAAAGTCTCAACGCCATTTGAACATTTTTTACATGCACAAATGACTACTGGTGTGGTCTTGATGCTGATGACCATACTTGCCTTAATACTTGCAAATTCAACTCTAACAGAAAGTTAT
This sequence comes from Sulfurovaceae bacterium, assembly GCA_963698695.1. Lineage (GTDB taxonomy): Bacteria > Campylobacterota > Campylobacteria > Campylobacterales > Sulfurovaceae > Sulfurovum. The sequence goes on along the minus strand of CAVORT010000021.1, from coordinate 4,086 downwards.
GCACACTTTTTTCATACAAAAATAGATTTAACTGTCGGTACGTGGCAACTTTCTCATACCATTCATCATTGGATCAATGATGGCTTAATGGCTATCTTTTTCTTCATTATTGGACTTGAGATTAAACGGGAAGTCATGGTTGGGGAACTTTCAAATATTAAAGTGGCTATTTTACCTATATTGGCTGCTATTGGCGGTATGGCTATTCCTGCTTTGATTTATCTAAGTATCAACGCAGGAACTGAGGGTGCAGGCGGATGGGGTATCCCTATGGCTACAGACATTGCTTTTGCGATTTCTGCTTTGGTACTTTTAGGTAAACGTGTACCTCCAGCACTGGTCACTTTCCTTGTTGCACTTGCCATTGTAGATGACCTTGGTGCTGTTTTGGTCATAGCACTTTTTTATACCGAGCAGATACATACCATGCCTCTTATGTTGGCAGGTGGAGCATTTTTAATCATGGTAGCTTTTAACCGTTTTGGTATTCATATGATCTTACCTTACTTCATCGTGGGAATTTTGATGTGGTTCTTTATGCTAGAGTCTGGTGTACATGCTACCATCGCTGGGGTCATTGCTGCGTTAGCCATACCATCTAAACCTAGACGATTACCTGCTAGCTTTAGACAAGAAGCCAAAATACTACTAGATGAATATGACAGTTATCCTATAGATAAATCACATGGGATGAATGAGAGACAAAAAGCCATACTTTTAAAGATTAGAAGATAACATTAATGAAATTGGCACACCTGCGGCTAGATTAGAAAATGATTTACATCTACCTGTTGCACTCATCGTTATTCCTCTTTTTGCATTGGCAAATGCGGGGATAGCCATAGATTTTAGCTCTATTGGTACAACCATTATGGAACCTGTGTCATTAGGCATCATAGCAGGTCTCATACTTGGAAAAGTGATAGGTATCTTTGGTGTAGCATGGTTGGCTATCAAATTAAAATTGGCATCTCTTCCAAAAGGAAGTACCATGAACCAGATTTTTGGTGTGGCATTTCTAGGAGGAATTGGGTTTACTATGTCCATCTTTGTTGCTGATCTGGCATTTGTCAATAGTCCAGAACTTGTATTTCAAGCAAAAGTAGGGATTTTGGCAGCTTCATTATTTGCTGGTTTATTTGGGTATTTTTGGCTGAGGTTTGTAGCCAAGTCTGCTTAAAAACCTTTGAATAGGTAGCCTTATAGGCTATCGTTCGACCATCTGTTCATCAGTTCTAAACCCATTTCAAAAGGCAAGTCTCCAGTGAGACTGTGTTTCTCCACTTCTATTTGCAGTTTTCCGGTACTCATGGTTGCATAGCTATGTAACTTGGATGGTTTACTAAAGCTGAGTACATTGGTTGCATATACGATGCTAGCAGTTATGAGTAAAAAGAGTATGATTTTAGCTATCGTTGGTTGTCTTTTGCTCTTCATGATTTCTCCCTGTGAAATATTTGAGATAATAACGAAGAGTCATAACAGGTTTATAACATTCTATGGTAAGATAGCAGGAACTTTCAAAAGGATAGTGATGAGCGAAAATGAACAAGAGTATGTTAAAACAACGTTTGATACAGTGGCAAGCAAATATGATGAGATAGAACTTTTTAAAACTTCTGCTAGACATGTAGTTGAACTTATTAAAAAACATACGCGTAATAAGCCTAACCTAACGGTACTAGATGTTGCTTGTGGTACAGGTAATGTGGTGCTAGAGTGTGCTTCGTGCTTGGATGATGCAGTATGTGATGCTATAGATATCTCTGAGGGAATGTTAGCAAAAGCCAAAGAGAATGCTTCTGTCAAAAATTTAGACAACATAGACTTTCATCTGCAAGATATCACCAAATTAGAATTAAAGAAAAAATACAACGTCATCACATGCTCTTATGCATTGTTCTTCTTGCCTGATGCACCAAAGGTATTGGCAAGTTTGTATGCCATGTTAAAACCTAGAGGAATAGTCATCTTTACAAGTTTTACAGTCGAAGCCTTTAGCCCTTCAGATGAAATACTTATTCCATTGCTTAGAAAATATGGTTCAAAGTCTGCCTTAGAGTACCATAGTGACAAATGGGAAAACCTTAAACAAAAAAAAGACATAGAGCGTCTCTGCGCAATGTCACGTGTGAGTGATATGAAGATGTACACCAAAGAGATACGCTACGGTATGAGTGTCGATGAATGGTGGAACTTACTCAATAACACTAGCTACAAAGGTATGCTTATGGAGCTTAGTGAAGACGACTATGCAGATGTCAAAAACGAATACTATACATCTATGTATACGCATGCAGATATGGATGGTGAAGTAGAGTTGATCGCTGACACTTATTTTGTAGTGGTAAATTAATGACTTGGCTAAAGGTCATTTTAGAACGTAAGAAGCTACAGTTTGCACTTTGTTTACCAAAGGTGATGCTGAGCTCAAATAAAAAATAAAGGAATACAATGAAAACAATGACATGTAAACAACTTGGAGGAGCATGCGACATCAAGATTCAAGCTCAGACATTTGGACAAATGGCAGAACTAAGTATGCAACATGGCATAGAAATGATGCAGCAAAATGATGAAGCACATATAAAAGCAATAGATAACATGAAAGAAATCATGCAAAATCCAGTTACTATGAACCAATGGTTTGTAGAAAGACAAGCAGAGTTTGATGCTTTACCTGAAGATGAGGATCGAGAGGGATTACTAAGCTTTTTCAGTAAACAAGACCTCTTAAAAGTCTTGTTTTGTGGATAAGTGTTAGATTTTAATTGAATCTGTCCAGATACCATGAAGGTTACAACCTGCGTGGGAAGTCAGTGTTTTTACCCCATCAAGTTTGACTGCAAAAGATGCTGCCCCTCTTGAAATATCTGCTTCGAGTGTTGATTTTCCTACTAATTTATCATCAGCATAAAGTTCTATGTAATCTATCCAGTGATCAGGTGTACTTGGGTGGATGATACCACCTTGACCTACAGTGATCTCAACCATGGTATAGCCACTCGCATCTTTGTCTTTGATGGTAATTTGCGGTAAATGTTTAAGCTCATAATCTGTTGGTTTTGCAGGATCGGCTACTTTCATTTCCATTCGATTCATTGTTGACTCAGCTACAGGTGCTTCTTTTGCCTGTGCACTTACTGCAGCTGTTGCTACTGTTAAACCTGCTATTTTCAATACGTTTCTTCTGTTCATTTTCATTTCCTTATAATATTTATTTCTTACTTCTACATTTTACCCATTAGATATTAACGGTAATAAAACGTTTATTAAACATTTTATAAACAAAGCATATTTTTGAATTTAAACATACTTTAAAATGATCTTTCCTCGTTTCAAATCTTATTTAGTGTAACATAAGTAAATAATGTTTTGATAACGATAGACTCCCAAAGGAGATTTGAAAATGAACTTTAAAGCACTAGATGCCTATCTTCTTAGTAAGCAGGGTACAACGTATGATTATCCTTTTGATGATGTGGTACGTGTGTACCGTATCGCTGAGAAGATATTTGCTCTTACAAGTGATACCCATCCTTTAAGTGTCAACCTCAAATGTGACCCCATTTATGCCTTAGAACTTCGAAGTCATCTATGAAGGTGTCCAAGCGAGGGTACCATATGAATAAAAAGCATTGGAATACCGTCATGTTGGAAGACACGGATGTGGATCAATGAGACGCATCAAAGAGCTCATAGACCATTCTTATGAACTTATCTACAACAGTTTAAGCAAGAAAAAGCGTGAGGCTTTAGGTTAATGCAGTTGAAGTATAGTTTATGATGAATCATGTGTGTAAATATAAAGTCTTTATGAGTTATTCTCACAAAGATCAAGCGTTTGTGAAGTGGTTGCAAAAGGGCATAGAGAACTATACTATTCCACAAAAATTGCGAGAGAAATATCCGCATTTACCAAAAGATCTGAAACGTACAGTCTTTAGAGATGATGAAGAGTTGTCGAGTGCTTCTGTGTTGTCTGATACTCTACGCGATGCCCTAGAAGTTTCTGAACGTCTCATCGTGGTTTGTTCTCCTCATTCTGTGAACTCTCAATGGGTAGAGGAGGAAATAACGTATTTT
>CAVORT010000020.1:0-59007 GCA_963698695.1 Sulfurovaceae bacterium | reverse complement strand
TCAAGATACCATTCAATCGTTTTTAAAATACCACTCTCAAAGTTTTCCTGTGCTTTCCAACCAAGAGTTTCTTCTATCTTCGTGGCATCTATTGCATAACGTCTATCGTGTCCAGAACGATCTTCAACATATTTGATCTGTTCTTTATAACTAGTACTACTAGGGACTAATGTACATATTTCACATATTTTATCTGCAATATTATTATTGTTCCTTTCATTGCGCCCACCTATGTTGTAAACTTCACCTACTTTACCCTGATGGTAAGATAAATCTATCCCTGTACAGTGATCACGAACATAGAGCCAGTCACGTATGTTTTTACCATCACCATAAATGGGAATATCTTCTCCCTCTAATGCCTTTCTAATAATAGTGGGTATAAACTTTTCATCATGCTGTTTAGGCCCATAGTTATTAGAACAATTTGTAATAATTGTATTCATCCCATAGGTATGAAAATAACTACGTACAATCATATCACTTCCAGCTTTACTGGCAGAATAAGGTGAGTTAGGTGCATACGGTGTCTCTTCAGTAAATAAACCTTCATCTCCTAAAGTCCCATAGACCTCATCTGTTGATATATGATGAAAACGACAAGAACGATAACCCTTTTCTTTAAAGACAAACGGTTTTTCCATCCATTTTTTATAAGCAACATCTATGAGTACAAACGTACCATTTACATTTGTCTCTATAAATACTCCTGGATTTTTAATGGAGTTATCTACATGACTTTCTGCAGCAAAGTGTATCACTCCCCTAATATCATGTATCGAAAATCTCTTCTACCAATTCTCTATCACAGATGTCACCTTCTATAAATGTATAACGTACATCATCTTCTATCTCTTTTAGATTATCAAGATTACCTGCATACGTTAAAAGGTCAAGATTTACTATTTTATATCCTTGATATTTCCCTAATATATAAGTTACGAAATTTGAACCAATGAAACCGGCACAGCCTGTTACTAAAATGGTTTTTTTACTTTCTTTATGCATATAAATCCTCACTAAAATTAAATACTTCTGCATCTTCCAATAAAGAATATTGGTTTATATCTTTATCTGAAAGTAATAATGACTCTATATCAATCTCCCAATCTATGTTTATAGTTGTATCATTATAGATAATGCCTCTATCATACTTTGGAGCATAATAATTGTCAACCTTATAAGCAAAGATAGCTGCATCAGATGTTACTAAAAAACCATGTGCAAATCCTCTTGGTACAAATAACTGCTGCTTGTTTTCAGCACTTAATTTAACTGCAACATATTGTCCAAATGTAGGAGAGCCTTTACGTATATCCACAGCAACATCTAAAACACTCCCTTCAATGACACGTACAAGTTTACTTTGAGAAAAAGGGGGAAGTTGGTAGTGAAGTCCTCTTAGTACACCAAAAGAAAATTTGACTCGGTTATCTTGCACAAAGTTTACTTTATGTCCTATCGCTTGTTCAAAAATATCCTGATTAAAGGTTTCTACAAAATACCCTCTATCATCACCAAATACTTTTGGTTTCAAAATAACAACACCCTCTAGTTTTGTTTTCGATTGTCTCCATTTTCTTCCTTACTATGTGTTATTTTCTTTTGCCATATCAATCATATATTGACCATACTCAGTTTTCTTTAGTGGCTGTGCCAAACGAATAAGTTCATCACTATTTATCCAGCCTTTATAAAAAGCTATCTCTTCAATACAGGCTACTTTATACCCTTGACGTTGCTCTATATTTTGTATATACAAACTTGCTTGTGCTAAGCTCTCATGCGTACCTGTATCCAACCAAGCATACCCTCTTCCCATGAGTTCTACATTTAAATTACCTCGTTTAAGATATTCTTGATTGATTGAGGTAATTTCAATTTCGCCACGTTCAGATGGTTGAATCGTTTTAGCAATCTCAACGACATTATTGTCATAAAAATAAAACCCGTTACTGCATAATGACTCTTTGGTTTTACTGGCTTCTCTTCTATCGAGATAGCACGATTATTTTCATCAAACTCCACCACTCCAAAACGCTCAGGATCCTTCACATAGTACCCAAACACAGTTGCACCTTCTTTTAAGTTTGCCGCCTTTTCAAGCCGTGGGGTAAGCCCTGGTCCATAAAAAATATTATCACCTAAAATTAAACAAACACTATCATTCCCCAATAAATTCTTCTCCTATAATAAATGCATCTGCCAAGCCTCTAGGTGATGCTTGTGATGCATAAGAAAACTTCATACCTAAATTTAGTCCATCACCCAGAAGATCTTCAAAACGACCTATGTCTTGAGGGGTAGAGATAATCAATACTACGTGATACCCGCAAGCATCAGTACAGATAATGGGTAATATATCATTGGTTTATCATAAATAGGAAGCAGTTGTTTTGATATTACTTTTGTGAGAGGATGTAGTCTTGTTCCACTTCCGCCTGCTAATATAATTCCTTTCATTTTTTCTCCTTATATTTTATAAAATTCCCTATACCATTTTGTAAACTCGGAAACACCCTTATAAAGTGGGGTATTTGGCTTATAGTTGAAATCATGCATTAATTCACTTGTATCAGCGTATGTCGATTCCACATCACCAGGTTGAATGGGCATCATGTTTTTTTCAGCTATTTTACCTAAAGAAGCCTCTATCGTCTCTATAAATTCCATCAAATCTACCGGTGCATTGTTACCAATATTGTAAATACGATAAGGTGCAGATGAACTCTGAATCTCTGGGTTTTCAGCATCCCAGTTTTCATTTTTCTTTGCTGGACTATCTATGACCTTTATCAACCCTTCAACAATATCATCTATATACGTAAAATCTCGGCTCATTTTTCCATAGTTAAATACCTTTATGGCTCTGTCATTTAAAATCGCATCAGTAAATAGCATGGGTGCCATATCGGGTCTTCCCCAAGGCCCATAAACTGTAAAAAACCTAAGTCCTGTTGTTTGTATGCCATAAAGATGGCTATAGGTATGTGCCATCATTTCATTTGACTTTTTAGTTGCAGCGTATAGACTTACTGGGTGATCTGTATTATCGGAGGTTTTAAAAGGCTGAGATTTATTGAGTCCATATACCGAAGAGCTTGAAGCATAAGAAAGATTTTTCACATTGTGATGCCTACACCCTTCAAGAATATTTAAAAACCCTATGATATTACTCTCAATGTAAGCATGAGGGTTTTCTAAAGAGTAACGTACACCAGCTTGTGCGGCTAAATTACATACTGCATCAAATTTTTCATTTTTAAAAAGTGTGTCTATTCCCTCTTTATCGGCTAGGTCAAGCTTTATAAATTTATGTTTTGGGTATTTTGTTGAAATAACTTCTTATGTCTTTCACACTTTCTCTGTCTATACCTAGTGCATTTAATCTACCGTACTTCAAGTTGACATCATAATAGTCATTGATATTATCTATACCTACTACTTCATCACCACGTTCAAGTAGCTTTTTTGCAAGATGAAATCCTATAAATCCTGCTGTACCGGTTACTAATATCTTCATCTAATCACTTCCAAATAAGTCTCTTGTATACACTTTTTCTTTCACATCATCTAAAACTTCTGAATGTCTGTTCGCAACGATGACATCCGATATATTTTTAAACATCTCTAAATCTTTTATTACTTTTGAGTTAAAAAATGCCTCTTCATCATAAGATGGTTCATAAATAACCACTTCAATCCCTTTAGCCTTGATACGCTTCATAATACCCTGAATAGAAGACGCTCTAAAGTTATCTGACCCACTCTTCATAACAAGCCTGTAGATTCCAACTACCTTTGGATTTTTATCAATGATATTTTGAGCAATAAAGTCTTTTCGTGTACTGTTTGCATCAACAATGGCTCCTATGAGACTATTGGGTACATTTTTATAGTTTGCTCGTAGTTGTTTCGTATCTTTTGGTAGACAATACCCCCCATAACCAAATGAAGGATTATTATAATGGCTTCCTATTCTTGGATCTAGTCCTACCCCCTCAATGATATCTTTAGTATCAAGCTCGTTTGCCGCTGCATAAGAGTCTAGTTCATTGAAATATGCTACTCTCATAGCAAGATATGTGTTAGAAAAGAGTTTGATAGCTTCTGCTTCAGTTGAATTGGTAAAAAGCATGTCGATATTTTCTTTGATGGCACCCTCGGCCAATAAATCAGCAAAAATCTTTGCACGTTCAGACTTTTCTCCTACTATAATGCGTGAAGGATAAAGGTTATCATAAAGTGCTTTTCCTTCTCGTAAGAATTCTGGAGAAAACATGATATTATTAGAATTTAACAAGTTTTTTATCTGTTCTGTATAGCCCACAGGAACGGTTGATTTAATGACCATTGTAGCACTTGGATTGATCCGTATCACGTCTTTTATCACTGACTCAACAGAATTTGTGTTGAAATAATTCGTTTCGATATCATAATCTGTAGGTGTAGCAATAATGACAAAATCTGCACCTTTATAAGCTTTTTCTTTATCTAAAGTTGCAGTAAAATTCAATTCTTTATGTGAGAAATAATCCTCTAACTCTGCATCTTCAATAGGTAAAACTTTATTGTTTAACATCTCAATTTTTTCAGGAACGATATCAAGTGCCACAACTTCATTATGCTGTGCTAAAAGTATTCCATTAGAAAGCCCTACATACCCCGTACCCGCTATGGCTATTTTCATTAATCTTTATCCTTCATCTCTATTTCTTCTCATAAAGTATATCTGAAAAACCATGATATGAGGTTTACGTCTGTAAGATGTAGGGCTCATAGGAACTCTATATGTAATTAGCCATAATGATTAAAAAGTAAGTATTTTCCAGTCACTTTGTAAGGACTCCGTGAGCATCTCACCAGTATGCGTCATGTCTATGCCTAAAGTTGACAATTGCTCAGTTACCCCGTAGTCATCACTACAAACGACACAGCAAGAAAATTTTACACCCGTTCCTTGTACTTTAGCCACCATTTCCTGAAGCTCCACATTTTCAGCCAAAACTTTGGCTGAAGGACCCCATATCATAATGTGTGCTTTATCCCAGTAGCCACGGGGAAGTATGACAGATCCATAAAGCAGTATCATTTTTTTGGCTACTTCTATTTCTGAAGTGCTCCATACTATCAGTAATTTGTTCATATTTCTCTCCTACTGTAAAATATATTATAGTATATTTATAAAGTATGTTATAGTAGAAAAGATAGCAAAGGATAGGTAGTATGAAAGAAGGTACTGAAGAAAAAAAAGAAATAATTATCACAATATCAAAAAACAAAAATATCGTACATGCCATTCAAAAGGCGCTTGAAACGAATCATAAAAAATATATAACGATTAAGCCATCAGAACTACAAACGATACAAAGTACCCAAGAGGGTACTTTTATTGCTGAAACTGGTACTATAAGAAATATAGCTGGATAGTGATTAATGTAAAAAGTGTCTAACAGTAGTAAAATAAAGGGAAATCCCATGTTCATTAGCAGCAGCGATAACTTCGTCGTCTCTGATGCTACCACCGGGCTCGATGATGGCTTTTATTCCAGCTTCGGCTGCTGCATCTATACTGTCTCTAAATGGGAAAAATGCTTCAGATGCCATAGCAGCACCAGATACATCTAAATCCATTTCTTTGGCTTTTTTAAGGGCACATTGGGCAGCATCTACACGGCTAGTCATACCCATACCTACCGCCACCATCGCAGAGTCTTTCACATAAACAACACAGTTAGACTTGGTAAGTCCTGCTACTTTCCAAGCGATTTCAAGATCTTTCATCTCTTGTACAGATGCCGTGAGTTCAGATTGTTTCTTTGCATTATGTACTTCGTTGTCACAGATACAGTCAGAATTTTGGTATACAAATCCACCATCAACATGCTTGAAGTCATGAGAGTCTTTAGACATCACTAACTTTTTTCCACCTTGTGAGAAAAGTTTGAGACGCTTCTTCTTTTCAAACACTTTTAGTGCCTCAGACGTAAAATCAGCTGCCATCACTACTTCTAAGAAAATCTCATTCATTTTTTCTGCCAGTGGTGCATCTACGATACCATTGACTGCTACCACTCCACCAAAGGCAGATACGGGATCACACTTCAGAGCTTCTGTATATGACTCAAGAAGGCTACCTTTAATAGCAAAACCACAAGGGTTACCATGTTTAACAATACACACTGCTTCTTCATCACCAAAACTAGAAGCAATTTTAAGTGCACCATTCACATCGTTGATGTTATTGAAAGAAGCTTCACCTTTAACTTGCTTGAAATGGTTTGTAAAGTGTCTATCAAATTCATATAATGCACCTTGCTGATGTGGGTTCTCACCATAACGTGTTTGGAAAGACTTTTTACCAGTGATGAACTGATATTCACCAAACCCATCATTAAACCGACCATTCATATAGTTTGCTATCATAGAGTCATAAGCGGCAGTATGTTCAAATGCTTTGATCATCAACCCACGTCTAAACTCTAATGTATCTTCTTTGGATTCAAGTGCAGTAAGTACTGCATCATAATCACCAGCATCCGTCACGATGAGTACATCGTTAAAGTTCTTTGCAGCACTACGTACCATCGTAGGTCCACCAATGTCAATGTTCTCTATGATTTCATCAAAATCTTCTGTTCTCTCTATAGTCTCTTTAAATGGATAAAGATTGACACATACAAGGTCGATACCTTCAACACCAAGTTCTTTAGCCTGTGCTACATGTGCATCATCTCCACGCTTATAAAGAATCCCACCGTGTACGTAAGGGTTAAGTGTTTTTACACGCCCTTCAAAACACTCGGGAAACTTCGTCACTTCATCTATCTCGATGACTTTAATACCAGCTTCATTAAGTTTTTTATAGGTACCACCTGTTGAGATAATGTCCCAACCTTGACTCTCTAAACCTTGGGCAAATTCGATGATGCCTGCTTTATCACTAACGCTTAATAATGCTCTCATTCTTACAAATCCTGTTCTATTGTTCTGGCAAAAGTGTTAAAGTACACATCTTTTACCTTTTCAAGTGGAAGTGCCACTTCATTTATTTTAACCATATCTCCACCTACAGCACCAATTACACTGATCTCTAATCCTAATTCTTTAGCTAAGCGCATTACTATAAGCATATTTGTATTACTTACTTCAAGTAAAGCCCTACTTTGAGATTCATCAAAAATATCTCTGCTTTCTTCTACTGTTATGGCAGTAGTCACACCCATGCCTGATACTGCAGCCATTTTAGAAAGTGCTATAGCGATACCACCGACATTGACATCTTTTGCAGACTTCAAAAGTCCATTTTTGTTTGCTTCTATCACAAGCTCCCACAGTGCAAGCTCCTGTTTATAGTCAAAGATTGGAAGGGATCCTGCTGTTTCACCATGGAGTGCTTTAATGTAAAGTGACCCGCCAAACTCTCCTTTGGTTTCACCCACAAGAAGAATGACACTACCTTCCTCTTGAAATACAGAAGGAAGTACTTTATTCTCATCATCATTAAGTCCTACCATTGCTATAGCAGGTGTTGGGAACACTGAGATACCATTGGTTTCATTGTAAAGAGAAACATTACCAGAAACGACTGGTGTATGCAGTGCCAGACATGCTTCTTTGATGCCTTCACACCCTTGTGCAAACTGCCACATCACTTCTGGATTCTCTGGATTACCATAGTTCAAACAATCCGTAATAGAAAGTGGTCTAGCACCTGACATTGCAACATTTCGTCCAGACTCAACCACTGCAAGAGCCGCACCTTTTTTAGGATCAATGTAACAGTAACGTGGATTACAGTCTGAACTCATCGCTAACGCTTTACCATTTTCTTTAATGCGTATACAAGAAGCATCCAAACTTCCTGGGTGTTTTGTTGTATTGGTTTGTACCATGGAGTCATACTGGTTGTAAACCCATGCTTTATCAGATACTTCTATATTTGAAAGTAATGTCTCATACGCTTCTTGGTCATTCACTGCTTTAAAACTATCTACTGTTTTAGCATTAACCACATCCAAATATTGCGGTCTTGCCACTGGTCTATCAAGTACAGGTGCATCTTCGCTTACTGGTGCGATTGGCATATCTGCACATGGTTCACCATGCCACATAAGCTCCATACGTCCAGTGTCTGTCACTTCACCGATGACAGCAACATCCAGCCCCCATTTTTCAAAAATATCAATAATCGCTTGTTCACTTCCTTGTTTTGCACAAATAAGCATACGCTCTTGAGACTCAGAAAGCATAAAATCATACGGTGTCATACCCTCTTCTCTTGCTGGTACTTGATCTAAATGCATGATGAGTCCAGCACCTGTTTTACCTGCCATCTCAAATGCAGATGACGTAAGCCCAGCTGCACCCATATCCTGTATACCTACAACATGATCCGTTTTAAAGAGTTCTAAACATGCCTCAAGTAGTAGTTTTTCCGTAAATGGATCACCTACTTGTACAGTAGGACGAAGTGACTTTGACTCTTCTGTAAATGAATCTGAAGACATAACTGCTCCACCCAGACCATCACGACCGGTTTTAGAGCCTACATACATCACGGGATTACCAAGACCAGAAGCAACACCTAGAAAAATCTCATCAGATTTTACAAGTCCTAGTGAAAAGGCATTCACTAAGATGTTTCCATTGTAAGATTCATCAAAACTTACTTCTCCACCGATGGTAGGAACTCCCATACAGTTACCATATGAACCGATACCATCTACGACACCACGTACTAAGTGTCTTTGGTATTTGGCTATGTCGCTGTCACCTTTAACGGTACCGAAACGAAGTGCATTCAGGTTTGCTACAGGTCTAGCACCCATCGTAAAGATGTCACGAAGTATGCCACCAACACCTGTTGCAGCTCCTTGAAAAGGTTCTATGAATGAGGGGTGGTTATGACTTTCCATCTTAAACACTGCAGCCATACCATCTCCGATGTCTATGACACCGGCATTTTCACCTGGTCCTTGTATGACCCATGGCGCCTCAGTAGGAAAACCTCTAAGGTATTTGCTACTTGATTTGTAAGAACAATGTTCAGACCACATCGCAGAGAAGATACCAATCTCTACCAGGTTTGGATGACGACCGTCAAGTATGCGTAAGATATCTTCATATTCTGCTTGTGAAAGTTTGTGATTTTTTAAAACTTCGTCTAAATCTTCTATGGGTTGTGACATAAACTGTGTCCTTTTAAGGCTTGAGATAAGGTGTGTATTTTACTCAAAAAGTACTAAATAAGTGATGAAACGGTAGAATATGGGAATTCATCTTCTAAGGCTTTTTATGGACAAAATACTACAAATGCTAAACCTCCAACAAGAACTCAATGACGCAACCAATGGTGTGGATTGGGAAAGGGGAATGACTAAAAACGGAAAGGTTATCGACTGGAAACGCTGTGCATACCTTGAATGTGCAGAACTCATAGAGTCCTACCCTTGGAAACACTGGAAAAATATAGATGCACAACCTGACTATGCCAACATCAAGATAGAAGCGGTTGACATCTGGCACTTTATCATGTCTCAAGCACTTGAAGACTACAAGATAAAAAATCTTGGAAGCATAGAAACATTGGCTCAAAATATACACAAACTACCTAATATTAAAAACTTTTATGCAGATGTAATACCCACTACCAAAAGTTATTATGAACAGATAGAGGTAGCTGAAACGTTAATGAAAACACTTTTTTGCGAGGCACCTACAGAAAAACTCATAGAAACTTTTATCGATGTAGCACTACAGTCGGAACTGAATGTAGATGCACTTTATAAACTCTATGTAGGGAAAAATATACTCAATAAGTTTAGACAAGACCATGGCTATAAAGAGGGGTTTTACATCAAGATGTGGCAAGGAGAAGAAGATAACGTTGTCATGCAACGTGTGCTGGAAGAAGATGAAAATGTGACACCAGAAGGACTCTATGAAGCACTGAAAAAAGCATATCCAAAAGGATAAGCTTTTAGTCTATCATTCTACTTAAATCTCTTTGCAGCACTTGGTTTCCTTGTATAGAAACTTGTGTAGCAATACGTATACTTTTAGGTGTAGAGTAACCACATTCCGCTGCACATTTGACTGTCCCTATAAGATAGTAACTCCCCGTAGGTACCCCGTAAAAAGCAAACTCTCCCTTTGTATTTGAAGCTGTGAACCTCAAGTAGTTAAAAAGTCTATCATCCGCTTTTTCCATCTTATAGCCACCGATATAACTCTCCTTATACCACTGCTTCGAGTAAGAAGTGACAGGATTTAAGTACAGTCTTGTACCAGCCCCTACAACTCTCTTATCGTAAGCATCTTTCACGTAAATAGATCCTTTTACTGTACCCTTTCCTGATCTTGGCAAGCTATTATATTCAGCTATGGGAAAAGGTACACGCTCCATTTTTTCTAGAGGCATATCTTCTGTTATCACTGTTTCAGACTCAGCTGTATTTATCTCATCTGTATCAAGATCAGAAGTGTCGATATTTTCTTCCACATTTGTTTCATTGGCCCAAGAATTGTCTTGAGACTGTCTTACATTTGGTTGATCCAATACCAATTCTCTCTGTACACAGCCAGAAAAAAGAAAAAGTGCTATTAGTAAGTTAACAAGTACAGTGTACGTTTTAATCATATTATTTCCCCTATTATTAATGAATGTGCCGATTATACACTATTAACACTGTTTTTTCTTTTTATTTTTTTGATTGTCTAAAAACTGATTAAGATAACCTTTTGCTTCATCATCACCAGCAAAAGCAGCTTTTTGATACCAAAAAGCTGCTTTTGAACAATCCTTTTTAACCATGTCACCTTTCTGATAGCGTTTAGCTAGGCGGTACTGAGAATCTTGTTCACCCTCTTTTGCAAAACGATGCAGGTTTTTCACTTTTCTTTTTTCACCTTGATAATACTTTACCGTATTGAAAATAAACCAAATAATAATAAAAATCAATGCAATAATCATATAAAGTTCTATATTTTCCATTTTCATTTCCTATGTAATGTTCTTATTTACCTAAACAAAATTCACCAAACATCTTGTCAAGAATCTCTTCGTTGTCATACGGCTTTGATATCGAAGAAATGGCTTTTACAGCCTCTTGAAGATGATAAGAGAAAAACTCTAACTCACCATTTACTAGTGGTTTTTTAGCCTCATTTATGGACTCTTTTGCCTTGGTTACAGCTTCTATTTGTCGTGCCGAGATCAACATAAGCTCTTCCCCTTCCCCTATACTATCAAATAAATGTTCTAACTTCTCTGTAAGCTTTACAAATGATTTCTTAGCACTCACTTCAAGCAGTTCATAATTTTGAAGGCTCGTCATATCAAACACTTTCTCTAAATCAGATTTATTGAGTGCTGCTATGATATGTTTGTCTTCTAATGCATCCAGTATAGAAAGTATCTTACGGTCTTCATCATCAAAAACACGTGAAGTATCAAAAAGTGCAATAATCACATCTGCATCCTCCACCGAAGAGAGTGAACGCTCTATCCCTATTTTCTCTATAGTGTCTTCTGAGTCACGAATACCTGCTGTATCAACCAGTCTAATAATGTGAGACCCAATGCGTACTTGCTCTTCTATGGTGTCTCGTGTTGTACCTGCGATATCTGATACAATGGCACGCTCGTAAGTGAGTAATGCGTTGAGTAAGGAACTTTTACCGACATTTGGCTTTCCTATGATCGCTACTTTAAAACCTTCAATAAGTCCTCTACGTCTATAACTGGCATCAACTATCTGTCCAATCTGAGAGCTCAATCCATCCAGTTGTGTGGTGATGCTTTGCATGATGTCATCAGGAATGTCTTCTTCTGCATAGTCTATCATGACTTCAGAATAGGCAAGTGATCGTAACAGAGCATCCCTACTCTCATCTACAAAGGTTTTAAGTTCCCCTTTCATTTGCCTAGCAAGTATCTTTGCTGCATCTACAGATTTTGCTTCTATCAGTTTGGAAATGGCTTCAGCTTCAGTGAGATCAATCTTGCCATTTAAAAAGGCTCGTTTAGAAAACTCTCCTGGTTGTGCTAATCTTACGCCATAAGAGAGTATGCTGTCAAGTATTTCTTGTGCCACGATCATTCCTCCATGACATTGAAACTCAACGATCTCTTCGCCAGTAAAAGAGTGTGGTGCTGCAAAGTAGATCATAATGGCTTGATCAATGAGTGTATTATCAGCCGTATAGAGAGAAGTAAGATGTGCATGTCTTGGTATAATATTTTCTAAATGTGAGATTTGCTGGGCCACATACAAAGAAGCCTCTCCACTCACTCTAATGATTGAGATTGAGGAAAGACCTTGTGCTGTGGCTATGGCAACAATGGAGTTTTGGATATTTTGTTTTTTTTTATCCATTTTGCTTAGTATTGAATTCATTAATAACAACAAACTTTTTACCATCTCTGCTTGTTTTCACTGCTACATATTTGTTTGGAAAACGCTCACGTAATTGCTCCAATGCTATTTGAACCAAAATACCATCAAGAAAACGTGTCTTTCCACGACCTGTTTTTTCAGCTGTTTCAATAACTGGCTTAATATAGTTGCGTATCATCTCCTGCTGCGTGGTAAGAAACTCTGCGATTTCAAGCTTTATGAAAAGTTCATACTTGCTATGTAACCAATTAAAAAGCATATAGGAAAGTGCATTATAACGGTAGCCTTCTTTACCTATTAGTAGCGCAGCGTCATCACCATCTATGAAGATAAGCGCTGTATTATCAAGAACATCTACTTCAACAACATCTATTTCAAAACAAGATTTTGAAAGCAGTTCCTTAAGCTCATTTTCTATCTTCAAAGCTAGCTTATCATAAACAACTTTCTCTTCTTTTTCTTCATGATCAAGTATGTCATGATTATCTGATTCAAAGAAGCTATCCATGACAGCATCTTTTTCAAATGTAGGTTCTATAACTATGGGTTCGCTAACTATCTCATTTTTTACAGTAGCAATAATCTCAGAGGCGACGCTCTCCTCCGTTGTAGGTAGAGAGCTTACTTTATCTTTTACTTTTTCAGGTTTCACCTGAGACTTTTTACAAGAAGCAACGATAATTGCATCTTTTTTCATAAAACCTAAAATACCTTTTGAAGGATGCTGCACAACTTCGCATTGAAGTTCAGAAATAGAACATTCTAACACTTTTGATGCTTCTAGATAAGCTTCTTCAAGTGTCGGTGCTTCGACCTTTGTCATACATTCTCCTTTTATTTTTTATGTGCTGCTACTGCTGCATCTTTTTGTTTTGCGTACATATAGTTTATGAAATACTGCTGGCCAATGGTAAAGAGATTGTTCACCAACCAGTAAAGCACAAGTCCTGATGGGAAATAAACAAAAAACGCTGTCATGATCACTGGGAACCATTTAAAGATCTTTTCTTGAAGTGGGTCTGTAAAGTTAGAGGGTGTGATCCTCTGTTGAAACCACATGGATGCACCCATTAAAATAGGAAGTATAAAATACGGATCCATCAGCGCAAGGTCTTCTATCCAGAGTATCCATGGCGCCCCTTGAAGTTCATCGGCATTAAGAAGTACGCGATACAGAGCGAAAAACACGGGTATCTGAAGTATAAGTGGCAAACAGCCCCCCATTGGGTTTGCACCATGTTTCTTGTACATTTCCATCATTTGAGCATTCATCTTAGCTGGATCACCTTTGTACTTTTCTTTGATATCTTTCATTTTAGGTGCTAAGTCTTTAAGTTTTTGCATAGACATCATACCTTTATATGAAAGTGGGAAAAGTATAAATTTCACTAGTAATGTAAACAAGATAATAGCCCATCCCCAGTTACCCACGTAAGAGTTTATCCACAAGAGCACTTTGTAAAATGGTTTAGACAAAAAGGAGAACCAACCAAACTCGATAGCATCTGTAAGTTCAGGGTTTATGGCTTTTAGTACTTCATGTTCTTTAGGTCCGATATAGGCATTTAACAAAAGGGTATCTGTTCCTTGTACAAAGATGAGTGGATCTCCGTTGGTTTCTTTCAAAATGGAAACATCTAAGCCTTGATTAAAGTCAAAAAACAGTGATGCCATATAACGGTCAAAAGAAGAAGCAATTTTAGCTCCAGCAAATTTCTCATACCCTTCAGCATCACCATCTTCTATAGTTGTAATAATGTCATCTGCACCTTTAATCAAAGCACCTCGCACAAGCATATACATTGACGTATCTGCTACGGGTCTGTGCCCTGGGGTCACAAAAAACTGTGAAGGAACTGATGTTTTAATATCTACGCTATATTCTCCTGTAGGCTTAAAAGTAATCATCTTAGTCACCGTCACTGTAGAAAGTGTTTGTGTTAAAGTAAGCGTTTTAGCACCTGTTGAGACATCTAATGCCTCGTCACCAGCATTGACATAAGGTGTTTTAAATGCTTCTTCATTTACTTTCACATCTGCAAATCTTACTTCCAATGGTTTTACCTGTCCAGCTTCAAGCAGTTTAAGTGGTTGTCCTTCATCCGTATAATATCTTGTGTCTAAAAGCTCTACCTGCTCAATGCGTCCAAAAGTATCTATATTGATAATAAAATGTGACGATTTGACCGTAGCCAATATAGAAGCACTATTGCTAGTCTGAACAGGTGCTGCCTGTGTAGTTTGTGCTCCCATAGGTGTAGGTACTTGGCTGGAAGATGCAGTTGGGCTTGGTGTTTGTTGTGCCGTGTTGGAAATTTGTTCTGTCGTTTGTGTAGGTTTTGATGCGGGGAAAAAATAACCGTATCCTATAAAAACAAAAAATGAAAGCACCAGTGCAATGAGAAGTCGTTTATTTAAATCTTGTTGTTCCAAAGTGAACCTTTATGATATATTAAAATATAGTATAGTCTATGTCAGATTAATGCAGTACACTTTTTCAGTGCTTGAAGATATGATTTTTGTGTTCCTAAAAAGCTGTTACTTAAAAGGTCAGGTTTTGCAACCAAAACATAAGACCCAGAAGACAAAAGGTCAATATTTTCGATGAAATGTGCTCGAAGCAAACGCTTAGCTCTATTTCTGTGAACTGCATTTCCTATTTTTTTAGAGGCAACAAACCCTACTTTATATTCTGCACTCTTTTTATAAAAAAGTACAAAATAAGGTGTATGCCTAGTTTGCGTAGAGTGTCTATACACCCCATTAAACTCTTTAGTTGTTCTTAAACGTGTAAAATGTTTTATAAAACTAATGTGAAAATCCTAAATTAAGATACAGATAATCTTTTTCTGCCCTTAGCTCTTCTTGCTGAAATGATTTTTCTACCATTTTTCGTTTTCATTCTCAATCTAAATCCGTGTGTTCTTTTTCTTGGTGTACTATGTGGCTGGTATGTTCTTTTCATTCCAATCTCCTAAAATCTATTTAGCTACTTGATGTAGCTATATTTGGACGCGATTTTACCTTAATATGCCTTAGAGGATACTAACATTCGCATTTTTACTATAAAGAGCGGAAAATTATCTCTTTTTCTTTTCCTTGACTCCGTGCTGATATGTAACTTTCGATCGCTTTAAAAATAACTTCTTTAATATTATATTTTGTTGAACGTACTTCTATCTCAGTACAGTAGATACTATGTGCATTGTCTAATACCAATGTACGTACTAATCTCTCTGCAAACCTATATCCACCATCTACCTTCGTTTCTTGACATAACAGTACATATAAGTTTTTTTCTTTATCTATTTCAAACAATAAATCTGTATCACGTTTTTCTTGTTTAAGTATAGTTTCTAGCGCAATGTCCTGTGCTGAAAGTAATATGAGAACAAAAGGTGTTTCCTTCTCACGTATCATAAGATAATATAAAAGCTCCATTGGCTTTTCCAATTTATTATTCATTGCTAATGCCAACATAATATCTGACTCAGTAAATCTTAGTGTTGGTCTTCTTTTTTTTTCTACTTCTTCACCCATGAGGTTCTCCCAAATAATCGAAATATTTTGTATAGTATACTAAAGTATATGTTATAATTTCTGTATGAATATAATAACTGACACCTCCTTACCATCTCCTTGTTGGCTGCTAGAAGAACAGAAACTTCTTTCAAATCTTAAAATAATAGAATATATTAAAAGACACAGTGGTGCAAAGGTACTGCTTGCACTTAAAGGGTATGCACTATGGAAAAGTTTTCCTCTCATGCAACCCTACCTAGAAGGATGTTGTGCATCGGGTCTACATGAAGCCAAACTCGCTCACGAAAAATTTGGAAAAGAAGTACATACATACTCTCCAGCTTTTAAGCAAGAGGAGTTAGAGGAGATAGCTAGGATATCTCATCATTTGGTTTTTAACTCACCTGCTCAGTTTAAACGATTTAGCGCAGAAGCCAAAGACATCAATCCTCATCTTTCTATAGGTTTACGTGTTAACCCTGAGTATTCTGAATCTCCAAAAGAGATATATAATCCTTGTGGTTTGTATTCCAGACTGGGGACAACACTAGACAATTTTGATGAGAATATCTTGTCTGAATGTGAGGGTTTACACTTTCATGCACTGTGCGAACAAAGTGCTGATGCATTGGAGAACGTACTGATACATTTTGAAGAAAAATTTGGTCTGTATATTTCAAAAATGAAGTGGATAAACTTCGGTGGGGGACATCACATCACACGCAAAGGATATGATGTAGAAAAACTCATCAAGCTCATCAAAGACTTTAAACTGAAGTATAATGTAGATGTATACCTAGAGCCCGGAGAGGCCATAGGTTGGGAGACAGGTACACTCATCAGTACGGTACTTGACATCGTTCATAATGGTATGGACATTGTTATCTTAGATACCTCTGCAGAAGCTCAAATGCCAGACACTATCATCATGCCTTACCGTGCAGATGTACAAGGAGCTGGTCTAGCAGGAGAAAAAGCACATACCTACAGATTGGGGGGCAATACGTGTTTGGCTGGAGATATTATGGGAGACTACAGTTTTGACAAGCCCTTGAACATAGGGGATAAAATTATTTTTCAAGACCAGATGCACTATACGATGGTTAAAGCGACAACCTTCAATGGTGTAAAACTACCAAGTATTGCCATACAAAAACTTGATGGCAGTATTGAAGTCGTTCGCAACTTT
Organism: Sulfurovaceae bacterium; assembly: GCA_963698695.1. Taxonomy (GTDB): domain Bacteria; phylum Campylobacterota; class Campylobacteria; order Campylobacterales; family Sulfurovaceae; genus Sulfurovum. The sequence goes on along the minus strand of CAVORT010000020.1, from coordinate 41,895 downwards.
AGTTATGAAGATTTTAAAGGCAGACTATCATAAACATAATTCTAAAAGAAGTAGTTAAAAATCTCTCTTATAAATAATATCGTATGACTGTGACTCTTCATTTACTTCTATCACACTTTCTGTACGTTTGCTGTGTTTGTATTTGAGTCTCACTTTAGGAATCTCTTCGTTGATATAAATAACGGTTATTTCATTGGTAAGTTTTTTACCAACTTCTATACTGTTACCCTCACCAAAAGCCAAGTGGTCTACTTTGACACCTGCATCAGCAAGTGCTGACTTTGCCATGGCTCCCCCCATCATTTTCATCATATCTTCACCACTATTTGTGTCTCCCCCGGCTTCAGAATCAAAGAGTATCACAGAAAGTATCTGCTCTCTAGTAAGAGACGGATTTGAGGAAAAGTTAATGTTTGGCTCAGCTGGTGTACCTGTGACGCTTATGGTAATAAGATGATTGATAGATTTATAATTTGCTTTCATATCTAAAAGAGGTTTATTGACATCACCTGTAAAATAAACAGAGCTTTTACCTAAAACAAATCGCTTCTCTTGAAAAATGTATGTTCCACCTTCTACTAGTTCCACAGAACCTAGATAGAGTAAGTCACTTCCTTTATCTTTGTTGATCGTGAAGTCTGGTTTTAGCCCTATATTAATAGGTCCTTGTTTCAGCTTAAGTGCCTCTTTTGTTTCAATTTTTAGTGCCAATGTGAGATTATCCATAAAGGGACTCTTTTTTGTTTCCTTCATTTCTTGTAGTATGATGATATCACTATCAGATGCAAAAGAACGACCAGCTTGTAAATCTGGTGTAATATTGCCTTTGAGAAGAACTATTTTACCTTCTACCGTAGTGTTATTGCCATCTAACTGTATTGCGATATTTATACTTGTTTGTATCTCTGCAACTTTGTCTTTGATTTGGAAGTTTGTTGCATTTGCAACAAAAGAGCCCTTTTTTGTCTTAGTCTGGTAATTACCTGTCACTTTGAGTTCATCATTTATCCAAAGATTCGAGACTTCTATATTATCTCCAAGTGATATGGTGGCTGTATTATTGGAAAAGTATTTTTGTTTGTTAAATGTTCCCTTGTATGATCTTAACAATACCTTGGATTCATCCATATTCACAACAAGCTTTACATCATTTATGGTATGTTTGGTTTTTCTATCTGCTTTATAGACGAGTTTTGGTGCATTCACTGTGAGTTCGGCTGTTTTCAATCTGTCTATCAATAGTGTAGCATCTATATTTCCACTTATTGGTGGTAACGCTTCCAATGGATAAAGCGTGGAGATATCTTTACCTAATGTCGTCATAGAGGTGATGTTTGTCTGTACTTTTAGTGTCTGTTCAACATTACCAGAGATATTTGTAACCAAGTTTCCAAGGTTCACTGTCCCTTTAAGATTATTATTTTTAAGTCCGTATTCTATATCTGTTTTGAATGCTTTGGCATCCAATCTAACTACTAATCGCTCATCAGAGAGTTTAACATTGGTATCAATGGTACTTATGGCTTCCCATTTCAGTTCTTCATTATAGGATTTTAGGAGCGACTCCTTGGGTATGAGAACGTTAGCTTGAACATCTATCTCTTTACCATAATCTACATCTGCATCGACATTAACTACATTGGATATCATATTTACTTTTGCGTTGATGTTATCTAGCGTTGCAAAATCCAGTGGTGCATCAGCCGTGAGAGTGAATTTTGTATCTTTAAGCTCATCAGGGAGTGTCACAAGTTCATTTAAAAGCAGTGGTTCTAGAGTTTCCAAGTGTACTTGTCCTGTTTTAAAATCGTTAGAGTCAAATGTGCCTTTGAGTACGTTAGAACTTATTTTAGTCTCTATACTTTTTTCATTACCACTATAGATCACTGTTAAATCATCCAGTGGTTTAGTCAACTTCTCATCAAAACCCATCAACTGTTTGACTTTTACTTCACCCTCATAAGAGATATTCTGATCCATGGTAAAGTGATTGTTTAATTGTATATCTTTTGCATATGGCGTAGTTACAACGGCTTGGGTATCTACTTTGAGATAAGAACTGTTCATATCATAAATTACATGAGAGACTATACTGTTTATATCTACATTAAATTCACCCTCTTTAGTTTGTAAAATATGTTTTGCATTTGCTTTGACATCTGCTACGATCATCTCAGTAGATGCATTAAAGTCCACTATGATGTTACCTATAGCTTCTTTACGTAAAGGGAGTCCATAGAGTTCGTATAGTCTATGATTGGGTGTAATATTTATCTCTCCTAGGAGATGATTATTATGTGCTGAACCATTATAAACGATATTTGAAAGGTTTGTTGTACCGTTAATATCTAACAAAGCATCTTCTAAGATCAAATCTTCAACATTAAAAGATAACTTACTGGCTTGAAATGCAATCACTTCAACTTTAACAGGATCGTACTCAAAAGGTAGAACATCTATCAGTAACTTGTCCACTTTGACCATCTTTGGAATGAATATATTTGTATTTTTTTGTGAGGTACTATTTTCTTCTGTGCTTTGATTACCATCACTTGCAAAAAGTGTCATAAGTGCAGAGACGTTGACATCCCGTAGGTGTAATTGACTTAAAGTTGCCACTTGTTTTTTCATACTGCCTTTTAATGAGATATCTGTAATATTCGTATCTAAATCAAACTGCAAATCATCTACACTAAAAGCATCTTCTCTATAGGAAAGTGCATCACTGATAACTGTGACCTTAGAGATCATTATATTATTCTGTATAAAGGGAGTTAAAGATATGTCTATATTGTTCACATTAATGGTAAAGTCTAAACTACTTTCATTGCTCTCAGCACTACTTGCATTTTCATCTGAAGAGAGTGAGGCGATCATCCCCTTGATCGTATCTACATTCCCTTCTTCTATATGCAGTTTATTTACTGTGATCATTTTGGCAGGTAACGTATTGGGATTCCATTTCAGTTGAATACGTTTTGCTAATTTTTCATTTTGATACTGAAGGTTAGTTATTTCTATGCCCTGAAGTGCATTTCCTTTAATATCATCATAGGTAATGTTATAATCACCAGCAAAGATGTCTGCTGCTTTTTTGATGACCATAGGAGAGTTTGCAATAAAAAAAAGCACTAACCCTAAAACCACAAGAAGCACCAAAAGCATGAGTACCACTCTGCGTAACCACAAAAAAGGACTAAAAAGTAATAAATTTCGCATTAAAATGACTGCCCTATCTGAAATGAGATACCATATTGTTCCGGATCATTCACATTAAATCCTACATCCAGTTTAAAAGGTCCGATAGGTGTTAAATAGCGTACTCCCAAACCCGCTGATGTGATGACCTCTCCTGTGAAATCATAGCTCTCTTCATTAAGCATTGTATTGTCTGTAAAAACAGCGCCATAAAGGTTTCCCCATACAGGATAATCTGCTTCTAAAGAGAAGTTTAAAAGAGTAGAAGCACCAGCAATAGTATTGGAGGTTGGAGACTCTATCACACCTATAGTATTAAAACCATATGCACGGTTAGAAAAAGATCCTCCTGCAAAAAAAAGTTTTGATTCAGGTAATTCTCTAGAAGTTTTATCGACCACACCTACCTTACCTACAGTGGCTAATGTCAGTTTCTCAAAAGTGTGAATGTATCTTCCTTCAAAAAAAGTTTTCGTGTATGAACTTGCATCTGTTTTGTAAGGTAAACCATACTCAAGTGATGCCGCTAAATAATATCCATATTTAGGATTAAGTTTATCATCTCTAGCATCATAGACAACATCAACATAAGGGTAAAAAAGTAAAAAGGTTCCTTCATTGATGGCTTGAGTAAGTTCTTCATTTTTCTTCAGGTTATCCAGAAGAGATATATCAATATTTTCTAAGGCCAAACCTCCTCTTAATTTAAGTCTTCCTTCATTATGTTCCATATACACTTTGACAAACTCTTTTTCCTCTTGAAAGCCTTTATATTCTAAATTGGAGTATCCCAGTTGTGCACCAAAATCAATTCCATAGCCAAAAAGAAAAAAGAATGCCGGTTTATAAAATTCTCCAATTGCTAATTGCTCTTTTTGTGACCAAGACAGCTTAAGTCCTGTTTGTTGTGCATTTCCAAAGAAATTTTTCTTAATAATAGAATCCATCTACCCTTGGACCAATGAAGTATCATACCCTACCCCTACTTCAGCGTGGTAAGCATCAACGACCTCACCTACTGTAATATCAATGGGTACCACATTGTAAATCTTTCTATCCACAGCCACTTGAACTGAGTCAAAACTATTTAAAGTATAAATACTGCTATACGTTTCTTTTACTTTTTTAGGATCAAAACGTTCTCCCTTTTTTGCTCTCACACGTGAGAGAACAACATCTTCATCTATAGTCTTTAAACCTTTTATATTTGGCTCACCGAAGGTACAAATACCTCCTTTTTTCAAGCTATATTTTAACGCTGCTTGATGCTTATTTAAATCTACATAAGCCTTTGTATCAAAGTCATATGAGCAATACCCATCTGATAACAACGCATTTATAATGGCACTTTTCGTTGCAATAAAATCTTTTGCCCTAAAAATATGCCCCTCTTTAGGAAGAATAAGTGAAGAGATATTAAAATCACTTTCTATATCAATTTGACTGATACTGACTGGTTTATTTTCTTCTATTTTAACCTCTACAGTTGTATTTGTCTCAGTGATTTTAAAAGTGGCATCATAAAAACCTTCTGAATCATAAAAGCTTTCTAACGTTATTTGTAAGGTGGGTAACAGTTTATCTTTTATGCGAGGGTTATCTTCTTTCCAGAATTGATAAAAACTTTTTGTATCTACACTAAGCACTTCTTGTATCGTGGGTGTGTCAAAATGCTTTTGTCCACTTATATGTATACTATGAGTAGGAAGTTCGACATCTTCAGCATGTATAATGTTAATGATAAATAATGTGATATATAATATCAATTTATGCTTCATGTATCTTTTCTCCTAAATATGTATCATATCAAAAACAGATTAATACTATGCGGTTACATTTCATCGATTAATACATTCATTTACTTTTTTAGATATGATTACAGCATTATATTATAAGGAAGTTTTTTGAAAACAGTATCTATACCTTTTTTCATTATGATCACTGCATTATTTATTGTACTTTTTGATAACCTCTCTTTTTTTGAACATGTTATAGAAGTCTACCCTGTTAATACTACCAATGCCGGTTTCTTGATTTCTTTAGGATTTGTACTCTATGCGTTGTTAGTCATACTATTTTCTTTGGTTTCCTTCAAACATACAGTCAAACCTGTACTGATATTTGCACTCATCCTCTCTGCATCCGTGCACTACTTTATGCAAAGTTACAACATAGTCATGGACAAGACCATGATAGAAAATACCCTGCAAACAGATATGAACGAAAGCTTTGATCTACTGAGCATTAAACTTTTTATTACACTCTTTTTACTTGCTTTACTTCCTTCTTTTATCATCTATAAAATCCCATTACGCTACAGAGGTTTTAAAACAGAACTTTGGAGTAGCCTCAAAATCATCATACTGCATTTTTTACTTATTATGATACTGCTCTTTTCGTTTTCTAACTATTACACCTCATTTTTCAGAGAACATAAAGTGCTTCGTCTTTATACCAATCCTACAACCACCATTTACAGCTTGGTATCCTACATCTATGGTCAGGTAAAAGAGACGAACATACCCATGGAAATCATAGGACTTGATGCTAAGATAGTGGCACCATCATCTCAAATGGAAAGAAAAAGAAAAATAGTAGTCATGGTTGTGGGTGAGGCAGCTCGTGCTGACCATTTTTCACTCAATGGGTATGAAAAAGAGACAAACCCTCTGCTAAAAAAAGAAAATATCATTAACTTCTCCGAAGTATACTCATGTGGCACAACGACAGCAGTGTCTGTACCATGTATGTTTTCAGTTTATGATAGAAGTGACTATGACACAAGTAAAGGTCTCAACACACATAATGTACTAGATGTCCTTTCTCAAGCAGGGGTAGACGTATTATGGAGAGAAAATAATTCAGACTCCAAAGGTGTCGCTGTGAGATTATCTTATGAATACTACAAAAAAGATGATCTAAATACCGTGTGTGAAGGGGAATGTCGTGATGAGGGTATGCTTGTTGGACTAGATAATGCTCTAAAGAACAACAACAAAGACATCATCATTGTTTTACATCAGATGGGAAATCATGGGCCTGCTTACTATAAACGTTACCCAAGTGCCTTTCAAAAATTTACGCCAGAATGTAAAACGAATCAACTTGAAGCTTGTACAGATGAAGAGATAAGCAATGCCTATGACAATGCTCTTCTTTACACGGACTATTTTCTCTCCAAAGTCATAGCATTTCTCAAACAGTATGAAGATGATGCCCAAACAGCTATGATCTATATGGCTGATCATGGAGAATCATTAGGTGAAAATGGACTTTATCTTCATGGGTTACCTTACTTTATGGCACCTGATCATCAAAAACATGTGGGTGCACTGATGTGGTTTGGAAAAGATTTTCCTGTAGACACAAACACCCTGAAACAAAAAGCAAATAACACATACAGTCATGACAACCTCTTTTCAACCCTGCTTGGTATCTTTAATGTACAAACAGAAGTCTATGAGAAAGAAAAGGATATGTTATCCAACTAGGATAAAAGATCTTTAACACTTTCCAGAGGGTCTTTCCCCTCTTCTATCATCGCATACACTTCTGCTGCAATGGGTAAATAGATGTTTTTATCCTCTGCTATTTTATGTAGTGCTTTAGATGTAGGCACCCCTTCTGCTACTTCACCTAACTCTTCAAGGATTTCATTCATAGTTAACCCCTTGGCCAATCCTAAGCCTACTCTATAGTTTCGAGAAAGAGTTGAAGATGCTGTGAGAAACAAATCCCCTGCCCCACCTAATGAAAGAAATGTTTCTGTTTTAGCGCCAAAGGCTTCACCAAATCGTGTCATCTCAACAAGTCCACGTGAGATAAGTGCTGCTCTTGCATTGTTACCAAGTCCCAAACCATCACAGACACCACCTGCAATGGCAATGACGTTCTTATAAGCGCCAGACACTTCCGCACCTACCACATCATCACTTACGTATCCTTTTATAAATTTTGGAAGTGCTTTTGCATACGTTTGTGCTAAAGCTAAATTCCTAGAAGAAATTTTTAATGCTGTAGGAAGTGATTGTTGTACTTCAGCTGCAAAGGAGGGTCCTGAAATAAATGCCAGTCTATCTTCTGATACAAAACTTCCATAAACTTCATTTAAAAATGCTCCGGTACTTGTCTCTATGCCTTTTGCAGCTACAAGGATGTTTTGTCCATGGTCTACAAAGTTCTCTTCCATCCAACCACGTACAAATTGTGCAGGTATAGCCATCACAAGATATTCATACTTCAATGCCTCATTGATAGATACAAAGTTCTCTATGTCTTTGTGCGAACGTGAAGAGATGACTACCTCATTGTCCTGACTATATGCGTGATAGAGTGCTTGACCCCATTTACCTGCTCCGATGATGGCTATTTTCATTATGATTTTCTCTCTTCCATATTATTTTCTATCATTTCCATAAAAAGGCTTGCACTCTCCTCATACATATCAAAAATCTTGTGTGCACCAGCAAGTATGAGTTTTCTGTTATCTTCCCGACTGTCCGAGAGCGCTACGATCTCTCCCTGAAAACCATTGGATTTTAACGTAATACTATGATATACATTGAGTGCATCATTATCCATAGCACACAGGACTATATCTTCTTTATTCAGAGCGATATCATTGAGATATGAATGCTGCCCGTAGTCTACTAAAAAAAGATCTGTAAATCCGTCATCTATAGCTTTTTGGTAATGCTTCTCACCATGTACATATATACTCACTGATACACCTTCATTTTTAAGTATGATACATAGTGCACTACTTTTATGTGTATATCCAAAAACAACAACCTTACCCTCTATCTCACAATGTCTTTTAACGTAGCTCAATGCTTTGTTATCAACCACCGAATAGGGTTCAATCACTTCATTGACCCCACTTGCCTTATATTGAGGTAAAAGATAGGAATGATTCATCCTTGCAAAAACAAGACAATCTCTATAAATACTTTTTGCGTTTAAAGTAAAGTAAATGTTGTCTATATCATTACTTGTAAGTGTGAGCATCGCTATGATATTGTTCTGATTATAAAGCTCTTTAATGAGCTTCGCACTCGAAGCATCTGCCTTCACAACATCGTACCCATCGTTTAAAGCGAGTGTTGCCTTCTCTTCATTGTTTTCAATAATAACAGGATTAAATCTCTTGTCTATTTTAAGCTTTTTAGCTACGGTCATACTTAAATGTCCATACCCGGTAATAATCACTACATTTTTCATTTTATACACATGATTGATACTGTCTGAATTTCGCAGTTCATCAAATCTTTCAGAAAAAGCTGAGACCATGACAGAGGTAACAAATGAAATCATCGCTATACCAAATACAATGCCAAACATAGAAACAATCTTACCCAAATCTGTGACGGGAGAAATATCACCATATCCAACGGTTGAAACTGTTACCAGTGCCCAATATATAGCATCTAAATAAGAATGCAACTCTTTATTGATGCCATACTCTAAAGCATAAAATATTGACCCAAGTGAAAAGACGATTCCAAAGAGTAAATAACCCAAAAATATAAATTCAAAACGCTTATTTGTTAGCGCTTTAAAAAGACTGGACGTACCATGCATATAATGATAAAGTTTGAAGAGTCTAATAATTCTAAATTTAGGAAATATCGCAATGAGGTCTATGAGTGCTGGCAGGGTAAGAAGATACTTGAATTTTACCCAAAAAGGTCTCCAAAAATACTTTGAATCCTGGTCATTAAGTGTTAAAATCTCTTTATGGATGTCATGACTGACCCAAAAACGAAGCAAATATTCTAATGCAAAGACTGCTGTGATAAAGTAAAGATCAAAACTAAGTATCCACTCTGGAATATGTGACGTCTTACTGGCGATCAAGATACCCAAAGAGACTAAAATAAGTCCTATCATAAAGTAATCAAAATACTTTTTATAGGGAGAATGTATATCTTCTAAAATTGCCCTAAAAAACCTTTTTGTCGATTGATATTTCTGATTTTCATGGAGAATATGAGAAAGTTTAACAATGAGATATTTCATACGTTAAACCCTCCCTCTGGATTTGACTAACTAAGTCTTTGCTTAAGTAGTTCGTTCACTTTAGCTGGATTTGCAGATCCTTTGCTCGCCTTCATGGTTTGTCCGACAAAGAAACCAAAGAGTTTGTCTTTTCCCCCTTTGTACTGCTCTACTTTATCTGGATTAGCTGCCAAAATTTCATCGATGATAACCAGGATAGCACCATCATCGCTCACTTGAGCAAGTCCAAGTTCATCGATCAGTGCATCGATGTTACGACTCTCATTTTCCATCATATGATCAAGTATCTCTTTTGCTCCAGCTCCAGAAATGCTACTGTCCGAAATCTTAGCAACCAATATACCTAAACTTTTTGCATCTACAGGACTCTCTTCTATAGAAAGGCTTGCTTTGTTGAGTCGTCCCAAGAGTTCTGAAGTGAGCCATGTTACTGCAGTTTTTGCTACGGCACCATGTTCCAACATCTCTTCAAAGTAATAAGCCATTTCTTTATCTGAAGTAATAACATGCGCGTCACCTACTTTAACCCCAAGTGCGTCTACATAACGTTTGACTTTGGCATCCGGAAGTTCTGGCATCATTTTTGCTTCGTCTACCATCTCTTGTGTGACAACAAGTGGACGTAAGTCAGGGTCTGGGAAATAACGGTAATCTGCAGCTTCCTCTTTTCCTCTCATAGACTTGGTCACACCCTCGTCTACATTCCAAAGTCTTGTCTCTTGGTTTACTTCCTGAGCATACACACCATCTTCATAGGCTTCTGTTTGTCTTTGTACTTCATAGGCAATGGCGGCTGCCACAAACTTGAAGGAGTTGATATTTTTGATCTCTACTCTGGTACCAAATGCTTCTTGTCCTTTAGGACGCACAGAGACATTCACATCACATCTAAACGATCCCTCTTGCATGTTAGCATCACTTATATCTAGATAACGCACAGTTGAGTGTAGCTTTTTCAAGTAAGCTACTGCTTCATCCGAGCTTCTCATATCGGGATCAGAGACTATCTCAAGCAGTGGTGTGCCTGCACGGTTCAAGTCCACTTTAGAATGATCACCCTCATGTATATTTTTACCCGCATCGGCTTCAAGATGTGCTTGCGTCATACCAATACGTTTTTGTGTGCCATCAGGAAGATCAATGAACACCTCACCTTTTTGAACAATCGCTTTAGTCAACTGCGTGATCTGATAGGCCGAAGGACTGTCAGGGTAGAAGTAAGACTTTCTATCAAACGTAGAAGTATGATTGACGTTGGCATTGATCGCATACCCTAGTCTCATCGCTTTAATCGCTGCTTCTTTATTGACAACAGGCAAGGCACCGGGAAGTGCTAAACAGGTAGGACAGGTGTTGGTGTTTTGGTGCTCTGCAAACGACGTAGGACAAGCACAGAATAGCTTTGTTTTTGTGTTGAGTTGAACGTGGACTTCAAGACCGATGACGGTTTCAAACATAGGGTAAATCCTCAATATATAATTGGATTTATTATAGCGTTTATTGCCTTATGATGCGTACATCCCCAAAGAAAATCAAATCTTTTAAAACTGCTTTATCTACCATGCCCTCTTTGCCCATTCTCACGTCAAGTTCACCTTTTTCACTATGATAAAGTTTACGATGCATCACTACAGTGCTATACCAGTCTTCTTTGCTATCTCCACCTAAAAGTTTTTTCATTTCTCTTAGAGTATGTTTGTGAGGTATACTAAGATCTACACGTCCATTTTTACGGTCTTCCCCCACAGCTTTAAAACGATATTGTTTACTTTTATATTTGTTTGTGATATGTTTTGGAAGATTAAGAAAAAGTGTCATCATATCATCTGTAGCGTAATAGCTTAGTATGACATTTTCGTCTATCACTTGTAACCCATTTTTCCATTGTTTATACTGTCTAGTAACCTTCTTTTTCTGATGATTGACACGGTATATTGTTGTACTGGTATATTCTCCATAAGATTTAATCATCTGATACATATCTGTCACAAGCAGACCATTTACGATGTGACCTTTAGAAATATGTCGTTCTTTGAGGTTGTTAGTTACCGCTTTGGCAATACTTCCAACAGCAGTCACATTTGCATCTAAGCTATAATATTTAGTATCTGAATTGAGTTTTGCATGTACTTTAGCAACTTCACCTACCATGCCAAACTCGACACTGTAATCTGCTTCTATGTTTTTTGCATCTATCGTCAAAAGAAAAAAGATAAAAACAATGCCAAGTCGTAACATCTATTCAGACTTGTAAATCATTTTTTTCTTTTTCTTGAAGAAGTTTTTTAAGTAATTTTGTTTGTTCTTTGAGTTCTAAGTGTTTTTCTTTGGTGGTGATAACCACTTCAAGTAAAAGGACAGCCACCAAGCCGGGTATGGCTCCCACAAAAGCAGAGACTAAGGCGTAAAGTAAAGAGTCATTGTAAAAAGAGAGAAAAGAAGTGATAGCACCGAGTAAGACAGTTGCCCACGCGACACCTAAAAGAAAGTTGACTACAAAACTTAAAGATCTATCTTCCAGTCTCATAGTCTAAACCAGTAAAACCTATGAGGTCTTAGTGGTCATCCTCTATCGCTACTGCACCTGCAAGATACACATACGTAAGGATCATGAAAACAAATGTTTGTAGAAATGCCATGAAAGTAAGAAGTACAAGTGGCGTGATAGGAATGATCCAAGGTGTTAACATCAAAAGAACCCATAAAAACAAATCATCCCCTTTGATGTTACCAAAAAGTCTGAATGAAAGTGAAATGATACGAGAAAGGTGAGAAACGATCTCAATAGGATACATCAAAAGTGACATTAAGAATTTTGCTATGGGGTTCATCTCTCCAAGGTGTACAAAGTTTTTAAAGTATGTAAAAGCACCTTGTTTCTTAATACCTTCATAGTTATAGTACAGGAAAACAATAAGTGCAAGTACTAAGGTAACGTTGATGTTAGAGGTAGGAGATTCAAACCCTGGGATAATACCAATAAGGTTACTTATAAGCACAAATAATCCAATAGTCGCCACTAAAGGCAAATACTTACGGGCATTATCTTCACCAACTACATCTTTACCCATAGCAATCACACCGCCAAGGTATGCTTCCAACACGTTTTGTGTACCATTTGGTACAGCTCTAAAACTTTTAGTAGCCATTTTCGCGATAAATATCACAATAATAGCAACTAAAATCAAATGTATTGCCATTAAAATGGCTGCATGATCTGGGTTATCATGATGCAAACTAAACAGTCCACCGATATAAGTAAAAATACCTTCCATAAAACATCCTCTTGGTTAAAATATTGCGGAGATTATATCTATTTAGTACTTAATCCCGACTAAGATTTACAGTAATTTCTCTTGCCCCAGTCGATAAAGTGCAAAATCATATTTGACAGGGTCATCTTTATCAAATTTCTTCAGTCTTTTGGTGATTTCTATGGCTGCTTTCATATCATAGGTTTTTCTCTTGAGTAAACCTAAACGCCTAGAAACACTAAAAGTATGGGTATCCAATGGTAGTAGCAAGTCTTTTTTGTCTATCTTTTTCCATAATCCCAAGTCTAAAGCATCATCACGTACCATCCAACGCAAGTACATCATATAACGTTTATAGGTCCCTGCGTTTTGCACTTTTTTGGGCACAGAACCAACTAAAAAATCATAGCCTCTGCTTTTATGAGTCTCTACAGACTTTAAAGTAGTTATAAAATGCCATAAACCTTGTAACACGTCATTCTCTTTTTTATACCCCTCATAAAAGATATTTTCTATGCTATCGACATCTTTCAAACGCTTCAAAGCGATGAAAATAGTGGCAACATCTTCAGTATTTTGAAACCTATAATAGTGAGTAGTGAGCGTTTGTCGTATCACTGCATCTGTAGCTTTGAGCAAAGAAAAATCCAAGGTTTCCAAAAAATTGACAATGAGTCGAGCGTTACCATAAGCAAACAAAGCGCAAATTAGGGCTATCGTCTCGTCATTATGCCTAGAGGCAATGAGTAAAGGGTCTGGTTTTTCACTTGAGATCTCAGAACTGTTGTTTCGTGTGATGACTTCTTTGTCTAGAAGATGTTTAATTTCTTTTAAATTCATTGCCTAAAAGGTAAAATGCTCACCTAAGTAATACTTCCGGACATTCTCATCTTTTTTTATCTCATCTGATGTACCTGCGGCTAACATCTCACCCGAACGCATGACATACGCTCTGTCACAGATGCCCAGTGTTTCGCGTACATTATGGTCGGTAATAAGTATACCCATCTCTAGTTCTACAAGTTGTTTAATGATGTTTTGTATATCTATCACAGCGATAGGGTCAACCCCGGCAAAAGGTTCATCCAGTAGTAAAAACTTAGGTTCTCCTACCAAAGCTCTAGCTATTTCTACCCTTCTTCGCTCTCCCCCACTGAGACGTATACCCAGTCGTGCACGGATAGGCTCAATATTGAAAATTTCTAGTAGTTTTTCTATACGTGGTTGTATGATATTTTTGGGAATGTTGAGCGCTTCTGCTGCGATGTGTAGATTTTCTTCTACCGTTAAGTCTTTAAAGATACTAGACTCCTGAGGTAAGTACCCTATGCCCATCTGTGCACGAGCACTCAATGGTAACTTCGTGACATCTACCTCATCTAAATACACCTGTCCTTCTGTAGCATCAGTCAGTCCGCAAACCATATAAAACGAAGTGGTTTTCCCAGCACCGTTTGGGCCCAAAAGCCCCACGATCTCTTTAGACTTTACAAACAGAGAAATGTCATGCACTATCTTAGTCTTCTTGATGGTTTTAGCAAGGCTTCTGGCTTCAAGTGTATGCATTATACGTCTATCCTATATGTTCTACTATTATTATTTGATCCTATATCCACTGTAACAACATTATAACCAACACCTTCTAAAAAGGCTTTAAGCGCATCACTTCCCCACTCTACCATATGCCAACCTTCTTTTTCAAACTCTTCAAAAAGACCCATCTGCATAAATTCTTCATGCTCGAGTCTATATAGGTCATAATGATACAAATTCTTTCCATCTTGAGACCTGTAACACTGTTGTAACGAAAAAGTAGGAGAAGTCACCTCTCCCTCTATACCTTTTGCTTTGGCGATGGCTTGTGTGAGTGTTGTTTTTCCTGCAGCCAAATCACCACGCAAAAAGACTATGGCATTTTCAGGTAAAGTTGTTTCTAAATACGCAACAACCTTATTGATCTCTTCTAACGAAGCAGTCATTTCCATCATATTTATGCTAATTTCTGACTAACATCAGCCATGAAGTTTAAATGCTCTCTCGCTTTTCCGCTATCGAGCCCTGCTTCCACCTTTTGTATGGCTTCTTTAATATCTCTGACATTCCCTTCTACAAAAAGAGCAAAAGCTGCGTTGAGTACCACTATGTCTCTTTTAGCCCCACTTTCTTCACCTGAAAAAATGTTTTTGGTTATCTGAGCATTAAAGATTGCATCTCCACCTAGTATGGCTTCTTTGGGAGCTAAGTTAAAGCCAAAAATCTCAGGGTTTATCTCCCCTTCACTGATGCGACCGTCTTCCACATAAGCAAATGAGGTATGACACGCTAAACCTATCTCATCCATACCATCTTGACTAGAGACGACATAGGCTCTTTTTGTGCCTAGTTCCAAGAGTGCCTCAGCCATACGCTTGATGTAAGAAGGGTCAAAAACACCTAAAAGATACTTCTGCGCCCCTGCAGGATTAGTCAGTGGGCCTAAGATGTTGAAGATAGTTCTATGATCTATAGACTTACGTATAGGCATGATGTGTTTCATAGCAGGGTGATGGTCAGTTGCAGGGAAAAAACAAAAACCTGTCTCTTCAAGCATTTTGATCTTGTTCTCTATGCTTAGATCTAAGTTGAGACCTAAAGCTTCAAGTACATCGGTAGAACCCGAGTTAGAAGTGACACTTCTGTTTCCATGTTTTGCGACCACACACCCCATAGAAGCAAGTAAAAGGGATACCGTTGTAGAGATGTTAAAACTCCCGCTCTTGTCTCCACCCGTTCCCACGATGTCTATAGCTTTTTCTCTTAGTTCTTCTGAGAGGTTAAGCTTGAGAGAATGTTCACGCATCACAGCAGCAGCTGCTGCAATATCTGTCCCTGTCTCCCCTTTTTCATAAAGGTCTATGAGAAACGTACGTGCTTCTGTTTCTGACATCTCGTTGTTAAATAGTTTTTCAAATTGCTCTTTGATACTCATCTAAAGCTCCTTAACATACTCTTCTTTTTGAGACTTAGGAATGGTCTTGGTTTTAGGTATTTGTAGTACTTCATAATGCTTCGCACCTTTGAGATACTCAATGGTGATTTTATCACCTATCTTCACATCTTTTGAAGCTTTTGCTTTCATATCATTAATCAGTACCACACCTGACTTGAGCATATCTGTGGCAATGGTACGACGTTTGACAACATTGACTGCACTCAACCATTTATCTACTCTCATCCTATACTCTTTCTATTTCTTATTAGTGTAAATCAGCGTTTAGTTTCACTTCTCTTGTACTTCTTCTCACAATGATCTCACCTGTGGTAGAATCTTGTCTAAAGTGAAGACCATTCAGTCCTTGAAACTCGTCTGCTCTGAAAGTCGTTTTGGCATCCAGTGTTGCAGAGGGATTTGCAGTAACTATTTTTGCCAGTTCCTCTGGATTTACTTTTACTTTTGTTCCTGCAAAGATCGCTACACCACCATCGATGATACAGGCATCTCCTAGAGGAATACCACAGGTTGAGTTTGCACCAAGTAAAGTATTTTCACCGATGCTGATAGGGTTACCATCTGTACCACTTAGAACACCCAAGATACTTGCTCCTCCACCTACATCTGAACCCGCACCTACGATAGCAGAACTGGAGATACGACCTTCAACCATTACAGGGCCTAATGTACCTGCATTAAAGTTGATATATGAAGCACCTGGCATCACCGTTGTACCAGCTGCAAGTTGTGCACCCATACGTACTTTAGATGCTTCTAAGATACGTGTGTTGTCAGCAGGGATGATGTGCTGTAAGAATCTTGGGAATTTATCGACCGAATCTATCGTTGGGTAAGTACCGTTTAGTTTCATTTTGATCTCGTTCTCTCTTAGGTAATCAAGCTCAAACGGTGTGTTTCCTACCCATGCAACGTTAGAAAGGATCCCAAATGCACCATTTAGATTGACTGTTCTTAAGGCTGCTTTACTTTGAGAAAGTGCATAAAGTTTAAGGTAGACTGCCTCTACAGACTCAGCATTTGCATCTTCAAATAAAAATACAATTCTAAAATCTTTACCGATGTCTTCCATGTGCGCAAGTGTTTTAATGACCTGTACATTTTTATGTGCATCCCCTGTTGCTTCAGCAAGGTACGGGGCAAATGCCGCCATCGCATTATGTACAAAGTCATCATTGATCGTTGCTACAAATTCAGTACCGGTAAAATCTACCGCACATTTAGATTCTTGTAACGCTTTGATGAACACAGCAGCAGATCCAAAGTTCTCTTTCCAGTTAATGAGTCCGAAATTCGCCTGAAGTATTTTTTCAGCATTTTTCTGACCTCTGTCAACACGAGCGATACCAAATGCCATAGGCTCTTTGTACCCTGCTTGGGAAGTAACTTCTGTTACCAATGCTTTAAATGCGTCTGTGTTTTGTACTGTTTCTATTGCCATACTAGCTCCTATAAATAATTATGCTGATTATACTTTTTTTAGTTTAATGCAAGGTAGGCGGGGTACAATTCGCGTATGAAAAAATATCTCCGTGGACATAATAAACAGTACTTTTCACTGGCCGTCATCGCGATGTACTCCACCTTACATAAATTATGCCGACTAGACAGTAATTATCAGTACCATAAACTTGCTTTTTCTCCACTTCCCCACAAGACCGCACCTCCTGCATTGACGGTATAGCCATAAAGTCGATACACTCGACCACAACTTTAAATAAATATCATTATTGGTCGATCATATCGACCCTATACACATATATACTTGGGAACAACAATGACAACAAAACCACTCAGCCTCATCACGGCTACTCTACTTTTAGCCACAGGTACTTTCGCAGAAGAAACCTTACAAGACATCACTATCATTTCTGCCAATAAAACATCACAATCCATACACAACACTACTTCAAATGTAAACGTCATCACCGCTGCAGATATAGAAGAAAATGGTTACCAGACTGTGTCTGAAGCTATCAATACTGTAGCAGGTATATCCGTCGGAATGTCTGGCGGATTAGGACAAAAGAGTTCTTTCTTTCTACGAGGTTCTGATTCGGGACAAATTCTAGTACTGATTGATGGCATGCGATTAAATGATCCCAGCACAACCAATGGTCAAGCATTACTAGAAAACCTCACAACCAGCAATATAGCACAAATTGAAATTGTTAAAGGTGGTGTAAGTAGTATATGGGGTTCAAATGCCTCAGCGGGTGTCATCAACATCATTACCAAAGAAGCCAAAAATGGACTTCATGGTTCTCTCTCAGCCAATATTGGTTCATATGCTACCGAAGGTATTGATGCCAATGTTGGATACAAAAATGACAAATTATCTGTTCAATTTTTAGCTTCATCCCTAACATCAGAGAGTATTTCAGCTAAAGCTCCAAGAGATGAAGAATCAGATAGTTATGAGAATACAAATTACAACGTGAAGATAGGATATGCTTTTAATGAACATCATAAACTGGACATCAATTATAACGAAACTCAAAGTGATATAGACTATGACAGTACTCCGGAGGATAGTGTGAGTACTATTGATTCAAAGCAAAAAAACATCTCCTTGCTATACCTGTATACACTAGACAATTACAGTGCCACACTCATTGCTAGCAATGGAAAATATGACAGAGAAGATCATAACGCTTTTGGCGGCATAAGTACATTTGACAGTAAAGTGAAAGAATACGCACTCGTCAATGCACTTACATATGCCAAAGGTAAGATTGTATGGGGAGCTGAATACAAAGATTTAAACGGTGATACACAATACAAAAGTGAATTTTATACTCCCCCTGCTGCCATTGCCAACTACACAAACAAAGCTATTTTCATCTCAAATACATACACATTATTTGACAATACGCTACTAGAAACAAACCTTCGCTATGATCAATTTAATGCCTTTGAAAATAAAACAACGTATAAAATAGGTCTAAAACGTCATCATGACTTTCTGGAAGGGTTCACTTCCTCTGCAAACTACTATACTTCGTATGATGCACCAAGTACCTACCAAATTTCAGATGCTTTGGTTGCTAATCCACTGACTCCTAGTTACACCAAAGGCTATGATGTATCTTTTTCCTATAAGAAACTATTGACTGTGACTTATTTTAAGAACACGGTAGAAGATTTCATTGATTATTTTTCAAACCCTTCAACGTATGAAGACTGGTATCAAAATATAGATGGCACATTAAAGTTTTCTGGACTAGAACTTGAAAGTGCCTATACTTTTGAAGAGCACAATATTATTTTATCTGCGAACTATACACATCTTTTAGACTACAAAGATGACAACAATAAAGCCTTACAAAGAAGAGCAGAAGACACCTTCAATTTTTCACTAAACAAATATACGAACAACAGTACATATTGGGGTATCAATGCACTCTATGTGGGAGACAGAATTGAATACAGTTATGGGACATATGACATCAAAGCAAACACAGGAAATTACACCCTCTGGCACCTCAACTTCGGTACAAAGGTGATGGAGGATGTGCATATTTCCATCCATGCGAAAAACATCTTTGACAAAGACTACGAGTCAGTCTATGGGTATGCAACCGAAGGTCGATCCATCTATGCAAAAGTCAAATACAGTTTTTAGGCTATAATACCGCCATGACTTTAACACTGCTCCCAAAATGGTTCATCAGATATAAGTTCTTTAACTCTCTCTTCTTGGGGGTCAGTGTGGGGGCTATATTTACACTTTATGCACCACTTGAACCTTCCATATACTCTTTAGGGGGTATTCTATTGGCACTTGGAATGTTACTGGTTGCAAGGGTTTATCATCATATACTGAATGCCCTGTGGTTTTTTCGTATCTCCTTACTTGTTGAAGTGGTTTTACTCTTTGCCATTGCATTCTTCTTGATGCGTCAGTACAACTATCAAACCGCGCTCATCATGTACATTGGTTATCAGATGACTTTTGTATTTGGTTCCTATCTTGTGAGAGTAGAAACACTCTTACTGAAAACAGATGCCCTACTTACCAAAGTAGATACCATCAAACAAATAGGGTATCTTGTAGGTATGGGTATTTCATACCTCTTTTACAAAATACTCAGCTTACAGAACATTAGCCAAAATGAAGAACAGGTTTATATGTTACATTACCTACTCTTTGGTATCGAGATAATCGTGATTTGGTTAATATTTAAAAGTTTTACAAGGATTAAAAATGACATATAATGAATGGTATGAACAACATGCTAAAAAGCATGCAGCGATTATGAAAAAACTTGAAGGACTCGATGAATTTGATGTCGTCCAGTACTTTATCTTTGAGAATATGGTAGAAAAAGAGCCAGACTTTTGTGAACTTTACGCCACCAATACCAAATGCCATGAAATGTATGAACTCAACTGCTATATGTGTGGATGTCCACACTTTAGATTCTACCAGTCACCACCCCTGCAAGATGACCTAGAGTTTCACTCTGTGTGTTCCATTAACTCCAAACGAGGAAAACGATCCATCACAGATGAACAAGTACACCAAGACTGCTCTGGATGTACCATACCTCATGGTGAAGATTATATCTTCAGTAATTTTGATAGAGACTGGACTGAGATGATGAAAAAGGTTAAAAATTAGAGGATATAATGAACGGTATTGATGAGGAGTGACGAAAAGATTCGTCACTCTGTGAGATTACATACCGAAAGATTTTACAGCCTCTTTAGCTACTGCTTTCTTAACAGGGTCTGAACCTACTACTTTTTCTACAACCATATCTGTTGCCGTGTCTTTCATAGAAGGCTTTTGCGTAGCACCGGAAACTGCATTACCTAACAATCCAGAAGCACTGGTGTCTGTTCCGCCGGATACTGCTTTACCTAACAAACCTGATGCACTTGTATCTGTACCACCCATGACTTTATCCGCAATGGCACTTTTTACTTTGTCTGTAGGACTTGGTTCTGGAGCAATTTTATCTGCTACTTGTTTAGCAATTTCTTGTTTGACCGGATCATTTCCTGCTACTTGTTTAATGAGTGTATCTTTCACCTCAGTTTTTGCTTTGGTCATAGCGACATCTTTTGCCATATCTGTCATCATGTCTGCAAAAAGTGCTGAAGAAGCCACTAATGATATTAATATAAATTTATTCATTTTTATTTTCCTTAAATTTTATGTAACAGCAAATTATAGAGAGGTTTAATTAACAAAGTATTAATCTTCAAATTCAATGATGGCATAATCATCCCCATAATACTCTTTTCCAAATTTCAAAGCATCCACATAGTCCTGACCTCTACCTTCAACCACTACTTTTGTGCCCACACTGGCCCAATGATACATCTTCTTAGCAAAACCTTTTTGCAGACGTATACAACCATGAGAGGCTGGTTTGTCAGGCACATACCCCAGATGCATCGCTATACCTGAGTTGGTTAGCCTCATCATATAGGGCATCTTGGCACCGCCATTTGGTTTTGGCCAGAGGTTTGACTTATGATGACGCTTTTTTTGCATGATGCTATACGTTCCCGAAGGGGTCTCTCTTCCCGCCTTCCCTGAAGAGATACGC
This sequence comes from Sulfurovaceae bacterium, assembly GCA_963698695.1. Classification (GTDB taxonomy): domain Bacteria; phylum Campylobacterota; class Campylobacteria; order Campylobacterales; family Sulfurovaceae; genus Sulfurovum. The sequence continues at coordinate 20,875 of CAVORT010000020.1, read as the reverse complement.
CCTTCAAAAACAATATATCCATGTTCCAACGCATAGGCCTTTTGTAAAGAGAGGTCAACCACTATCTCTTTATAGGCGAAAAGTGTCGTGGTTGACAACATGATACCCATCACAAAGTTTAAAAATATATATCGCATGTAAGTTTCCTTTGTCTTATTTTATCATAAAACTTGTAGACCCATCGTGGCTTTTATCAGGTTTCATTTGTTGACATTTTTTTGACATTTTTTATATATACTATAAGATATAAAAATACAACGAACGATTTATATTGTTTGTGCTTAATTTGTGTATGACTTTGTGACAATCATCCACCATGAACAGCATAACTTTGATATACTTTATCATCACATTATCTAAAGGAGTGATACCATTAAAATGTCTTCTGAAAAAATAAATACTCTCACTTCTTTTCAAACTTTTGAGCCGATGGCGTCAAGATGGTTGGCATGGCAATGTAAAATGATCTCAGAAGTGAAGTCTGGTACCGTTTTTATCAAAAGTTCCCATACTGATGATACAGTAGAGATGTTGGCTACTTGGTCTGGAAAAACATTGGGGGATATGACCGCTAAATCAAGTCAGTTAGCATTGGATGCCATAGAGAGCCGAAAATCTATAGCAACTAAAATAACCTGTGATGTAGGTTCAGAAACGATAGTTTGTGATTCAACTACCCTACCCCTACGCTATAACGATAAGATCATAGGTGCCGTAGTCTTTTTACAGTCTCTGCGTTCAGAAGAACAGAAAAAAGCAGTATCTCAGTTGTTTCAATGGGGATGTGCATGGCTTGAATCATCATTGGTAGCCGTACAGGAAGAACAAAACCAACTCAATCCTCTTATCACCTCTTTAAGCAAATTGGCTTTACAAGACGCACCCCTTGCACTGAGTGCACATGAGATTTGTAATCTACTCGCACAGCAACTCGAATGTAAACGTGTCTCTTTAGGCATCATACAAGGGTTGCAAATCCATACACTGGCACTCTCCCATCAGCTACGTTTTGATAAACGGGCCTCTCAAATACGAGAAATGGAAATGGCTATGGAGGAAGCTGTAGATCAGAAACAATCCATCATCTATCCAAAAACCGATGAGATGATTTCCTCAGTACAGCACAAACATCAAGCTTTATCATCCTCTCATGATGATGCATCTATTCTTAGTATTCCTTTTTCAGATGGCACAGATATTATAGGTTCACTGCTGTTACTTAGACCAAGACAAAATCCTTTTAGCCAACAAGAGATCAATACACTAGAATACGCCATAGAATTACTGGGTTCAGCCTTGGCATTAAGATTAAAAGAAGAGCATTCTTTTTTCAAGGTATTGTCCCAAGGCATCACCAAAAAAATAAAACCTGTTTTTGGATCTGAGCATTGGCGTTTAAAACTTTTTGCTTTAGGATTGGTAGTAGTATTAACCACGCTTTCTCTTTTTAAAACAGCGTATTATACCTATGCCACATCATCTTTGGAAGGTGCCATCCAACAAGTCATTGTTGCACCACAAGACGGGTTTATAGATACTGCAAAAGTACGTGCAGGAGACAAGGTTGAAGCGGGTCAGACCATGGTCAGTTTCAACGACCAAGACTTAACGCTAGAACATGAAAAACTGCTCAGCGAACGCAACAAGATCAATAAAGAATACCAAGAGGCACTTGTACTGAGAGAAAGGTCAAAAGTAAGCATCTTTTCTGCACAGATCGCTCAAGTAGATACACGATTACGTCTTGTTGAGGAAAAACTTAAACGAAATAACGTAACCGCACCTTTTTCGGGCATTGTGGTATCTGGTGATTTGAGTCAGTCGATTGGAGCGCCTGTAGAAAAAGGAGAACAACTCTTTGAGATAGCACCATTGGGAGATTATCGTGTTGCCTTAAATGTAGATGACCATGATGTTTCCAAACTCAAGATCGGTCAAACAGGAAGCTTACGTCTGATGGGTCTACCTTATGATCAACTTCCTATGAGTATTTCTCGTATCACGCCTGTGGCTTCTGCAAAAGATGGTGGCAATTATTTCCGTGTCGAAGCTACCATTGCCGATATGAACGACACGAGACTTAGACCCGGTATGCAAGGTATTGCAAAAGTAGAAGTGGGAGAAGAGAGTGTCTTATGGGTATGGACCCATGCACTGATGGAAAGACTGAGACTATGGCTATGGTCAATAGGACTCTAAAAAATGCAAATAGATAATCAATCCATATGGCCACATATTGCACAACTTCGTCCTAAGTTAAGAGCACAGGTCAAACTCTACCCACAAGTCTATCGTGGGGAACGTTGGTATGTCCTACATGACCAGTCCTCTGGTCAATATATGCGATTTAATGAACGTGCCTATGCCCTGTTAGGACGACTTGATGGAGACCTTTCATTGGTTGAGATACTTGAGTATGCCAACGAAGATGATATGCATCAGCCACTCACCCAAGAAGACATCATCAGTCTCATAGGCCAGTTAAATGCTGCTGAAGTACTGAGTGCCGGGCTCCCTGTCAATGTACAAGATGTTTTTCAACAGTATCGATCACAACAGCGTAAAAAACGTCAACGTGCTTTCATAAATCCTCTCTCTATCAAAGTCCCGTTATTTGATCCAGATAGATGGTTAACCCGATTAGAACCATTGGCAAGGTTACTCTTTTCGAAGACTGGACTTTGGATCTGGGTGATGACAATATTGTTCGCATTGCTGCTTGCATTATCAAATGCAAAAGCACTTATGAGTGACATCTCTGCTATAGAACTCTCCCCTATGCAGTTACTTGCCTTCATGATCACGTATCCTTTGGTAAAGTTTATGCATGAACTAGGACATGGTCTCGCACTTAAAGCATGGGGAGGAGAAGTGCATGAGATGGGTATCAATTTATTGGTGCTGATGCCTGTGCCTTATGTTGATGCCACGGCTTCATGGAATTTCAAAAGTAAATGGCGCCGTATACTTGTGGGTTCTGCAGGTATCTTGGTAGAACTTTTTCTTGGTGCTTTGGCACTCTTTTTATGGCTGGAGGTAGAACCTGGGCTTGTGAAGCAAACAGCGCTCAATGTCATAGTGATCGCCACATTCTCCACCCTACTCTTTAACGGGAACCCACTCTTACGTTTTGATGGCTATTTTATACTAGAAGACTGGCTCGAGATACCAAATCTCGCTACCCGCGCTAAACGCTATTATTATTACCTTATACAAAAATACATTTTGAAAATTGCACAAGCACGCTCTCCCATTACTGCCTATGGAGAAAAAAAGTGGTTTATTTTCTATGGATTTGCTGCCCCTGTGTACCGCTTATTTATATTGTTTTCCATTGCACTCTACCTCATAGATAGTTTTTTGGTCATTGGTGTAGCATTGGCAGTTTGGGCAGTGATGATGCAACTCATCATACCTATGTTCAAGGGCATATTTTTCCTCACCCGTCATGAAGCAGTTGCCCAACATCGCAAAAGAGGCATAGGACTGATGTTGGCTTTAACATTAGGGTTTGTAGCTATATTATCTATCCCTATACCTACGATGACCAACACACAAGGTGTGGTATGGACAAAAAGTGATGCACAAGTCACTGCAGGTACTTCAGGCTTTGTCAAAAAACTTTTAGTACCCTCTGGGACAGAAGTAATAACCGGTCAACCCATTATCGAGCTTATCGATCTCGAATTAACTGCACGGTATCAAGAACTCCAATCTAAACTCCTTGAATTAAATGCCCAATACATCTCCCAAGAGTATGAAAGTCGTGTAAAGGCCTCTATGATCAAAGATGATCTACATGCAGTCAAAGCAGAATTTTCGCAGATATCTGAACAAATTGAAAAACTTACCATTTATAGTCATGCGAATGGGACGTTTATCTCCTCTCAATCTAAAGAACTTACAGACAGATTTGTAGAACAAGGAGAAGTATTAGGGCATATTATCAATCCTAAAAATCTCATCATCAAAGCAGTGATTCCACAGTCTCGTATCGGGCTTTTGGAAACCTATGATGCAAGCGCAGAGTTTATGCTGGCCCATAAACTCGGAGTTGCATTTGAAAGTAAGATCATACGTGAGACACCTCAGGCCACAGACTGGATTCCCAGTCCTGCCTTAGGAACTATGGGCGGGGGTACCCTTGCTATTGATCCTACTGATGAGACAGGTACCAGGTTATTAAAACCCGTATTTCAACTCGATCTTGATATACCCAAAGATCTACAACTGAACCAAGTCGGTGGTCGTGTCTATGTCAGACTCAATCACGGAAGCCTACCTATAGGACAACAATTGGCACTGAGTTTCAACCAACTTTTTTTAAGACATTTTTATGCTAAATAGCATTCAATCCCACCTTTGACTTTTTTTTGACTTTTTTTAACTATAATATACGTATAAGATTATACTTAAGAAAGGTTTTCCATGACACAATTCACAACTTTACACAAAATCATTGTTACCTTACTTTTACTTTTAGCGTCTGTGACTAGTGCAAATGAGCTGAATACCCCAAAAGATTATGACTGTGTGATCATTCCAAGTAATGTAGCCAATTTAGGGAGCAATTCACGGGGTGTCATAAATCATATTGCCGTAGATAGAAACGATTTTGTAAAACGTGGTGATGTCATTGCTGTACTTGATGACAAAGTAGAACAGGCCTCCGTTACACTGGCAAGTAAACAAGCCTCTCTCGTATCTGATATTGCATTATCTAAAGTCAACCTTGCTTATGCACAAAGAGAACAAGCACGTGCAAAAAAAGCCTATCAGGCTAAAGCCTATTCCCTACACGATTATGATGTGGCAAAAGTAGAGACAGAATTGGCAAAGATCAAACTTTTACAGGCAAAAGAAAAAAAAGTACTTGCTGACAATGAGTTAAAACGTGCACAAGCACAACTCGCACATAAAACCATACGTGCACCTTTTTCAGGGGTGGTAACAGAACGTTTAAAAGTAATTGGCGAGTATATCGATGATGAGGCAGTCATCACACTTGCGCAACTTGACCCTCTTCATGTTGAAGTCATTGTTCCTGTATTACAACATGGTAAGATAAAAGTAGGCATGCAGGCAGCCGTCTGTACCGACACACAACAAACAAATGATTGGCATGCGACTGTCACACAAGTAGACCAAGTGATGGATGCAGCAAGCGGCACCTTTGGTGTTCGTCTTAGCTTACCTAACCCTGACTACAAGATACCCGCAGGTTTACGCTGTAACTTAAAATTTATAGACCCTGTCAAACAAGCAACCAATAAAAATACCGAGCATAAAGTGCACTTATGAGTAAAAAAACGTCGGATAAGAAAAAACGCTATCAATCTCCACTGATAGAAGTTCTCGAACCACGTTTTATGATGTCTGCAGACCTCCCCATAGACATCCTTGTAAACACAGACGATCAGCAAGACTTAGTCGCTGAAAGTCAAAGCATTCTTGAAAGTGCCCAAGCGCACTATGAATCACTCGATGCCCAAGACTTAGCTACAACTGACTCAGGCATTGACCTGACACGACACGAACTCATCATCATCGATCCTTCTGTTGCTGACTACCAACTCCTCATAGATGACATTTTAGCCCAGTCAGATGATGCCACTCGCTTTTCTGTGCTACTTCTAAATGCAAATGAAGATGGTCTAGCTCAAATCACAGATGCACTCAGTGACCAAACTGGTCTCGATGCGATGCACTTCATCTCTCATGGATCAGCCGCTGAGGTACACATCGGGCAAAGTACTCTAGATTTATCATCTACACAAGACCATGCCCAAACCATAAGTGCATGGTCTAGTGCACTTGATGAAAAAGCTGACATACTCATCTACGGGTGTAATCTCACTTCTACAAGTGAGGGAGAACTACTGGTTGACACTATTGCCTTTTTAACTGGCGCAGATGTTGCAGCTTCTGATGATCTTACAGGTCATGAAAGTTTAAGTGGAGACTGGGATCTTGAGTATGAAGTTGGTGCTATTGAGACGCAAGTTGCTCTAACTGAGGACGTCCAAGCAACATGGACAAATATCTTAGCTCCTGATGGACCTTCAGATCTGTCTACGGGTATTGCAATCAATACAGAAGGTGGCAATGATGTTTATCTAGAGGCGAATAATGGCGACGCAATTCTAGGAGGTCTTACTGAAGTTACTTTTGAAGTTTCGTTTCAGATTGATAATCCACAACCTGATAATAATACCATCCTCTCCTATTCATCTGGTCTTCAGCACAATGCTATGTATCTGACAATATATGCTGATGGAGAATTACGACTTGGTATTAACTCGTTAGGATTAGGCGAATTAACGAGTGTTGGAACATACGCAGAATTACTTGATGGAGAATTACATCATTTGGCAACAACGTGGGACGGCACTACAGGAGAAGTCATTTTTTATATTGATGGTGTGCAGGCAGAACCCCCGCAAACTTATCAATCTGGTACATCTATCGCTACCGGTGGGACATTGCAGTTTGGTCAAGACCAGGATCTTACCGGATATGAAGCAGATCAAGGGTTTTCCGGTACATTTTTTGATATTCGTATTTGGGATCATGTTCGAAATGCAAGCGAGATAGGTAGTGATTATGAACATCAGTATGACTCCAGCAATATTCCGAGTGGTTTGATCGCAAACTGGCAGATGCAATCACTCGATGGCGGTACGACAATCGCTGATGTCGTCAATCCGGGTACTCAAGATCTACCTGTTGGGCATGTTGGTGCTGTGTCAGGTTTTACGACAGGAACAGCTACGGCATCTCTCAGCATCTCTGAAGATGCTGTAGATGGGAGTCATTAGCTTATGTATTTCCACAGATCCTGCTGTTACGAATTCGCTGGTGGCTTTAGCTACCAATTTGCAATTGACGGGAATGCCCAAGGTCGCTTTGCTTATGTTCAACGCAGCAGGACTGGAGAAATCACAGTTGCAGACGGAACGCTTCTTGACTGTGAAAGTAACACTTCACATGATGTTACAGTGCGTGAACCGATGAAGAAGGTTTTAGCGTATGACGAAGTGATATACAAGGACGTTTTCAATTTTACTGAGATCCTACAGAATGACTGAGACTTCCCCTCAGTAATCACCTCTTTAGGGAATCTCTTCAAATGTAGCTGAAAACAGTCCCTCTGGTGAATGACAGTCACTTTTGCAACAAGTACAGGATTAGGATACCAGTGCACAGTACATCACATCTTGGCGTGTGTCGATTAGTGGAGGTACAGATGGATGAATCATCCAAGTTCTGATATCGGCAGTGTAATTTACTGGTGGACTGTACCGTCGCTACCGCACCGATGACTCAGCTGAGAGATCCAAGCGTTACAAATGGAGATAACATCTATGAACGCTCCAGTCGCAGAAACGATGAGGAACAGCTGATGTTGTTGTACGGAGTGATGTTGGGATCAGTGTAATGTAACAGTTTACCATTGCACTGTAACTGCTAACGATGCAAATAATGCACCCACAGACCTTATCACAGCTGGAGTCCTTCAAATGGATGGGAGCTTTTGGGGTATTGAAGTACCTAGTTTATCGTTAGATACGAGTACAGATTTTACCGTAGAGATGGAGATAAATCCAGCCAGTATAGAAGCAGTTGATTACTCTTTTTCTTTAGTACGAGAGTATGATACCTCCTATGATAACAATGGATTTTATCTTGATGTTTTTGATGGACATATCGGATATAATCAACACGATAACACTGTATGGGAAGGAGCTATAAGTCCTGGAACAGAATTAAGCTACAAATACATGGCAGACAGTTACACTTACCCGTGATGCCAGTGGTACAGCAGTGGTTTATTTAGATGGTGTTGAGATAGCATCAGTTACAGGACTTTCTAGTATAGTGGACTCTTCAGGAACACTCACCTTTTTAGATAATTTTGATGGTGAAGTAAGAGAGATAAGGGTTTTTGATACGGCATTGACCAGTACAGAGGTATCTTCCAGTCTTAATACTGCTTATGATGGTAGTGAAGCTAACCTGATTTTACTTTATGATTTTGAAGAAGGGAGTGGTACCAGTGTAACAGACCTGACTGCTTCAGGAAATGATGGAGTATTAACAAACCCTCTAGCGATGAATTGGGTGACGGTTCAAAGTGTACCAGAAGACAGTGCAGCTGGTACAGTTGTAGGATATCTTATCGGCAGAAGATCCTGATGCTGGAGATACTTTTACGTATTCTATAGTCAGTGACCCTTCCAATAACTTTGAGATTGTTGGTCGTGAGATACTTGTGGCATCAGGTGCAACACTAGACTACGAAACTGCAACAAGTCATGACATTACCGTACGTGTGACTGACTCAGCGGGCTTGACTTATGATGAAGTAGTGACCATTTATGTTACGAATGTCAATGATGCACCAACAGACCTTTCTAGCGGTATAGAGTTAAATACGGATGGCGGTAATGATGCATTCTTTCAAACGTCTGACGGCGGAGTCATCTTTGGTGGTCAAGCAGAAGTATCTGTCGAAGTGAGTTTTCAATTGGACGTATCTGCAGGGGTAGCACCTCACTTGTTCTCCTACGCAACTGCAGCTGAAGATGAAGAGTTCAAAGTGTATCTAAGTACGTCCAATGAAATTGCCGTATCCATTGGAGGGAATACATTCACCGGTGCAGTGCATTCGGAACTCCGTAATGGCGATCTACATCAAGTCAGTGTGACTTGGGACAGTTCATCCGGAGCAGTTGCCTTTTATGTTGACGGTGAGTACTCCAGTTCCGGAACCGTTTCTGCAGGGTACACCCTCGGTTCAACGGGAACACTTGTCGTTGGTCAAGGCCAACCTTCCGTCGGCATGGTAACCGCACAGGAATTCGCAGGGACCATTTTTGATCTTCGCATCTGGGATGAGGTACGAAGTGAAGCCGAAATCGCGTTGAACTATCAACAAAAGCTAGATAGCGGCACTCTACCTAGTGGACTGGTAGCAAACTGGCAGATGGATGGCTTTAACGGCTCCAATGAAGTCATCGATATTGTTAGCGGTAACAATCTAAGTATTGGTCATGCTATTGGCGCTGGATTTACCACGAGTACACCTGTTGGAGACTTGCATGTCATAGAAAATGTGGCCAATGGCACGAGTGTAGGCTTTGTTGTACCAACAGATCCAGAGGTTAGTAATGATATCGTTAAAGATGGGCTTTTTCTTGAAGCGGGGACCCCCTCCCTCTCCATAACCTATTCTGTTGGAGAGACATTCGGTGATTGGTTTGTAGATTCGGGAAGCATACAGCTTCTGGGAGACTGGTTTGCAGATTCGCCAAATGGTGGTGGTAGCATTGACATGAACGGCTCGTCCACCGGAGCTATATCTCAAACACTGGTAACGGAAATTGGCATGGAATACCAAGTCACGTTTGCCGAAACCGGTATGTGGACTTTTGATACTAATATCAAAGACATTCGCGTCAGTGCTGCTGGAACTAGCCAAGATTTTTCGGTAAGCTATGATGCCTCTTGGGATAAAGACACCAGTCCTTTATGGCAACCTCAAACTTTCAGTTTTACCGCTACATCAACCTCTACCACACTTGCATTCACGTCGCTTGAGGCAGGCAATGCAGGTGCAGTCATAGCCGATGTTCAAGTGCTCGAGATTCCCTCTGCCATTTCCACGATCTTGGCTAATGACCCGACTCTCTCTTATGACGCAGCCACGGACAAGTTTTACCGGTTCGTAAACACGCCGGACAATTTCTTTGCTGCCTTGACGTCTTCCATCGGTGATGAACTCAATGGTGTTTCTGGCCAACTGGTAACCATAGAATCTAACTATGAAAACGAGCTTATACGCCAATACGCACAAGCCAGTGGCAACGACATCTGGTTAGGAACGTATGATGCAAACAATGACGGTAATTGGAATTGGCTAAATGGCACCACCGAATCATCTGATCAATTTTGGATAGGCGGAAATACCGGATCGGCTGCTCCAGGATTTTTTGCTCCCGCATTTGGTCAATCTGAGAGTGTTGGTGAAGAGTATGCAAGGTTGCTATCGGATGGCTCATGGGCAGACGACACAGAAGGTGCATTGCGCGCATACGTGGTTGAATGGGACGCAAGCGAAGTACTTTCCAGCTTTACATTCACACTTACTGATGATGCTGGTGGGCGATTTGCTATCGACAGTACCACTGGTGAAGTCACCGTAGCTGACAGCAGTCTGATAGATTATGAAGTGGCTATGTCACACAACATCACGGTGCAAACCACCAATGCTGCGGGTAATACTTACAGTGAAGTGATGACCATCAAGGTTGATGATGACATTACTGAACCCGTACTTATAACCGATCCAGGTGGAGGAACAAGGTATGAGAGTGACACCTTTGGTACACTCGTTGATGGTAACGTCTCTATCACAGATGCAGACAGCGTAGACTTTGATGGGGGAGAACTGACAGTCACACTCCTAAATAATGCTGAGATAGGTGACAAACTACGTATAGATGATGGTGATGGCGTTACTGTATCTGGATCAGACATAAGCTATGATGATGGTGGTGGAGCAGTGATCGTGGGAACTTTTACAGGTGGAACGAACCATACGACACCACTGGTCATCACCTTTAATACCAATGCTGATGCCATAGCAGTTGAAGCAGTTGCTCAACACGTTGTTTTCTTGGCAACGGGGGACAATACCACCTCTACTGCAAGAGAAATAACCATGCAGGTAACTGATGGTGATGGTGGGACAAGTAGCGTAGGCACTAGAGTCATAAATGTTGTTCCAGTCAATGATGCACCGACATTTGAGGTTGGAGATGGTTCTACCGTTACTTCTGTAGCTACGTTGTATGACTCTGCTGTTGATATGGTGATTCAGGATGATGGCAAATACTTAGTGTTAACATCAGCTAACACAGCACCTACTGGACAAGACATTGATTATGCATTGACCCGTTATAACGCAGATGGCTCTCTAGATACGAGCTTTGGTACTGATGGCACAGTGATTACTGCGGTGAATGCAAACAACGAATCTCCTCAGGCAATGGCACTTCAAGCAGACGGGAAGATCCTTGTAACGGGTGGATATGATACAGGCTCAACCACTGATGGTATCGTGATGCGTTACAACAATGATGGTACGTTAGATACGAGTTTTGATACCGATGGCATCGTTACCATTCAATTTTCTGCAACTAATAATGACTTGTTTACAGACATTCTAGTTCAACCTGATGGTCGGATACTTGTCGCTGGTTACGGAAACATCACTGGCAATGATGAAATGATCGTTGCTCGTTTGAATGTAGATGGTACGCTTGACACTAGTTTCAGTGCTGATGGTAAGTTCATCTTATCACTTAGTGCTAATGATGACAGAGTGATGTCGCTGGCTTTACAGGATGACGGACGTATCATCTTAGCCGGTTACGAAAATACAGGTGTCAATAGTGACCTCGCCATTGTTCGTTTAGGAGCAAATGGAGGGCTAGATACTAGTTTTGTCTCAGCAGGTTTTTTCCGACTTGATCTAGGTGGTAACGAGTATGCAAATGCCGTAGCCATAGATGACAGTGGACGGATCGTTGTAGCAGGTACCACTAGTAGCACAGGGTCAGGAGACTCTATAGTGGTTCGTGTCGATGCCAATGGTGTTCTTGATAGCACCTTTGGCACAGGAGGCATCGTCACCGTAGCTACAGGAAGTCCATTTGAGGCAGTGAATGAGCTAGCCATTCAATCTGACGGCAAGATTGTGGTTGCTGGAGACGCTTTCAATGGATCGAACAATGATATCTCCATTTTCCGCTTAAACGACGATGGCTCACTTGACACTGGCTTTGATACAGATGGGCTTGTTCGAACAGACTTAAGTGGTGCGACAGACTCTGTAAATGCGTTAGCCATCGACAAAGATGGTACGATCCTTGTGGCAGGGCGTGCGGATTATACGAATGGGGATACCTTCATTGCACGTTACAACAGTGATGGTAGTTTAGACGAGCGTTTTGATTTGGCAAATACCCTCGATGGTGCACCAACCTTCACAGAAGGAGGATCAGCTGTAGTTTTAGATTCAGATGTTCAGATATTCGATGCCGAACTCTCAGGAGCAGATAATTTTGATGGTGCAACTCTGACACTGGAACGAAACACTGCTGCCAATGTAGATGACATCTTCTCTGCAACAGGAACACTGAGTACATTATCTGAAGGTAGCACGCTTGTTGTAGGTACGACCACAATCGGTACGGTCACTACCAATTCAGCTGGTACCTTAGTACTCACTTTTAATGCTAATGCGACCAATGATCTCGTCAATCAGGCAATGCAACAGATTGCCTATAGTAACGCAAATGATGCACCACAAAGCAGTGTACAGATAGACTGGGTATTTAATGATGGCAACACAGGTAACCAGGGTACTGGAGGGGCATTGGATATCACAGGAAGTACAACCGTTACCATTACTCCAGTAAATGATGCACCCATTGCTGTTAATGACCGATCATCTCTTACTTTTGATGGTGTGGATGATTATATCCAGATTGCAGATGATCCGAATCTGGTTATGACTGACACTCTAACACTTGAAGTTTGGGTCAATCCTGATGATGTCAGTGCATTCGAGAATATGATCCTGAACAAGGAAGGTGAATACGAGCTCGCCATCAAAAATGGAACTATCCAGTGGGGAGTTGCTAACACCGATCCCGGTTGGGATTGGTACGACACCGGATACGCAGTGTCAGATAATGAATGGACTCATATTGCGTTCAGCTATGACAATGGTGTTGCCAATATCTACGTCAATGGAACATTGGTTGATACATATAACGGTTCAGGAACGATCGGGGATGCCTACCCCACCATGAATGAGTTACACATTGGTGGACGAACCAATAACCCATCAGGACTCTACTTCGATGGTCAGATCGCCGACGTTCGTATCTGGAATACAGTTAGAACCGAGGCAGAGATCAGTGCGAATCAGAATGCTCTTCTTACCGGCTCTGAAACTGGATTAATGGGTTATTGGCTTTTGGATGATGGATCAACAACTGCAATCGATAGTTCACTCACAGGGAATGATGGCCTGTTGGGTGGTGGAGTTGCCACCCAGCAACCTACTTGGAGTGATTTCACGGTAGATGAAGACGGCATACTGAATGTGTCAGCCCCTGGCATTTTGATCAATGATTTTGATGCTGATGGAGATACTTTAACTGTAAATACCACACCAATCGTAGACGTCAGCCATGGAGTACTTAGCCTCAATAGTGATGGTTCATTTATGTATACACCGGATGCTGATTTTAATGGTATTGATAATTTCATTTATGAAATCTCTGATGGTAATGGTGGAACAGATACTGCAACGGTCGATATATTGGTTAGGGAAGTCAATGATGCACCAACAGGAACCGATACTACTGTCACTGCTACGGAAGACACAACTTACACATTCTCTATATCTGACTTTGGTTATAGTGATATAGATGGTGATACTATAAGTTATGTTTATATTACAAATGTACCAGCAGAAGGCACATTGTTTTGGGATGGAAATGTTGTGGATAACGGAGATTTCATTTATGCTCCAGATATTGCAAATGGCTTGATGACCTATGAAGCACCTCTTAATGCCAGTGGTACGAACTATACAAGTTTTACATTTGAAGTACAAGATGATGGAGGTACAACCAATGGTGGTGTAGATAGGGATCCGACGCCTAATACTATAACTATTGATTTAACACCTGTGAATGATGCTCCAGTTCTTGACCCAATTGGTAACCAGAATGTGGATGAACTTTCTACTTTGACTTTTACAGCCACAGCGAGTGACAGTGACCTTCCAAGTGATACACTCACGTTCAGTTTAGATGCAGCTTCGATTGCCGCTGGGATGACGATTGACTCTGCCACGGGTGTCTTTACTTGGACACCGACTGAGTCTGACGGAGGTACTACGCCTTCAGTCACTGTTACCGTCACTGACTCTGGAACAGGTAATTTGGTAGACTCTGAAACATTCACTATCACAGTCAATGATACCAATACTGCGCCGGTACTTGACCCAATCGGGAACCAGAGTGTCGATGAACTTTCTACTTTGACTTTTACAGCGACAGCGAGTGATTCTGATATCCCAACGGATACTTTAACCTTCTCTCTTGATGCTGCTTCCCTTGCAGCAGGGATGAGCATCGATGCAAACACGGGTGAATTTAGTTGGACACCAACTGAGAGTGATGGAGGCACTATTCCTTCAGTGACCATCACGGTCACCGACAGTGGTACTGGCAACCTTGTAGACTCAGAGACTTTCACTATCACCGTCAATGATGTGAATGTCGCTCCAGTACTCGATCCTATTGGCAACCAGAGTATCGATGAGTTAACCACGTTAACCTTCACAGCCACAGCCAGTGATTCAGATATTCCAGTAGATACACTCACTTACTCGTTGGATGCAGCTTCGATTGCCGCGGGGATGACCATTGACTCTGCCACGGGAGAGTTTAACTGGACACCAACAGAAGCACAGGGTGGCAGTACGCCGAGTGTTACGATTACCGTCACTGATTCAGGTACAGGAAACCTCATGGACAGTGAAACGTTTACCATCACGGTCAATGATACCAACACAGCGCCAGTCCTTGATCCTATCGGGAACCAAAGTGTGGATGAGTTAGCTACTCTGACGTTCACAGCCACAGCCACAGACTCTGATGTTCCAACGGATACTTTGACCTTCTCTTTAGATGCAGCATCACTTGCAGCAGGAATGACCATTGACTCTGCCACAGGTGTCTTTACTTGGACACCAAGTGAAACAGATGGAGGTACTACGCCTTCAGTCACTGTTACAGTCACTGACTCTGGAACAGGAAGCCTCGTAGACTCAGAAACATTCACGATTACGGTGAACGATGTGAATGTGGCGCCAATACTCGATCCTATCGGGAACCAGAGTATCGATGAGTTAGCAACACTTACCTTCACAGCCACAGCTAGTGACAGTGACCTTCCAAGTGATACACTCACCTACTCATTGGATGCCGCTTCTCTTGCAGCAGGGATGACCATCGATGCGAATACAGGAGAGTTTAACTGGACTCCTACTGAGAGTGATGGTGGAACTATTCCTTCAGTCACCATTACCGTCACCGATTCAGGTACTGGCAACCTGGTAGACTCTGAAACATTCACTATCACCGTCAATGATACCAATACTGCGCCGGTACTTGACCCAATCGGGAACCAGAGTGTCGATGAACTTTCTACTTTGACTTTCACAGCCACAGCAACCGATTTACAGCGACAGCAAGTGACAGTGATATTCCTGTAGATACGTTGACCTTCTCGTTGGATGCCGCTTCCCTTGCAGCAGGGATGACGATTGATGCTGCCACAGGAGAGTTTAACTGGACAACTGTAGAAGGTGACGGTGGAACCACGCCAAGTGTAACCATCACCGTCACTGATTCAGGTACGGGTAATTTAATCGATAGTGAAACCTTTACCATTTCGGTGGGTGATACCAATACTGCTCCGGTCCTTGACCCAATTGGTAACCAGAATGTGGATGAACTTTCTACTCTGACTTTCACAGCCACAGCAACAGACTCTGATATCCCAACAGATACGTTGACCTTCTCTTTGATGCAGCATCACTTGCCGCAGGCATGACGATTGACTCTGCCACAGGAGACTTCAGCTTGGACACCAACTGAGTCTGACGGAGGAACTGCTCCTTCAGTCACTGTTACCGTCACTGACTCTGGAACAGGAAACCTTGGTAGACTCTGAAACCTTTACCATTACCGTCAATGATACCAATACCGCTCCAGTCTTAGATCCAATTGGTAACCAGAATGTGGATGAACTTTCTACTCTGACTTTCACAGCGACAGCAAGTGACAGTGATGTTCCTGTAGATACACTCACCTACTCGTTGGATGCAGCTTCGATTGCCGCTGGCATGACGATTGATGCTGTCACAGGAGACTTCAGCTGGACACCAACTGAGTCTGACGGAGGAAGTGCTCCTTCAGTCACTGTTACCGTCACTGATTCTGGAACAGGAAATCTGGTAGACTCTGAAACCTTTACCATCACCGTCAATGATACCAATACAGCGCCAGTCTTAGATCCTATCGGGAATCAGAGTGTGGATGAACTTTCTACTCTGACTTTCACAGCGACAGCAAGTGACAGTGATGTTCCTGTAGATACACTCACCTACTCGTTGGATGCAGCATCACTTGCCGCAGGCATGACGATTGATGCTGTCACAGGAGAATTCAGCTGGACGCCAACTGAGTCTGACGGAGGAAGTGTTCCTTCAGTCACTGTTACAGTCACTGACTCTGGAACAGGAAACCTTGTAGACTCAGAAACCTTTACCATCACCGTGAATGATGTGAATGTCGCGCCAGTCTTAGATCCTATCGGGAACCAGAGTGTGGATGAACTTTCTACTCTGACTTTCACAGCGACAGCAACTGACTCTGATATCCCAACAGATACGTTGACCTTCACTCTTGATGCAGCATCACTTGCCGCAGGCATGACGATTGATGCTGTCACAGGAGATCTTTACTGGACACCAACTGAGTCTGATGGAGGAAGTACTCCTTCAGTCACTGTTACAGTCACTGATTCTGGAACAGGAAACTTGGTAGACTCTGAAACCTTTACCATCACCGTCAATGATACCAATACTGCGCCAGTGCTTGATCCTATTGGGAACCAAACCGTTGATGAGTTGAGTACTTTAACTTTTACAGCCACAGCAAGTGACAGTGACCTTCCAAGTGATACACTCACGTTCAGTTTAGATGCAGCTTCGATTGCCGCAGGCATGACGATTGATGCTGTCACAGGAGACTTTAGCTGGACGCCAACTGAGTCTGACGGAGGAAGTACGCCTTCAGTCACTGTTACCGTCACTGACTCTGGAACAGGAAACCTTGTAGACTCTGAAACCTTTACCATCACCGTGAATGATGTGAATGTCGCTCCAGTCTTAGATCCAATTGGGAACCAAACCATTGATGAGTTGAGTACTTTAACTTTTACAGCCACAGCGAGTGACAGTGACCTTCCAAGTGATACACTCACGTTCAGTTTAGATGCAGCTTCGATTGCCGCAGGCATGACGATTGATGCTGTCACAGGAGACTTCAACTGGACACCAACTGAGTCTGACGGAGGAACTATTCCTTCAGTCACTGTTACCGTCACTGACTCTGGAACAGGAAACCTGGTAGACTCTGAAACCTTTACCATCACCGTGAATGATGTGAATGTCGCTCCAGTCTTGACCCTATTGGTAACCAGAATGTGGATGAACTTTCTACTTTGACTTTCACAGCGACAGCAACGGACTCTGATATCCCAACAGATACGTTGACCTTCTCTCTTAGATGCTGCATCCCTTGCCGCAGGCATGACGATTGATGCTGTCACAGGAGACTTTACCTGGACGCCAACTGAGTCTGACGGAGGAAGTACTCCTTCAGTCACTGTTACAGTCACTGACTCTGGAACAGGAAACCTTGGTAGACTCTGAAACCTTTACCATCACCGTCAATGATACCAATACTGCTCCGGTGCTTGACCCAATTGGTAACCAGAATGTGGATGAACTTTCTACTTTGACTTTCACAGCCACAGCAAGTGACAGTGATGTTCCAAGTAGATACACTCACCTACTCGTTGGATGCAGCTTCACTTGCCGCAGGCATGACGATTGATGCTGCCACAGGAGAATTCAGCTGGACACCAACTGAGACTGACGGAGGAACTACACCTTCAGTCACTGTTACAGTCACAGATTCAGGAACAGGAAACCTCGTAGACTCTGAAACATTCACCATCACCGTCAATGATACCAATACAGCGCCAGTCTTAGATCCTATCGGGAATCAGAGTGTGGATGAATTTGCTACTTTGACTTTCACAGCCACAGCAAGTGACAGTGATGTTCCAGCAGATACACTCACCTTCACTCTTGATGCAGCATCACTTGCCGCTGGGATGACGATTGATGCTGCCACAGGAGAATTCAGCTGGACACCAACTGAGTCTGACGGAGGAACTGCTCCTTCAGTCACTGTTACCGTCACTGACTCTGGAACAGGAAACTTGGTAGACTCTGAAACCTTTACCATCACCGTCAATGATACCAATATCGCGCCAGTCTTAGATCCTATTGGTAACCAGAATGTGGATGAGTTAGCTACTTTGACTTTCACAGCCACAGCAAGTGACAGTGATATTCCAGTAGATACACTCACCTACTCGTTGGATGCAGCATCCACTTGCCGCAGGCATGACGATTGATGCTGTCACAGGAGAATTCAGCTGGACGCCAACTGAGTCTGACGGAGGAAGTGTTCCTTCAGTCACTGTTACAGTCACTGACTCTGGAACAGGAAACCTCGTAGACTCAGAAACATTCACTATCACCGTCAATGATACCAATACAGCGCCAGTCTTGATCCTATCGGGAACCAGAGTGTGGATGAGTTAGCTACTTTGACTTTCACAGCCACAGCAAGTGACAGTGACCTTCCAAGTGATACACTCACGTTCAGTTTAGATGCAGCTTCGATTGCCGCTGGGATGACGATTGATGCTGTTACAGGAGACTTCAGCTGGACAACTGTAGAAGGTGACGGTGGAACAACACCTTGTGTAACCGTAACCGTCACAGATTCAGGTACGGGTAATTTAGTCGATAGTGAAACCTTTACCATTACCGTCAGTGATACCAATACTGCGCCAGTCTTAGATCCTATCGGGAATCAGAGTGTGGATGAGCTTGCAACTTTGACTTTCACAGCCACAGCAAGTGACAGTGATGTTCCTGTAGATACGCTCACCTACTCGTTGGATGCAGCATCGCTTGCCGCAGGCATGACGATTGATGCTGTCACAGGAGAATTCAGCTGGACGCCAACTGAGTCTGACGGAGGAAGTGTTCCTTCAGTCACTGTTACCGTCACTGACTCTGGAACAGGTAACTTGGTAGACTCATGAAACCTTTACCATCACCGTGAATGATGTGAATGTCGCGCCAGTCTTAGATCCTATCGGGAATCAGAGTGTGGATGAACTTTCTACTCTGACTTTCACAGCGACAGCAACTGACTCTGATATCCCAACAGATACGTTGACCTTCACTCTTGATGCAGCTTCGCTTGCCGCAGGCATGACGATTGATTCTGTGACAGGGGACTTTAGCTGGACACCGACTGAGAGTGACGGAGGAAGTACACCTTCAGTCACTGTTACAGTCACAGATTCAGGAACAGGAAACTTGGTAGACTCATGAAACCTTTACCATCACCGTCAATGATGCCAATACAGCGCCGGTGCTTGATCCTATCGGTAACCAAACCGTGGATGAATTTTCTACTCTGACTTTCACAGCCACAGCAAGTGACAGTGACCTTCCAAGTGATACACTCACCTTCAGTTTAGATGCAGCTTCCCTTGCCGCTGGCATGACGATTGATGCTGTCACAGGAGAATTCAACTGGACGCCAACTGAGTCTGACGGAGGAAGTGTTCCTTCAGTCACCGTTACCGTCACTGACTCTGGAACAGGTAATCTTGTAGACTCAGAAACCTTTACCATCACCGTGAATGATGTGAATGTCGCTCCGGTGCTTGACCCAATTGGTAACCAGAATGTGGATGAACTTTCTACTTTGACTTTCACAGCGACAGCGAGTGATTCTGATATCCCAACAGATACGTTGACATTCACTCTTGATGCAGCATCACTTGCCGCTGGGATGACGATTGATGCAAATCACAGGAGATCTTCTACTTGGACACCAAGTGAAACAGATGGAGGTACTATGCCTTCAGTCACTGTTACCGTCACTGACTCTGGAACAGGTAATTTGGTAGACTCTGAAACCTTTACCATCACCGTGAATGATGTGAATGTCGCTCCGGTGCTTGACCCAATTGGTAACCAGAATGTGGATGAACTTTCTACTTTGACTTTCACAGCCACAGCGAGTGACACTGATATCCCAACAGATACACTGACCTTCTCTTTAGATGCTGCTTCCCTTGCCGCTGGGCATGACGATTGATGCTGTCACAGGTGAATTTACCTGGACGCCAACTGAGTCTGACGGAGGAAGTGTTCCTTCAGTCACTGTTACCGTCACTGACTCTGGAACAGGAAACCTAGTAGACTCTGAAACCTTTACCATCACCGTGAATGATGTGAATGTCGCTCCGGTGCTTGACCCAATTGGTAACCAGAATGTGGATGAACTTTCTACTTTGACTTTCACAGCGACAGCGAGTGATTCTGATATCCCAACAGATACGTTGACCTTCACTCTTGATGCAGCATCACTTGCCGCAGGCATGACGATTGATGCTGCCACAGGAGACTTTAACTGGACGCAACTGAGACTGACGGTGGAACGAGTTCCAAGTCACCATAACAGTCACTGACTCAGGAACAGGTAATTTAATCGACTCTGAAACCTTTACCATCACAGTCAATGATACCAATACAGCGCCAGTCTTAGATCCAATTGGTAACCAGAATGTGGATGAACTATCTACCCTGACTTTCACAGCGACAGCAAGTGACAGTGATGTCCCTGCGATACACTGACCTTCACTCTTGATGCAGCATCCCTTGCCGCTGGGATGACGATTGAGTCTGCCACAGGAGAATTCAGCTGGACGCCAACTGAGTCTGACGGAGGAAGTGTTCCTTCAGTCACTGTTACAGTCACTGACTCTGGAACAGGAAACTTCGTAGACTCTGAAACCTTTATAGTAACGGTTGGAGATATTGATACAACGATATTTGAACCTG
>CAVORT010000019.1:0-143959 GCA_963698695.1 Sulfurovaceae bacterium | reverse complement strand
ATAAAGATTTTTTACGTATCTACAAACTTTAGATCTTAGAGAAGAATCATCTATCAAAGAGATGATACGAAAATCGGTTGAACTTAAAGCCTCAGTAGTAAACCAAGATGAAAAAGAAGCAGGTATACGTGCCGTGCTTAACTATGGACACACTTTTGGACATGTGGTGGAAAATGAAACGCACTACAAAACCTATTTACATGGTGAAGCTGTAGCCATAGGAATGGTCATGGCTAATGCGCTAGCCGTCGAACTAGGGATGTTTACGCAAAAGGAAGCAGAGACTGTGAAAGCACTTTTAAAAAAATCTTCTTTACCCACAGAGTATGTCATTAAAAATGTAGATGATTTTTATGAGCATTTTTACCTAGACAAAAAATCAGCCAAAGGAAGTATCAAATTCATACTGCCTCATGGTATGGGTCATCATAAAATAGTATCTGATATTGATGACGAGGTCATCAAAAAAGTATTACAAGGATTTGGAGAAAAAGTATGCGTTTAAATTTGATCAGACTATTATCTGTTCTGCTTATCTTCATTACGTTAGCAAATAGTGACACTAATGACACTAATGACACACAGATAGACAAAATTGAAAATAATAAAAGCAGTAAAATAGATACTTTACTGCTTCAAAAAGATGTTTTGGAAAAAGAACTGTTAGCAACAACATATGGTCAAAAATTTACAGTAATTATCACACCTATCAAGAACTCAAACAACAACAGCTGTTACTCGAAGCAAAGATCACTACTCTTGAGAAGAAAAAGCAAAAGAGCAAAGAAGATAATGACGCATTAGAAAAAAACAAAGCAAAAAAAGCCACACTTGAAGGAAAACTTTCCTTGCTTAAAGAATACGAAAGTGATCCTTTTGAAAAGTTTCTTTCTCCCCCAACAATGGACGATATCCCATCCGTGGGTAATCCACTTGCTGTGATTGGGGCTTTATCCTATCAAAAAAAATTGAAATTTGATCAAGAAGAATATTCTAACCGCTATAAATCATTAGTCTCTATGATGACTACATTGAAAGTTAAAAAAGATTTATCTGAAGAGGTTTTAAGTCTTGATCCTAAGAATGACACTTATCAACTTGCATTCAAAAATATTCAAGAAGAGATCAAAACATTTGAACAGGTCATAGAGATATTTCAAACAAGTAACAATGTGTACACCAAAAAGATGGATGAGATAAAACTCAAACTCGAAACAGACATCAAAAGAGAGATGAGTAAAGCCTTTATGATCGGTGCTATCATCGTCTTTTTTCTTCTATTGGTATTTTTTATCAAGTACTTGGTACACAAATATATGTCAGATAATGAAAGATTTTATACCATCAACAAAGCAGTCAATATTATTTTTATTCTGATGACGATGTTTACACTACTGCTTGCTTATATAGAAAATATCTCTTATCTGGTTACTATTTTAGGATTTGCTTCTGCGGGTATTGCTATTGCAATGAAAGATTGGTTTATGTCACTCATGGGATGGCTGACTATTATGATCGGTGGAGCTATCCATGTGGGTGATAGGGTACGATTTGTTCGAGATGGTGTTGAATATGTAGGGGATATCGTAGATATTTCCTTACTTCGTATGACCATGCACGAAGACATCAACCTCACCACCTATATGACCAACCGAAGAGCAGGACGGATGATTTTTATTCCCAATAACTTCATATTTACTGATATGATTGCGAATTACTCACATGCAGGTCTTAAAACGGTATGGGATGGTATAGACTTTGTGATTACCTTTGATTCAGATGCACAAAAGGCGTCTCAGATTGCCAAAGAGATCACTAAAAAATACTCAAAAGGGTATACGGAGATCACAAGAAAACAGCTCAATAAACTTAGAAGTAAGTATGGTATGCGAAATACCAATGTTGAACCACGTATTTTCACCCATATTGAGCCTTATGGGATGAAGATATCTGCTTGGTATCTTACCAACTCTTACGCTACTATGACTTTGCGAAGTACTATATCTATAGAGCTCATCACACGCATACAAGCAGAAGAGAATATCCAACTTGCCTTTCCTTCTCAAAGTATTTTTATGGAAACAAATGTTCAAAATACAAAACAACATACAAAGCATGATCCTAGTGATATGCTTGAAAATAAAGAGTTATAATCATGCAAAAAGTTTACTTTAAAACCTTTGGTTGTCGTACCAACCAGTTTGATACCCAAGTGATGATGTCCAAACTTCAAGACTATGAACTCACAGAAGATGA
This sequence comes from Sulfurovaceae bacterium, assembly GCA_963698695.1. Lineage (GTDB taxonomy): Bacteria > Campylobacterota > Campylobacteria > Campylobacterales > Sulfurovaceae > Sulfurovum. The sequence goes on along the minus strand of CAVORT010000019.1, from coordinate 141,703 downwards.
ACTGAGTTCAGACTTCATTGTGGTTAACTCTTGTACCGTGACCAACGGTGCAGACTCTTCGGTACGTAACTATATCTCTTCTATGGAACGTAAAAACCCCAAAGCCAAAGTCATCCTTGCTGGATGTGGATCACACTCTAAAGGTGAGAGTCTCTTTGAAGACAAAAAAGTTTTTGGTGTCATAGGACACTCTGAGAAAGAAAATATCAACGCAGTACTTCAAAATGAACAACCCTTTTACCAAATAGGAGACCTTGAACATATAGACTCCACTATTGTAGAAGAGTTTGTCGGTAAGAGTAGGGCATTTATCAAGATACAAGAGGGCTGTGATTTTGCTTGTTCGTACTGTATCATCCCCCAAGTCCGTGGGGCTGCACGTTCACACAAAGAAGAGACTATCTTAGAACAGATCAGTAAACTTGCAAATAATGGTTTTGGTGAGTTTATACTGACTGGTACCAATGTAGGCTCTTACGGACGTGACCATAACACTTCCATGGCAAAACTGCTTAAAAAGATGAGCCAAATACGTGGGGTAAGACGCATACGTATAGGAAGTTTGGAGCCCATACAGATAGATGATGAGTTTATGGAGTTACTCTCAGAGCCCTGGATGGCAAAGCAGTTGCATATTGCCTTACAGCACACATCTGACAAGATGCTTCAAGTGATGAACAGAAGAAATGATTATAAAACAGACTATGAAATGTTTCATAAGATAGCGGGGCGTGGTTATGCGTTAGGTACAGACTACATAGTTGGACATCCCGGGGAAGATGAGAAAGCATGGAGTGAGGCTATCTCTAGAGTCAAAGAGCTTCCTCTTACCCATGTACATGCTTTTTCTTACTCTAAACGTGACAACACAGCCTCTGCTACGATGAAGCCAGAGATACGTGGTAACATCGCAAAAGAAAGACATAGAGAACTTACAGCCATCGTGAAGGCTAAGAACTATGCATTTAGACGTGCACATACTTCCAATTTGGAAGTCTTACTTGAAAATGGTAAAGAGGGTGTCTACCATGGTTTTGACCAGTATTTTAACAAAGTAGAAGTCAAAAGTCATGAAGATTTGTCTTCAAACTGGGTATTTTTAAATGATGTGGAGGTCACAGATGCAGGGAATAAAGCCGCGCTTTAGCAAGGCAATGCTCAACGCTAAAAATGTCAAAGTTATCATCGGGTTACTTGTTGCTTTGGTCGTATTTCTTACTTTTGCAACCCTGAGAGATATGGATAAAATCATCACGCATACCCAAGCGAACAACCTGTTCACACAAGACAAGATCCAAAAAGTCATCGTAGATGGCGCATATATACGTCTGCAAACAGCTACTGACAGTTACAAAGTATACAAAGAGGCCATCAATCAAAATGCTTTTTTTACCAAGTATCCTGTAGAAGTGATAGAAGACAATACTTATTTTTATGATATTTTTTCTTTACTTGTCATAGTAGGTGCTTTTGCCTTTTTATATAAGCTTATCAAAGAAAATAGACTTCAACAACTTAAACAGATACGGTCTTCTCATAAAGCCAATGAAGGTGTATCGGGTGATGAACCTGTTGAAGCACTGACATCTAATGTGACTTTTGCAGATGTGGCAGGTATAAAAGACGTGAAAGAGGAGCTGGAGGAGATCATTGATTTTCTTAGAGAACCTCAAAAATACCGTGATCTGGACATTCGTCTTCCTAAAGGTGTGCTACTCATGGGGCCTCCCGGTGTGGGTAAAACGCTCATCTCAAAAGCCGTAGCAGGTGAAGCAGGTGTGCCTTTCTTCTACCAAAGTGGTGCTTCTTTTGTACACATTTATGTAGGCATGGGAGCTAAAAGAGTGAGTGAACTTTTCAAAAAAGCCAAACGTATGGCTCCTAGCATCATCTTCATCGATGAGATAGACGCTGTGGGTAAAAGCCGTGGAGAGTTCAGGAACGATGAAAGAGAAGCAACCCTTAACCAGCTTCTCACTGAAATGGATGGTTTTGAAGAGAGTTCAGGAGTCATCGTCATAGGGGCAACAAACAAGATAGATGTACTGGATGAAGCTTTACTCAGAGCAGGACGTTTTGACAGACGCATACATATCTCACTTCCAGATCTTGAAGATAGGGTCAAAACATTAGAACTTTACTTGGCACACAAACCTAATCAGGTAGACATCAAAGAAGTGGCTCGCATGACGGTTGGGTTTAACTCTGCAGCGCTTGATACACTTACCAATGAAGCAGCCATTTATGCGATGAGAGGAGGGCGAAGTATCGTCGAGACCTCTGACTTTGAAGCCGTAAAAGAAAAAGTGCTTTTAGGTAAACGTAAGATACTCTCTTTTACAGAAAAAGAACGTGAGATACAAGCCGTTTATCAGGGTGCCAAAGCAGTTATCGCAACATGGTTGGACATAGAATTTGAGAAGATAGGCATCGTCACAACTCGACTTACTTCACTAGAACATGAGATACTCTCACGTTCAAAACTTATCAATAAAATTAAACTCTATCTTGCTGGCAGTATTGCAACCAAGTTACACTACAATGAGCAGTTTACCAATGCTTCTGAGGATATAAAGTTAGCAAAATCACTAGTGCAAAAAGTCATTTATGAGTATGCGATGAGTGAAAACTTCATCGTGACCCCACTACAGGAAGAAGAGCTTTTACGTGAGTCGGTGTCAGAAGTAACAGCACTCTTAAAAACCCTGCAAAAAGCACTCACTGAAGTTTCCAACTACCTTTTAATTCATGAGAACATCACCCATGAAGAGTGTAAAGAGATATTACGTGATATATTTTAATGGTTTTTCACTCAAAGATGAAGAGACGTTATTTACAGCGTACTTAGAACAAGGTGATCTTTGTGTGGCAGGTTTTAGTTATGGTGCACAACAGGCATTTGAGTGGGTCTATCACTCTGTAGAGAGGATAGACAGACTTATCTTGCTCTCACCTGCGTTTTTCCAAACCCAAAAAACCTCTTTTGTCCGTACACAGATGCGCTACTTTCAAAATGGGCAAGAGCGTTATGTCACGCAGTTTTTACAAAATGTGGCTTATCCAAGTACAATGGATCTTACAGACTACCTGCAAACAGGAACAGCAGAAGAACTTGAAGCTTTACTGAGCTATGAATGGGATGCTGTAAAGATACAAGAAGTGCTGGATAGAGGTACCGTGATAGAGGTTTTTTTAGGTACTGAGGACAAGATCATCGATGCGGATGCAGCTTTTTCTTTTTTCTCTGCACTTGCTACGACGTATTATATAAAAGGAGTAGGGCATTTGTTGAAATGACTCATCATCACACTATTTAGGTAAGATTTCATTCAAAAATAGTAGAATACTCTTATCTAAGTAAAAAGGGAAAAGCATGACCAACATAGTCATCACCGGATGTAGCACAGGTATAGGACTTGAGACTGCAAAGTATCTTCATGATAAGTTTGTTAAGGTCTATCCTACTGCACGTACTGCGAAAGATGTACAAATGCTTAAAGCGTTAGGGTTTGAACATGCCATGCAACTTGATGTGACAAACCCACAAGAAATTACTAACGTCATTAGCTCAGTCCTGGAAGATGACGGTAAGATAGATGTTTGGTTCAATAATGCTGGTTATGGACAACCCGGTGCTATAGAAGACGTACGTACAGAAGTACTCAGAGAACAGTTCGAGACCAATGTTTTTGGTCTGCATGAGTGTACGAGACAGGTCTTGTCTGTGATGCGGAAACAAGGCTATGGTAAGATCATACAGCATTCTTCCGTGCTAGGGATTATCTCTCTTTTTGGAAGAGGGGCTTACAATGCAAGTAAGTACGCGATAGAAGGACTTACAGACACACTGCGTTTGGAACTCAAAGGCACAGACATCTTTGCTGTACTTTTAAACACTGGGCCTATCACGAGTCATTTTCGCCAAACAGCAATTCAAAAGCTCAAAGAAAACATAGATATGGAACACTCTGTCTTTCAGAAGAGATATAAAAAAGATCTGGCTGGTACACACAGAAAAGTACCTTTTAGCGAAGAGGCAGTCAGTGTCGCACAGGTAGTACACAAAATCATCTTAGCGGAAAAACCAAATCCTCGTTATTACATCACAAAAGCTACCTATCTTTTGGGATACATCAAAAGAGTCGTGAGTAGCAGTATTTTAGATAAGATTTTGTTTAAAATAGGCTAAGCATGTACTTTTGGAAAATCAAATCACTCAAAGATGACATTCAAAATGATGTCTTGACTGACAAAGATAATGTCCTATACTCAGTCTCTTATGTTGTCCTAACGGGCATACTTCTCCTACTGGCGGTTGACTCTCTTTATAGTACTTCGGGTATGGGTATGGTAGTGGTACAGCTACTGGTTGTCATAGCAGGTACCTATTACGCTTTTTATCTAAATGGCGGTATGCAGGGTAAAGAGTTTACAAAACGTTTTTTTTCTGTGGGATGGGTCTTTCTTGTCCGGTCACTCTTTTTTATGCTCCTAGGGATGCTCAATCTTGTTTTTATGACCTATCTTTTTGGTATAGAGAAAATGCTGACAGAACAAAATACGATGATCATTGCATTGTTATTTGAACTTTTACTGTATTGGCGTATAGGTAAACATATCGAGAGTTTAAACGAAGCAGTTATTGATGTTTAGTGGTAATATTTCGTCCTGAGGCTTTTGATTTATACATGGCATTATCGGCATTACCTATAGCATTTTCCAAATAATGTTCATCGTTAATCTCTGCCACACCTATACTCAATGTCACATTGATAACCGTATCCTTATATTGTATATCCAAAGTTTCAATGGATTTTCTAAGTTTTTCTGCTATATCATATGCATTCTGCAGTGTGACTTCTGAAAGATAGATAAAAAACTCTTCTCCTCCCCATCTTACAACAATGTCATCTTTTCTTACGCTGTTTTGAATTTTTTTTGCCACTTCTTGAATAGTGAAATCTCCTGCATTATGTCCATACCTATCATTCACTGTTTTGAACTTATCTATATCACACATCAATATAGCACCATGGTTTGCTCGTAATTTTTCTAAATTTTTATGATATCCACGTCTATTATAAAGTGAGGTAAGCTCATCGCGTGTAGCATTATATTCAAGTTCTTCACCTAGTTTTTTCATATACCTAAATGATTTTTCATTCGAATATTCGTAGACAGAAGATAAAAAAGTAACCAACAAAAGTGTCAGTATGATCCTTAATTTAAACTCGTCGCTATAGTGCGTAGCAAGTAAAGCATTATCCGGGTAAAAAAACATCATACTCATGACAAACAAAAATAGACCAATTTCCATTAATCCTTTTTTAAATCCATGTAAGAACAATGCAACCGCAGGTAGAGAGTAAGACCAAAGAGGTCCCGTATTTGACACACCTCCACTGTATACCAAATAGAGCATTAAAACTAAAAAGAAATATAAAACAATATAAGAAGAGACATGATGATTATTTGTTTTCATCATATACATAAAATTGACAATAAGAATAAATGCTCCGCAAAGAAGCAAAAAGCTCAAGACAGAATTAGGATTGGATAAATTAATCAAGCCAAGTATAAGGGTAAAAGCAATACCAACAAGGCTAAACATATATATAAAGTATTGTCTAAGTGTATCTTTATTTCTTTCTCCAGTACAAAATCCATTTTGTAGGTATGCAAGCATGGATTTAATAGTCTCTGGCATTGGTTTCCCTAGTGAAAAATTTAAAGTCTAGTGAGAGAGCATAACCTGAAAATCTTTCTAGAGACTATGTCTTTGCGTACTTTGCTCACGATAAGTTTGGCTACATCTATAGTATTATATTAACATTAGTATAACATATATCTACAATTAAAAAGCTGATAACTATGTCTAAGGACTTCTAAGCTATAGTTTCTCAAAGAATGAAGGACAATGTGTAATGGATAAAATTAAAATTGGTGTTGTCACCACTAGCGACAGAGCATCACAGGGTATCTATGAAGATATTTCAGGTATAGCTATTATGGATACCATGAAAGAATATTTACTGAATGAGTGTGAATATGTTTATAGATGTATTCCTGATGAACAAAGCCTTATAGAGAATACGCTCATCAAACTTTCACGTGATGAAAACTGTGACCTCATTGTGACTACAGGGGGAACAGGGCCTGCTAAAAGAGACGTGACCACGGAAGCCACTGAAAATGTGTGTCAAAAACTACTGCCTGGTTTTGGTGAACAGATGAGGGCGGTGAGTTTACAGTATGTACCTACAGCGATCCTTTCACGTCAAACTGCAGGTATCTGTAATGGCTCACTTATCATTAATCTGCCGGGTAAACCTAAGTCAATACGTGAATGTTTAGATGCTGTTTTTCCTGCAGTACCTTACTGCATAGACCTCATAGGTGGGTCTTTTATGGAAGCCAACGAAGAAGTGATCAAAATCTTTAGACCAAAGTCAAAGTAACGTATATACGGAGTATACTATTTAATATGAATATACCATTTATTGAAGAAAAGTTAAACGAAATTATCAAAGAGCTAGAAAAAGAAGTGATGGAAGTCTTAATGGATGAGAGTTTAGATAAGAAGCAAACAAACCTTCACATGAAACCTCTTACTTCTACAAAGAAAATACTTACGAATGCACTTGATAGCATTAAGATGGTAGACAAACTAGGGCGAGAAGAATTGGGAAAATGAGATGCAGAATATTTTTATTTTGCTACTTTTTATAGTAACGCTTACATCGTTTTTTGTAGGCATTTATAAAACAAGTCAAACACAAAAAAAGGTGTACTTGTGGTACACACTTCCTTTTTTGTTACTTATTTTGGGAATGTTTTTTATTTAGATTCTCTGGTTGTGGTCATGCCTGCTGCCAACCATGACTGCATACCGCCTCTATACCACTTCAGCTTTTCAGGTGGGTACCCAATCTCAAGTAACGCATAGATGATGTCAGGTGACTGTGTACACCACGAACCATTACAAAAGAGTATGAGTGTTTTTGCTTTGGAAAAATCATATTGGTTTTCTTTATGTATCTTGACACCGAAAAACTTAAGTGCATCTTCAAATTCAAATTCAAACTCTTTTGGACGCTTAAAATAAACAAACGGTACATTAGCAGCACCAGGAATGGTAAACTGTTTGTACCATTTTTCAGTACGACCATCTATAAGCAGTATTTGTTTGTTATGTTGCATCTCTTTGATGAAAGCGAGTACTTCTAGTTCGCCATAGGTTTCCACTTCGGGGTCCAGTGAAATGGCTAGAAGTTTTCCTTTCGTATGTATATATGTTGATTTACACACCTCAGGTACACTTTGATGTGCAAAGTGCTCACTCCAAAATAAGTGAGGTGTGATATACACACTTTCACATGCTTTAGGGATGTTCCTTTTCACTAAAAAGGTTTTTGGTTTATTATCAGCAGTCGTGACATTGACTTCTACGCCAATGTACTCAAACTCCTCATTTGCTGTTACTTGAGAGATACATAGAAGAAATAGCAGAACATGATGTAGATACATTATATATCCTTTTAAAGGTACTTATTTGTATTCTAACATAAAGTTTGAATATATAAATGTTGTTTGCTACAAAATTATTAAATATTTGTAGCAACCTTATAGGTAGGATCATCTTCTTCATAGGTACAAAATGGACCTGCAGAATGTAATGCTTTTTTACAGTCTTTAGAGAGATGGCGAAGGGTGAGTTTTTTACCTGCTTGTTTATATTTTTCAGTAATGCTGTCTATGGCTTCTGCTCCTGAAGAGTCCATGACTCTGGCAGATTTAAAATCTATGATGACTTCATCAGGGTCCTCTTCAACACTAAACTGTTCATTGAATGATGTGACCGAACCGAAAAACAGCGGGCCGTCAAGTTCATAGATTTTTTTCCCATCTTCTTGTTTTGTGCGTGCAAGTATTTTTGCATGGTTCCATGCAAAAACAAGTGCAGAGATGATGATACCTGCGATGACTGCGACTGCCAAGTCTTCCAGTACTGTAATAATGGTCACCACAATAAGCACAAAGGCATCCGATTTGGGCATGTGTTTTAAACGTTTCACTGAAGAAAACTCAAAAGTACCGATACTTACCATAAACATGATACCCACAAGTACCGCCACAGGGATCGCTGCTATAACACTTGAAAAACTTACTACAAGCACGATGAGTAGTACAGCCGCTGTAAAGGAAGACAAGCGCCCAAGACCACCTGAAGTGAAGTTGATGACGGATTGACCTATCATCGCACATCCTGCCATACCGCCAAAAAGTCCTGAAGTACTGTTTCCAACACCAAGTGCAATGCACTCTTTGTTCCCTGAACCACGTTCTCCACCCATTTCATCTAGTACAGAAAGTGTGAGTAGAGACTCTATGAGACCCACGAGAGCCACGATGAGTGCTACAGGTAAGATAACAAGCATAGACTCCCATGAGAAAAGTGAGGCATAAGGCATGACAAAAGAGGGCATAGAGACGTTAGATAAATCCGCCAAGTCACCCACTGTTTTAGTTGCAATATCTCCAAAGTACACCACAAGTGTCACAACAACAATGGCTACAAGTCCTGCAGGCACTGCTTTCGAGATCCTAGGCAAAAATTGCATCGTTGCCATGGTCACAGCGATGATAATGTACATGATGTAGTTTTCGGTAAAACTTGCTTTGACGATGTTCACCCAAGAGCTATACTGCTCTACATTTGAAGGAGCAAGGAATGTAAGTTGTGCCAAAGCGATGACAATGGCCAAACCATTCACAAATCCAAAAAGAGCAGGCTGAGGGACAAGACGGATAAACTTACCCATCTTCAATACCCCAATGGCTATCTGTATAAGCCCAGCGATGATGGAGGTCAGTAAAATGTAGTGTAATACCATCATGGAGAGTGCTTCTGCATCTAGCTCAGGATACATGCTTTTGACAGTAAGTCCTAGCCCTACAAATACCACCGCCACAGAACCTGTAGCGCCAGAGATCATGCCTGGTTTACCACCGATAAGTGCTGTGATAAGTCCTATGATAAAGGCACCATAAAGTCCCACCACAGGACTCACACCCAGCAATAAATGAAAATGCTATAGCCTCAGGTACTAGTGCCACAGCAACCAACGCACCAGAGAGAATGTCATTTTTAATGTTTTGTTTTGAGTAGTTTTGAATGTTAAACAAAGCTAATTCCTTACTATATATATGCGTGGAATTTTACCATAATAGTTTATGGAGGAGTTTACTGCTTTTTTTGCATTTTTTAAATTTATGCACGTGACATTTGATACGCTACCATTTTTTTAAAAGGCGTTAAGAAGTTATCTAATCCCTCTTGACTGAGATTTTCCTCTTGATGTGCATTGAGGAGTTCCAGTACACAGAGTGTAGATTCCATAGTGCTGAGACAATACTCTTTGGGCTGTTGTTTAAAAGTAAAGGTAGAGACTTTAGAGTGTGTAAAACTTACTTTGTCCAAGGCATCAAGGTTAGGACTATGAGACAACATACTTCGCGAACACGGCCAGGTAGCATCGATAAGGAAGAGGACTGTATTTTTTGCAGATTTTGTAATACGCGTGGTGTTAAGATTGATACTTGTAGAGGAGGGGTAGAGTACATAGCAGGCATTTTCAGGGTCTGAGAGTATCGCATTGATCTTGGCATCATGGTTGAAGTTTATACCTACGTGTAGCTCACAGTTAGGTAAGGAAAGATTTGTAAAGTGTCCTGTACCATTTTTAGTTTTTCTAAACTCTTTGGGATGCATGAGTATGATGAAACGTGTCTTGGTTTCTAGAGGATAGATATGCTCACACATACATGATGTACTGGGACGGTAACAGTCATAACAGACCTCACGTTTGACATGTACATCGGAGATAGCTTTTTTAGACATGGTGTGTGTTTCGCCTATCATGTGTTTAGTATAGTATGACGTGAATTATAATCAAGTTTTACTTAGACGCTAAGGCCTGTTCTCTAAGCTTATCTTTCTTACTTTTTTTCTTCCCTTTGACAGGAGCAGGGCCTTTTTCTTTTTGAGGTGCTTCACCTGTGAGTTCAAAACCTTCTATCTGTTCTCTCTTTAAGTGAATGCCAGAACGTTTTTCTATAAGTTTAAAATGTGCTTGCTCTTCATGTCCTATGAAAGTCACTGCCAAACCCGCTTTGCCTGCACGTCCAGTACGACCGATACGGTGGATGTAGTCAGCAGGTGAACGTGGTAAATCATAGTTGATAACACACGAAATATCATCTATATCCAGCCCACGTGAAACTAAGTCTGTGGCAAAAAGTATCTGTATCTTTTTCTTTTTAAACTGCTCTAGCGTGTGGTTACGATCTTCTTGTGTCAAGTCCCCATGAAAGGACTCAGCCAAGTACCCACGTTTCCTAAACTTTTCCGCGATGTTGTCTGTGGCTCTTTTGTTTGTCATAAACACTAGCACAGACTGCCATTTCTCTTTTTTGAGCAGTACTCGAAGTAATGGCCCTCTGTTTTCAGGGTTTACCTCAATGACACGTTGGACTATTTTCTCAACGGTTTCTGTTTCTCCCACTACACTGACTTCTACAGGGTTAGTCGTAATTTTAGACGCGATATCAAGCATCTTTTGAGGGTAGGTAGCAGAGAATAAAAGGTTTTGACGTTTTGAAGGTATGGCTTCAAGAATGAGGTCAAGCTCTTCGGTGAACCCAAGGTTGAGCATCTTATCTGCTTCGTCCAGTACTAAGTACTCTAAAGAAGAGAGGTTCATCTGTTTTTTGGAAAGCACATCTAAAAAACGGCCTGAAGTTGCCACAAGGACATCACATCCTTTTTGTATGGCATAGAGCTGATCACCTATGCTCTCTCCACCAATCACCGAAACCACTTTAGGCTTACGAGCCAGATACTTTCCAAACGTCGTAAAATACTCCGCCACTTGAAGCGTAAGTTCACGCGTAGGGGTCAGTACCAAAATCTTTATCTTCCCTTTTCCTTCAGGAATGTTCTGTGACCACAACTCTAGTAGAGGCAACACAAAAGAAGCACTTTTCCCTGAACCCGTTTGTGCTTTAGCCATCACGTCTTGTTTGTCTAAAACCAGAGGGATGACTTTTTCTTGTATAGGGGTTGGGGTGGTGTAGTTATTTTCTTGTAGTGCTTTTTGTATTGAAGTTGATAGGCTTAATTTATTGAATGGCATTTTATTCCTGATCTATTATATATCGTTTTTTCATTATTGTAATTTTCCAGCCAAAAAGCCAGAAGCAAAGCTCCACTGTAAGTTGTATCCGCCACAAGGGCCGTCTATGTTCATCACCTCGCCACAAAAGTACAAGCCATTGAGCTTTTTACTCTGCATAGTGTAGGGGTCTATCTCTTTGAGACTTATGCCTCCACGGGTGATCATTGCCATTTTGAAGCCATCATGTCCGTTGATAGTGAGCGGTGTCCAGACGAGTAGTTTGATGAGTTTATCTCTGTTTGCACCCACTTGTTTACTCAAAGTAAGTGCAGGGTCTATGTCTGCAATCTTACAAAGTTCCAGACTTACAGACTCAGGGAGTAGCGTGAGTAAAAGTTGTAGCGTGGTTCGGTGTGGGTCTTTGGTGAGTTCACCTTTGAAGTGTGCACGTATCTGTTCTTCATTCATGCCTTTGGTAAGGTTTGCTAACACGGGTACTTCATCAAACTTAGCTAAAAGTGGGGTGATCTCACGGGAAAAGTCTAGTACCACGGGGCCGCGTATACCGCCCTTAGTAAAGATGAGATCTCCTTTGGCTTGAAGTTTCTTATATTTTTTCATATCAACATACATAGCGACTTTTGCGATGGTGTCTGCTCTACAGTTTGCTACCCAAGTCTCTTTTACTTTGAGGGGCATCATCGCGGGAAAAAGTTCAGTCACTTTGTGTCCTACGGATCGTGCCATCGGGTAGCCATCTCCTTCAGCACCCAGTACGGGATAACCCAAACCACCTGAAGCGATGACCACGGCATCTGCATGAAAGGTGTCTGTTTGCGTATGCACTCCCGTTACCTTGAGCGTATCATGTTCTAAACGCTCTACTTTTTGAGAACATAAGACTTTGACACCAAGGTTTTGCATCTCTTGTTCCAGAGCATTGATGATGGTTGAGGAGGAGTGGGTGATGGGGAAAACACGGTAGCCGTCAGGGGCATGACTCTCTACCCCGATGTTTTTAAAAAATGCCATGAGTTCTTTGTGGTCCAACGCTCCAAGTGCAGGGGACATAAAACGTCCATCTCGTCCAAAGCGAGCCATGAAGTCTTCATTGGATAGGGTGTTTGTAAGGTTACAACGACCACCACCTGTGGCTTTGAGCTTAGCACCTATCTTAGAGAGTTTTTCTAAAAGGAGTACAGATTTTCCTGTGCGTGCAGCCGTAATGGCCGCCATCATACCCGCTGCTCCTGAACCAATGACGATGAGATGATAAGGTGTTATGATATATTCCTTTTTTACTACACGTAAGCTACACACTAAAAACGTATTATACAGCAACCTTCCTAATGAAGATGTTCCTATAACATTCTTTTTCCCTTCCCTCACATTAGGAAGGTTGTTCTACTTCATAGATGCAACCACTTGACTACAAAATAAAATAGTTTATATATAATTCACATTGACAAGCTACAATCTATGCATCCTTCCTATGCATGAATAGCCATTGGTCTCCTTATAGTCACCAATTCTCTTCTTTCCCCTTTTTATTGCAAGGGAGGATACTCCCCATACTTATGTTAAAATACGACATGAAATTTAACACGCAAACAATGCAAAAGATACTTGAGGTACTTCAAGAAAGACTGATGACACAACAGAGCATAAGCTTTGATGTACTCGATCCAGATGAAGCAGAAGGCTATGCCGGTACCCTAGTGATGGTAGACCAAGAACCTTTTCTCTATAGAGGCTATAAAGCATGGGTCGATCTGGCAGAACTTTTAGAATGTAAAATGCATACACCTAAAAAGAGTGTCTCGCCTTTCATCACACTGACGTTTACAAAACTAAACTCCGACTCTTTCCATCATGACACGCAAAGCGCAAAAGAAGAGAAGTATGGTGTAAAATCACTGTTTGCTCAGATACACAAGATGGAAGAACCGGCATTTTTGTACTACTACACCCAAGCACTAACCAATGTCAACATAGAACAAAGAACACGCATTTTAAACCTTGGTATCAACAGAGGTGATGAGTTTGAAGTCATTAAAAATAAGTTAGATACTAAAAAATATGAACGTATGGAACTCGTAGGTATAGACCACAGCAGTAGCGCTATAGCCTACGCTAGAGCACTATTTCCTGAAAAAAATGTACAACTTCATGTAGAGGACATCAACAACATAGACTCACTCAATCTAGGACGTTTTGACCTGCTCATCAGCATAGGTACACTCCAAAGTCCAAGTATCAACTTCAAACCTTTTTTTATGAACTTGGTACAAAACTATCTTGAAAAAGACGGCGCGGTCATACTGGGATTTCCAAACTCCAGATGGGTAGGAGGAGAGATGGTCTACGGAGCCAAAGCCCCCAACTATGCCATGTCTGAAATGTCGTTACTCTACAATGATGTGATGTTTTGCAAGAAGTACTTGCAACAAAAAAAGTACAGGGTGACACTCACGGGTAAGCAGTATGTGTTTTTGACGGCTACGAAGATAGGTGGATAACTTCTATATACTCCTAAAGATAGCAGGACATAATGTCCTCTATTGCCAGAAATCAACAAATAGGGGAACACTTTGTCCAGATATTGGCTCATTACCCAGTAAAAGGACATAAGCAATTTTTATGATTGTATAGTTTTTCTAGGAATAATAGAATAAATATGACAAATTGACATATTTTTATAAATAGTCAGACATATTTGATATACTACTTAATATGAAAAATAAAGCAATAGCGGGACAAAGTGTTCCCCTAATAAATAGTTATACGAGGGGGGTAGTATGATTAAACTTCTAGCAATTGTTGTAGGTGTTTTGTTTTTGTTGGGCTGTGCGAACACCTATATAAAGTCAAAACGAAGTTCAGCTGAAGAAAAAACTGCGAAATTCGAGGCTATAGTAGTTCACCGAGTAGAGCACAATAGTAAAGATGTTAAGGTTCTAGGAGATGTATTCAGCTGGGGCAGAGAGGCTCTCGGAGAGTACTTCTTCTTTGCAGAGATTGAGAAGTCTGCATTAAAGCCTGATGGCACTGGTGATCTATCACTCGCTGAATATTTTGCGGAGGTAACTGTCAGCTTCGAGAGTGATACTCTTAATGTCGCAAACTCAGAACTTCAATCATTTTCTTCGGGTAATTACGAGCCTTTTGATGTCAATTTCCAAGTTGGCGGGGTTACTTTGGGTGATATGAATCCAGCACAACTTCATTCTTTCCTAAAGGTGCCTGAATATGTCAGCATAATTAGTACTAATGATAGTAAATTTAGTACGTTTAATGCTGATGGCTTTTTCAAGAATGTGTATTTTAGGTCTGTCGCAATTGATCAAGGTAGAGTTACCGAAATTAAAGTGTGGTCAAAAAGTAAAGATACAGATGTTAATTGGTTGTATTCAAGATTTAATGAGCTTATTGTAGAATATCAGGATATCCCAATGAATAAATTCAATGGGGCTATAAGGCAATAATCGTATAACAAGTTGCTCAAATTGACGCCTAGTGGCGCAATTTAGCAAGGCGTTATACTCACAACATTAACTTTACTCGTTCCCATCCGTCCTCGGTGGGAATGCATACGAGAATCTAAATCACCAAAATCTCTCCACCTCAATCAAACTTGATACCCCCTCATAATCCCTAGCAGAACTATACTCGTTCCCATCCGTCCTCGGTGGGAATGCATACGAGAATCTAAATCACCAAAATCTCTCCACCTCAATCAAACCTGATACCCCCTCATAATCCCTAGCAGAACTATAGCGCCAATGTATCGCATCATCCACATAACCACGTTTAACGGGATTTTCATGAATGTACTGTATTTTACTTAGCATCATAGTATCTGTCTGTATGAGCTTTGGTTGATATCCCTCTTGCCATAGCTGATAGGTTTTATCTGATTTATGTGATTTTTTATAAAACTGAAACTGTTTGAGTAGTGTTTGGGCATTTTCTTTTTGTAAAAGGTTTAGTAATGCTTTGGCAGTAAAAGATTTAAAGTGCCTCATGCTTTTTGCTACATCATCGCTCTGTACGATAAGGTGTATGTGGTTTTCTAGTATCACATAGGCATAGAGTTTCAGGTTTTCTTTTTTTTGTAAATACTTTAGACTATCGAGTAGTATCTCTACACTTTCTTTACGTGTAAAGATGGGTAGCCAGTTAAGTATAGTACAAGTCACAAAATGTGGATGTGTCGGTTCATGGCAATTGTTTTCACTCGTTCCATCTCTCCCGAGATGTAACGCTCATCAACTCCAAACGGAAAACAACTCCCAAAAATCAAATAACTGGTAAGTGTTCCACCTCAGGAGAGGATGGAACAAGGAAGCATCATAACTCGTTTCATCCGTCCTCGGTGGGAATGCATACGAGAATCTAAATCACCAAAATCTCTCCACCTCAATCAAACCTGATACCCCCTCATAATCCCTAGCAGAACTATATATCCACGTTTAACGGGATTTTCATGAATGTACTGTAATTTACTTAGCATCATAGTATCTGTCTGTATGCGATTTGGTTGATATCTCTCTTTATTCATTACCGCCACCAAGATAGTTTAAGTTATTTTTGACATAATCATTTAAAATAAAAATTATAACTAAGGATAATTATGAAATGGAATACACTTTTACTCACAACTTTACTTGGTACATCTATGTCTTTTGGTTCAGATGTAAATACTACTTCGGAAATGACAGTGAAACAAGAGGGAATGAAATACATCAAAATGTTAGGTGGTGCACTGAAGTCTGAATTACAAATACATATGAAAGCGGATAGAACGGGGGTTTCTGCTATGGCATTTTGTACAGCTAAAGCAGATACTCTCACAAAAGAAGTTAACACTAAACTACCGTCTTATGCATCAGTAAGACGTACCTCTGTTAAAATAAGAAATGAAGCCAATGCCCCAGATGCCTTAGATACAAAAGTGATGGAAGAATTTGAAGCAAGTCTCATCGCCAAAACATTTTCATTATCTGATATCAAAGTCGTCAAAGACGGTAACACAACAAGGATCTATAAACCACTGGTGACTACCGGCGCTTGTCTTAAATGTCACGGGAGTGATATAAACAAGGATATTCAAGCCCAGATCGCTACCCATTATCCTAAAGACAAAGCTGTAGCATTTCAAGTAGGTTCACTCAGAGGTGTGATAGTTTCTGAGATACAAAAACATTAAAAATACTTATCATAAAGTAAACATATTTGACATATATTTGACATATTTTTGATATCATTCATCATAAGGATATATCAGATGGGGAACAGTATATTAAATATGATCATAAAAACTATTTTACTGTTCGCTGTATGTGTACTTGTACCTGTGAAAATATTTGCTTCTTCAGAACTTGAAAAAGTAACCTTACAGCTCCAATGGAAAGACCAATTTGAATTTGCAGGTTTTTATGCGGCCAAAGAAAAAGGCTTCTATAAAGAAGTAGGACTAGATGTAGACTTTAAAGGCTTTGAAAGTGGTGTAGACATCATCGATGAAGTCTTAGAGGGAAGAGCAGAGTATGGTGTAGTCTATTCTACACTCATTTCCAGATATCTTGAAGGTGATCCTCTTGTTTTTGTTGCAAACTTTTTTAAACACTCTCCTCTAGTTATCGTGGCACAAAAAGAGTTTCAACTGCCAAGTGACCTACGCGGTAAAAAAGTGATGGGTGCAGCCAATGAGTTAAATGGTGCACCCCTCCTCATGATGTTCAAAAAATTTGATATGACCGTAAAAGATTTTCAGAAAGTGACCCCAACATTTGAACTCGATGATTTTATAGAAAAAAAAGTGGATGCCATGGTGGTGTTCACAACCAATGAAACGTATCATCTTGATGAAGCCGGTATAGCATACAATATTATGAATCCTGCTTCATATGGCATACCTTTTTATGATCTTAATCTTTTCACCACACAAAAAGAACTCAAAGAACATCCCGCAAGAGTGGCCAGTTTTAAAGCGGCGAGTATTAAAGGCTGGAAGTATGCGCTTGCACATAAAGAAGAGATCATTCAACTCATACTTAAAAAGTATAATACACTACATAAATCTTATGAAGCATTAAAATATGAAGCCACACAAATAGAGCATATTATGCTGCCTTCCATCTATGACATAGGGAGCATTGATCCGCATAGAGTTGAACTCACCGCAGAAAACTTTATAGAGCTTCATTTACTGAAGAAAGAGGCAGTAGTTGACCTGCAAAAATTCATCTATAGAGAACCACAAAAAGACCTCAAGTTGACTCCTGAAGAAGTTACCTACCTGAATGGAAAACATGAGATAACATATTGTGCAGATCCCGCTTGGATGCCTTTTTCTTCCATCATAAAGAATGAGCACAATGGTATGGATGCGGATTATATGCAGTACTTTAGAAACAAAATCAACATCCCTTTCAAGCTCATTCCTACAAAGTCCTGGAGTCAATCTATCGAAGCTGCCATGTCTCATCGATGTGACATTTTATCTCTGGTGATGGAAACGCCTAAAAGAAAAAAGCATTTTGACTTCACCAAATCATTTCTTTCAGTACCTTTGGTACTTGCTACAACAATAGATAAAGAGTTCATTGCCGATATTTCTGAAATAGGTGGTGTGCGTTTGGGTATGGTTAAAGGGTATGCGTACACAGAACTTTTTAGGTATCTGTATCCTTCTTTAAGGATCATAGAAATAGATACAGTGGAAGAGGGGCTTCAAAAAGTGGCAAAGGGGGAACTTTACGGCTTTATTGATAACCTCACTACATTGGGTCTGCTCATACAAAAAAAATACATAGGTACGCTTAAGATCTCAGCGAAGTTAGACAAAAAAGCAGAACTTGGTTTTGCTGTGAGAAAGGATGCTCCATTATTGCGCTCCATTCTTGACAAAGCTATCAATACCCTTGATGAAAGAACAAAACAAACTATTTTAAACCGCTGGACAAATGTTACATTTGAAGAAGGATTGAACTATAGTCTTATTTGGAAAATGATTGTAGGATTTTTACTTATCTTTTTGTTTCTCTATTATCACTACAGGATTATCAAAAAACACAACAAAAAACTCAAAGAACTCTCTATCAAAGATTCTCTTAGCGGACTCTATAACAGACGACACATTGATGAGATGATTGCCAGTGATAAAGACACGACGAACACAGACAGTACTTTTTCTTTAATTTTGATAGATATCGATAATTTTAAAGCTATCAATGATACTTATGGTCATGATCATGGAGATAAAACGATTATAAAAATTTCTGAACTTCTAAGAAAAAATGTTAGAGGGGAGGATAGTGTTAGCCGTTGGGGAGGGGAAGAGTTCCTGATCTTCTGTCCTCATACCACCATAGAAGAGGCCACTTTTCTTGCTGAGAGAATCCGTCATGCCATAGAAAAAACTTCTTTTAATACCACATGGCAAGTTACTGCAAGTATCGGTGTCGCACAATACAGTAGTACAGAGAGTAGCACTGTATCTTACATCAAGAAAGTTGATGATGCTTTATCTGAAGCGAAAAAAGCAGGTAAGAACCAAGTTTTTATAAATGATTAAACAAGATATTAAATATTATCGTTCAAGCTGTCTATCGTGTAGGCGGCTCAGTAAAAGCAGTGCGACTGACTACCACCCATCAATGCCCAACCCATATCTGACTGAGTATCCCACACATATCCCTTGCGTTCCTAAAAATGCTTCGGCATTTTCACCCAGTTGCAAGTGCAACCCACCATTCTATGAGTTCATAAAAAGCAGAAAATGCCAAAATAATGCTCAAGGTAATATAATTTAACCATACTCTAGATGCTTTGATAACGTCAAAACGTATGAGCAGTTCTCTAGCAAGCATAGCCGGTATGAACCCTTGGGCAAAATGTCCGACTTTGTCATAGTTGTTTCGACTCTGTTCAAAGACTTCTTGTATCCAATTAAATAAAGGTACTTCCGCATACGTATAGTGTCCACCTACCATCAATATGACCATATGTACAAGTATGAGTGCATACAGTAGTGGCGTAAGAGGGAACTTTTTATAGGTCAATACCAGTATAACAAAACCAATGAGTGCTGGAATCACTTCTAGAAACCATGTAAATAGATCTTTAGGGTTGATGGCAGACCAAATCAGTACAGAAAAATAAACAGCCAACCATAGATATTTCATCTATTTGACAGCTGTCATCAAAAAGACCGTAAATTCAGCATGTGGTTTGCTAATGGTACTTGCCAAAGAGAAACTAACATCTTTAAATCCTGCTTCATTGGCATACTGTGCAAGTGTATGTCGGTCAAACCCATAATGAAATACACCCGTATTGTCACCATGAAAACTTCCATCTTCACTGTCGAGATCTGCAAGTGCTATAAATCCACCATCATCAAGCATAGCATAGAGTTTAGAAAGCAGGGCAGGAATGTCCTCTAAATGATGGATGGTCATAGATGAGATAATACCATCAAATTTTCTATCGAGTGTTTCACTGTACTTAGATCTTTTTCTATCACTTCCGTCTCACATCTAAAGTCATCACATTTACTGTGAAACTCTTTGAGCATGGAAGGAGAGTTATCTACTGCAACTATCTTTTCTACATAGGGTGCGACAAAGTAACTCAAAAGTCCGGTACCTGCACCAAAGTCCATAAGCTCCATTGATTTATCTAGTTTTATATTATTTACTATTAATTCAGCTATACCTTTGGCATTTTGTACTCTTTCTGAGTTCATGTCCCATGATTTTGACTTATGTTCAAAGTGATCTAGTTTAGTTTCCATATCCATCCTTAATATTTTTTAATTTTATATTGACAGCTATTTTGATATTTTTTAGCATCATACCATATATTCATTAAAATAACGTTTCTTGCTTATCAATTTTAATGTTATCCCAAAAGTAATCTACATGCTTTTCAAACATAGATGCCACTGAAGAGGTCGATTTTTTATCTAATTTTAGCAAAGAAACCTGCATTTGATAGAAAAAAAGAGGTGAAAAGAACTCATTTGCCAGCAACAGGGGGTCAGAAGACTTGATCAGACTCATCTTGCATCATGGCAAAGAAAAGCCCTGAGAGCTTTTTGACGTTTTCCTGGTAGAAATGTTCATTATATATCTCTCGTATACGCTCATTACGAAAGATCTCCTGCATAAGTAGCTTGTAAAGTGCCTCATTTTGCCCGTCAAAGCCTAAAAGCTTAAAAGTCGTGGCAATGCTAGCCAAAAGTGACTTTTCCTTGTTTATGAAGCTCCTGTGTCTCTTTATCGTCAAATAAAGTAACGATAGCCGAAGTAGTAAGGTTGCTAATAAGTGTTTCAAGTATCTCATCTTTATTTTTAAAGTGATTATAGAGGGCACTTTGCTTCACACCCATAGCACCAGCTATGTCTCTGACCGTTGTAGCCTTATATCCCTTTACGTGCAAAGAGTTTCAGTGAGGTTTTAAGTATTTTCTCTTTTGTTTTACTTCCTTTAGAAGGCAGGGAAGTGACGCTCTCATCGTTCATTAGTGGCTCCTTTTATGACATTATAGTGAACAAGTGTTCATATGTCAAGATTCATTAGTATTTAAAAATGAACAACTGTTCTTTAAACTAAAATAACTAATGTTATTTAATGAACACTTGTTCATTAATAAAGTTATATCATTATAATTAAGAGAACATTTGTTCACCAAAATCAATATATACCCGAACCAGACGTGCTTTCATGGCATTTGGCATTATCTTTGTATGTCTGTTGCAGGAGGAGGCTTGAAAATAGCGATTTATATATTATTAAATATTAATTTGGGTGTTTTATTGTATCAAATATAGCAATATAAAATAGAAAATTAGTTTCCAAGAGTAAGTGCGAAGTAAAAAACGTAAAGTGTATATGTCATTAAGCAGGTTAAAAAAATTTGATTGGATCATTGAGATCCTACCAGATTTGTGAGAAAAAAAAGTGAGAAAAAGCCTATGAGAAAAAAATGCAAATGGCATGAGAGAAACAATTTTATATAAAGTCTCAAATAATACAAATACAATCTGGCAGAATTTATTTTTCTTGTAAGACAATAAGGTGCTAAATTTTTAACATTATGGAAAATCACTCAATATTATTTGTGAGCAAAAACCAGTGAAAAAATTGCAAATAATATATTAAGAGGTATGATTGCCAAATGGGAGCATTTATTTTTCTTGCAGAAAATAAAGTGATAAGTTTTGTAGAAATAACAGATAACCTTATTTTTCACTATTTATAAAACTGCTTTATCTGTCTACAATTATACAGAAGAGTATAGATATACTTTTTTAATAGAATTTATATTATGTTAACCAAATAAGAAATAGTGCTCACAGAAGTATAAATACCTCTGCTTTATAACATTAGTAACATTATTGTCTTTTTTTACACGGTACACATTTTTTATAGTTGCCTTTATAGACTTTTGTCCGTCTCTCATAGTACGTTTCTTCTGTGAAAGTAAAAACAACAGTTGTTCTTTTGTCAAAATGTTTTTTGTCTCCTCTATACATTTTAAGTGTATCATCGTTGCTTGGGCTTGTAGTACTGCGAGTTTGGCTACTTTCTTTTGTAGTGACTCTGCTGATGTTCCCATCTTACCTGCTGTGACGATCTCTTTTCTTAGTGAGCACTATCTCAGGTTTCACTTTCATGATCGCGTCCATAGATTCTTTTTTAACATCGTCTAGTGTTGTTTTTTGTTCCGCACTTAAAGCAAAAACAGGATCATCCATATATGGCATAATCATCTTACCTAAATGTGGAAGTCCTTGCTTGATGAGAAATGGTGTATTCATGTCTTTACGGGACTTTTTTCTATCTGTTTGGTTACAACATTTTTTGGCTGACTTCATTTGTTTGATGCCCTGCTTCATGCCCTGACCCTGACTTTGCTTCATGCCTTGACCTTGTATAGGTTTAATGGTGTCCATAGGTGGTACGGCAAATAGCATAGAGGCTGATGTTAACATGATTAAAGTGGTTTTTTTCACTGTTTTTCCTTTTAGTTTATGTGGGTGTGTTTAGGAGGATGTTCCCAGATCATGCTAGCATATAGACATTTTGTTTTGCCATAAGACGTAACTGTGATAACGTGCGCTGGTCTAAAGATTTTTGTGTAATCTTACTGACCATCCCCACTAAGGTATCGTACGCATGAAAATCAAACTTTTGTTTGTGTAAGGCTGCTGTGCTCAAATACGTTAAAACTTCATCTTTGCTGACAATGTTTTGCATCTCAAGATGGTGTATGAGCATGGCTAAAAGCATTTCATCTTCTTCATCCACCAGAGTGAGAGCCAGCTCATTTGCCACATCTTCATCTAACCCTCTGTTATGTAAAATAGAAGCAATACTCCCCGCAACAGATTGATTGATGGACTGACTATGAGAAACTCTGTTAAATTCAGAATCTGCCAATACTGGATGAAGGGCTAACCCTGAAATGATAAGTGTAAGTGTAAGAAAGTTCTGTTTATGCATTAAAATCCTTTTATAACGAACTATTAAATAATAGTCTAAAAAGGTTAATGATCAGTATGCCCTATTGTGTTTATTATTGACCTGTCATATGTCATAACTGTGTATAAAGGGTGGACTAGGTAGGGGTCCGATGAGCATTTTTTTCATCTCTTCGGATGGCATGGGTTTTGCATAAAGGTAACCTTGAATATATTTACATCCATGATGTACCAGGTATGTCTTTTGTTCTTGTGTCTCTACCCCTTCAGCGATGACTTGTAGATTTAAATTTTCTGCAAGTCCAATGATGGTTTGTGTGATAACCATGTCATCTTCATCATATGGGATATCTGTGATAAAAGAGCGGTCAATTTTAAGTATATCAATAGGCAAACGTTTTAAGTACGACAGTGATGAATAGCCCGTCCCAAAATCATCAATCGCTATCTGAATACCTAAGTTACTCATCTCCTGTAGGATTAAAATGGTCTCTTCGGGGTTGTGCATCACTTGACTTTCTGTGACTTCCAATTCAAGCCATTTTGCTTTACACCCAGTCTCTTCAAGTAATCCTTTTAGCATAGCGATAAACCCACGCTCTTGTAGTTGTATCATAGACAAATTGAGTGCCAAAACCCCAGGATTTAAGTCTTTGTCATACCATGTAACCATTTGTTGCATACCCTCTTTTAATATCCATTTACCAAGAGAAATAATCAAGCCTGTATCTTCTGCAACACGAATAAATTCATCAGGAGGTATGAATCCCATAGTCCTGTGTTCCCAGCGTATCAGGGCCTCCATGCCTATGATCTGGTCTGTGAGTGCATTGACTTGAGGTTGATAGTAAAGCATAAAGTCATTATTATCAATAGCCTGACGTATATGGGACTCTAATTTAATACGGGCAAAGGCTTTTTCTGTCATATCTTTAGTGTAGAATTTATAGGTATTTCGTCCCGAATCTTTTGCCTTATACATCGCTGCATCTGCATTTTTCAAAAGATCATTTGCAGATTGGGTATCCTGGGGGTACATACTAATACCAACACTAACAGATACATAGATGGTATGATCATTAATGACAATGGGAACAGTCATGGCTCTCATGAGTTTTTCTACAATATGGATGATGACCATTGAATCCTGAATATCATCAATGATCATGACAAATTCATCTCCACCAAAACGGGCAACTGTGTCAGATTTACGTATCTGAGAATCTATCCTGCGTGCCACTTCTTTGATGGCTTCATCTCCAAAAACATGTCCAAGAGAATCATTGATCTCTTTAAACCTATCCATATCTATAAACAATACCGCTACTTTAGTTTGATTTCGATTTGCTTTATGTAGAGATTGATTCAGTCTGTCTAAAAAAAGCATACGATTAGGTAACCCTGTTAAAAGGTCATGGGTGGCTTGGTATTGTAATTCATCTCTATGTAATTTAAGAGTCTCTTCATTTTCTTTTTTAGTCGTGATATCCTGATAGGCACCCAAAATACCAACGATCTTTCCCTCATCGTTTTTTAAAGGTACTTTAGAAGTAGCAACCCATCTGGTAGAACCGTCATTAAGCGTTTGGGGCTCTTCATATTGTAGTTTTTCATTACCTGTGTTGATAATATTTTTATCATCCGTACGAATGCGGTGTGCCACATTTTTCCAAGGCATGTCATAGTCACTTTTCCCCATCAGGTCATTTTCATTCTCTAAATTTGCATCCTCTGCAAACAATTTGTTCCCACCCATAAATTTTGATTCGGTATCTTTCCAAAATATGCGCATAGGTACTGTATCGATGATGGTTTTAAGTAAAGTACTCTCCTCTCGAAGCTGTTGCTCTAGTTCGTATTGTTTACTGATATCCAAGGTTGTTCCCACTAATGAGACTGCTTTTCCTTTTTTATCATATATGATCCTGCTTTGAACCTCTACCATAATAATAGAACCATCTTTTTTTACAAGTTCTGACACACCTTTATAGTGATCAACTTTTCTTTGAAAAACATCTGAAACTGCCTTAGCTACAGCACTGCGGGACGCAGGTGTAATACGTTGCAATAATTTTTTATAACTAGGTACAAAACTTTGAGGTTCTTCCCCCATAATGTGAAATAATTCATCATCCCAATAATGCTTTTTAGAAGGTAAAAGTGTGGTCCAACTTCCAAGATGTGCAATACTTTGTACTTCAGAGAGTCTGGCTTTATTTTCTTGTGTATCTGCATGCAACTCACATGCACGTATAGCATTTACCAGTTTAAGATTGATGTTATTCAATGCGTTGAGTGTATACTCTTGAAAAGGCTCTCCAGATTTTGTTAATACCAAATAACCAAAATGTTTTAACTCCAAAATATAATACTGTTTTTGATTGATTTCCTTTACCAAAATACGTTTATTGTCCTTAGGTAATTGTTCGTCCAATTCAAGTATAAGACTGCTATAAAGTTCTTTTTCTACCAATACTTTTGGTTTGGCATATAGCAGTTCATGTTTACTGCCACGTTTTACGCATATCACTGCAGAAGAACAATTGAGTCTGCTCAATAGTGTGGTGATACTTTCATGAAGCATTTTTTTTAAGTCAAGTGTATTTCCTATGGACATGGAGATCTCATAGAGTGCTAAGAGAAAAGAGTTAGCTTCCATAACTGATATGTCCTATCACAGATGTTTTAGTATAAAAGGCTAAGTAGTCTTTACCATTGTTTGCTATCTCTCCAAATGTCAGTGCGCCTATCAGTGGTGTGTCTGATTTATAAACAGCCGCAATTTCATTTTTAAAATCATCTTTTAAAAAGAGTACACGTGAAATACAATCTATAAAAAAAGTAAAATCCGTGTTAGCCTGCATATTTTCTCCACTGACCTGAGCTGCATTTTTTACAGCGTTGATCAGATCATGACTATCACCATGTAAGATATCAATATAGGACCCTTCTGACACATCTCCCACACAGACTATTTGTGTACCATTTAAGACAATGGGGTCACGTACTATTTTTTCATCGGTAGTGGTATTGAGACCAAAAGGAAATGACTTAGCGATTTTAAAAAAGTTTTCTTCATTGATCGTCTCGGATCCATACTGGTCAACAACTTTTTTGTAGACTTCAAATGCTGGCATATAGTCGATCTCTTCTATTACCGTTCCTTTAGACTTGGTAACTTGATACGGCCCATTGATACTTTTCCAACCATGGCTCACACCGATGGAGCTCGTACAAGTCGAGTACGCATAGATAAAAGCATCTTTTAGCAATCCTTCATTGCTAAAGAGTGAAGGTCTTTGTTCAAAACTCAATGAGCCTGAACCTCCACCAATGTAGTTGATATCCAATCCGTAATTGTCAAATAAAGCATCCACACAGGTACCTATATTTTTGGACAACCCATCAACAAAGACAAACATCGTTTTAACTGATTTGTCAAATCCATCTATTTTATTTTCCATATCTTCATCTAATAACTCATACTCTTTTTGACTGATATTATGAATAATGTTAATAGTCATCCTATCTTTTACTTTGACAAAAAGTGACCCTTTGTCATATTTTTTATTGTTATAAATAACAGAAGGAACTATGATACCTAAAAGAGGGATAGTATTTTGAAGAAGTACAGGATCGATTGATTCTTTTTGAAAAGCATTGTCATCACATGCAAGAATGAGGACGGTTCCATCATCTACACCTAGTGTTTGAAGAATAGTTTTAAAATTCTCCAATGAACCTGTGGGATCAAAAATAATATCAGCCATATCATGATGCCTTTATAGTTTCATTTATTTTATATAGTAACATAAAAAAGTCAAAAAGTGTCAAAGTATGAATCTAACTAAACACTTCCCAAAAGGAACTAAATTCAGAGGCAAACTGTTCAAGTCTCCGCTGGGTATTTTCTTTGATAATGTTTGACTTGCATAAAAAGAAAAAAACACGTGGTGAATAAGGTTTGTGTTTGATGGCTAGAACATGTACATACTCTTTTCTAAGGTCAGAAAGCAAAGCGCTTATTTGTGCGTTATGAGAGAAACATCGGTTAAGATGTTGATAGACAATGCAGACTTCCAAGTAAGGCAAACGGTAAAAATGGCCCACTTCATCTGCAAAAATGTATTTGTGCGGGGAGGCTTTTTTTTGATGATGTTCTTCCAGTATGAGGTGTTCAAAAGATTTTTCTACCCTGTTACACCGAAGCGCCATGCCATTGTCAGGTTCTACGGCGATGATTTGACTTTTATGTGCAAAGGCAAGTGCTGTTTTTAGCCAGAGATAACGCTCTTTCAGGGTTTTAGGTACATCCTCATAAAAGTATTTTGCATTGTTAAGGAGCTTGCTTTTTTCGAGTTCTATGACTTCACGTTTGTTACGCATGAGTATATCACGCAAGGAGTGTTCGAGGTATGCATCTGTACCAGACATGCGTTCAAAGTAGTCTATGTGTCTACCGTCGTTGTTCGCTTCATCTATGCCTTGGTGCATAAACCATATTTGTGTGAGTTCTCTTCCATCAAGAACACTCTCATTGTGGTTAAACAGATATCGAAAAAGTTGAAACTTACCAAAATCCCCAACATCAGCTACATATTTGTTTTGCATATCGGGGTCCTTTTTTAGCATTATAACGCATGAGGCTAAGAGTTGCCATTTACTTTTTTCACTATACATATGCGTTTATTTTTGTATTAATATTGATACAATAGGCTATGATATGAAATAAGATCTTAAGGATAACAACATGCAACACAGATACATAGGAAAAACCGGCCTTCGTGTCTCACCCATTTGTATGGGGACGATGACGTTTGGTACACAGTGTGACAAGAAAGAAGCTTTTGCCATCATGGACAAAGCGTATGACCATGGTGTGAACTTTTATGATACAGCAGAACTCTACCCTGTACCTCCAGACGCAGGCTTAGCTGGTATCACGGAAGAATGGGTAGGAGAATGGATGCAAACGAAGCCTCGTGACTCCATCATCTTGGCAACCAAAGTAGCAGGGGCTGCTAGTGGCTGGTTTGTGCCTCCCGTCCGTCATGGTCTGACTGCTATAGACAGGTTTCATATCGAACGTGCGGTAGAAGGTAGTTTGAAAAAACTCAAGACTGACTACATTGACCTTTACCAAATGCACTGGCCCGATACCATCGTACCCATAGAAGAGTCACTTGAAGCCTTTGACAGACTGGTCAAAGCAGGAAAAGTACGTTACCTTGGTACTTCAAACGACACAGCATACGGTACAAGCAAAGCACTCATGATTTCTCACTATAAAGGTTATGCACGTTTTGAGTCCATACAAAACAATTTTTCTCTACTCAACCGTAGATTTTTAGATGAACTTTCTACACTTTGTAAAAAAGAACAGGTTTCTTTACTCCCCTACTCACCATTAGGTGGTGGTGTGCTCTCTGGTAAATATAATCAAGCACTTAAACCTGAAGATGCGGTAGGAAGGTTTGCAACCTATTTAAAGTCACCTCACCAAAGACAAAGAGCGATGGCTCAACGTTTTATGAATGATAAAACCCTAGCCTCAACTCAAAAATACCTCAAAATTGCAGCAGACGCCGGACATACATCCTGTGACGTTGGCAACGGCATGGTCTAAGCAGTTTGACTTTGTGGCTTCTACCATCATAGGGGCAACAGATACACAACAGCTAGATGCTTCACTTGCAGCCATGAACCTGACACTGAGTGATGAAGTACTTAGAGCCTGTGATAAAGTACATGAACAGATACTCTATCCTATGGGCTAAAAGTTCAATTACGCAGTAGCCTCGTGTATGACTTCTTTGGTGTCTTGGTAGACTTCATTGGTATCTTGTTTCACCCCTGACCATGTTCTTGAACATCCTGCAGTCATCATCACAAAGCCAATGATTAAAACCACTATACTTAATTTTTTCATATCTAGCTCACTTTTTCTTTTTATTATATAGAGAAAATATTAATCCAATATGTCTTTACTCTGTTTCTTCTGACGCTTCTTCTACTTTGGCTGGTTTTTCTACTTCTTTTGCGATGACTTCTATATATACTTCTTTGACACCCATCGCTTTTATCTTGTCCAATGCTTTGATGAGTTCTTCATAAGGGATGACCTGTGCGATGTCACTTGAAGCACCTATCTTACAGTCAAAGTCCCAATACATGGTCTTTTTATCAGACAAGTCTTTTTTCTTTTCACGTTTGACATATTTACGTATGTCGTTTTTTACAGCTTCGAGTACACGGTCTTCGTGTTTTTTTTCATCTATGAGTTTATATATTTTTTTCATTATCTTTTCCTGTTGTTATTTGGCTTTCTTTTATCTAGGTTGTCCAGTTTGTTTTGTAAGGCTGAACCTATTTTGGCAGCTTGTGGGTTGTGTGGTTTCTTTTTGGCATGTTCTGGTGTTTTTTCGTTAGCAGGTGCTTTGTTGCTAGGTTTTTTTCGGGCATTGGTGTTACGGTTACCATTGCTGTTGTTTCTGTTTTGTCCACCACCACGTTTTTGTCCGCCCCCTCTTCCGTTTTGTATAGGTTCAGCTTGGATACTAGGATCTGGTTTAAATGCTTCTATCTCTACTTTTGGGATGCTTGACTTGGTAAATTTCTCTATATTTCTAAGTAATTCATGTTCATCTACACACACCAAAGAGACTGCCTCACCTTTCATTCCTGCACGTCCTGTTCGTCCTATGCGGTGTACATAGTCTTCTGGTACATTTGGAAGTTCGAAGTTGACCACATGAGGTAGCTGATCTATGTCGATCCCTCGTGCCGCAATGTCCGTGGCAACCAATACACGTATTTGGTTTGCTTTAAAAGAAGCCAGTGCTTTGGTTCGAGCACCTTGGCTTTTGTTTCCATGTATGGCAGATGCTGTGATACCAGCAAGTTCAAGCTGTTCAGTCAATTTGTTAGCGCCGTGTTTGGTACGTGTAAATACGAGCACTTGTTTCCAGTCTTTTGTTTTGATAAGCTGAGAAAGCAACTCTCTCTTTCTTCCTTTATCTACATGGTGTACCACTTGGCTTATCTTATCTGCTGTCGTGTTTTCACGTGCTACTTCAACAAGCACAGGGTTATGTAACAGTCCTGAAGCCAATGCTTTGATCTCTTTTGAAAAGGTTGCAGAAAAAAGAAGGGTCTGTTTTTTCTGAGGCATGAGTTTAAGTAGTTTCTTAATGTCATTAATGAAACCCATATCTAACATACGGTCAGCCTCATCTAAGATAAGACACTCTAACTTTGAAAAATCTATACCACCTTGCCCTGCAATGTCTAAAAGACGCCCCGGTGTTGCGATGACGATATCTATACCTTTTTTGAGTTTAGCCATTTGTGGGTTGATGCCCACACCACCAAAAATAACCATAGAACGGTATGGTGTATATTTTCCATAATCTTCGATGCTTTGTGCCACTTGTGCTGCAAGTTCACGTGTAGGGGTAAGTACCAGTGCACGTACTTGTTTCGCATGCATGTGTGGTTGTTTTTCTGTAAGTCTTTGGAGCAATGGGAGTGTAAAACCTGCTGTTTTCCCTGTTCCTGTCTGTGCTGCTGCTAAAACATCTTTTCCTTCTATGACTACAGGTATGGCTTGTTGTTGTATGGGTGTTGGTGTGTCGTAGCCTTGTTCTTTGATGGCTTTGAGTAAAGAGGCATTAAGCCCTAGATCTGTAAATTTCATGGTATTCCTAGTGACCGAGCCTTGCATTTTCGCATTTGTCGGTCTTAGGCTAAGTAAGTTAATTTTTATAAATGTATGACCGATGTACACTTTTAAGTGTGGTATTATAGCGTAATTATGAGAAAATACGTTATATTCATAGATATGCACTTTCAATGTAGGAAAAGAAATGTCACACAGTCATAGCCATCACCACCATGAGGTCAGTAACTATAACCGTTCTTTTGCCATAGGTATCGCGCTCAATGTGATTTTTGTCATCATAGAGGTGAGCTATGGTTTGATGGCTGACTCTTTAGCACTCATAGCCGATGCAGGACATAACCTCAGTGATGTCCTGAGCCTTATGCTGGCATGGGGAGCGAGCTACTTAGCCACCAAACACCCTACCCAAAAAAGAACCTATGGTTTACGTAAAGTGACCATTATGGCTTCCCTAGTCTCTGCTGTATTGTTGCTTATGGCTCTAGGTGGCATCGCCTGGGAATCAGTTGAACGTCTCTCCTCCCCACAACCTGTAGATGGGTTGACCATCATTATCGTGGCTGCCATTGGTGTGGTGATCAACACAGCCACTGCTTTACTGTTTGTCAAAGGTCAGGCACACGACCTGAACCTACGAGCGGCTTACCTTCATATGGCAGCAGATGCAGCCATCTCTTTAGGTGTGGTGGTAGCAGGTATTGCCATTATGCTTACAGGTTGGCTGTGGTTAGACCCTGTACTTAGTCTTGGTATTGTGCTTGTTATTCTTTTAGGTACATGGGGGCTACTGCGTGACTCTATTAACCTTTCCATCGATGCAGTACCAGAAGGTATCAATGTCAGTGAGATAAAAGAGTATCTAGGCAGTTTTGATCATATCTATGATATGCATGACCTGCATGTCTGGGCATTGAGTACTACGGAGATAGCATTAACCGTACATTTGGTAAGTACACAGGAACACATAGATAATGATTTTTTACACGCAGTGCAGGAACATCTTCACCATCATTTTAACATCGCACATGCAACCATTCAGATAGAACAACACAACAGTGACACTCACTGTAGGTTAGACCGTGATGAGTTTAGAATCTAAATAAAGGGGTGTATATGGAATCTTTAAGCGATTTATCTATCTTGTGGCAAGGTACCTTAGCAGGTTTACTCATAGGTTTTATGACCTTGTTAGGTGGCATCCCCCTACTCTTTTTTAAACATATTGATCAAAAAAAGAAAGATATATTGCTGGGAATGAGCGGTGGTATCATGTTGGCAGCGACTACATTTTCACTCCTTTTACCCTCTTTGGAGATCAGTGAACATACATATGGATTCTCGCCTTTTTGGTCAGTGACGATTGTTTCACTCTCTATGCTTGTGGGTATAGGTTTCATAAAAGTCGTGAGTCATTACTTTGATTTTGAGCAGTACTTTGAGACGCAAAGAGATATTTCCAGTGATGATGCAAAAAAAGTATGGATATTCATCTTCGCCATCACCTTGCATAACTTTCCAGAAGGTATGGCTGTGGGTATGGGGTATGGTCAGGAAGATATACATAAAGCATTCTCTCTTACGCTAGGCATAGGCTTACAAGATATCCCCGAAGGTTTAGCTGTGGGCTTGGCACTTTTAAGCATAGGTTATAGTGCTAAAGTAGCCATACTGGGTGTAGCCATCTCAGGTTTGGTTGAGACTTTGTCTGCTGTATTTGGTGTACTTACTGTGAGTTATATGCATTTTCTACTCCCCTTGGGACTGGCATTTGCTGCGGGTGCCATGTTTTATGTCATCATCAATGAGATCATCCCCGACATTCAGAAACATGGGAACAAAGACATCGCGGTAAACAGCCTTATCGTAGGGTTTATTGTGATGATGTATCTAGATGTCACATTAGGATAAATACCCTCTCACTTTTCTTGGACTTTTTGTTATCATCCTTTCCTCCCAAAAAAGTCTTCATTGGAAAAATACTAAAGTATCAGTATCTAGGTTTATGTATGATGGTAAAAGAAAACTTAAAAAAATTTTAAATATTACATAAATATTACATTGAATAGATATAATCTACCGCTCAATAAAATAAAAGTATAAAGGGAAAAAACATGAAAATGTTAAAAATAACACTAAGTACATTGGCTACGGCTGTATTGTTAACACCACAAGCAGAAGCTAGATCATTGGAAAAAATCTTTACAGAATGTGGTATCGGGGCAGCTATCTTTGTAAATACACCTGCGGCAGCTGCCATTTCAAATGTTATTTGGGATCTTGGAACTACAGCAACATCATCTGATATTTCTTCACCAGAGTCTTGTAAGGGTAAAGGTGCACAAATAGCAATGTTTATTGGTTCAACCTATGATAATCTTGAGATCGAAGTGGCTTCAGGAAAAGGTCAATATGTTGAGACTTTATCTAAGATGTCAGGTAAAAGCGTAGCAGAGATCAGAAAAGAATTTGGGAAAGTGGTAGCGTCTAAAAACTATACTTCCATGAATAAGATAGAAAAAGCTGATAGCCTCCATACTATAGTTGCATTCTAATTTACCTTGAAACGGCATAAGGCTTTATACCCTTTTGCCAACTCCAATACCCTCGAAAATACCCATAACAACATGAAAATATCTAAAATTTTACTTTTTGCTACCATGATGGCAACCATGACCCATGCTCAAAATCTGAATGAAAAAGAACTTAATGACCTTGCTTTGGACAAAAAATGGCTGATGCTTATTCATTATGATCAAGAAGTGAAAGAAGGCATTATAGGTAACGAAGATTTCTATTTAAGCACGAAAGGTAAATACAATCCCGCTGAAGAGTTGCGTGCAACGATTGAAGGATACAATAAGCCATTTTCGAAAGATCCTGACGCACACCCAAGATGTAAATATCCAGCGAGATATTTATGGCTTTCACAAAAAGTTCCACTCAAGGGATATACTCCCATACCCAAAGAGTGTAAACAGTTGAGCAGATGGGAGCTTCCGAACATAGCAGATTCTATCAGTGTTGTGTTCGTAAGCGGTTTTCTTGGTAATCCAGCCTCCGCGTTTGGACACTCGTTTATCAAGGTGAATGAAGAGAGTGATCACTCACTAAATAACTTAATGAACACTACCATCAGTTATGGTGCAATACTTCCAGAAAAATATACCATGACCTCTTATATAGTTAATGGACTTACGGGAGGATATCAGGCTAAATATTCAGACAAATATTACTATATGGACGATATGGTGTATTCCAATAGTGAATTTCGTGAAATGTGGGAATATGAATTAAATCTCTCTTCGTCACAAAGAAAAATGCTCTTATTACACTTTTGGGAGCTCTCAGATCAAAAATTCGACTACTTCTTCTTCAATAGAAACTGCGGGTACAAAGTCTCCGAACTGCTTGAACTTGTTTATGATGAAAATATGATAGATCATGCCAATTTTTGGTATGCGCCGATGGAAACTTTCCATAAATTAAAAGAGATGAATATAGAGAATGATGTCATCAATAAGATCAGGTACATTCCCTCAACACAACAGAAAGTATATGCTAAGTACAATGGCTTAACGAAAACTGAAAGAGCAGTTGTAGAGACAATGATAAATGCTAAACTGACCTCAATTCCTCAAGAGTATGAACACATAGCTATGATCAGTAAAGTGAAGATCATGGACTTTATTTTGTTCTTCGATCAATACAAATACGCTCCAGAAGATACAAAAAACCTCGAAACCATCAAGAAACGCCAAAAGCTTATGATCAGCAGAATGGCCTTACCGATGATGGACTATAATGATACTTTGCCACCACAAAAAGTTCCGATCACTCAAAGCGTTAAAACAAGTTATTTTGGTATGTCCGGACTATTGAATCAAGAAGAAAATTCTCTTGCTCTCAAGTTCTCTCCGTTTATTATTGAAAAAACCGGATACAATCATCTTGATGGAGACAAGCTTGCTATTTTAGATACTCAGCTTGAATTTAAAGGGGGTAAGGTATCTCTAAAAAGGCTAGATATCGTAAATGTCCGCCGATTAAAGACACAGGAGATACCCTTTGATACTGACAATCCTTTC
Organism: Sulfurovaceae bacterium; assembly: GCA_963698695.1. Lineage (GTDB taxonomy): Bacteria > Campylobacterota > Campylobacteria > Campylobacterales > Sulfurovaceae > Sulfurovum. The sequence goes on along the minus strand of CAVORT010000019.1, from coordinate 107,268 downwards.
TCCTGGACGCTTCTTGTTGGAACAGAAAAGTTCACCCAAAGGGATTACTTAGTGGATGGAGGAATCGGCTATACTTGGAAGATTCACTCTCAAGTGAAGTTTTACGCGATGATTAATGCCTCTTTACATACTGCAGAGGGTCATTACAGATATCGTCCAAATGTAGGTCTTTATGGTAATTTTGGAAAACTAAGAATGAATTTAGCGTATAACTTTGAAAAGGATATCAACCATATTATTGATAGAAAATATTATGAGATTGATGTACAGTACCAGATAGGTGAGTCATCTTCAGTATATTTAAAAGCTGACAATAGATACAAAGATACTTTGGAGATAGGACTGAAATGGTACTTTTAAAAATTGTAAGGCTTTCTTTCTTTGGAGCCTCAGCGATTCTACTACTTAATGGATGTTTAAAAGATACCTTTCCTTCAGACCCTTTTAGTGAAGATAAGTGCGTAAAAGATGCGATCGAGCAATACTATTCAGGTAGTGTAGATTCTTACCCAAAAGACATGCCAGCAAATGAAATGCTATCAAAACTAGATAAGTATACTAAGATACTTGAACAAAAAGAGTACGATACTTTTATGTTGGAAACCACCGGTGAATATAGTGGTTTTGGTATCATGCTTATTAAGAAAAAAGAAACGCTTATAGTGTTTCAGTCCATAGAGGGAAGTCCGGCACAGAAATCGGGTCTTGCACAGGGGGACATCATTGTCTCTATTGACGGACGCAATACAGAGGCTCTCCCTCTGAAGGAAATAGCTGCAATAGTCAAAGATCCAAAGAGAGATAAAATAATTCTAGGAGTCAAAAAGGCTAATTCCGATAGAATTTTTTACCTTACCCTACATAAGAATACTATAAAGTTAGCATCAGTCAAAACAACACTTCTTCCAGAGGCAATACTACATATTAGGATAAGCACATTCGATCAAAATGTTGCTTCTCTCATGGAAAGATCTTTACGTAGCCATAAAGGATATAAAGGCATCATACTAGACCTTAGAGATAATGGAGGAGGATTGCTTCATGAAGCAGTAGAGATCTCTGATATGTTTTTGGATGATGGCATCATTGTTACAAGAAAGAGCAGACATAAAGAGAATAATAAAGTCTTTAAGGCAAAGAAATATACGACCATAACCGATGTGCCTATGGTAGTACTGATCAACAGCAGAAGTGCCTCGGCAAGTGAAGTGGTTGCAGGTGCATTACAAGATCATGAACGTGCAGTGATTGTAGGAGAAAAGTCTTACGGAAAAGGTACGGTACAAACTACCATCCGAATAGGACAAAGAAAACTTCTAAAATTGACAGTCGCCAATTACTATTTGCCAAAGGGAAGAAGCATAGAGTCAGAGGGTATCACGCCTCAGTACGCGATATCCCAAGATGACCCTCGTATGAATGTGGCTAAAGCGTTTGACGGTGACAGACAACTGAAAGTAGCTTTTGATAGGGTAAAGAAACTACCTAAACATTTTTAAATCTTCACCTAGTGTAGTAGCTACTTAGTCGTAGTTTTATGTTTTTCATTGTACACTTCTATTTCTACACCAAACACCTGTCCCTATCGCTTAAGTGGATAAAGCAGTGCCCTCCTAAGGCGTAGCTCGAGGTTCGAGTCCTCGTGGGGACACCAAAATCAAAAAGGATTTTATAAATGAAGATTATCATGGCTAGTATACTACTCATAAGTGCAGTGTTTGCCGACTTGGAAGTGGGCGAGACATTTCCCTCACTCAAACTTGCAGATCAATTTAAAATAGAGCAAGAAATTAAAACCAAAGGCGCCACTACCCTCATTTTTTCATTTGAAAAAGATGTTTCAGCGGGTATCAAAAAATACATCCATAAAAAAGAAAAAGACTTTCTCATCCACAACAATATCATGTATATTTCGGATATCAGTAGCATGCCTTCATTGATCACCAAAATGTTTGCTATACCGAAAATGAAGAAATTTAACTTTAGTGTTTCACTTATTCGTGATGAAAAAGTAGGTGATTTCATCAACCGTAAAAAGGGTAAAGTCACGGTGATAAAGTTAAAAGACAACAGTATTACGGACATCAAATTTGTAAATGCCAAAGCGTTGGATGAAGCTTTAAAGTAAACTTTTTCTTGTTTGCATAACCAAAAACCACTCAAGTGAAGCCAATAAAATACAAAAATGACATAGAAGAAACAAAAGCCTATGAAGAAGAGAATTCTATGTCTACACGTGTCGGTGAATGGGGTATGAAATTATTGTTTGCTGGGATTGCTAATATCTTGTTCCCAAACGATGAATAATCCTTAGTCTTTCCCTCTTGTTCCATCCTCTTCCGAGGTGGAACATATAGTGACATATATTTTGTTTAATTGGAGTTGACTTGTTACTTGCATTGGTATAGGGGTTACACCTGTGGACAGGTGGAATCAGTGAAGGCGAATTCCCACGTGCAGCGTGTGTATAAGCCAGGAGACTCTCCTTGTTCCATCCTCTCCTGAGGTGGAATATATCGTGACATATACTTTGTGTAATTGGAGTTGATTTGTTACTTGCATTGGTATAGGGGTTACACCTGAGGACAGGTGGAACCAGTGAGTGACTTTCCGTTTGGGCTTTGATGTCCGTGACATCTCGGGAGAGATGGAACAAGTTAGTTCCCATTATGTTGACCAACACTTATTGTATGCATGTGAATCTTTTCAAGAATCAACATATATAGAAACATCATTGTTTATAAAAGAGAAGTCTTCAGTATTGACATATTTATAAGTCAATAAGAATATTAGTGGAAGACAGTTCAAGCATGTTTAAATATTAGTACGATAATTCTCGAAAATAATCTGACATGGATACAGAGAAATGTAATACACTCCGATCCTTTACCAAAGACAATATTTCAACTTTTAGGAGGAATTGTTCAGGACTCAAAGTCCTGAACTGAAGTTACCTAATGTCCATACTGTTAAAGACATTAAATAACCAATCAATAATAACAATGGCTAGTAGCCATAATAATTGATATGGTTGTCATTTATCTTCCTTTCTTCCCTGTACGGGTTTGTTAAATCTATGACATTTCTTAACAGGATCATACAAATCATTTTTCAAATGTCAAAGATTAAAAACGATAGAACGACTTGAATAAAGTTTTCAATCTAGTTAACAAATCCCTAAGATTTACGAATCAGGTGATAATAATAACTCGTTTTTTGCACCGCCTGATCCTAATATTCACAGCAGGTTGCGATTTAGTAACCCTAACTGAGAGAATACCCTTGTGCCTATCTCTTTGTATCCTCTCAAAGTGACTACTTAATTAAAGGGTATAAAAGCGTAACCATCGTTTTGTAGAGAGATGACTCTTGTGATGGAGTTTGGTACAAGTGTCATATATGGATGGATATCTTTATGTTCGATGCCAAATCTGTCTACTGCGATCTGACAGGCTTCTATGGAGACATGGTCATACTTGGAAATGGTTTCTAGTTTACTATGTATGTTCTTCATCATCTTGTCATCTGCTGCTACTTTTGTAGAAACAATATCTGTACAACCTGAGTGAATGGTTAAGACGACATTGTAAGGGGTCTGGTTGTCAAGGTACTCTTTGATACTTGTATCTATGAGCCATAATCGTGAGGCTACGAACTTTTTATCTCCACTTGAACAGTCAAAGACCACATTTTGAGTCTTGACTGCTTTTTCTACACTTAGAGCTGGGGACATCTGAGATACTTCTGCTAGACCAAAGAGTGGGAAGAGAGCCGCTATAGCTACTATTTTTAATTTCATTTTTATGCCTTTTATACAATTTTTCTAACTATAACCATAAAATCTTAAAAGGATAGAATACAAAAACATGTCAATTTGTCATATTTTTGATACTTATACTAAAAATATACTACACTATACCCATAACAATAAATAAGGAGATAAGGATGAATGGCATGATAACAGTCTTTTATACCGTGATGTGTAAAAATGATGTGAGTGAAGAAGTAAGCCTAAGTACCATACTGGACAATGAGAAAGTGATGAAAGCCATTAAAAGTGAGTTTGCCACTGGGCTTAGAAACCTCGCACTGATTGCAAAAGAAGAATGCATCGTACAGATTAAGACACAAAAAGAAGTTTTTGAATTTACAGTGGGGAAAGATGACTTTGCAGATTTACTCGAACTGGCAGAAGAAGATGCGCGTAAACATAAACGTTTTAAAAAAGAGTGTGATGGCGTGGCATTGGTAAACATAGTGACAGTAGATTAGGCTATACTGACTATTATGATGAACTCAAAATGAACAAAGTCCATTTTGCTACGCTGTCGCTATGACCTCTTCAGCAGAGTGCACCCCAAGGGCACTTCCTTCTGGGCGCTCACGCGACTTGTCGCTTTTAGGGTAAACAATTAGATATACTTACACTATGGCAAAGAAAAAGAAAAAATACCTTATAAAACTCAATAACAAAATACGTAACTACTTTCATGGACTACCCTTTGATGAGGGCATAGACACAGTGAATGATGACAAACTCATAGAACTCATCATGCTGCTTGAACTCGAGCTTCCCTCCCATGAACATGCTGAGATGGTACGTGCTTTGCGCCGTGTCTGGAGTGAAGAAGGTGCGGGCACACGTGAGATGATAGTCTCTTACCTCGTTGACCCCTATAAGTCTGTCCATCATGGAGGCAGAGAAAAACGTCCTCTAGGCAAAGTAGAAAAGATCCTCTCTTTACTTGAAGGGGTGAAACATACCAAACAAGAAGAAAGCCTTATCTTAGAAGCCTTTATAGATGTCAAAGACTCCAAGATGAACCAAGAGAATATACGTGCCAAACTGGGTTACTTACGTATCAAAAGCAGACTGCATTCTCTTGAAAAATCACTGGATGTACAGTTTAACACTTCTAACGAAATGGAGTTTTACCATAGTTTTACGTTTGTACTCCATGAGGTGGATTTTAACAAGTTACTTTTGTGTAAAACAGAGTCACTCGGCTCTGATGCAATGTGGGAAAGTGATGATACTGAAGTTTTAAAAAAACTGCGTGTCATCAAAGAAGAGACCATTGTTAAAAAAGAAGATGAACTACAAACTTTTCTTCATCAGATCAAAAGCAGCGAACATCCCTACCTCAGTGAAAATGAGATGTATCAAGCACTTAAAAGTATGCCTCCTGAGACCCTACTCTCCCATGCACCCATTACACTGGGTACGGTTGAAAACATCTTAACCAAGATCAGTGATAAATATGATGTCTTTGAGAGTACAGACCATATTATCATAGAGAAAGAGAAGAACCATGACTTGTTTGGTACGCTGTTGTACTATAGTACTTCGGTCTCTTATGAAAAACCTTTCTTTTACAGCCTACTCTGGCGCGGAAAAGAACTCCCTGTCAAAGAAGATATCAACAGAGTCAACGATGACCTTTTGGCCCACTTTAAAGTAGCAGTCGATGATGTTCTAGAAGAGATGAGAGAAGAGTCAGAAAAGCTAGCTATTAGTGATGAAAAACTTCATGAATTTGTCGTGCGTTTTGTAGAACCTCAGATACGTTCCTCTACCACGCTAAAGTTCAAAGAAAAGAGTAAAAGACGCATCCTTTTTCACTTTTTGGAGTACATCAAGCCTTTGTTGGAAAAACAGAAGCGTGAAGAGTTACTCGCCAAAACCATCCGTGACTTTAAAAACCTTTTTCCCATAGCCCGAGAGCTTAAAAGAGAGATAGTCTTTCATGTAGGGCCTACCAATTCAGGTAAAACCTACCAGGCACTCAAAGAACTTGAAGCAGCAACCACAGGGTTACTACCTTGCACCGTTACGTCTACTTGCACTTGAAGGGTATGAAAACCTCAAAGCCAATGGTGTAGCTGTCTCACTCATTACAGGGGAAGAAGAGATCATAGATGAGGAGTCCACACACATCTCTTCAACCATAGAGATGATGAATGGCTCAGTCGATGTAGATGTATGTGTCATCGATGAGATACAGATGATCAGTGACCGTGACCGTGGCTGGGCATGGGCAAACGCGCTCATGGGTGTGCCTGCTAAAAAAGTGATACTCACAGGCTCTGCCAATGCCCTACCCGCGGTAGAAGAACTCTGTGAGTACTTAGGTGAACCACTGACCATCAAACATTTTGAACGTAAAAATGAACTGACGATGATGGATATGTCTGTTTCTATGAAAAAGATAGAAGCCGCAAACTGCCATCGTAGCCTTTAGCCGTCGTGATGTGCTCTCACTCAAACAACAACTCTCTGAACGTTACTCTGTCTCCGTCGTGTATGGTAACCTTTCTCCAGAGGTAAGACGTGAAGAAGCCAGACGTTTTAGAGAGGGAGAGAGTCAGATACTTGTCTCCACCGATGCCATAGCGATGGGACTCAACCTGCCCATCAAAACCCTGCTGTTTGCTAAAGACAACAAGTTTGACGGCTTGCGTCGTCGTGAGTTACTCCCTACGGAAGTCTCTCAGATAGCGGGGCGTGCGGGGCGTTACGGCTTTGAAGAAAAAGGCTATGTAGGTGCATTGGATGACAATACACTCAGTACCATTACTTCAGTCTTTCACGCACCTTTACCTGACATAGAACTCCCTGTATCTGTCATGGCAAGTCTGGAACATGTCATGCTCATAGGAGAGATCCTTGAAACGGAGCACATTACGACCATACTAGGATTTTTTGCTGATAACATGGAGTTTGATGGGCCTTTTGTAGCCGCAAACATTGACTCTATGTTAGAGATAGCCGCTATCGTAGATGAATACACCTTGGATCTGAAAACACGTTTTTATCTTTCCTGTGCACCTGCTAGTATTAGCTCACCCTATATTGAGTCTGTTTTTCATCGTTACATCAAACAAGTAGAAGCAGGAGGAAAGGTACTTTACCTCCCTCCCCGTGATCTCCCTGCCTTTGCTCAGACTAATGATATGCTTCTCAATGCAGAAGACCGCGTGAGAGAAATATCACTCTATTTGTGGTTGAGTTTTAAATTTCCAGATATTTTTGAAGATACCAAAAAAGCACTCGAAGCCAGAGTAAGACTCAACAACTACATAGAAAACTCACTCCGTCAAGGACACTTTACCAAACAGTGTCGAAAGTGTGGAAAGGTATTGGATTTTTCTTACCGATTTAGTATCTGTGACAGTTGTCATACCAGCGGAAAACGTGGATATGGTAGTTCAAGTGGTTCACGCGGTGGCTATAGAGGACGTAGAAAAAAGTAAAGAGCATAAAAAAATAATGCTCAGATGCTATAATGACAAATGTGCATGATATAGGAAGGATATAAATATGAAAAAATTAAATATAGTGACATGTATCGTATGTATTTTATCTACTTATATCTCTGCAGGTAACATTATTACCGTGGGTTCTCCTGACCATCAAAATGCCACCGAATCTTCACAAGTACTTGTCTCTGATACCCCACAAACCAAAAAGAGAAAAAAAAGTAAATATAAAAAGTTTATACGTACATTTTCCAAATATGACGGCAGTTTTTTAGAAGATATGTTTGTCTATTCTGTAGATATGATGATGCCAGATGAAATCATGAAAGCAACAAAAGATGTCATAAAAAATAGAGATGATCATGGCTTTGATGACATGTTGAGACACTTCCCCAAAACATTGAGTAATGATATGTATAATGTTTTGTTGTCATCAACTTATTATTATATGCAAGATATTTCTAGAATTACAGATGATACATGGAAGAATGCTGTCTGTTCACCAGACTCCTTTGACTACGACAGCAAAAAAGAGCCTAAGAAAGTCTACTTAGATCTTAAAGAGAGTGATGACAATGCCAGAGGGGTAACCCCTAAAGGCGTTGTGTTACCTTTTAACAACAATTTCCCCAATGCACAATACCCTTATGCCTCCAAACCAGATGGCTGTAGTGCAGAAGAACTTAGATTTATTTATAACATCTCTAATATATTTTCCGATGATGACGAGTGGTTAAGTCAGGCCTGTGATGAGCATGACAAGTGTTATTCGACCATAGGGGTAACCTACAAAGAGTGTAATGAACAATTTATACTCAATGCCATAGACTCATGTAACAACATTAGCGGTCGTAGTACCCTACTTTTTATGGGAACAAAAAATGCTTTTTGTGGTATAAAGGCACTGAGCATCACCACTGGTGCAAATGCCTGTGCTGAAAAGTACTTTGATAAAGCACAGCGAAAACAAAAAGTGTACAATGACTGGGTTGAAAGATATGAAAAATCATATCTGGAACTTATGGAAAAATAAACTGAAGATAGTAAAAAGGTAGAAACAGATGGCACAACAATACACCGTAACCACACGAGGAAAACTGCTCCCTTTTCTCTTCGAAACACTAGAAGGCTGGTCTAAGAAAACAGTCAAGCAAAGGTTACAAAGTTCCTCTGTCTTTGTCAACGGACAGGTACAAACCAAACACGATTTCATACTCAATGCAGATGACATCGTACAGATAGGTGTGGCACAACGTACAGGACATCATACCAACACACAACAGGTCAAACTTGACATCATCCATCAGGACAAAGACCTCATAGCCATTAATAAACCAGCAGGAATGCTCTCTGTGGCTACGGCAAAAGAGAACAAGAACCATGCGCTTGCCCTACTGCGTACACAACTCTCTCGCGGAAAAGGGTCAGTCAAACTCTGGCCTGTACATAGACTGGACCGTGAAACTTCAGGTATCTTACTTTTTGCTACCTCTAAAGAAGTACGTGAAGCAGTCATGGAGAAGTGGTCAAGTACAGAGAAAACGTACCTAGCAGTAGTAGAAGGCACACCCGAAGTCGAAGAAGACACTATCAGCCAACCTCTGAGAATAGATGAAAAAGAGTACCGTATGCATGTGGGTGAACACCCCGATGCAAAGTCCGCTATCACACACTACAAGCTAAAGAAAACATATGAGACACGATCTTTGCTCGAAGTACGCATAGAAACAGGACGACAACACCAGATACGTGCACACATGGCATGGATGGGTAACCCCATCGTAGGGGATGAGCGTTATGGAAAAAAAGGTGGCCGTATGGGACTTCATTCGAAGAGACTTTCTTTTGTGCATCCTGTGAGTAAGAAAGAGTTGGTTTTAGAGGTGGAAGCTCCTAAAGATTTTTATGCATTACTCAAATAGAAATTAGAACGAGTTAACCTATAATAGATTTTTCATTGGCTTGAAACCAATGTTATATGAATATGGAGAAAATTAATTTATGGCAAATACCTGGAATATCCCTGCTCCATTAGAGCAAGAAATAAGAATGAGAGATACACTATGTGTTTATTGTGGTACTAAATTTACTCCAACAAAAGTTTCTAAAAAAACAGCTGCTAGTTGGGAACATATTATTAATGATGCAAGAATCATTACTAGAGAAAATATTGCTCTATGCTGTTGTGGTTGCAATGCAAGCAAAGGGCAAAAGAAACTTTCAATTTGGTTACAATCTAAGTATTGCATAGAACGAAATATTACTCCAGAGAATGTAGCACCTATAATCAAAGAAGCGATAAAAAACGCTCAATAATTAAAACATATAAATTATTTAACTCGTACTTAAATACAATATCTAAATTGCATCTACATCGCATATCAAACTTAAATATGCATTCCTATGAATATCTTGGGAATGAGTTCAAAATTAAGCAGTTATTTTATCACTGATTGACAAAATGAATAAATTTGAATATAATAGTATTAATAAGTATTCAAAAGGACTCATTATGAAAACAGTAACTATGAGAGTAGATGACTCAATCTACGATATGATAAAGCTTGCAGCAGATGGTCAAAAAAGAAACTTATCTAATTTTATAGAGTTTGCAACGATGCAATACCTTACATCATCTCAATTTGTTGAAAATGATGAGATGTCTGAGATAATGGATGATAAAGAACTTGTCCAAAACTTAATGAACGGTTTAGATGACTTCAAAAAAGGTGATTACACCATTGTCTAAGTACCAGATTGCTGAAACTAAAACGTTTGAAAAAGTGAAAAAGAAAATAGATAAAAAATTATACTCAAAAATTGAAAATTTTGTTTATCCTCAGCTCAGAGAAAATCCTTTTTATGGAACCAATATTAAAAAACTAAAAGATAGTCTAGAGGGGTATTACCGGTATAGGATTGGAAATTATAGGCTTTTTTATCTTATAGAAGATGATAAGCTTATTATCGTAGTTGTTGATTTTAGACATAGACAACAAGCTTATGATTAGGCATACTAAAAAACGTGGCATATAATACGCTATAATACGCGTAATATATCAAGGACATCCTATCAAAGCATTTGAAAAATTTAACTTACATCCGCAACTCTTAAAAGCCATAGAGCATGAGAAGTATGAGAACGCAACAGCCATACAAAACAAGGTCATCCCTGTAGCCATGAAAGGTGTGGACATCTTGGGTGCGTCTAAGTCAGGTACAGGTAAAACGGCTGCGTATGTACTGCCACTGCTTAACAAACTACAAAAAGTGGTTAAAAAAGAAGAAAAAGTAGTACGGGCACTTATCATCGTGCCTACCATAGAACTGGCTGATCAAGTCTCTCGTACCATTGTTAGTTTTTCAAAACACCTAGACATACAAACGGTGAAGATCCAAGGTGGGTCAAAAAAGAGCGACCAAATACACAAACTAAAACAAGGTGTAGACATCGTTGTAGCAACACCAGGACGTTTACAAGACTTCATACACGACAAAAAGATAAACCTTAGAGCATGTCAATACTGTCATACTCGGATGAAGCGGATACCATGCTTGACCTTGGTTTTTTACCTGAGATAAAAGCGATTCTTAAAAACTGTACTCACCCTAAACAGATGATGTGTTTTTCTGCAACCATTTCACAAAATATCAAGAAACTCTCTAAAGAGTTTTTACATGATCCTATCATTGTTGAAGTCAGTCATAGACGTGATGTGGTAGATGCCATAAATCATAGAGCCTACAAAGTTGACAAAAAGCGTAAGGCTGAGTTAGCTGCTAAACTTGTAAAAGATCTGGGTGTAGGACAGGTTTTAATATTTGTAAACAAAAAAGAGACTGCAGATAAGCTCTATGAGTATTTTAAAGAGTCAAGAGATATGGACCACCAGTCATACATGGAGACATCAACAGAGGTGGACGTGCCAGAGCACTGACACTCTTCAAAAGTGGAAAGTCTCAAGTACTCGTCGCTACAGACATCGCCGCACGTGGCATAGATATCCCTGAACTTCCACTGGTGATAAACTTTGACTTGCCAGAACTCACCGATGACTTTACCCACAGAGTAGGACGTACAGGAAGAGCCAATCATAAAGGGCAAGTCATCACCCTGCTCACCATACTTGACTACAACAACTTCTCCACCATAGAAAAACACTTAAAGCTCAATGTCAAACGTGACGTCATGGAAGGTTTTGAGATCACAGACAAGCAACCACGTCAAGCACGTCCACGCAAGAAGTCTCTCCGTGAGAAAAAAGGGTACATTGACTACGACAAAAAACGTAAGTTTACTTACGCGGCACAGAAGAAAAAACGTGATGAAGAGAAAGCAAAAAAGAAAAAATAAGCACTAACCTTTTTTCCGAAACTGTGCAAAAAGTGGATTGTGGTCAGAGAGTCCATGCTCTTTGTCTACCATACATTCAAGGAGTTCAACCCCTCTATAAAAAATAAAGTCCAAATGATTTCCCATAAATGATTTGACATGGTCATCTTGTTCAAACGGTACCACTTAGCCCTAGTTTTCTCTAAGATGATGCAGTCTTTGCATGCGCTTTTTATTCCAAGTAGTTAAAGTCACCTGCGACTATCAATGCACCTTCATGATCTTTCAAAAGTTCTAAAAATCGCTCTAACTCTTTGTGGTAACGCTGGTTTCCACGAAAGTTAATAGCATGGACATTAAGTACTAAGTAACGGTTCTACCATCTTCAAAATGATATGCACTGAACAAGAAGACTTTTATGTGGACCTATAAGACTTTCTCTTCCTTCTGAAAGATAGGCATTTGCCTAACTTGACTCTACCCTGCTTGCCGTAAGTACACCATAGAATTCATCTCGTATTTCCAGATTTGCTGCCGCATCAAATGCAAGGTTTGGGAGTGTGAAATGTGCATCATCTCTAAAAGTTAGCCTCTTGAAAAAGCATAAAATCACTGGTCATCTTCAAATCTTTTGAAAAAAGGTTCTAAAGCTACTCAGCTTCATTGTTTCTTATGAACATTCCAGCAAAGTACCCCAAAGCTATCCGGTACAGTAAGTCACATTTGAATCGGCAGGATCGATGGTGAAGTTGTGATGGTATAAACATTACAGTAAAGGTGCAAACACTTTCATAACATTTTCTACGGCTTCTCGGACTTTACCGGTACTTTCCATCCCTTACTTGAGTGAATGAGCATGAGTGTCTTCCATCCATGTCTCCAAGCTATGTACAAATGTTTGAGAGTAGACAAAAGTCACGATCTCATAGTTAAGAAAAAGACTTCGGTTATCTAAGTTTACTGACCCGACCATCCCTCCTACATCTTCAAACAGTATGGCTTTTGCATGAAGCATCGCACCTTCATACAAGTACAACATCAACACCTAATGCTATCAACTCTCTCGATGTAAGGCTTCTTACCATAGTCAGCAAGCAGATGATCGGACTCTTTAGGGGTGATGAGCTTTACTTCCACCCCTTTATGGTGTGCGATGACCAGTGCCTGCATGATGTGTTCATCAGGTACAAAATAAGGTGTGACAATCCAGATACGTTTTTGCGCACAGTATAGTGGCATTTAAGAGAGTCTCATAGAGTGCATCTGTTGATATATCTGGGCCGGAAGGCACCACTTGAACGATGTCATCTCCGTCATACGTAGTATTTTCTTTAGGTATTTCTTTTGTCTCATCACTCTGTAGCATAGACCCAGTCATTATGAAAGATAGAGTAAAAATGATGTAACACCAGGACCTTCGAGTCTATACAGCAAGATCTTCCCAGCGTTTAGTACCATCTTTTACTCCCATATACTCATCACTAAGATTCATACCTCCACTGAGTACAGTCTCGTTGGTCAAAAATGTACATCTTTCGGTGATTACGAAGACTAATGTAGTTTTGATAGAGGTCTTTTGAGTAACATAGGTGTAAAAAGGCTACTTCTGCACCTGCATCTTTAAGTAATCTAAACGTTCTTTGGTTAAAGTACAAACCTAATGAACCTACTGTCATCTAAAGTAGATCGTCACTTTAACCCCCTCTTTGGCCCTTTTGACTAAGGCATCAAAAAGTACTTGTGTTGTTTGTCAAAAACAAACACATAGGTACAGATATCGATGCTGTCTTTGGCTTGTCTGATCTCAGTCAAGCATCACGATGAAATGCATCAATACTCTGAGTGATGAGTCTCAAAGGTATTGTCCTTTGGTTGCAGGAGGAATACCATTTTTTTCTAGAATACTGAAAAATGCTATTTCATTATTTTCATCTGCATCAAGACATAGAGAGGATGCTTTTTCTCAGATAATCTGCAAATACTCTTTTTTATATTTGACTCACGTTTACGAATACCAATCAGAAATAAAACGGCACAGTAACAAAAGGGACAAAGACAATAGAGATCATCCATGAGATCATACTTGTGGGAGAGCGTTTCTGATAAAAAATATGACTCAATGGCAGAAAACGAAAATCCTCCAAGTATAACAAGCAGATACGTAAATATGAATTGCGAAAGGTGTAACGTCGATGGGTAACTCCTTTATGATATGCATTAATTATATCATAATGCTAACCTACGCTATAATACTTTTATGATAAAAAAATTCAAAACAAACGACTTTACTTTAGTCCTTTCAGGTGGTGGTGCCTTGGGTATAGCTCACTTAGGTATATTACATGATCTGCAAGAGCAACAACTTTTACCTAATGAGATCGTGGGTACAAGTATGGGTGGCATTATCGGTGCATGTATGGCCATAGGGTTAAAAGAATCTGAGATTTATGAAGACATCAAAAGGCATTTGCTACTGTCTCAAAGTGGATCAATTTGTCACTGTCAGGGAATGCCATTGTAAACAATGACAAAATTGAAGATATCTTTGAATCTATTTTTGGAAATAGAAAGATGCGTAACACAGACATCCCGCTTAAACTCATCGCTACACAACTGCTCAACGGAGATAAAAGAGTTTTTGATGCCCATGATGATGTCTATATCAAAGATGCTCTTCTTTGCACGATGGCGATACCCGGATTATTTAAAGAGCATGTTGTGGAGGGTGAAACTTATGTAGATGGCTTTCTTTGTGAAAACCTAGGGGTCAATGAAGCTTCGTGTCATGATGTCTTAGCAGTAGATGTTTTAGGTCTAAACTCTTTTGATAAAACACTGCCAGATAACTTTTTTAAAACATCCAATGTCTTGGAAATGTTTGAAAAGTCCATGCGACTACTCATCTACAACCAAACCAAAACACACATGAGACATAGTACTAAAAACATCGTACTTTTAGAGCCTATACCAAAGACTATAAAACCTACCACTTCTAACAAAGCATCACAAATCCGTTTGCACATGGGTCTGTAATCTACTATTGATAGAGAATGGTTTTACCTACCTAGCTGTTCTCATGATGATAAGTTCGCTCATTGTCTACGCTGAAAAGAAGAGTCAACATAAGCTCTTTGAGTACCTGCCTGCCATCGTCATCATCTACTTCCTGGTGATGCTTTTTTCCACTTTTGGACTTTGGGAGAAAACAGAGTCTGTGACTGCTACCTACAAGAGCATGAAGTCTAACCTGCTTCCTGCGATGATATTTCTCATGTTACTGCTTGCAGATATGCGTGAAATATTTAAACTGGGTAAAAAAATGATACTGACATTCTTACTAGCCTCAACGAGTATCGCCTTTGGGTTTCATAGGTATGTTCGCCCTCTTCCATAGTTCTTTTGGCCCGGAGTCATGGAAACCTTTTGCAGCGCTAAGTGGCTCATGGATGGGAGGAACAGCAAACATGGTAGCCATACAAGGGGCTTTAAACCTTCCGGACTCTGCTATGGGTTATACCCTACTTATCGACTCCATCGACTACGCTATCTGGGTCATGATACTCTTGGCGCTTGTGCCTTTTGCTAAGAAGTTCAACGCGTGGAGTAAAGCAGACACTTCAGTCATAGACGAAGTAGGAGCCAAACTGGCGCTCAAAGAAGAGAAGAAAAAGCCTATGGATTTTGCCTCTTTGTTTTTCTTACTGGGAGCAGCACTTTTTGTCTCTGCTTTGGCACAGTATGGAGCGTCACATTTACCTACGACGGACTTTCTCACAACCACGACATGGGTAGTTATCATCGCGACATTTGCAGGTATATTCTTTGCTATGACACCCTTAGCTAAGATCTCCGGCTCATCAGAACTGGCCAACATCATGCTCTACCTTATCGTTGCTCTCATCGCAAGTCGCGCAAACTTCACCGAACTGACCCAAGCACCGCTGTACATCTTTGCAGGGTTTGTCATTATCGCTATACACGCATTGATCATGGTACTCTTTGCTAAATTGTTCAAACTTGACCTGTTTAGCCTTGGTGTAGCATCTCTAGCCAACATAGGAGGTGTAGCCTCAGCCCCTATCTTGGCTTCTGCTTACTCCAAAGCACTCATCCCCATAGGTGTACTTATGGCGATGATGGGATATATAGTGGGTACCTTTGGTGGATTGATGGTAGGGAAGGTTTTGGAGAGGATAGCCTCGTGAAATATTTTTTACATCACTCTCAATCATAAAAAATCACTGAATAAGTTAAAGACTTATACGTTCAAATTTACAATATTTCTGCTTCACTATCTAATACGCATAATTGTATAATAGGAAAGGGTATGAGTGAAATATTATAAAAGGATTTTGACAATGTTCAATTACCATCCGGGACTTATTAGTATTACGACAGAACAAACACCAAGAGCAATGATTGCTTTAATTACAGTTGCGTTAGTTTATATGTCGATATTTGTTGAGTTTGTCCCTTTGCGTATTTTACTCATTTGGTTTTTTTTTCAGGTGTTGTTAGCTGTTTCTCGTTACCAGAATGCTAAAACATTAGATAAATTCATAGAGAGTAATAATGAAGAAAAAATAAAACGCCATGTTATTTACTTTATTATTTTAAATATCTTTCAAGCCTCTATGTGGACCATTGCATCCATTTTTTCAATCATTTATGCGCCCTCTCCTTTTGAAATTGTTGTCTTTATGATGATCGTTGGCATTATTACAGCAGCTGTTTTATCGATGTCTTCAATGTTTTATGGTTTTTTGGTTTTTTTCTTTTGTATGATTATTCCGCAAACAATGATCATGATCTATTATGCAGAGCGCCAACATATAGCTCTGGCAATATTCACACTTATTTATATCCCTACTATTATTTTACTTTCTAAATCTCTGTATAATAGTCAGTTAAGTGCTATTAAGAATAATGATGCGCTTAATTTAAGTGTCCATAAATTACATATACTTTCTACCATTGACAGTTTAACAAATATCTATAACCGGCGTTATTTTTTCGAAATGGCTCAAAATCTCATTTCTATTGCGTTGAGAGAGCAAAAAGTCGTTTCGTTACTCATGCTTGATATTGATTTTTTTAAAGATATCAATGATGAACATGGTCACCAGGCAGGAGACTTCATACTTGTCTCTTTGTCAAAAGAGGTCAAAAGCATAATGCGAGAAAGTGATATATTTGGACGTGTTGGGGGAGAAGAATTTGCTGTGTTACTTCATAATACAGCCCATGACGGTGCTCAAGTCATAGCTGAAAAAATACGTAAAACAATAGAAAATAAAACTTTTTTATATAACGGTACACCTATCAAGTTAACAGTAAGTATCGGTATATCTGTCCTAGACGAGTCTTCCAAGTCAGTTGAAATACTCTATAAAAAAGCGGATAAACGACTCTATCAAGCAAAAAGAGAAGGTCGTAATAGAGTGTGTTAAGTATCTTGAGTAATGCTGCATTACTTGTTTTTAGTTCACATTCACTTCATACTTTTGTAGTATAGTAATAAAGTTACATAAAAAGGAGTAATAATGAAAAAAGTAAACTTCAAACATTTAGGTGCGGCAAGCATACTTTCTGGTATGTTGTTGTTCTCAGGGTGTACACCTCAGGAACAGGCATTGTTATCAGGCGCTGCGGTAGGTGTTGCCGCAGGAACGATTATCGGTTCATATGATAGTCCTAGATATTATGACCGTCCTTATTATTACTATAACAGTCGGTATTATTATGGTGGAAACTATCGTAATGGATATTATATCTATCAAGGTAAACGTTTTACTGGCGGGCGTTATTATAACCGCTATGTAAACCAGCATCGCCATCAGCGAAAACCATACTATACGTATAGAGGAACGAACCTCTATAACGGATATTATAAAAACGGATACTACTACTATAAGGGTAAAAAATACAGAAACGGACGCTACTACTATCATGATGGTAGACAATACCGCGCTCGATAATGACTTTCATGCACCCACTCCCAATCTTTTGAAGTGGGTGACAAGTAATTGGATATACTACGCATATGAAAAATGCAGTCATAGCGAGACCTCGTGTTTCCCTAAGAAATAGTTAATCCGCGGGGGAAATACATTTGAGAATTTTAGCAAAAATAATAGTCATATTTTTTGCCTATCAAGGCTATTTACATGCGGCACAAGCCGAAACAAACTGTGAAAATGAATCTCGAGTTGACGCTAAAAAGATATTTTACTTCTATGTAGGAACAGATATTGCAGACACGCATCAGATCCTATTTGTCAAGAAAATAAAACGAATTCACGATATCATAAATCCAAGTAATAAGAAACAGAAGCTTCAAGTCTATGAAGCAAGAGCTTACGTATATAAAGCCCAATACAGGATGAGAACGATCTACTATGCAAATAATGGAGAATGCCTTCTTATGGGACAAGAAATTTTGGAATTAGCAAGTCCGTAGTCCGTGACTTAACAATACGCTCAATCCGACGCCGTATGGTCGTGGCTTAACTCAGGCATTGTACCCAAAGACGATATAAGCTATGATACATACAAAGAATGTTTGAGGAATCGTAATGAAATTTAAAATGCTGATTGAACGTCGCATCCCAAAGTTTAGGTTTCTGTATCTCGTAACGGGTGTATTTCTACTACTTTTAGGCGTGTTGATGTCTCATGTGGGAGCACAGTATATCTTGTGGCCAGTGGCTGTGCTTTGTTTTTCTTTGATGATCTACCCAACGCTATTGACATGGATGATAAGCGTAGTACTTTTTATGATCTCGGCAGTTTATCACACTATACTGTTGATAGATCAGCTTATGCTACTGGGTTCAGAAATCAAGGTAGCCTATATCTTAAGAGATGCTCCCATAGCCTTTCCGTCTTTTGTGGTTTTCAGCATTTTTATAGCCATAGGAATCATCATGGCTAAACCCAAGACAATACAAAATGCATAACCCAACCATACAAACGCAAGTATAATTGGGAGAAGATCATGGAAATAATGCTTATCTTATTTGTATCGGGATTAGTCATTTTAGTCCTGCTCATACTATATACATTACTAAAATGGGTTTTCCGGACAAAAGCTAGAGCCATTGGCGTATCTTTATCTTTTCTCATCGTTGTTGTGGGCTTCACTATTTACCAACTCTTCTTTCTCAAACTGGAGTTCATACAATCCAAAGTCTATCCAGATCTATACTTGGTCAAAAACATTCCTGAAGACAAGAGTGTTCTAAATCAAGCTATTAAAGATTTCGTCATGAAACGTATCAAAATCCAAACTAAAGATCAGCAGCTAGACACAAATCTTTCATTGCGTTTTTACCAATATTCTAAAAGTTATAACCCATTAGTGTTTGGCGATTCAGGGACTGCATATTTTATAGATAATGAGGAAGATCTCGGTGGTATGGTCGTTGAAGATCTCTCTATGTACATGAAACTAAAACTAGCAGTACTCGATAAAGCGGTTTGTGAAGGCAAGAATCACTATTGTGCCAAATTACATTTTTTTGAGAAAGGCACTAGTGTAAAAACCGATAGTATAAACATCATACACCCATCTGGATCAAACAATAACTTATGAAAATCACAAACATCTAAACCATCTCCCTCAAAGCCCCACTCAAAAATCCTTTCATCACGTCCTTTGGTTGTTATGTGAACCCCACTAAAGTCCTCATTCCCATTGGTATACATCGTAGGAACATTTTATGGATTAATGATCAAAAAAGTATGGGAGAGGATCTCTAAAATTATGTGAAGGATATTCACACTAATGGTATGTTTTTTCTTTTCATATAGTAACGTTTTAAATAAAAAGTATTTTTAATGACTATTTTTTTAAATTCTATAAGCTATTCTCTATATAATGATTTTCAGTTTCTGTGAAAATCATTCACTGACCCTTATAAGTTACTTAATTATCGACATCGATTCTGATGTATAATAATATGTAACTAAGTAATGCGTATAATATACAACACTCTCATCCTTTCTTGAAAGATAAAATTGACATTAAAAGGTATAACAAAACTATCATGGAAAAAAATATAAATTCTAAACAACCTCAAAACATTGATCATGGCTCTGCAGCATTTCTCCCAAAATATGTTGGTCAAGACCTGCAAGCTGGTGTCATCACAGCAACCATGGCGATCCCATTGTCTATTGGTATTGCCATGATGTCCGATTACCCCATTCAAGTAGGTTTAGCAACCGTTGCTTTTGCCTCTTTCATTGCCTTCCTCTTCTCTATATTCCGTCCTGGTAACTATATTGGGGCTCCTGGAATTGCAGCAGGTTTAGCACCGATTCTTGCACTGGGGGTTGCGACCTTCGGTATGGATAACATGGCCTTCATCATTTTTATGACGGCATCATTCCAAGCAATCATATGGAAGTTTAACTGGCAACGCTATCTTTTAATGGCTGTTCCCCCTTATTTAGTAGAAGGATTACTAGCAGGTATCGGTTTAAAGATCGCTCTTAAATTCTTACCTTTTCTTTGGATACTACCAGCCCATAATAATGTTGATGAAGCTTTTTGGAGTGATGACCGTATTCATGTCGTACTCTTGTCTGTCATTGGAACTATTCTATTTCTAACGCTGTTTAAAAAATTTAAAGATACGAAACCTGCATTACCGTACTTTACTTTGATCGTATTTGGTATAGTGGCTGCTATGTTTATTAATGTTAACATGCTTAAAGTTGAAGATGTTGATTTTACTATTGCTTTACCTATACCAAGTTTTGATTCTATATATTTATGGATCTATGCGATCTTCTTCGCCTTGATGCTCTCTGTGGTTGATGTGATTGAACAGGTGATGAGTAATGCTGCTATTGAAAAGATTGACCCATTGAAACGGCCATCTGATTCAAACAATTCCTTGTTGTCAATCTGGGTGTCCAATATGGGTGCAAGTTTCTTTGGTGGGATGACGAACCTTGATGGTTTAGCAAAGTCATCAACCAACCGTTTAGCCGGTGCGTATACTAAACTATCGGTATTGGTCATTGGTATATTGATAACGTTCTTTGTGTTTAACGTTCAGTATTTAGATCATTTACCTTACTTTGCATTGGCAATTATTATGACATTTGTCGGTATTAAGATGATTCTTGGTTTGTTACACGTCGCTACATATGGTCCTTATGCTCTGCTCCTTGCAACGGTTTGTGGTGTGTTAGTATTTAAAGTTGGTATCTTTGAAGGTCTGATTATTACTTTAGTTATCCATGCTATCATTAATTATGTCATTTTCTCAAAAATTGAAAGTATGCCAACTGGAACAATTGTGAGTAAATACTTCCAAAAATTCAAAGAATACGACCAAGAAATAAATTAATTTCTAAATATTTCCATACTGTATACATTTCTCATTCTCACGATTTCCGTGGGAATATATACTGGGTTGATATATTTGTTATAATAACCGATATATAATTATAAATCACTCGATCGAGGAACATCATAAAATATGCAAAAAGTATCAAGATCTGAAATACTGGAAAAGCTTCATAAAATAGACATATTGATATCTGTGGAAGCGCATGAGAAAGAAAGAGTAAGGACAGTAGCATTGGGAGTATTACCATGCCTTTTGGGGATATTGGGTCTTACATCATGAAAATCACAAACATCCAAACCACCACCCTCAATGCCCCACTCAAAAACCCATTCATCACATCACTACGTCGTGTAGATGCACTAGAAGACCTAGTAGTCATCATAACATGTGATGATGGTTCTGTGGGGTATGGTGAAGGTGCACCTACACCCCAAATAACAGGTGAGACGATGGGGTCTATGATTGCTACTATAGAGTACATAAAACCCCATATCATAGGACGTGAGATAGAAGAGTTTGAACTTATATTAAAAAATATACATTCGCTCATCGTTAAAAATACTACTGCCAAGTCTGCTCTAGAGATAGCACTTTATGACCTTAAAGCAAAAGCATCTAAACTTCCACTCTTTCGACTATTGGGTGGTACACAGACTAAGTTTCGTACAGACATCACCATCTCTATGGGTGAGATAGACAAGATGATAGCGGACTGTCATAGTGCAGTTGCCCTTGGGTACGACACGCTAAAAGTAAAGATAGGTGATAACCCACAAAAAGATGTAGAACGTATACGTGCCATACATGATGCACTGGATACTAACATCAAGCTAAGACTTGATGCCAACCAAGGATGGACTGCTACAAGAGATCTGTAGAACTACTACATGCTCTAGAAAAGCAAGACATCATCGCAGAGTTCATAGAACAACCAGTAGCCGCTGATGACATAGAAGGTCTAAAGTACATCAAAGAACGTGTACAAACTCCCCTACTTGCAGATGAGAGTATCTTTAGTCTCAAAGATGCACGTAGACTACTAGAGATGCAAGCCATAGACTACGTCAATATCAAGCTGGCAAAAACAGCAGGTATCAGCCAAGCCTTGGCTCTCGCAGACCTCTCACACGCGTTCGACACCAAGTGTATGATAGGCTGTATGTTAGAAGGTCCCATAAGCGTGGCTGCTGGGGTACATGTGGCTTCTGCCAAAGCGGACATCATCACCATGCTTGACCTTGATGCTGTGAGTCTTTTGGCTTCAAGTCCAGTATGCTCTGACATATTCTTCAATGAAAGTGAAATAATCCTTTCAGAGTCCAATGGTCTAGGAGTAAGCTATGCGCATTAAACTAAACTGCGACATGGGTGAGCATAAGGGTGATAGTACCATAGATGAGCAGATCATGCCCTACATAGACATGGCCAACCTTGCGTGTGGTTTTCATGCAGGAGACCCCGTTACGATGCACCAGAGCATCAAAGAAGCTAAGGCTAATGGTGTTGCCATCGGTGCACACCCTGCATATCCTGACCTTGAAGGTTTTGGTAGACGTGAGATGAACTGTACCGTAGAAGAGATAGTCTCTTTTGTCATCTACCAGTGTGGTGCCTTAGATGCACTGTGCCAAAGTTATGACACATCTGTGAGTTACCTCAAACCTCACGGCGCACTCTACAACACCATGATGAAAGACATGGAAGTCTTTAAAGCCATCGCTAAAGCCGTCTCCAAGTATGACAAAAACATCAAGCTGATGATACTCTCTAACACTGACAATGAGAAGTTCGCCAAGGTAGCAGACAAATACGGCATAACCCTCCTCTACGAAGTCTTTGCAGACAGAGCCTACCAAGATAATGGTCACCTAGTCCCACGCTCCCAAGATGGTGCAGTACTAAGCTCCACAGAAGAGATACTCCAAAGAGCTAAACTCTTGCAAGAGCAAGGTGTCATAGAGAGTATCAACGGTAAACCACTTGCTCTTCAAGCGGACACACTCTGTGTACATGGAGACAACGAAGCAGCACTTAGCATCATACAAGCACTACACGCATTAAGATCATGACAATAGAAACTGCGTCTGTAGACTCTGTCATAGTCTACTTTGAAGAACGCATCTGTGAAGAGGTGCTCGACCAAGTACAACATGCCTACCATGCACTTAAAAACTTTACCCCATATCATCAACCTTACTCCTTCTTATCATAGCATCCTCATAGAGTATGATATTTTTAAATATGATACTCATGCTATCAAATCTAAAATAGAAGAGACCTTAGCTTCAATACCCTATACTAAGGGCACTTCAGAAGGTAAGCTCATAGAGATACCTGTAGATTACACCCAAGGACTAGACCTTGAGCGTGTGGCACAACTGCATGGTCTTACACCCGCTGAAGTCATAGCCAAACATACGGGTAAAACGTACCGTGTTTACGCCATAGGATTCATGGTGGGGTTTGCATACCTAGCATCTGTAGATGATGACATCATCACACCAAGACTAAGCTCACCACGAAGCAAAGTACCCAAAGGTTCTGTAGCCATAGCAGAGTCACAAACTGCCATCTACCCACAGCAGAGTGCTGGAGGTTGGAACATCATAGGACACACGGAATTTGACGACTTTGAGTCTTTTGAGATAGGTGACAGTGTGAGGTTCGTCAGTGTTTAAAGTACTCTCAGCTGGTCTGTTTACCACCGTACAAGACTTAGGACGTCAAGGCTACACCCATCTAGGCATCACACCATCAGGAGCTATGGATGAGTACGCCTACAGATGGAGCCAAAAGTTACTGGGTAATGATAGATGGTAATGCACTAGAAATACTCCTAGCAGGACTCAAACTACAAGCCACTGCACCTACCACCATAGCCGTAACAGGTGCAGACCTAGACTTTTGCATCAACGGCATCTCACAGCCCATTTGGCAAACCCATCACATACAAGCAGGTGACATACTCTCCTTTGAGAAAAAACGCTCAGGCATGAGAGCTTACTTAGCAGTCATTGGTGGGTTTGATGTACCTAAGTTCCAAGAGAGCTACAGCACTACACTCAAAGAAAACAAAGGTAAAAAGCTAGAGAGTGGTGACACCCTACCCTTTACCCCAAGCCAAAGCACCCTACAAAGACGTGTACCACAAAAGTACATCCCAACCTACCCTGACCACCTTACCCTACGCATAGTACTAAGCTACCAACACGACTACTTCACAGACGCTCAAAAAGAGAAGTTCTTCTCCACTAGCTACACCCTCACCCCTGAGATGAGCCGCATGGGATACAAACTCCAAGGAGAAGTGATGATACCACGTAAAGGTGGCATCATCTCAGAGGGCATCACCTTTGGCGCAGTGCAAATACCTCCAGACGGACAACCCATCATCTTACTCAAAGAGAGACAGACTATCGGTGGGTATCCGAAGATAGGCTCTGTACTGCCTAGTGGACTGTTTTATGTTGGCACAGATGGCTATAGGGAGTCGTGTTAGGTTTGAGGTTGTTGGTGTTGATGAGGGGCAAAAGGTTATGAAAGAATTTTATGGGTTTTTTGGTTAATGTATAGCTATATTGACTTAAATATACTTATAGAGTATAATTAATATACCAAAACTATATTCTAAGGGAAAAGAATGAAATTTGAATACGATGTACAACAAAAGTCGTATGAACAAAGAGAAGCATGGGTTAGATTTTGTAGAAGCACAGGATTTATGGAATGATGAGAATGCACTTGTCGTACCTGCGAATACAACAGGTGAAGAAACAAGGTATGCTCTTATCTCAAAGCTAAAGCAGAAATGTTTTGTAGCTATATTTACCATGAGAGAGCATGCGTTTCGCATCATCTCTGTAAGAAGATGTAGAAAAAATGAGGAGAGTCATTATGAAGACAATAACAGCTAAAGAGTTTGATGAAAAGTTTGACAATGGTGAAGACATCACTGAGTACCTAGACTTTTCTAAGACTAAGAGAGTAAATGAGTTTAAAGAACTCAATACAGACACCAAAAAAGTAAACGTAGACTTCCCTGAGTGGGTCATCGATGCACTCGATGAAGAAGCAAAACGCATAGGTGTGACTAGACAGTCCATCATCAAGGTCTGGATAGCTGAGAGACTTAAGAGCTGAAGCTGACCATCAACATGCGAGTTAATTCAAACTTTCTTTTCCATCTAGCGATGGATTAACATTTTACTTTAGATACGATTAGCATATGCATTACACCTTGCAAAGGTGTAACGAGGAAAAATTCATCAGACATATTTGATATACTACAAATATGAAAAATAACAATTTTGATATACTCTTAATCACTAGAATTTCGAGATAAGTTGATAGGACACTCTGATTTCGCTATTAAATCAGTACTTACAATGTTAACAGTAAAAATCAGGGAACATTAAATGTTCCTGAAAAAAATAGATTTCATTAGTCTATTGCTAATTACGTAATATAGCCATGCATCGATGGAGAAAAGATGGATTCGAACATCGATATATTGAGTATGCAAATATACATTCGTATATTGCAACTATAGCTATCATTCGAACAAGCTGTAAAAGCAATTACTATTAGAATTTCTATTAGGTGCTCGATTCGACTTCCTTCTGAAAAAGATATTGAAGCAATCTTTAAATCACGTTGTACAGTTAAGATGACAACGAATCTTTAAACATCTTCGCCCTAGGTTTGAAGCTCATCTGTCAATTTAAAATTGATAAAAACTGGTCAGTGGTTTGCAAGTTGGCCATCTGATTATTATCGGAAGGATATGATTTTCATGTATTATTGTATAGTAATATAATCGATCAAAATGATATCTTATTTGGTAGTAAATTTGAAGAATTAGAAAATTTCCCTTGATCAGAGATATTCATATCTAAATATTTTAATTGAAACAATTGATAAAAAATATAATGAGTCTGTGTTGAAAAAAGAGAACCAACCAATAATTAAAAATAAAGATATTATTAAGCAGTTAGAAATTTTACGTGAAGAAGCAAACTATAGATTATGATAATGATTATTATGTACATTCTATAGCACACCTATTAAAACTATTGAACACTAAACTCTCACCTAGCAATATTCTTGAGAAACAATATAAAGAAGAATTAAATAAAGTTACTAAAGAAATACATGAAAATTTACAACAAATGAAAATTGTTGATTTGTTAACAGATAAAATTTTATATCCAGATTATCCAAAAGCATTATCATATGAAATGTCTAAACTTTTACCGCTTTTATCTAATCCAACTAGTGACCCATTGTTTAGTTATTATATTAAACAAACTAATGATAAATCTAATCATCAAATAATTCTACTGATGAAGATGCAAATATGTGATATTTTAAAAGTAAAGATATTGATGTATTATAAAATTTGGCAAATAGTCAGACAAACAAAACTTAACTGGTTCCACCTGTCCTCAGGTGTAACCCATCGCCTAATCCAAACAAAATGAAAACAATTTTCACATAATTAAATCACTGAAATGTGTTCCACCTCGGGAGAGGTGGAACAAGCAGGAATATTGAACTCGTTCAAAAGCTTCAGCTGTTGAACCTCTATCAGAATACAAATAACAAAATAAAGTATCTGATTACTAAAAAATGTTACACTCATCAAAGATAAAACCATATCTACCAAATTTAAAAGGGCTCAATAATGAAAATAAAAAGAATCATTAAATTTTTAATATTGGGTTTAAGTCTTTCAGCATTTATCATTTTTACGCTGATATGGTGGTCGAGGTTCAACATGCCCTATAACGAAGCTGGCCGTTACTTCGATGGTTTTGTGGTTTGGGATGAGCAAGGCGTGATTGTTTATGCTTTATTATCGATATTATCTTTTATGGCGACGGTTACGATGGGCTATATCATCTGGAGAAAGAAGAGTGACAACAGCGTAATAAGGCAAGCTACATCACCTACAATATCAAAGTATGCATTCTCATCAAGGTCATGGGAACGAGTGAATAGACATACAACTTCATATGATAAATAAAGTAATAGTCTGATACATTATCTCACCCTAATAAATAATACTACAAAATAAGGAATGAGATGAAATACCCAAAAACTAAAATATGGTTACCCCTATTACTCATGGGAGCCATGACATTAAATGCTTCTGAATATACACCAAAAGATGGCACCATATCTCTCTATGGTGCAGGTGGTCCACATACTGCGCTTATAAAAGTAGGGAAACTTTTTACACAAAAGACAGGCATAAAAGTAAAAGTAGGTTTTGGTCCAGAGACCAAATGGATGAAAGATGCTCAAAAAGATGCAGACATCATTTGGGGGACATCCGAACAGTCTATGACAGCTTTTTTAGAAAACTATAAAGAATTTGATTCTAAAGATGTTGAACCCATTTATATTCGCAAGGCTGTGATAGCGGTACAAAAAGGTAACCCCAAAGCCATTAAAGGTTTTGATGATTTGTTAAAACCTGATGTAAAAGTAGTCGTCGTTGAGGGAGCTGGGGTTTACAATACTTCAGGAACAGGTGTCTGGGAAGATGTCGCAGGTCGATTAGGTTCACTCTCTGATGTCAAGAAGTTACGCAAAAACATCGTTGCTTTTGCAAAAGGAAGTGGTGCTGGTTTCAAAGCGTTTAAAGAGGGAGCAGATGCTTGGATAACTTGGACACACTGGGTTAAAACACACCCCGAAAATGCAGATATGATAGAGCTTTCCAAAGAGAGAGTGATCTATAGGGACTTGAGTATCGTTACAAACCCTAAAGTGGATAAGAGTACCCAAGACTTTATAGCATTTCTAAAAGGAGATGAGGCAAAAACAATATTTCAGAGTGAAGGTTGGTCAAACTAATCTAGCTTAGGTTTGACACACATCATCATCTAAATTACAATGATTGTTTAAAATATCATTGATGATGATATACCCATGGTTAAGTGCTGAAGCGATGGAACCGCCAAGATGACCAGCGATATCCCCTGCGATGTAAATGCCTGGTGAGTTGAGATTGGTATCATTAACTATGGGGTTTCCTTTTTCATCCAGTACGATGTTGGCATTTTGAAGGAACTCTTTTGGGGTGGAGCCGCCAAGTCCGTAAATGACTCTGTCATAGGTATGTGTACTGCCATCATCATAGGTTACTTTTGCTTTGCCGTCCTCATCTTCAAGTGAGACTATGTCGACGCCAAGTTTTAAAGCTATTTTGCCTTCATCTACCTTTTGCATGAGATTGTTTATGTTTTTCTCGTTTGGACGTGTGAGTGCTTCTTTTCTGTAGTTGAGGGTGACTCTGTTTTCATCATGTATGTAGTAGGCAAACTCCACAGCACTGTCTCCACCCCCTACGACTAACACATCTTCATTTCCTTTACACTCTAGGATGTTAAAATTCACCACTTTACTCAGAGAACTAGGAATCTTATATTCAGGTTTATTGGGTTTTCCCATTTTCCCAATAGCGATGATGATATTTTTGGCACTGTACGTTTCATTGGTATTGGTAACCATTTCAAAGAGATCGTCCGCTTTAGTGATGCCTGACACTTCAGTGTGAAATTTCGCATCTATGAGATGTTTGTCTAGGGAGTCTTTAAACAGGTCTAGCGTACTCTCTTTTGTGCCTCCATCAAAGTTTATATGTCCTTGAAGGGTGACGTCTATGCCTTTCCATACTTTGTCTACGGGTTTATTGTCTTTATAGTATTTTCTGATGGTATCAGAGTGATTGATACTTTTTTCAAAAAGTAGTACATTTTTTACGCCTAAAATGACTGCCTCACACGCTGTGGCAATACCTGCAGGACCTGCACCAATGACTGCTATGTCGTAAACTTTACTCATGCTACACCTCGTATAGTTAGTTTTTTTCATTTTAAATACTTGTAACTATACTATTATAAAAAATCTTAATAGCAAATAATTTCTAACTGGTATCTGTTACTTCTTCGCCTCTTTGATGATCTGATAAGCCTGATTTATCTCTTGCATTTTAGCCGTAGATTCTTCTATGTAAGTGGCATCTTTCTCTTGTGACTTTAAGATATCTGGATGATACTCTCGCACAAGATTTCTATAGGCCTTTTTGATAGTATTGAAATCATCACTTTTATTGACACCTAAGATGTTACAAGCTTCATCAAGGCTCATGGACTGAGGTTGGCTTTTTCTCACGTTCTCAAACTTATGGAGCATTGCTTCATAGTCACTGGGTGCTATGTTTAATGCAGACACGATTTCACGTAAGATCTTGTCTTCATCCACACTCAGTCCATTATCTACAAAGGCAAGTTGGATGAGGAACTCTATGAACTGTTTACGTTTTAAGAGGCTTCTTCCTATGAGTATGTTTAACGACTGTGCTACTTCTTTGGTGTCGTCTTTTTGTTTTTCTTCATTGAAGATCTCTTTTAAAATACTTCTTGTTTTCTCTTTTTCATTAAAGACTTTAGAGATATCATCAAACATCATAGAGATGAGTTGTGCTTCTAGTTCACTTACCCGTCCATCTGCCTTAGCCACTTTTGCGACAAGTGCGATGAAATGCCCCAACTCACTCGCTCGAAATAACGATTTAGAACCCGATAACTTGTTTAGTTTATGTCTTGCATATATTTTGTAGACCCTAAAGGCTACATAGAGAACTACTATCACTGAGAGGGTCAGAAAGATGTTGACGATAAAAATGTAATAGAACAGTACTAAAGTGACTGCTAAAACTATCCATTTTTTAAATTTAATCATTTGCTATCCGTTTTTAAAATATTTTAATGAATTCTAGCAAAATTTACGCAACTAAGGTTTAATGTGGAAATCCGTACGATAGCCCTTTAAAACATTTAGCTAAAATACGACCATGAATACACTAGCACAACTCAGAAACGGACAATTCATTGGAACAAAAGAACTTACGCTTTGTGACGGACTCAGTACATTTCCTAAAGAAGTCTATACCTTAGCAGACACGCTAGAACGTCTTGATATGACAGGCAATACGCTTGATGCTCTACCTGAGGATTTTCACACGCTGAAGAACCTAAAAATCCTTTTTCTTTCAAACAACCACTTTACAGAACTACCCTCTGTACTAGCAAAGTGTCCTAAACTCTCCATGATAGGGTTTCGTAATAATCAGATCACTTCTGTGCCTGAGAATGCCCTGCCTCTCACTACTCGCTGGCTCATACTTACAGATAATAATTTAGAAAAATTACCAGACTCTATGGGTGACCTAACACTTCTACAAAAGTGTATGCTCTCAGGGAATGCACTTACTTCACTACCGATGAGTATGAGCAAGTGTCAAAATCTTGAACTTTTACGCATCGCTGTAAACAGACTTACAGAACTACCCTCTTTTCTTCTCACGCTACCTAGACTCTCATGGCTAGCCTATGGTGGTAACCCGTTTTGTGCGAAACACCCTGATGTAGATACACCACTCAAAGAGATAGCTTGGAGTGAACTAGAGATAGAAGAACTTTTAGGCGAAGGTGCTTCTGGGGAGATCTACAAAGCATTACATGCAGGCAAAGAGAGTGCCGTGAAAGTGTTTAAAGGTGAGATCACCTCTGATGGACTGCCTGAGGAAGAGATGGACATCAACATCTCGTTAGGTCACCATGAACATTTGGTTGATGTGCTTGCTCGTGTCACAAGCCACCCCGAGGGTAAAGATGTGCTGATGTTAGAACTCATCCCCTCACACTACTTTAACTTAGGACTGCCACCCACCCTAAAAACCTGTAGCCGTGATGTATACAAAGAAGGCTTTAGTCTCACACTCACACATACACTCAAGATACTCGAAGCCATGGCAGATGCAGCGACACACATGCATGCTCACGGCATCATGCACGGAGACTTTTATGCACATAACATCATGATAGACGAGGATGGCAACAGCATACTGGGTGACTTTGGAGGTGCTTCGTATTTCGAGCCTAAGCGTGTAGAAGCGCGTAATGGGTTGGAACGTTTGGAAGTACGGGCATTTGGCTGTTTAGTAGAAGAGATGTTGATGCTTTCTTCCCATGATAACGCTTCTGCAAAACAAAGAAAAAGTTTAGAAATACTTAAAAATAAGTGCCTTGATCCGGACACTACCCAGCGTCCACTTTTTCAAACTGTGTATCAAGATATAAAAGATATAAATAGACATACCTAAAGCTTTCATTTATACCAATCATTAACTAAAATAGAATATCATATCCCAAAAATTAAAGAACCTAAATATGTATCAAAAAATAGCGCTAGTTACCTTGCTCCTTTTCTCTTTTTCCAGCCTCCAGGCAGACTATACTCTTAAAGAGGGAAAACGTCATAAATCTAAGATAGACCGTATGCCTAAAGGTGTGGTGGGAGATATGAAAAATATCCCTCAAGACCCTGCTTTTTATGCTAAACAGATCAAACCTTTTTCGAACTCAAAACAGAAGAGTCTTGACAAAACATTTAACGAAAAATATTTCAAGCCGTGGACATTAAGTTCGTTTGATGTCCCTAAAAAAGACTTTGGTTGGGAGATTCGTTTTGTACGTAAAAAGCCTATCTACAGGGTTAAAGGTTCGAAAATAAATCGTTTGATCTATGAAAAATGGATAGACAATGCTGACTATGATAAAGTTGATAGTAAAAAATATAAAGCCATCACTGTCAGGCGTACTAATGTCAAAGCCCTCCCTACGTCTACGGCTTTCTATAGAAACCCAAAAAAAACTGGGGAAGGATTTCCTTTTGACTATAATCAGAACTCTGCGTTGCACATCAATGTACCCCTTTATATCTCACACTTTTCCAAAGATAAACGCTGGGCATTTGTAAGAGCCTCTTACGCTTTTGGTTGGGTCAAAACAAGTGACCTTGCTTTGGTATCGAATGACTTCATTCAAACCTTTAAAAATGATAATTATGCCATGGTCATCAAAGATAATTTGAGACTCTATGATGATGCAAATAAAGCACATTCGATCGTCAAAGTCGGTGCTTTGTTTCCCATAGCTAAAGATGGAAAAAGTTACCTCATAGCCAAGCGTAATGCCAAAGGTCAAGGCACTATACATAAAGTCAATGTCGTTAATCCAAAAGTGATAGCCAAAAAGCCTTTACCTTTTACTGCTGAAAATGTTGCGATGTTGGCAAAAGAGTTTTATAATGAACCATATGGTTGGGGTGGAAGTTATGAATGTCGTGACTGTTCTGCTACGACACGTGACTTTTTAGGAGCATTTGGTATCTTTTTACGGAGAAATTCGAGTAAACAAGCTAAAGATGGCACATCAATACCTATCAAATATTATCCTAAGGCACAGAAAAAGAAAGTTATCAATGAATTTGCAGAACCTTTTCGTTCCCTACTCTATGTACCAGGGCATATCGTACTGTATTTGGGACAGTATAAAGGTGAGCCTGTCATTATGCATACCTACTGGGGCGTGCGTAAAAATGATGGCACAAAGCTTATCACAGGTCGTACTATCATCACTACCACGGAACCAGGTAAAGAACGCCGTGATGTGAAGGAGAGTTCAAAACTCATCAATACGCTCAAAACGATCGTGAATTTTTAAGTTTTGGAAAATTACTTTAAAAATGAATTTAGTTCAGAACTACTGTGTGAAACCATAAATCATCCAAACATTTCTGTGGGTGCTTTTTCTTACTACTCTGGCTTCCATCATAAGCATAGTTTTAAACACTGTATACGTTACTTGGATGCAAAGAGAAAAGATGTAGACAAACTCATCATAGGTAAATACTGTTCCATAGGTTCAGGCGCAGTGTTTATGATGGCAGGTAACCAAGGACACCGTATGGACTGGGTGAGTACCTTTCCTTTTCACTTTCAAGCCAACATCTTCAAGACATCTCAAAATGCCTACTTAAAAGCTGGAGATACCGGCATAGGTGATGATGTTTGGATAGGCTCTGAAGCCATGATCATGTCCGGTATCACCATAGGGTCAGGTGCGGTGGTGGCTGCACGTTCTGTTGTCGTAAATGATATCCCTCCCTACGCAGTCGTGGGTGGTAACCCTGCAAAGGTTTTAAAATACCGTTTTAATGAAGAAGAGATAACAATGCTTCTTAGAATGAAGTGGTGGAACTGGACAGAAAGTCAAGTCAAAGAAGCGATGTATGTTATCTGTGAGACAAATATAGATGATCTGTTAGTACACTGGAAAGAGCATATACATAACGAGACTCTTACAGACTTTAGGATAAAATAAACTATGAAAAATAAAGAAAAAATTAAAATATTTACTACCACCATCACTGCAGGTACCCATAAAGGCAAGAAGATAGAGATACCAGATATCTTTACCACAAGAAGCTCAAAGGGCATTTTGAAAGAGTCACTTTTTAACACCTTACAGTTTGAGATCATAGACAAGAATTTTGTAGAGGTTTTTTCCGGTTCAGGTTCCATCGGACTTGAAGCACTCAGTCGTGGTGCAGGACAGTGTTATTTTATGGAGTACAACAAAATAGCTTTTCACTGTTTAGAAGGCAATATCAAGAGACTAGATCCTTCTAAGTGCCACGTGCTTTATGGTGACAGTTTTGAAAAGTTTTCTATGGTCTATGATATGGTTAAAAAATCCAGTGAAAAAACCTACTTTTACTTCGATCCTCCCTTTGCAACGCGAGACGGTATGGATGATATTTATGACAAAACCATCGCGCTCATAGAGGGCATAGAGCCCAGAGTATGTGAGATGGTGATCGTTGAACACATGTCCAACTTAGAAATGCCTGAGACCATTGGGGCATTAAAGCAGATGAAACGGAAAAAATTCGGTCGTAGTACTATGACATATTACCAGCCTATAAACGAGTAAACAACTCTCTTAACGTACAGTTAGTGTACACTCTTTACATCCTTTCCTAGTAGTGTTATAATTAAAGTGTACACCTATTTTAACACTGAAGGAATTTTGATGAATAAAAATGAAAAACTAGAAAAATACTATTCCCGCTGTGACATGAGTCAGATCAAAGGGCATCTTAAAACCTTACTTGACAGTGCCAAAAAAGAGATAAAAGAAATAAGCGTCGAAGACTTAGATCTTGAAACTATGGTTTTGATCGATGTGCGTGAAGCAGATGAGTTTGCTTCGGGGGTTATTCCTGCGAGTACGGTTTTTACCATACCCAGAGGAAAATTAGAATTTGCAGTAGATGATAAACTCGTAGACCTCAGTGACCATCAGGTTGTCTGCTACTGTCTTAAGGGTGCTAGAGGACTGCTTGGTGCAAAAACACTCAAAGATCTTGGGTTTACCAATGTGGTTAACCTTCAAGGTGGCATAGAAAACTGGGTACAGTCCGGAAAAAGTATCAAGAATTATTTAGGCTCTTTTAAACTCGACAAGTGAATAAAAAACGTATAATAAATAAAAAAGATAACTCATGGCACGCACAAAAACAGAAGACCACATCGCACTCTTTATAGACTGTGACAACATTTCACACCGATCGATAGAAGGTATCATCAATGAACTTAGCAAGTATGGTGTGGTAAACATTCGTCAGGCTTATGGAAATTGGACCAAAGATAACCTCAAAAACTGGGAAGACAAACTTTTAGAGTTTGCTATCAAGCCCATACAGCAGTTTGACTACTCTAAAAATAAAAATGCCACAGACATACTCATGACGATAGATGCTATTGATCTACTCCATACCAAAGACATAGACGCTTTTGCATTTGCGACCTCTGACTCTGACTTTACCCCTGTGGTCATGCGTGTTCAAAACGAAGGCATTAAAGTGTTTGGTTTTGGTGAGAAGAAAACGCCCAAACCTTTCATGGCGGCCTGTTCTCAGTTTATATTTACCGAAAAACTGATGGTGAACTACACACAGCAAAATGACGAAATCGTAGACACAAGACAAGCCCCTATTAGAAAATCAGGCAAGGAGATGCGTCAAGACACATGGTTGGTCAATGTACTACGTACAGCATTAGAGCAAACAATGGATGAAGACGGTTGGGCAAATCTAGCTGGAATCGGTCAGTACATCAACAACTCTACTTCATTTTCACCCATCAATTTCGGATACAAAAAACTCTCTAACCTTGTCATTGAGATTGATCTTTTTGATGTCTATGTAGATGAAGAGACTAAGATCATGAGTATACGCGACAAGAGAATGGGTAACTAACTGTTTTTAGTACGAAGTATAAAATAAGAAAGGAATAGAGATGATAGACTACCCCGCAGTCACAAAACATACAACAGAAAAAGAGCTTTCTGATGTTTTTTGTAAAATAGGCGTTATTTTAACCTCTTCTTTACAGCCTAAAGAAGTCATCCATCGTGTGATGGAACTTATCGGTAACTATTTTTCGCCTCAAAATTGGTCGTTATTGTTGATGGAGGAAAGTACAGGCCGGCTAAAATTTGAAATCGTCATGGGTGTAGATGCGCAGAAGTGCAAAGGTTTATATATTGATAAGGGAGAAGGTATCGTTGGATGGGTCTGTGAACATGGACAACCTGCGATTGTAGCAGATACTTCCACAGATGATAGATTTAGCTCCCGTATAGACTCTATCATGGGTTTTAAGACCCACTCTGTGGTGTGTGTTCCTCTTCTTAACGGTCAAAATAAAGTCATAGGTGCCATTGAGCTTGTTAATAAAATTGTCTCACCCTCAACCACATCAGCCTCTAGTAAAAATTTGAAACCTATTATCCCTACCTATGAAAGTTTTACAGTGACGGATATGGATATACTGTCTTCTATCGCTACTTTTACAGGTATAGCAGTTGAAAATGCATTTTTATATAAAAAGGTAGAAGAATTAGCGATGGTAGACTCCTTGACGGGTATCAGTAATCGTCACTATTTTAATGAAGTTTTACGGCAAGAAACAGAAAAAGTAAAACGTTACAAGCATTCTATCTGTTTGTTGATGATGGATGTAGATAATTTTAAAATGATCAATGATACCTTTGGACATGTCACAGGTGACAGAATACTTCGTTCTGTTGCAGACATTTTGAGGATCGCCGTACGTGAATCAGATTTCCTTGCACGTTTTGGCGGGGATGAATTTGTGATCATTATGCCTGAGGCAAAAGAGAATCATGCATTTATATTGGCAAAAAGAATTCAAGATATGATCGCACGGTGGAACGCACAAGAATCTACACCAGGACTAAAACTGAATCTTAGTATTGGTATCCATGAAGCAAATAAAGATACTATCGATAATCTACTTGTAGAAGCTGATAGAGACTTATACCAATGTAAAGTGTTTAGAAAGAGACCGGAGGAACTGACTTCTCCTGAAGAGATGCAACGGTATTTGTGGTTTAATCTTGATGAAGATTAAACCTTTTGCTTCTCTTTAACCGCACGGCTCGACACACTTACCTAGCTTCAAAATGATATACGCTTTTAAAGCATTTTATTATTTACGCAACTTTTACAATTAGCAACTATACTAATACCATGAAACATCACATACAAACACTTAAAAAAGAAATCTCTAAACATGTCATTGGACAACATGAGATGGTAGATGCTTTACTGATAGGTCTACTTACACAGGGGCATATACTGATAGAAGGTCTTCCCGGCCTTGCTAAAACGACTGCAGTCAATACCTTGGCACAAGCCATAGGACTAAACTTTAAACGGATACAATTTACCGCAGATATGCTTCCCTCTGATATTTTAGGTGCAGAGGTATATCACCCAAAAACAGAAGAGTTTGTACTTAAAAAAGGGGCTATTTTCACACATCTTCTCTTGTGTGATGAGATCAATAGGGCCTCAGCCAAAGTACAGTCCGCACTTTTAGAAGTGATGCAGGAAAAACAAGTGACGATAGGTGAACACAGTTTCAAAGTAGATGATCCCTTTTTAGTCCTTGCCACGCAAAACCCCATAGACCAAGAAGGTACTTACGCACTGCCTGAAGCACAGTTAGATAGGTTTATGTTCAAGGTCACCGTAGGCTACAACACAGAAGATGAAGAGTTTGAGATAGCTAAAAAGGCTGCGACGCATAGTTTTGAGACTGTGATGCAGGTCATCGACTCTCACACACTTAAAGCCATGCAGCAAGAAGTAGAAAATATTTATATAGATGATGCGCTTGTCTCTTACATTGTTACCTTGGTCTTTGCCACACGAAATCCTGCCAAATACGGTCTGGAAGCTTTAGTCGATGTCATTGCTTACGGAGCAAGTCCAAGGGCTACCATTGATATGCTCAAAGCAGTCAAAGCCTCAGCCTATCTACGAGGTAATGAAAGTGTGACCCCCATAGACATTGCCTTGTGTACCAAAAATATCTTACGTCACCGCATTGTGCTTAGTTATGATGCACAAGCAGACGATGTGAATGTCGATGATGTCATTGATACGCTGCTAAAAAGCATTGAGATTCCTTAGGTTTTTATGGAGTTACATGATATTTTTCCTGAAGTAGAGATAGTAGAGTATTCATTTTATACTTTTCTAGGTATCGTGTTTTTATCGCTTTTTGTCATTGTCATACTTTTCAAATACATCAGTCCTAAAAAGAAAAAAGGGTTACCCTACCACCTTAGACTGCTTGAACACAGTGATATGACCTATGCAAAACAGAGTGCCTATAAAATGGCATTTTATGGTCAAAAAGTTGTAAAAACACAGTCACAACAAAAACAATACACCCTACTCATTGAACGTCTAACACCATACAAGTATAAAAAGGATACGTGTGTTCTACCTTTGGACTTACAAAAAGAAATAAAAGACTTTTTACAAACCATAAGGCGTGAGAATGTTTGATCACTTTACATTTGATATGCCCTATAGTTTACTTTTGATTCCTCTTTTTATACTACTGCATCGCCTAAAGTCGAGTCACGTTGAGAGTTACTATATGCCGCATATCAGGTTTTTAACACATAGGGCTAGTACCCAAAGTAAACTGCCTGCGCTGTGTAAATGGATGATGGTCATTTCAAGCATCGTTGCATTGAGCGATCCTATCATCTACAAAGAAATAAAAAGTGTCAAAACCAATGCTATAGATATTGTCCTGGCACTTGATACCAGCGGATCTATGAGTCTGTATGGTTTTAATCCTGATGAGTATGATCAAACACGATTGGATGTGATTAAAGAGGTACTTGGTATTTTTTTGGATAAACGTAAGGATGACAGACTCGGACTTGTGGTTTTTGGAACATACAGCAGTATGGCTTCACCACTAAGTTTTGATAAAGAGGCTCAAAAAAGTATCGTTCAAGGGTTGCAGATAGGTGCACTTGGTAAAAGCACGGCACTTGTAGATGCCATAGTTTCCTCGGTAAAACTACTTAAAGAGAGCCAAAGCCAGAGTAAAATAATCATTTTACTCAGTGACGGAGAGGACTCATCGAGTAAAACACCTTTGCCCATAGCTTTAAAACTGGCACAGAAATATGGCATCAAGATCTACCCTATTATTATAGATAAAACCCAGAGCAACATGATGGAACTCATAGCCAAAGCGTCTCATACACGAAATTATAATCCTAAAGATAAAGAAGCTTTGCAAAAAGTCTACGATGAGATTGACCAATTGGAAAAATCAAAACTGGATTACGAAAGTATTCGTAAGCCCCAACCATTGTATGCTTATTTTTTAAGCGTGTCTCTTTTGTGTGCTATGTTACTCTTGCTGATAAGTCCTAGAAGAGAGATAGTATGATGTTTTTTCTCTATCCATCTGTGCTGTTTCTTTTTCTGCCTTTTATACTGAGTGTTATTTGGACATGGCGTAAACAAAACCCGACTATGCCTAAACATTTTTCAGAAGAGATGCTTAGCAAACTCTCCTTGCATCGCACCTATGTTCCCAGACTTAAAAAAAGTATTTTTTTACTCATCATCTCTTTGTTTATCGTGGCGATTGCACGACCTGTCAAAGTGCTTCCCTACCTCAATACAGTGCAGTCTCATCCTTCACTTGTCATTGCGATAGATGTTTCAAAGTCTATGGATAACACAGATATCTACCCAAGTAGACGCATCTTCGCATTTGAGAAACTAAGGCGCATGGTAGATGAAGCCACAGGATTAAACATCGGCATCCTTTTTTATGCTAAAGATGCCTATATGCTCTACCCGCTCAGTCAAGATACCAAAGCTCTCTCCTCTATGCTCCAAGACATCAACGTGACACAGACTTTTGCCCCCAATAGCAATCTCTTTGCAGCCCTTGAAGCTTCGAACACCTTACTGAATAACCATCAAAACAAGTATGTTTTACTCCTCAGTGATGGAGGTGAAGAGGTATCCAGAAAAGAAGAATTGGCATACCTCAAAACACAACACATGACACTCTTAGCAATACAGACCTCCAAACAGACTAACCGTGCACTTACACAACTTTGTACTGATAGTGGCGGTCTTAGTGTAGCTTACACATGGGGAAAAGAAGATGTACAAACACTGTTGAGAAAGATACGAAATGTACCCCTGCATCACGAAAGCTATCAGTATGACATACCGCAGTACCAAGAATATTTTCTCTATCCACTTGCCTTGGGTGTATTGCTTTTATTTGTACTCTTGTTTCCTTTATCATTCAGGAAAAGTAGCACTTTGCCTTTACTCGCCATCGTTTTATTATTGACAGACAGCTCGGTGCTTAAAGCAGACCTATTGGATTTTTGGTGGTTACATCAAGCTAAAAAGACTAGTCAAAATGAGGCATACGATACCGCTGTGATGTACTACAAAAAAGGAGCACACACACCCCAAGGGTACTATAATCTGGCTACAACACTCTACCGAAGCAAAAAGTATCTCGGCTCGATCACCTATTATAAAAAAGCACTTGGTACACAAAAACAGATGAATGCCAAGATCTATTACAACATTGCCACGGCTTATGTACGTTTGAATAAACTTGACTTTGCCAAAGAATATTATGAAAGATCATTAGAAATTTACCCCTATATAGTGACCAAAGACAATCTGGCTGTGATAACACAAAGACTGAAACTACAAAGAAAAAACCTGCACAAAAACTATGAAAAACTGTACTTTAAAGACATCGTTAAAAATAACTATCAACAAAGAAGAAGCACTTCAAACTATGCTGTAAAATTGCAGGATTTTCTACCCAGCCAAGAAGAACTTTGGTTTCAAAATATACTCAACGAAAAATCACCGCAGTATCTACAAAAGATCTCCACCACCAAAAGGAGTAAAGATGCAAATCTTTCTTGGTAAACTCTTTGTATTTCTTTTTCTCAGTATGAGTACGCTTTTTGCCTATACTTTTACAGCAACACTGAGTAACACACATCCCATGATAGGTGAAGAGAGCATCTTGACCTTGCAGTTTAGTTACGACAACCTCGAAGAGTATGAGATAGAAGAACCTTCTTGGCAAAATATAACCAGCACGCTTTTAGAAGAGAAAGAATACCAAGAAACCAATGGCACATGGCAAGTCATACAACACTATAGTCTCGTAGCATATCAGACAGGAAAATATACGCTTACTCCACTTAAGTTACATCTAGAGATGATCGCTC
Organism: Sulfurovaceae bacterium; assembly: GCA_963698695.1. Classification (GTDB taxonomy): domain Bacteria; phylum Campylobacterota; class Campylobacteria; order Campylobacterales; family Sulfurovaceae; genus Sulfurovum. The sequence continues at coordinate 66,766 of CAVORT010000019.1, read as the reverse complement.
CAGAGTACCAAAACCGTTACAATAAAAACAAGTTTTTACAAAAAATAGACCTCTTGAGTGAACCACTTCTCATGAATGTACTACCGCTACCCCAAGATCTAAAAATTGCAGGCGATTACACACTTGTAAGCACCGTAGATACGGAAAGTATACAAGCAGGTGAACCTGTTTCATTTACACTCACACTGAAGGGAAAAGGCACGGTGAGAAACCTTGATTTTTTAACACTCACAATCCCCAACGCGATGGTTTATGAACAAAGTTCAACTCTCATGGAAAAAACTTTTAGCATCGTATCTGACAGTAACTACACCATCCCTGCTGTTATGCTCACATACTATCATTTAAAAAGTAAAACCGTCGTATTCCTAAGCACCCAATCCTACCCCATCACAGTCATAGGCAAATCAAACATGAATTCTAATACTTCTTATAGAGTACTATTGTTTATCATCATCTTATTGATGATACTCATGATCTATGCTTTGATACTTTTAAACTCATATACTTACCTAGATGAACAAAAGGCTTTTATCGATAAACTCAAACAATGTAGAAATAAGGAAGCATTACTCAAAAAGATAGTTCCCTATATGCATGAACATAAGCAACTCACAAGACTGGTCTATAAACTGGAAAGCATTGATGAGGAAGGGTTTAAAGGTATCAAAAAAGAAATTATCAAATCTTTTTTAATGTACGAGAAGTTGTTCTAAAAATATTTTATATCTCTTCTTCTTTTTTCTTTTTAGGCTTTTTCTCTTTGACTTCAGGTTCGACAAATTCACCCTTGATAAGTCCTGCTTCGTGTAAAAATTGTGAGGGTTTGTAGTCTATCTTTTTGACTTTGTCAAACTTTGCCAAAGAGAGATAGAGTTTATCTTTTGCTCGTGTTACTGCCACATAAAAGAGTCTTCTCTCTTCTTCAATGCTTGACATCATCTTTCTGTTTGGGAAACGGCCATCCACAAGGTCTATGACGTAGACTTCAGGAAACTCTAGACCTTTTGAAGCATGTACAGTGAGAAGATTGACCCCCTCACCTTCACTCAGTTCATTCCCTCCTAAGACCATGGCATTGACAAAGCGTCTAAGCTCTTTGTATTGACGTGAAATATTGAGTAAAAGGTTTGCTTTTTTCTCTATGCGTTCTTTGGCCTGTTTCTTCTTCTCCTCATCTATCTCGCCAGACTTTAAACGACCTCTTTGTGTGGCTAAAAGTTCCACTATGCCTCTGTATAGGTTAGACGAGATGGCATTTTGTAAGATGTCTGCCGGGTTTTCAAGTTGATGAACAGATCTCATGAGTGTATAGAACTCTTTAAAGAAAGTCACACCATCATTGGTAAGCTTGGCGTGTTTGAGTAGGGGGTGTGCCATGATACTAGGGTCTAAACCCATTGCCTTAAATCTAGCAGCAGAGCCTATCTCCTGGTCATCATCAAAAAGTCCTAACTGGGTATTTTTATTTGGGTTTAGCTTGGGTAGATCCTGTACTTTTGGGTAGAGGACCCCTTGCATCAGTCGCCCTTCTCCAAAATGTAAAAAACACTGAAATAACTCTTTGGAAAGTGCTGAACCCACACCTCTTGCATACTCAAAAACATGGATAAATGCCATCATATCTTTGGGGTTTACCAGTAATGACATGAGATCAAGTAAAAACTTGATCTCCTTGGTATCAAAAAAACTGGTGCCACCTTTACGTTTACAAGTGATGCCATACTCACGTAAAGAAGCTTCTATCCCATCTGCTGATGCGTTGTTACGAAAGATAACCGCTATCTGATCGTTAGGCACGTAGGTGTGCTTGATGCTTTGCGCTATAGACTGGTACTGTTCAAAAAGGTCGTTGTACATGAGTAGTTTGGGAGGGTGCGTTTTACCATGCCTCCCTACCTCAAGTTTTTTGGGGTAGATACGTTCATTTCTCTCTATGACGCGGTTGGCTAAAGACAAGATGGGTGCCGTAGAACGGTAGTTGGTTTTGAGTGTGAAGACCGTAGCCGAAGGATATCGCGTAGAAAAAGTAGCAATATTTTCTATGTTTGCCCCGTTAAAAGCATAGATACTCTGGTCATAGTCACCCACACAAAAAAGTGATGGAGGCTTGAGTGCATCTATGAGCGCAGACTGTAAAGTATTTGTATCTTGGTACTCATCCACAAGTACCTCTTGAAAGGGTATCACATTCTCTTCTAAGTGGCTTTTCATGCGAAGCAAGAGGTCATTAAAAGAAGCAAAACCATAGTCAATTTTTTCTCTTTCAAACTCTTCAGCAATGTCCATGTAGATATCCATCACTAGCTCATGGTCTGGATATTTTTCTAAAAACCACACATCAAACCCCTCTAAAGAAGCATTTTGATAAAGTGAATACTGTTCATAAAGGTAAGTAGCTGAAAAAGGTTGGAGTGTAAGGTTCATCCGTTCAAAGTTCCTCTTTTCATAGATACTTCGAAAAAGGGTTTTAAGTTCTGAGGGTTGCTTGAGTGCCAAACTTGGATAGATCTCTTTAAGCCATCGGTAACTTACTGCATGAAATGTGCCTGATTGTATCTTGGAGACTACTTTTTTTGGAAAAAAGCGTTCTAAACGGGCTATCATCTCGCCTGCTGCTTTGTTGGTAAAGGTAAGGAGCAAGATACTCTCTGGCTCAACACCTGAATGTAACAAATGTGCTATGCGCCCCACAATAGTAGAGGTCTTACCCGTTCCTGCTGAAGCGATGATAAGGTTATGTCCTAAAGGTGCAGTAGCAGCAGAGAGCTGCTCCTCATTCAGCGCGCTAAGAGGCAACTAGTTTTGACCAAGTATGTAGTATGTGTTTTTATTTGTTACTTGTTTAAGATCAAGTTTGTACTTTTCTGCCCAATGATTCACAAGGTCTGTAAAAGCTGAAAGGTTATTAGCAGAAGGGTCTTCCTGACATTTTATCTTCAAATAATTCTCAGAATTTGACATAGCAATAAATGCCTTCTCTACAGCCAATGCATCGTTAAAGGACGGGATATGCTGCGAAAACTTCTCAAAGTTTTTTGTATTTGTAATGATAGTGTTCATTTGTTTGAGTGTCTGTTCGTTTTTTGTGTAGCCAAGTTGCGCCAATAGTGCTTCTGGTGTAAGTTCAAGATGCATGTTTATCCTAGGTGGTAAATTAGAAGTTGATTGTAGCAAATTTTTGGTTAGTGAAATGTTAGGGAATCAAAATTTCCCACAATTTTATAATAATGTGTCAGTAGGTTTATCTACTCTAGCAATGAGGTCTTTGTAGTGTTTAAGGTTTTGAAACGCTTTTTCATAACGCCAACGCAATACAAATTCGATGATCTCATTTTTAAGTGTCTCTTCTAATGTTTCAGCTTTTCCAAAATACCCTAAAGAGATATTTTTTGCTTTTTTCTTACCGTTTTTATCTGGCTCGTAGGTAATGGCAATGACTTGAATATATTTACCTTCACGTACCTGACCAAAGTCATCTTCTTTTAAGCCAATACCCGAAAGGTTCATCGCTTTATAGATGAAGATATTATCAAAGTCTGGTGACTTTTCAAAAATTTTAAGTTTTTCATACAAGACTTTTACACGTCCAATATTTTCCGTGCGAATATTTTCACCTATATTTTCTTCATCATTTGAAGCTTTTGGAACGGGTTTACTAACGATTTTAGTACTCTCTTTAGTCGCCTCTTCTTGGATAACATGAGGTTTTTCTTTTTCCTCAAGCTTATCTTCCAATCGACTAGTGAGTGCTCTTAGTTTATCTAAACTACTAGACATAAATCCCCTTTATAGACGGCTTTCCTAGGCCTTTTATGGTACATATTAGAAAATATTGTACATCATATTTATTAATAAACAGATTAATTAATATGAATTTTCTATTTTTTAATGTAAAGGTAACATCTAAAATTTATATTATTTAGTATAAGTTCTAGCGCTTCTGAACTTAACCATTCTTTAGATAAAATTCTGTCCAATAACTAAGAGGTAGGAAAAATGGATTATTTAGAAATAGTAGGTGGAAAGAAATTAAGTGGCTCTGTGACTATATCTGGGGCTAAAAATGCTGCCCTACCAATCATAGCAGCCACCATACTTAGTGATAAAGAAGTGACGCTGACAAACCTACCTAATGTGGTAGATATCCGTACTTTACTTAAACTGCTTACGATGCTTGGTGGAACCGTTGAGCACGACAAAACAGTGGCTCACATCAACAACGGTACTATTACCTCTACCAAAGCGGTGTATGAGATAGTCTCACAGATGAGAGCTTCTATTTTAGTACTGGGGCCTTTGCTGGCAAGATTTGGTGAGTGTGAAGTTTCTTTACCTGGAGGTTGTGCCATAGGTCAACGACCGATAGACCTTCACCTTAGTGCACTCGAAGAGATGGGTGCGAAGATAGAGATAAAAGGTGGATATGTCCACGCCATAGCGCCTGATGGACTCAAAGGTGCAAAAATCATCTTCGACAAGATAACCGTTGGTGGTACAGAAAACATTGTGATGGCAGCAGCTCTGGCACATGGCACAACCACCATCATCAATGCAGCGCAAGAGCCTGAAGTGGTGCAACTCTGTGAGATGATTCGTGATGCGGGTGTGAACATCACAGGTATTGGGACACATGAACTGACTATTGAGGGAACGTGTGGCAAACCTTTAACGTTTAAGACAGTTGAGATCATCCCTGATCGTATTGAAGCGGGAACGTATTTGTGTGCAGGGGCTATCACAAACTCGAGCATCACCCTCAATAAAGTAAACCATATGCATATCAGAGCATCCATAGACAAACTGGAGCATATGGGTTGTACTTTTGAGCTTAGTGATGACAGTATTACTATCCACCCTACTTCAGACCTTAAGCCCGTTAATCTTATCACCATTGAGTACCCAGGTTTTCCTACAGATATGCAAGCACAGTTTATGGCACTGGCAGTCATGGCAAAAGGTGAAAGTCTTATTGAAGAGCGTCTTTTTGAAAACCGTTTTATGCATGTAAGTGAACTGAACCGTCTTGGTGCAGATATATGGCTTAAAGGAAGTACAGCAGCTGTTAAAGGCGTAGAAGAACTTTATGGTGCTGATGTCATGGCAACAGACCTTAGAGCCTCTTCAGCACTTGTTTTAGCTGCATTGGTAGCAGAAGGTACGACGAATGTACGCCGTATCTATCACTTAGATCGTGGATATGATGACCTAGAAGGTAAACTCTCTGCGTTAGGTGCAGATATCGTAAGAAAGAAAGAGGTGTAATAAGACTTACTTTTCTTCCAATACTTCTATGACAGCAGGAAAACCAGGGCCTACAGCTTCTTTAATTATCTTGGCTTTGAGTTTGACTCTATGGTTCTGCTTATCTTCCAATCCAAAAGGTTTGGGGTTTTGTATCTTGTAACTTTTTTGTGTTTTTTCATCTTTAATAGAGAGATAACTGTGTGTAGCAGACCCTTTCATGGCTACTCTTCCCTCGACATCAATCTCCATTGTATTATTTTGCGCACAACCCAGTAATCCTATGAGTGTAAGCCCTGCAAGTATTTTTTTCATTTTCGATCCTCCTATTTGGCTATCAGCGTTACTTCTGTTTGACCATTGAGATTATCAAGATTGATAGAAATGTCTCCTGTAAGATTGTCCCCTATTTTATAGTAGTAGTTCCCCTCAGGATTAACTCTGCCTAAATATGTAGAGATATTAGGCTGAGGCGAATAGTTAAAGAAATTCACTGAACCTAAATCATAAGTAATACTGCCATACGTCGTGTAGGTAAAATCGCCTGTATTGTATGCAGGCAGGTCTACAAGATTGTCATCATCTGAGAGCATCACGCCTGTACCCCATCCGCTTAGTAGGTCTGCAAAGTTCTTGTCTTCACCCTCTGGCGATCTTGTGACTGCTTCAACAACCGCTTGTTTATCAGTATAGTTGCTATACATGATGTCGTGGAGTACTTTTGCTCCGCCAAAATTTCGCATGAGGTATGCACCAAAGGCATTCACCTTAGAATAATCTGCCAATAAATTCGTCCAAGATGTAAGAGAAAGTGTATTGTTCTCATTAAAAAGTGGATATCTTCCTAGTGTATTGTCGGGTTCTCCCGCACTACCGTCTAAATAATCTACTCCTCTTGAGCTTGTATGGCGTATCTTGGTGGCTATCAGGTCTTCAGTACTTTCAGAAAGCATCTCATCTATCCATGTATCTGTCAAATCTTTATTCATTAAAGTTGTCTTTTGATAAAAGTGAATCATATGTTGAAACTCATGCGCAAGTGTAGAGATCATCTCTTTAGGCCAAAAATCATTAAAATCCCAACTATCCTCACCCGTAGCGAACAACACAGAATCTGCATAGAACATTACACGTTCATTTGAACCTGAGATAACACTTTTTTTATAATTATCTTTTGCCCAAAAATAACCAATTACTCCACCATTTGTACTGTTATCATTGTCTATATCTGTAAGTAAAATAGTGATGGAATCATTTGAAGTAATCATATCGCTGGAAGGTGCACTCCCCCACTCTTCACCAAAAATATTGGTTACCCAATCATAGATGTCATTATCAGTCCCAATTTTCAAAAAGCTATCTGCTAATGCATCGACCATTGTTTGGGTAACACATTTTCTTTTAATACATCCAAACCCACTGTCGAAACTGTCATCTGACACCCAAACATTCAGTGTTTTTAAACCCATTGGAGTTGAAACACCTGAAACAACTTTTCGTGCAGTAGCAGCAGTAGTCTCAGACAGATCGTTTTTTACTGCGTCAATAGAAAAGATATTGCTATCACCAGCAATATCTTTTTTAGACGGTTCTGCTATAGATATGCTCTTATTGAGTTTAACTGTTTTTTTAGAATTTGAAATCACCTTATTAAGAGTATCTTCAAAATTGAGTACATATTGGGGTCTGTGTACAATGTTAGGTCTTTTAGTAATATTTTTAAAAGGTAGGATTTTTGCCTGTGCTTCAGTTGCTACTTTTGCATTGTGTGTAATACTTGGGTAAGTTGAGGAGATCGCATTTGAATTACTCAGTACCAGATAGAGGCTTTTGGGCGTACTTCCTAAAGAAATGTTTGCCTCAATGGTACTTGCGGAACTCAAACTTTCCACTTGTACATCTTCTGTGATTGTAATAGATTTAGAAATTAAAGCGTCTGTCGTTGCAGTTGACCCTCCACCACAGCCATGGAGCACTAGCGTTCCAAGCAATAATATTTTGGTGACATTTGAAAGTTTCATTGCTAACCCTTATAAAATTTTTTAAGTATAGCATAGGAATTTGAAGCTAAAGTGAAAATAAGATTTTACTTGTCTCTCTCACCTCTAAGCATATCCAATACATTTGTCGCATAACATCCTTTAGGCAAAACAAAGCTCAACTCATAGTGTGCTTTCTCTTCCACATAGGTTTTCTTTATCTCTGTTACCTGTATCCATGCATAGCGTCTAGCACCATCTAGGTTTATATTTTCTGCAAATGGTGCTTCTATGAGTCCTGCCGTAGCTTCAGCATGTTTGGTTTTTTTCCCTGGAAGTAGACCTGCCGGAGCGATGTCTTTAGCTTCAAAACGTTTGGCTTCTTCTTCAAGGTTCTCTACATTAAATAAACGTCCATAAGGGTAATGCATCATCACATCTCCTTCTACAAGTTTAAAGAAGTTTGGTTGAGACTTTGTACCTTTGAGTGAACCTTCTGGCAAACCCATCACCTGCTCTGTCTCCGCTTCAGTGAACTTTTGAAGTAAGAGGTTCAGTTCCATACGTTTAGAAAGCCAGTTGTTAAAGAGGTAAGACTGGTAAGATCCCATAAGAAACTCTTTGGTTTTACGGTCACGCATCTTTAGTGTTCCCTCTAAAAGTTTTTTGCCGTCTTGCCAGTTGTTGCCATCGGTTCCAAAACGTTGGTTACCAAAATAGTTAGGTACACCATTGTTTTTGATCCATTTTAGTACGGAGTCTAGTTTGTCTTTTTGAACACCCAGTACTTTTTTAAGTCGAATGTTAAAACGGTTACCTTTTAAGTGCCCTACACGTATCTTGTTGTTATGGCGAATGGTAGAGAGTATCTTTATCTTGTCATGTGTAAAAGCTTTGAGTTTCTCTTCATGTATTGCCATCACTGAGACGTACTGCAAGGTCATCGCATGTTTGTCTTTAAGCCCCGCATAGCCCATGTCACGACGACGGATCCCTACATGGTTAGAAATGACATCAAGCATCTCCCACGTTGTCATATCTTTCTTGCGTACATGAAGTACAAGGTGCTCACCCTCACCTGTAAATTCATACAAGGGTATCTCTTCAACCGTAAAGTCTCTAGCCGAGGAGTTAAATACAAATTCATTTTTGACATTCAGGGGGTAGATTAGGTTCATAGGTATCTTTCTAGTTATATTGAGGGTATTTTAGCTAAAAGGTGATTAAGTACATAACTCAAGAAAAGGTACAGTGGCCTTTTCTTATTAATGTTTAAGTCTATAATGTCTATACTGCATCTTTAGTGAGTGATGACTTTTATTACAAAGGAACTTAGTATATGTGGTTACACACAAGTTGTGATTTGACGTTTGACATTACAGTGCCCACCCCTTTCATTTTGATGCTCCGGCCACGCAGTGGTGCCCAACAATGGATAGCACGTGAGGAATATAGGCTGACACCAAGCGTACCCGTATACGAATTTACCGATAACTACGGTAATCTCTGTCAGCGATTAGTCGCTCCTGCTGGAGTCTTTTCTTTACACACTGATGCTGTCGTCATGACTTCAGATCAGGTAGACAGGTCACCAGGTGCACCTTTTGTAGAGATACAGAATCTACCCGATGATGTGCTGATATACTTATTGCCCAGCAGGTATTGTGAGTCGGAAAAATTTAACGAGATGGCAACCACTATCACCGCAGGTCAGCTATTGGGTTACGATCAGGTCTCTGCTATTGAGACTTGGTTACGTACCTCCATTCGTTTTCAACCCGGAAGCAGTGACATCCCTGTATCTGCTGTAGAAGTCAATGTGAGAAAAGAGGGAGTCTGTCGTGATCTTTCCCATCTTGGGATTGCGTTATGTCGCAGTTTGAGTATCCCCGCGCGACTCGTGGTGGGGTATCTGCACAACCTTGACCCCATGGATCTTCATGCCTGGTTTGAGGCATACGTTGCAGGACGTTGGTACACTTTTGATGCCACTCAGACTGTACTGAAAGGTGGATATGTGGCTATTGGCTATGGACGTGATGCCGCTGATGTTGCCGTCTACAATCAATTTGGCCCGCCGGTAACACCCATATCACAGCGTGTTACCGTAGAGATGGTTGACAAATATGAAGATAAATAGAATTGAAAAAGAGACACTCTCATGCATCATACGTTTTTATTGAACATGCTAAAATGTGTCACTTTCGCTATCAAAAAACAATAGATTTCCCCTAGTATTCAACACTTTTATCTAAAATATGTATAATCACATTAAATGATATACATAAGTAATCTATAAAATATACTAAGGTTTTAGATTTGAAATTCAGCAATAAAGAAGCCATACTTTTCGACCTCGACGGTACACTCATTAACAGCGCTCCTGACTTGGCACTGGCAGTAAACCACATGTTAAAAACATTAGATAGAAGCACCTTTGCTGAAGAAGTGATCGATGGGTGGGTGGGCAATGGTGCACAAACGTTGGTCAATCGTGCTCTGTCTGGAAAAAGTGAGATAGATACAAACTTAGATGCGTCTTTTTCTGCTGAAGCACTGGAGGTTTTCTTGCGTTTTTATGCACAGAACGTATGTGTGGACACTGTGCCTTACCCCCATGTGTCTTCTACACTCAAAGCATTAAAAGCAAAAGGCTACCGTTTGGCTATTGTGACGAACAAACCTTTTGCGTTTGTTGAACCTATCTTAGAGGGATTAGGATTAAATGGGTTGTTTGAACTCATTTTAGGTGGGGACAGCTTACCTCAAAAGAAACCTAACCCTGCGCCACTCATGCATGTCTGTAAAACACTCGATGTTGAGGTAAAAGCGTGTGTCATGGTGGGAGACTCTAAAAATGACATACTCGCAGCCAAAGCGTGTGAGATGCAGAGTGTAGGTGTGACCTATGGCTATAACTATGGTGAGGACATCAACATATATGAACCAGATATCGTGATAGATGATTTTGAAAAGTTATTAGCATCGTTATGAGAGACAAAAAAGCGAAAATTGCCATAATAGGTGGAGGTGTTGCAGGGGCTAGTAGCTGCACTCTATTTTGGTCAGCTTGGACTTGATGTAACACTGTTTGAAAAAGACAGCAGCCTTGTAAGCGGCCCTCCATGGTGTCACCTGCATGCAGGAGGAAACCTCTATCGTGAAATCTCAGATGAACAGTGTATAGCCTTACTGAAACAATCCATAGATTTTTTACGTTTTTATCCTTTTGTGGTAGACTACCGACCTACGGTCATCGTGTTGCCTAAAACAGACAGTGCTACACCTGAGGCACTACTTCCACGCCTTAATCTACTCACAGAGGAGTATCAAGCACATATCAGTCAAGACAGTCAAAATGAAGTGCTTGGAAAACCAGAGAACTATTATCAAGTCTATACGAGAGAGAAGATAGAAAGACTCAAAGAAAAACCGTTGGTTAAAACACCGCACACTTCTGATGAGTGGATGATACCCGTCGCTAAAAATATAGACTTGGATAAAGTACAATTTCCTCTCATTATGGTGCAAGAGTATGGTCTAAATCTTTTTAGACTTGCTGCTGGTGCGGAGTTGATGCTTGAGGCATTGGACAACGTATCGTTGTACACAAACAGCATCGTTTACAATGTACAGCAACACTTTGAAACAGAAGGCTGGAATATCTCTTATGTCAAGGATGACATCAGCCATACAGAATCTTTTGACTTTCTTATTAATGCCGCAGGTTTTAGAACAGGTAAGATAGATGATCTGCTTGGAGCACCTTGTAAATCTATGGTAGAGTTTAAAGCAGCCTATGTCAGTCACTGGGAGGGGTATGACACGATACAATTCCCTGAAGTTGTTTTTCATGGAGAACGAGGTACTCCACAAGGTATGGGACAGTTTACGCCTTATCCTGGCGGTTATTTTCAACTGCATGGCATGACCAATGATATTACACTTTATGAAGATGGACTTGTGTCCAATTCACTTGTCAGCTGTCAACCCAGATTAGGGCAAGACTTCCTAGACAAGATAGAAAAGTCATGGACAGAAGAAGAAACTACAGCACGTACAAAAGCTGCCATTGAGCACCTTTCCCAGTATATTCCCTCTTTTGCTACGGCGACAAGTAGGAAGTAAACCTCTTTTTGGGGCACAGCAAATCCCCGGAGATGACCCTACTTTACGTGTGGCCGAAGTCTCTTTTCCTCGTGAGCGTTATGCTCGGTGTGAAATAGTGAAGGTCTCTTCCGTACTTGGCATGATAGATGCCATAGCAGCACAGTTTGTAGCGTTAGGTTACCTAGAGTCTCATGTCTTAGGTCAACGTACTTTTGCACAGTCTTTAGACTTAGACGAAACGGTACTTAGTCAAAGAGCGCAAAAGATTGCGGTAGATCGTGCGTACCCTGCTCCTATGGCATGCCGTACAAGACCAAAACGTGAGGCGTAAAAACCCTTATGATTATACCACTAAAAGTGATGACTTTTACATGTGAAACGAGTGTCATTTTGAGCTACTTTAGCATACACGGTCAAAGGAGTATTGGTCTCTTTGGCTATGCCTTTTACCGCTTCTAAATTTTCTGAGCTAAAAGAAACCAACATTTCATACTCTTCACCACTCAACCCTACTGTATCGTCAATAGTTTCAATGGGTGTAAATCCATATTTATTAATATCCAGTAGTTTGTTGGTATCACAGTAGAGACCATCTGATATGTCCATACCTGTACGTAAATAGTCTCTGGTTTTCTCTATAAATGCTGCTCTTAGTGTAGGGTTGTAAAAGCGTGAGTCTGCACTAACCTTTTCTCCTCTAAACAATGCATTCAAATCTTTCTTACTTCCACCTAACACTCCAGTGTAAGCCAGCAAGTCACCCTCTTTTAGTCCAGTCCTGAGTAAAGGTTTATCACTCTTAGAGATGATGGTGATAGAAAGATGTAACTTGTCTCCTCCAATAGTGTCACCACCGATGATTTCACAGCCATACTCTTTGGCTGTCTCTTCAAGGCTTTTTGTGAGTTCGTCTATCTCTACCAACGTTAAGTCTGAGGGGATAGAAACAGTCACAAGTGCATACTGTGGCTGTGCATTCATGGCAATGGCATCTGAGAGATTTACAAGCATGGCTTTACGCCCTATTTGTGTCATAGTCATCCACGCGCGTTTATAATGCACATCTTCAAAGAAAGCATCCATACTATAGAGTGTGTCGCCTATCACGGCAGCATCATCACCTATATGCTTGGAGCTTAGAGCATTAATAAGGTATTGTTCTTTATCTACATTTTTTTTCATGGTGGAAATTGTAACATACTTAAGTCGTTTTTACTTTAGTAGAGACAAAGTTTAGATTTATCAGTTGCATAAGCTATACTCACAGGAACAAAAGCTTCAAAATAATCAACAAACAGGATGGAGAACAATATGTCATACAAACTTACAGTGAGAGCATTCTTTTTTAATGCAAAAACAGATTACCTTCCTTACTATAAAAACTTCACCCTGGACATCGCTGAAGATGCAACAGCCAAAGACATACTCAAAGCCATAGAAGCCCAAAATGACATGTTTACCTACCCAGAACTCAATCTTGTGTTTAAAGTCAATGGTTTAGTGATGGAAGAGGACACCCTCGTATCAGCTATCGTAGAAAGACTGGGTACAGAACTACAGATAGACCCAGTAAGCCGTTACCGCACAAAACACGGTCTTATCATCAATGATGATGACTTCATGCAAAGTTTTGAACACATCGCTCCATACGCCACAGAATCAGACAAAAAGTACTTTAAGAGCCTCTATGCGGTTCACTATGCTTCTGAGACCTCTTTGTATGAGCGTGGTTACATCGGTGATGCGGTACTGCTTACTGCACACAAGATAATAAAAGAAGGAACGGAACATCAAGATGCCATCCTTGAAGCCATCACTTCAGCGTACTCTGGGCTGTTTGACTGTGAGTATGAAAATAACTTCTTTGATCCTCAAAACCACCATGAAGAGATTAGTGCACTTAAACACTTAGCACGCCCAGAAGATGAACCTTCACTCTTCTCTTTACTAATGATTAAGTTATTTAAGAAAGAAGAAGTGGTAGAAAAACCTGTCGAAAACCGCACATTCAAGACTGTGACTATAGAGAATCTTCTGGAAAAAAACATCGCGTACTATAAAGGCACAAGTACAGATAATGCCATGGAAACACTCCTTGAAGAGATGGAGATAAAGACTGTGTCTTTCTCGAAGTATAAAAAACTTTGCGGTCTTACGCTCATCGAAGACAACAAAGACTTAGCTTTTAGAAAAGCAGGTGCTGTTCTATTGGATGCCTATGATGCTGGTGCAGAAGTGCTTGTGGTAGAGAATATAGACAAATATGAAATGATCTCAAAGTACTTTAAAAACATAGAAAAAACCATAGGAAGAAAGATGTTAGGTTTGGAACTTATCTGTGCTGAGGACTTTGTAGCACAACTTAGTAAAACAGAAGCATAAAAACAACTTACTCAAAAGGTGCGTTAAAACGTATCATTTGAGCGCATTGATAAGTGTAAAAACGCCTCGTTATAAGCAAAATTAATTCTTAAATAGATATAATAAATGCATTATGACATAAGGATATACACATTATGAGCGACAACTCAGAAATAAAAATCTACGAATATGACGCTGTTATCGTTGGTTCAGGACTTGCAGGTTTAGCTGCGGCCAAAGAACTCACTGAAGCAGGCAAAAAAACTGCTGTTATCACAAAACTTCACCCACTACGTTCTCATTCTGGGGCTGCGCAAGGTGGTATAAATGCTGCCCTTGGCAAAGATGACTCTACTGAACTTCACGAGTTTGACACAGTGAAAGGTTCTGACTACCTTGCAGACCAAGACTGTGTGGAACTTATGTGTACCAAAGCCCCTGAGACTATTAGATGGGCAGAGCGTATGGGAGCTGTGTTCTCTCGTGACAAGGAAGGTGACATTGCCATCAGACCTTTTGGCGGACAGTCACAGCCTCGTGCATGTTATGCAAAAGACAGAACGGGTTTAACACTTCTTCAAACCATCTATGAACAAGCAGACCGTGCAGGTATCGAAGTCTATGATGAATGGTATGCGGGTGATCTCATCTATGAAGACGGTAAAGTATCTGGTGTAGTTGCGTATAACATTAAAAACTCTGAAGTTGCTATCTTTAACGCTAAAGTATCGATGTTTGCCACAGGTGGAAACGGTAGACTCTTTAGATTTAACTCAAATGCCCATGCAAATACAGGAGATTCACTCTCTATTGTTGCACGTCATGGCTTACCACTTGAAGATATGGAATTTGTACAGTTCCACCCAAGTGGACTTGGTGGTTCAGGCGTACTTATCTCTGAAGCTGCACGTGGTGAAGGTGGACGTCTGTTTAACTCTGAAGGTGAACGTTTTATGGACGAAGTATGCACCAACTGCGATGGAACTTGCTTCACGTGACGTTGTATGCTCGTGCCATTATGGAAGAAGTACGTCAAGGACGTGGTGTAGGTAAAGATGGTCAGTCAGTGAACCTTGACCTGACACACTTGACCCTGAGATCATCTTAACACGTCTGCCTGAACTTCGTGAACTTGCCATTGCGTTCCAAGGGCAAGATATGCTTAAAGAAGCCAATACACATCTCTGCTACGGCACACTACTCTATGGGTGGGATACCTACGAACATTAACTGTCAAGTACGTAAAACGCCAACGTGAGATTGGTAGAAGGTTTCTATGCTGCGGGTGAATGTGCCTGTGTTTCTGTACATGGCGCTAACCGTCTGGGTGCAAACTCAGTACTTGAAGCGATGCTTTTTGGTAGACATGCGGGTGAAAATATGATCAAAGCCATTGATGAAGGTATCACACTGCGTAAAGCGAGTGTCTCAGATGCAGACAGATTTGTCACTGAGATGCATAGCGATCAAAACATCAAACGGTGTATGAAAGTATACCAGGACTAAGAGTAGAACTTCAAAATGGTATGACAGCAGATGCAGGTGTATTTAGAACAAAAGAATCACTAGAGAGACAACTTGCAGTCATAGATGACTTACTTGGTAAGATTTAAAAATATACGTATTGATGACAAGTCAAACACCTTTAACACTGACCTTCAAGAAGCCATAGAGCTTGGACATATGATAGAGTCTTCAAAGATTGTGGTTGTAGGTGCACTTGAACGTGAAGAGAGTCGTGGTGGTCACTACCGTGAAGACTTCCCTACTAGAAATGATGAAAAGTTTATGAAGCATACTTACGCACTATATGGACAAAGACTATAATGTCGTACAGAATGGGGTGAAGTTGTTCAAGGTAAGTTTGAACCAATGGAAAGAAAATACTAAGGAGGTCATGATGAGTGAAGTAAAATTAAGTGAAACACGTAAAGTAACGATAAGAGCTTTTAGATTTAATGCTGAGACAGACTACCTTCCATATTATAAAAATTATGAGATGGAAGTAGGAAAAGATGAGCTTATCCTTGACCTTATGAACCGTATCAAGTGGGAGCATGATGGAAGTTTTTCTTACCGTCGTTCATGTCGTCACGGTATCTGTGGGGCCTGTGCTATCAAAGTAAATGGCAAAGCAACACTTGCATGTAAACAAAATGCCATCGAACTTCTAGACCTTTTTGATAATGAGATTACTCTTAGAGCCAAGTTCATACAAAACGTGCCATCAAAGATATGATCATAGACAAGTCTGACTTCTGGGCAAAACATGCAGCAGTCAAACCATATGTTGTTACCAGATGTTGACCCTCGTCCAGAACATGAAAGTAAACAAAGCATCGCAGAGTTTAACAACTTCTTAGACTCTGATCTTTGTATACAGTGTGGTGCATGTCACTACTCTTGTCCTGCACTTGAAGTAAATGATGCTTTCCTTGGACCTGCTGCACTTAATGCTGCGTACAGATTTACCGTAGATACAAGAGATAAAGCCGGTGATGAAAGACTTGCGATCACAGCAGAGATGGGTTCAGGTGTTTGGGACTGTGTGAAATGTTTTGAATGTGCAGAAGCATGTCCAAAAGAGATTAACCCTATTGAAAAGATCGGTAAACTTCATAACCTGCAGTTTGTACGTGGTGTCGCTGAAAGTCAATGTAGCAACACGTCACGCTGAAGGTTTCCTAAGAGGTATGAAGAAAACAGGTTACCTTGATGAAGCAGATATCGTGACCTATTCTGAGGGTTATCTTGGTATGTACAAACACTTAGGAACTGCATTGAAGATGATGAAAGCAGGAAAGATCCACTGGCATTCAGGTATACCGTTTATTAACAGTATTCCTAAGATCAAAAATCTAGATGAAGTTCAAAAACTTATCGAAATTTCACAAACAAACAAGCTGTAAGGAGAAAAAGATGAGCGAACAATTACACTATGCATTATTTACAGGGTGTACTGCTAAGCAGTCTACACCTGAACTTTTATCATCTACACTTGCCGTAGCTGATAAATTAGGTATCAAAATCACTATACTTGGAAGAAGCATCATGTTGTGGTGCTAGTCACCTTTACAAGATTTTGATGAGTTTTTAGCACACGTACTTAATGCCAGAAACATTTGTTATGCAGAAAAGCTAGGTCTTACGATGATCACTATCTGTAATACCTGTCAGTTAACTCTGCTATGACAAAACATGCATTGGACAAAGACCCTGAGCTTAAAGCCAGAGTCAACGAAAAACTGGCAGAAGTTGGACTGGAGTACAAAGGTACTTCAGAGATCAAACACTTCCTTTATGCCATCATAGATGAGTATGGTTTAGACAAGGTAAAAGATAAAGTGACTGTACCGCTTAGCCACTTAAACATCGCTCCATTCTATGGTTGTCATAACATCAGACCTTCTGAGTTACATGAAGATGCAAACGGACATGAAAACCCATACAATCCTAACTCACTTGACCGTCTTATCGCTGCACTTGAAGGTAACCCTGTAAACTATGAGAGTAAAAACAAATGTTGTGGTTTCCACGTAGAGCTTCAAGCAAATCATACTTCTGAAGTACTTGCCGGTAATGCCCTACTCGATGCTATAGACAACAATGCTGACCTCATGGTCACACCATGTCCACTTTGTCACCTCAAAATGGATACCTACCAAGACAGCATAGGTAAAGTCATGGGTCGTGATGTAGAACTTCCTGTACTACACATGCCACAGATGGTAGCGCTTGCTCTTGGATGTACAGAAAAAGAGATAGGTCTTAACTTCCACGTACAAAAAGCAAAACATCTTTATACGGAAGCTTCTTAAATCTCTCCAGTGTTCCCATCTTTTGATGGGAATGTTTTTTCTACTCCAATAAACAAAAAAGTTTTCTTTAACCCAATTAACACAAATTTAACATAAAAACTATAATATAATACAATAAAATTAAAGGATGTAATTATGAAAAAAATGTTAATGCTCATAACGCATTGGTGATGGTGAGTTCAAATGGGTTTGCAGGAAGAGATGAAACAAGAACAAGCAATGGGTAAAAAAATGCCTATACGTTTTCAAGCTGTTTCTCCAGACAAAGCGGTGATACTCCAAGAGGGTGAAGACAAAATGTATTGTCCTAAATGCGGGATGACACTAGCCAATGTTCTATAAGACAAATCATGCAGCACATGTAGATGGAAAGAGTGAGCAGTACTGTTCTATCCACTGTTTGGCTGAGACTATGGCTGATGAGCAAGAGGTAAAGTGACAGACATCAAAGTGGTTGACAATACTACTTTAAAATTTATAGATGTTATAAAAGCATGGTATGTTTTTGGTAGTTCTAAACCTGGTACTATGAGTATGACCAGTAAATATGCTTTTGGCAACAAAGCTGATGCTGAAAAATTTGCTAAAGAATTTGGTGGAAAAGTGATGACATTTTATGCTGTTTTAGATTCTGTAAAAAGTACACTTGACAAGGAAAGTGCTATGGTTGCATAAAAAACAGGCATGATGGCTGCAAAAAAGGTGAAATGATGTATAACAAAATGTGTACACCTATTGATGCAAACTTTACAAGTGTTGCTGAAGCAAAAACATACTTAACAACGCAAAAACCTTGTGGTGACATTAAAGGCAAAGCAACTTCAAGCCATAGGTCTTTACCTAAAATTACGTAACAAATAAGGTCTAAGTCATGCTACGGTTTTTTCTCACAGCTTTTTTTACTATTGGGTTTGGTTTATGCAGAAGGTATCTCACCTTCAAAGTATGCCAAACTTGTTCAAAAAGGTGAAAAGATAGCGTTAAAACTGTGTGATGAAAATAAACTTTCTCAAATCAAAAGTAAAAAACTTGATGAGATCCTTCAACAGATAGAAACGATAAAACCTTGTGTAGCACTCAATAAGCAGAAATAAAGAAGCCATTGGCATACTTTCTTATGGCAGGTTCAGTCTAAGAGCACTATCAAATGTTAAAGGTCAAATGATGTACCTAAAGAGGTCAAATGTCCTGTATGCGGTATGTTTGTGGCGAAGTATCCTAAATGGGCTGCACTTATAGAAGTAGAATACAAAAAAACACTATTTTGATGGCGTCAAAGATATGATGAAGTTTTACATCTTTGATGTAGATTTTCCGTATGACAGAAACAAGATAAATAACATAGAAGTCACAGACTTTTATACACTTCAAGCCATAGATGCAAACCAGGCATTTTATGTTATAGGTTCAGATGTGTATGGTCCTATGGGTAATGAACTCATCCCTTTTCTTACCAAAGATGCAGCACAAAACTTTATGAATGACCATAGAGGTGAGAAGATCATCAGTTTTGATGACATCACTCCCAAGCTTGTTATGGGGCTTGATGGGATAGAATATAACGAATAATGATATAGGAAAAACGTTTGATAAAACCTTTTGTATCACTTGTGCTACTGTTGGTACTTATGGTTTTTTCTATGGGCTTACACTTTCTGCTTTTTCCTTATGAAAAACACTCACAAACCATGCAAACACTCACACAACTTACACATATGTCTTCACTCTCTTTAAGTGTAAGTTATGATGAATCTATCTATAATACGACCTACCCTGAAATGCCAGCACTTAGGCAGAATGGACTTTGTCTATGAACGCTAATGCTTTTTGGCACTTTCTTACTCTACAGCTCTTTAAAGAACGAAGTAAACATCTATCTGTCATCGTCATATCGGTGATGATACTTTTTTTACTCTGCTTCGGTACTTTTCATCTCTTCTTCCATACGTTTTTCTTTGGAAGAGACATTAAAAGTACAACCTGATTTTGTAGTTTCGCGTGTACAAGGTGGGACATGCTATTCCTACTCCTATGGCATGGGGAGATGAACTTCTAGATATCTATGGTGTGAGTAAAGTCGACTCTAGAGTCTATGGACGTTACTTTTTTGAAGCCTAAAGGAAAGTCTTTTCTCATCGTGGGTGTGGACTTTCTTGAAGAACAAAGTCATCAAAACTTCAAAAACTTATAGACACAACAGATATTAAGATCCTTTTTTGAGGGTAATCAAATGTTGGTAGGTGAAGGTGTAAAGGCCTATCTTGAAGCACACTTTTATAATGATGCCTACAATTTCTTAACCCCTAAAGGTGAGTTTGAAAAAGTAAATATCTTTAAAACCCTCCCCTCACAAGCTAATCTCATAGCCAATGACATGATGGTCATGCCCATAGATTTGGCACGTAAGATACTTAGGCTATGGTGAAGAAGAAGTCTCAGATATAATCTTTAATGTACCAAACCCTGATGAGTGGGACATGATGACCGACAAAGCTCTCTGCATTACACTATGACATTCACGTGGTCAATAAAAAAGAGGTACAAAAATCGTATGAAAACCTCTATAACTATAAAGGCGGGTGTGTTTCTCATACTTTTTCTTGATCGTGCTTGGCTACCTTTGCTCTGATACTCTACCAACGGTACAGTATGGTCTATTCAACAGAAAGACGACATATAGGTTTACTTAGGGCTTTGGGATGGAGTATTAATGATGTGTTGAAATTTAAGTTTATGGAAACACTGTGATTGTGGTCTTTGTTTCATTTATCTTAGGTGTCTTTGTTGCTTATGTGTATGTTTTTATGTTTGGGGCACCTTTACTTAGAGAGATCTTTTTAGGGGGTCAAAACTTACAAAACACAGTCTCTTTTGTACCTGTACTTGATTTTTCAGTACTTACTTCCATTTTTCTTATCTATGCTTTGCCTTTCATAGCTGCGGTCTTGATACCTGTATGGAAGAGTTTCTGTGACTGACCCGAAAGAGGCCATGCTATGATGGACAAGATATGATGATACAAATAGAAAACCTCTATAGAACATTTCACCATGCAGGTAATGAAGTGCCTGTACTAAAAGACATCAACCTAAATATACATGCAAGGTGAGTGTGTTGTACTCAAAGGTGTGAGTGGTAGCTGGTAAAACCACCCTTCTCTCTCTCATCGCAGGACTTGATAAACCCAGTGCAGGAAAAGTACTCATAGAAGGTGAACCCATCTCTAAACTGCCAGACCTCTTTGCGTCTGAACTTCGTGCCAAAAAGATAGGCATGATCTTTCAGCATTTTAATCTTTTTGAGCATCTTTCAGTGAAGTGAAAATGTTACTATACCTCTCATACCTTCTGGATTAAAGTATGAAAGAGATCCATGAAAAAGTAGATGATGCACTAAAACTTGCAAATATAAATCATAAAAAGAAGTCACTAGCGAGTAGACTCTCAGGTGGAGAGAAACAGCGTACTGCCATTGCTAGAGCGTTGGTGGCTAATCCGAACATCATTCTTTGTGATGAACCTACTGCCAACCTTGACAGAGACAATTCACTTTTGTTCATCGATATCCTTAAAGAGTTACACAGCATGGGTAAAACGATAGTCATCGCCACACATGATCCTCTTGTTTGATAAATTAGATTTTGAAAGTACCATCATACCTATGGTAGATGGCAAGATAGTTAAAGTTGCATTGCATGAATGAAGTACTTCTCTCAAATCAGGTCATTGTGTTTTTACTTTCAGTGAATCAACACTTTTTGTCCTGCTTTTTGTAGCATTTGTCGTCTCATTAAAAGTTTTACTTAAAGTGGGATTTTGAGAGTTTTACACCATTATCAGTTTGCTTTAGAAAGACAGGCGTATCTAGTCACTACCATCATTCTTTTTGTCTTTGCTATGAAGTTTATTCTCATCGTCTATTTTATTTTTAGTATTGATGCCTTGTCTTTGTTAGTCCCTGGTGCCATGTGTGGTGCAGGTGTCATAACGTGCAAATGAATACGGTTCATACCTTATTAATATTAAAACTATGCTATCTTCTTTTTCTTGACCCTTTGGCTCTATGTACACTACTATGACATGTCATACAAAAAATCATCAATGGTTCAAACAGAAGTCATGGCTGTTTAGTTTTATATTTTTCTCTTATCATGCTAGAATTAGGGCTGGACTTTAGCTACTTTTCGAACATAGATACACACTTGCCCGTGAGTTGTTGTTCTGCACTTTTTGGACAACTTGAAGGTGCGAATCCCTTGCCCTTTGGACTCAATATTCCTATGCTTGTTGGTCCTGTTTTATCTTGCTTTATGTTTTAGTACTCTTGACCCTTAAAAGAGGATCAGACACTCCTTTATATAGTTGCAAATATACTTTTTGTCTACATTGCTTACTACGCAGTAGTCTATTTCTTTGGTACCTATATCTATCAACTTCCTACACATAAATGTCCTTTTTGTATGTTACAGGCTGAGTATCACTATGTGGGCTATGTTTTATGGGCATCACTTTTTATGGGAACCTACATGGGTGTAAGTGATGCCGTCACAACACTTTGGCTGGGGCAAAACTCAGAAGCAAAGATCACAAATGAGAGTCACTGTTTTACTTAGCTTGTTTGTGTTATTATGCACAGCCTATGTGGCTGTTTACTATTTTAGAAATGGAGTATTATTATGATGAAGAAACTTTTACCGTTGCTTATCATCCTTGTGATACTGAGTATTATTGCTGTGGTCTTTGTCTCTGATGGCAAAAAATGACCAACCTGTTACGCCATCGTCAAAGGCAATACAAAAATGGAAGCCCTTACCACTGAAGGTAAATTTTACCAATGATCCTTACTGTAAGATGCTCATCACCACGAAAAGAAACAGCCTGCAGGTAGTCTCCCCAGATGGCAACACATGGTTTTTTGATGATCCTGCCTGTATGGTACTTATGGCTGCAAGATCAAAGCCTTTAAAGCAAAGTGCAAAAATATGGATATACACCATAGATACCAAACAATGGATAGATGCAAAAAAAGCATGGTATGGAAGAACAGACGAAACTGAAATGCATTATGGTTTTGGTGCAAGAGAAGAACAAACTAGAAGGAAGCATAGATTTTAATGCAAATGCAACTTCGTATGTCTCAGAGGTGAAACATTTAGGTAATCCAAAAATCAGAAAAAAGTTACTGGGACAATAGATGGAAAGTATTGATCTATGGACAATTGCGAGCATCGCTTTTTTAGGTGCTTTTGGACACTGCATAGGTATGTGTGGAGGCATTGTTATCGCCTATAGCTCTGCAAAGATAGACAATAAATGGTCAAACCTCATGCAAGGGCTTGCACATCTTTCCTACTCTTTTGGACGTATCACTACCTATGTGATGTTAGGAGCTATATTTGGAGCCATCGGTGGTGTGGCACAGTTTAACGGTTACGCTACAGCCGCACTGACCATAGTCGCAGGTATTTTTATGATATTGGCAGGATTGTCACTTTTGGGGAAACTTGGATTTTTTAACCAAACTGGAACACTCTTTTTCTCAAACCAAATGGTATCAGAATGTTTTTCGTCAAGTTCTACGCTCCAAGTCACTCTACAGTTTTTACATCTTAGGACTTCTTAATGGTCTTCTTCCTTGTGGTCTGGTCTACTTCTTTGCAGTAACCGCTGCAAGTACAGGAAGTCCTCTTTGGGGAGCACTGGTGATGTTCATCTTTGGTCTAAGTACCATACCTGCTCTTTTTAGTCTGGGCTTCTTTACACAACTGCTTAACAAAGGAAGCTTACGAAAAAACATGATGAATCTGGCAGCAATCATTGTTGTTTTGTTTGGTATTTATACGATCTATAGAGGGTATGACTTCATAGAAAATCCTGAAAAATCTGTTTTAAACTGTTGTGAAGATGATACAAAAAATGAACGCAATGCAAGTGACCTCGTACCATTTGAAGTCATAAAGTAAATGTTATCTAAGAATTTAAGAGATAACAAAACTATAGCTAGTGTATACTTAGATATAAAGGATGCAAATGAAAGACTTTTTGACATTTCAGACATTTATCACACCTACACTTCTTCTAGTCTTCTATTATATTGGTGCTATACTCATTCCTCTGGTGAGTTGGGCTTTGGCATCGTGGATCAAAAAAGTCTATTTCCCTGAATTGTCTGTAAACGTTAAACAAACCCTCCATAAGACTACTACTCAAAAGCAGCGGCTTATTGTCTATGGTTTATTTTTCTTTTGTTTCCTCTGCATGGAGATCTTTTGGAGAGTGATGTTTGAGTTTTTCATCGCTTATTTTGACATGCATGATGCACTCATGCAATTAACTTAAAGGTCATACAAATGACAATTTTTAGAACGATTGCACTCTTATCTTTACTCTCTTCTTTGTCTCCTGCAAATAGTCATACTCATGAAAACAATGAATCGAGTTATATCGATGATACCCATGCACAACTTTCTGAGACAATCATGGATTGGTCAGAGACAATAGATAGAACTATTGGAAAATGGCTAGGACATACAGATAACAATTGTAGCTATTGTACTACTAAATCACTAGATATAACGGATACTAGTTTAAAAAATAAAATACACAAGGTAGATACCTTTTTTCAAAGTGATAAGTATTTTAATGAAACTGAAAACACCTTTATACGTGTTCGTCTGGGAAGTACATTCGAGACAAAAGGGCCTAATGATTTTAATTTGAGACTCAGCGCACAGATACCATTTAGTAGAAGCAAGAACCACTTAAAGATCTTTGTAAATGATATGACGGAAGACAATGTAGGGAATATACTTCAAGACGATTCTAATAATAAAGTATCTTCTCCCCAAATTGGTGTACACTATTTTTCCCCTGAAAAATATGGAATATTTTCAAGATATTCTCTTGGTATCAGAGGAATTGACCCATTTGTGGGTGCAAGGTTCAATATGCATACCCAAGTAAATAACTGGTCTATTGATCCTGTACAAATATTGAAATATTCTACTGATGATAAGTTTGAAGAAGAGACAAATATATATTTTGACAGAGAATTTGATGAACTTTCACTCTTTAGATTACAATTACATAGAAAAACCCAAGAGGATGTATCTGGTATGGACTATGCTCTTTCTCTTATGTATTATTGGAGTCCAAAAGATGATAGAGGTCTTTCGTTTTCTCAAACATTCTTTGGTAATACAGAGTATAAATATAGAGTAGATTCAAGTACACCTATGCTAGAGTACAAAACTTATAGTGGGATACATGACTATGCTACCTCATTTTCCTGGAGAGAGAACATATGGCGTAAATGGTTTTACTATGAAGTCCGTCCTAGTGTGAACTTTCATAAGCAGTATGACTATGCGGCAAACTACTCTATCCATATTTTATTTGACTTTTATTTTGGCCGATACAATTAAATTTAGATAAATAAGACTAAATTTATCCTAATTAATTTTACTTGTGATATAATTCCACTACAAAAATAATATTAAGGAACCAAAATGCCAAAAATTAACAAATACGTAGACATCTCAGAAATAGACAGAGAAGCAAAAAAAGACCTTATCGACAGACATTCACCATTTATCCACTGTGCTGAAACTGCAACTGCTGGTGAGCCATTTGAAGTAACAGTAAAAATGGGTAACGAATACACTCATCCAGATGATTTTGATCACTTCATCGAGTCAGTAACACTTTTTAATGGTGATGTACAACTTGCAAAAGCTTCTTACGTTCCAGGAACTCTTGGAAACACAAAAGCGCACAATACAACAACATTTACAATCATCCCAACAGGTAAAAAACTTAACCTTGTTGCACATGGTTACTGTACTAAACATGGTATCTGGGAAGGTACTGAAAAAGTAGTTGAAGTAAACTAATTCTGCTTGCTAGAGAAACTTTTTCTCTAGCTACCAATCTATATCCTCTTTGGGTAAACCATCTTTTTCATGATCTCTCTTCACTTTTTCACATCCTTCAGGCTTGGACTCACAATATTTATTGTAAGCCATTTTAGCAAGCACCAGTAACACAACAAAAAATATTAATAACAATAATGATTTTTTCAAACTATTACTATAGAAAATATTTTTGGATATAATAATTCTTCATCATTGTGGGAAAGCTATTTTGCAACAGCCAATGCTAACTTAAAAGCATTTGGAACGCCTATGCTTTTAGAGGATGTATAAAAGGAATACACATGTCGTATAAAAATTTCTTCTCCCTTTTTTTCTCACTCTCACTCTTTTTCACTGCATGTGGTTCTAACTCTCTAACAGAGAAAGAGTTTGTACATGATCTGTTTTTGACTGAATACCTGTGGTATGACCAGGTCGCATCCAATGTAGACTATGAACAGTTTACAGAACTTCAAGATATGATCAATGCATTGCGGATCAACCCACCGGATAAGTGGAGTTTTATTATGACACAACAAGCGTATGAAGATAATGCCAATCAAAAAACCGCAGGGTTTGGGTTTGGACATACTTCAGAGTACGTCATCTATCTTGTCCGTATCAATGCACCAGCTTATGGTTTGCTTCTTAGGGGTGACCAAATCTTGGAGATAAATGGAGAACCTGTCAATAGCACGCTCATAGTTCAAGCAAATCAAAACCTCAATGTACCAACTACCTTTACGGTACTAAGAAATGAAAACCAAGTAGATGTCACTGTCACACCAACTGAATATACATTTCATGTATCCCTGGGTAAAATCATACCCCAGGGAACACAAAAAGTAGGTTATTTACGTTATGACTCATTTACTGAAAGTTCTGTTGCTGAGTTTGAGACTATATTTGATACCTTTCATGATGAAAAGATAGATGAACTTGTCATAGATATGCGTTACAATGGGGGCGGATCTGTAGCAACTGCCAGTGCCCTGCTAGATAACATCAGCAATGCCTATGCCGGTCAAAGGCACATGTACCTTGACTGGAATACCAACTATCAACATAAAAATGCAAGTTACACATTCGAAGACTTGGATGTACAAGATGGTAATGAACTCACTCTGAAACGTGTCATCTTTCTTACCACTCAAAATTCTGCTTCTGCGAGTGAAGCGGTCATCAATGCTTTAGTCCCCTATCTTGGGAGTGACAATGTTATCACTATAGGTGATGACAGTCATGGTAAGCCTGTGGGGATGCAGGGTCGTGAATATGGCGATAACATCTATTTTCTCATCAATTTTGTTGTTCGCAATAATACAGGTGAGACAACGGAATTTGACGGCATTGATGTGACTTGCAGAGCCCAAGATGACATCACTCGCATCATGGGTGATGAAAATGAAACGATGTTAAAAACAGCACTACATTACATCGAAACAGGAAATTGTCTTTAAGAGAAACTCTTAAGACTTGGGGGAGTATAATACTCCCATGAAAAACCTCAAAAATGTTCTCTTACTCAAACAACTTTATCAACTCAAACAATTGGGCTACAAGTATACTTCTCTTACTCCCTACAAAGAGAAAGAACCAAACTTGAAGTTGCCAAATACACTGGAGTCTTTAAAAAAACAAGCCACAGAATGCCACTTGTGCGATCTTTCTAAAAGCAGACAAAAAGTGGTTTTTGGGGAAGGAAACATCCATGCCAAACTTATGTTTGTCGGTGATGTACCCAGTGCCAGTGATGACAGTACGGGCAAAGTCTTTACAGGACGTTCAGGAGAACTGCTCACAAAGATGATAGAGAATGTACTTCATCTCAAAAGAGAGGATGTCTACATCACCAATATACTCAAATGTAGAGCCTTAGATTCACAATCACCCTCACCCACATTTGCACATACCTGTCATCCTTACCTACTGAAAGAGATAAGCCTAGTAAGGCCGACGATCATTGTAGCATTAGGAGAGATGGCCTATCACTATCTGACAGGCGATACGAGTGATATTGATAAAGTAAGAGGCATACCGCACACAAAAGATGGTTATACAATCATTCCTACCTATCATCCAAATTATTTACTAAGAAACCCCTCTGCAAAAAAAGAAGTCTTTGATGATTTAGTTAAAATTAAAAATCATTTCTAAACTTATTTACGATATAATCAAACACTATTCAGCAATGTAATGAGACAATAGACAATCTTGGGGAGATATCTATAAATGAAAAAAACTATCTATACATATCTATACATATTTTTAATCTCCTCTATCATCCCACTAACACTTGCTGCTTCACCTCAAGTCATACTGAAAAACAATGTGTCTGCTTACACTGATTTTAAGATGGAATACCTTGAACTCAGTTCTGAACAACTTTTGCACATTGATGACGTACTCAACCTTCCTTTTACTAAAGAGGTATCAAATGCCATATCATTTGGATACAATGAAAATGAGTTTTGGTTTCACTTTTCAGTACATAATCATACCAATGAAAAAAAAGATATGGTACTGGAATTTACAGAGATCATACATAAAAAAATGGACCTATATATCAAAACTGACCACATAGAACATATCAAAAATGGACTCATAGTTCCCGTAAACCAACGTGATATCAAAGAGTCAACCCCTTCATTCTCACTTACGTTTTTACCCTATGAAACCAAAGACCTTTATGTAAACCTCTCTTCCATATATAGTGTATTTGGGGCTATACATCTCAAAACACAAGAGCAATTTAAGCATGATATGCAACTCAAAAAATATCTTTATGTTGCTTATTTTTCTGCCATTATTGTTATTGTGCTTTACAATCTGATAATCTTCTTTTATTTACATGAAAAAGTGTATCTTTATTACATGGGATATGTGACTGTATTTATTATTTGGGCTGCAAACTATAGAGGGGTTTTACTTCCCTATTCAGATATATTAACCTATGATTTATTACAAATAACCATTCCTATTTTCTTTATTCTCCTGATACTCTTTTCCCAGTCTATCTTAGAAACAAAAAAATATTTTAAAATACTCAATACGATACTTAATGTTTTTATACTAGTTTGTATCGTTAGTTTGCTTTGGATGCTCATCTCTATGCATGCAGGTTTCCATTTTATGAATATGGCTGCAGCTCCTCTTCTTCCTTTTTTATTGGTTGTTGCTTTTTGGGCACTCTACAATAATCATAAAATAGCAAAAATATATCTCATCGCGCTATCTATTTATATATCCGGGATGAGTTTACTGAGTCTTTTGGCTCTAGGGATACTCCCCTACAGTATAGTGATGAGCCATGCAGCAATGATAGGGTCTATTTTTGAGATCATCTTATTCTCACTCCTGCTTGCCTATCGTATCAATACGATACGTCAAGAGTCCTTAGACTCACAAGAAGAACTTTTAAAACAACAAAAAACAGAAAGTACACGTCTCTTTCATGCCGTTTCGGAAAAAACAAAAGCATTAAACTATGCCAACAAAAAACTTGAAGCAGAACTTGCAAGAAAAGACTCTCTGGAAAAACATTTGCAATATTTAGCTTCTACCGATACCATGACAGGATTGCTAAACAGAAGAGCATTTTTTGACATTTGTGATGAAAAAATGATTGAAGCAAGTTCCAATGAAAGTAAACTCACTTGTTTGATAGTAGATATAGATTTTTTCAAACAAATCAATGATACCTATGGTCATGATATGGGTGATAAGGTCATAAAGATTATTGCTAAACTGATGATTGAAAATACACGAACCATAGATTATATTGGTAGAATAGGAGGAGAAGAGTTTGCTATTCTCATGCCAAATACAGATAAAGAAGATGCATTCTTTATAGCAGATAGATTACGAAAAAATATCGCCAGACATGAAATATTACTCAATAATGACATTGTAAATGTGACGGTGAGTATAGGATTGAGTTACATACATAATGAAGATAAGAACATACATTCACTGCTTAAGCGTGCAGATACAGCATTATATGAAGCAAAAGACAGTGGACGTAATCAAGTCTGTAGTATCTAGTATCTGTGCTAAAGTTTTTAAAAGATGTTATAATTTTTAATCTACGTACATAAAAAGAGAAAAGATGTATCTTAAAAGTATCTATATCGCACCCACCCAATCCAGAGCCGGTAGTCTCATCATTGCTATTGGTTTAATGGAAATGCTTAAAGCGCGCTATGGACGTGTTGCTTTTTTTTATCCTATTCTTTCCGATCAAGGTAAAGAATCTGATATCGATTTTATGCTTCAACACTTTGAATTGAATATGACGTATGCACAATGTTGTGGGTTTACAGTGAGTAAGTACATCAAAGCGCATGTAAATGGCTCAATGGATACTCTTTATGAAGCGTTAATAGACAAAGTAAACGTGTTGCATAAATCGTATGATTTTGTCCTTATATTAGGTTACCCTCGCAGCCTTTTTGCTACAACGATCGATTTTGATATGAATCTTCATATAGCAAAAAACCTCAGAACCTCTTTTGTCCCTATTATCAATGCAAAAAATAAATCACTTGATGAGATCACTAATGAAGTCAAGATCAGAGAAGAAGCAGTTCATTCGCAAGGCTGTACACTGTTAGCGACTTTTATCAATCGATGTGACACAATGATATTTGAAAATTTAAAAAAATATTTTGAAAATCAAAAAAATGAATTTATCTATCTCCTTCCAGAAGTGACTGAGTTAAACACACCAACACTGCATCTCATTCAAAAACAACTCAATGCAAAGATGATTTTGGGTCATTCGGAGCAACTCCAATATCTTGTCCAAGGAAACAAAATTGCTGCGATGGGTATTGAAAATTATCTCACACACATTAAAAATGGTGATCTCGTAATTGTACCAGGTGACCGTATCGACATTATTGCTGCATCACTCATCTCTTTTTATGCCAAAAACCATCCCAACATTGCAGGTATTATTCTCAGTGGAGGTATTCTTCCAAGTAAATCTATCATGAATCTACTCATGAGTTTTAGTGAAGTTGTTGTACCTATCTTGAGTGTTGAGTTAGATAGTTATAAAACTGCTGTTGCCCTTGAAAATATTATCGTGAAAATAACCTATGAAAATTCACGTCAAATTACGCTTGCAAAAGGTATTTTTGATCTAGCTGTGAACAAACAAATGCTCAGTGAACGCTTTCATACCAGCTCCAGTGATATGATTACCCCTATGATGTTTCAATATAGACTCTTTGAACAGGCCAGACTCCAACGTAAAAAAATTCTTTTGCCCGAAAGCACTGATGAACGTATCCTCAGGGCTACAGATATACTACTTCGTAGAAATATGGTGGATATTATACTGCTTGGGGAGAAAGATCTTCATAGAACGCACAAGTCTGCAGCTAGGGTTAGACGTCAGCGGAGCAACCATTGTTGATCCCACAGATCCTATTCTTTTAGAATCATTTTCACAGGCATTTTATGAGTTACGCAAGGAGAAAGGTTTAACACTTAAAACAGCCAGAGATGCCATGATAAGTATCAATTATTTTGCAACTATGATGATACATTTCGGTATGGCAGATGGCATGGTCTCCGGTGCTGTACATACCACAACGCAGACCGTTCGCCCTGCACTACAGATCATTAAACAGAAACCAAAACTTTCTATTATTTCAAGTATTTTTTTTATGTGTCTCGATCATAAAGTACTTGTCTATGGAGACTGTGCGATCAATCTCGATCCCACTGCTGAGGAATTGGCTCAAATCGCCATCTCCTCAGCTGATACTGCCATACATTTTGGAATTGAACCCCATGTAGCGATGTTATCCTATTCTACAGGTGAGTCAGGATCTGGTCCTGAAGTGGATAAGGTACGTAAAGCCACACGTCTTGCCCAATCCCTACGTCCAGATCTACCTATAGAAGGACCAATCCAGTACGATGCTGCCATTGATGTTCACGTTGCGCACCAAAAACTTCCAAACAGTAAAGTTGCCGGTAATGCCACCGTCTTTATCTTTCCAGATCTTAACACTGGTAACAATACCTATAAAGCAGTACAACGCTCAACGGGTGCCTTGGCTATTGGTCCCATACTCCAAGGATTACGTAAACCTATCAATGATCTTAGCCGTGGGTGCCTTGTAGATGACATCGTCAACACCGTTGCGATCACTGCCATACAGGCACAAGAAGAAAATGAATGAAAGTACTTGTTCTCAATGCAGGGAGCTCTTCTCTTAAATGCCAATATTTTGTAAATCACAAAAGTATTGTCACGATACATATAGATCGTATTGGTGAAGATCAAGGGTACTGTGAGTTATTGTATCAAGGAAAAAGTATCATCAAAAATGACCCTCTTCTTACTCAGCATGATGCGCTAAAAAAGATTTTTTCACTTTTAAGTGAGTTAAAGATAGTCGCTTCCATAGAGGCACTTGATGGCATTGGGCATCGTGTGGTACATGGGGGAAGTAGTTTTCATCAGCCTACACGCATTAACTCAGATGTGATAGAAAAAATCCGTGAACTCATTCCTCTTGCTCCTCTGCACAACCCTGCAAGTCTTGAGGCCATAGAGATCATACATAGTCATTATCCCCATATCTCTCAAGTCGCTGTTTTTGATACCGCATTTCATCAGACTATGCCCGCACATGCCTATTTGTACGCTCTTCCTTATCATTTATATGAAGAGTCACACATTCGTCGCTATGGTTTTCATGGTACTTCTCATGCGTTTGTTGCCAAAGAAGCATCCTTACTGATGGGCATAGGATCCAGATCACTAAATCTTATTACGCTACATTTAGGAAACGGTGCAAGTGCTACGGCCATACGTGCAGGTAAAAGCATAGATACCTCTATGGGGATGACCCCTCTTGCAGGTTTGATGATGGGAACACGTTGTGGTGATATAGACCCTGCTATATTGCCTTATCTTGAAGAACATTGTGACATGGATATGAAAACCATAGACACCCTTCTAAACAAGCAGAGTGGACTCAAGGGCATCTGTGGGCATAACGACATGCGTGAAGTCACAAAAAAAGCAGAAGCCGGTGATGCGCTTAGTCTTCTAGCTTTGCAAATGTATGCCGACCGTATCCGTAAATATATTGGAGCTTATACGGTTGTACTTGGACGTGTAGATGCCGTCATCTTTACTGGAGGCATAGGAGAACATGCTGTGCATGTAAGAGCAATGGTTTGTCAAGGGTTAGAAGAGTCAATCAGACTCAAGATAGACACAGAAAAAAACCAAAATCCCTCTACTTCCGCCAGGTCTATTGAGCACAGTGAAAGTCATATTAAAGTATGGGTCATCCCTACTAATGAAGAATTAGAAATTGCAAAGCAAGTCGAACAGGTTATTCAGTAAACTTTTATTTCCAAAACTTTTGCACATCCTCATACTTAAAAACATAGTCTAGGGTGTCACATAACTTATTGGAATTGAGTATTTTTCCTTCTTTATAAACATTTAAAAATCGTGTCTCTTCAAATCCATAGACTTTTGCATTTTGTTTAAAGATCTGTTTCTTAGTACTTTGTATAGGTGCTACGACATCAAAGACCTCCGATGTAATATTTTTAAATATTACCCTTTCGATAATCCCCACCACATCATCTCTATGTACATAATTGGTCCCTCCATCAAAAGCCAGGGTCTTGCCTGCAGTATATTTGCCTGCCACACGATCATAGCCCATCAGTCCACCTAAACGTAGGATAACACTATGCCTACAAAGTCTTTTAATCAGACCCTCACCCTCAACGACTAATGCTTTATTATCATAGTATGAGATAGAACTAAGCAGTATCACTTGTGTGGGTTTGGTTATCTGGGTCAAAGTATATTCTAGGACTGCCAAGTAATTCTCTCTAGGAGGTATAGCGATGACCAGTGTGTCGCAATTGTAGTTATTTTGTTTCATGTCTCTTGCAAGACAGCGTGTATTATATTTATTTGTATCAAGTTTCTCTTGAAGTGCCTTTCCAAGCCAGCCACAGCCTAAGATACAGATGATTTTTATTTGTTTATTCATATGTAAAGTGTATCTCAATACACATTAAAAACGAAAAGTGATGAAACTTTAATCACTTTTATCTTCCTCTAATCATCGTTATAGTATATAATGTCTATAGAATTACTAGATATTAGGAAAAGAACCATGAAGAAAAATGTATTACGTCGTATAATCGCTCTAACACTCCTTAGTGTAAGCCTATCATTTGCCAGTACGCAAAAGCCTACACAAAACTACGCTGCGTTAAGTACCGAAAAACTCCAACAGATAGTCGAAGAACTTAGCAACCAAGGAAAACTCCCATTTGAATTGGGTGTTGAACTGATTAAAAGATGGTCAAACGCCTAATGTTTATCTAAATTAAGTATACTTCACGATATGAAAAATATACCTTTAGAACATACATTTATACCGGCTCAAACCCCCTCAAAAAAGTTGATGATCATCTTACACGGCAGAGGTGACTCTGCTGCTGGGTTTGCATTTTTACCACCCTACTTACATCTTGAAGAGATGAATTACCTTCTACTCAATGCGCCTTATGACTACTTTGGTGGCTACTCTTGGTACGACTTGCCTCCTCACCAGATACAGGGTATCGCGTACTCTTCAGGATTGCTTGCAGAAAGTCTTGACATACTTTTTGAAGATGAGTTTGATGCCAAACAGAGCTTTTTGTTTGGTTTTTCTCAAGGTTCATTGCTTACTTTTGAGTTTGGTGCGCGGTATGAGAAAGCGCTTGCAGGTTACATCTGTGTCAGTGGCTACGTGTATGATGCAGACTTGTTACTCCAAGAGATGCACCCACATGCCAAAACATCTCCATGGTTATGCACACATGGTACAGAAGATGACGTCTTGCCTTACAACATCTCCAAAGCACAGGTAGAAACCCTACAAAAAGGTGGTTTCAATATAGACTTCAAAACCTACGAAAAACCCCACTCTGTCATAGAAGAAGAGTTGATGATGATACGAAATTGGATCAAAGAGAGGATGGATTAAAACGTTCAGCTGAGTAAAAAGTCCCTGACCAACTCAAAGTGTCTTTCTATGTGATCAAAAGCATGTGAGCCACCCTCTTCAAGTACGAGTGTTGCCTTTGGTACCTTTTTCACTGCTTTACGGTAGTCTAGCGTTTCATCTCCTTTTTGTAACAGTAAAAGATGTTTGCCCTGTCGTCACTTCTTCCACGACATAACGTTCCAACATACGCAAATGAGACTCCAACCAAGCAAAACGACTCTCATCATAATAATTCTTAGCTGTACCTTCTTCTTCAGAGATAGCCCTGAGTGTTTCAGTAGGTTGAGTAGAAGGGTTGATGAGCACACAACGCACATCATATTTCTGTGACAAGTAGATGCCATAGTACCCTCCAAGCGAAGAACCCATGAATGTGACATCATCATAAGTGTTTATAAGCTCTTCAAGTGTACTTATGGCGAGTTCAGGCACGTAAGAGAGTGATGGAGCGATAAATGGCTCCCCAATACTCGCAAAATACTCCCTAAATTGTTTAGCTTTAGTACCTTGCCCTGAACTTCCAAAACCGTGTATGTAGATGATCATTTTTTATCCTGTTATTTTTGGTATTTGACTTACTTTTCTTTACCTGTTTAATTATAATTATAAACTACTTAATCCCTAAATGATTGATGCATACTATGCTATATTGTCATACTCTCTATGTTAGTAGTCTTTTTAACATATCTACAGGATAGTAAAACTCTTTTTTATGATAGGGTGTATGATTGAGACGATGGGCTAATGAAAGTTCATCTTCTGTCATGTTGTAGTATTTGAGCATAAAGATCATGTCATTCATAACCCCTAGCACTTTCCTGTCGGATGTTTTGGCATAGGTTATGCTTTCTACACTTTTAGACATTTTAACTATTTGTGCAAGGGTAAAATCATCACTAAGTAGTAGCTCTTGTAAAAACTTTTTTACCATTACAGGTAGTTCCTTCATCTGCTTTTTAGTCACTCCATAGATAAAAACAGAATAATAACTCTGATTATGCGTCAAAAGCAAACACTTTCTACGCCCTATCATAAAGATGTTTCCATGCCACAAACTCATATCATCTTCACTGTTCGGTACTTCTTGCTCTTTGATGCCCATAAAGTCTTGTAGTTTTTTGGTGGCTTGGATGGTCATAACTTTAAATCACCTCTCTCAACTTCTCTTTATAATCATCACTATAAAGCATCAAAAAGCCACACTCCTCTGACAAACTAGCCCAATACTTACCTATCTCTTCTTTCCGCTTAGTGTCATCATTTTTAAGATGCTTACCTTTATACTCAGCTACCACTGTTTTACCATTTGCAAGTTTTATGATGAAATCTGGATAAAACTTACCAGTAGCTGTCTGCAACCAAAAAGCGTTTTGTGGGTCTTTGACAATGTTTTTTATCCAAGTGATTACAGCATCTTGTTCATCTATATATTTAGCTACCGCGTACTCTTCTTTTGAGTCTAGTTTATCTACGTAACGATACTTATGTTTATTAAATTCATGACTTCTGCTGTCTATGTTAGGATGATAATTATCAGAAGTGAAAGTCACCATATTTTGTGTATCTACAGAAAATCTACTCACTTCTAACAGCTTATCAAAACTTGCTATTTTAAAATCAGATACTAACTTGATAAGTTTGAGCAATATAGCTCTTTTTAAATGATACTTCTTAGCAAAAAGAGCTTGCAATGGAATGTCTCTCTCTGATTCCAGTTTTGTGATAGTCATATAAATAAATTCATTGAGCTTTTGGCTTCCATACACTTGTAGTATCTCTTCGTTTTCATCTCTAATGATTTTGGCGATGCTAGTTGCAAGTTTTTTGGCAGCTTCATTACTTTTAAACGAACCATACTTATGCTCTTCTGTCCCTTCTCGTACTTCACTCGTAGGGAAGAGTGTCTCTTGTACATCTAAACGGTCTTTGACAATTTTATTACTTGTAGATATATCTATGATTCCCACTCTCTCTTTGAGGTCGATATCAAACTCATCTAGCGTCAAATTCGCATTTTGTATGATGTCATTTTCACTTACATCGATGAATTCCAATACTGCACTCTCTTCAAAAGGTACAATATACCCTTCATCTTCTATAGAGAGAAGAGGTAATGCAAAGTCTTCTACTTTTCCTAACAGTTTAGGATTTAGCTCTTCAAGTTTATCTACCGCCTCTATCAGCTCTTCTGCCTGTTTGGGAGGAAGCATCTTTTTGAGATTACGTTTAAATGCTTCTCTTTTTGAAGCTGTAGGCATAGCAATAACACTGACCTTACCTGTTTCAGCATTGTAATTCACATAAGGTTCTACATTACGATTAATGAGAACATCTAAATCTATCTCACCGGATTTAACCTCCACCTGTCTGTCTTCAAAAAGCCCTTCACCCCAAATACCACCTATGGCAGTGACGGCTTCATTACTATTTCCACTTCTTACTATGCTCGTTTTTGCTTCAAAAGCTTCAAAACCATTTTGTACAAGCGTATCACCTATAGTGTCTGCTACTGATTCAAAATTTTTAGAGGCAACAAAAACATAAGAGTAACCCAGCTCTTCTTTTTGTTTCTCCTCTATGTAAGGCATACGCAAAACCCTGCCTATAAGTTGCTCTATCGCAGTTTTAGACTCCATATTTGACACGACAGAAAGTATGTATGCAAAAGGACAGTCCCACCCCTCTTTGAGTGCATCTACAGTGATGATGTAGCGAATAGGACAATCCCTCTTTAACAAGTCTACCCCGTCTATCTCTTTGAGACTGCCTGTCTGTATGGCTATCTCTTCTTCTTTGATACCCATATCAAGAAGTATCTGTTTTACCTTGTCGTAAGTAAAAGCATCATCACCTCTGTTTTCCTCTGCACGTATGAGGTTGATGGGTCTTATATATCTGTCCGTATGCATCTCTTCAAGTTTTGCCAACTCTTCTAGATAGTTACGTTTGGCTATGCCCTCTTGGAGTATGAGCCTTGTATCATCTAGTGTTTTAAGCACTATAGGCAGTTTTATCATACTTTCACGTTTGAGGGCTGAGGCATTAACCGTGTAGAGTATGTTACTTGCATATATTTTTTTCGTTTTGTTGGTGTTTGTTACAGGTGTTGCCGTAAGTTCGAGTATAAATGCAGGATCAAGGTCAAGGAGTCTCTCTAGGCTCAGTCCAGTACTGGATTTATGGGCTTCATCCAGTATGATGATGGGTTTTATCATCTTCATGACATTTTCCATAGAAGGTGTGATGTCTCTATGTTTTAGCATTTCGTAGTAATTGCTGTTCTCACCAAAAAACTTTCGTCCCTCTTTACTGTTGGTTCTAAAGCTCTGTATTGTTCCCACAATGATGACCAGCTCTTCTGTCGGGTCAAACTTCTGTCTGTAGGCATCCTGGAGTGAGAGTACGTTAATATTGTCAAACTCTTTATCGAGTATTTGTCTATAAAAGTGTGTTTTGTCTTTGAGTGCTTCGAGTGTCTGTGTGACTATCTTGTCACTGGGAGCTAACCAAAACACTAGATGATAGTCTTTGTTTAAGTACTCGTTCGTCAAGATACGCAAACACTTTGCAGCGATGAGTGTTTTTCCTCCACCAGTAGGCACACGCATACACACATACGGTGCAGGA
The DNA here is from genome assembly GCA_963698695.1 of Sulfurovaceae bacterium. GTDB lineage: Bacteria > Campylobacterota > Campylobacteria > Campylobacterales > Sulfurovaceae > Sulfurovum. Next base: position 28,665 of record CAVORT010000019.1, on the reverse strand, counting down.
CTCTCGTCAATCTCCAAATATTGGTTTCCTGTGATGCTCTTAAATGACTCAGCCAGTGACTTACCCTGTGCAAGGTTACAAAAGTTGTCTAGTGCCGTGATGGCTTCTTTTTGGTACTGTTTTAACATCAGTTGTCCTTTATGTCATAAGGGATGTAACGTATGACTACTTTGTGTCTTTTGAGTTCATCATTAGAGATGCTACAGCGTCTGGTGTAGACGATGAGTTGTTTGTACTTTTCATGTGTTTTGACCAACGCATTAAGTTGTGCCGTTTTAAACTGCTTTTCGTAAAAGTAGAGGTGTTGGTTTTTGTAGCTTCCTACAAATGGGGCTTCACTCTCTACTTGTCCTCGTGGCTGTTTAAACTCTACAAAGTAGATGTGTTTGGCAATGTCAGAGAAAGAAAGTACAGGGTTCAAATCTCCCGTTTCGTCAAATATTTCAACACCAAGTTGACAATATTTAAAACCATATCCCAAGGGTTCAACTTCAAAAGTTTTCTTTTTATCAGAATGTGAATATCCCTTAACTACTTTTTTCATTCTCTCTTTTGTTAATGTCTCAGCATACTCTTCAAGTTCAACTAAAATAAATTTCCTCTTTCCACCATCTTGACTATTTTTTTTCAAAACTGCATGAGCTGTTGTACCAGTTCCTGCAAATGAATCTAAAATAATGGAATTTTTATCATCGTTCAAACCTATTAAATATTCAATTAACTTTAATGGTTTAGGATAATCAAAGTTGATATTCATAGTAGCAAGTGTTTTTGACATTTGCTGTGTACTACCAAAATTTTTTAATACAGAGAGTACATGACTTTGGTTTTCACTTCTACTTTTTTCTACATAGACTGCACCTGCAGGATTTGTTAAATAAAAAACAGTAGATTGTTCTTTAGTATCATATACTGGTTTGAAATCATTATTTATAAAATCCAACAGCATCTGTTTAGAACTCCAACCACTTTCAATAACAATCTCTTCTTCTAATTTATAATTCTTTACTTTTATATTATTGTGTTTAATTGGATAACCTTCCATATCTTTTGAAATTATTCCTTTTTCAAAATTTGCTGGAAATCCTTTTGGTAAAACAATTTTACTAATTGGATTTTTAACACCATTTTTAATGATTGTATTTTTGATTTCTGCTTTAAATAGCTTACTATCCGAAGGTATATTTGGGTCTATAATTGGTGGAGATTTAAAGGTTTCAGAATTTTTAGCATAACATAGAACATACTCATGGTTATTTTTTATTTTCTTTTGATTATCTATATTCCCATCAGTATTCCAAATAAAGGTTTCAATTAAATTTTTCTTACCAAATATCTCATCACAAATCATTCTCAAATGTGCAAATTCTGAGTCATCAATAGATATAAATATTATTCCATCTTCCCGTAATAACTCTTTTAAAAGCTTTAATCGAGGATACATCATACAAAGCCACTTATCACTACGACTCAAATCTTCTGCATTGACCGTATCATTCAACCATTTTTTTATCAGAGGAGAATCACTATTATCGCTATATATCCATGAAGTATTACCAGTATTATAAGGAGGGTCAATATATATTGTCTTTACAGCATTTGCATAATAAGGAAGCAGAGACTTCAAAGCCAAAAGATTGTCCCCTTTGATGATGAGATTTTCACTCTCTTTCTCACCTACCACTTCTTGACAATCTATAGTCTTATACGGTATCTCTTTATGATGATGCACCACATCATCTTTCCCCAACCAATCAATGTATGGCATATTTCCTCTTTGCTTTTAAGTAGTAGATATTTTAACGTAATGATGCTTCAAACCTATTTCCCTTCGACAGGCTCAGGGAACGCTCATCAATCTATCATAACGGTCACTGAGCTTGTCGAAGTGGATAGTCCAAAAACAACATACACTATCTATTTTTTCGGGTGCAAACACAGGTGCCGAACACACGGGTCTGCCCCCTACAGGATTTCATATATTGTTTTGTTACGTAGGGGGAACCCCTACGTGTTTACTATGTAATATGGGGATGTTTTAAAGCAGCGTGATACTTTTGATGCTTACACTACTTCTATCTTCTCTACCACATGTAACCCAAACCCAGCCAAACCAACAAATTCTGTCTCTTTGTTCGTTGTAAGGAGGTTAATGTTTTTGATGCCTAAGTCTTTGAGTATCTGTGCGCCTACACCAAACTCTTTGGCCTGCTCATGAGAGATAACTTTCGTGTCTAAGAAAATGAGTGTACCACCGTTGAGTTTGAGGTACTCTATGGAGTTGTTGAGGGCTGAGAAGCGTTTGTCGTCTAACACTAAGCCGATGTCTGTACCGATGTTGTGAAACTTGACGTTTGCCGTCTCATGTGACTTGTAGAACTGTATCACTGTATGCGTTCGGTCCAAGTGGTCAGTATAGGTGATCTTCTCTACCTTGATACCTCTGAGTGAACTCTCTTCTTCTTTGACACGCTTGACTAACTTTTCGTGCGCCAATCGGTACTCAACGATGTCAGAGATGTAGACAATGCACAAGTCATGTTCTTTTGAAAACACTTCCAAGTCATCTGCACGTGCCATGGTTCCATCATCTTTGATGATCTCACAGATGACCGCAGCAGGAGCCAAGCCTGCAAGCTTACAAAGATCTACAGAACCTTCTGTATGTCCTGTACGTACAAGTACTCCACCATCTTTGGCTATGAGAGGAAAGATGTGACCAGGACGTACAAAGTCGGTTGATACCGTCTGAGGAGAAGCCAGTTTAGAGATACAGTCATCTCTCTCTGCTGAAGAGATGCCTGTTTCTGCATTGGTTGAGTCTATGGACACGGTAAATGCTGTCTCATGGTTGGAGACATTGTTTGTTACCATAGGGAGAAGGTCAAGCTTTGTGGCTATCTCTTTTGTCACAGGTGTACAGATGAGTCCTCTAGCCTCTTTTGCCATGAAGTTCACCATATCTGGCGTAGAAAAAGTCGCTGCGTAAACAAGATCTCCCTCATTTTCTCTATCTTCATCATCCATCATGATGACCATACGACCTTTTTTTGTCTCTTCTATGGCTTTATGTACTCTTTTTATGGCTTCTGCTGACATATTTTATCCTATCTTTGTATCACGAATTTTGATGTATTATACCTATAGTGACTTTACTTATGCAATAATTTGATACTTTTTAAAAAATGCACTTGACATGTGAAACATTTGGTGCTATAATGCCGTCCACATAAGCATTATGTCTTATGAAAATTGGGGTATCGCCAAGCGGTAAGGCACTAGTTTTTGGTACTGGTATTCGGGGGTTCGAATCCCTCTACCCCATCCATAAGAGTTTAAGTTTGAATATATTTATTCAAGCTATAATCTCAAACCAAAATGAATCGAAAGATTGATTTTAAATTCCTGTCGCGGGATAGAGCAGTTTGGTAGCTCGTCGGGCTCATAACCCGAAGGTCGATGGTTCAAATCCATCTCCCGCAACCAATTCATAATATTTCCCATTTAAAACCTATTTCAAAAGACTTACACTCAACTTCCTTACCTACAATATATTGTTACTCTAGCTATGTGGTAAAATCACTGGTGCAAAAGCTTTCGTAGAAACAGTGACACTGTCTCCCACAGTAAGACTACTGGCTTCTATTTTGTCTACAACGACTTCCACCAGTTGTTGTCCTATGGCAACTATGGCTACATAAATGACATCTACTTTTACAATATCTAAAAGCTCCCCTTCAAAAGAGAACTTTTGCGAACCACTTGTTTTAAGGAGTACTTCTTTAGGTAATCCATCATTCATGATCTTACCTTGACTGAGTACAACCACACGATTGGCAAGACGATAGATCTCGCTTGGGTCATGGCTCACCATGATGGTGGTAGTGCCAAACTCTTTATGGAGTGTCAAAATCTCATTTTGAAGTTTCGTTCTCATAGCAGGGTCAAGTGCAGAAAGTGGCTCGTCCATGAGTAATAACTTGGGTCTGTTCATCATGGCTCGACAAAGACTCACCCTCTGTTTCTGACCACCGCTGAGTGTGTTAGGAAGTCTATTGCTTAAAGTACTTAGTTCTGTTAATGCTAAAAGATGGTCTGCCAGTTCTTTATCTTTATGTATAAAAAGAAGATTTTCAAGTACGGTCATGTTTGGAAACAGCGCATAGTCTTGAAATACAAAACCAATGCCTCTTTTTTGAGGTGCCAATGAAGTTTTTTCATCTTGCCAAACTTCATTACCTATGTTAAGCGTTCCCTTTGCGTGTTCAAGTCCGGCAAGTATACGTAGAAGTGTTGTTTTACCAGACCCACTCTGTCCTGTCAGTGCTACAAAATCACCCTCCTTGATAGTAAGATGTACATCTAACTCCATCTCACCCATTGATCCATGTAATTTTTTATTTATATCTATGTGTATCATGTTTATATCCCAAACTTTTTACTCTGTCTACCATTAAAAATATATACCCCTAGGAGTACCAAAAAGCTAATAATAACCATGATAGCACTGTAGACATGTGCGGAACCATAATCCATGATCTCAACCATCTCATAAATAGCCACGGATGCTACCTTCGTCTCATCAGGAATACTGCCACCCACCATCAAGACCACACCAAACTCACCCACCGTATGCGCAAAAGTAATGATAATAGCTGTCATCACTGAGGGCTTGATGTTAGGGAGTGCCACTTTAAAAATAGTTTGAAGTTTACTTTTACCTGCAATGTAGGAGGCTTCAAGCATATTTTTATGGAGTGATTCAAAACCGCCTTGGAGGGGTTGTACCATAAAGGGTAAAGAGTAAAAACAACTTGCAACCACAAGTCCTGTAAAGTTAAAAATGAGTTTTATTCCAAAGTATTCATCGAAAAACTGCCCTATGGGTGAGTTTTGAGACAACACAACCAAGATATAAAACCCTAAAACAGAAGGAGGTAAGACAATGGGTAATGCCGTTAGCGCTTCTAAAAAAGGTTTCGCTTTTGATTTGGTCTGAGAGAGATACCACGCCAAAGGCACTGCGATCACAAAAAGTATCAGTGTGGTGATCGCTGCCAATTTAAAGGACAAAATAAAAGGGGTAAACTCCAAATTGTAAAGCGTTTCTAACATCAGAGCACCTCCAAAATAGAAATTTCACTGGCCTTTATCATCGCAATCACTGCATCATTTACTTTCAAATCCATAGCCATAGCAGATTCAACAGTGATAATAGATTCCAGTGTGACCTCTTGTGCTAAGAGTTGAATACTGCTAAGAAGTTTACCATGCTCACAAGAGAGTATTTTTGATTTGATTTGATTTGAATCACTTACAAGGCCGGAAAAATCTTTTCCTAAAGTGATATGTGTTGGTTTGACACCCAGTATCACTTCCCTGCCTACAGAAACATCTTCACTTAACCCAAGACTCATCATCTTTAAAGACTGTCCATTAAAATCAAACTTTACGATATTGAGATTTTCTACAGTCTCTATATGGGTGATGATAGCTTTTATCTGACTCATGGTATCAAATATCCAAAATCTTTAAATATTTTTTGTGCTTTTTCACTCAAGATAAAATCATAAAAAGTCTTTACTTCCATATTTTTCTCACCGGCTTTAAGGATGACTATCCCTTGATTGATAGGTGTATAAAGCGTGCTATTGACATCTTCCCAATGAATACCCTCTTTAAAATGTGCCATTTGAGTGCTATAGAGTGACGACTTTGCGATAAACCCAATGTCAGTGGCAGTCACAGTATATGTCACTGTTTGTGAGATGGACTCTGCAAATACATATTTACTTTTTACATCCTCATAGACACCAGCATTCTTCATGGCCTCTTCAGCGGCTTTACCGTAAGGTGCAGTTTTAGGATTAGCGATAGCAATTTTACTTATTTTATCACTTTTTAGGAGTGCCATACCTAAAGAAAAGTCTTGTTTTTTGTGACTTAAATAAACTAGACTACCTTGTGTGTATACCCATGGTTTTGTAATAGCCAACTTCTCTTCATAAAGTGCTTCCGGGTATTTCATGTTGGCTGACATGAATACTTCATAAGGTGCACCATTTTTTATCTGGGCAGTCAATTTTCCGGAACTACCAAGCGTCACTTGTATTTGAGTGTCAGGATAAAGCGTATTAAATGCTTTGGTTAGCGCATCCATTGCATAAGAGACATTTGCAGCCACTGCCACTTTTATTGTCCCACCCATACTGTGTGTTGCGAGTAACAACAGCATTAATAATACTTTTATTTTCATGATATTCCTTTTTTAAATAGATTATTCAGATCAAACCAAATATGTTTATCAAAGGGATCTGGCTTTTATGAATCAGCATACTTAATATCCTTTGTATAGTCATATATATAACGGGTTTCATTTACTATGCTATATTTTACTGTCAAAAGTCTATCGTTATATACCTTAAAACATAACGAAATGATAAAGCATATATACGATCAATATAACACCATCATATTTTAGTGTACTGTTTATCTCAAAAGTATGCTATAGTGAACGACACTTTATATTTAACTAATCTAGTTTTGTCCAATGAACTTTTTTACTTCAGTACAGAGAAGAAAAAGGGACAACTATGCCAATATTCCATTTAGAGCATCTCAGTAGAGCTGCTTATATCTCTTCCATTTCAACTATTGTTGATCCACAAAGTATCAAATTTGCAAAGACATCACTTGCCTGGTGGGATGAACGTTCAAGATGGCAATCAGAGGGCTGCATGACATTGTGTGATGCAGACAACAATCATCTATGTTATATTTTTTTCACTATAGATCATTATCGTATGTACTTAACTATCCATAATTTTTTTACGCCTCTTGTATCCAGACGTAAAGGTTATGCCTATGCACTTTTAAATGAGATCTTCAATCTTGCTCTTGAAAAGCATATGACAAGATTTAAATTTAGTTCCATATCAACATCTCTAGATTTTTATCTGGCATTGGGTTTTGTCTATTGGGGAGTGAACAGTGTTGGTAATTATTATTGTGATCTACCCATCCCTGTAAAGGGATTAAGTTCTCTGAATGTCATGGTGACGCAATCAGATACAGCCACATTACTGGGTAAAAATATGGATAAGATCTATGAAAAGATTGATGGAAATATTCTAAGACTCAATACCATACAACTCATAACATACGAAAGTGACAAAATAAAAATGGGAAAGAGCTATATGCTCACTCTTTTGATAGGAAATAAGCACCCAAATAAATAGACCCCGATTCTTATAAAATGCATTTTATATGTACCCTATCGATATGTCAATCCTTAGATTTAAGTTTGCAAGCGATATGATATATTCCTATATAAATCCAATGTACCTCATACTACAATAGGAAAGAATAAATGAAATCCTCAATACCTACTCCCCTCAAAACGATCTTAATAGTTACACTGGTAAACCTATCACTTACAAATACACTTATTGCAAAAATCAGTACAACGGACCAATGTGCAGCTGCGCTCCAACTGATGAACATCGATACCCGTGGTACTAATCGTGGTTATGCAGCACTCTGTGCGGGAGTTGTGGAGTGGGAACCTCTCGCGAGATATGGGAATTGGTATGGTCCTGGTTATTGGGGTGGTGATACGAAGATACATAAAGCAGGATTAAAAGCTCCAGTAGATTCACTGGATGAGATTGCTATGCATCATGACTTTGGTTATGTCATCGCAGAGAAGTATGGAAAAATCTATGGTAAACAATATGAGTTCAAACTTAAAGCTATCGCAGACAAAATTGCTGTAAGAGACTCCATGAACCTCCCTAAAGATCCAAGTAAATGGGATAAAGTACCTGCAGATATAGAAGCAGCCTCACGCTACCGAGACCGGATGACCACAGGGTTTATTTTGGAGTCAGAGCTCTATAAAAAACTAGGAGATGCTACTAAAGTCGGTGATGCAGTCACGAGCCCTTTTATCACATGGTTTGACAAGATTGACTATGAGCATATACCAGACATGGATAAGTTTGAACGTGAAGTTGAAAGCCATATCAATGGCTGGAAAAAAGAGGTAGCTACAGAAGAAAAAAAAGAAAAAGAAGCCAAAAAAATAGCAGAAGCATTGGAAGAAAAAAAACTGCAAGCACAAACCCAAAAAGAAAAAGTTGAGAAAGAAAACGTAGCCAAAAAAGAAAAAGATGCTGAAGAAGCAAGAAAGAGACTCAAACAAAAAATTGAAGAGAGTAAAAAAGAAGAGCTTAATACTAAGAAAAAAACGTATGAAGAAATGAGCCCAGAAGAACGTAGAGAAGCACTCAAAAACAATGATGAAGAAGCGTGGGATGCTATTAAAAAAGAACTTATAGACGATACGAAAAGTAATACCGAAGTCCAACAAGAAGAAATATCAAAGCAAAGTGATGAAATGTCTAAAGATATTCCCCCTATTCATCTCACGGCAGCTTCTTCATATGAAGAAGACTACAGTTTTGGCGAATTTAAAAACATTGTCACTACAACTATAACTGCCTCATTTTGGAATGTTGGTAGTCAAGTAAGTGGGTATGGGGGAGCCACTATAAAAAATAAATCTGTTTCATCACTTAATGGCTCTACCTCTGAAAGTAAATGTACTGGAACGTTTTCTGGTGGGCCAAATGGTGTGATTCACTTGTATGGAGAGTGTAGCGGTATGTCTCTAAATCTCAAAAATGGGCAAAGCCTAAACATAGATGGTATGTCTCTAAAAGTCTCAGATCCATCTGCATTTAAGTATTGGGAGAAATAACAGCCAGAAGAAGAATAGGCACAAACATATACAACACATTATTTACACATAAGACTGTTCTGAATGTTGTACCAATATCGCTTTCATCTCTTCCGCCGGTACGGGACTGCAATAGAAATGACCTTGTATATTATTACAGCCGTTATCAACCAGGAAATCTCTTTGTTCAGAAGTTTCCACCCCTTCTGCAATAAGGTCAAGTTTTAGACTCTTTGCCAGTGCGATGATCGCTTTAATGATCACCCTGTCATCTTCATCTTCTGTGATATCTTGTATAAATGACTGGTCTATTTTAAGTCTGTTAATCGGCAACTGTTTTAAAAAGGACAAAGAAGAGTACCCTGTGCCAAAATCATCTATAGAGATACCAATACCCAAATCATCTATCTGAGTAAGTTTAGCAATAGTATCCTGAGGTTTTTTCATCATATGACCTTCAGTAATTTCCAGTTCCAGCCACTCTGGCTTAAAACCATGGGTGCTGATGTTCTCTATCATTTCTTCCAAAAAGCTATTATTCTCTAATTGTTTGATAGAAAGATTTAAGGCCAGTACTCCTGGATTTAGCCCCTCTTTGTACCACTGTTTCATCTGTTTCATCGCTGTAGACATCACCCATCTGTCCAGCTCTATGATCATCCCCGTTTCTTCTGCTAGAAGAAGAAACGTATCAGGTTTTATCAAACCTTTTGTCGGGTGTTTCCATCGTACCAAGGCTTCTAACCCTACCAAACTATTATTTGTAGCGTCAATCTGTGATTGATAGTAGACCACAAATTCCTCATGATCTATACCTTCTCTTAACGATGTTTTCATATGCATACGCTCTAAAGCAAATTCTGTCATTTCAGAGATATAAAACTGAAAGGTGTTTCGTCCCTCTTCTTTTGCTTTATACATCGCTGTATCTGCATACATAAGCAAATCTTCGGCATCTGTAGCATCTTGAGGATAGAGACTCACCCCAATACTCGCAGACAGGTAAAGCATATGGTCATTGATATACATAGGTTCTGCTAAAACTTTAAGAAGCTTTTTAGCCAGCATAGCTACATCATCTAGTTGCTTGATGTTATCCATCATCACGGTAAACTCATCACCGCTCAAACGTGCTAATGTATCTTCTTTACGAATACTTTTTTCAAGTCGTTTTGATACTGTCTTTAAGACACTGTCACCCACTGTATGACCTAATGAGTCATTGATATGTTTAAACTTGTCAATATCAATAAAAAAGAGTGCCAAACCTGTGCTATGCTTCTGTGCATTATGAATGCTTTTTTGCAGTCTTTCTCTAAATAAAACACGATTGGGAAGCCCTGTGAGTGCATCATGGTGCGCTTGATGTTGTAACGTGTTCTTTTGTTTTTGTAGCTGTGCTTCAGATATCTTACGTTTTGTGACATCCAATATAATGGCAACGTACGCTTGTCTAGACTCAAACACAGTTGACTGTATATAGACATCTACATGATACCTTGTGCCATCTTTTCTCTGATGTACTGTAGAGAAAAATACATGGTCTTCTTTTTCTTCAATAAGTGGCTTCAAATAATCTAAAAATTCTTTCCTCCCCATATCTGGTTTTATATGTAAAGGTGTTAAATGGACTATCTCTTTAAGTGTATAGCCCAGATTATTTTCTGCACTTTTATTGACATACAAAAATGTATGATTTTCACTGTCAAAAATGTAAATTTCATTGAGTGAATTATCTAAAATTCTACCACGTTCGCTTGCCTTGTTTTGTAAAAATTTTTGCTCAGTAATATTGGTATGTATCCCAACCATACGAAAGGCTTTCCCTTGTTCATCATACCCAATGGTTGCTCTACCCATGATCCATATCCATTGTCCGTTTTTATGTTTGAGACGATGGGTAGTTTCTATGTACTCACTCTTACTAGTCAGTGCAGTTTCAATACCTAACATCACCGACTCTATATCTTCTGGATGAATACGATCACTCCAAATGGACAAAACATTAGGAAGTTCATGATCTTTATAGCCTAACATCTCCTTCCATTGTGCAGAGCTATATACACTGTTATCTAATAGATTCCATTCCCAAACCCCTGCACTATTACCTAAAAGTGCTAACTCCATACGCTCTTTAAGCTCTTTATTTAAAGCATGAGCATCTTTAAGTGTTTTTGTTTGTTCCTCTATCTCTTTACTTGTAATGTTTATGAGATGTGAAATATGTTCAAATTGTGTAAAATTTAAAACTGTTTTTTGAGAAGGTACTTCTCTATTCATGCTTTCAGCATCTGTCTTACTACAGATAATCATAGCATTTGGCAATAAACTATTTAGTTCGGATAATAACGTTGAAATAAATTTTTCATCAGCGGTGGACGTAAAGATTTTGATGAGCAAAGAGGAAGAGTCTTCTAACTTTTTCTCCATCACAAAAGTATGCAATGCCTCTTTACTTATATAATATGTGTGAATACTTCTCATTTGGTTCTATATTCCTTTTCCCTAAAAATATAATAATTTATTATACACTCTACTCCCTAAATCTAGTTTAATATTTTTTTAAGGATATAAAATACCCATTTAGTCCTCTTGTGTTATAATACTAACCATAAAAAATCAAGGTTGTACTATAGTGGAAACTCCAATAGCTAAAACACAAAAATTCATCTTAAAACTCTTTCCAGAGATCATGGTTAAAGGCCCTTCGGCTAAACGTCAGATGGTAGGACAACTTTACAACAACCTTGTGAAACTTTTAGGTCGATACTCGGAAGAGATCACTGTAAAGAATTTTTCTGACAAGATAGAAGTAGTGACACCGATTGATGTTGTAGCATCTGTACGACAGACACTGCTTGATACACCCGGCATAGAACAAGTACTTGAAGCCTTACAGTTTGACAAGATGGTAACACTCGATGAGATCAAAGTGAAAGTCGCTGAAGTGATGCACCATGAGATAGAGGGCAAAACCTTTGTGGTACGTGCCAAGCGTTCTGGTTCACATGACTTTGGTTCTACTGATCTTGAACAAACAGTAGGTGGGTATATGCTTGCTACCTATCCTAGTCACGGTGTGGATTTACACAACCCTGAAGTTACTATACGCATAGAACTTATTAACAACCAACTCAATATTATCACCACGAAACATGTAGGACTTGCCGGTTTTCCTTTGGGTACACAAGGGGACATACTCTCCTTAATGTCCGGTGGATTTGACTCTACGGTTGCTTCATACCTGACTATGAAACGAGGATTAAAAACGCACTTTATTTTTTTTAACCTTGGAGGTGCTGCCCATGAGATAGGTGTGAAACAAGTAGCACTGTACCTATGGAACAAATTTGGGGCTTCACATAGAGTAAAGTTTGTCTCTGTACCTTTTGATGATGTCCTCACAGAGATATTTGCTTCTACTCATGTCACTTATATGGGTGTGACACTTAAACGTTTGATGCTCCTAGCTGCTGAGAAAATAGCAGATGAGATGGGTATAGACGCTCTGCTCACCGGTGAGTCTGTGGCACAAGTCTCTAGCCAAACCTTACGTAACCTAGCCCTCATAGACCAAGTTACCAACAAACTCATCTTGCGTCCACTGGCCACGATGAACAAACCGGAGATCATGAACATTGCCAATGACATAGGCACCAAACACTTTGCTGAAAACATGCCTGAATACTGTGGTGTCATCTCCAAAAACCCCATCACACATGGTTCCTACAAACGTATGGAAAAAGAAGCCAAACGTTTTAACTATACAGTATTAGATAAGGCTGTAGAGGATGCCCAACACATCTTTGTAGATGAGATAGTAGACGATGTGGCAACCACTGCAAACATAGAAGTCATCTCTGACTTAGATACAGGAGAGTATGTGGTCATAGACATACGCGCTGAAGATGACTGCATAGAAACAAGTAGTGAAAGCATCAAGATACCTTTTCATAAGCTCAAAACAGAGTTTAAAAAACTGCCACAAGACAAAGAGTACCTACTCTACTGTGAAAAAGGCATTATGTCTCAGCTACATGCACAGTACTTAAAAGACTCAGAAGACCGTCAAAATGTTAGGGTTTACAGACCTTAAGTATGACCTAATACATCGCCATGAAGACATTTTAGATATAATTTTTATAGTGTAATAATGTCATAGTAATATATAGGGATGGTTTAGGAAAAATGAAATTAAGCTTTAATTTAGAAGATGCAGGTCAAGTTGCTATCGGTGCTTTTGCATTAGCCGTTCCTATTTCGTTTTCTGAAGAGGCATGGAGACTTGGGGAAACACTTCCTTTGACTAATCTGTTGATGGTATTTATCCTCTCAATTTTATTCTTAGGTATTTTCGCATATCAAAGTGTATTTCAAGGCAATATTAAGTCCAGGGTCCCTGTATTTTTATGGCGTATAGCTATTGCGTATACCATTACCGCTATCGTTGTTGGACTCGTACTGTTTTCATTAGATAAACTTCCTTTACTTACAGACACACTTGTTGCATTTAAACGTCTCATAGTCATTAGCATGCCTGCTTCCATGGGTGCTATTATTGTTGATAGTTTTGATAAAGAGTGAATGTTTCTCCATCACATCATGAAAATATCACTAGAGGAATAAAATACATAGGTAGATACTAGTCGGTACTGGGACAAAGTGGTATTATAATCATTAGAAATAAAATGTAGTATTGTCTATAAGAATAGGATGAAGATTCAAATAACCTTATAAAATCGTATATTTAGGGTCTACTCTTTCTCTACAGGATTATCTGCAGATGATGGGGACTGAGTTTTTGTCTCTTGTTCAGCATCATTTTTCTTCTCTAACTTTTTCTGACGTTTTTCTTCTTGTTTCTTTTGTTTATCGAGTTCTCGACCCCGTTTTTCATATGAATAGTTTGTTTTAGCCATTGGTCATCACTTTCGCAGCATATCTGCTATAGTCTATCTTGAAACACGATGCACAATTTACTTGTGACGTATTCACCTGTAAGTCTTTGCATATTTTTAATTTGATGCCACATTTACATCCATTGATAGTCATTTTTATGAAATAGCATAAACAATAAATAACATTGTAACAAAAGTTAATACCTATATCATAGGATTAATCTAAGGTATTGAACTTAATTTACACATGAAATGCACAGTTGAGTGATATCATAGTAGAGAATGTGTAAAGGCAATTAAGATAAAAGATGCTTAAGGAGTCAAAGTGAAAAAGTCAGACATTCCATTTCAAGCAAGTATTGAGCTGCCACCCGTCACTCTTCCCAAATCAACAAAACCAAACCACCCTCATGCTAAAGGCATCTCCATACTCATTGGAGGAGCAGCAGGAACAGGGATAAAAACTTTAGAAACTCTTTTAACAAATGCTTTGAAAAGCAGTGGTTATTTTGTATTTTCCACTATCGAGTACATGTCTAGAGTACGAGGAGGTAGCAACAGTACTTTACTTCGCATCTCAGATACTCCTGTAGTAGCTCCATGCTGGAGTGTTGACCTGTTCATAGCACTGGATGCCAATGCCATAGCACATGTCGAAGAACGTTTAAACTCTCAGACCATTGTTTTAGCAGATGAAAGTGTCACACATAAACATCTATCCATCACCTCTTTACCCATGCTATCGACAGCTACAGAACTTGGTAATGTACGTTATGCAAACGCTTATGTACCAGGTGTATTATTTGGACTGTGTGGACTTTCTGCAGAGAAGTTGTCTGAGAGTTTAGGAAATGTATTTGACGGTGAAGACTTAGCAGGAAATGTATCAGCCATGCGTGAGGGTTACATCTATGCACAAAGCTTAAAGAACCTACCTCTTCCAAAACTTCCTAAACCTACCGAAGGTCTGACTGAAACCATGCATTTGATGGATGGGTCAACTGCTTCTGGGTTTGGTTTTTTGGCAGGAGGATGTAACATGATCACCTCTTATCCTATGTCTCCTTCTACTGCTGTACTGAATTTTATGGCTTCAATGTCACAGCACTTTACTCTGCTCGTCGAACAGAGTGAAGATGAGATCGCCTCACTGAACATGGTACTTGGTGGTTGGTATAGCGGAGCACGTGCGATGACTTCTACTTCAGGAGGTGGATTTGCACTGATGTGTGAAGCCATGAGTCTTTCAGGTATGAGTGAAACCCCCGCAGTCATCTACCTCGCACAACGTCCTGGACCTGCCACAGGGATGCCTACACGAACCGAACAAGGAGACCTCAATCTTGCCATCCACAGTGGACATGGAGATTTTGGGCATATCGTTTTAGCTCCTGGAGACCTGCAGGAGTGCATTGACTATGGGTATCTTGCCTTTGAAGTAGCAGACAGATACCAGATACCAGTGGTGTACCTCTCAGATCAGTACCTAGCAGACACTATAAATATGATAAGAAGTGTTGATTTTGACAGCTACGAACAACGACGTTACCTTCACACTACTGAGCCATCGTATGACCGTTATACTCTCAATGATACAGGCATCACACCAAGAGGTGTTCCAGGATTAGGAGAAGGGTTGGTTGTATCTTCAAGTAATGAACATGATGAGCGTGGTCAGAGTACTGAATCTTACCATATACGTGAAAAGATGGTAAAGAAACGACAAAAAAAGGTGGCACATTGCATTTCTGAAGCCTTTAAACCACACGTACAAGGAGAAGGAAGTATCGCTATTATAGGATGGGGTTCAACCAAAGGTGCCATCGCTGAAGTACTTAGCGCACTTGATGATGAACGTCTATTTCAAGTTCATTTTGTGTGGGTACATCCTCTCAATCCAGAACACCTTGCATTACTCAAACAGACTGATGTAAATATCATCGTTGAAAACAATGGAACGGGGCAATTTGCAGATATTTTGAAAAGCCATGATGTACCTATACATCATCGGATCCTTCAGTCAAATGGGTTCTCCTTTTTTGCAGACCTTTTAGAAGAAACCTTACTCAAAACACTAAAGGAGATAAAATGAATCATCCACTAGACAGACCCGACACACAAAAAGCATGGTGTCCAGGATGTGGGAATTTTGGTATCTTAAAGCTGATCGAAGAGGTACTTACAGAGCTTCATTTGGAACCTAAAAACACTGTCATTGTCTCAGGCATTGGGCAAGCGGCCAAAACCCCCTACTACATCGACACCCATATGTTTGCAGGACTTCATGGACGGGCACTCCCCGTAGCAACAGCCATTAAAGCTTCAAACCCTACACTCAATGTCATCGCTGAAGGTGGTGATGGAGATATGTATGGGGAAGGAGGCAATCATTTCATCCATACGATGAGACGTAATCCAAATATCGTCCATATTGTTCACAACAACATGGTATATGGACTCACCAAAGGACAAGCCTCCCCAACAAGTCAAAAAGGTTTTGAAAGTAAAGTACAGGTCAAAGGCGTCAGTAGCGAACCTCTCAACCCCATCTCACTCGCACTTGCACTCAAAGCCAGCTTTGTCTCTCGTGTGAACATAGGCAATTATGTACATGCAAAAGAAGTACTCAAAGAAGCATTTCTGCACAAAGGATACGCCTTGGTAGACATTTTTCAACCCTGTGTCGTTTTCAATAAGGTCAATACCTATCAATGGTTCAAAGCAAATACCTACGAATTAGAGAATAGCTATGACAGTAGTGACCTTCCTGTTGCAATGAGTAGAGCATTGGAACAGGATCCCATACCCATTGGCATTTTTTATCGTAAAGAGTATAGCACCTTCGAAGAACATCTTCGAGGTGACGAAAAAAAGGCACTATTTCATCTCTCACATGACCTAACCATGGTTCAAAAGTTCTTTAATAATTATTAATCAGAGTAAATTACTCCTATTTTAGAGAAACACTTGAAATACTTAGCTAATTTGTGCTATAACTTAACAATAACATATAATGCCCTTATGAAGGAGAACACCTATGGCAAACGAAGGATTAGATAAAGCTGTCTCAGGTGAGTATGCACTCGGCTTTGAGATAGATATCGAAACTGAAACAGTACCACCCGGACTTGATGAAAACACTATTGCTTTCATCTCTAAGAAAAAAGAAGAACCAGAGTGGATGCTAGAGCTTCGTCTCAAAGCACTTAAAAAATGGGAAACCATGACAGAACCTCACTGGGGCACACTTAGAGTATGAACCTATAGACTATCAGTCTATCTCATACTTTTCAGCACCTAAAGAAGGTATAGACAGTCTAGATGAAGTTGATCCTAAGATTTTAGAAGCGTATGAAAAACTAGGTATTTCACTAGATGAGCAAAAACAACTTGCCGGTGTAAAAGTAGCTGTTGATGCTGTTGTAGATTCTGTTTCAGTAAAGACAACCTATTCTGAAGAGCTTGCTAAACATGGTGTCATATTCTGTTCTATCTCTGAAGCGATACGTGACTATCCAGAACTTGTAAAAAAATATATGTTCTCAGTCGTTCCTATGGCAGATAACTACTTTGCAGCACTAAACTCTGCAGTATTTACAGATGGAACATTTGTATACATTCCAAAAGGTGTACGTTGTCCTATGGAGCTTAGTACTTACTTTAGAATTAATGCTATCAATACAGGACAGTTTGAGCGTACGCTCATCATAGCAGATGAAGGTTCACATGTCTCTTACAACGAAGGATGTTCTGCACCTACAAGAGATGACCACCAGCTTCATGCTGCGGTCGTTGAACTTGTCATCCTAAAAGATGCAGAGATCAAATACTCCACTATTCAAAACTGGTACCCAGGTGATGAAACAGGTAAAGGTGGTATTTACAACTTTGTAACCAAACGTGCTATCTGTGAAGGTGACAACTGCCAAAGTATCATGGACACAGGTCGAAACTGGTTCTGCCATCACATGGAAGTATCCTTCATGTATCTTAAAAGGTGACAACTCAGTAGGTGAATTCTACTCTGTAGCAGTCACCACCCTAGCCCAACAGGCAGACACAGGTACAAAGATGATACACATAGGTAAAAATACTTCTTCTACCATCATCTCTAAAGGTATCTCAGCCATGAAAGGTCAAAATACCTACAGAGGATTAGTGAAGATAGCGTTCATCAGCAGTAGGTGCAAGAAACTACTCTGAGTGTGACTCACTTACTTATAGGGTCTGAGTGTGGCGCACATACGTTCCCTTACCTTGAGTCTAAAGACACACAAGGTCAGGTAGAACACGAGGCAACGACCTCAAAAATAAGTGATGAGCAACTCTTTTACTTACGTCAAAGAGGTATTAACGAAGAAGATGCCGTATCTATGATAGTACACGGTTTTTGTAAACAGGTCTTTAGCCAA
Organism: Sulfurovaceae bacterium; assembly: GCA_963698695.1. Taxonomy (GTDB): domain Bacteria; phylum Campylobacterota; class Campylobacteria; order Campylobacterales; family Sulfurovaceae; genus Sulfurovum. The sequence continues at coordinate 10,615 of CAVORT010000019.1, read as the reverse complement.
CTCCCTATGGAGTATGCGGTAGAAGCCAAAGCATTATTAGAATTAACATTAGAAGGAAGTGTAGGATGAGTACAACAATGGATATACAGAATTTACAGGCAAAAATAGGCGACAAAGAGATACTTAAAGGGCTTAAACTTAAAACTAGAACCTGGAAAAGTACATGCTATCATGGGACCAAACGGTGCAGGTAAATCTACACTTTCTAAAACTTTGTGGGACACTATGATGTAGAACTTACTGGTGGAGACATCATCTATAAAGGTAAGAATATTAATGAGATGGAACCAGAAGAAAGAGCCTTAGAGGGTATCTTCCTTAAGTTTCCAACACCCTGTAGAGATACCTGGTGTAAACAATGCCTACTTTTTAAGAACAGCACTAAATGCAAAACGTAAACATCAAGGCAAAGAAGAACTCAATGCTGCAGAGTTTTTACGTGCTGATGAAAAGTCACTTAGAAGATCTTAGGTATGAAATCAGACATGATAAGCCGTTCACTCAATGAAGGTTTCTCCGGTGGAGAGAAAAAACGTAATGAGATACTTCAAATGCTTATCCTTGAACCTGAAGTGATCATCTTGGATGAAATTGACTCAGGGCTTGACATTGATGCACTTAGAGCTGTATCTGAAGGAATCAACAAGATGAAAGACGGTAAACGTACTTTCTTGGTCATTACGCACTACTCACGTATACTTGACTACATAAAACCTGACTACATTCATGTTCTCAAAGACGGACGTATCATCAAGACTGCTGGTCCTGAGCTTGTATCAGTGCTTGAAGAAAGCGGTTATGACTCTATAGAGGAGGATTAATGAAACTCTCTAATTTAAAGAACATTAATACTCAAGAACTAAGTTCTATACTTGATGTGAAAGGAAGAGAAGCTTTACTTGAAAGATTTAGTACATCTGGGTCTTCCAAGTAAAAAATCAGAAGAGTACCGCTACTTTGATGTTGAAAAACTCTTAGATGTTGAGTATAAAACACTCAATTATGTACCTAAAATCCATCACTGAAGGTGACAAGATAGAAATAGTTGATGGTGTGGTAGTCTCTGCACCTAAAGGTATGCGTATCTACTATGAAGCATGTGAAGATGATAGATATGGAACATTTTGATCCACTCTATTATCTTGGGTCACCTACTCTCTCCTAATACGATTAAAATAGAGATAGATGGAGATGCAGAAGTAGAGATAGAACACCATTTACACAAAGTAATGCACTTATAAACTACCGTATTGTTCTTTATAATCAAGCTAATCGTCATACAACATTGTATGAAAACTTTGTGGCTGATGATATAGAAAACACGCTTGTACTTTACGGTTATGACATGCACATCGCGCAAGACTCTACACTAAGAGTGGTCAAAACAGCACACTATGGAAGACAGTGGGTACAGTATCGTAGCTTCACACAGAGTCAATGTAGCCAAACATGCAAATGCTATCTTTAAAAGCTTTGACTTAGGTGGTGGACAAGCACTTCAACTTCTTAAAGTGGATCTGGACACTTATGCTCATGTAGATGCAGCGCACCTACTCTACCTAAATGAGAACTCCAAACGTGGTACAGTCTCACAGATAGTGCATCGTGGTGAACACTCTACCTCTAAACAAATTGCAAAGAACATCTTAGATGGGAATGCCAGAGGTATATTTGATGCACTCATACGTGTGGAACACTCAGCCAAGTTTACAAAAGCAGAGCAAAACTCTAAATCTATTTTGCTTCATGACAAAGCCTACATGGCATCGAAGCCTCAACTAGAGATTTACATCGATGAGCTTGAAGCAAGTCACGGAGCAACCACGGGACAATTAGATAAAAAGCAACTTTTCTACCTTCAAAGTCGTGGTATCAGCTACGTAGAAGCAAGAAAAATACTTGTCATCGCTTTTGCCAATACACTCATAGAAACAGTTAAAGATACAAGACAACAAGAACGTATCCAAACATCTTTTGAAGAAGTGTTTTATGCAGGACATAAGGAGTACCTATGAATATGGAAGAAACAATAGCACAGTACAAAGAGGATTTTGATCTCTTTCCTACTGCAAATGAAAAGTTAGAATATATCTTTGACTTAGGTAAAAAACATACCACCCTACCAGATGAAGAAAAAAATGATGACACCTTTGTAGTATGGTTGTGCATCTGCTGCATGGTTGTGGGTGAATGTAAAGACGGTATACTTCTTCTTACGTGGAGAAGGTACATCAGAGATGGCAAAAGGCATGCTTACGCTACTTCTTTCATATCTTTGCAAACCGTACCCCAGATGAAATACTCTCTTTTGACCCGGCAAAACTACATGACATGGGTATAGTAGAACTACTCTCACCTGTAAGACAACAAAGTTTAGAAGCCTTTTTAAAAATGGTCTATGCATACGCACAAAAATGTAAAGAGCAAGGAGAATCATCATGAGTACAGATGACAAAAAAATAATGATGAAAAAAGTATCAATGATAAAATGGCTGATGAAAGACAAAAATTTATAGATGGCTCAGCCCACAGATGAAGAGATGACAGAAAAAATCATAGGACATCTTAAAGAGATCTATGATCCTGAACTTCCAGTAAACATTTATGATTTGGGTCTTATCTATAACATAGACTACTTGGACAGATGAAGTTTCCATGATGAAAAAAGCCAAGATCACCATGACACTTACGTCTGCTACATGTTCATTTTCACAAGTGATCATTGATTTGGTAAAAAGTATTGCTGCACGTCAAGAAGGACTTGAAGAGATCGAAGTAGATATCGTATTTGACCCGCCATGGGGACAAGACAGCATGACAGATGATGCCAAGTTAGCGATGGGGTTACTCTAAGAGTAACTGCCCCATACGCTTTGATTTTATATCGCTACGCTACAAAACTTAACAACATTTTCTTTATATAAATCAAATGTAGCTTGTGATTGCGTATCATACTTCATTGTGTCTTGATAGTCATGTGCTTTTTTAATATACGATTTACAGAGTTTTAACTCTTTATTCTGACCTAAAGCATCTTTCATGCTCACCACAGTAGTGACATTACTCATTGAAAATGTACTTATAAAAATTAACACTATTATATTTTTCATTCTATTCCTTATATTCATTATTTGTTTTCATGTTAAATACTATTTAAAAATGATCACTCATTGGTAACCTATCACTAGTATAAGACCGTGGATTATGACCAAGAAGTATTAACAATTAATTACTTGGGATTATAACAATAATTACTTATATATATATTTAAGAAATCTCATGCTATACTATTCAAAATTAAACTTTTAAGGTACACAAACATGAAGCCAATCAAATTACTGACCACATCACTACTTGTATCATCATTTTTATTTGCAACTACTGCACCTACAAATAATGCATTAGCAGAAAAAGCAAAAGTAAATGGTATGCTGAGCATTCCTGAAGATAAAGCGGCACTTCAAAAACTTATTGATCCTAATGGGAATATGATTACTCCTCAAAGAGTTGAACTTGGTAAAAAGCTTTATTTTGAACCAAGACTGTCAAAAAGTGGAATTATCTCTTGTAATACGTGTCACAATCTTGGTTTAGGTGGTGCAGATGGTGTTCCGCAGCCGTGGGTCACCAATGGACACCAAATCCACATCATTTAAACTCACCAACGGTCTATAATGCAGTTTTCTTTGATTCACAATTTTGGGATGGAAGAAGTCATGATCTAGAAGATCAGGCACAAGGTCCTATGCAGGCAGCTCCTGAAATGGCAGCAGCACCATCACTCGTAATAGCAAGAATCAATTCTATTCCAGAATATGTAGAAGAATTTAAAAAAGCCTATGATGACAACGTATCAATTGACTTTAAAACTATTACTGCAACGATTGGTATCTTTGAAAGAACACTTAGTTACACCATCTCGTTTTGATGATTTCTTAAATGGTAAAACTGATGCACTTACAGATGCAGAAAAAGAAGGTCTTAATATATTTATGGACAAAGGCTGTGCAAGTTGTCACAATGGTATAGCATTAGGTGGTACAATGCAACCATTCGAAGTAGCAGCATAAATACAAATTTGCTGATTTGGTGACTTCAAAGGTGATGCAAATGGATTGGTGAAAACGCCAACGCTTAGAAACATCACAGAGACGGCTCCATACTTCCACAATGGTGGTATCTGGAGTCTGGCTGATGCAGTTAAAGAGATGGGAAGTACACAACTGGGTATACAAATATCTGATCAAGAAGCTTCTAAAATAGTAGATTTCCTTGGAGCACTTAAAGGTAGAAAACCTGAAGTAACTTATCCACAACTTCCAGAAAGTACACTCACTACACCACAACCTGATTTTAATTAATCACTTCAATAGCCTCACTATGAGGCTATTGCTACTCAATATTCTTATTCAAATTATTTCTACTCTAAATTTCTTCTTTAAATATAACAAATTATTTAAAAAATCATAAGAAATACATATAACCCTAGCTTTTTCTCGATTTATTCAGATATAATTTCGAACTTTTCTGCAAGAGAGTATCAAACTCCTTATTTAGATACATAGTTATTGTATCTCCTATTTACAACGCATTGACGTGTGATAGTTTGGTATCAAGTTGCATAAAACAGGGTGCACCCCACTTTCGCTTTAGCGACGGGGGCTATCGGCATTGAGTGCCAGATAATATGCTTGTAACTTTAGAACCGTTCTATCGCCAAGACCTTACCACCCCACAAAATAACAACATAAAGAAAACAATATATGAAATTTACTGATTTTAATCTCAAAGACACTATCCAAGCTGCTGTCACAGACGCAGGATTTACAGAACCAAGCCCGATTCAAAAAGACGCTATACCTTTGGTATTAGAGGGTCACGACATTGTTGCACAGGCACAAACAGGTACAGGTAAAACTGCTGCATTTGGACTTCCTATCATGAGTATGATGAAAGCAGACGGTTCTGTAGAAGGACTTGTTATCGTTCCTACACGTGAGCTTGCCATGCAAGTATGTGATGAACTTTTCCGTTTTGGAGCAAAGTCTGGTCTTAAAACAGCAACCGTTTATGGTGGTACACCTTATGGTAAACAAATTGACCGTATCAAACAAGCTTCTATCGTAGTTGCAACACCAGGACGTCTTCAAGACCTTCTTATGAGCGGTAAGATCAAGATCAACCCTCAGTTTGTTGTACTTGATGAAGCAGATGAGATGCTAGATATGGGTTTCCTAGACGAAATCAAAAACATCTTTACCTTCTTACCAAAAGAGCGTCAAACACTTATGTTCTCAGCAACGATGCCAAATGCTATTAGAAAACTTGCAGAGCAAATTTTAAAAACCCTAAGACAGTTTCTATCACAAAGTCAGAGAAAACAAATACTACTATTACACAACTTTACTATGTCGTACAGGAAAGAGAAAGAGATGATGCACTTGTAAGACTGATCGACTATAAAAATCCTGACAAAATGTATTATTTTCTGTCGTATGAAAAAAGAAGTAGATAGACTTGTAGCCCACATGACTGCACAAGGGTTCAAAGTATCTGGTCTTCATGGAGATATGGAGCAAAAGCAAAGAGAAGTAACCATTAGAGCATTTAAACAAGGTGGTATCGATATCTTTATCGCTACTGATGTTGCTGCACGTGGACTTGATGTCAATGATGTGACACACGTATTTAACTACCATATTCCTTTTGACTCTGAGTCTTATGTACACCGTATCGGTCGTACAGGTCGTGGCGGTAAAACAGGTGAAGCAATCACTTTGGTAAGTCCTAATGAACTTAGAACGATCAAACGTATCGAAAAAGATGTCGGTACAACCATGGCTTCACAAGTGATTCCTACACGTATGGAAGTACAAAACAACCGTGCAGATGAGCTCATCGCTAAAATAGCTGAAACAAAAGTGACAGACAATGCGATTGAACTTGTTAAAACACTTCAACATGACCTAGACATTGTAACTATTGCCCACTTATTGGCGTCTATGATCCAAAGTGAAAACTCTGTTAAGGGTAAAGACAATATCGGTCTTGGTCTTGAAGAGATAGAACTTCTCATAGAAAGAGCTATGCAAAACCGTGGTGGTGGCGGTGGAGGACGCAACCGTGGAGGTTACCGTGGCGGTAACAGAAGTGGCGGCGGCGGTAATAGAAACAGTGGTGGTGGTCGTAGCAGACACGGTAACAATGGACGTTCTGGTGGTGGTGACCGTGGCGGTCGTAGTGGTGGTAGTCGAGACAGCCGTAATGGTGGAGAAGGCAGCAGAAGCTAATTTTTCACTTTCCCAGTCATGGGCATTCTGCCCATGCGTCTTTATTCTCTCTCTTATCCCCCTTCTCATTTATTATTTTTATTTATATTCTAAAATAATACTATAAGAAAATTATTGTTATGTTATAATAAATTTTATTTTACTTAAGGACTAAATATGAAAATAATGAAATTAAAAGCTTGGTTACTTGCACTACTTGTAGGGTTTAGTACTTTTTCTATGGCAGAGTCTGCTAAAACATTAGATCATGATGCAAATATGGCTATCAATCAATTTATTGCTGAAGTCAAGGGCGGAGATGCATTTTTGGTTAAATCTAAAGCCTTTCTTGTCTTTCCAAGTGTAAAAGAAGCAGGATTCTTCGTTGGGGGAAAATATGCTGAAGGTGTACTTAGAGTTGGAAGAACGACTAAAGGGTATTATGAAATGACCACAGCATCTATTGGGATGCAAATGGGTGCACAGGAATATGCCTTGATCATTGCTTTCACTTCTGATGCAGCACTTGATAAGTTTCTGATCGATGATGATGAATGGGATACAGATGTAGATGGTAAAATTGCCATAGCTGAATGGAATTCAAAAGAAGAGCTTGATGATTTTGAATTTAAAGATTCTATGGTTGCCTTTGTATTTGACTCTAAAGGACTTATGGGTAGCTTCACTATGGAAGGTACAAAATTCAAGAGACTTAACAAGTAATACGCTTCACCACACCTGTCCTTCTTAGCTAAGAAGGACAATCACTCCATCTTTTTTCCAATACAAAGACATCAAAGCTATTTATATCTTAGTCTATATCTTTTAGTTATATTATTAGAAAAATTGTATATACTTTAAATGACTTAAATCTTTATGAAATAGTGTAATATCTATTTTGTAAGATACTTTCAAGCATAATCATCGTTAAAAAAGGATATCAAATGCATATGCAATTTGGTGAAGAGACCCAAGACAATTATTTCTTTTCACAACCACATCAACCCTTTTTCGTCTTAGCATTCATTTCTGCCATATTTACCATGTTACTCTTTTTTCTCGCATACAACGGCTTCATAAGTTTTGCTATAGAAGCCACAAGTTTTCATATCTATGGACTTACATATCTTGTTTTTACACCTGCTTTTTTAGCCTTTCTTTTTACAACATTTCCTAAGTTCTCTTACACCCCTGCCATTGTCAAGAAGACCTATATGCGCATATTTTCTTTCTTTTATCTTGGAGCTACTTTATTTTTACTTGGAAGTGTTATCAGTCCCATACTCTCGGCCGTAGGTATGGTTCTCATATTTGTAGGACATACCGCAGGTATGTTAATACTAAAAAATATATATGCAACTAGCGCTATGGAAGACACACATGATATCTTCTGGATACTTCGTGCTATGCAACTAGGTGTACTCGCACACTTGTTGTTTATCATAGGAGAGACTTTTCATGTACCTCTTTCTGTTCTTTCTACAGAGATGTCTAATTACCTCTATCTTTTCTTACTTACCTTTGCAGTATCCCAGCGTATGGTACCGTTCTTGTCCCACTGTATGGTAGAAAAAAATAAAACATTGATTCGTAATGTTTTTTTGCTTTTAGTTCTTCATGTAGTACTTGAAAGTATTGTTGCCAACAGCGCATTTCTCGTTGATCTTTTGATCGCCTATCTCATTGGTAAAGAAGTGTTAAGTTGGAAGCTACCCTTCCCAAATCCAAATCCCCTCCTTTGGATCTTGCATGTAGCTATGTACTGGATACCTGTAGCCTTTTTGATGGGAGGTCTAACCAATCTTGTATCATTCTTTTTAGACATCTCTTTTCTAGCGTTAGATACCCATAGTCTCATCTTAGGCTTTGTTTTTACTATACTCATAGGATTTGGTACACGTGTAACGCTTGGACACTCGGGTAACGTGATGCAGGCAGACAGATGGACAACTATCCTCTTTTACTGGACTCAGGTTGTTGTAGTCGTGCGTATACTCGTTTCATTAGTATCTGCTTTAGGATGGAACTTTATGACTCTTTTTGACATCTCCGTAGCCGTGTGGATTGTCATGTTTGTCGTTTGGGCTATCCGATTCTTCGCTGTCTTGATTCAGGGTAAGAAATTGACATGATGTGAGTATCTTTATGGCCTATTATCTTCTGCTTATACAACTTTTTTTTGCTTTATTAGCACTCTTTCTTTTTTGGCAGGGATTGGGCTATTTTCGTCGGATGTGGCATTATAAAAAACTCAAAACCATACCTTTTCCAAATGTGTATGAACGCATACTTCATACATTACCTCATTACCCTATACTCACATCCCTGCATCAAAAGAAGATCCAATTTTTAATCTTACATTTTATAGATCAAAAAGAGTTTATAGGTGTAAAGATGCCGATAACTGATGAGAACAAAGTCATCATCGCATTTTATGCCTGTTTGATGCGTCTTGGATTTGAACTGGGTGAAAAAGACCGCGTCAGTACAGTCATCGTATACCCAGAGCACTTCATCGTCAATGAAACACATGACAATGGTGGTATTACCCATGAAGAAGCCTCTGTACTAGAAGGACAATCTACTAACGGGACAGTGGTCATATCATGGCAAGATATCACCCATAACATCACCCTACAGCAAAAAGACAATGTCATCATCCATGAGTTCGCGCATGAGTTGGATTTTGAAGATGGTGTTGCTGATGGTACACCGGTGTTGGAAGGTTCAAACTATCAGCGTTGGTCTGAAGTATTTTCCATAGCTTTTGATACCTTACATGCCCAGCCACACATAGAACAAAATGCAAACAAAACAGCACTTTTAGGTACCTATGCCTTAAAAAATGAAGCAGAATTTTTTGCTGTGTGCAGTGAACGGTTTTTTGAAACACCTCAAGCACTCAAAGAACATTTTCCCGATATCTATGAAGAACTTAAACGCTTTTATAGACTTGATACACAAGTGTTATTTAAAGATCTAAATGAGCCCAAAAATTTACGTTAACTATTTTTGATATAATGCCATATTTACTGGAGGTCATTATGAAAAAATATATTCTACTCACTGCCTTATATACATCTTTTCTTTTCTCGGCAACCCTTGAACAGGTTGAGCAGTATCTCTCTGTCTCTTCTGCAGAAGAAGAACTTCTTTCCATCGAGTCTCAGTTTTCCAGTATGCAAAACAGCTTTTCACAAGATGAAAACGCAAGTGAAAACAATACCTATGATATGCAGATGCTCTCTGTGCGATTTAAAGACTACCTGCAAAGAAACTTGAGTGAAGATGAGATGGACGAAGTCCTCGATAACTACAGAAATGTTGTGCTTTTACAGTTTGTCTCTGCTACGAGTGAAGCAGAAGAGTTTGATGCAACATGACAGAAACATACATGGCAAGCTTGCAAGCAAAGCCCGAAGCCAATCAACGTGTAGCACTGGTAATTGAGTATAAACAAAGAACTCTACGCTAACAGAAGACTCCATGGTAGTCATGTTTGATGAACTCATGAAACCACTTATGCAAAATGCTATAGGTGGCGAAGAAATGAATGAAGACATGATGAAACAGCGTCTAGAGAAAACTATGTCAAATAATGATTGAAACATGCAAAACATGAAACACTCTATATGCGGTAAAAGATTTCACCATTGAAGAACTCGAAGAACTACTTAGTGATTGCAAAAACACCAGCGGTAGACTATGAAACCAAAGCGGTCTTTGGTGCGATGGCCTACGCGCTAAAAGAGTTCTTTATGTCTATGTCAAGCCGGTATGATGTGAGTAAGCATCAGCCCCCAAACATCTACTGATGACACAAATAATACTAATTAATATGAAGCCTATCTACATCACCGACCTAGACCATACCTTCTTTCGTTCAGACTTAAGTATCAGTGACTTTTCACAGATGCTTGGAATGCTAAAACCAAGAGGATGCCATCATGTCTGTAGCCACGGCTAGAAGCTTCCAAAAATCAAAAGAACTCTGAAAAAACTACACATCAATGCTCCCATGATACTCCTGGATGGTGCCATCATCATCACCCCTGAACGTAAACTCATAGACCTTAAAACCATAGGAAAAGAGATAGGTGATGCCATCGTAGATGTGGGACTGAAGTTTGACATTGACCCTTTCATCATAGGAGTCAAAGATAAAGAGCTCAACGAATCTTTTTTATACCCACGAAAACTCAATGACTACCAGCGTGATGTACTCAAAGGCTACAAAGATGACCCACGTATGCAGTTTAATCCCTCGTAACGCAACGATGGAAGAAAACCTCAAGATAGTCTACTTTGGCTACGAAAACCAACTACGCCCCTTGTATGAAGAGATA
>CAVORT010000018.1:0-10681 GCA_963698695.1 Sulfurovaceae bacterium | reverse complement strand
ATTACGAAAAAGTGGTTGGGCAACGGGGTACGCACTGTCCATCTATGGTAACGAATACTACCAGCAGTGCCCCTTTGGTACGGGTAACGGATATGGTGATGGTCGTGCCGTTTCCATCTTTGAGGGTGTGCTTAACGGTCATCGCTGGGAGATGCAACTTAAAGGTGGTGGCCAAACGCCATACTGCCGTGGAGCAGATGGTCGTGCCGTCTTGCGCTCGAGTGTCCGAGAGTTTTTAGCACAGGAGCATATGCATGCACTTGGCATACCCACATCACGCTCTTTGAGTTTATATACCTCAAAAACAGAAAAGGTCAAGCGTCCATGGTTTCACCAAGGCTCATACTCCAAAGACCCTGAAGTCATGATAGACGAAGCTGTGGCTATCACCACCCGTGTAGCACCGTCGTTTCTTCGTGTTGGACAAGTCGAACTTTTTGGTCGTCGTGCCCGTAAAAATGAGCACCCAGAAGCCATGGCAGAACTAGAGCAGATAGTGTTACACCTGATCGACCGTGAGTACAGTGAGGTCATCGACCAGAGTTTACCTACTGAAGATAAAGTACTACTACTTGCTAGCGAATTTCGCTCTCGCCTCACCTCACTTGTCGCAAACTGGATACGTGTAGGCTACTGCCAAGGAAACTTCAACAGTGACAACACCGCTGCAGGTGGCTTCACACTCGACTATGGGCCATTTGGATTCATAGATATGTTTGACCCAAAGTATCAGCCATGGACAGGTGGTGGAGAACACTTTTCTTTCTTCAACCAACCCGTAGCAGCACAGCGTAATTTTGGTGTCTTTTGTCTTGCGTTAGCACCCCTACTAAAGTCAGACAAAAACGCGCTTCGTAAGCTTGAAGAGATAAGAGATGATTTTGGCAAAGTCATGCAAGAAAAGATGGAAAAGATGTGGGCTTCCAAGCTTGGGCTTGACACGTATGATGAAGCACTCTTCAAAGAACTTGTCATGCTCATGATGCAAACCTCTGTAGACTACACCCTCTTCTTTCGTGAACTCTCACACATACCTGAAGACATTACCCCTCTTACAAAAAGTTTTTACAAGGACGCAACATCGATGAAATAATCACAAAGAGCTGGTCAGAGTGGTTGGAAAAATGGAAGTCACTCATTAATGCTACTACACCCGAGTCCCAAGAGCCACTTTCAACGAAAATGAAAGGTGTGAACCCAAAGTACACGCTACGAGAATGGTTTCTTGTCCCTGCCTATCAGAAAGCCAGCCGTGCAGACTACACGCTCATCAAGGAGTTACAGGAAGTCATGACACACCCTTATGATGAGCAGTCTAAAGAAGTGGAAGAGAAGTACTATAACAAAAAGCCCACTGCGCTCTTTGACATCGCGGGTGTCTCCCACGTAAGCTGTTCTTCTTAAGCTGTTCTTCTTAGGCTTATGTATGCGGTAGACGTTTATCGTGTTTTTAAAAGTATGATAGGTCTATAGATTTTATAAAAACTGCGGGGTAAAGGATGCAGCTTTAATTTTCTGTATATAGGCTAACGCATTGGTGACGGCGTGTTGATCCACTTCTATCATACCAGGTGTTTTGTAGTTTAACAAGTAGTCAAACCCCTCAAATGATTCACCTTTTACCTTGATGGCATACACCATGTAAAACAACAGATCGGCCAGATCACACACGGGGATCATGTCTGTAAAGTCTTTATCGAACTCTTCTATGTACTCCTCAACGATCTCCTCATCGGACATAAGGAGCATCCATAAAATGCTGTTGTCTATCTTCTCAGGTGCCTTTACTTTTTCCAATAAACGCTTATATACCTCTTCATTCCCCCCTATCTCTTCAAGTTGTTCATCTGCTTGTGATCTGAGAAATGCGACTCTCTCATCTTTTATCATCAGATCTCTGTACTCTACAAGAACATTTTCTGTTATTTGATAGGTATTCATTGTTTCTCTTTTTTATTTTAATATGTAATTGTTACATTCTATTCTAAAAGTATCTCTTTAGTACTTAAGGGCATAGCCCTATTGATGAGTTGGCATTATAGCGAGTAAAATAGATATGTCAATTTGTCATGTTTTTGATTATTATGAAAAACTTGGGGTAATATTTGAATGCAGTTTATACCCCAAGGGCATTTCTTGTAGGGCACTTGTTGTTTCTCAAAACAACAGCTGTAACTGTTGTTTGCACCCCAAGGGTATTTCCGCTGGGCATATTCGCTAGTTAAATCTTAACTGCGAAAGGGTGTGACCATGGATCTCATAATCCTAATACTTACAATTATTGTAGCATTTTTAAAGTAAACAGTCACTCAACTTCTCCAACACCTTCACCATCGCCAACGTATCTAGCTTACAATCGCCAAAAGTGCGTTTCTCATCTTCTCTTTTTGAGTATCTTCTAGTTTTGACATAATTGAAAATGCATTCATGGCTTCACTGCCCTTTTGTACACCCTCCAAATCTTTGTATGCTTGATGTAACAATTGAATAAAATATATACATAGTATCATAGCCATCACGTTTGTAAATGCTATATAATCAACAGGTGAAACTCTGGAGTGATCAATGAAAACTGTCTATATACTCAAAACTGGGGAAACCTTTCCTTCAACCAAAAATAAATTTGGAGATTTTGATACCTGGGTCATACACTTTCTAGGAAAATCAACTAAACGTATTAAAGTTGTTCCTATCCTTGAAAACCAAAAGTTACCCAACCTACAGAGTGCTGCTGGTTTCATCATCACAGGGTCACATGCCATGGTAAGTGAAGAGTTACGCTGGAGTGTAGAACTTGAAAAATATATCAAAAAAATAGCTTCAAAAAACATTCCACTCTTAGGTATATGTTATGGTCATCAGCTTATTGCAAAAGCTTTGGGCGGTACAAGTGATTTTAACAAAAAAGGCAAAGAGATCGGAAGAGTCAAAATAAAAAGCACACTAAATGCTTTAAATGATCCTTTGTTTGATGGCTTTCCTAGACAATTTTATGGGTTTGAGACACACTACCAAAGTGCAGTGAAATTACCTCCAAATGCAGTCATTTTGGCTTCTAACTCTAAAGATCAACATCAAGCCGTAAGATTTAGTCAATCTATCTGGGGTGTACAGTTTCATCCTGAATTCGATACAAATATTATGAAAGAGTATATTATCAATCAAGAAGATTCTTTAACTACACTAGGCTTTAACCTAAATAAACTACTTGATAATGTAGACAGATGTGATATAAGCCATAAAATACTGGTTAATTTTATGTATATAATAGAAAATAGAAACTTTTAAAACTACATCTATGTCATTCAATACTGTCATAGGTTGATCGACGTTTTGTCCTTATAAAATGCACCGTAGAATGGATTTCAATTAAAAACAAAAAGAGTGATGAACTCAAAGAGATCATGGAAGCTATAAACAAAGATGAGATAGCCACCTGACCATCAAACTCAAACAACTCACTGGCAAAGATAGTTAAAATGACCATGGCTACCATATAGACTGTCAATGTGCCTAAGAAGATAGACGAATTAATGTTCTTAAGTCTTTTCAATAAAGACAATCTTCGATCTTTAAGTTTCTGAGGTACGATGAAGTCTGGGTCTGATTTAGTTTCTATAAAGATTTTACGATCAATGGCATTGAGTTTATCTACAATTCTTACAAACCTACTTGTAAATACATTCAAAAGACCCGCAACACCTGCTATGAGAAATACAGGTGCTACTGCTGCTTGAATATATGTGGTGATCTCTGTGATATTATTTTCCATATTATGCTCTTTAGTTTATTTATTCACTATACTATCACAAAATCAAATAATAATCATAAGATACTTGTATCATTTATAGACAATTCAACTTCTCCAACACCCTCACCATCGCCAAAGTATCAAGCTTACAGTACTCCAAAAGTGCGTTTCTCATTAGCTAAATCATTAAAAATATGTCAATTTGCCATATTTCCAAACATACTCATTGTTTTTAACTATACTCATAAAAACACTATCAAGGTAATCTAATGAAGCTTGACATACTATACCCAATATGGGTACAATAAAATGATATTTATAGAATCAAAGTTATTTGAGAAGTTACGTGAGAAATATTTGGAAGACTAAAAGTATCGTAGAGGAGTTAAAAAATGTCTAAGAGAAATCTATTTGAAGAGTTAAAGACGGGTCTTGAAGATGCCAAAGTGCATGAGCAAGGTAAACTAACACTCAAAACCACATCTGTTACTTCTAAAGAACGTAAACTACTCACAGCAGATGAGATACGCGCCATCAGAGAAAAGTACAACATGAGCCGTGCGCTCTTTGCAAACTTTCTACACATCTCACCACGTACACTAGAAAAATGGGAACTAGGCACAAGCCAACCCAATGAACAGGCTTCTACTTTACTTGCGTTAACAGATAAGTATCCAGATATGTTTGAGAGATTGGGGACAGTTTAAACTTCCCTCAACTTCTCCAACACTCTCACCATCGCCAAAGTATCAAGCTTACAGTACGCCAAAAGTGCATTTCTCATCTTCTCTTTTTCATCATCTTCCAGTTTTGACATATTTGCAAAGGCACTCATGGCTTCACCACCATTTTGTACACCATCCAGTTCTTTGTAAGCCTCTTCCATTTCAGGTACAAGTGCGGGCAATACATACTTGATGGAGTAGCTTCCGTTCATGCTTGGGGTGACGTAGTGTTTTTGTTGGAATGGGGTCATGAGGTCTTTGATGTTGTCGTGTATCGCTAGTAGATGTGAGCTCAATGCTTCATACTCTAAAGCCAGTTTACGTATGACACCTTTTTCAAAGCCCATGTTGTAGGCTAACACTGTTACATCTCTGGGTATGTCTTCACATAGCTTACGAGCCAGTAACGCTCTTGGGTCACTGCCATCCTCTGCTAAAAACTCACGATGTTCCAGTGTGCCGTCTTCATGTTCTATGTGTAGCGAATACTGAAAGGGTATCTGCATAAAAGGACTGATGCCTTTCCACTGGGGTATGGCTTGTTGAAAGGTCTCAAAGTCTAAGTGGTAGATGGGGTAAGTTAATGTACTTAGAAACCCTTCTATGGCAACTTTGTCTATGTGTGTTAGTCCTGATCTTGTAGTCTCTCACTGCTTGGGCTTGTTTGGCTGTCATATCAAAGTGCATCTGGTATGTCGTGTATGTCTACTATGCCTTGTTCGTAGAGTTCTACTTGTTTTTTACTTCCAAGGTTGAAGATGTTAAAGATGGAGTACTCAGGTATGTTTCTCTGCACTTTCCAGCAGTACGCTTTTGCATCACACTCATAGGGTTTGTTACAGTGAGCGCCTATGTCTATGTCTGGTTCGTTGTCTCTGTCTTCCAAGTAGGTTTCAAACTCACCCAGTACATGGGGTATGTTCTCTTGTAGCTCCACTACCTCTGCTGTCACATCTACTACAGCAAAAAGCTTATCTATCTCGAGTGTGTCACCTCTGACGTAAGTACTGTCTATATGCACAACATTTGCACTTTTAACATGGAAGCCAAGGTTGCTTAAGTACATAGTACTGTATAGACACATCATGCAGATAGATGTCTTTTACAGAAGTAGAACTCTTCACTTCATAGAGTGAAACACCCTCTGCATCTACCTGTAAGATGTCCACCATGACCAAGATGCCGTTGTAGTTAAAGGTAGCCTCATAGATGTTCTGCACACCCTCATCTATGTACGCTTTGGTCGTAGCTATCATCTCATCGTAGTCTCTTGTGAACGGTACTTCTTTACCATGTGGGAAAAGCTGGCAAGCCAACTCCCCTACTACATTACCCGTTTCAAATACTGCTTGTGCAGCTGCATCTGGAGGTGTCAGTACTTCTGGTTTGTACTTTTTAAGCCAGAGGGATTTTGGGCATTGGATGCCTCGGGTGTAGAGGGATTTAGAGAGGTGCATTTATAATACTTGCATTATGGATGAGGTGGTGGTGGATTATTTATAATAGTAACAAGAGTATCATGTTCCCATTGAGCATTATTGTCTACTTTTGTATAGATATGTATATCCCACTGATTATCAACAATATTTTGTGGCCACATAATTTGTAAATTATTTTGATTTAAATTATGAATATAATCTTTAATTTTTTGCATATTGACATTAATTGCAACAAACACTCCAATATTAAACCGATAGTTATGTCTTAATGCAATTAATTTATTTAAATCTTTAATTGTTTTTTCTGCACTTAAATATTTTTCTGCTTTGACCTCAGATACAAGTAATTGTTGGTTGGCAGTATCTCTCTCATGAATAATAATATCTGGTGACATTAAATTATTTAATGATAATAAATTTAAATCTTGTTCTTCTGTAAGACTTAGCCTTCTCTTAGGTAACTCTGCATCCAATACAATATTATGCGGCAAAAGATATTGTAAATTTCGTAGTTGATTATATAATTCATAAGTAAATAATCTTTCTGTCTGACCAAAGTATTCATTTGGAACATTGTTCAAAGCTTGTACAAATGTATTTAACGGCATTTTTATCCTTTTTATATATTATATTTTTTTTCTCTCTTCTTGAACGCTTCTACACCACCTTCAAGAATTTCACATACATGCTCTCTTATCCCTTGTTTTTCCAATATGTGTTCAGCAGTATTATCTATAAATGTATTTTCTAACGAACCATTTATGTATTCAAACTTTGGCCGCTCAACAGTATTTGCATTTTGATGAGCAACAATAACATTTTCAGAATCTGTAGACACAACTAAGTTAGAATTATGAGAAACAATAATAATTTGTCGTTGTAGTTTTTTTTCTTTAATAAAGTCATTTAACTCTTGATACACAGTCCTATTATCAAGATTATCTTCAGGTTGATCAATTAGTATAGGATCTTTTGATGAACTCATATGTAAAAAGAGTTGGAATAAAATTATTCCTTTTTTACCCTGGAGACATATGCCCAAGAGTATCTGTTCCTTGCATTAAATCATATGAAATATCAAAATAATTATTAAATAATGTATTAATAATTTCTTGCTTCTGTTTTCCTTGATTAAAGCCAATTTCAGATGCAGTGTCATTTAACATCTTATTACATATATATCTAATATTTTCAAGATGCTCATCTATAATAAAATTAAAATTATTTCCAATAAACCCATGTCCATCAAATATATTTTCCAATGTTCTATTTTTAGTTATATAGTCTGAAAAGTCTCTGCGAAAATTATCTATATCAAATGATATTTCACTAATTAAATCTATAGATTCAGATATGTGCTTATAATCTTCATTTTTTACAACAATATCATTATAACAATTAAAAAGTTGTGTATATTTTTCTAATATTGGATTAATATTAACTCGTTGTAGTTGGTCATCAATTTCTTGTAATTTTAAATCAATTAATTTAATTTTTGCTTGCTCAAGTTTTAATTCTTCTCCTTTTTTATTCAATGCTTGTATATTATGAATTTTTTCAATTAAAGGAGTAAGCATTTTATTATTATCAACTATTTGACTATTTATTACTTCTATTTCTGCATCAATATCAGTTGTCTTAAATGGGTCTCCACTTAAGTAAACATCTAGAATATAGTAAGTCTTTTACCTATTTGATCACTTACATCTGAAATAATAGTTGCAAAATCTTCTATGTTATATTTGTATTGAATATCACTAAATTCATCATTAACAAATAATGGCAATTTATCTTTAACTTGAACTATCTTTTGTTCCAGACTCAAACAACAATTTTTTTTGCGTTTCAAAAAATATCTCTTCTTTCAGAAATTTCTTTATTATTTTGATTTAATTCAGAATATTTTGAAGCTTCTTCTACTGTGAAATCTGCTGTACTTTGTAAGCTTTCTAATTCTGCATTGATAATTGTAATATTTGTTTCTATAGCTGTTCTATCACCTAATTGCAATAACTCTCTATTCAATTCATAAAATTTATTAAGGTGTAAGAAATATTCTTTAACACCACTATTAATCTGCTGTTCATAAGTTAAAATTTCGTTCTGCTTTTCATCAATATATTCTTTATAGCCATCATTAGATTTTAGAATGTCATATATTGTTTGTTTGAAATCTTCATTCCTGCTTTTTTTTTCTGCCATATAATTTAAATACATTTGAGGGATATAAACTATTGGCCTTTTGCCTTCATACTCTGATAATTTTGATACATGACCATCAGCCCATTTTGCTTCTAACTCAAATACAGGTAAGTTATCATACTTTTGAAAACCTTCTATAGAAGAGATTTTTTCAAACTTTTCATAACTCATTACACTTTTAGCAATATGATAAAGCAATAGAGATTTACCAGATGATTTTCCACCTATTATTGAATTTAAATCTTGATTTAAGCCAATAACTTGTTCTCCAAATAGTTCTCCATCATCTACGAGTTTGACTTCTTTTATATATTGATAATTATTTTTTTGGTTAGGGTTTATTTCTGATAAGTTTACTCTTTGTGGCTCATAAACAACTTGTTTTAGTCCATCAAAAGTTGTATCAGACTTAATCCATGTATAACAATGTCCAAGAACCTTACTAGTGTATTCTCCATCATAAACCTGATGAGCATCACTACAATGCAATAAACAGTCATTAACTTCTTGTTCTACTAATTTTACCTTTGAACCTAACGCATTAGCAAGTGTAGGAGATGCAGAAAAAATAAAATCAGCACCATTTATCAATGCTCTTTTATCACTTGGACTACCTTCCCATCTAAAATCATTCCATTCAGTTTGTCCTATAACTTTTATATACTTATCATTGAATAAATCTTTTTTCAACAATTCATTTAATTTGCTTCAAAGGAATAGTAAAATTATTAAATCCTATTTGTAAATCTAATGGCAATGTAGCTTGCATTGTAGTTGGGGTTTCCTGCCGTACTTTTCCACCGAACAATATTAGATTCTCTTTCGACAAAGAACGATTTTCATATTCAGTAATCTCAAACTTTTTTAAAAATTCATCTTCAATTTCTTCCACTGTCAATTTGTCTGAAAAAATAATATGATAATTTATTTTATTTAATAACGTCCAACAAAATCTCTTAATCTAAATTCCACAACAGGTAAAATTAAATCTATATTACTTAAACCTCCGCTTTCTTTGTACTCTTTTACTTTTTTATATCCATCTAGAAACCAATAATCATTTATACCAAGAACCTTGATATCTGTTGGTAAATTTTCTAGTTCGTATATATATATCTATCCCACACCTCATCATACTCTCCTTTTTTATAATCCTGAACTACTGATGCAGGAGTATGTACATGTAAATCCCATTTATTCCACTCCGAACCAAAATTAATCACTACCCTTCTCCTTATTATTATTTCTCACAACCCCAAAACCCTCTCAAACATCTCCTTAATCTTACGCTCATGAGATATAAGAAATATCTGTCTATACTGTTCTTTGATGGTTTGGAAAGCTTCCATGATCTCAAAACGTCGCTCTTCATCTTGACTCCCGAACACCACATCAAAACGCAGAAACCAACCCCACCACTACCGCTAAGCTCACTAAACGTCTTAAAATATGTAGAAATTTTATATTACCACTAACTATAACACAATAGATGTCATATTGGTGTAATATTTTTAGAGGATGAGATGGATTTAATAGATGAATATATAGTGTTGACAGTGTGGATGGTTTTTTGTTTAACATCAATTTCATTTTTACAACTCCACCATCACCAAAGATTGTATATTTATGGCATCATCTTGCCAAACACTTTTCTAAGTTCTGAAGTGGTTTGGTGTACCGGATTTGTACGAATCATTTTTTCTGTTTTGTCCTATCATGAAAAAGATAGCATCTATCGTATCGTCTGTCACGAACTCTTCTATGTTTCACCCCATCTTGCGGGATATACTTTTTGACATGTAATTTCTCTGCCATTCCCATAAACTTGTGTCGTTTTTTGGCAAACGTTTTAACCATCGGATCAGAGATTTTTTTGACAGCATTGTAGTATTTGTACACTTTATTGGTTTTCATCTCTTTTATCACAATAGGCGTGATGAGCTTCTAGATCTGCTCTTGTGTGCCGTTTAAAATAATCTGTTGCAGGACTCCCATCCATCATCAACATATCTGCAGCATCATTAAAAGACATATCATCAACTGAAGCTACAAATACACCTGCCGTTTGTGGCGCTGCACGTGCAGCTGCCCTGTTCATAGAAAGTACAAATTCATCGATCATATCACCGCCGCCTGCTGCACGGATCATCGATTCCATTTGAGAAAATGGTGGTGGAAGTGGTATACGAACAGCGGCATTATCCATAAACCCACCTTTTTGCCCCAAAGTATCAACAGCTTTGTTCACACCTATCTTCAATGCCTGTTTAAACGCTTTAGTGATGAGATCTGTACTCAATACGCCCATCGACATCGTTTCGACCACTTCTTTTGCACTCATATCAGTAGGATGTCGAAATTTTTTAAAATCTTCTATAGAAGTCTTCACTTTATCCTTTAAGTCATCAAAACTATAAGCTTGAAGTGAAACACTATTGGCGAGTATAGTAGTTGCTAAAATTATTTTCTTCATCATGCTCCCTTATATCCTGCATTTTATTTTAACGTTATTTTGGTAAATTCTGTTGAACAAAAATCATAGATCACTGCCATATATGTTTCCA
>CAVORT010000017.1:0-30475 GCA_963698695.1 Sulfurovaceae bacterium | reverse complement strand
GAATCTTTGCGTTTATTTCATGTAAGATGGCTTGGCCAAATTTTGTGTTCTTAGATTATTGAAGGTATAAGTATGGCTAAATATACAGTGACATAGAAGAGAAGTATTACCGTTAAAATGGTAGTAGCAAATGGGTGAATCTAACCAGGTTTTAAAGAAAGCTGTTCCGAAAAGAGTTGAAAAGAAAGCTGTTCATATATGATTTGATGTGAATGCTTTTAAGGTAAAAGCTGCAAAGGAAGGAGACATTATAAAGTCTAGAAATAATATAGTGTTTTGTTAAAAATGCATTGAGTTGATTGGCAAAAGCTTGGGGACTTCTTTCTAGCCAAATGCTTTTGGTCCGCCTGTCATCTCTCCACTCTCCCGTATGCTTTCCATCAAGTTTCTCATTGCTAGATACTGTTTGATTATCGACGGAGTAAAGCTCTCCTCTGTGGTCTATGGCATGTGCATTTTTAGAGATGATCCTGTCTGCCAAAGGAATATCAGCGGTGATGACCAGGTCACCTTCCTTACATTGTTCTACAATGGGATGGTCTGCCTCATCTGCTCCTTGGTTCTACCAGTATGTATTCTATGTGTTTTGATTGTCCTATATTTATCTTTTTGTTGGCTATGCACTTTTGTAGCGAGAGTCGTTCTATGCTTCGTAAAACAATGGGTTTAAGAAGATTGGGGAAAGCATCTCCGTCTATAAAGAGCGTCATTATTTTACGAACTCTTTGACCCGTCCTAATCTTCTCCGGAACTCAGACGTACTTTGATGCCATGCGGATGGGTAGGGGAGTTGGTAAGTATTTTTTGTACTTTGCCATAGGTGATGTATCCGTAGATTGGTCTTCTTTAAGTACAATGCCGACATTCATGCCGTATTTGATCTCTGCTCTTTTTGGTTCTCTCGTCTATCTTATTCCTTGGGTTCGTAGTTCAGTACTTTTTTGACGGTATCTACAGAACAGAAGAAAATGGCATCAAAAACAGGATTGAGTTTGGTTTTATGTTCATCTATTACGTCAAAAGGTTGAAAAAAGAAACCTGGACCATCTTTCGGGTCTGGTAGGTTTTACATGGAAAACGATGGGTTTAAGTGTGCGTACGACATTGAGTATTTTTTTGTAGTTTTTCTCTTCTTTGTTTGGTAGCAGGTTGTTTTGTTTCATTTTCTATTCACACGTGCTTTGAGTAGGAGTTGGAGTTTATCATTAAAGATGAACTTTGTTCCATTTCATGTTGCCTAGTTCTATTTTAAATTCAGAGTTCCCGGCAGTAAGAGGATGAGGTTTTGATTTTTCACTATTGCTTCTAGTAAGTGAAGAAAGAAGTTTTTTGCCTCCAACTTTTTGCACATTGCAGGAGTTTTTCGTGATGAATTTTTTTTTCTTCATCGGTTAAAGTATTAAATCGCACATAAATCAGGTCTTTGTATTAATTTTTAATATTATATCCAATTAACAGAATAACTTTGTGTTTACGCTTCAGGATACACGTAAATATTGAGATATAAACTGTTATAATAATATATGATAAAATTTATTTTTTATCGATACAGTACAATTAAGCTGATGATACGATTAACTGCTCGTATAAATAATAAGGTACGGTATAGGTTTAACATATTATGATGAGTGACTCAAATAGTTAAAAGTGAATATATTAGGAGGAGTGAAATGATCTTTACTGATAGACTAGATTATTCTCCTAATAATAGTGTGCAACTAATTCCAATCATAGTGCAAGAATTTAATTGAGATGGGTTGACGGATGATTTTAAATCAACAAAGTTTTAAAAATTTATCAATAACAATGATAGTATTGGTCACTATTATATTTATAAGCAATAAATTACTCAATATCCGTACGGAATCATTTGTCAAGTATATATGAATGTCGCCAAAGAGATACAATTCACTACCCAATCTTATATTGATGCAAAAAAAGAGTCAATTTTATTTATAGCATTGTCACTAGCTAATGATGAAAGGTATATAAATGCTATTGTTTCATCACGTAGAGAAGATTTCGAACTCAATAGGTTTTCAGAAAAGCTAAGGATCAATACCAAGTATAAAAATGTATGGATTCAAGTTTCCAATTACAAAGGTATTAGTATAGCTAGGAGTTGGACAGATAAAATCGGTGATGATCTGACTAAAGTACGTAAAGACATTGTCCAAATGATTCATGATCCAAAAATAAAGTCAACGATCAGTACTGGTATTTTTGATATGGCTTTTAAAGCTATGGTCCCAATATTTGAAGATGACAAATTTATGGGTACTATTGAAGTGATTTCAAAGTTCAACTCTATTGCCGAACAATTATCAGACAAAGGTTTTGAACCGGTATTTCTTGTTGATAAAGAGTATACTGATCAAATCAAAAAACCTTTTACAAATATGTTTTTGGGTGATTATTATATTGCAAATTTAAATGCATCAGAGTCTAATCGTAAGTATATTCAACATTTTGGAATTGAAAAACTAGTTGGTGATAAAAATCTATATCTTGTTGATCATGAAAAAAATGTATATATCACTAAATATATACAAAAAGATGTAAACGGTAAAGATATGGGATATTTTATTTTATTCTATCCTTTAGACAAGATTGATCTGAGTGATATCTACTTTTTTCACAATGCAATATTACTTTTTATCTCTTTGCTCATCATTGGTATATATTTAGTCTTACAATTGATTAGTTCTAAACATAATAAAGAAAAAATAAAGTGGAAAAATAAGCTTTTCTATCAAAAGAGGTAGAAGAGAAAATATTGATTAGCCAACAACATGACCTTTTACAGAATGTGATCAATGGAATAGATCAATCTGTAATGGTAATCGATAAAGAATACAACATTTTATTGGCTAATGATGTTGCAAAAGAGTTCCATGATAGAAGTACTAGTAAAAGACTTATTTCAACCTAAATGTTATGAATTGTCACACCATAGAAATGAGCCATGTGATGGTGATGAACATTTATGCCCACTTAGGGATACTTTTGATAAACATAAAAGTGCTCAGAAGTATTCATAGCATATTACCTCTTCAGGTGAGGACAATTTGCTGAACTTACAACACACCACTATATAATAAAGATAATGAGATCTACGCTGTCGTAGAGATAGGTCACAATATTACCGAGCATTTAAAAACACAAAAGTGCTTGAAGAACAAAAAGATGCGCCTTGATTACCAAGCGCATTACGATGCTTTAGACCTCGCTTCCTAATAGAGTACTTTTTTTAGATAGAGTAAAACATTCTATGCAGATCACTAAACGTGATAATAATAAAGTTGCGTTAATTTTCATTGATCTAGATCAATTTTAAAGGAGTATCAATGACTCTTTGGGTCATCATTCAGGAGATCATATTCTTCAGAGTGTGCCAAAATATTAAAAAGTATGTTAAGAAAAATTGATACTGTAGAAGGTTTGGTGGTGATGAATCTACGATACCCTAGAAAAAATACATGATGAAGATGAGATCGTGGATATTGTACAAATCATCCTTAATAAACTGCAAGAGCCTTATTACTATGAAGATAGAGACTCTGTATAGTGGCGCAAGTATCGGTATAAGTATCTATCCGGATAATGGCAATACCTATCAGGAGTTATTAAAAAATGCAAATGTGCTATGTATAAAGCAAAAGAAAATGGAGAAATACATACAGTTTTTATACACAATCTATGACTGACAAAGCTTATGAAGAGTTATGCTTGAACAAAACTCAGAGAAGCAATTAAAAGTGATGCATTTACCACTGTATTATCAACCTCTCATCAATATTAATACACATAAAGTTATAGGATATGAGGCATTACTTCGATGGATTGATCTAGATGGGAAAGTCATTTATCCTGATAGTTTTATATTTGTTGCTGAACAGACAGGACTCATTATTGATATTGGAAAATTGATATTGGAAAAGTGTATTTTCACAAGCACTCACATGGAAAAATATGAATATAGATTATGAAAAGATATCAATTAACATTGCATCAAAACAATTGAAAAGATCCTGACTTTATACCTTTTATAGAAGAATTATTACAACGTACTCAATGTGATCCTGATTGGATTGAGTTTGAGATAGTTGAAAGTTTTATTATTAACGATATCATTGAAGCTATAAATGTATTGGAAAAGATCAGAAAAATGGGTATAAACATAAGTTTGGATGACTTTGGTACAGGGTATTCATCTTTATCCTATCTTAAAAAACTTCCAATAAATAAGTTGAAAATCGATAAATCATTTATAGATGATATACCTTATGATGAAAATGATAAGATCATTACAAAGATCATTATTAATCTTGCAAACAATATGAATATTGAAGTTCTTGCTGAAGGTGTTGAAACAATAGAACAAGAAAAATTCTTATTAGAAAATGGCTGTAATCTAGCACAAGGATATCTTTATGATATGCCGTTATCTGTTGATGATATCAATAGAAAAAGGAATGTTATTTAGAATTGGTATGAAAATTGGTTGCGGAAACAGGATTTGAACCTGTGACCTTCAGGTTATGAGCCCGACGAGCTACCAGCTGCTCTATTCCGCGACATTTGTTGTAGTAAATTGTTTGCTTAAAAAAGGATTCGGATTAGTGAATATATTCAGAAGTAAATAATTGGTTGCGGGAGCAGGATTTGAACCTACGACCTTCGGGTTATGAGCCCGACGAGCTACCAAACTGCTCTATCCCGCGACAGGAATTTCAATAAATCTTACGAGTCTATTTGGAGTGAGATTGTATCTTGATTTAATTAAACCAAGATTAAATCTTATGGATGGGGTAGAGGGATTCGAACCCCCGAATGCCAGTACCAAAAACTAGTGCCTTACCGCTTGGCGATACCCCAATAGTTACAAGCTAAATGCTTATGTGGACGGCATTATAGCACCAAAAGTCTCACATGTCAAGTGGTTTTAAAAAAAACAGAAAAAAGTTTCTCAGATGAAGTACGAATAGGTATAATATATTAAATTTATGTCAAAAAATCAGGAATAATATATGTCAAAAGAAGCGATACAAAGAGTTGAAAAAGCAAAAGAAGAGATAAAAAGAGGGCGTATGGTCATCATGATGGATGATGAAGACCGTGAAAATGAAGGTGATCTTGTTTATGCCGCTACGTTTTCTACTCCAGAAATGGTAAACTTTATGGCGAAAGAGGCACGTGGACTCATCTGTACTCCCGTAACTAAAGAGATAGCCACTAAACTTGACCTTTTGCCCATGGTCACTAATAATGTTTCAAACCATGAAACTGCATTTACTGTTTCTATAGATTCTACAAATGCGAAAACCGGTATATCTGCTGCAGAGAGAGATGACTGTATCTCCAAACTTGCAGTCTCCACAGACCGTAGCCAGTGATTTTGTACGTCCGGGGCATATCTTTCCCCTGATCGCTAAAGATGGAGGGGTACTTGTGCGTACAGGTCACACAGAAGGTTCTGTCGATCTTTGTAAACTCGCCGGTCTTGCACCTGCTGCAGTGATCTGTGAAATCATTAAAGATGATGGAACCATGGCACGTATGGATGACCTTGAAGTATTTGCCAAAGAGCATAACCTGTGCATTGTCTATATTTCAGATATTGTCGCATACCGCCTGAGCAATGAAAAACTGATCAAACGTGTCAAAGAAGAAGAGTCTCAACTCAGAGGTATTAAAGTAGAGAAGATCACTTACGTAGACCACTTAAACAGAACACATACGGTTATACAATTTTACAAATCACATGAAACAGCAAACGTAAAGTTCCATAACATTGGTTCAGATATATGTCTTGTTCTGGATGATAAGCGTTTTTCAGCACTTGATAACTCTATAGAATACTTGAAACTCAACGGTGGGACACTTATTTTCTTAGATACACAAATTATCTCGCATGAACAGGCAAAAGAGTTCGGTGTAGGGGCACAGATACTCAAAGATCTTGGTATCAAGAACATTAACCTGCTTACTACAAACAAAGACACAGAATTTGTAGGTCTTGCAGGGTTTGGACTTGATGTTGTGCAGAAGATAGAAATTATTTAAAGCATTTTGACTAGATAACCCTTTCGCCTTCTATATAGACCTGAGAGACCTCTTTGGTATGCAAGATGCTCCAGAGTGCCAGTTCTTCGGTTCTTTTAGGTGTTTCGGGCAGTGTGAGCAAAATGAAGTCAGCCATTTTTCCTACTTCTATTTTTCCACAATTAAGACCTAGGATATCTGCTGCATCTGCTGTGACAGCTTGAATGAATCTATGGGCCAATTTATCTATGGGACCTTTATGGTGCAGCATTAGTGCTGCTCTGAGTTCATCAAAGATACTCAGTGTATCATTTGAACTTAGTCCATCTGTTGCTATGGTATACGGTAAAGAAAGTTCTTCTATGGCCAGTCTCCCACAACCAAGATAGCGGTTTGAACGTGGACAGTGTGCAATGGAGTGTCCCATATGTGCAAGGAAATCGAGTTCAGCCTGATTGGCCTGTACACAATGGGTAAAATGTGTTGGGTAAGTGTCAAAAGCATACATAAACTCTTGAATGTTCGTTACCGGTGTAGTTGTATTAAAGTACTTTTTAAAAAAGCCTTTGAGTTCACCTTCTCCACTTTCCAACCATTCTCTTTCTGCCTGTGATTCTAAAAAATGAGCACTGAGGGGAAGCTTATATTGTTTGGCAACATTGACCGCTTTTTGAAGAATGATGGGATGCACCGAGTAAGGAGAATGTATCGCGACTGCAGGAGTGATACGTGAGGCTTTTTCACAAGACATAGAAGCTTTGAGCCGCTCCATAAAGTCACCGTACAGCATATCTGCATACTGTGCATTTGAGCCTATGACTTCATTAAAAAATACGACACGTTGAGGTGTTTTTTCACACACTTCCAATTCATTGCCAAAACTTGATATTGCACCAAAAGTGGTAATGCCAGAACGTAACATGGTTTCACATTCACTCATCATTACTGCATTGTCGCAAGAGCCAACCAAATCTTCTCTGTGTTCTATGACGGAATCCAGCCAGGGCATAAAGGAACCATATTTGAGTGACGTTTTATTGGCTGAGAACTCAAGATGAACATGGGTATTGATGAACCCCGGGTAGAGGACTGAATTCGGTTCGGTCGAAATGAGTTCAGCATCTGGATATTTGTCTTGTAATACTTCTAAAGTATCAATTGCTTTGATAGTGTCTGTAAATGCAACAGCTTGGTTTTCAATAAAGCCGTTGGTGGTATAGATATAGTCTGATCTAATTATTTTCATGATTTTCCTTATTCTTATTTTGAGATAAGATCACATTTTTGTTCATAGTATGCTGTGCGCATATTATATCATGTGACTTTTGTGTCTTGAACATATTTAAAATGTTATTTTACAAAGATATAAAAAAGAAAGTACGCATATTTAATCCTTTTGTGCTAGTATCACGGTATTTAAATATTAAAGGATTGATATGACAAGTGGAAAAGTTTTAGCACTATATATGACCATGCCCGATCTGATGCGTTCTGGGCATCGCATGTCGGTTGAAGATTTTGAGTGTGATCCTGACGGAATCATTGAAGACATGAACTATGAGGGGTCACAGGATTATGTCATGATGCTGACATCTCAAAAGAGTTATGATCTTATTGAAGAGGCTGATCTTGTTATCAGTCAGGGTGTTCTGATGGAAAATATCCTTGTGGATATTGATCTATATCATCTAAAGAAGGGTTCTGTCATAGAATTGGGTGATACACTTTTAGAAGTGACTGGTCCATGTGAATCGTACGGGTACCTAATGGCGCTTGCTCCTGAGCTACCCGATATCATAAAAGGAAATCGCGGTCTTTTTGTACGTCCGCTCGATCATGGAAAAATTTGCGTTGGTGACGAGGTCAATGTATTAAAAGAAGGAGAGTGATATAAGATTGTTTTAGGCGAGAGTGTTTCGATTTTGCCTGAGATTCAATCTATTTAGATAAAATAATAATCTAAATAAATCATACAAGGTAGAACATGAAAATAGTAGTAATACAAGGACCAAATCTCAATATGCTCGGTGTTAGAGAGCAAAGTATTTATGGACCGATGAAGTTAGAAGATATTCATGCGCAAATGAAAGCATTTGCAGAACAAAACAAAACTGAAATTGAATTTTTTCAAAGTAACCTTGAGGGTGAGATAGTAGATAGGATCCAAGAGTGTATCGGTGATGCAGATGGTATCATCATCAATCCTGCGGCTTATACACATACATCCATTGCTATTCGTGATGCTATTTCAGCAGTGAAGATACCTACTCTTGAAGTTCACCTTTCAAACATTTATCAAAGAGAAGAGTTTAGACATAAGTCTCTTACTGCACCCGTATGTGCTGGTCAGATCACCGGTATGGGACCGTTTGGTTATCACTTGGCTATGGTTGGTATGACGCAGATCTTAAATGAAGTTAAAATGATGAGAGAACATCAGGCTAAAGCACAACAAAATAATTAATTCCTTTCTTTTCTCTCCGAGAGGAGGGAGTTATTCCATATTTAAATTTAAAGGTCATATATGAACTATATGCTTAAAGACGAAAATGCAATCTATTATGAATGTGGTTATAGTTGCGATAATTCACTTTATCTTTCATTGGGGAGTGAAGCATTTTTTATTACCGATAGCCGCTATACCATAGATGCAGAGAAAAATGTATATAATGCACAGGTTATTATTAATGGTGATCTCTATGGAGAAGCTGTAACACTGCTCAAGAAGCATAAAGTAAAAAAAATCACCTTTGACCCTAAAGAATGGACCGTTGCGGGGTTTGAACGTGTAAGTGCCAAATCAAAAGTATTTTTTAAACCTCAGTTGGATTTTTCTCATAAAAAGCGTATTATTAAAAGTGATGAAGAGTTAGAACTTCTTTCTAGAGCGGCTAAACTTGGGGCAACGGCATTTAGGGCTTTGGCAAAAGAGTTTAGAAAGAACGGCTTTGGTGAAGATGAATATACATTGACCTATACTGCAAAAAGCATTTTGGCTGATTTTGGAAAATATGAGCTCAGTTTCGATCCTATTGTGGCTATCAATGCCAATGCGGCAAAACCTCATGCTACACCTACTTCAAGTAAATTGCAAAAGAGTGATCTACTCTTAGTGGATGCAGGTTTGAAATATAAACGCTATTGTTCTGACCGTACACGTACAGTTAATGCGGACAAATATTTCATGTTTGATACACAGCAGAAATTTCACGCAAAAAAGATCCAAAAAGCGTACGATACGGTACTCAAAGCGCATGACAATGCTATAAACAAAGCACGCAGTGGAATGAAAGCCAAAAAAGTGGATGCTTTGACACGTGACATTGTAAGTAAAGCAGGTTTTGGTCAGTATTATGTGCACTCTACAGGGCATGGGGTAGGTCTTGATATTCATGAAATGCCTTATATCTCAACCAAGTCTGATACGATCATAGAAGATGGGATGGTCTACACGATTGAGCCGGGTATCTATATACCAAATGAGTTTGGTATTCGCATAGAGGATATGGTTGCCATGGTTGACGGAAAAGCAGTTGTACTTTAGTTACTATTTGGATCGAGCATGATAAAAAGAAAACTTGATAAAAAAAATACTTTACTGAAAAGTAAACATTTTCCTGCTGTGTTTAAAAGAAAAGGCGGTCATAAAGTATTGTTGGGAATAGGTGGGAACATTGGTGATGTGGTACGCCGTTTTGAACATCTTTTGCATTTTTTGAAACGTTCTTCTTTGCTTTGTGTAGTAGAGACAGCACCGATACTGAAAAATCCTCCTTTTGGTTACATGGAACAAGCTGATTTTTATAATTCATTACTCTTGATAGAGACACATTTATCACCTAGAGAATTATTACGTTATATATTGCGCGTGGAGAAGGTCTTTGGGAGAAAACGTCTTTTTAAAGATGCTCCCAGGACACTGGATATAGATATGTTATTTTATGAAAATGTGAAAATGGATACAAAGCAATTGACACTTCCGCATCCCGAATGGACAAAAAGAAGTTCTGTACTTATTCCTCT
Source organism: Sulfurovaceae bacterium (assembly GCA_963698695.1). Taxonomy (GTDB): domain Bacteria; phylum Campylobacterota; class Campylobacteria; order Campylobacterales; family Sulfurovaceae; genus Sulfurovum. Next base: position 20,407 of record CAVORT010000017.1, on the reverse strand, counting down.
TTTACATATGAAAGGCAGAGTGAAATGATCAATGAAACATTTGTAGCTTCTGATCCAAAGCGTGCGTATGATCAGGCAGTTGAAAAATATGGTGAAGCAGTAACACTTGTCAGCGCTAAACAGCTTAAGTATGATGATGGTAATTTGCGGTGTGAAGTAACCATTGCGATTCCTGAAGAGATCTTTATGGAAAGATCTTTAGTTCAGAGTAAAAATGTAAGTCATGAGCCTGATGAATCTGAAGATGAAGAGCTGTTGGCAGAACTGAGTGAACTTAAAAAACAGTTGTCTTTCATGAAATCAGAGATGTTTGGTCAAGATACTGTGAGCAGTATAGAAAAGATAAGAGCACTTTTTATGAAAAAAGGAATTGCAAAAGTTTGGCTTGATGAAGTCTTTTCTGCTTTAACGGGAAGTAACATTCTTGATGATGAGACACTGTTGGTCTCTTATATACTTGAAGAGATAGATGAGTCATTGGTTGTACAAGAAGAGCAACTGAACAAACCAAAGATAATGATGTTGGTCGGTCCTACCGGTGTAGGGAAAACAACCACTATCGCCAAACTTGCAGCACGTTATGCCTACTTAATGGATAAACCCTACAAAGTCGCGCTTTTAAATCTCGACAGTTATAAAGTGGGTGCCTATGAACAGTTGGCACATTATGCCGATATCATGCAGATAGAACACTTGACTGTAGATAATACAGAAGCCTTTACAGAAGGCTTGGAACTATTATCCGAGTATGATGTGATACTGGTCGATACAGCAGGAATGTCTCCTTATGATACGCAAAAGCTTATTAAAACCGTAGAATTCGTGCAAACTGATATGCCTAGAAATGTAGAAGTCAACCTTGTACTGTCAGCTACGGTTAAATATGAAGATATGGATGATATCTATAATAATTTTTCTTTTTTAAATTTAAATTCAGTGATCATCAGTAAATTCGATGAAACGAAGTATTTGGGTACATTACTGAACTTCATGTTACTCTATAAAATTCCTATGAGTTACTTTTCTATAGGACAAGAGGTACCCGATGATCTTCTGGTGGCTTCCAAAGAGTATCTTTTAGAACGTTTTATCGGTGATCTTGATGAAGCGTGAGACACAGGCGCTTCATTTAGCCAAAATGATGCAAGATCACATACCCTATCTTCGTTATGAACTGGCATTACCCCTTTGCAGAGTACGTAGTTCAAAACTTAAAAAATTAAGCACAAATGATGTTTTGCTTTTGGACATAAAAGTCTTGGAGTTTGTCTTGATAGAGGGAGATTTTATCTGTGCAGAGCTTGTAGTTCAAAGAGTTGACGGCAACTTTGTCATAGTCATCACACATTTACATAAAGAGTTGATCTTATTGAATGATCATAATAAATATGAAACTGTCAAACTCTCTTTGGGAGAGTGCCATATGAATGGTTTGGAAGTTGGAAACAAGATAGATATTTCGCTATATGATCTAGAAAAAATAATGTTGATAGTGGATAACAAAAAGCGAGCGGAAGGTTCTTTGGTGAATGTTGACAATGAGCTCGCTGTAAAGATAAATACGCTTTTTTAAACAAGAATACTCTAATGTAGGAGAGCTGAACAGGATTAAAACTCAAATCCTCCGCCGGCGCCTTTGCTCATACTGTCATATACAGCTTTGACATAAGCATCACGTACATCACAATCAAGCAATTTATCACATTTCATACAGCTTTTAAGATGATGGGTTGTCTGACAATTTTCCATCTCTTCTTTTTTCACTGAAAGAGCGATCTGCCATTCATCAAGTACTTGTTCTGACATTATGCTTTTATCCTATAGTGCTGATTTCATGGCATTCATCTCATAGTTTGAACCAAAAAAACATGGACTGGTGTCATGTGGATGTGAAGGTACCAAGTTCCATGAGTCTCATACCTTTGTCATTGATGGCCTGTCCTCCAGCTTGTTCGTAGATAAAAGCAAAAGGAATGACTTCAAAAAGTTGTCTGAGTTTACCGTTTGGTGTGTCTGAAGTACCGGGGTAAGAGAAAATACCACCACCTTTGAGGAGGATTTGGTGTAAGTCAGGCACCATACCTCCAGAGTATCGTAGTCGATAACCCTCTGCAAAAAGAGCATCTACAAATTTTTTGTGATGATCGACCCAGTTTTGTTGTGTGCCGCCCGGTGCATTGATTTTTCCTTTTTCATCAAGTGTAATTTCATCGAATAAAATTGAAAAGTCCTTCTTGTGCTCTGTAGTGTTGTGGTTTTTCTCTTTTGTAGCAAGAACAAGTTCAATACGAGGTCCATAGACCACATAGGCAGAAGCAACAAGGTTTTCTCCTTTAAGTTCTCCTTCATAGATACCAAAAATAGAACCAACAGAAAGGTTGACATCTGCCAAACTTGAACCATCAAGAGGATCATAGCAGATCGTATATTTTCCATCAGCATGAAGTTCAAGTACACCTTCTTTCTCTTCACTTACAAGTGCTTTTACAATGGAGATATTTTTAAATGCTTCTTCAATGATATAGTCACTTTTTACATCCAGTTTAAGTTGGTCTTCACCTGATGAATTTGAACTGTCACTATACCCTAGATCCTCTGTTTTAATTTCATGGTCTATTTTGATAGCAATATGTTTGATGGTTTCAAATATGGTTATCATATTATATTTCCTTTGTTGTGTTTTGGCATGTATCCACTCTATGATCTGCTGTAGTGTTGTTAAGATCAAGTATATCGTATATGTTTTGGTATAGCGTAATCTGAAGGATCAATACTCTCATCTATGGCAATGGCTTCAGAACATGTCGAAGTAACTTTCATCAATCGCATTTCTAAAAATAGCAATGCGAGGAAGAGGGAGTGTTTTAAGTCCTTCAACAAGTAAGATATCAAAATCATGTACCATCGAGACAATATCATCAAGTGTTTTTTCACGTTGTGAAAAGTATGTTGTACGTGTAGGTGAGGTGATAACCACTTCAGCACCTGTCTGGGAAAACTTATAGCTATCTTTACCTTCTACATCAAATTGTGCTTTATCTTTAGGATCATTTTTGATGATGGCAACTTTGTTCTTGATTATCAATGTTTTGGCAATTTTCTCCACAAGGGTTGTTTTACCACTGTTTGACGGGCCTGTAAATGCAACAGCAACTCTTTTTCTCACATGATACCTTTATTGTTATTGGGAAGATTATACTTAAAAGTTTATTGAAAGTATGTTAAACTCTTTTGTAATTTAAAGGAGTGTTATGTATAAATTATTTTTGGGTTTAATGGTTGTAGTACTCTTTGTAGGATGCTCATCAAAAGAAGAACAGGACTTGATGAAGTCATATACACAAAATACACAATATCATAAATATTTACAAAAAACAGAAAAAATAGAACTTATGGATGGAGAGAATACTGTAGCAATTTTAACTGCAACTTATCTTATATACAAGAAACTTGAAAAAAATTGATAAACGGGATGAGGTATTTATTGTGGGGGTTGCATTTGATAACCCTGAAGCAAATGCTATAAGTTTTGATAAAACAAGTGCAACTGCAAATGAAGAAGAATTCACTTTAACGGTGAATAATAAAACAGCAACTAAAGTTGTCCGTCTAGATAAAAATGATACAAGATTCAAAGATATATCATTTGTTACAGAATGGGGAGAGTACTATGTAGTAACGTTTCCTCATGCTATCTAAAAGGTTCTCACTTGTGTTTGAAAGCGAATTATATGGAAAAGGAACGATGACACTTTTCCAAAGTAGCGAAATTTATTTACACGAAAAAAGGGTTTTAGACCTAATTTCTAAACTTGTCTGTCTCTGAAGGGGTAGCAAGTGTTTTTAAAAGAGGAAAAATACGGGTTTTAACCCCTAGTTTATTCATATAAATAACATAATTTGCCAATACTTTTTTGCCATACTCTCTGGCTTCTTCATTTTTCATACTTTCCATACTCATATAAGGTTCATAAGGTCCTTTTCTAAAGTGATTTTTGATTTTGTAATATGTCTTCTGGTAAATCCTATACCACCATTGTATGCATAGGCAATAAACAGTGGATGATGAAGTATTTGGTAAGATAATCAAGATGATAATCAGCATATTCTATGGCTTTATAAGGGTTAAACATTTCATCTAGGTCTATTTTTTCACCTTTTTCTTTGGCTACATGTTCTATAAGAAATGGCATAAACTGCATCATGCCCAATGCAAAAGAACGTGAAACAGAAGCAGGTACAAAACGACTCTCTTGTCTTGCTATGGCATAGATGAGTGCTTGACGCTCTGGTGTCATATGTTTCATAACATCACGGTACGGCATAGGGAAGATAGGCTTCTTTATAATCTACAGGCTCTTGGCTTTCAGATAGGTATAGATACCGATACACTCCTGTGATTTATAGTCATCTGCCAAATCATCTAAGTCTACCCGAATACATTTTATCTTTTACTTTTGCCCAGTCAATAGGGTTTTGTATATCAAATCCATTGGTTTTACTTTTCGAAATAGATTCGGGTGATTGTTTTTGGGTATCTTGCTTGATTGTATCAGCTGCCATCAGTGTATAAATATTGACATGATAACTTTCTCGCAGAAGTTTGATATAGGCATTATCTTTTGTGCTCATATAGAGCCAAAAAAGAGATTTGTCAACATCGTAGCGTTTCATGATAATGTTTGCGTGCAATATCGAAATATCCAGATGCTTGTTCAGCTTTATTTTGCTTCATGAGTGCCAGACCGTGTTTGAAGCTTTTATTTGCTTTACTTCGTGTTTTTCCAATTGTTTATTAGCAGCCCCTACCGCCTTTAGTTTAGGTGCAGTTGGACATTGTTAAACCCGTTTTTTTTTGATAGGCAGTTCTGAGTTTTTTATTGAGTGCACTGGCTTGACAAATAATATTTCTAGCCTCTGCTCTACTTGTAGTGTTTTGTGAAAGAAAACGCCATATATAATAATCTTTTTCTATACTTGTTGGCATTTTATGTATCTGCCATAAGTAAATGTTTTTGCTTCAAAGGACATACTGATAAAAAGGAAAAAAGTGCAGTACCAAGAGAAATTTAATCTTCATATTTCTATCCCAATATTGCACGCATCATAAAATTATCAATCAATTGCAGTCCCAAGATGATCACCAAAGGGGAGAGGTCAATACCTGAAAAAACAACAAATGGCATTTTATGTCTGATGAAGTTCAAAACAGGCTCAGTTAAACGGTAAAGTACCTGCACAATAGGGTTGTAAGGGTCAGGACGTACAAAACTCAGTAATGCAGCGATAATAACTATCCAGATATAAAGATTAATACAGAGTGTAATGTCTGTACAAGAGCATAGATTCAGGGCACTCATGAGGCTACCTCCAATAAGTAGGGTTTGATAAACGGATAGATATCCGAAAGTTCAGGTCCATGTTCTGCTCCTGTAAGAAGCAGTCGGAGCGGGTTAAAGAAGTTGTTGCCTTTTAATCCGCTTTGGTTCATAATATAGGATTTAAATTCATCAAAACTGTCCATCATGTCAGCATTTTGTATGAGCTATTCCATGGTACGCATTTCGTCACCCCATTCACCTTCAAAGTCTTTGGGTGCAAATATAGGTCTATCTTTGCTTCAAGTTCTTTAATGGTACTTGCTTCTTCCAGGTAAAGTTTAGCCAATTTTCCGATGTTCTCATCTGCAAAACCAAAGAGTGTTGAAAGTGTTTGTCATCCATCATCTCAAGGTGTTCTCTGTTGATAAAACGTAATTTATCCAATATCAAATTTTACAGCAGATGTAGAAATGTTCTCCAGTTTGAACCATTTTATGGCCTCAGGCAATGTAAATATCTCTTTAGGCGCTTTTGAATAGCCAATCAGCAAGAGATAATTGATGATGGCATCAGGTATAAAACCTTGCTCAAACAACCATTTTACAGTGGAAGCATCATCCTCTTACCCATTTCTTTTCCCTCACTATTGAGGATAATAGGCAAATGTGCATAGGTCGTTTCTGCTTCATAACCCAAATGCATTTTAATATGTTTTTGTTTAGGGGTATTGGAGAGGTGGTCTTCTCCTCGAATAATGAAATTTACGCCACTGAACATATCATCACAGGCGCAGGAAAAGTTGTAAGTAGGTGTACCGTCTGCACCTAGAATAACAAAAGAGTCTACTTCATTTGGTGTTGTCGTTATCTCACCCTTGATAAGGTCATGATTGATGATGTCATGTTCAGGTTTTTTAATACGTATGACAAAAGGAACACCGCTTTTTTTCACACTTGAAAGAACTTCTTTGCTGGCATCAAAACACTTTCCGCTATAATGATTAGATTTTGTATCTTCGCTGTCTTTTTCAAGCTCTTCTGTACTACAGGTACAAACAAATGCTTTTTCTTCTTCTAGCAAGTCGTATTGCCAAGGTCTGATGCATATGAAGATTGTTCACTTTGATGGAAACACTGTCATGAGTCAGTGCAAACTTCTCTAAGTATCTGCATGATCTCAGTGTCTTTTCCTTCATATTACGGGCTTTATCCGTATCTTCAATACGGACGATAAAAGGCTTCATTTTGTTGTTGGCATACCAGTAGTTGAGTATGGCTACACGTAGGTCACCTATATGCATATCACCGGTTGGTGACGGGGCAAATCTTAGCATTTATCTTACTCCAAAAATTTTGAGTTTATTAGGATGATATTATAGTAGGTTTAAATTATAAATGTTTTAAAAAACAATTGTAACTTTGATCGCTCTGTATCTGCTTTATCTAAGATGCGATAAGCTCTAATTGGATAAAATACAATACTTATATAAAAAGGGTTAACCATAGCATGAGTGAGCAGCAAAGATTTTTTACGTACAATAGTTGAAGAGGACTTAGCGTCAGGCAAATATAAAGAGGTTGTTACACGATTTCCTCCTGAGCCTAATGGTTTTCCACACATTGGACATGCTAAATCTATCTGTATCAATTTTGGTATTGCAGACGACTATCATGGTCACTGTAACCTTAGAATGGATGATACCAACCCGACAACAGAAGACACAAAATATGTAGAAGCGCTCAAAGATGCAGTAGAGTGGCTTGGGTTTGATTGGGATGGTAATGTCCGTTATACTTCTGATTATTTTCCTGAACTCTATGAGTATGCTGTGGAACTCATCAAAATGGGCAAGGCCTATGTCGATAGCCTAGATGAAGAGGAAATTCGAGAGTACAGAGGTACTGTGACAGAAGCAGGAAAACGTAGTAAATATGCCCAGCGTTCAGTTGAAGAAAACCTAGAGCTTATTTGAGAGAATGAAAAAGGGTGAATTTAAAGATGGTGAACATGTCTTAAGAGCCAAGATAGATATGAGTGCTGCCAATATGAAGATGAGAGACCCACTTCTGTATCGTATCAGAAATGCACATCATTATAGGTCTGGAGATACGTGGCATGTGTACCCGATGTATGACTTTGCTCACTGTTTATCTGACTATATCGAAGGCATTACTCACTCTATTTGTACATTAGAGTTTGAAAATAACCGTGCTATTTATGATTGGGTACTTGATACACTTGGGCTTGGAGTAAAATCGCCAAGACCTTACCAGCATGAGTTTGCAAGACTTGGTATCAACTATACGGTCATGAGTAAAAGAAAGCTTTTGGAACTGGTAAACAGTGGGAAAGTGAGTGGCTGGGATGATCCTCGTATGCCAACGATCGCAGGATATAAAAGAAGAGGGTATACACCAGAGTCTATCATCACTTTCTGTGACGAGCATAGGTATTGCTAAAGCCAACTCCATGGTAGATGTCGCACAGCTTGAATTTGCCATAAGAGATGATCTCAATACAAAAGTGCCACGTGTGATGTGTGTACTTGATCCACTCAAAGTAACCATCGTAAACTATGAGGGGAGTGAAGAGATAGAGGGGTCATACTATCCAGAAGATGTACCTAAAGAGGGTTCAAGAAAGCTATCCATTTCTCTAAAGAGATTTACATAGAACGTGATGACTTTTCTGAAACCCTCCAAAAGGTTACTTCCGTCTTACACCTGAACAACCTGTACGTTTAGACATGCCTATATCATCACATGTAAAGAAGTAATAAAAGATCCTGATGGCAACATTGTAGAGATAAAAGCTGAGTATTACCCAGACTCTAAAAGTGGAAAAGACACCAGTGGTATCAAGGTTAAAAGTGCCATCCAGTGGGTAGATGCAAAGAGAAGCTAAAAGAGTAGAAGTAAGACTCTATGACAGACTCTTTAAAGATGAAGCGCCTGAAGGTTTGGAAGACATCAATCCTGACTCGCTTAAAGTGATTAAAAATGCACTCATTGAGCCTGCAGTCATCACAGACAAACCTGATGAGAGATTTCAGTTTGAAAGACAGGGGTATTTTTATGCTGATCCTGTTGACTACACAGATGAAACACCCTGTGTTCAATAAAATTGTAGGGCTCAAAGACTCTTGGGGCAAAAAGCAAAAAGAGGTGAAATGCACCTAAGATTGAAGCTAAACCTCAAGTTAAAAAAGAGCAGATAGACGGTGAAGTAGCAGCTATGAGTGAAGCTCAGCAGGCACTGTTTGATAAGTACACTGGTGAACTTAAACTAAACCGTGAAGTAGCAAATACACTAGCCCGTGATGATACACTTTCATCTTTTTATGAAGAGGCTTTAACTTATCTGCATTAGCCCATAGTCCTGTGGGTTAGCTAATATTGTAGCCAATGAAGTAGCAAGAGAGTTAAAAGAAAAGCAAGTAGATGACGCTGAAATTCAATGCAATACAAATAGCTGAACTTGTTAAAATGATCGATGATGAGACTATCTCAAGTAAGATTGCCAAACAAGTATTTGAAGAGATGGTGAAATCTGGCGAAAACCCTACACAAATAGTCGAAGCTAAAGGACTTGTGCAGATAAGTGACCTCACAATTATCTGCCTATCATTGATGAAGTCATTGCAAAAAACCCAGACAATGTTGCGAAGTTTAAAGCAGGTAACACAAAACTTTTTGGTTTCTTTGTAGGGCAAGTGTTAAAAGCTACAGGTGGTAAAGCAAACCCACAAGTGGTGAATGAACTTGTGGCTGAGAAGTTGAAGTAATACTATTTTATTTTTTATAAGTGTTTCGCTTGTTTCATCCTGCTTTTGAGGTGGAACATGTAACAAAAAATTTAACCCATATAATAATTAAGCGTAAATGCTATATCCTCATCTAGTTCAAGATTCCCTTTCATCCATTTTGATATACCCGCATCTTCTTTACAAATCTCTGCAATTTCTCTGTCTTTATATTTTCCAAATTTAAAGGTTTTTATCATCACAGGTGTTTGTGTAAGTTCAGCAAAGTTTTGCATAGGATTTACACCCGTATATTTTTCTTGTAGCTAAGACGTACCAGTTTTGAAAGAAGCAGTTTCATCACAAGTACATCACCGATGGCATCATGTGCTTTGATGGTAACACCAAGTTTATCTGCTTCAGACCTCTCTGTTTTGTAAAGTTCAAGAGCATAGCGTAAGGTACTGAAGTCTATGATATGGGACTGTCAGGGAGTAGGTGCTTGGCACAGCGTAGCGTGTCTATGAGAGTATAGTTGTTTTTAAAGCCTTCTTTTTCCAACATAGACAGATCAAAAGAGATATTGTGGGCGATAAGATAGTTTTCTTTATGATTATAATTCAAGTACTTTTTAGCAAAATCAAGTTCATGAGTAAGGCCGTTGGTCTTCTATGACATCAGGTGTGATGTTGTGCACTTCCATCGCTTCTATGCTTATGGGTACGTCAGCAGAACAAAGTTCATTAAAAACTTCTATCTCATCGCTACCATGTACGATCATAGCTCCTACCTGTATAATGCGGTCTTGTGCTCCTGCACCAGTGGTTTCTGTATCAAATAGTATGTATTTTGGCATGAATTATCCTCACTTTGAGTTAAAGTGAAAGATTATAGCGTCATTTTCTTTTAATAAGTCGTTAAACTTCAAATAACTTATATAGAGTCACCTAAGTGCATAGCTGTTTCTGCATCCCATCTGGCGACATGTAAAACAAGCCAACTTTTAAACTTACCCTCTAAAAATGTTTGTACTTCTTCTGGATTTTTGTTTTTTTCCCAATTTTCATGAACTTCTTTAATAGTGTTTCTCATCGTATCATGTTCGGCTTTGTGTATTTGAGCAGCATAAAATTGGCTCTCTTCCATCATATCCTCTTCTGTAGAAAAATGGTCTTCGACATCATAGAGTAGAACATTGAAGAGTTCATCAATTTTTTCTATATCTTTTGCCAAGACAGCATCATGAAACTCATTAACGATTTCGATTTCTTCTTCATGTAGCATGTTCATCATGGCATTTGACAACTTGCTGTACCTGACTTTTATTTATAAGCATTATAAAACTCCTCTTGGAAATTTGTATATTGTATCTTGTAATGAATAAGAAGGTCTTGACAAAGGTCAATACATCTTATAAAGTAGTATATAAAATCCTTACACCCCTATAATCATCAAGCACTCATGATATAATAACGTAATCTTATACTGCAGGAATATCAATGTCAAAACATTTTACATCTATCATCTCTTCAGCTTTTGGAAAGTTTGCTTCCAAAGATTTCCCTCCCTGTTATTCAACATTTTATTAATGCAGGTTATGTCAAACTGATGGGGCTTGATATGTCTGAGTTCAAAGAGCCCAGTGCCTATCCATCACTGAACAAACTCTTTACAAGAGCCTTTGAAAACCCAAGAGCTTTACCTGAAGACAAAGATGCACTGATCTCCGGTGTGGATGCTCTCATCACGGATGCAGGAACCATAAAAGAGGGGAAAGCGTATCAGATAAAAGGGATGAGTTACAGCATAGAGAGACTTTTTGGTGAATACCATAAGGAAGCAGTGAGTAAAGTAGAAGGAGGGGAGTTCATCAATTTTTATCTCTCTCCCAAAGATTATCACCGTTATCATATGCCTATGCGCCTTAAAGTAAATTCGCTGACACATATTCCCGGTAAACACTATCCTGTAAACTTTCCATTGCTACGTCATAAAGTGGATCTGTTCATTGAAAATGAGAGAGTGGTGATAGAGTGTGAAGATGAAAAGGGCAGAGTACAGGTACTTGTACTTGTTGCGGCATTGAATGTAGGTCAAATGGTGGTTACTTTCGAAGAAAACGTGAGGACCAATTCAGAAATAAGAGAACCTGTCCATTATGAATATAAAGATTTCTGGGTAGAAAGAGGAGAATTTTATGGATGGTTTGAGATGGGTTCTACTATTTTAACCTTCTCTGAAAAAGGAAGTATCTTCCCTGAAGTAGCCATCAATCAAAAAGTAAGTTTTACAGATGTTTTAGGTAAAGTAATATAAGAAGATTGATCATAAGTGTTTTATTAAAAAGGGGATACGAGAATGCAAATTAAAGAAATACAGGAATACTCAGAGATACGGGCAAAAGCCAGAGCCTATTTGTGCTATATCATGGGACGGAATATTACAGATACCATCCAAAATGGCGATATTCATACAGTACTTTCAAAGCTTGAAAATCTGCATGACAGCATTGATAAAGCAGAAGTCATTTATGCGCTGGATGCGCATGGTATTCAAATGATTGAGAATATTTCTAAAGATAAAAAATTAAAAGGTATAGGTAAAGATGTAGACAGATCTGACAGGGCTTATTTTTATAAGACAGTTAAAGAACATAGATGTACCTTGACAGAGCCTTATCCTTCAGATATCAGTAACACTATGGTTGTTACCTCCTCTTTCCCTATCTATGATGAACAGGACAATCTTCTTTGCATTATTTGTGTAGATATCTCAATGGCAAATATTTTACGTATGGTACATCCAAGTTCTGTAGATTCATACTTTGGGAACACTTGACTAAAGTGGCTTATGCCGCTTTTTCCATAGCTTTGGCATTGGTCTCTTTACTTCTTTTTGTGAAAGGCGCTACCGCATTTTTACATTTTGGTGTAGACTTAAGGCAATAGATATTAATGAAATGTTCAAAGCAACCATTCTTTTAACGCTCTCCTTGGCTATTTTTGATTTGGTCAAAGCAATATTTGAAGAGGAGGTATTGGGTAAAGAGAAGAAAGAAGGTGCAGGAGGCGGACATCAGACCATGATACGTTTTTTAGGTTCTATTGTCATAGCCCTTTCCATTGAAGCTTTGATGCTTGTCTTTAAGTTTGCCCTGACTGACCCTGCTCAGCTTAAATATGCGGTATTCCTTATATCTGCGTGTTGCTTTATTATTGGTGAGTTTGTCTATATACATTAAGTTCAATAATCCGAATGAAAAAAATATAACGAAGAATAAATAGTGGATAAAAAACTTATCATCTTTGACATGGATGGTACACTGGTAAATTCTTCCCTTACCATAGCCAATGCCATCAACTATGTACGAAAAAACCTAGGCTTTGAGCCTATGGAGCAAGAGTACATACTTACGCTTGGTCAATGACCACACTATCAATCCTGCACAAACTTTTTATCACGCAAAGAGATTTGAGGCAGACCATGAGAAGTGGTTTTCAGAGTATTACACCAAAAACCATGAAAATGAACTGGTACTTTATGAGGGTATCAAAGAATTACTTGAAAACCTCAAAGGCAGAGGGCATGCTTTGGCTGTGGCTACCAATGCCTACAGAGTGTCTACCATAGAGTCACTCACCCATTTGGATGTTCATCATCTTTTTGATGGTATTGCCTGTTATGACGATGTATCCCAGGGTAAACCCCATCCGGATATGCTTCATAAACTTCTTGATGAATTAGACCATAGCAGTCATGAAGCTCTTTTTATAGGAGATGGACCTCGTGATGAGATGGCCAGTAAAAGAGCTGAGATAGACTATATTATGGTAGATTGGGGATTCACGGATCATGAAAATGCAATACGCTCAGTTGAAGAATTAGAAATCCTGTTAAAGCATTTCTGATCGGCAACAAAACATAATATCCTATTAAAATGTATATGCCAATCCAAAGTATGTAACACTTGAATTCATATTAAAATCACCTTGTGAAAAGGTATTGTTCAGACCCATGACATCAATACTGACATCATTAATATCCCAAGATGTATATCTGTACCCTAATGTTGCATATAATCTTGGACTGATAGTGAACAAGCCGAGATCATAATCTGAAAATAGTGTTTGAAATCTAATACCAAAATCATATTCTTGAAATATACCATTTACACTTAGTGAAGAGTCGAGATAATCATTTTTAATGCTACCTGTTTGGTATGCATAGGTTCCTGACCAGTATACCGTGAAAAAATCATTTAAACTTTTTCTGGCTTTTACACAAGGACCGATCTTGTACGTTGATATGCTTGTTTTGGTACTTTGCAATATATCAATATCACTGGTCGAGTCATCATTGCTTTCATCTTTCTTACTGTCTATCCACGGTACGGATATACCTAACATTAAACCTAGACCGACATAATCATTTTCACTTGTATGTGCAAGATCTCTTCCCAATATCATATTGATATCCAAGCCCTGTAATCTGTAGTCTATAGACGGCGTTGTCAATGGTGTAGGATTTAAATTAAGTACTGCATTGATATCTTGTTGTGCCTGTATCATACTATCAGAATCATACCAATTGGCACTATAGGCGTAAAACCAATTTGATGAACCAAAATTTGAATGCTGTTCTAAGATAGAATACGTACTTATATCTGTGTCGATCTGTTCACTTAATCCTATAAAACCGCCATTCATCTGAAAAGTACCTGTACCTATTTGAAGCTCTGTAGCATATAATCCACTTGAAAGTAAGTATGCTAGAGAAATGTTCAAAATCTTATTCTTCATAATATTTTCCTACTAACGTAATGGAGTGAGTATACATAAAATATTTTTTATTCAGATTAATTTGATATAGTTTTTAAAAAATTAAAGAATATATAAATGTCCAAATCTTTCATTACCGATCTCGTCTCCATTTTGCTCATAGGGCTATCGTTTGTAGTACCGAATGACTATCATGACACATTACTCTTTACCGGGCTTTTTGCCTTCTCAGGAGCGGTTACAAATCAACTGGCGATCCATATGTTATTTGAAAGAGTGCCATTGCTTTATGGCTCGGGAGTAATTGAAAAAAACTTTGAGACCTTTAAAGCATCTATCAGAGCTATGATCATGAAACAGTTTTTTACGAAAGAACAGTTAGGTTATTTTTTTGCCAAAGAAGAGCAGAAGATCGATTTGCACCTTTGGTTGAAAGTGCAGATTTTTCTCCTGCGTTCGATGCTTTGTCCAAAACAGTAATGGAGTCTAAATTCGGAGGTGCCATTTCTATGTTCGGTGGAGAAGAAGCATTGGAGGGCTTACGTGAACCTTTTTCACGCAAGCTTAAATCAGCAGTATCTACCATTGTCTCTTCTTCTGCATTTAAAGCACAACTTGACCACCATATACAAAGTTCAGCCTTGAGTGATGACATGATAGTATCAGTCGAAGCACTCATCACTAAACGTCTTGATGAACTTACCCCTAAAATGGTAAAAGAGTTGGTTCAGGAACTCATTAAAGAACATTTAGGCTGGTTGGTAGTGTGGGGCGGTGTCTTTGGTGGGCTTATTGGACTTGTATCTTCGTTGGCATTTTAAACCCAAGACTCTGCATTGTCATAATGTTACTTTTTTCTGGGCAACCATAGATGTTTTCATTGTTTTAAAACCTTTATAATCTTCAGCCCAGAATTCAGATAATATGTAAAAGTTCACATTTGTCGACAAAGGTTGTTTCAAGTTCACCTTCCTTGAGGAGAAAGGCAGGGTTGGAGGGACTCGTTCATTTCTGCGTGATCATAAATAAATGTCTCCATAAGTATGAGTCCCGTTTGGTTTGAGTGCTTCTATCATCTGCGGAAAGAGTTTTCGTTCCAAAAAATACGTACATACAATAAGGTCATAGTTCTCTTTAGGCAGAGTATAGGTATCAAAGTCCACTTCTTTTGCATGGATATGGGGTATGTCCTTGAAGTTGGTCTATAGCAACAGATGAGATATCCAAGTGCATCAACTTCAAATCCCATAGAGGCTAGGTATTTACTGTGTCTGCCCATACCGCAGGCAATGTCAAGTGCCTGTTTTCCTGTAGCAAGCGCTGCATGATCACTTGACGAGTTTTATAGGTTCATCGGGTATTTGATTGTCTTGGTATTTTTCATTCCAACGTTCTTTGTCTTCTTGTGCCACGTTTTAAGCCTTTTGAATTTAATAAGTCTATTTTGCTATTATTCTAGCAAATAATTAAGGAATTAACTATGAAGAAACTTACTTTTATATCATGGAACGTCAATGGAATTCGTGCCGTAGACAAAAAAGATGCATTGAAATGGATAGATGAAGCAGATGTGGATTTTTTAGGACTGCAAGAGATCAAAGCTGAGGCAGATCAGATACCTGAGGGTATATTTGAGAGAAATTATAAATTTCAAAGTATTAACTCTTCTTCCAATAAAGGTCAATCCGGTGTGGCTCTCTATACTGACGTTAAAGGTGAAGTAAGCTCCTGTGATCATGTAGATATCTTAGATGAAGGTCGTATCAATGAGTATCATTTTGGAGATATAGCTTATTTTAACGTCTACTTTCCCAATGGACAACGTGATGATGAACGTTTAGCCTATAAAATGGGTTTTTATGAACGTTTCTTAGATCATATACTTGACTTGCGTAAACAGGGTAAATCCATTGTGGTATGCGGTGATGTCAATACAGCACATCATCCTATAGATCTGGCACGTCCCAAAGCCAATGAAAAGACTTCAGGTTTTTTACCTATGGAGAGAGCATGGCAGGACAAACTCTTGGCATCAGGATTCATAGATACATTCAGACACGTACACGGAGAGGTTGAAAACCGTTACTCTGGTGGTCATACAGGGCAAGTGCAAGAAAAAATAACGTAGGCTGGAGAATAGACTATTTCTATGTATCAGATGATCTCAAAGACAAGATCCTTGAAGCTGATATTCTGGATGATATTATGGGGTCGGATCATTGTCCTGTAAAATTGGTGTTGGCAGTTTAGGTAGTAAGTTTATTATATCTTAATCCATACATGGCACATGGCTTGAGATAATAGTAGAAAATCATGAAGCGTTGGATAGGTTATCTGAAGCATTAAGTATGACAGAAGAGGTCAATAGCATGAAAAGTGAAAATAACGATATACTTCGATCACTTTGTGACGAAATATCACTTTACCTATCTAAAATTACTGAATATCAAACTTGGTTTAAAGAGGTAGATATTCAACTATCCCTTTCTGATAAAGCGTATATGCAATCTATATTCAATGAATATAAAAAACAAAAACCTATCTTTCAAATTATGCAAAACAATATCAAGAACAACAATATAGAAGAAGATGCAGTTGAGTATGCAATATATCTTCAGAAAATAACTAGCCGTCGCTTAGAACAAGAAGAACAGATCAATAAGATGAAAGAGAGACTTTAACCTTTTGTTATATGCCAGCCTCTTTCATAAGGACAGGGGTAGCTTGTAAGTGATACCTGTTTTGATGCAAGAATATATTCAATTTCCTGTTGCGAGTGGTAAAGATATTTTGTCTCACCGTTAGAATCAGTACAGGTACAGTCGCTTTTTAGGTTTTTCTTTTTATGCTCAAGGGTGATTTTTCGAGGTTTTTCTTGGGAGTGAATGATATGGTTTTTGATAGTTCTAAGAGATCTGATAAAGTCAGTATGTTTCATACACTTTAAATCTCATCACCACTGTAATAAAATTCATCTAAACCCTCTAAAAATGCCATCAGTAATTCATTTGAACATGCTTTAAAGTTTTTGTGGTTTTCTTTTCGGAAGAGTGAAGCCATTTGTTGTTTACTGAGTTCAACATCGGCAAGTCCAAAGATAATTTCTGTTTCTGATTCTTTTAAGTTTAGGGCTATACGAAGTTTTTTGAGTATGAGGTTGTTGGTAAGTTCTACCGCCTCTTCATCCGTAGATTTTTTAGGAGAAGGGCCTCTTTTAAGTGTAACAAGTCCATCAAGAAATACACCCAGTTCTTCATACGAACAAAGCATAAAACTTTTATCCTGACGGCGTTTTAAAAGTGATTGAAGATGAGAAGGTTTCATCGTGAATTTTTCAAGTTTGTATGCTTCTATCATCTCTTCTATGGTGAGATCGAGCGCTTTTTGTATACGGTAGAGTATTTCATTTGTACTGATGAGCATCTATTTCTTACCTGCTTCTTCTGCTAGACCCTGAAGTGCCATTTTTGCTCTATTGAGTATATCTAAACAGTTTTTGTCTTTAATATTATGTTTAAGAGACCAGTACTCAGGGTTTGTATATGTGATAGTGGTTACCCCTTCATAATCGGTTGTAAAAAGCATACGAAGCGGTAGGTCCAGACCTATGGAAGGATTGCAGTTCATCAGTACTGTACCCATTTTTGGATTGCCGAAGATCACTACGGTTTCAGGTTTTAAGTTCATATTGACATTTTTGGCATTTGCTTGATGATCTATAGTGGTAAAATAGGTTAAGCCCTCTGATTTGATAAGCTCTTTAAATTTTGCTACAGAAGTAGGAAGGTCATTTTGACTTGTTACGGTATTGAGAAATGTGCCCTTTTTCCCGTCGCAACCTAGTAGGATCAAACCCGTTAAACCGATTAAAAACAAATTTCTCATGTACATTCCTTAGTTAAGATGTGACTTAAACGTTAAATCTAAAGTGCATAACATCACCGTCTTGAACGATATACTCTTTTCCTTCAAGTCTATTTTTTCCTGCTTCTTTTGCACCCGATTCTCCACCATATTCTATAAAATCTTTATAGCTGATGACTTCTGCACGGATGAATCCTTTTTCAAAATCATTATGGATAACTGCTGCTGCTTTTGGTGCAGTCGTATTTTTGCGGATGGTCCATGCTCTTACTTCTTTGACACCTGCTGTAAAATAGCTCATAAGACCAAGCTTGTCAAACCCTTTGTGGATGATCTGTTCGAGTCCGGATTCTGTGACACCGAGTTCAGAAAGCATCTCTTCGCGTTCTTCGTCATCGAAGTCCACCATGTCTTCCTCAACTTTGGCACAAAGTTTGATCACTTCAGAGTCTCTTTGTTCAGCATAAGCCTTGAGTTTTTGTACATATTCACTGTCTTCACCCAGACCTTCTTCATCTACATTTGCACCATAGATGATAGGTTTTGATGTGAGGAGACGCAGATCTTTATTGATGGCTAAAAAGCCGTCACTTTCTTTGTCTTCAAAAGTTGAAACAGGTGAACCGTCTTCAATATGCAAAAGAAGTGCCTCTGCAACCACAAGCTGTTCTTTGGCATCTTTGTCATTACCTTTGGCTTTTTTCTTTAGCATGTCAATACGTTTGAGTACCGCATCTATATCTGCAAAAAGCAACTCCTGCTCGATGATCTCAACATCACGGATAGGGTCAATAGAACCTTCGGTGTGAACAATGTTGTCATCTGCAAAACATCTTACTATATGCAGTATTACTTCAGTCTCACGGATATTTCCCAGAAATTTATTGCCGAGACCTTCACCTTTGCTCGCTCCGGCAACAAGACCGGCAATGTCTACAAAGTCAAGTGTTGAATGTTGAATTCTTTCAGGATTAACGATCTTGGCAAGTTCGTCCAGTCTTCTGTCCGGTACGGGAACAACAGCCTTATTTGGCTCTATGGTACAAAACGGGTAGTTTGCACTCTCTGCATTCTGTGCTTTAGTCAGCGCGTTAAAAGTGGTAGATTTCCCTACATTTGGTAGCCCAACAAGTCCGATGCCTAATCCCATATTTTCTCCGATATAAATTGATATAGCATAACAGTGGTAATACTGTTAAAAGTATCGCAATTATACTAGAAAAACCTTTTAAGCTACAGACTTACTGTAGTTGCAATAGGAGAGTAAGGAAAAGGAAAAATTTGTATATGTCTAAGTTTTAAATATTACACTTTTTATAGTGACACAAGATACGCATACTTTTGTAAACAAAATGAATATACTGTCATAAAAAAGTTTTATTTAATAGATAATTTATACTCAAAAAGTTATACTATTAAATATTAATATTATTGTTGTGCCAAACTTATTGTTAAGTAAGGACGGAAAGCTATGGGTCTTATATTATTAAGATTGCAAGGTTACCAATATGAGTTATTGTTTATTCTCCTGTTTTTAAACGATATTCTTCAAAAATTTTTTTATAATAATTAATCATACCATTAAAATAATATTTAAATAAAAATATAATTGATTGATAGGAATCTAGTATGTACAATTCAATGAAAAAAATAATTTTAGGTTTTATCGTTCTAAATGTATTGCTGACTCAATTTATAATGGCAGATATATTATTTTACTATACTGCAGCAATTTTACCTGCGATCATATCGTCACAAAAAACACTTGAGGATTTTAAAGATGCAGTTCCACATGATGCTTCCTTTACTACTACGCACTTCAGTGGTTCAAAAAATTGTGCCCAGTGTCATGACGGTATTTCAAATACAAGTACTGATGAAGATGTTTCTATTGTGAAAGCATGGGGTGGAACGATGATGGCCAATGCTGCTATAGATCCTCTTTATTTGGCAAAAGTAGCAAGTGAAGTAAAACGCAATCCAAATTTTAAAGATGTCATAGAAGCCAAATGCAGCCGTTGTCACATGCCTATGGCCAATGTTGAAGCTTCTGTTGCCGGTGAGTCTGTCTCAATGTTCGCAGATGGCTTTCTAAACCCGGAGAACAGTTATTATAATGCTGCCAAGGAAGGTGTAAGCTGCACACTTTGTCATCAGATCGAAAATGATCCGGCATTGGGTACCGAGGAAGGTTTTTCTGGCAAGTTTGTCATAAATACGAACAATACAGGAAGTGCACGAAAGATCTACGGTCCTTACGATAATCTTGTTCAGGCAAGACAGATGACAAATCGTGTTGGTTTCACACCACAATACAGTTCCCATATGAATGATTCGAAACTTTGTGCATCCTGCCATAATCTCAACACACCTGTTATTGATGCGCAAGGAGAAGAGAGTGATCTAACCTTTCCTGAGCAAGCGGTATATACTGAATGGGAATACAGCGATTTTAATGCAACACAAAGCTGTCAGGATTGTCATATGCCAAAGAGTGAGGGAAGTGTTGTGATCACTACAAGCGGTTCAACACCAAGATCACCTTTTCATATGCACAAATTTCTCGGTGCCAATACATATATGCTGGAGATCATAAAGAACAATCGAAGTAAACTGGGGGCATTGGCTGATGAAACAAGATTTAATGACAGTATTTCTGATACAAGAGAGTTTCTTCATGCAGCTGCTGATGTTAAGATCAG
>CAVORT010000016.1:0-7540 GCA_963698695.1 Sulfurovaceae bacterium | reverse complement strand
GAAGTTTGCATCTTTTAGTGACATTTCTTCCATCCAAAGAAAAATAGCAAATCCGACAAAATACCCAATCGCAATCGCAATCATTAACATACCCATTTTAAATCCTTTTATATTTTATACATTTATATACTATCATAGTATAATTTAATATTAGTTTTTATAATAAAAATCTACTTAAGAATCTAAAATATATTAACAAAAGAGCTAGTATATTTATTCTATCAAAGCATTTCTCCATAAATCTGCCATGGAACGGTAACCTATTCCATTAGGGTGTAGATTGTCAAAGTATTCATTTATATAGTTTTCTAAATAATATGTATAAAAATTCGGTTGTACAACATCTATATTATTAAGAGAGTCAAATGCCAGTTCATCATTAACTTCGTTAAATTCTCTTATTTTTATATTTCTAAATTTATCATCAAGGGGTAAACTATAGGTACCTGTACTAGATGAATAGCCCAAGACAACAGGAACTCTTTCCAATGACAATTTTTTTACCTGTCACATTAATGAGATCAATGATTTGTTGCATATAATCCTTATAAGTTCCCGTATATCCGACATCGCCAGAACTTAAACCTAGTCCACTTTCTAAATATTGCCATGTGGGAGAGTCATTTGTTCCATATAACACTAGAACGGTACTGGCATCTGGATATTTTGATAATATACTAGGTAAGCGAAGAAGCCCTTCATAGTTGTTTCCCCACCAAGTCCTTCATTAATA
Organism: Sulfurovaceae bacterium; assembly: GCA_963698695.1. GTDB lineage: Bacteria > Campylobacterota > Campylobacteria > Campylobacterales > Sulfurovaceae > Sulfurovum. The sequence goes on along the minus strand of CAVORT010000016.1, from coordinate 6,807 downwards.
ATACTATGCGGATAACCAAGGTCTTCACCCAGTAATCATTGAGAATAGGGGTATACCCTCCTCCTATATTACGACCATCTAGAGATATATCATCAATCGTTAAGTCATCTCCGTACCCACGTTATACTATCCCCCGTAGCGATAATCACATCCCCGACAGCCACATTGACAATGCTATCATGATTTTCATCTCCAGACCGTCTAACTTGTGTTCATCAACGACATAACAATCAAGTTGATGTTCAGACAATCCAACATTAGAAAAACTCACAGAATACGGCAGAGTATTATCAAAAAGTGATACTTCGTTCACAGTAGCTTCATCTAATATACACTCAATACCCCACCCGCCTAATAAGCTTGATGTCAAAACTTCAACAGTAATGCTATTTCCTGTTTGAATATGTTGTGATTGTGGATTAACAATCGCAATATTTTTTGTTTGTACCACACTATACACAATGTCATCATAATAAGCATCTTGTTGCAGGGTTTGAACAGAAAGAAAACAACATCAATTTCAGCATTATTTGTATCAAGTATAATCGTTTGTCCAAATGCCTCTATATTTGTACTTTCTGGAGAAAAATTTACGGTGATGGTATAGTTTATCCCTTGTGTATACTCTGCCGTAAATGGTTTAGCTTCTACTTTCACACCATTCACATATTTAGCCACTTCTCTTGTGCCATAATTATCTGTGTTCTCTATCTGGTAATAATTATTTGCATCTTGTATCAGTTTGAGCGTAAAGATACCTCCATTTGGATAATACTTTGTAGGTAAAAAATCTATACTAAAACTTCCCTCTATTGTACTAGGCAATGTTTTAGAAAAAGCAAGGGCAATATTGTCACCTGTTAAAAGACGTGCACGTTGTGATGTGCCATCATACAGCAGGCTTCCCGTACCACTTGCTGTCCATGTATCTTCTGTTATATATTCCGATATTGTATTTGTTTGGAAATTGTCTGTGAATGCGTTGGTTTCTATAGGTGCGGGGGTAACCGTCAACAGCATATCATCTGATGCAGTGGCACCCTCATTATCTGTTACGGTAAGTGTTAAGGTTTCATTACCCTCTATAGTTGGGGTATACGTAAACGAAGCGCTATTTGAAAGTACGGTACTTCCACTTATCCATTCATAAGAAGTGATACTTCCATCACTATCATTTCCTGTACCATTGATGGTAACTGATTGGTTCACTTGTGTACTTTTATCCACGCCTGCATTGGCTGTAGGAGGTGTATTTGGAAGTGGTACAGCTGTCACAGTCAATACCATCTCATCTGATGCTGTAGTCCCATTATTATCAGTTACGGTCAATGTCAATGTTTGGCTTTCTACGGTATCTGGAGTATAGGTAAAGGATGCTGTATTTGCTACGACTACACTATCATTACTCCATTGATATGACACGATAGTACCATCACTATCGTTTCCTGTTCCATTTATTTGTATTGTTTGGTTTACTTCTACGCTTTGGTCTTCTCCTGCATTTGCTGTTGGTGGAGTATTCCCTCCTGTTTGTACCACACTATACAAGATATCATCAAAATACGCATCTTGTTGCAGGGTTTGACCCAGAAGGCACTCACATCAATGTCAGCATTATTTGTGTCCAGTACAATCGTTTGCCAAATGCCTCTACAGTTGTACTTGAATGGAGAAAAATTATACGGTGATGGTATAATTATTCCTTGTGAATACTCATACCGTAAACGCTTAGAATCTACTTTCACGCCATTCACATATTTACCCACTTCTACTTGTGCCATAACTATCTGTGTTATCTAATAACAGGTAATAATTGTTAGCATCTTGTATCAATTTTAGCGTAAAGACCCCTCCTCCTGGATAATTAACTATAGGAAGAAAATCAATACTAAAGCTTCCTTCATTTGATCCAGGTAGCATTTTAGAGAACTTCAATGCAACATTATCTCCTGTTAAAAGACGTGCACGTTGTGATGTGCCATCATACAGCAGGCTTCCCGTACCACTTGCTGTCCATGTATCTTCTGTTATATATTCCGATATTGTATTTGTTTGGAAATTGTCTGTGAATGCGTTGGTTTCTATAGGTGCGGGGGTAACCGTCAACAGCATATCATCTGATGCAGTGGCACCCTCATTATCTGTTACGGTAAGTGTTAAGGTTTCATTACCCTCTATAGTTGGGGTATACGTAAACGAAGCGCTATTTGAAAGTACGGTACTTCCACTTATCCATTCATAAGAAGTGATACTTCCATCACTATCATTTCCTGTACCATTGATGGTAACTGATTGGTTCACTTGTGTACTTTTATCCACGCCTGCATTGGCTGTAGGAGGTGTATTTGGAAGTGGTACAGCTGTCACAGTCAATACCATCTCATCTGATGCTGTAGTCCCATTATTATCAGTTACGGTCAATGTCAATGTTTGGCTTTCTACGGTATCTGGAGTATAGGTAAAGGATGCTGTATTTGCTACGACTACACTATCATTACTCCATTGATATGACACGATAGTACCATCACTATCGTTTCCTGTTCCATTTATTTGTATTGTTTGGTTTACTTCTACGCTTTGGTCTTCTCCTGCATTTGCTGTTGGTGGAGTATTCCCTCCTGTTTGTACCACACTATACACAATGTCATCATAATAAGCATCTTGTTGCAGGGTATTGACCCAGAAGGCACTCACATCAATTTCAGCATTATTTGTATCAAGTATAATCGTTTGTCCAAATGCCTCTATATTTGTACTTTCTGGAGAAAAATTTACGGTGATGGTATAGTTTATCCCTTGTGTATACTCTGCCGTAAATGGTTTAGCTTCTACTTTCACACCATTCACATATTTAGCCACTTCTCTTGTGCCATAATTATCTGTGTTCTCTATCTGGTAATAATTATTTGCATCTTGTATCAGTTTGAGCGTAAAGATACCTCCATTTGGATAATACTTTGTAGGTAAAAAATCTATACTAAAACTTCCCTCTATTGTACTAGGCAATGTTTTAGAAAAAGCAAGGGCAATATTGTCACCTGTTAAAAGACGTGCACGTTGTGATGTGCCATCATACAGCAGGCTTCCCGTACCACTTGCTGTCCATGTATCTTCTGTTATATATTCCGATATTGTATTTGTTTGGAAATTGTCTGTGAAGAATATAATGTTTGCATGTAATTCGGAAGATATAAAAAGAAAAATAAACCATAAAAATTTCAAACTGTACTCCTCAAACTTCTGATTAAAAATCATTATGAGCAGCTTGGCAATCTCCAATGAGACCCATGGCTTTCCGTCCTACTTTTACAAGTAGTTTGGTTTTTTTCATGTATAGTCGATTTACATAGAGTAACAGAAAAAATCTTAAAAAATAATTAATAATCTTTATGTTAAATTCTTCCTTTTAGCCTTTCTAAAACTTTTTCATTATAAATATGGAATGACCCCTATAACCTAGACACTTTCTAATTCAGTAAAAGCCTCAGTTTTAGACATCTCAATATTTATACCTTCTTTCAATTCATTAGGTGATATTGACCCAAATAACTATGCGTCCTTTTGGATTGTAGAACATCTCTCTGTGCTCGATGCAGCAATGTCTCCAGTCTCAAAGTTCTGCTTTCTAGCTAATCCTTTTTTGAGTGTTTTAAAAAAGCTTTCTGCCACTGCATTATCGTAACAATTTCCTCGTCTACTCATACTTAGCGTTATGTTGTGTTCTTTTCAAGATGTGTATAGTCGTAAGAAGCTGTATTGACTACCCATGATCTAGATGAAGTATCACGTTGTCGGCACTTTCAAGTCTTACAATAGCCATTTTAAGGGCTTTAAATGATTAAAGGTGTAGATCTGCCTATGTCCAGTTGCCCATCCAACTATTTTTCTACTATACAGGTCCAGAAGCACCAGTAGCTAGGATAAAATCCGTCCTTCTTTGGCTCTAATGCATGTGATATCACTGACCCAGGTATCATTTGGCTTATCAACAATGAAACATTGTTTTACATAGTTTAGATGGGCTTTATGCAATGCTCCGCTTTCTGTAGGGTTTACGTTTATAGGTGCCTACACCATAAAGTTTTGCTTCACTCATCAGCCGTGCTACACGTTTTTTATTAACATGTATCCCAAGCTCTTTTAAATCTTTATGGACATATTTTCTTGAACCATATCTCCATTAAGATTCTTGTAAGCCTCTTCTATATGGATTAGTATCTTCTTATTTTTAGACTCTCTATCGGAAACTGGGTTGGTTGAGCCACTGATAATATCCGCTTCGGTGTACTTTTTCTTGCACATTCTTTCGCTGTCTAGTATGACTATACTCTTTATATTTTTCAAGATACCATTCAATCGTTTTTAAAATACCACTCTCAAAGTTTTCCTGTGCTTTCCAACCAAGAGTTTCTTCTATCTTCGTGGCATCTATTGCATAACGTCTATCGTGTCCAGCACGATCTTCAACATATTTGATCAGTTCTTTATAACTAGTACTACTAGGGACTAATGTATCTAAAATTTCACATATTTTATCTGCGATATTATTATTGTTCCTTTCATTGCGCCCACCTATGTTGTAAACTTCACCTACTTTACCCTGATGGTAAGATAAATCTATCCCTGTACAGTGATCACGAACATAGAGCCAGTCACGTATGTTTTTACCATCACCATAAATGGGAATATCTTCTCCCTCTAATGCCTTTCTAATGATAGTAGGTATAAACTTTTCATCATGCTGTTTAGGCCCATAGTTATTAGAACAATTTGTAATAATTGTATTCATCCCATAGGTATGAAAATAACTACGTACAATCATATCACTTCCAGCTTTACTGCAGAATAAGGTGAATTAGGTGCATACGGTGTCTCTTCAGTAAATAAACCTTCATCTCCTAATGTCCCATAGACCTCATCTGTTGATATATGATGAAAACGACAAGACGCATACCCTTCTTTAAAGACAAACGGTTTTTCCATCCATTTTTTATAAGCAACATCTATGAGTACAAACGTACCATTTACATTTGTCTCTATAAATACTCCTGGATTTTTAATGGAGTTATCTACATGACTTTCTGCAGCAAAGTGTATCACTCCCCGAATATCATGTGTATCGAAAATCTCTTCTACCAATTCTCGATCACAGATGTCACCTTCGATAAATGTATAACGTACATCATCTTCTACCTCTTTTAGATTATCAAGATTACCTGCATACGTTAAAAGGTCAAGATTTACTATTTTATATCCTTGATATTTCCCTAATAAATAAGTTACGAAATTTGAACCAATGAAACCGGCACAGCCTGTTACTAAAATGGTTTTTTTACTTTCTTTATGCATATAAATCCTCACTAAAATTAAATACTTCTGCATCTTCCAATAAAGATTGGTTTATATCTTTATCTGAAAGTAATAATGACTCTATATCAATCTCCCAATCTATGTTTATAGTTGTATCATTATAGATAATGCCTCTATCATACTTTGGAGCATAATAATTGTCAACCTTATAAGCAAAGATAGCTGCATCAGATGTTACTAAAAAACCATGTGCAAATCCTCTTGGTACAAATAACTGCTGCTTGTTTTCAGCACTTAATTTAACTGCAACATATTGTCCAAATGTAGGAGAGCCTTTACGTATATCCACAGCAACATCTAAAACACTCCCTTCAATGACACGTACAAGTTTACTTTGAGAAAAAGGGGGAAGTTGGTAGTGAAGTCCTCTTAGTACACCAAAAGAAGATTTTGACTCATTATCTTGCACAAAGTTTACTTTATGTCCTATCGCTTGTTCAAAAATATCCTGATTAAAGGTTTCTACAAAATACCCTCTATCATCACCAAATACTTTTGGTTTCAAAATAACAACACCCTCTAGTTTTGTTTTGATTGTCTCCATTTTCTTCCTTACTATGTGTTATTTTCTTTTGCCATATCAATCAAATATTGACCATACTCAGTTTTCTTTAGTGGCTGTGCCAAACGAATAAGTTCATCACTATTTATCCAGCCTTTATAAAAAGCTATCTCTTCAATACAGGCTACTTTATACCCTTGACGTTGCTCTATATTTTGTATATACAAACTTGCTTGTGCTAAGCTCTCATGCGTACCTGTATCCAACCAAGCATACCCTCTTCCCATGAGTTCTACATTTAAATTACCTCGTTTAAGATATTCTTGATTGATTGAGGTAATTTCAATTTCACCACGTTCAGATGGTTTAATCGTTTTAGCAATCTCAACGACACTATTGTCATAAAAATAAAGACCCGTTACAGCATAATGACTCTTTGGTTTTATGGCTTTTCTTCTATCGAGATAGCACTATTATTTTCATCAAACTCCACCACTCCAAAACGCTCTGGATCCTTCACATAGTACCCAAACACAGTTGCACCTTCTTTTAAGTTTGCCGCCTTTCAAGCCGTGGGGTAAGCCCTGTCCATAAAAAATATTATCACCTAAAATTAAACAAACATTATCATTTCCAATAAATTCTTCTCCTATAATAAATGCTTGTGCTAAGCCATCTAGGTGAAGGTTGTAATGCATAAGAAAAATTCATTCCTAAATTTAGTCCATCACCCAAAAGATCTTCAAAACGACCTATATCTTCAGGTGTCGAAATAATTAATATATCTTTAATACCGGCAACATCAGATTCGACAAGGGATAATATATCATTGGTTTATCATAAATCGGTAACATTTGTTTGGATATACTTTTGGTAGAGGATATAATCTGGTTCCTGATCCCCCTGCTAAAATAATTCCTTTCATTTTATCTCCT
>CAVORT010000015.1:0-3276 GCA_963698695.1 Sulfurovaceae bacterium | reverse complement strand
GAAAGTAAGGATTTTATATGAGCGCAAAACTATTTACATTGATATCAATTAGACTTATGTCACTCTACTTAGCTTTACAAGGACTAAGTGTGCTTCCTACATTTTTTACTGTATATACATCAAACGAATTAACTATTTTATCAAGTCCTGTTGTTATATTTTTTCTGTTATCTCTTATCTTGTGGTTTACTGCCCCACTAATAGTTCCTGTTATGATTAAAGAGTATGAAGACGAAAACATTGATTTGACCAATAGTTACAAGTTAGAGGTTGTTTTATTGATTATTATAGGTTTTTATATAGTTTCTGTTGAATTACCTAGACTTGTAGGATTAGGGTTTTCATATGTTAATTTGGAAGAGATTGATATAGAAACACTTACTATAATTAAAGGTAATATTATTGAAAGTACTTTAAAGCTATTGTTAGGTGTATTGATGGTGGTTTTCTCAAATACCTTAGGAACAAATTTATATCAAAAGTTAAGAAGAAAATGACATTGCAAAACTATAAAGAAAAAATAGAAATCCTCAAAAAATGGGCACATGCCTACTATGTGGATGACAACCCTATAGCCACGGATGAAGAGTATGACACGCTTTACCATGAAGTGCTTGACTATGAAACGGCCAATCCTTCTGAGCAGCAGAAGACTCACCTACCAAGCGTGTGGGTGGTGTCGTGCGTGATGAGTTTTCTAAAGCCACACATATCAAACGTATGTGGAGTATGGAAGATGTGTTTACCACAGAAGAAGTGCAAGAGTGGCTTGACCGTGTCAAGAAAAATGTAGGGGAATGTACCTACTTTTGTGAGCCTAAGTTTGATGGTGCGAGTATGAACTTGCTCTATGAAGATGGCAAACTTGTTCGTGCCATTACCCGTGGAGATGGTGTCGATAGGTGAAGAGGTCACAGACAATGTACGTACCATACGTTCAGTACCTCTTAGCATAGACTATAAAGGGCAGATAGAAGTGCGTGGTGAAGTGGTCATCCGTAAAGATGACTTTGAGATTATCAACCGTGAGAGACTAGGTGAAAATGAACAGCCTTTTGCGAATCCACGTAATGCAGCAGCAGGAAGCCTGCGTCAGTTAGACTCGTCCATTACTGCAAAACGTAGACTTGTGTTTTACCCTTGGGGACTAGGTGAGAACAGCCTTACGCAACGAAGACTCTCTGAAAAGATGGACTATGTGTACGCCTTAGGGTTTTTAGAACCTCCACATGCACAAGAGTGTAACGGCATAGAAGAGATAGAAGCGTTTTACCATAAGCTCATAAGTCTGCGTGGTGAAATACCTATGATGATGGATGGCATGGTCATCAAAGTAGATGAGGTTAGCCTTCAAGAAGATTTAGGCTACACGGTGAAAGTACCCAAGTGGATGTGTGCGTACAAGTTCCCAGCTGTTGAGAAAGTGACTAAGGTCAATGCCATTACTTTACAAGTAGGAAGAACAGGTGTCATCACTCCTGTGGCGGAAGTAGAACCTGTAGATGTAGATGGTGCCATGATAGCACGTGCCACACTTCACAACTTCGATGAGATAGAACGTAAAGGGCTGATGGTAGGTGACTCTGTCATCCTCATACGCTCTAGGCGATGTCATACCCAAGATAACCAAAGTCTTGACCGACAGACGTGATGGCTCTGAGATAGCTATAGAAAGACCCACTGCATGTCCTACTTGTGACTCTGAACTTCTTGATGAAGGTACACTCATCAAGTGTCAGAACCTTGACTGTCCGGACAGAGTAGTAAACTCCATCATACACTTTGCAAAAAAAGGGTGTATGAACATCGATGGGCTTGGCTCGAAGATAGTAGATATACTTGTAAAAGAAGAAAAAATAAAAGACATATTAGGACTGTACCATCTGAAATTCGAAGACTTAGAAGGCATGGAAGGCTTTAAACAAAAGCGTATACAAAACCTACTAGATGCCATAGCAAACACAAAAGGTGTCCCTCTACATAGACTCATCTCTGCCATGGGTATAGAACACATCGGAGAAGTGGCTGGTAAGTTTTTGGCACTGGAGTTTGGGCTTGGCATAGTGGATGCTACTCTCGAACAAGTCGTAGCCATAGACGGCATAGGTGAAGAGATGGCAAATTCACTCTTAGAGTTTATGAGAGTAAACCATGACTTCGTACTTAAACTTTTTGAAGAGATACAGCCTACAGTAGAAGAGAAAGTAGAAGCGCATGAAAATCCTTTTAAAGACAAAACGGTAGTACTTAACTGGTACGATGTCTGTGAGCCGTGGAGTCATAAAAGAGATGCTTGAAAAGCTTGGTGCTAAAGTAAGTGGCTCTGTGAGTAAGAAGACGGACTTTTTAGTGTATGGTGAAGAGGCTGGGTCTAAGTTGACGAAGGCTGAGGGGCTTGGGTGTGGCTACTTTGACTGAGGATGAGATGAGGGGGATGTTGTGAGAAAGAAATTTTCAGAGCACTATGGACATGTAAAAGTAAGAATATAGTTTTCAAATTGAATCGATAGCAAATGAATCAAAAACCGTATTTGGAATCGTATAAAAATTCGTATGTTTGATCAAGTTAAGATTGAAACTTTATCTGGTTCATATTTTAATGATGAAAAAGACAAAATCTTTTTTTTACATCTTTATGATGGTTTTTTCAAGTTATCACTCACTCAAATTCCTAAAAAAGTTTATGAAGTTTTTAATGATATAGAAAGACGTTATGAAAAATTTACATGGTATGAGGTATATGATTTTATTGAGTATATTGCAAATGTTCATTATCAAAAAAAGCTTGTACAACAATTCAGGAATGAAATAAATCTTATTTTAGAACGAGAGATGTCAGGCTATAGATTTATAGATGAATATATTGCGCCTATTATTGATGAAGTTGAAATATCAGAGATTGAAGAAGCTTTAACTTCTGAGTATAGTGGTGTAAAAATGCATTTAGGTAAAGCATTAGAGTTTTTAAGTGATAGAAAAAATCCTGATTATCAAAATTCTATTAAGGAGTCTATTAGTGCAGTTGAGTCTATTGCTAGAATTGTATCAGGTAAGCCAAATGCATCACTTAGCAATTGTCTACAACACCATATACCTTTTGAAATGGATAAAAACTTTAAAGGTGCGATGAAAAAATATATAGTTGGACTTCATCTGTGGAAGGTATAAGACATGGCAGTACAGAGGAAGAATTGAAAATTTCTTTTGATGAAGCAAAATATATGTTAGTTACTTGTTCGGCATTTGTAAATTATTTGATTGCAAAGGCAAAATAAA
>CAVORT010000014.1:0-36430 GCA_963698695.1 Sulfurovaceae bacterium | reverse complement strand
TAGACTCGTATTTTCACCTGTTTTCTCCTCACAATAACTATTTTAGGGAATGTAATTGGTTTCTAAAGTTATAGTTATTTCTTATCCTATATATAGTAGAATTTATATTCTACTATATTTTTTATTGTATTTCCTTCTCAAGTCAAGTTGAGAATTAGAGAGCATTTCATGTCATTATTCTAAATTGTAGCTTTTAACTTGGTTGTCTAATAAGTAATCAAAATGTTTTGAATATGGCGTATGCTATAATGTATAATAGTCTTAAAGTAAAAAGGACAATAAACACATAGTTTTAAAAAGAATGGACAAATAAGCAGGATTTTTTAGTGTGTTTATGAATTAATTTAATTACAGGAGTACGAATGAAAGCAGTTGTTATGGCAGGTGGGATTTGGAACAAGGATCCAGCCGCTTACTAACTCTCGCCCAAAACCAATGTTACCTATCATCAATAAACCAATGATGGAACACACTATGATGACCCTAAGAGATTTGGGTGATTACAGAATTTATTGTTTTACTTTATTTCAAACCTGAAATTATCAAAGAGTATTTTGGAGATGGAAGTGACTTTGGCATTAAAATCACGTATGTGGTTCCTGATGATGATTATGGTACTGCAGGTGCAGTGAAGCTGGCACAAGAACTACATTGGAGATGATAATTTTATCATCATCAGTGGAGACCTGGTAACAGACTTTGATTTTCAGAAAATCTTTGACTATCATGCTGAGAAAAAGTCCAAATTGACTATTACGTTGACATCTGTTGATAACCCGTTGGAGTTTGGTGTGGTCATTGCCAATGAAGAAGGGAAAATAGAAAAATTCCTTGAAAAACCAAGTTGGGGTGAAGTGTTCAGTGACACGATCAATACTGGTATCTATATTATAGAACCCGAGATCCTTAAGTATATTCCTAAGAATGAAAATTTTGATTTTGGCAAAGACCTTTTCCCTCTTTTAATGCGTGAAGGTATTGAGTTGATGGCTGGATATGCTAAGGGGTACTGGCGAGATGTAGGAAACCCTGAGAGTTATCGTGATGTGTATGATGATATTTTGACAGGCAAAGTCAAACTTAAAGATACGTGGAGAAAAACATATTTTCCTGACGGTGTACTTTATAGTGAAGAAAAGTATGACTTTGATAAAAGTGTTGAATTTGTCGGTACTGTCGTTTTGGGTAAAAATGTAACACTTGAAAAAGGCGTAAAACTCAATAATGTCGTCATTGGTGATAATGTTGTGATTGGGAAAGAGACTAAGATCCGAAACACAGTCATATGGAATGATGTCAATATAGGTAGAAATGTACTGCTAGATGGCTGTGTCATCTGTAACAATAATGAGATAAGGTAAAAATGTTACAGCAAAGGCAGGAATCATTTTAGCAGAAGGCTGTGAAGTAGGAGCAATTGGTAAAGGTTGAGCAAGATGTCATTATCTGGCCAGACAAGGTAATTGAAGATGCTTCTATTGTAAGTCATAGTTTAATTCTTGGTAGCAAATACAAAAACTCCATTTTTGAACACGGGAAAGTAATAGGACAATCAAATGTGGAACTTTCTTGTGAAATGGCAACAAAACTTGCTGAAGCTTTTGGATGCACAGCTGCCTGTGGGCTCAACAGTATTAGTCTCTAGAGATTATCATAAAAATTCACGTATGCTTAAACGGGCCTTTATTGGAGGACTTCTTTCTGCGGGTATAAATGTGATTGATTACAGAGATATACCTTCTGCAATATTACGTTGCAGTCTCTCTTCACTGGATGACTATAGTGCGGGTATATATTTTCGTCAGAAGATTGATGACCCAACCAGTACGGTCTTGACATTTTATAATGATGAAGCACTGCGCATAAACAATGATGTATCGAAAAAAATTGAAAAGGCATTTTTTAAAGAAACATTTCGACGTGTAGATTATTCTAATATTGGTGAGATCTATGAGTCTGATCATGATAAAGAATATCACGTATATAAAAAAGGCATAGAAACACTACTTAAAGCACATACTTTTAAATGTGTGACAGGTTGTCGCGTGGCAGTAGATATGATGCATGGCATGGCTTCAGATGTCTTTCCAAGTATATTGAATGACCTTGGTGTGGATAACATTATGTTTAATGCACATCCTGATGTACATCGTTTGGCAAATATCGATAGCTTGGTCAAGCAAACAACAGAAGATATGGGTGCAATTATCCAGGCACTGAAGCTGGATGCTGGGTTTATTCTTTATCCTTATGGGCAAAGTTTAGATATCGTATGTGACAAAGGAACTATACTTAGTAAACAAAACGCTTTGTATATGGTTCTCTCTCTTTTAGATATGCAAGCAAAAGTTGCAGGCGTTAAAAAAAATGTTTTCCTTCCGACATGGGCAGCAGATATCATTTATTTTGAAAATCTTGAAATAGAACGTGGTCAATATGCGAATTTCAAAGCAGAAGAGTTGAGACAATATGATCTTGTGGCTACGGGAGAAGGGAATTTTGCTTTTACTGAATTTTCTACACATAGAGATTCTATGTATGCCAGCTTGAAAATTCTAGAAATGTTATTGGAACATGATGTGACGCTGTCATCTATTATCGAATCTTTCCCAAAATTTTATTATGAAACAACAAAAGTAGTATGTTCACAAGCACTCAAAGGTAAGATGATGCGTATGTTCCTTGAAGATGCCAAAGGCAAAGAGTCATCCACGTTAGATGGGGTGAAAATATGGCTAGATACACATGACTGGATACTCATGATACCTGATCAGTATAGTGATCATCTTAACTTATATATACAAGCAGTGAGCAATGAGAAAGGGCAAGAAATTTTAGCTAACTATAGTGCTAAAATTCAAGAATGGTCTAAGTTATAATGACAAAGCCATCACTGAATCTCTGTTTTTTTTGGCACATGCATCAGCCTGACTATAGAAACAGTGATGGCGTGATGAGTATGCCATGGGTTTTCCTGCATGCGATCAAAGACTATTATGAAATGCCATGGCTTGTAAGTCAATATGAGAGTTTAAAAGCGACCTTTAACATTACTGCACCATTGATCGAACAGTTAAATCTGTATGTAGATCCTTTGAAAAATGATTACTTTTTATCTTTGTGGGAACAGCATCCCTCAAAGCTGGAAGTAGAAGAGAAAACATGGCTTATCAAGACATGCAAATCCACACAGTATGAGACGATGATAAAGCCCATAGAGCATTTGAGTCTGCTTTATCATAAAGAAACGTTGACTGATGATGAATTGATCGATTTTGAAATGCTTTTTATGTTGGCATGGTGTGGTAATTATCTGCGTCAAGAAAATAGTCTTGTGCGAGAACTTTTTCAAAAAGGTAAAGGCTTTACTCAAGCAGATAAAACACGTTTGCTTGGTGTATTGTGTGAGTTTATTGAGACTATTTTACCATTTTATGCACATTTACAAAAAGAGGGGGTTATTTCCATTTCTACTACCCCCTATAATCATCCCATTTTACCTTTACTTCTTGATATGAATAATGCTAAACGTGCCAATGCGCATACCACACTTGTAGATAATCCAATGTCTTTGAGAGAAGATGCGATTGAACAGGTTGAGCGTTCGATCACTTTGTATAAAGAGACATTTGGTAGTAAGCCAACAGGTTTTTGGCCAGCAGAAGGTGCTGTAGATGAAGAGAGTGTAGAGATCTATAAAGAACGAGGGCTCTCTTGGATAGCAACAGATGAAGCTATTTTATTTCGTTCACTAGGAGATGACAACCGTGCTAATCTCTATAAGGCCTACGATTACAATGGTATGTGTATGGGCTTTCGCGACCATGGTTTAAGTGATCTGATTGGGTTTAATTATCGGTTTAAATCAGGGCGTGAGGCCAGTGAGCATTTTATGCAAGTGGTAGAACCTATTGCCAGGCAACATGATGATGCGACACTTTTTGTCATTTTGGATGGTGAAAATGCCTGGGAGTTTTTTGAAAATAACGCGTATGATTTTTTTACAGCACTGTATGAGCGTTTTTCTCAAACGCCATGGTGTAAAACCGTGACAATGGATGAAGTCTCAAGACTCAAGAATAAAGGCTTACTTGAAAAACTAGCTCCTGGAAGCTGGATACACGGAAACTTTGATACTTGGTCGGGTCATAGTGAGAAGAACCGAGCATGGGAACTTATCTATCAAACGCGCCGGGATTTAGATAATTATAATGGGGTGATATCTGATGAAGTATCAGAAAAGATAAAATTTCATTTTCTGGCATCAGAGTGTAGTGATTGGTTTTGGTGGTATGGTGATGACCATGTGACAGAGTTTGGTTTGGAATTTGATGCACTGTTTCGCAATCATCTCATTCATATTTATCAGTTACTGCATATGCAGCCGCCTGCAGATCTTTTTGTGCCGATTATTTCACACAAAAGTACGGTCTCATTTTTACTTAAACCCCAAGCTTCTATTAGCCCTGTGATCGACGGAAATCAAAGTTCATTTTTTGAATGGATTGGAGCTGGAAGTATAGATGAGAGCAAACTCTACTCTACTATGGATAGAGTACGAGGGCCTATAGAGAAGATATATTATGGACACGATGACAAGATGATATTTTTGGCTTTTGAAGGTGAGATGGCTGCCATTAAAACATCAAGTTTGAACCTTGAAGTGATTATAGAAGAGACAGGTGAACATCTTAACTTTTCTATGAATATCGATAAAACCTATAGAGGTGAAGGAACCGTATTGGCTATGGGTGAGCGTTTAGAACTTGGGCTTACCAAAACACATTTTAATGCACGTAGTGCAGTACACCTTCGTTTTGAGATTGTTCAAGGCAATGACATTATACAAACCATGCCGGGGTATGGCGCACTATATATTGACTTAGATGAAACGTATGCAGATAATTGGTTCGTGTAAATGAGACATTTATTGGATACACTAAAAATTGTACTATTTATGAGGGACTAACATGGCAAATAAAACAAAACTACTTTTTGGTATTCATATGCACCAACCTATCGATAATTTTGATTGGGTCATAGAACATGGGGTTGAAGTATGTTACGGTCCCTTTTTTGAAGTGATGAGTAAGTATCCTGAGTTTCGGTTTTCAGTGCACTGTAGCGGTTGGCTCATGGAACAGATAGAAACATTACACCCAAAACTCTATGAACTGATCATGACTTTGGCAACCAACGGAAGTATAGAACTTTTTTCTGCGGGGTACTATGAGCCTATTTTGAGCGTGATTCCTTCTAAAGACAGAGTGACACAGATTACTATGCTCAATAAGTCTATCCAATCTGATTTTGGACAGAGTGCAAAGGGACTTTGGCTTACCGAGCGTGTATGGGAGTCATCTTTGATACCTGATTTAACGAAGGCTGGTATAGCATATACGGTGATGGATGATTACCATTTTCAGTGTGCAGGCTTTGATGAAGAGATATTAGATGGTTATTATATGAGTGAAGAGGGTGGACATGAGATAGGGCTTTTCCCTATCAGTAAAAAATTGCGTTATGCGATTCCTTTTTTAAATGTACAGAGTGCGATAAAAGCGATTAAGTCTTATGATAGAAAAGAGAACTCTGCAGCGATCATTTTTGATGATGCAGAGAAGTTTGGTATGTGGCCAGGTACTCATGAATGGGTGTATGAAAAGGGTTGGTTGGAGCGTTTTGTACAGGCAGTACTTGAAGATGAGACCATTGAAACGATGCATTACAAAACCTATTATGAGCAAGAGCGCACACGAGGCATTGCTTATTTACCCAATGTCTCTTATTATGAGATGGGCGAATGGAGTCTTCGTGCAGATGATGCATTAAAATTGGAGACTTTTAAACATGAAATGGGGCATGATCGTTATGAAAAAGAAGGAGTGAAGTTTTTAAAAGGCGGTATATGGAAAAACTTCTTTGTCAAATATGATGAAAGTAACCGTATCCATAAACGAACTTTGGAACTTTCAAAAGCACGAGAAAGTGTTAAAAAAGCAAAATTTGATGCCGCACTCTCGAAGGCACAAACCAATGATGCGCTTTGGCATGGTGTTTTTGGAGGTCTTTATCTGCCCAATTTAAGAGATAATGTCTATAGGTATATCATAGAAGCAGAAAATGTGCGTTATGGTAAAAAGAGTATGTTAGTGTGTGATCAAAATGAACTTGACGGCTACGATAAAGTCAAAGCCGTCACGGTAAATAACATCTTTCGTTTTGATGCCGCATATGGAGGTCAGATGGTAGAGTTTGACAACCGAAATGCATGTTTCAACTGGCAAAATACGCTGACACGTCGTAAAGAAGCCTATCACCAGCGTTTGCTTAGTGATGAAAAGGTAGAAGAAGTGAAGCCTGTTGAAGACGGTATTGATACCATTCACCATGCAGCCATACAGGTAGATGATACACTACGTGATGCGATTATCTATGACTGGTATCTGAAAAACTCTTTTATTGACCATATCAGCGATGCACATTTTAACGGTGATAATTTCCGGCATTGTAATTTCCGTGAATATGGGGATTTTACAAACCAACCTTTTGATGTGATTTTAGAGAAAAAGAAAGTCACATTTTCTCGTGATGGCGGCTTATTTTTTCCTGAAAAAATGCAGACACACTTGCGTAAAACGTATATTCCAAACAAAAATGGGTTTGACTTTGAGATTTATCTTTCTACAGCAGCTCAGGGTGATTTTAACTATGTACTTGAACACAATTTTCATTTTTCTGAGTATGAAACAGTGCTTGTGAATGGTGAAACTTTACAGGAAGATGGCATCATTAGGCAAACAAAAGTACTTAAAATCTATGATGCTCATCTCAAACAACATATTATAATCACACTAGATCATACTTGTGATATCTATTATTATCAACTTAAAACACTTGCGCAAAGTGAACATGGCTTTGACTTAAGTGTTCAAGGAGTGAGTTTTGCTATGGTCATACCGTTTAGTGATGCATTGGGCATTCAAGGTTCTTTGGAGGTAAATGATGTCTAACATAAGGTATGATCGTATTCATGATACGCATGTCATCATAGCACCAGAACGTTTACGCCGACCAGACTGCAAGATGGCAGTGACTGAGGTAAAGGATATGGAGGCAAAGTGTCCTTTTTGCGAAGGCAATGAATCGATGACACCCCCTGAAATCTTTGCTCTTAGGGATTCAGGATCGTACAAAGATGAAAAGGGATGGCAGACGCGTGTGGTACCTAACCTTTATAAGGCAGTACAGATCGAGACACCGCATGCACATCATTATGGTTTGTTCGAACATTGGGAAGGCTTTGGGGCACATGAAGTGATCATCGATACTCCTGAACATCATACCTCTATGACACAGTGGAGTCAAACTGCAGTGGTGTCTTGGTTAAAGACACTTCGTGCTAGAGTGCAAGATTTACGAGGTGATGATCGTATCGCTTATATCTCACTCTTTAAAAATGAAGGAGAAGAAGCAGGTGCAACACAATCGCATTCTCATACACAACTTATAGGTTTACCTTTTACCCCAAAAGTACAGAGAGAGGCATATCAAAGAAGTGTGGAATACTACAAACATAATGGCAATGCACTGTTAGAAACAACACTTCACTATGAAGAAGAAGATAGTCAACGTATCGTTGCAATACAGGGCGATTTTACAGCGTATTGTCCTTATGCTAGTGCCTATCCTTTCGAAGTAATGATCAGCTCAAAAAAAGCTTTAGGACAGATAGATACCTTAAGTGACAGCAGTATGGAAACCGTGGCACCTTTACTCCTCTCTACACTTAAAGGATTAAAGAAACAGTTGGGATGTTTTTCTTTTAATCTTTCTATAATAACCCCTCCACTGCAAGAAAAGAATGTTGATCATGTCTGTCGCTTTGCTATTCGTATTATGCCTCGTATTTATAGAAGTGCCGGGTTTGAGCTAAGTACAGACATGATGATCAACCCCATTTTACCCGAACAGGCAGCTAAACTATTGAGAGAGAGCATGGATGTCTAGACAACGGTTATTATTTGCAGCAAGTGAAGTCTATCCTTTTGCAAAAAGTGGAGGACTAGCAGATGTTGCACATAGTTTACCCCGTGCACTAAGTACGATGTATGATGTACATGTCATGATGCCTTTATACCAATTTGTTGACCGTAAGTTATTTGGTATCAAACCGCTTGGCACATCTTTTGAAGTGGTAATGGGTGGTGTGACGTACTCCGTAGAAATATATGGTTGTACCTATGAAGGTATATCGTACCGCTTTATATATGCGCCCCTTTTGTGTGACAGAGAGTACCTTTATGGTACAGCAGAAAAAGCTTATGATGATAATGCCTTACGATTTGGACTATTCAGTGCTGCAATTGTTGCTTATGTCAGAGAAGAGAAGTATGACCTTGTACATCTGAATGATTGGCAAAGTGCTTTGGTAGCATTGTGGATAGCTGAAGACTCGTCCCTAAATACAAAGACACTGTTCACCATACACAATCTTGCCTACCAGGGAACATTTGAATGGAATGTACTAGAAAAGCTTGGGTTAGATGAGCGTTACTTTAGCATGGATGGATTAGAGTTTTATGGTCAGGTTAATTTTATGAAAGCGGGTATCGCTTATGCCGATAAGATAACGACAGTGAGTCCAACCTATGCGAAAGAAATTTTAACTTCAGCATTTGGATGTGGGTTGGAAGGCTTTTTAAAACACCATCGTAACAAACTTACAGGTATAGTCAATGGCATTGATACAGAACATTTTTCACCATCCAAGGACAAGGCACTCATAAATCCTTATACAGACCTCACAGGCAAACTGATCAATAAAAAAGCGTATCTTAAAGCGATTGGCTGTCAAGGTATTAAGAAACCACTTTTTGTTTTTGTTGCCCGTTTTACATCGCAAAAAGGTATGGATATACTGATAGAAGCTTTACCTAAATTAGCGTCACATCAATGCAACATCAGTATACTGGGGCAAGGTGAATTGAACTATCATGATCAGTTAAAAGCAATTACTTGGGAATATAACAATGTTCATTTGGAATTTGGTTATGATGAAGCCCTCTCTCATCGTATGTATGCAGCGGCTGATTTTCTCTTAATGCCATCACTTTTTGAACCTTGTGGGCTCAATCAGATGATAGCGATGCATTATGGTGCTATTCCTGTAGTTCACCATGTGGGCGGTTTGGTAGACACGGTACATTCACTGAAGTATTTTGATCCCAAGTCAGAGTATGGATATGGCATTATATTTACTAAGCCTACGGCACGTGCATTGTTGAATGCATTTGGTCATGCTTTGGCACTTTATGAAAATAAACGCACCTACAATAAAATTACCAAACATAATATGAAGTGTGATTTTTCTTGGCAAGAGAGTGCCAAGTCCTATCACGAACTTTATCAAATTATGATAAAAGGGTGAAGTGATGAAAAAACTGAATATCTTAATCGCAGCATCTGAGGTCGTACCTTTTGCAAAGAGTGGAGGGTTGGCCGATGTCTCAGGGGCATTACCTAAAGCATTGCGTGCCTTGGGACATGATGTACGTGTGGTTATGCCACGTTATTACATTGTAGATAAAGAGAAATATGGACTTAGATCTCTTGGGGGCTCATTAGGTGTGCCCATGGGAAGTTTGGGTGAGTTATGGGCACATGTTTTAGAAGGTGTTTTGCCTGGATCAGATGTGCCCATTTATTTTATTGATTACGAAGCATTTTTTGGACGCAAAGGTTTGTATGATGAAGAGGCAGAAGGGTATAAAGACAACGATAATCGTTTTATTTTCTTCTCTAAAGCCGTGATGCAGTTGGCAAAAAAATTACGGTTTAAACCTGATGTTATTCATGTCAATGACTGGCATACTGCTGCTATTCCTATTTTATTGAACACAACATATGCGATGGATCCTGATTTTAAGGGTACAGGAACACTTCTAAGTATTCATAACTTACAGCATCAGGGTAAGTTTTACAAGGGAGCTATGGACGTGCTTGGTGTCGGGTGGGAACATTTTAATGCTTCTGAACTTGAAGAGTATGATGGTATCAATCTGCTTAAAGGTGGTATTGTTCATGCAGATGCCATTAATGCAGTGAGTAAAAAATATGCCCAAGAGATATGTACACCTGAGTTTGGCTGGGGATTAGATAGATTGATCAGCGATAAGGCATATAAACTCCATGGTATTTTAAACGGGGTTGATTATGAAGAATGGAGTCCTGCTATTGATACACTGATCCCTGCCAATTTCGATAAAGATGTCTTAGTAGGCAAAGCCATTTGTAAAGCAGCGCTGCAAAAACAATTTCATCTTCCTGTGAGCAGAGATGTACCGCTTATAGGTTTGGTAGGTCGTCTTGCTGAGCAAAAAGGGATTACTTTATTAGCCGCAGCGATAGAAAGGTTGATGGCACTGGATATCCAGATTGTGTTACTTGGGGCTGGTGAAAAGTGGGCGGAACATTTTTTCTCACAAGTTGCCTCAAAGTATCCTGAAAAGTTTGCCTGTTACATTGGCTATCAAAATGACCTTGCACACCAAATAGAAGCCGGATGTGATATGTTCTTGATGCCATCACTTTTTGAGCCTTGCGGTCTCAATCAGATATATAGTCTGCGTTATGGGACTGTCCCTATTGTCCGTGCTACAGGCGGTTTGGATGATACCATTGAAAATTATAACAGTGAAAGTAAAAGTGGCACAGGGTTTAAGTTTTATGACGCGACGCCCGAAGCATTACTCGGTACTGTCAAATGGGCAGTAGATACTTGGTACACAGATAAGTCAGGATTTAAAATGCTCCGTGAAAACGGTATGCAAAAGCGTTTTGACTGGAATGAAGCGGCAAAAGGTTATGAAGACCTTTACCATCATATCAAACATGGGCGCCTTAGTAGCCCCCATAAATAGGAGAGCGTATGTCACATGTGATGCAGTATGATGTTTCAACTTTGAGTGAAATGGACATTTTCCTTTTTAAACAAGGAAGTCATTCAAAGCTTTATGAAAAGTTTGGTTCACATAGGATGACCTCTAAGGGCATAGAAGGTGTACACTTTGCAGTCTGGGCGCCCAATGCTAAAACGGTGAGTGTTCGCGGGGATTTTAACGATTATGACACAGAGACCCATCCGCTCAAATTGCGTGAGGATGAGTCTGGTATTTGGGAGGGGTTTATTGAAGGGATTTCCCAGGGTTTGACCTACAAGTACCATATTGTCTCTCAATCTCACAGTATAGTACATGATAAGAGTGATCCCTTTGCTTTTTACAGTGAAAAACCATCAAAGTCTGCTTCACGTGTTTGGAGCCTTGACAGATATGATTGGAAAGACAAGCAGTGGATGAAGGAGCGTTATAAACACAATGCCCATGATGCACCTGTCTCAGTCTATGAAATGCATTTGGGCTCATGGAAGCGTAAAGTCGAAGAAGACAACCGCTATTTGACATATAGAGAATTGGCTGTAGAGTTGCTCGCTTATCTGAAACAAATGAACTATACACATGTTGAGTTTATGCCTTTAACTGAGTATCCTTATTTTGGTTCATGGGGCTATCAGGTGGTTGGCTATTTTTCAGCCACTGCGCGTTTTGGTGAACCTGAAGACTTGATGTATCTCATTGATGTCTTACATGAAAATGGTTTTGGTGTTATTATGGACTGGGTACCGTCACACTTTGCAGTAGATATGCATGGTTTGGTTAACTTTGACGGAACTGCACTCTATGAACATCCAGACCCTCAAAAGGGTTTTCATCCGGAATGGGGGAGTTTCATTTTTGATTATGGCCGTAATGAAGTGAAGTCATTTCTCATCTCTTCAGCGATGTTTTGGTTAGACAAATATCATATTGATGGTATTCGTGTAGATGCAGTGGCTTCCATGCTTCATCTTGATTATGCACGCGAGGAGGGTGAGTGGACTCCCAATGTGTATGGCGGAAATGAAAACTTGGATGCCGTTGCATTTTTACGTAAACTCAATGAAAGTGCTTATGCAGCGTTTCCAGACATTATGATGATCGCAGAAGAATCAACCGCATGGCCGATGGTCACACGACCCACGAGTATAGGTGGTCTTGGTTTTGGTTTTAAATGGAATATGGGATGGATGCATGATACACTGAAATATATGAGTTATGATCCTGTATACCGCCAGCATCACCATAATCAATTGACCTTTAGTCTGTGGTATGCTTTTGATGAGCATTTTATGTTGCCTCTAAGTCATGATGAGGTCGTACATATGAAAGGTTCACTCATCAATAAAATGCCCGGAGACACGAACCAGAAGTTTGCCAACTTACGTGCTATGTATGCGTATATGATGGCGCATCCGGGTAAAAAATTACTTTTTATGGGCGGAGATATCGCTCAGTATGCTGAATGGAATTTTGAAAAAAGTCTGGACTGGCATCTGTTAGAAAATCCTTTACATGCTGGATTACAAAAAATGTTAAGTGATTTAAATCTTATATACAAGCAAGAACGTGCCTTGTATCAATACGATGAAAAACCAATCGGATTTGAATGGATCGATGATGGTGATTATCAGCATAATTGCATCTCTTTTATGCGTAAAAGCGATGTGTCTGATGAAACGGTGTATGTATTATGTAATCTTGCAGATGCAACACGTGACTCATACAGAGTGGGAGTACCATATGAGGGTGAATATAGAGAGATTTTTAATTCTCAGTCGGGTTATTATGAGGGGTGGAACATTGGTAACACAGGGACACTTACCGCCCAAAAAGAGCCGATGCATGGTAGAAAGTACTCTATAGAGTTGACATTACCACCGCTTGGGGTATTGTATTTGAAACGTATGAGTAAAAAGGTGTAACATGAAAAAACGTACCAAAATACTGGCCACCATTGGGCCAGCTAGTGATTCACAAGAAAAGATTGAAGCATTGATACACGCAGGAGTCAATGTCTTTCGTCTTAACTTCAGTCATGGTACACATACATATCACTCTGAAGTACTTGAGCGTATAAGAAAAGCAATTGGGAATACTGGACTTATTACTGGGGTATTGCAAGACATTAGCGGACCGAAAATCCGTGTGGGGATGCTTGAAGAAGATTTCTATCTTAAGACCCATGATATGGTCGAGTTTGTTGAAGAAGATATTATAGGGCATAAGGTTCAAGAAGGTCATTATAGGTTGACCATTAATCAAAAAAGTATTTTAAAGCAGTTGAATGTCGGAGAATATATTTATATGTATGATGGCATTATTCGCTCGAAGGTCATAGCGGTGAGTCCTGAGAGTGTTAAAGTCAGTATTGAAAATGATGGTGTTTTGAGTTCTAAAAAAGGCGTAAACTTTCCCCATACGAAACTGGGGTTAGATGTACTTACCCCTAAAGATAAAGAAGACATGCTGTGGGGTGTTCAAAATAATGTTGATTTTATGGCCATTTCTTTTGTTCAGGGTGCAAAAGATATGTCTGCAGCACGTGCAGTCATTGAAGAGTACGGAGGACGTACACAACTTTTTGCGAAGATCGAAAAATATGATGCCGTTGAAAATATAGATGAGATACTTGAAGTGAGTGACGGGCTAATGGTCGCACGGGGTGATCTTGGTATAGAAATTCCCTACTATAATGTACCTAGTATACAAAAGATGCTCATAAAAAAAGCGAACGATGTAAGTAAACCAGTGATTACAGCAACGCAAATGCTGCTTTCTATGACTAAGAATGACACGGCAACACGTGCAGAGATCAGTGATGTTGCAAATGCTGTACTTGATGGAACGGATGCTGTGATGCTTTCAGAAGAGAGTGCAATGGGACATAATCCCGTACTCGCAGTAGAGACCATGGTCAATACCATACGGGCAACAGAGGAGTATTATCCCTATAATCGTTTTTCAGTTTTTATGATGCATGATGTTGCAGATAAAATCAACGATTCAGCAGCGCGTCTTTGTCAGAGTTTAAATGCAGCTGGTATTTTAACGATTACCTCTTCTGGAAGTTCGGCAAGAAAAATTGCACGTTATCGTCCAGAAAAACCGATTTATGCGATTACCCATGATTGCCGTACTGCACAAAGCCTTACAATGGTTTGGGGTGTTGTACCCGCTTTTTCAGTGAATGATACAAACTTGGAGAACATGATGAGTGAAGTGATGGATCAGGGTATAAAACGCAGCGTACTGGATATGGATAGCCGATACATCCTCACTGCCGGAGATCCTGTGGGTGTAAGCGGTTCAACCAATATGATACGCATCATTGCTGCCCATGAAATAGAGTATTTCAGATCATTGAAGTGGTCAAATTAGCATTAGAAAGTCTGCTAACCATTCAAATGTTTTAACGAGAGTTCAACAAGGCGAGAAGATAATTCATAGTTAGAGTCGATAAACTCTACGCACTTCATCTCTTCTACATGATGTCTCTCTTCATCGGTGTCAACTTTTATAATAATTTTTGAATGGCTATCATATTCCAGTACGGCTTTGCTGATCAAACTTTTGGTATGCTCATTGGGTACAGTGACAATAATACTGGAACTCTCTTCCACTTTCAAAGACTCCATGACGGGTCGTTTATTGAGGTGTCCAAAATAGGCCATGAAATTAATTCTTCTTGCGAGTAGGACGTGTTGTAGATTATCTGAGATAATAATAAAATCAATGCCTTTGCTATGAAGGTCTTTGGCTACGGCTCTTCCAAGTGTTCCAAATCCTACAATGATAATGTGATTTTTCTTATTGATCGGGGTGATGACATCGGATTCATAAAACTCTTTTTGAAAAAATGAGGAGAGTTTATAGATGTTATTGAGTATGAATGGCGTGACAATCATTGTCAAAAATGTTGTTACAAGCAAGAAGTTTGCAACATCTGGATGTATCAACTGATGAGAAGATGCCATTTCAAATACAACAAAGGCAAATCCTCCTATTTGTCCCAATGCAAGGGCTGTTTTAATAGAGGTATTGGTATCTGATTTTCGTCTTATGATCAAGTAAATAATCCCTATTTTTACTAACATAACGAGTACAAATACAAGAAAAATTTTATGGAAGTTGGAAACCAAATAGAGCATATCTATCTTGGTTCCCACACTAAAAAAGAAGACACTTAAAAGTAAATCTTTATAACTTAAAATATCTGATTCGACTTTAATATTGTACTTCGTATCTGCAATCAAAACCCCTGCGATAAATGCACCAAGCGAGTAGGTAAACCCTATTTCATGGGTAAGAATGGACATCCCAATGACAATCGCTAAAATAGCCCCTAGAAAAATCTCTTCTACTTGGGTACTTGCAGAAAATTTTAAAAGCATGTCAACAATCTTATCTCCCACAAACATAATGAAAAGAATAATAAATATGACCGCCAAGAGGGTTTTACCCATTACCTCTGTCATGGATACTTCTGTACCGTAAGAGAGAAAAGTCATCAAGAGTAAGATAGGAATCACCGAAATATCTTGAAAAATGAGAATACCAACAGACTTTTTCCCATAAGGCGTATAAATATCTTTGGAGTCTTTCAAATAGGGTAAAACAATGGCTGTTGAGGACAATGAAAAGGCCAATGAGATAACAAGAGAGGTCTGAAAATCTAATTTGAAAAGATAAAATGCCAAAAGAAAAAAGAGTAATGCACTTAAGAGAAGTTGCAAAGCACCATTGATAAGAAGCGTCTCTTTCATTTTTTTGATTTTTTTAAAACTTAGTTCCAAGCCTATGGTAAACATAAGAAATACAATACCAAATTCACTGATCAAATCAAGTGCATCAATTTTAAGTGTATTAAAATCAAAGAGATAACTGATGATAGTTCCTGTGAAAATATATCCTAAAATATGAGAAATATTGTATTTCTTAAAGAGGATACTAAGCAGTGTTGCCAAAAAAATAGTCAAAAAGATTGCGAGTAATAAAGTTTCCATGTGCGCATTATAATAAAAATTATAACTTTTATATGAAGTAGAGTGTATATAAATTATACACATCGATTAAAAGGAGCCTATTCATGGCGGTGAGTATTCTATAGAATATACTTTGACAGCCTTTAATGGTGTGGTTTATTGGGAGGGAGTGTCTGGGTAGTTTAATGTTGGTTTCAATAAATAACTTGAAAATCTAATAAAATATGCTAACAATAAAAGAGAGATAGCAAACCTTATAAAATTATATATTTTATAAGGTTTTGTCTTCACACTTTCTTCACACTAATCTTTTATACTTCATCATCTTAAAAAGAAAGGATTCAAATGAAAAGATTAATAACAATTTTACTTTTAACGCTTGGTTTAGCATCAAATGTATCTGCACATCACAATTCACCGTCAGATACTGCAGGTGGAAATATCTCAGATACTTCAGGACATCTTGATCTAGTATTCGGATAAAACGTTTAGATACATACATGAGATTAACTATAAAATAATTAAATAAAAAAAGGATTTACATGAAAAAATTAACAACACTATTACTCTTAACAATCGCTCTGGCATCAAGTCTATCAGCACATCACTTCTCTGCAAATGATGACGCAGGAGCAAATATTCCTGATATGTCTCCACATTTAACAATGGTATTTTAAGTAATAGAAAAAACATTTAAAACTTTCCCCATCTACGGATGGTATCAGCATTATAAAATAAAAAAGGATGTACATGAAAAAATTAACAACTATAGTTTTATTAGCAATCGGTTTGGTCTCAAGTGCCTCTGCACATCACATGTCAGCATCTGATACAGCAGGAGTGAACATCCCTGACGCCTCACCACATCCATTGATGACATTTTACTAATAAATTATCTCTCTAGGGCATATCCTCAATTAAGGATATGCCTTTTTTCTCTTCTCCCTTAGAAAATATTTTACTGAATTTCATATTTTACACACACAATATTTATAATACAAACAATAATCTAATATGAAAAAACATGATTATTAGGTGTAGTAGCACTTCTTGATTCGCCTTCATTCTTGGCAGGTAAAGATAGTCTTCAAGAACATCTTAGTAATGAAGAGTGAAAAAATTGAAGTTCATAGGATGAAACTCATCCTATGAACTTTAGCAATAGCTATTAAGCAAAAGTATCAGAAAAAAGATTCTCCGACCATGAAAACATATTATCATAATCACGGGTGGTTGGTGCACCTGCTTCTAAATTGGCAATCATCATACTTTGGGTACTATCGTCATATTTAAAGACAGCTGATAGCCATGAAGCCTCTGTTGAAGAAGTTGGGCTGTAACACGCTGAGTTAGTCTTAGGTGAAGCGTATAATGCAACCCCACTAAGTGTTCTTAAAATAGCATCTGCACACACTTTTGCCTCAGAGTTTCCTATGTGTCCAGCTTTGGGTTGTCCTGTAGCTTGTGAATCACCGATGATATAAATACCACTTGCCATGATTGATTCGTAGCTCAATGGATTGATAGGTGCCCAGTTACCAGAGTCGACTCCTGCAGTGAAGATGATAGGGGCTGCTTTTTGGTTAGGGATGACATTTAAAACGGTTGAACTTAACGTTTTTGATTCTCCATTCTCTGTGTATGTCAAAGTTTTGGTACTGTCATCCACAGCTGTAACGGTTGTGCTTGGTTTGTACGCTACACCATACTCTGCAAATTTGGCACCAAAAGTATCTGCTTCTACCGTGATGTTTGCATTGGCATCTAACACATTGACTTTACAGTTGTTATACCCTCTAGTATTTTTAAGATAGTCAGCTACGACACATGCTCTTTCATAAGGACCGGGAGGACAACGGTAAGGTGCAGCAGGAATCGTCATGGTAAAGGTATCACCATCAAGCATCGCATCAATTTGTGCTTTTAGCAGGTTAGTCTGTTCTCCTGCTTTCCAAGCGTGTGGTACCTTGGTGATGTCATAGTCAGATTCAAGTGGTATAAAGTCAATACCTGCTGCCAAGACCAATTTATCGTACTGTACACTGGTTCCATTTTCCAGAGTAAGGCTTTGATTCGTTTTATCAACACTATTTACGATGCTATAAATCATTTTGATACTCATATTTACTGTTCAGGTCTCCATACGTAAAGGATAAATCAGAAGTTGTTTTCTGTCCATTAAGCACCAAATTACTCAATATAGGTGATACGTAAGTTGGGTTTGCTTCTATGATGGTTACATTGACACTGCTACCACCCCACATTTTTAGGTACTTTGCACAGGTTGCTCCTGAAAATCCACCACCTACTACCACAATATGTGGAATGGTACTATCTGCTGCCATACTAGGAGTCACTGCAACGAGTGAGCTTACACCTACAAACTTCATAAAGTTTCGTCTTGAATTTGAATGGGTTGTTTTCATTTACTGTCCTTTTTTAATCGTTAGTTTTATCAAGTGTTTTTAGCCAGTCGCCAATAAGTATGATCTCTTCTTCGGTATAGCCATGAGCCTGAGCACTCATAATAGGTTCATCATCATCAAAAATCTCATCTAGAAGATCATCTTCCCCTGCAATACTGTCCCACTCATTTGTGGAGACACCATTGGTACCATGACATTGGGCACATTGTGAACCTAGAAGTCTTCCTGCATCAGCGGTGTACGTTGTAGGAAAAAGTATATTGGTGGTGTTATCATCACTAGCTACTGTGGATGATCCACCACAGCCTTGTAAAAATAGGAAAAAAGTAATACTTAATCCGCATAGAAGCAATTTTTTGTCAGTGTTCATGCATAATCCTTGTTAATTTTAATGTATTATATAAAGTAAGTGTGAACTATATATTAACTCTAATAGATCAAATAATTCTAGAAGAATCTATTTTTCATCATTAAGTCAAATTCTATATTGTGGGTATACGTTAGCTATCACGTCTCAAGAAGACCATGATTTTTCAATGATCTCACTTGTGTTTTAAACATTTGTAGCATAAAATAATAAGGGTGAGTCGCCTTATATTGGAGGGAGACGCAAACCAAATGCCACGCATTAGGCATCAGACTAAAAATGACTCACAGTTTGTGTATCAATAAATGATGAAAGATATTCAGTGATTTTCAGCTGGTTAATTCCCTTTTTTTTGCATTCTCTGGGTTTGATGTTGGCTGAATTCTTCTTGACTTATCGTTCCATCATTGTTGGTGTCAATATCTGAG
The DNA here is from genome assembly GCA_963698695.1 of Sulfurovaceae bacterium. GTDB lineage: Bacteria > Campylobacterota > Campylobacteria > Campylobacterales > Sulfurovaceae > Sulfurovum. The sequence continues at coordinate 17,287 of CAVORT010000014.1, read as the reverse complement.
AAGGCAGGTGCATTACCAGCATTTTTCCTCATGCCTTTGCCTTGTCCCATGCCTGGACTTGGACAATTGCCTGTTGCACAGTTTCCTTTATTCCATTTCTTCATCTCTTCTGTCTGATGTAAACGGAATTCTTCTTGGTTTAATGATCCATCATTGTTTTTATCCATGTCTTCAAATGCAGGCGCTTTTCCAGCATTTCTCATCATTTTTCCCTCACTGGCATTCTGACTCATACGTTTTGCGCGTGCTTCTTCTAATTCACTTTGTGTGATCTTGCCATCATTGTTAAGATCAAATTCGGCAAATGTAGGTTGATTCTTCATACGGTTTTGTCCCATACCCATACCTTTGCCTTGACCCATACCCTGACCTTTCATACCTTGATATTTCTGTCGTTCTTGAGGAGTCATGCTTTGCATACGTTTTTGCATTTCTTGCTGGAATGTAGGACGATCATCTACAGGAACACTCCCTCGCATATTCATCATCTCTTCTGTGCTCATTTGGGAAAAATCAGCAGCAAATGCTCCTGATGCTAACAGTGCTAAAATAATAACTTTTTTCATTTTTTGTCCTTTTGAATAAAGTCCCCTCTAGTTAAAGGAAGGGCTATCTTTATTGTAATCTTAAAGTATGAACCATAAGTGAATAAAAAATATTCCATCTAAATGTAAAGCTCGTGCTTGCATCGAAAAAGAATTTTACTTTTTTCTCTTCTTCAGCTAGGTTTATTCTATTATATATTATCGAACTCAATAGAGTGGCATGAAAGTAAATATTTGTTAAATTATATGAAACCCTTATAATCAAACATGTAGCGACGTTTGCAGCCCATAAATTATGTACGCTCTCATAAAAAACCTTATAAAATGTTCTATTATGAGGTTTTATAAATGAAAACTATAAAATAATATATAGCTTTAAAAAAGTTTAAAATCTAAAAAAGCCCATTCACAATCATCTGTGCTTCATCTTGAATCTGCTTCAAGTGCGCTTCATCTATAAAACTTTCCGCATAGATCTTGTAGATAGGTTCTGTTCCTGAAGGACGAAGTGCAAACCATCCGTTCTTTGCTACGACTTTGAGTCCGCCTATGGCTGCACCGTTGCCCGGAGCGTGTGTTAAAACCGCTTCTATCTCTTCACCTGCAAGTGTGGTTGCTTTGATGTCTGAGACAGAGAGATTTTTGAGTTTTTTAGCCTGTTCGAGGGTTGCAGGGGCATCGATACGTGCATAGATGGGTGCACCAAATTTTTCTGTGAGTTCCTGATAATGTTCACCGGGGTCACGTCCTGTTGTTGCAAGGATCTCAGCAGAGAGTAGGGTCAAAATGATACCGTCTTTATCGGTACTCCATACGGTGCCGTCTTTGCGTAAAAAACTCGCCCCGGCACTTTCTTCGCCACCAAAGAAAACAGTCCCGTTAATAAGACCGTCTACAAACCATTTGAACCCTACAGGGACTTCAATCACTTTTTTATCTAGGGCATTAGCCACACGGTCTATCATTGAACTGCTCACCAGTGTTTTACCTATGCCAAGATCACTTTTCCACTCTGGACGGTTTTGCGCAAGGTAATTAATAGCAACAGAGAGATAATGGTTCGGGTTCATCAAACCAACACTCTTTGTGACGATACCATGACGGTCAAAATCTGTGTCGTTTCCAAAAGCGATATCATATTTGTCTTTCATCGAAACTAAACCTGCCATAGCATAAGGGGAAGAACAGTCCATACGTATCTTCCCGTCTTTGTCACAGTGCATGAAGGAGAAAGTAGAATCAAGTGTATCATGAAAGACTTCCATATTGAGTCCATACCGTTTTTTGATAGCTGTGTAATACGCTAAACCAGAGCCACCCATAGCATCCGCACCGATATGTATGCCTGACTTTGCTATGGCTTCCATATTGATGACATTTTCCAAATCATTGACATAGGGAGTCACATAGTCATATTCGACAACATTATCTGCTTTGAATGCCTCTTCGACAGTCAGTTGTTTGACATCTTTAAGGTTGTTTTCCATAAGTGCATTGGCTCGTGCTTCTATCCAGTCAGTGACATCTGTATCTGCTGGGCCACCATGTGGAGGGTTGTATTTAAAACCACCATCACTTGGTGGGTTGTGTGAAGGGGTGATGACGATGCCATCACAGAGTGCACCTCCTTGTGCATTGTGTGTCAAAATGGCGTGTGATATGACAGGAGTAGGGGTATAACCAAAATCTTTTGCAATGGTACACGCGTAACACCATTGGCAGCAAGTACCTGTAGTGCAGTAAGTTGTGCAGGGTAGGAGAGTGCATGGGTGTCCATACCCATAAAGAGTGTGCCGTCAATACCTGCTTCTTTACGATAATCACACACTGCTTGGGTGACTGCTAAGATATGCATTTCATTAAAACTTTTAAGCAGTGAAGAACCACGATGTCCTGATGTTCCAAAGCTAACACGTTGTGCAGGATTTTTGCTATCGGGTATTTTTGTATAGTACTCACTGATAAGTTGAGGAACATTCATAAGTATAGATTTTGGTGCTAGTTTTCCGGCATTTGGGTGAAGACTCATATTTTAACCTTTAGGATGAAGTGATCGATTATAACATTTTACTGTTTTTAAAATGTTAAATGTGATGATTTTGATTAAAATTCAGGCAATCATATTATGATATTTATGTTATACGCTTAATAGATAATTTTAAAGGATATTCATGGCTATTAAAGCAGCAATAAACGGAACAGGAAGAATAGGAATGATCGTTGCAAAGATTATTATGCAACGTGATGATATAGAACTTGTAGCGATCAATACAACGGCAAAACCTGAGATGCTTGAGTATCTTTTTAAATATGACAGTGTTCACTCCGGTATCGATGCAAAAGTGATTGATGATAATACAATCATGCTTGCTGGTAAAAAAGTAGCAATGTTCAGTACTCGTGATCTGAATGAACTTGATTTTGGTTCTGCTGGTGCTGAAGTAGTCATAGAGTGTACAGGTGTTTTCCTATCGACTGAAAAAGCACAAGCGTATCTTAAAAACGGTGTAAAGAAAGTGGTCATGTCCGCTCCTGCCAAAGATGATACTCCAACGTATGTACTCAATATCAATACAGATGCGTATAAAGGGGAATCGATTATCTCCAATGCAAGTTGTACGACGAACTGTCTTGCACCTATATGTAAAGTCCTTGATGATACTTTTGGTATAGAAAATGGTTTAATGACAACCATTCATGCGTACACGAATGATCAGAATATTCTTGATGTCAAACATCCAAAAGATCAACGTAGAGCCCGTGCAGCAGCAGTGAATATGATTCCGACAACAACGGGAGCGGCTAAAGCCATTGCCCTAGTTATGCCTCAGCTTAAAGGTAAACTCAACGGCTATGCCATGCGTGTACCTACACCAGATGTTTCTATAGTGGATCTAACAGTTAACCTTAATAAAGATGTAACGATTGAAGAAATTAATGCAGCGATGAATGTAGCTGCGGAGGGTAACTTTAAAGGTTTAATAGAAGTAGATAATGATAAGCGGGTTTCTAGTGATTTTATTGGCTCAACTTATAGTGCAACCTATGTGCCAGATATGACCTCTGTGGTCGATGGCAAGTACGGTTAAAGTACTTGCTTGGTATGACAACGAGTGGGGATACAGTTCACGTCTTGTGGACATGTGTGTTTTTGTTGGGAATCATTAATTGTTAGGAAATATAAAATGAAAGATTTGGTTTGCTATGAAGTGGATAGTCTTTATACGACTAAAGTAGCTTATTTTTCTATGGAATTTGCCATAGAACAATCGCTTAAAATTTATTCTGGTGGGTTAGGTTTTCTTGCAGGTTCACATATGCGCAGTGCGTTTGATCTTGAGCAGCATATAACCGGTGTCGGTCTACTATGGAGTTTTGGTTATTATGATCAAGGTCGTAATGAAGACAGATCTTTACGTGTAGAATATACTCGAAAATTTCATTATTTTCTTGAAGACCCAGATATTACAGTAACAGTCAATGTCAATGGTAAACCTGGTATATGTAAAAGTAATGCTTTTACCTTGTCATGTCTTTGGTTCAGCTCCGATGATTTTACTTTCAACGGATATTCCTGAAAATGATTTTCTTTCGCGTACCATTACCCATAAACTTTATGATGGACATGAAGAAACACGTGTTGCACAGGAAATTGTCTTAGGTATCGGAGGGGTTAAAGCACTTGACGCACTTAATCAGGAAATAGATATTTACCATATGAATGAAGGACATGCCTTACCTTTGGTGTTTGAACTACTTAATCGTTATGATAATATTGAAGAGTTACGTGAGCATGTGGTGTTTACAACACATACCCCTGAAAAAGCGGGGAATGAAGAACATAATGTTCACTTTTTAGCGCAAATGGGTTTTTTTAACGGACATTCTCTTAAAGATATTCAGGATAAACTTCATTATTATGATGAAAATTTTAGTTTAACTATTGGCGCGCTAAAAACATCTAAGCGTGCCAATGCTGTATCTAAAATTCATGAAAATGTAGCCAATAAAATGTGGGAAAATGTGGAAGGAAGATGTGAAATTATCGGAATCACCAATGCTCAAAACAGACGTTTTTGGACAGACAAGCCATTGATCCGTGCCTTGGAAGAGCATGAAGATTATGAAGTTATCGCACGTAAAAAGCATCTAAAAAAAATTCTTTTTGAAGAAGTAGCAGATCAGACAGGTAAAGTATTTTCTCCAGATATCATTACCTTGGTATGGGCACGCCGTTTTGCTGAATACAAACGTCCTGGATTACTCAAGTATGATTTAGACCGTTTTGATAAACTTTTAAAAAATACAAGGTACCCTATACAGGTTATTTGGGCTGGTAAACCATACCCTGGTGATGTTGGCGCTATTAATATGTTTAATGAACTTATTGCGTTGAGTCATAATTATAAAAATATGGCGGTACTTATTGGTTATGAAATAAAACTTTCTAAAATGTTAAAACAGGGAAGTGATATTTGGCTCAATACACCACGTGTCACACGTGAAGCAAGTGGTACAAGTGGTATGACTGCCAGCATGAATGGATCCATTCATTTTTCAATCAATGACGGTTGGCATCCAGAATTTGCAAAAGATGGAATAAATTCTTTTTCTATAGACACTGCAGATGCTTCTTTATCTACTTATGAACAAGATGAACATGACCATGCTGCGATGATGGATAAACTTGAAAATGTTATTTTACCCTTATACTATAATGATGTAAATAAGTGGGTAGAGATCATGAAATATGCGATTAATGATGTCATGAGGCAATTTGATTCTAGTCGTATGGCACACCAATATTATAAATGGATGTACAATTTTAAGAAGTGATTTTAGATATATAGCTATGTAAAGTGCATGCTGAAGTATGAACATTTGACCAAGTTGTTGATGCTTCTATGACACTACGTGCTGCCTGTACTATTGATTAAAATTGAAACAATAATCTTATGTATTTCATCGAATATTAGACTATAATAAACCATACTAATCAAAGGTGATATATGAATCAAGATGAATTTCAAGATAAACTTGATCGACATTTTCTTGTGATAGACAAGATTATCCTCTCACGACAGGATCCCGTCACGGGACTCCTCCCTGCAAGTACAGCAGTCAATGCACATGGAGACTATACAGATGCTTGGGTTAGAGATAATGTTTACAGTATTCTTTGTGTATGGGGACTGGGATTGGCATATCGAAAACACAACCCGGATCATCATAGAAGTTATGTATTAAATCAGAGCGTTGTGAAATTGATGAGAGGAATGCTCTCTGCTATGATGCGACAAGCTGATCGGGTTGAAAGATTTAAACATACGCTTAATCCGTTAGATGCACTCCACGCAAAATATGGAACTAAAACAGGTTTGTCTGTGGTGGGAGATGATGAATGGGGTCATTTACAACTTGATGCAAGTTCACTTTTTTTGTTGATGATCGCACAGATGACGGCTTCGGGTTTAAGACTGATCTATACTGTGGATGAAGTGAATTTCATCCAAAATATGGTACATTATATCAGTCGTACATACTGCACACCTGACTTTGGTATATGGGAACGAGGTCACAAGATCAATCATGGTGCAGCAGAGATCAATTGTAGTTCTGTAGGTATGGCAAAAGCAGCGCTTGAAGCGATGGATGGTTTTAATCTGTTTGGAAATGTCGTAAGTCAGGAATCAGTCATTCATGTGGTTGCAGGTGATATTGCTCGTTCACGTTTTACACTTCATAGTTTACTACCTAGAGAGTCAACTTCTAAAGAAACAGACGCGGCTTTACTTAGTATTATCGGGTACCCAGCGTATGCTATTGAAGATGATGGATTAGTGAAGAAAACAAGAGATAAGATCATCAAAAAACTTGCAGGGAATTATGGATGCAAACGTTTTTTACTTGACGGTCACCAAAGTAGTATCGAAGATGAGTCGCGCTTACACTACGAACCCTCAGAATTACGTGAGTTTGAACACATCGAATCAGAGTGGCCACTTTTTTTTACGTATTTACTCCTTGATGCACTGATGCGTGAAGATATTGAAGCCGTTGAACATTGGAAAAAGAAACTAGAGCCACTCTTTGTGGAAGAAAATGGTCAGCAATTGATACCCGAACTGTATATTGTTCCAAAAGAACTCATCGAAGCAGAAAAAGATAATCCGGGAAGTCAGACTAGGGTTGCCAATGAAAATTTACCATTGGTTTGGGCTCAAAGTCTCTTTGTCTTGTCTGATATGATTCTTGATGGTATATTACGTCCAAGTGATATAGATCCGTTACGTCGTCGTGAATATATTGGTATTCCACGTAACAATTATCCATTGGTTTCAGTGTTGGCTGAAAACATCACCGTTCAAAAACGTTTACTTGAGTTAGGATTTAACTCTGAAACACTGGATGATGTTAAACCTATCAAGATCATGCATGCCTCAGAGCTTTCATATGTACATACACTGCTGGGTAAAAATGAGAAACTTTCTCTAAGTGGCAGACCGATGTCTGTGTCACGGACGATTACAACATCACGTTTACATTTACTTTCCGGTGAGGAAATTGTTTTTCTACCTTATTACTTTAATCCGCATGGATTTTATTTCTCTTATGATAATAAACTACTTGTTGAGCAGTTCCGATCATCTTTAAAGTTTCTTGCCAAGCATTGGGATCAACCAGGTCAACCTATTGTTCCCTTCCTTGTACGTGAAGATATGCTTTTAGATATTGAATTGGATGCGATACTTGAGTTATTACATGATTTTAAAAGAGGCGTATGTGACTCCCTTATCATAAAAACGGGACCACTTGTACAATTATTGACAACAGCAGCAGTGGAGAGGATTGATAATCTACATAATGTTGAATTGAAAGATCCTGAGTTGAAATCAGATGGACAGGGGCTAATTAATGTTGTAAAGGGCAGTGATTTAGACCTGCCATTATCAGCAGAAGAATTGCAGCAGTTAGAAGCTGATGAGGATGCCTCTTTAATCCATACACTCATCGAAAGCGGTAATCGTCGCAGACAAGTGCATGCACTCTCTTTACTTTGGCAACGACATGGATCAGATTTTGAAATCACGCTTGGAGAGGAAAATAAAACATTGTCCTTGGTCGCAGAACAACACTATGAAACTGCGACACTCTATCATGATTGGTGTATTGTACGTCGTATAGCAGATATTACAGGTAAATACGATGACCGATTGGAAGATGTTTTACTCGATATAGTGATTAGGCAAAAACATTTGGCTGTCGGACGTGCATACTTTGAGAAAGCCACTTTTTCAAAACCAATGGAAAGTACTGCAATTGTGAGGACTATTGCAGAGTTTAGTGGCAATAATATTGCTGAGAGTGTATTGACACAGGAGATTATATTGCATCTTGGACATTTGATCCAAACAGAACCCAAACTCTTTGAAAATATGTTGACACTTAGAACATGGTATTTCATTAAGCTGTTAGTGGGTCATATCAGTCGTGAAAAGAATCTTTCCAATAGTGATGCATACGAATTCGTCCTTTCTTTGGCTCCACATGCTATTTATGACCGTCTTAGATCTATATTGAAGTCTTTTACTAAGGAAGTAACACAATTAAATGATGTGGAAAACTTGCAGGCCTCTGGTATCAGCAGTCTTGATTCAATGAATACACAGCCGATGGAATCTAAGAAGGTAGAAGAAAAAGATTGGATGCAGTGGAGACAGGAATCAGGAATGATCGGTCGTCTTCCTACAAAATTTCATAAAACAGTATGGTATATATTACAGCAATGTAAAGGTCTTGTGGTGGGAGATAGATATAATGTTCAAAACCGTATTGGCTCGGAAGATACATTGGATTCAACTGCAGGTGAACGAAGTTTTGAATTGAAGATAGACAGAATGCTACAGAGTATACCTGCACCAGAATATCGCCAGTTGAACATTGAAGCAATTGAGAGTATGGCATGGTTGTTTAAGCAAAATCCAGCGTTTCGTGTGAATAATGATTTGATACTTGATGTGCTGATTGGACATGCTGTACGAATTAATTGGGAAAAGAAGAATCCTTTAGGAAATCATGATGACCATAGGGGAGTAGCTTGGGATATGTTTTATCAATCATCCTCATTAGAAGTTGAGGAAGCATTTGTTGAAGCATTTATGTATTTATTGGCAGCAGGTGGTTTTGATGAGTAATAGATTACAAAAATATGATGTAAAAACAGGGATAAGAATATGATACTTGCAGGTGATATAGGTGGTACCAAAACCAATCTGGCGTTGTTTGAGTTAGAAGACAATAGACTTCTAATGAAGGTACAGCATCAGTTTGCCAGTCGAGATTTTGCTAGTTTTAGTGATGTCATTACAACATTTAAAGAAAAGACATCAAGGTTTCAGTTAAATGCTGCGTGTTTTGGTATAGCAGGACCAGTGCTGAATGGACGCTGTCGTACGACTAACCTTCCATGGGATATCACAACCTCAGATCTTCAGGCACACTTAGACATAGACAAGGTTCACCTTATGAATGATCTTGAAGCTACGGCGTACGGAATGTTATATCTTCCTGAGAATGATTTTGTTGATCTCAATCCCACAGGACGATCTGTCGATGGCAATCGTGCTATTATTGCTGCAGGTACAGGACTCGGAGAAGCAATATTGTATTATGATGGTAGTAACTATCAGCCAATTGGTTCTGAGGGCGGGCATTGTGACTTTGCTCCTGTGACCGCACAACAGGATGCACTGTTAGAATGGATGCGTAAACGCTATCCTGGCCATGTGAGTTATGAAAGGGTACTATCCGGTCCCGGAGTATATACATTGTATGAATTTTTACATGAAAGCGGTTATGCCCCAGAACCTGTTTCAATGATGCAAATAGAAGAGGGTAAAGACCGCAGTGCGATGGTGAGTGAATGTGCACTAAAAGAAAAAGATCCTTTGTGTATGGAAGCCCTTAGGTTATTTTGTGAAATATATGGTGCTGAGGCAGGAAACCTTGCCTTAAAATCTATGTCACTGGGTGGGGTTTATATTGGTGGTGGTATTGCACCTAAAATACTACAAGTGATGACAAATAATCATTTTATGAATGGATTTGCAAGTAAAGGTCGCTTTGAAGAGATGTTGCGTGGTATGCAAGTAAAGATATCTTTGAACCCTGAGACTGCATTACTTGGAGCTGCACATTTTGCAGTTGATAGATTATGTTAGTCATGTTACTCAAAAGCAATTCACTAAATATATCGTGTAATTTTTAAGGAAAGGAAGCAATTGTGAAAAAAGTAAACTGTGATGTATTGGTGATTGGTGGGGGACCCGCTGGGGGTGTTTGTGCCGTTACTGCTAAAATGAATTATCCGGAAAAAGAGATACTGGTTATCAGGGAGTTTGAAAAGCAACTTGTACCTTGTGCGATTCCTTATATTTTCGGTGAGACACTTGGATGTAGTGAAAAAAATGTAGCTTCTTGTGGGATGGCTACAGATATGGGAATATCTACATTAATTGGTGAAGTAGAAAAGATTGACATTAAAAATAAAAGAGCCTACTCACAGGATAATGAAATCTCTTTTGATAAGCTCATCTTTGCAACAGGATCTCAACCTTTTGTTCATGAATCACTCCAACATGCTTTAGAATTAAAAGGTGTTTTTACCATTCCCAAAAACAAAACACTCATTGATGAGCTAAAGGCTTATTCTGATACCAAAGAAGAAATAGTTGTCGTTGGAAGTGGATTTATAGGAGTTGAGATAGCTGCTGAATTCGCTCAGAGTAGTAAGAAGGTTACTGTCATCGGTGGAAGTAAACATATACTTAAAGATGCTTTTGACAGTGAAGTGGGTCTTCAAGCAGAGGAAATTTTACTTGCTTTGGGTGTGACTTATATAGGGGAAGACAGAGTTGTTGAGATCATAGATAAAAATGGCGATAATGTTGTGAATGCCGTGAAACTTCAAAGTGGTAGGATCGTTGACACTCAGGTGGTGATTTTAGCTACGGGTTATAAGCCAAATACACGCTTAGCTAAAAAGGCGGGGGTATCGCTGGGGCATTATGGCGGTATCTGGGTGGATGAGTATATGAGAACAAAAAATCATGATATTTTTGCTGTTGGAGATTGTAGTGCTAGAAGAGATTTTATCACAAAAGACTCGACAAAAGTAATGCTAGCTTCTACTTCAGCGGCTGAAGGACGTGTAGCTGGAAGTTCTTTGTTTGGGATCAAATACTTCAAGGGATTCAGTGGAACGATTGGTATCTTCTCCACAATGGTCGGGAAAACAGCATTTTCATCTGCAGGTGTTACACAAGAACAAGCCATAGCAGCGGGGATAGATATAGTAGTTGGTTCATTTTCCGGGATCAATCGTCATCCACCCACCATACCAGGTGCACAAAAACAGTTCGTAAAACTTATTGTGATGAGAAACGGTGGTCAGATCATAGGTGGACAAGTAGTGGGAGGTGCAGAGACGGGAGAGATGATAAATCTCATAGGACTCATCATAGAATCTAACTTTGACATTTACCGTGTGATGTCCATGCAGGTTGCGACCCAACCCATGTTAACCGCTGCCCCAACGTCTTACCCAGTAGTCATGGCAGCAATTATGGCGACAAAACAGATAGAGAAATAGAAGGAACACATCTGTGTTTAAAAATAAGGCACTTTTCGTGGCCCAAGCAATTCTCATATGAGGTACAATGACTTTTGGGATTTTTGCGTCACTTATTTTTGATGTGGGTTCTATTTTTAAGATTTGAAGTAAGTGAAGTACTTATTTTTTACTACATAAATTATTTAAAAAGAGAGTAAATCAATGAATGAAATAAAAAGTGTATGTGATATTACTATTTTTGGTGGACATGGAGATCTTGCTTTTAGAAAACTGATGCCAGCACTTTATCATTTGAGTAATGATGGTTATTTGGACGAAAAAAGTCGTATTATTACAGCTACCAGAGACCTATGACGTCATGAAGAACATTGTGAGTTGGTAAAATCAAAACTTCAGGATTTTTACCAGAGAAAGCCTTTGATGAAGAAAAATTCAATCGTTTTCAAAAAACAGCTCCATGTCGTAATTATTGATTTTTTAAACGATGAGAGTTATAGTGGACTGAAAGAACTTCTTGATATGTATCCCTGAAAGAGACAGAGTAAACTATCTTTCAACTGCACCTGATTTTTTTGCTCCTATTTGTAAATCTTTGAGTCAATGGGAATTGATAAGCCCACAAAGCAGGGTGGTACTTGAAAAGCCTATCGGTCGTGATCTTGGAGTCTTCACGTGTGATCAATGTGGAAGTCTTGAAGTATTTTGAAGAATCACAGATTTATCGTATTGATCATTATTTGGGTAAAGACACGGTTCAGAATATTATGGCACTTCGTTTTTCCAACCGTATTTTTCATGCCACTTTGGGATGCAAACAATATTGACCATGTCCAGATCACTGTGGCTGAGAGTGTGGGTGTTGAAGGACGATGGGGATATTATGATGAGTACGGTGCTATGCGTGATATGATACAAAATCACTTGATGCAACTGCTTTGTCTTGTGGCTATGGAGCCACCTTGTTCACTTGATGCAGACAGTGTACGTGATGAAAAAGTAAAAGTATTGCGTTCTTTGCGTTGATGAGTCCGGCTGATATTGAACAAAAGACAGTACGTGCACAATATGCACATGGATCAAGTAACGGTGAACCGGTACCGGGTTATCTTGAGGGAGATGGGGTGGAAGAGAGTACAACAGAAACATTTGCTGCCCTTCGTGTTGATATAGATAATTGGCGTTGGAATGGTGTACCTTTTTATCTTAGAAGCGGAAAGCGTATGAGACAGAGAAACTCAGAAATCGTGATTCACTTTAAAACGATCCCGCATTCTATTTTTGCGAATAAGGGTAAATGTATCTCTCAGAATAAACTTGTCATTTCACTGCAGCCAAAAGAGAGTATCATTTGCAGCTGATGAATAAGATTCCTGGGTTAAGTGAACAGATGAGATTACAGACAGGTCGAACTTGAGCTCAATACCCCACTGAATATGGAACATAAACCAGATGCTTATGAACGTTTACTTTTAGATGTCATTCGTGCTAACCCGACACTTTTTATGCGTTTGGATGAAGTGGAAGCCGCATGGAAATGGGCAGATGTTATCTTGGAAGGATGGGCAGAAGATATGGTACCTATGAAAAGTTACAGTGCTGGAACCGATGGTCCGAGTGCAGCTGTACAACTTATCGCACGAGATGGCAGGAGTTGGCACGATGAGTAGAACACTACATACATTTAGCGCACAGGATGAACTTGATAGAGAGTACTGAGTAAAAGTATTGCATCGACAACTGCAAGAAGCGATCGACGCAAAAGGTAAAGCTTCTTTAATTGTTTCAGGAGGCAAGTACACCTAAACCGCTTTTTAAAAAACTAAGTGAAATCTCTCTTGCATGGGAAAAGGTGAGTGTTGGTCTTTGTGATGAACGATGGGTATCCTTCATCAGATGAAGACAGCAATGAAAATCTTGTTAAAACACATTTACTTCAAGGGAAGCAAGCAAGGCTACATTTGTAGGTATGTATATGAAGAGTATCAGATATAGAAAATGCAGAGAAATATATGTACGAAAAAGATGAAAGAATCACTTTTCCCTTTTGATGTTCTTGGTTTTAGGTATGGGAAATGATGCGCATACTGCTTCTCTTTTCCCTGATAATGTAAAACTGGACAAAGGCCTTTGATCTTGAATAATGAAGATCTGTGTATAGCCATTGAACCAACAACTGCACCTTATATGCGTATGAGTTTGACACGTACAGGCTATTCTTAGTGCGAAACATATTTATCTTCATTTTGAAGGGTTGGAAAAACTTGCTGTGTACGAAGAGGCTATAGCAGGAGATGATATGTACAAAATGCCTATCCGCTCCATTTTAAATCAAGATATCAAAGATATAGAGGTATATTACACATGAATGAAACCATACAAAAAGTCACAGAAAGCTATCATAGAACGCTCAGCAAAAAGCAGGGCTGTATACCTTGATCGTATCGCTAAGGCTAAAGGACATGGGGTTAACCGTAATAAGTCTGGGATGCAGTAATCTTGCCCATGCGATGGCACCTATGGATGAGAATGAAAAAACATCTCTTGCTGGGATGCAAAGTCCTAATATTGCTATAGTAACAGCGTACAATGATATGCTCTCTGCACATGAGCCTTATAAACTCTATCCTGCACTCATCAAACGTACGTTGATGGATCTTGGGTGCAACTGCACAGGTAGCAGGTGGTGTACCTGCTATGTGTGATGGTGTAACACAGTCTCAGCCAGGGATGGAGTTAAGTCTTTTTAGTCGTGATAATATCGCTATGGGAACCGCCATTGGACTTTCTCATAATGTCTATGACGGTGCACTTTATCTTGGTGTCTGTGACAAGATCGTTCCTGGGCTTGTTATCGGTGCTTTGGCTTTTGGTCATCTTCCTGGACTCTTTGTACCTGCAGGTCCCATGCCTTCAGGCATCAGTAATGCCGAAAAAGCAAAGGTACGTCAAGACTTTGCACAAGGTAAAGTGAGTGAAGACTCTTTGTTAAAAGTGGAATCTGCCTCATACCATAGCAGTGGTACCTGTACCTTTTACGGTACAGCTAACTCAAACCAGATGTTACTGGAAATGATGGGACTGCAACTTCCAAACAGTTCTTTTGTCAATACAAATACACCTCTTAGAGAAGCTTTGACTGCACATGCGGCAAAAACAATTTTGAAGATGACGGACTTATCGGGAATCTATAAACCTATAGCAGAAGATCATTGATGAAAAAAGCTTTGTCAATGCCATAGTCGGATCTGATGGCAACAGGAGGCTCTACAAATCATACGATCCATATTATTGCTATGGCAAGAGCTGCGGGAATCATACTGAATTGGGATGATTTTGATGCTATCTCCAAGGTGACACCTCTTTTATGTAAGATGTACCCCAATGGTCAAGCGGATGTGAATCATTTTAGAGAAGCAGGTGGCATGAGTGTAGTGATCTCTCAACTTTTAGATGCCGGACTGGTACATAATGATGTTGAAACGATTGTAGGAAAAGGCTTGGATGCGTATATCGTAGAACCAAGTCTTAGCAACGGACATTTGACATTTGAAAAAGGTGCAAAGACTTCGAGAGATGAAAATGTGGTCTCAAGTATAGAAAAACCTTTTAGCGATGAAGGCGGACTCAAGCTTCTTAGATGGAAATCTTGGACGCAGTGTCATCAAGACTTCTGCACTGAAACCAGAACAGTTTATTATTGAAGCTGAAGCTATAGTCTTTGAATCTCAGGAATCCTTGCAGACTGCATTTAAAAAAGGTGAACTGGAAAAAGACTTTATTGCTGTGGTGCGTTATCAGGGACCTAAAGCCAATGGTATGCCTGAACTTCACGGACTTATGCCACCTTTGGGTGTGCTTCAGGACAAAGGATTTAAAGTGGCTATTATCACAGATGGTCGTATGTCAGGTGCTTCAGGTAAGGTACCTTCAGCCATTCATTTTTCTCCTGAAGCACTTGACGGCGGTATGCTGGCAAAGGTCAAAACCGGTGACACCATCCGTTTTGATGCCCAAAAGGTGAGATCATGCTTTTAGTGGATGAAGAAGAGTTAGAATTACGTTCGATAGAAGTACCGGACTTAAGTGCAAATAGATATGGGTTTGGTAGAGAACTTTTTGTCTCTGTACGTCAAAATATAGGTTCTGCAGAAGAGGGTGCAAGTCTCTTTGATATCAGTGGAAAGGAGCGTGCATGACAGCGAAAGAAGTGATGGAAATATCACCTATCGTGCCTGTGATAGCATTAGAGCATGTAGAGGATGCCTTGCCTCTTGCAAAAGCTTTGTTGGAAGGCGGTATCTCTATGATGGAGATAACCTTCGTACAGAAGCAGGACTGGGTTGCTATAGAAGCTATTTCGAAAGCAATGCCACAAATGCATGTGGGTGCAGGAACAGTACTCAATGCCAGTGATTTTAAAAAGGCTGTTGATCATGGTGCGCAGTTTGTTTTTAGTCCGGGTATCAGTGAAGAGCTGATGCAGACCTCAAAAGAATTGGACATTGCGCTTATTCCTGGTGTGGCTACAGCTTCTGAAGTGATGTTGGCTAAAAACAATGGTTTTGAACACTGTAAACTTTTTCCGGCTACACTGGCAGGTGGTGTAGAAGCTCTTAAAGGCTTTTAGCGGTCCTTTTGCTTCTATGCGTTTTTGTCCGACAGGAGGCGTCAATCTAAAAAATCTAAATGATTTTTTATCTCTTGCGAATGTTCTATGTGTGGGTGGAAGTTGGATCGTACCCAAACGAGGCTATTGATAAGAAGGATTTTCACGAAATCACAAGACTTTGTAAAGAGGCAATGGATATAATTAAAACAAAAAAGGAGTAGTAGCATGAAAAATAAACTCTATTTCACTTCAAATAGTAAAAAAGAAGAACAAAAAGCTTTTCAGGCCATTAAAAAAGAACAGAAATCAATCGGCTACTATGCACTCCCTGAACAGGATATCACTCCTATATTAGAATTATTGTAGTACTATTCCGGAGGATAGTAGAAACGATTGCTGTTATTGGTATCGGGGGAAGTTCTTTAGGTGCAAAAGCAGTGTATGAATTTATAAAACCTGTCAAAGAGTCTACCTAGAAAACTTTACTTTTTTGAAAGTACTGATCCTATCAATATTTCTGATCTACTTTCTAATTTCGATGTCAAAAAAACCCATTTTCTTGTCATCTCGAAATCAGGAAGTACGGTTGAGACTTTTTCTATTTACAAATATATCTATTCTTTACAAAGTGATCCTTCTGCCTATACTTTCATTACTGATCCTGGATCTCCACTTGAAAAATATGCCAAAGAGATCAATGCTTCCGTGCTTCCTCTCCCTGACAATGTAGGAGGTAGATTTTCAGTACTTTCAACAGTGGGATTGGTTCCTTTGGCAATGTGTGGTATTGATATTAAGTCTTTGTTGCCAGGTGCAAAAGAAATTAAAAACAGTTTTTTTGAACATGGATATACTCAGGATATGCTGCTTAATAAAGCAGTCTATTATGCAAAAAACCATGCCCAGTACAATATTAACTGTATTTTTGCCTATTCTGAAACACTCAAATATTTCTGTCAATGGTATGTTCAGCTTTGGGGTGAAAGTTTAGGTAAACATCAACGTCATAGTGCATTTCATGTAGGACTTACACCTATTGGTCTTATTGGACCAAAAGATCAACACTCTTTTCTTCAACTTATTATGGAAGGGACAAGAGACAAATCGGTTACCTTTATCAAAATTGAAGATTTTCATGACAATATTACTATTCCCAGATATTACACTGCCGCATTTGGAAATGCTTGATACTTTAAATAATCTTCCTTTTTCAAAACTGATCAATATGCAATGTGACTCTGTGATTGAAGCGTTACTGGATCAAGAGAATATCCCTTTAGATACGATCACCATACAAAGTGTGACAGAAGACAATATCGGTTCTCTGATCTTTTACTATGAATTACTGACTTCTCTTGTAGGCGAACTCATAGATGTAAACACCTATGATCAGCCTGGTGTAGAAGCAGGAAAAATTATTTTAAAGAAAAAATTACAAGCAGAATAAATGAAGATATAAAAATCTGACTTTATTACGTTTAAGAATCTAAATATATTTGC
>CAVORT010000013.1:0-112450 GCA_963698695.1 Sulfurovaceae bacterium | reverse complement strand
AAATTGAAAAGTAAACTTCTTGAAAGAATGGATTGAACTTGAATTAATATGTATGTCATCATATATGAATATTTCATTTTGGTACCTTATGTCTGTGTTATAAATCCATAGCCTTAAAAAAGACTAACCTAAATTATTTTATTGTAACAAAAAAATGTCAAAAAATGTCAAATCTTTTTATGTTATTATTATAGGTGAATTAGGGTTAATATTGACTTTTTTGACATATTGGCTGTTATTTAAAATGTTGTATACTAATATGATATTTATTAAAGGTTTTTATATGATAAGAATTAAAACTTACATTAAAGGTGCAAGATGTTAAATCATAAAAAAGCAGCTTTTACAATGCTAGAACTTGTGATGGTCATAGTGGTCTTAGGTATTTTAGCAGCATTGGCAATGCCAAGAATGGAACGTGATCTCCGTCAAGAAGCTGCAGATAATGTACTCTCAGCTATACGATACACGCAACATTTGGCTTTGATGGATAATAAAACGGATTCTACTACTACTAACTGGCAAAGTGCATATTGGCATCTTCGTTTTGAGAAGTATAATGGTGCTAAACCAAAATGGTTTTATGCAGTCTCTTCAAGTAATGATGGTGACAATAATATTGATAACGATGAGGTTGCAGTAGACCCTGCAAATGGTTTACGTATGAATAATACCAATAGTGCTAATGGCAGTGAACCTACGGATAGTCCCAGTGTATTTATTGGAGAGAATTATGGTGTTAATAGTGTCGTGCTGACTGGTGGATGTGCAGCTACAGGTGATCAACATATAGCTTTTGATCATTTAGGTAGACCACATGTTGGGGTTTATTCTGCTACTAATGATTTTGGTAGTTATATGTCAACAAATTGTACATTGACATTGGGTTTTGAAGATACCAGTATTAATAATGTGAGCATCACTATAGTGAGTGAAACTGGACATGCATTTATTGTAGGGCAACCTAACTCATAGTATATTTTAAAGTATATTATGTTTGATTCGTATCAATTTGTTTTAAAGCTAATACGCTTTTTACATACTTTGAGCTATTATAAAGCTATTACAATATTACAAGGTAGAATATGCATATGATAAAGAGTATTTTAACAGGGACGGCTTTGGCGTTTTTGTTTGTGGGGTGTGGAAGTAGTACAGAAGAAGTAACAGAGTTTAACAAACCAGCACTTTATTGGTACAAGCAGATAGGCTCGAGTATCAGTGATAACAACATGGACAAAGCAGATGCGTTTTATATCTCTTTAAAGAGTGAGCATGTCCGGTCCCCACTTATGCCTACGGCTATGATGATGCTCGCACATGCACACATGAATAATGAAAAGTATTTGTTGTCAAATTATTATCTAGATGAGTATAACAAACGTTATGGTGAGAGTGACAACCGAGAATATACAGATTTCATGAAACTTAAAGCCTCTTTTTTGGGGATCAAAGATGTTTATAAAGATCAAAAACTCATTATAGACAGCATTGCTAAAGCGAAGACATACATTTATAGATATCCAGGTTCTACCTATGCACCACTTGTCAATACAATACTCATAAGACTTCACATGAGTCAATACTTACTCAATGAAAACATTGCTGCATTGTATGACCGTACCGGTAAGCCTGATGCTGCAAAAATCTATAGAGAGAAAAACAGTGATTCTATTGTTGAGATGACAGATATTACTGCACCTGAAAAAGGGATTATTGGTCAGATATTTGATTAATAGCTGTCACCTCTTAACACAACAGTGTTGTCAAA
Source organism: Sulfurovaceae bacterium (assembly GCA_963698695.1). Classification (GTDB taxonomy): domain Bacteria; phylum Campylobacterota; class Campylobacteria; order Campylobacterales; family Sulfurovaceae; genus Sulfurovum. The sequence continues at coordinate 110,679 of CAVORT010000013.1, read as the reverse complement.
AGACAACACCTTCGATATAATAAAACAATTCAACTAATACATTTTAAGGAACAAAACCATGCAACTTAGCGATTATGACGCATTTCCAACCACATTACCCATTGTTGTAGAGGATGAACTATTCCTCTACCCATTTATGATAAGTCCTATTTTTTTAACCAACCAAAAAGATATTGACGCTGCAACAGATGCCATGGAAAACAATTCGTTACTCTTCGTGACTTCTTCTATAGAAGGGAAAGAAGGTAGTAGAGAGTTTGATGCCATGTATAAAGTTGGAGTGGTAGGCTCCATCATGCGAAAAGTACATATACCAGATGGCAGAGTAAAAATACTTTTTCAAGGGCTTGCCCGTGGTAAGATCATGCAAAAACAAGATGGTGCCTTTAATCGTGCCATCATCGATGTCATCGAGTTAGAAAGCTTTGATAAGCTTAAAGTAGATGCGTTAATGGGGATACTCAGAGATAAAATAAAAAATATTTCTACATTAAACAGTGCTTTCCCTGCAGACTTGGTACGTACGATAGAAGAAAATGATGAACCGCATCGCATTGCTGATCTTGTCTCTTCTATGTTGAAGCTTGACAAAGAAGTTGCGTATGCCTTGTACATAGAGCCAAACATTGAAAAAAGGCTTTTGGGACTTATAGATGTGGTCAATACAGAGATAGAAACAGCAAAAGTACAGCGAGAAATACGTACAAAAGTACATAGTAAAATAGAACAAACCAACAAAGAATACTTTTTAAAAGAACAACTTAAAGAGATACAACAAGAGTTGGGTATGGATACACAACGTGAAGAAGAGATAGCAACGTTTAGAGAGAAGATCGCAGCACTCAAGCCACATATGCAAGAAGATGCTTTTAAAGAGATATCCAAACAACTCGATCGCTTTGCTAGGATACATCCTGACTCATCAGATGCACATGTATTACAGACGTACTTAGAGTGGGTACTTGAAGTTCCTTTTGGAAAAATGACCAAGACAAGTTTGAGTGTTGCTAAAGTAGCCAGTGAATTGGATAAAGACCATTATTCGCTTGAAAAACCTAAAGAACGAATCGTAGAGTTTTTTTCAGTACGTGAGCTTGCAGAACTCAGAGGGATAAAGCAAAAAGAAACTGGGGGAGCCATACTTTGTTTTGCAGGCCCTCCGGGTGTGGGTAAGACTTCACTCGCAAACTCCATAGCCACAGCACTTGGAAGACCGCTTGTCCGTATGGCACTAGGTGGTTTGGAAGATGTCAATGAACTTAGAGGGCATAGACGTACCTATGTTGGTGCTATGCCAGGACGTTTGGTTCAAGGACTTGTTGAAGCGCAAAGTATGGATCCAGTCATTGTACTGGATGAGATAGACAAAGTAGGGCGTAGTATGAGGGGTGACCCTACAGCTGCTTTACTTGAGATACTTGACCCAGAACAAAACAGCAAGTATAGAGATTACTACTTAAACTTCAACATCGACCTAAGCAAAGCCATCTTTATTGCCACAGCAAACGATGTAGGACGAATACCAGCACCATTACGTGATCGTATGGAGTTTATAGGATTAAACTCTTATACACCTAAAGAGAAGTTTGAGATTGCAAAGCGTTACCTCATACCGCAAGAGCTTAAAAAGCATGGGTTAAAACGTCGCGAGTTTTCCATCTCCGATAAAGCACTCAAACTTTTGATAGATGAATATACGAGAGAAGCTGGGGTGAGAAACTTACGTCGACGTATAGCAGGACTTATGCGTAAGAGTGCTAGAACATTACTGGAAGATAAGAGTAAGGACGGTATAGTCATTACTAAAAAGAACTTAGAAAAATTTACAGACAAAAAAGTATTTGAGATTTCTACGGTTGATGAACAGCCTCAAGTGGGTATAGTCTCTGGCCTTGCCTGGACTGCAGTTGGTGGTGATGTGCTTACCATAGAGGCGATTAAAATAAAAGGTAAGGGTAGCTTACAACTTACAGGAAGTTTGGGTGAGGTAATGAAAGAGTCTGCACGTATAGCACACTCTGTAGTGAAGATACTTATAGATGAGAGACGTTTGGCTATTTTCCCTGCAATGATACCACATAGCTTAAAAGAGAGAGAAGAGCGTGTAACTGTAGATAGCTCTGAAGTATACAAGCGTCATGACCTTCACATCCATGTACCAGCAGGTGCAACGCCAAAAGATGGACCAAGTGCAGGGATTGCTATGGTTACTGTCATTGCTTCTATTTTAAGTGGCAACAAAATAGACAACAAAGTGGCTATGACAGGGGAAGTGACACTTGCGGGGAAAGTACTTCCTATCGGTGGGCTCAAGGAGAAACTGATTGCTGCATATAAAGCAGGTGTAAAGAAGGCGCTTATTCCTATGAAGAACCTAGAACGTGATTTGGAAGAAATTCCAAATGAGGTAAAAAATAATATAGAGATTATTGGTGTATCAAATATAGATGATGTACTGAAAGAAGTATTTGTAAAGTAATACATAACAAGTCCAATTGGACTTTGTCAACTTTACCTTTTGTTTGTTATGACCACAGGGCTATTTTCTTAAATAGCTCTTCTTCTTTGATGGGCTTTCTCAAGAAATCATTTGCACCATTGTCAAAGACTTCCGTTTTTCGTGTATCATCTGTAGAGAGAACAATGACAGGTATATGAGAGTTTACCATATCAGATCTAAAGATTTTGAGAAACTCTACCCCATCTACAATAGGCATCATAACATCCAATAGTATAAGATTAATACTACTGTCTTTTTTAAGTTTATCTAACGCATCAGAACCATTTTCTGCCTCTTGGGTATCAACAACATTAGTGTTTTTCTTTAATAATGTTTGTATGAGTTTTCTGTTAATGAAGTCGTCATCAACGATAAGTACCTTTAATGCCATTTAGTCTAACCTCTTTGTTTTTTGATGAGATTTTCTATCTCTTCTTTAGTTTTATTTGTCGTAATTATAGCTAGATTATCACTTGTTTGACTGATATTGTCTGATATTGAATTTGTATCCGTAAAAAGTATGTCATAATTCCCAGATTCAAGTTCATTGTCAAGCAAATCTACTGACTCTAATGCAACATAGTCATAGCCTAGATTTTCTATGATTTTTGTTAGGACTCTACGTTCAAGTAAGAATTTTTTAGCGATCAAGATCTTTTTCTGTCTAGGTTCTACCGTTTTCATTTCAACCACTTCTTCTGTCTCTAGTGAAATAGACTCAGATGTATCTTCCGGAGCAGGCTTGTCAATGATCTTAACTTCTTCCGCTTCTTCTGTCTCTAGTGAGATAGAATCAGATGTATCCTCCGGAGCAGTCTTTTCAATGGTTTTAACTTCTTCCATTTTCTTCTCGACTGTTTCTTCTAGACTTATATCAGGAATATGTGTGTCAGGTTTTGCTACTACTTTTCTCGTAGAGATACTTGATTTGTTAGAGAGGAATTTATTGAGTATGTACAACAACTCAGATGTTTCTATAGGCTTTGTGATATATTCATCCATTCCCTCATTTAAAAACCTTTCTCTGTCACCTTTTAGTGCATTGGCTGTTAAGGCAACAATAGGTACATGTGGCAACTCTTCATCTTCTTCATAATCAAGTATCTCATGAGTGGCTTCAATACCATCCATCACAGGCATTTGAATATCCATAAAGAGAAGGTCATAATTATTGTTTCGACGCTTTTCAAATGATTCTAATCCATTGTTCGCAAGATCAACAGTGATACCATGTTCTTCAAGGATACGTTTAATCAATTTTTGATTAATGATATTATCCTCAGTTACCAATACATGGGCATCAAATTTTGTGTCATGTGCAGGTAGTGCTTCTGTACTCAGTTTAGGTACAACTGAGGTACTTTTAAGAAGTACATTTTTCAATTTACTAAGAGTCAGTGGTTTGTACAGAACATTCTCTTGGGCTATACCTAACTCTTCTATTTTTGAACGACTTGTGACATTGGCAAGGATGATAAGCTTTGATTTATCTATACTTCGAATGGCATCTAGTATATTTTGTTTTGCTTTATCAATATCAATCCAATAGCTTTTACATGCATTTTGATCAAGAAGCTCTTTGAGAGTTCCTATGGATTCGAAACGTTTGATAGACGGTCCAAAGTATTTAAAGTAATCTTCAATGTAGTTATCTAGTTTTGTTGGTATATCTTGTTCATATTTACCTAAAGTAATATCGTTAAAGGCATGAATATAGTTGACGTCATTTGAAATGATTTCCTCTAAAGGTAAAGAGAAGAAGAATGAGGTCCCATGGTCTTTGGCACTTTCAAGTTCAAGTAGTCCACCCATGAGTTCAACAAATTGACTTGAAATAGTAAGTCCAAGACCGGTACCACCATATTTTCTAGTAACCGAAACATCTGCTTGCGTAAAGGCATCAAAAATACGAGATTGCTGGTCTTTTGTCATCCCTATACCATTGTCCTGTACGAGAAAAGAGATCTTAGGATTCAAGTCATTTTCATTATGTGTTTTCTTGATGACTAAATTAATTTCTCCACCATAAGAAGTGAACTTAATGGCATTTGAAAGTAAATTAATAATAATTTCTTTAATTTTTGTTGGGTCACCTTTAAGTTTGACAGAAATAGTTGGATCCATGAAATAATTTAGATCAATATTTTTTTCCGCAGCAGCAACAGCATATGTTTCAACGGCAGATTCAAATTCTTCTGCTGCATCAAATACTGTATTTTCAATTTCAATTTTGTTACTCTCAATTTTTGAAAGGTCAAGAATATTGTTAATAATACTAAGTAGATTCTCTGAACTTTTATCAATAATGGCTAGGAACTCATCTTGTTCTGCTGTTAGTTCAGTACTTCTAAGAATTTCAGTAAACCCAACAATACCATTGAGTGGTGTACGGATCTCATGAGACATATTGGCAAGGAATAATGACTTGGCTTCGTTGGCCTGTAGTGCGGTACGCTTATCACTCTTTGCTGTTTCTACGAGCGTTTCAAGAAATTGGTAGGCTTCTTTTGTTCCCTCATGTGTATCCAGTTCAATGTTTTCAATATTGGCTGTATCAGAGCTGAGATAGTCTTCACTATTTTTCATTTCATCCACAGCTTTGTTAAGTACCTCTTCAAGTTCTTTAATGTTTCTTGTGATATCTCTTGTTGTGGTGTAGCCTAAGTAAGCTAAGATAAAACTCAATAGCCAGATAGATGCTGCAATAGCTAAAAGTAAAAGTTGCTTTTGAAGGTATACTTCACCTTTTTGCCACAGGGTGTTAGAAACGATAAGCTCTGCTTTTGAAAGAAGTGATATTTTTTGTGTTTGTAATGCAAACCAATCCATAGGCTCTTCCGCATAGTCACCATTATCAACATCAGTTTGGATGGCAGAAGATGTTTCTGCAAGTTCAGTAAGCATTTCCTTATTTTGAGGGTTTGTAAAAATTTTATTTAGCTCTTTGCGTAATTGAAGATTGGTGACTTGTTTCATATCAAAAATATTTGCTTTTGTTTTAAACTGATCCCATAATGCAATCTCATCAAAAGACATAGAAGCTTTTTGTGTCATATAGTACGAGATAAATCCTCTCTCTAATCCGGCATTTTCTTTTGCTGTGTAGAGTTGTGAAAGTGTTGATATAAGTGATGATATTTCTGTATCTAGTGCAAAGTGGTTGATTTGTAAAAGATTATCAAGTGTAGGTGTCGCGATACCCTGTGTATAACCATCGAAAAACGCTTTTTTAAAGTCAGCTTTATTTGAATCGATATCTTTTCTCAATGTAGAGAGGGTTTTTATATTGTCTAAATAGGCCTGATATTTATGCGTGTCTAGAAGTTTGTTTTCTCCCAACAGCTTTAGCAATACCGGTATATAGGCTTTATCTTCAATGCTCAGTTTTGTTCTTAATGTAACTAATGTTTTATCTGTATTGGTTCTTTGCTTCATAAGTGAATCTAAAAAATCTTTTTGATCACTCCCTAAATACATAGCGGTCAAACCACGCTCTTTTCCTATTTCTGTGAGAATAGTTGTGAGTTTCGCATTATTGGCAAGCGATGTTTTAAGTGCATTTGCCTTTTCAAAGTTTAAGTATGAAGTTATAAAGAAATAACTTGAAAGTAAGATGAGAAGGGTAATTGGTACAAGTCCAATCAGTTTAAGTCTGTTACGTATGGTCATCAGTTATTTCCTTTATTTTGATAAATGATCAATTTGGTGTTCAAAAGACAAAAAATGTCCCCAGTATTGCTTTATATAGTCTTCTAAATGGGTACTGTCTTCACAAAATTGTATTTTATAAAGTGTGTCTGAAAGTGCATTGATACGTAGATTACTCGAAGCACCTTTAAGCATATGTCCTATTTTTTGTATCGCATCCAAGTCACCTTTTTCATAGGCTTGGAGCATTTTTTCTGTTTCAAGATGTGCTTGGTCTATAAAGTCGTGTACAAACTCTTCTATGAGTGATACCGGTAAAGATAAATCATTTGCTGCTTCTTCAAGTTGAAAATCAAAGTGTATAGGTTTTATGCCCTCAAGATTGATCGTGCCAAACCCTTTACTCTCTACTGTAGGCGCTTCTTCAAGTATGAGTTCCGGTTCTTCTACGGGTAGTTCGTGTTGGGGCTTTTCTTGCGTTACTGCTGGTGCCTGATGGGTGACTAGTCTAGCTAGAATGCCATAAAAAGATTCTATGGTATCGTTTTGATCATGGGCATCACCCCCTACAATTTTTGCCATAACTTCATTGACAAATGGTAATTGTAGGACTTCCGAGAGTTGTGTCAAAGAACCAACAGCAGAAGATTTTTTTGTTGCATCATCACTTCGAAGATCATCTTCTAATGCAATAGCAGTATCAATATATTCATTTAAAAATAGATTGTAGTCCTCAGTTGAAATACCAATGCTACGACTGACTTCTTCTACATTAATAAAAATAGGTGTCATATCTAATGAAGGGGTAGAGTCTTCTTCAACGACCTCTTTAGTATCCGTCATACTGATTTCATCTATTGTGTCTTCAGGGACTTGCGGGATTGTTAATTCAAAAAGCGTTTCATCCACATGCTCGTTTTCTTCCTCTTTGCTATCTGACTCTTTAAGAAAATCTATTTCATCATTGACAGAAAATATTGGTTCTGTCTCTTCTCTAGTAAGAATAAAGTCATCATTGAGTTCAAAAGTAGACGTTAAATCAGTTTCTTTTTCTGACTCATCAGGGAGATCTATTTCATCATCATTGGAAAGCATTGGTTCTTCAGGACTAATAAAAGTGGTGCTTGTTTTGTCTTCTTTGAAAAATATGAGATCATCAAGAGGTTCAGGAGTGGACTCTAGAGAAATATCTTCTTTAACTTCTTCCTCTTTTATGTCACTCTCTTTTAGAAGTGTATCATCCATAGTGAATAGGGTAGATGCTTCTTCAGTAACACTTTGTAATGTGATGAGATTTAAACTGCCTAACATACTCGATAATACGGATGTATGACTGTCAAAAGTGAAAGTTTCCAGGTCTGTTGTGATACTTATGCTTTCTTCTGTAGGTGTAGCAAAACGAATGTTGCCTAAGGCAATTTGAGTGCTGAGCTTCTCTATGCTTTCTATATGAAGTAGCTCCAGTAGACTATCGTCTGCAGCGATGATATGATTAGTTTGGTTTGTAATATAATTCATTATATACATAGCCCTTTTAATTATTTTCTTTTTCTAACATTTTGGTATAGCTAGGTGCTGTTTCCTCAACTTCGGAAGTAGATGCAGGTCTTCTTGCAGCAGTATAGCCAGACAGTTCTCCATCCGTGTAGATAGGACTAATATGAGAATAAACCCAGTAATATTTACCATCTTTTCGTAAGTTTTTTAAGACGCCACTCCATTCTTTACCTTCTAGTATGGTATTCCACAAGTCCTGAAATATAGCCTTTGGCATATCAGGGTGTCTAATGACATTCTGGTTCTGACCTAAGAGTTCATCTTTTGTATAGCCAGAGATTTCACAAAACTTTCTATTGGCATAGGTGATAATGCCACCAAGATTTGTTGAGCTGATAATTAAGCCCTTTTCAAAGTTATATTCTTCATTGATTGGGTGAGGTTTCTGCATAGCCTTCCTTTGGGGTTATCACGGTTACTCTTAAAACTCTATAATAAATATGCTAAAAATCGAATGAATATACTATAGTTTCTAGTAAAAAATATTAATTAAATAATATAAGAGTAACTTTTCTCTAAAAAGTGTCATATCGTAAAGTATACAATGAAAATGTCAAAAAATGTCAAAAAACAGTCTAGGTTTTACTGTCTGAGGATTGCAGCGATTTTTTTGTTTGTGACTTTGCTTAGTTCTTCTTCAGATGCATTTTTTATAGCCTCAAAAGTACCAAAATAATCAATCAGTTTTTTAACCGTGGCCTTGCCTATGCCCTTTTTGTTAAGCAGCGCAATCTGTGTATCATCTTTACGCTTTTTGTTTTGATGATAAGTAATGGCATAGCGGTGTGCTTCATCTCTTTGGCGTTGTATCCAGTGGAGGCGTTTGTCATTGGGCTTGAGTTCTAGTAGTCCTTTTGCGGTGTAGAGCATATCTTTGGCTGCACCTTTGGCACGGTATGCTTTGGCATCTAATTTTTCTTTGGCGATGGCAATCACATCCAAGTTGACATGGGCTTCTTTGAGTAGGGTACGTGCCAGATTTAAGTTTGCTTGCCCACCATCGAGTATCCAAAGGTCTGGAGCTGGGTCAACTTTAAACTTTTCTATACGTCTGGAGAGCATCTCTTTCATCTGTCCGTATTCATCTCTCTCGTGAAGCTCATAGCGTCTGTAGGTACTTTTGTCCCATTTGCCTTCATCCCACACGACCATTCCCCCTACAACAGCAACTCCCATCATGTGTGAGTTGTCAAAGGTTTCTACACGGTAAGGTATAGAGGTAAGGTCCAAAAGGTCAGCCACTTTTTGTTCCATGAGGGTATCGGTTTGTGTTTTCCGAAGAAGCTCTTCGCAGTTTTGCAAAGCAAGCGTTATGAGTTTGGCTTTTGACCCACGCTGAGGGCTTAGTACCTCTATTTTCTTATCAAAACGCGTGGAGAGGGTAGTGCTGATTTGTTCGCTGTCTTCAAAGCTATGTGCAGTGAGTATTTGTTTGGCGATGTTGGGGGTGTCTATGGTGTAGAATTCTAACAAAGCTTGTTTATAGGCTTCATTTTCATCAAAGATGTGGGTGTGCCTAAAATAGGAATATGCGGAAGAGATAATTTTACCCCCTCTCATAAACATTTTCACGATGACCCCTCTCTCATCACCATTTTGTATGGCAAATATATCAAGGTCAAGCTCTTTGGCAAGGTCTATATTAGACGTTACTGTGAGGTTGGTTATGGCAGTGATGCTGTCTCGCATAGAGGCGGCTTCTTCGTAGCGTTCTTGTATCGCAAGGTTTGTCATTTTTTCTGTTAGCGTGGCGATGAGATGTTTGCGCTTGACGATGGACGTTTTGGCCTGTGTGACGATGTCTGCATAAGTCTCAGGGGTTACCTTGCTTTCGCAAGGAGCAAGGCATTTTTTGATTTGGTAAAACAAGCAAGCTTTACCTTCACGCAGGCAAGACTTCTTTTGCACCAACGGGTAAACTTCGTACAGGGCATCAAGCAATGCTCTGCCTCCAGTAGGAAAGGGACCATAGTAGCTTACATTTTTACCCTTAACCACCTTCCTTGTGATCTCAAAACGAGGGAAATCCTGTGACTCATCTAAATAGATATAGGGGTATGTTTTATCATCACGAAGTAAGATGTTGTATTTAGGTTTCAGCTGTTTGATGAGTGAGTTTTCTAAAATGAGGGCATCTTCCTCGCTGTCAACTACGATGTACTCTAAACGATATGCTTCAAACAACATCTTGATGATGCGTGAACTCTGAGCAGCATTGGGTCTAAAATCGGGAGAAAATCGCCAGTAAGACTTGACTCTGTTTTTTAGGTTTTTGGCTTTACCCACATATAGTAATTTACCTTTTTCATCAAAGTACTGGTATACCCCTGCACAATCAGGTAGGTTTTGTATGACTGATTGCATTATAAACCACTTGTATTAGCAAGAATTTGTTCTTTTATCTCTTCAAACTTAGCCACAAGTTCTGCATCGTCACTCTCTATGCCAAAGTCACTAGAAGCTAACTCATTGTAGTAGGGTACTGTACTGACATCTTTTGTCTCTTTTTCCATGGGGTGATACTTACTGTGAAAGATGGTCACTTTCTCAGCCTTCATCATCTCACAGGCATCATCGTATTTTATGAGTTGTGTTAATACGCTTTTTAATAAATCTCTATTATAATTAAGCTCCATTTTAAAGCCAGGGTGTTTGACGGCTATGAAAAGTGTCTCGTCCTTGATGTAGATGAAAGCGATAGCCTTTTGGTACTTCGCTGAGAGCAAAGAGATATACTTTTTGTAACAACCCTGTTGTTTTAAAAATCTAAACTGAGGTTGGTTGGCTAAATGAGACAAAATCGTAAGGGCTTTTTTCATAAAGTAATTATAGCATCTGTTTGCTGTATGGTGATGGTGGGATGTGGGCATAAAACAAACCCAGTCTATGTAGACAGTACTAAGCAGTCAAAAAACTAAAAGGGGTCTTGTGGAGAAGTATGATGTTCTTATTATAGGTGCAGGTATTGCAGGGCTTTATGCTGCGATGAATCTACCTAAAGAAAAAAAGGTACTTGTTGTGTGTAAAGACATTCCTTGGGAATGTAACACGTTTTATGCACAAGGGGGGATGGTAACAGCACTCAATGAAGCAGATATTCCTTCGCATATTGAAGATACCATGGCAGCTGGGTCCTACCACAATAATAAAGAAGCAGTAGAGATACTTTCTCGTACTTCTCTAGAGACCACTGCAGACATCATAGGTAAAGGTATGGAATTTGATACGGATGAAAAAGGTAACATCCTCTACACCAAGGAAGCTGCTCACTCGACTGAACGTATTATTCATGCGGGAGGAGATGCTACAGGGCGCTATATGCACTACTTTATGATGGTACAAAATATGCATCAGTTGCAAAAGAACACACTGGTTTATGATTTACTCATAGAAGATGGCAGATGTTATGGGGTCAAGGCCACAGTAAATTACGAACCAACCACCATCTACGCAGATGATGTGATCATCGCTTCAGGTGGCATAGGCTCACTATATGCTTACAACACCAATTCTCGTACAGTATCTGCAGATATACATGGTATATGTGTAGAAAAGGGCATCGAACTTGCAGATATGGAATTTATGCAGTTTCACCCTACTGTCTTTGTAGATACTCCTTATGCTAGAAAGTTGTTACTCACAGAAGCACTTAGAGGTGAGGGGGCACATGTGGTGGATGATGAAGGCAGACGTTTTTTATTTGACTATGATGAGCGTGGCGAGTTGGCAAGTAGAGATATTGTTTCACGTGGTATTTTTAATTACAAGCGTAAAACAGGGAAACAGGCATATTTAGATTTTTCCATGTTTGAAGAGGAGTGGTTCGAACAGCGTTTCCCTAACATCACACGTACATTTGGAGCCATCGGCTATCATTTTCCTAAAGATAGAGCACCTATATCCCCTGCATTTCATTATGCCAACGGAGGCATTAAATGTGATGTAAATGGATGTATACCAGGCATGGAAGGTCTTTACGTCATAGGTGAGGCTGCGCGTACAGGAGTGCATGGTGCAAATCGTTTAGCATCCAATTCACTGCTTGAAGGTGTGGTTTTTGCCAAACGTGTTGTTGAACATCTATTGCATAAAGAACATCAAGAGGTAAGAACACCTATATTTGAGAAAGATTACGGTAATATTCTGCACAAAGAAAATGATGAAAACTATAAGCAAAAGCTTCGACAAATCATGTGGGAGGATATAGGGATCATCAGGACTACAAAAGGCTTACATGAAGCAAAAAATCTCATTTATGATATGAAAAATAAAGAGATTGGGAGACTTTTAGAACTACGACTTAACACAGCTTCCGCTATCGTAGATGCCGCATTGGCTAGAAAAGAGTCTCTCGGATCGCATTACATGGAAGCCGATTAGATATTTATGTACAAACAGGCATGGCATACAAAAGAATTAGGAGCAGAAATGACAGAAGTATTAGGACCGACAATCGATTTGACAACAACATGGGTGGGTATCGTCTCATTGGTAATATTTGTAGTAGCATATTATTTTATTGCAGCAGAAGACAAATACCATATAAATAAAGCTAAACCGGCACTTTTTGCGGGGACATTTATCTTTATACTCATAGGTGCATATTATGCTATGAATGGCTTAGACGGTAAACATTTACACCATGAATTAGAGATACTTCTTTTTGAGATTGCAGGAATTTTCTTCTTCTTGTTTGTTGCCATGACATACATCGAAGCAATGATTGACAGAAATGTTTTTTCTGCCTTGCGTTATAACCTTGTATCAAAAGGGTATGACTATAAAAAACTTTTTTGGATTACGGGGCTTTTAGCTTTTTTCATCTCTCCGATTGCAGATAACTTAACCACCGCTTTGATACTGTCAACCGTACTGATTACGATTGACAAAACAAATAAAGCATTTATAGTTCCTTCGGCTGTAAACATCGTAGTTGCAGCAAATGCCGGTGGTGCATGGTCTCCATTTGGGGATATCACTACTTTGATGGTATGGGTTGACGGCAAGGGGGCCTTTGTTGACTTTCTTTACCTTTTCCCAGCAGCTTTTCTTGGGTGGGGGATTACAGCATTTCTTTTGAGCCGTTTTATACCAAATGGTACACCACCATTTGCTGAGGGAGAGAAAAAGGTTGAAATTTCTGCGGGGGGTAAGATGATTATGGGTCTCTTCGCTTTTACTATCGCATCTGCAGTGCTCTCGCATCAAGTACTTCACTTACCAGCTATGTGGGGGATGATGTTTGGTTTGGCTGTTCTAAAACTGTACATCTATAGAATGAGCAGAGAAGTGAGATACGATAGTAATGGGATTGAATGTCCTACCGTCAATGTATTCTCATTTATTGCTAAAATTGAAAATGACACATTGTTGTTCTTCTTTGGTATCTTAGCAGCAGTTGGTGGACTTCATTTCTTAGGTTTCTTGGAGTACTTTACGGCACTTTATGCACAGTATGGAGCGACAACAGTGAACATCGGAGTAGGGTTCCTTTCTGCTATTGTCGATAACGTTCCTGTGATGTCTGCTGTACTTAAATCAAGCCCTGACATGGGTCTGGATGCACATGCACAATGGATGCTCGTTACACTTACTGCAGGGGTGGGTGGATCACTTATTTCTTTTGGTTCTGCAGCAGGTGTTGGTGTTATGGGTAAGCTTCACGGTATCTATACATTTGCTTCACATATGAAACTAGCGTGGACTGTACTTGTTGGATATATTGTCTCAGTAGCAGTTTGGTACTTACAGTTCCAAGTTTTAGGACTTATGTAACATACATTTTAGCTCTTTTTTAAAAAAGGACACCAATGCTTTTATTGATCACGTTTATAGTGCTCATACTTTCGACAATGTTAGGGTATTATTTTGGAGGTAAAAAAGGAGCTATTGGTAGTTTCCTTACGATACTCTTTCTTTTTGGCTTACCTGCTTTTATTTATGTCATGCAGACTACATAATATCTCGGTAAAACAGGGTTTTAACCATAGTCATTGTATAATAACTTAAATTATTATACATCTTAAGGAAACCTATGAAGCAAGTACCTATCCTAGTCCTCGATTTTGGTTCACAATACACACAACTCATCGCAAGAAAACTCAGAGAATCAGGTGTATACACCGAAGTAGTCCCTTATCGTGAAAGCATTGAAGATATCAAAGCCAGAAAGCCACAAGGTATCATACTCTCAGGTGGTCCTGCTTCTGTGTATGCTGAAGATGCCTATAAACCAGATAACGGCGTATGGGATTTAGGACTACCAATCCTAGGTATCTGTTATGGTATGCAGCTTATCACACAGCACTTTGGGGGTTCTGTGGTAGCTGCAGACCATCATGAGTATGGAAAAGCAAAACTAAAGATAGAAAATGACTCCAGTATTTTTAAAGGCATCAGCAATGATAGCATCGTGTGGATGAGTCATGGTGATAAAGCCGAAAGTATTCCCGCTGGTTTTGAAGTTATAGGGACATCTGAAAATTCTCCTTATGCAGCTATAGCGGATGAGGCACGTAAAGTCTATGCTTTCCAGTTTCATCCAGAAGTACACCACTCAGTAGAGGGTACTGCCATGTTAAAAAACTTTGCAAAACACATCTGTGGGTGTGACAGTACCTGGAATATGGGAAGTTTTGCTAAAGAGAAGATAGAAGGTATTAGAGCACAAGTAGGGGATAAAAAAGTTCTTTGTGGTGTGTCTGGTGGGGTCGACTCTTCAGTCGTGGCTGCGATGCTGAATGAAGCACTGCCAAAAGAACAACTCATTTGTGTCTTTGTAGATCAAGGACTCTTACGTAAAGATGAAGCAGAGCAAGTACAAGTGATGTTTAAATTACTGGATATCCCTCTGATCACGATAGATGCAAAAAAAGAGTTTATGGCAGCACTTGAAGGTGTATCTGATCCTGAGACTAAACGTAAAGCGATCGGTGAAAAGTTCATCGAAGTGTTTGATAAAGAAGCGAAAAAACATACAGACGTGGCTTTTCTTGCACAAGGAACACTCTATACAGATGTCATAGAGTCCGTTTCTGTGAAAGGCCCCTCAAAAACCATCAAGTCACACCACAACGTGGGTGGACTTCCAGACTGGATGACTTTTGAACTTGTCGAACCACTAAGAGAGATCTTCAAAGATGAAGTACGTAAACTCGGACTTGAACTCGGACTTCCAAAAGATATGATAGGCAGACATCCTTTCCCTGGACCAGGACTTGCTATACGTACGATGGGAGCAGTCACAGAAGAGGGACTTCATCTCATCAGAGAGTCAGACGCCATCATGCAAGAAGAGCTAAAAGCGACAGGTTATTATGACAAAGTATGGCAGGCCTTTACTGTACTGCTTAATGTGCAGTCTGTAGGTGTCATGGGGGACAACCGTACATATGACAATACAGTATGTATCCGTATGGTAGAGTCTGTTGACGGTATGACTGCAACGTTTGCACACGTACCTCATGATGTACTTGAAGGGATGAGCCGTAGAATCATCAATGAGATAGACGGTATCAATAGAGTGGTCTATGATATCTCCTCAAAACCACCAGCAACAATAGAGTGGGAGTAGTTTATCTTATTTTACTTCATCTGTACCTGTTCTTTTCAGTCACTTACTATAGGTAAGCTTCCTCAAGAGAACTGGAACATCTAAAGCAAACTAAGAAAAATTTTATAAATAAATTTTTTAAGGAAAAATATGTGTATCCCTTCTTATGCTAAATACATCACATTAGGTATTTCAGTTGCAGTACTTGTCATTGTTTCTGTATTTTATGCTGGAAACTTGGTGCCAATGGTACTTGCTATGATACTTGCCATTATGCAAAGTAGGGTAAAGTGTCCTAAGTGTGACAACTCCATACTTAAAGACAAAAATGGTTGGTATATTTTTACTATGAGAACCACATGTCGTCACTGTGGGCAAGATACACTTTTATGTGAAGTAGAACCTGATGAAGTCACAAACGCTAGATTAAAATAATATATAAAGTGTATAGTAACACTTGACACTTTATATTAAAAGTGCTATACTTTTTCATCTAACCTATAAAAGGATGTATTTATGGCAACTATTTACGACTTAAAGCCAAAATTTCAAGCACTTTTACGACCCATAGTACAAGGCTTTGCCCACAAAGGGTATACGCCAAACCAAATAACTTGGTTGGCACTGATGCTCTCTCTTGTTGCAGGAGGATTCATAGCACTTACTTCAGGTGCTACATGGACATTATTACTTATCCCTTTTATACTCTTTATACGCATGGCACTCAATGCCATAGATGGTATGTTAGCAAAAGAACATGACATGAAAAGTGACGGAGGTGCAATGCTTAATGAGATGAGTGATGTGGTCTCTGATGTGGCATTGTATCTGCCTTTTGGACTCATCATTGGTGTAGATGCTACATGGGTAGTACTCTTTGTTATTACAGCTATCTTTACAGAGATGGCAGGGGTGCTTGGTTGGGCTATTAAAGATGACCGCCGTTATGATGGTCCTATGGGAAAAAGTGACAGGGCTTTTGTGATGGGACTTTTAGCTTTACTTTTAGCTCTGGGTGTAGGTGTGGGAAATTGGGTAACTATTGTTTTTATTATTGTGACTGCTCTTAGTGCTTGGACAAGTGTGAGACGTATCTTAAAGGCTCTGTCATGATAGAATCATTACTAGATGTATTTAGTGGGGAGAGTGGTATGGTCCTAGGGGTCATCGTTTTACTCTTGGCTTTAGCAACAGCACTGATACACGTTAAGTTTCCTACACAAGAACTTAAAGACCGTATCAAATCATGGTGGTATATCGTAGGTTTTTTCATCATCGGAGCGATGCTAAACACTACGGTGGCGATGTTCTTTTTTGCTTTGCTTTCTTATTTGGCACTTAAAGAGTACTTTACACTTATCCCTACACGAAGAACAGACAGAAGAGTCATTTTTTATGCGTACATGTCTATCATTTTTCAGTATTGGTTTGCAGGTATAGAGTGGTATGGTATGTTTATTATATGGATACCTGTGTTTCTCTTTTTGCTTTTACCCTTTAGACAGATACTCATAGGTGAGACAGAGGGCTTCTTAGAAAATACCGCACGTGTACAGTGGGGATTGATGATGTTTGTTTTCGGGCTTTCTCACCTTGCCTACATGATAACCTTAGCTCCGGTAGGTACAAACTCTGTGGGAGGAAAAGAATTAGTCCTTTACTTGGTACTGCTTACTGAACTCAACGACATACTCCAGTACATTTGGGGTAAGTCTATAGGTAAGAGAAAGATTGTACCAAAAGTCAGTCCAAACAAAACAGTTGAGGGGTTTTTAGGTGCTTTTTTGAGTATTAGTATTTTGGCTATGGCCTTTGCATTTTTAACACCTTTTACATGGTACGAAGCACTTATAGCAGGGATGATCATCTCTGGGGGAGGCTTTGTAGGTGATGTAGTTATCTCGATGGTAAAAAGAGACATTGGAGTCAAAGATTCGGGGAATATGTTACCAGGACATGGTGGCATACTAGATAGAGTGGACAGTCTAATTTACACTGCACCGCTGTTTTTTCATTATGTCTATTATCTCTACTATTAGGAGAGGGTGATGTTAAAAAAGATATTTTTCACTTTTTTTATAAGACCGATTGTTCTATTTGTCTCTGGGGTGAATGTGAGGGGGAAATCGCATTTACCTTTAGAGGGTGCCTCTATTGTTGTGTCAAATCATAACAGTCATTTGGACACGATGATATTGATGAGTCTTTTTCCTGTGGAGAGACTTCCTAAAGTGCGACCTGTAGCAGCTTTTGACTACTTTATGAAGAACAAGCATGTTGCATGGTTTTCCCAAAATGTCATAGGCATCATTCCGCTTAAACGTAAAGTGAGTAAAGAGGAGGGGCATCCTTTTGTGGCGGTACATCAAGCACTGCACACAGGAGAGACTATCATACTTTTTCCTGAAGGTAGTCGTGGAGAACCTGAAGAGATGGTACCATTTAAAACGGGTGTGGCACACTTGGCTAAAGATTTTCCAGAGCTACCAGTGATTCCCATTTACATTCATGGTGCGGGGAAATCTTTACCTAAGGGCGAAGCCCTTTTTGTGCCGTTTATCATCGATGTCATCATAGGGGAACCCTTATATCACAAAGATGAGACAAACAAAGAATTTACTTTGAGGTTGGAAGAGAAGATCATGCAGCTTGAAAGTGCATACAAGGAAAGAACATGAACACCATAAAAAATACATTTACAAGCTTTGATAAGACAGAACTTTTTTACCGAGAGTGGGAACATGAAGTATCCCCTAACGGACGTATACTCATCATCCTGCATCGTGGGCATGAGCATTCAGCACGTTTGGCAAGCATAGCAGCTAAACCAGAATTTGCAGGATATAAAATTTTTTCGTATGATAACAGAGGGCATGGATATACTCAAGCGAAAGCTGCATTTGAGTTTATGGATTTTGTACGTGATTTGGATGCTTTTGTCTCTTTTTTGTGTAGCAAAGAGGGCAAAAAACAAGAAGATGTGTTTATCATTGCTAACTCGGTAGCTGGAGTAGTAGCTTCTACTTGGGTACATGACTATGCACCTAAAGTGAGAGGTGTGGCACTCATCGCTCCTGCATTTAAGATAAAGCTTTATTTCCCTTTTGCAAAAGAGTTTCTAAAACTAGCTATCAAATTCAAGCCAGAGTTGAACATCAAGTCTTATGTGAAGTCTAAGTTTTTAACACATGATGTCATGGAACAAAAAAGATATGATGATGATACCCTTATCACACCAAACATTCCTGCAAGACAACTAACCACTTTACTAGACACTGCCATACGAGTTATAGATGATGCAGCACTCATCGTTACACCTATGCTTGTACTCAGTGCTACAAAAGATTATGTGGTAGAGTCTAAAGTACAGGGAGATTTTTATGCTGCACTTTCCTCACCACTCAAAAAGTTTGTACCGTTAGAAGGTTTTTATCATGGAGTACTTTATGAAACAGAACATCAAAAAGCCATAGATGAAATAGCTTCATTTATGGAACAGTGTTTCGAGAGTGAAGAAAAAATTATTGTAGATGATATGGTAAAAATCACCAAACAAGAACAAGATAAAATAGCCTATGGTACTTTGGTATGGTGGGAAAGAAGCGTCTTATCTGATGCAAAGAGTGATGATGAAAAGACTGGGTTTTTTAAGCGATGGAATGAAGATAGGTCTCAAGTATGGTTTTGACTCCGGTGTAACACTTGATCATGTGTATAAAAATGAGCCAAGTGGTAAGACATGGCTAGGAAAAATGATAGATAAGAACTACCTTGAAAGCATAGGTTGGAAGGGCATAAGACAAAGAAAAACTCACATGATAAAAGCCACAGAAGTGAAGATAGCTTTGCTTCAGGAAAAAGGCGAGAAAGTACGCATTTTAGACATCGCTGGAGGGCCAGCACGGTACCTCATAGAGATAGCACAGAAGTATCCTGATGTTGAGGTACAAGTACGTGACTACCAAGAGCAGAATGTACATGAGGGTCGAGCCTTGGCCAAAGAGCTAGGTTTAACTAACATCAGTTATATACAAAGTGATGCCTTTAATGCTGAGAATTATGATGCTCAGGGATATAGGCCAAATATCATCATCATTTCAGGGGTTTTTGAACTCTTTGAGTGTAATGCACTGATAGGTGTGGCTATAGATGGGGTGGCGTCTATTATTCAAGATGAAGGTTACTTGCTCTATACAGGACAGCCATGGCACCCACAGTTAGAACAGATAGCCAATGTTTTGGGTAACCATCAAAACAGCCAGTGGATTATGCGTCGTCGTAGCCAGTATGAACTTGACCATCTTTTTGCACAAAGAGAATTTAGCAAAGAGAGTATGTACATAGATGACTGGGGTATCTTTACCGTATCCTCAGCGCAACTGAAAGGAAATAGGTAAGACATGTATGCCTTTAACCCTGGGCTAGAAGCCAACAGTGTGACTAAAGAGCGTTTTGTTTGGATGCTTTTTATGGGTATAACCTTTTTCTTACTCTATGGTGCAGCTAACCAATACGCAGGTCTCACCAGACCTCACCCTACACTTTGGATGGAGTGGGAGAAAGATATACCATTTATCTCAGCTTTTATTGTGCCGTATATGTCTTCTGATCTGATGTTTGTGATCGCATTCTTTTTACCCTACACGCGCTTAGATTTACGTATTCTTGCAGCAAGGGTACTGTTTATTGTTATGGGTTCTGTGGGTTTATTTGTGTTGTTTCCTTTACAGTTTTCTTTTGAAAAACCACCTATAGAATCTTTTACTTTTCTTTTTGGTTTATTGGAAGCAGATTTACCCTACAACCAAGCACCTTCCTTGCACATTGCTTTTGCCATAGTATTGTGGGCTTCCATGCGTAAATATATACACAGTTTATGGCTTAGAATCTTTCTGGCTATTTGGCTTTGGCTGATTGCTTTGTCTACACTTTTTGTATATCAACATCACTTTATAGATTTACCAACAGGAGCGTTACTTGGACTTCTTGCCGTGTATGTATTACGTGCAGATAGACCTTCTTTATTAACGACAAGTTTTACCACACCACGTTCGTTAAAAATGGGACTTTACTACCTTGTAGCCTCAACTATATTTATGGTTTTAGCTTTTGCATTACCTTCTTTAAAGTGGATGTTTTTATGGTTGTTTATCTCTTTATTCTCTGTCAGTGTCATCTATGCGTTTGGGTTAAATACACTCTTAGCAGGTAAAGAGGGGAAAGCGAAACTGTGGCAGTGGATACTTTTTGCGCCTTACTTTGTGGGTAATTACATTTCATGGCATTATTATAAACTTAGATTACCACTTGTATCATCTGTCATGCCCAGTATTCATTTAGGTAGGTTTCCTACTGAAATGGAGTATAAAGAATTAGAAGACAAAGGTATAAAACACTGCATCAATCTTGCTACAGAACAACAAGTACAAAAAACAGGCATGCCCCAAACTAGACTTTCTTTTCTTGATCAAACCATACAATCCCCAGCATCTTTACATGAGGGCGTGCTACTTATCGAAAAACATAAAGAAGAAGGTGTCTATGTGCATTGCACTTTAGGTTTATCACGTTCTGTGTTGTTAGTATCAGCTTGGTTCATTTACTTGGGGCATACACTTGAAGAGACAGAAAAACGCATCGCAGAGATCAGACCAAATTATGTGAAGTCTCCTTATATGAAGATAAATTTGCAAATGTACCAAGATTTTTTAGATGAAAAGTAAACTTTCTGTAAACCTCTCATTGGTCATCATGGGTATTGCTTTTATAGCGTTTGTGTATGGGGTCGTGAAAGCATTAGATATTGTTGGCAAAACACAAGTAGGCACCTCAAATGGCGTCTATACTTCTTATGTGACTACTTCAGAAGAGATACAGAAAAAAGCCCATACGCTGACAAAAAACTGTCAAAGTAAACTCTGTGAAGTACAAAGGTTATTGGACTTCGCAACACACATCCCCTATAAAACTAATATATTTCAACAAAGATCAGCCCAAAAAACCATACAGGAAAACTTTGGAGACTGTGATGATAAGAGTAACCTGCTCATCTCAATGTTATACGCTTTAGAGATAGAAGCATACTTTGTACTTGTGCCTAAACACATTTTTGTCATCGTACCCTTAGAGGATAGACGTTTGGCTAAGAAGAAAGGACTTTGGGTGAATGGAAAAAAGTATTATATCTTGGAAAGTACAGCTAAAGACTCTGCTGTTGGGTATCCTTTGAAATACAAACTGAGTGAGATAGACGTGATCATAGAGCCGTTTTCAAATGAAAAATTAAATATTACGGCACTGGAATACAAACCTTAGTCAAAGTCACTAAACTTATTTATATAACATTAATCATTCTTAGATATAATCGCGTTTATATTTACACACAAAGGATAAATTAATGGCAAAACATCAGTTTCAAACAGAAATCGGTCAACTTTTAAAACTTATGACACACTCACTTTACTCAAACAAAGAGATCTTTGTAAGAGAACTTGTATCAAACTCGAGTGATGCGATAGACAAATTTAATTATCTTTCTCTCACAGATGAGACGTTTAAGAAAGAAGAATGGTCTGGCAAAGTCTTTATTAAACTTGGATAAAGAAGATAACTCTATCACCATAGGAGACAATGGTATAGGGATGAATGAAGCAGATCTTATGGACAACTTAGGAACCATCGCTAAGTCTGGTACCAAAGCATTTATGGAAAACCTTACAGGCGATGCTAAAAAAGACTCTAATCTTATAGGTCAGTTTGGGGTTGGGTTTTACTCTGTCTTTATGGTAGCAGACCAAGTAGATGTCATCTCTAAAAAAGCAGGTGAAGAGCAAGCCTATATGTTCTCTACAGATGGCACAGGTGAGTATGAAATAAAACCTGTAACCAAAGAAGAGCATGGTACGATCATGTATATCAAGCTTAAAGATGAGGAAAAAGAGTTTTTAGAGAAAAATAGAATACAAACCATTGTAAAAAAATACTCTAATCACATCGCATACCCAATCATGTTAAATTACTCAGAAGAAGTAACAGAAGGTGAGGGTGATGAGAAAAAAACTGAGATAGTCAATAAAACAGAACAAATTAATGCAGCTACAGCACTATGGACGCTTTCAAAGTCTGAACTAAAAAGTGAAGACTATATAGAGTTTTATCAAACGTATAGGACATGACTCAGATGAGCCACTGAAATATTTACATAATAAAGTAGAGGGTGCAAATGAATTTACAACACTTTTTTACATTCCTAAAAAAGCACCTATGGATATGTATAGACAAGATTACACACCCGGTGTTAAATTGTATGTCAAACGTGTTTTTATCACAGATGATGACAAAGAGCTGTTACCACCGTATTTACGTTTTGTAAGAGGTATTATTGATTCTGAAGACTTACCACTGAATGTAAGTCGTGAATTACTTCAAGAAAATAAAATTTTAGCAAATATCAAACAGAATTCAACAAAAAAGATACTTCAAGCGATTAAAAAGTTGAATGATGAAGACTCAGACATTTTTGTGTCACAGTATAACAGAATGATGAAAGAAGGGGTCTATACAGACCATGTCAATAAAGACCTTTTACTTGATATCGTAAAATATAAGTCTTCAACCGAAGATGGTTTAGTAAGCTTTGAATCGTATGTAAGCCGTGGTGACTCTGAAAAAAAAGAGATTTACTACATTACTGGAGAAGATGAAAAAGTACTTAGAAATTCACCTTTACTTGAGGCATATAATAAAGCCAATATTGAAGTACTTATTATGGACGATAAAGAAGTAGACAGTATTGTTACACCAATGATAGGTATGTATAAAGAGTGGGCGTTAAAAGACATTACTACGATTGATGCACCTGATTCTAAAACAGAAGAAGAAAAAGAGGAAGTAGCTAAAGAGTTTAAAACATTGACAGATAAAATCAAAGAGGTTTTAGGAGCAGAAATTAAAGAAGTTAAAGTCTCAACACGTTTAACATCAAGTGCGTCATGTGTACTGAAGGACCCTAATGACCCTATGGCTGCAATGGCTCAAATGTTTGCGCAAATGGGTGAAGAGATGCCAGAAGCACCGCTTATTTTAGAAATAAACCCTGAGCATGAGATGGTGAAAAAGCTAGATGCGTTAGAAGATGATACACTCTTTAATGATGTAGCATGGATACTGCTTGACAGTGCAAGACTTTCTGAAGGCTTAGAGATAAAAGATAAAGGTGCATTTGCAAGTAGAATTGCATCTTTGGCAACAAAGGCACTCTAGTCATAGGTGTGATGTACAAATACATATGTACATCACGCTATAAGCCTAGGCCTTAACCAACTGTGAAAAATCATCAAATGGCATAGGCTTATGTGCATAATTACCTTGATAATAGTCACAGTTAACATCTACTAAATATTGTAGAGCCTCTTGGTTTTCTACACCCTCTGCCAACACTTTTAAATTAAATTTATGTCCTATGGTAACCACCGTTTCGACGATAGTTGCATCCCCATGATCATTATGCATATTCATCACAAATGACTGATCTATCTTGATCACATCTACAGGAAGCTCTTTGAGGTAAGCGAGTGAAGAGTATCCTGTACCAAAATCATCAATAGAGAAGGTAAATCCAAAGACTTTTAAGTCTCTAATTTTTTGTACAGCATCTTTGATATTTCGCATAATGCCACTTTCTGTTATTTCTAAGTCAATCCATTCAGGTTTTATTTTATATTTTTGGATGAGGAGCATGAGTTTTTCAACAAAATGTGGCTGCAAAAAATTCATAGTACTCACATTGATAGCAATATGATCTAGAGGAAAACCATCTCTTTGTTCACTAAGTATTTTAATTTCTTGAAGGGTTTTATCAAAAATCCATTCTTCTAACTTGAGGATAATACCACTTTCCTCTGCGATAGGAATAAATACAGAAGGAGGGATCATTCCTTTGATCGGATGTTTCCATCGCACAAGTGCTTCTGCTCCAACAATTTTATTGGTCTGAATATCCAATTGAGGTTGATAATAGATGCATAATTCATCATTTTTAATAGCTTTATGAATGTCGTTTTCTATCGTCAACGCTTCTTTACTGGAACTCGTCATACTTGTTTTGTAAAACTTACTGGTACCTCGGGCATTTTTCTTGGCTTCATACATAGCAGTTTCTGCGCTTTTGAGTAAGTCAAATGCTGAGGAGTCATTGTTGTTGAAAAGCATGACACCAATGGTAAAACTTAAATGATATTCTTCTCCCACTACATTGAGTGGTTGTATAAAATGATTGTTAATTGTTGTGATGTATTTTTGTATCATTTCTTTAGACTCTGATTCGTTGGCATGTAATGAAGGTACCAAGATCACAAATTGATTACCGCTGACACGGGCAAAAAACTCTTTACTGCCTAAGGTATTTTTTATACGCATAGCTACTTGTTTTAAGAGGTTGTCTCCTACATCATGACCGTAGGTTTCATTGACCTTTTTAAAGTTGTCTATATCCATAAACAGTAATGCAGCATATTCTTCATGTCTATGTTTGTTTGCTATGAAGTCTTGGAGATTATCCATGAGTAATGTACGGTTTGGTATATTGGTGAGCATATCATAGTATGCATTTTTCATCATCTCTTCTTTTGCAGTCACCTCATTGGTTAGGTCATTGATAATGGTAATCCCCCCTGCAACTTTACCATCACTGTCCACCATGGGTACAGTTGAAAGGTTTACATACAGGCTATTGGTATCATCGTCAATTTCATAAGGACCACGATAACTTCCTGTTTCACCTTCAAATACTTTTTGGTGTTCGAGTAAAATTTTTTCAAAATTAAGACTATGAGGCTTTTTGTTGAGTAGATCCGTTTTAGTTTCAACTCTATTCATCTGCATATAGTGTGAATTGACATCTAACAATTCAAAGTTTTTATTGTAATAATAGATCCCAACAGGGGCACGCTCAAATAAAGAGAAAAAGCGTTCTTTTAATTTTTCATGGGTATGTTTAATGGTCATGAAATGTTGACGATTATGTAACGCATTGTTTATTACTTTTCCATAGTAGTTAGCAGTAAGTATCATAATAAGCATAAGTGCAAGCAGTGCATAGGCTATCTTAGTATAGAGTTCATCTTCCATAAAAAATAGTCGTAACAACAAAGGAGAAAATGTTGCCAATACATAAGTGAGAAGTAAATCACTTTTGGATGCTAAAATACCCATGGTTGAAAACCCCATAGCAAACAAAAAGATTAAGACTAACATCTGATTGAGTAATCCTGTCTCAGGGAACATTAAAAAGGCAGCACTCCCCCAGATGATCCCAGCGATCAAAGCATTGGAATAATATCGATCAAGCCATATGTCAGCATTTTTAAGTTTGTTCTCTTCACTCTCTTTTCTGAAGAGATAATAATGATAAAAACGATATAGGAACATAATAAAACTGACTAAAAGCCAAATAGCGATGGAAAATAAATCAACCATACTTATCTGCAATGCAGATAAAAGTAAAGCGCCAAAGATATTGCCTATCAGCATAATAGGCAAGGAGAGATAATAAAAACTTAATTTATCATAAGCGAGACGTTCGTCAAGTGATATGGCACTATTATCTAGAGCGTCATCTAGGTCATTGTGTTCTATTTCAGGATTATTCATAATTTCAGTACACACCAGTAAATTTATTTTGTTTATGATAATACTATAACATAAATGTGTTTATATCAATGACTTTATGATAAAATCCATCTATAAAATTTGTAATGTAGCAAAAAGAAGGAAAATATGTGAATAGCAAGAACTCTCCTCAAAAACGTGCCACGATAGTATCTAGTTCGGTGGCTAGCTTACTGGTTCTCATAAAGTTAGTTATAGGTGTGACCAGTGGATCAGTTGCAGTATTGGCTTCTGCTATTGACTCACTATTGGATATGTTAGTTTCCGTATTTAACTTTTTTGCTATAAAAAAGTCTGAAGAAAATCCAGATGAAATGTATCAATATGGTAAAGGGAAAATACAAGCGATAGCTGCCGTTATGGAAGGTACGGTGATTACTATCTCAGGATTATACATCATGTATGTTGCTGTCGAAAAACTGATTCATGGGACTACTACTACTTTATTGACCCCAGCGATTATTGCCATGGTATTCTCTATTGTCATTACCTATTTTTTAGTGCAGTACCTTTTGAAGGTAGCGAAGAAAACAGACAATATAGTTATCAAAGCAGATGCTTTACACTATAAGACAGATTTATGGTCTAATGCTGCTGTCTTAGTGGCATTGGTGCTTGTCTATATGACAGAGATTGATAGCATAGATGCCATTATCGGCTTTGGTATAGGTATTTATATTATTTATTCTGCCTATGAGATTATAGTTGAGGGGGTTGAGATACTTTTAGACCGTTCCTTAGAGGCTGATACTGTTGAAAATATTCGTCAGATTATTGTTGATCATCCAGAAGTGACAAGCCATCATTGGCTTAAAACTCGTACGGATGGTACTACCAACTATGTGGAGTTTCACATGGTGTTACGCCCCAAAATTCTTTTGCTTGAAGCGCACAGTATTGCCGATGAAGTGGAAGATAAGATCAAGCTTTTAGACGAAAAGAAAAGATGGGTCATCACTCCGCATTTCGATCCTTATGATGATGAACACATGAATGAAGCGATGTTGTATGGAAACACATTGATTAAAAAGGCTAAAAAGGAGTAAAATGTCTATTTATCTTCTTTCTCCTACTCCTAAGGAAGGCACGATACATCTTCCTATGATACGTTTTTCTTTATTAGATGTGAGATTAGATTTTACAGACTGTGATACACTTATGTTTACATCTAAACAAGCGGTGAAAAGTGCTGAACTACTTGATGAGAAGTGGAAGAACATCCCTTGTATCGCGATAGGCAAAGCCACTGCAAATGCTATAGTGCATTTAGGAGGGAAAGTGATTTATCAGCCAGAGTCATTTTACGCAGAAACTTTAGCGGGTGACATTGTTGCAAGATTTAAGCACAGTAAGATTTTGTACTTACGACCTAAAGTCATCTCTTTTGACTCTAAGTCTTTTTTAGAAAAAGCAGGATTAATACTACGTGAACAAGTGATATATGATACATCTTGCGTGTCGTATGAACTAAAAGATGCACCTTTAAAAAATGCCATCATTATTTTCACTTCACCTTCGACTATACATTGTTTCTTAGAAAACTTTGAGTGGGATGAAAGCTATACAGCAGTTGTAATAGGGAATGCCACACAAGAGCATTTACCTCTAAATGCTCGTTATAAGGTAGCAGATACGCCACTTATAGATGCCTGTATAGACAAAGCAAAAGAGATATTAACTCCAAATAGGTTATAATAAATCTAACCTAGGTGATGCGACTACTGTATTTGGGGTCCAACATTAATCTTAGTGGGACATGTAGTCTCTTGGTGTGTGGAAGTTTTCGTTTGAGTTTACTTTTGTAAATGAGAATCCATCCCCTAAAGAGAGACTCTCTCCTGCACCGTTGGCTATTTAGGGCCGACTCACACAGAACGCTCACCCGGGGCATTTATTAGTAAGGATATTTGGACGTACAGGTTTTCCCAAAATGCTATCGACGAACGGGTAGTTCGACTTCATACATTTTGGAAAACCCTCTACGCACAACTCTCGTTACTACTAAACGTCCCTGATGTGGATATAATTTTTTGGAGCAATAAATGAACGTACTGATTTTAGGTGCAGGTGGTAGAGAATATTCTATAGGTTTGGCACTGAGTAAAGATGCGAATGTCGAGAAGATTTATTTTGCTCCTGGAAATGGTGCTACGGATGAGTTGGGTGTGAATTTAGATATTTCAGATTTTACTAAACTTGCTGATTTTGTGGAAGCTAACGACATTAAGCTTACTATCGTAGGTCCTGAAGGTCCTCTTGTGGAAGGTGTCGTGGATGTGTTTAAGGCTAGAGGATTAACCATTTTTGGTCCTACAGCACAAGCTGCGCAGCTTGAAGGCTCCAAAATCTTTATGAAAAACTTTTTAGCACGTCATCATGTCCCAACTGCTGCGTATATAGAGACAGATTCTTTACAAGATGCTTATAGTTTCATAGAAACACTGGAAGCACCTATAGTTGTAAAGGCAGATGGTCTGTGTGGTGGTAAAGGGGTCATTATAGCTCAAAGCCACGATGAAGCCAAGAAGGCAGCGGGAGAGATGCTCTCTGGCAACTCTTTTGGAGATGCAGGTACAAGCATCGTTGTAGAAGAGTTTTTAGATGGGTATGAACTTTCAGTCTTTGCCATATGTGATGGGAAAGATTATGTGGTACTTCCTGCAGCCCAAGACCATAAAAGACTGCTTAACAATGATCAAGGTCCAAATACAGGTGGCATGGGAGCCTATGCACCTACACCATTAGTGAATGAGGAGATTTACCGTAAATTAAACGAAAGAGTCATCGAGCCTACACTTAAAGGTATGGAAGCGGAGGGTATGCCGTTTACAGGGGTACTTTTCATTGGTGTGATGGTGGTCAAAGGTGAGCCTATCATCTTAGAATATAATGTCCGTTTTGGTGACCCAGAGTGTGAAGAGCTTATGCCACTGCTCAAGTCTCCCGCTTCTGAACTATTCTATAAAGCAGCCACAGGTGACTTAGCAAATGCAAATATTGAGTTTCATGACAAATACGCTGTGGGTGTGGTGATGGCTTCTAAAGGCTACCCTTATAATAGTACTCCGCCAGCTGAGATTATTGTAGATGACATTTACCATGAAGAGTTAAATGAAAATGCACATATTTCCTATGCTGGTGTCACACGTGGAGATGATGGCAAGCTCTATGCTTCTGGTGGTCGTGTACTCGTGTGTGTAGGTCTTGGGGATAGTATCAAGGAAGCACAAAAAAATGCCTATTTGCTTGTTGGACAAGTGCACTTTGTAGGTAAGCAGTGTCGTACTGACATTGCTTATCAAGTACTTTAGAGATAAAAATGACTGAAGAAAGTACACTGCCCATTGCCAGTATAGCAAAGAGAACCATGTCTTTTGTCATAGATGATCTAGTTATTATTATTTTATTACTTGCGATTTTTTATGATCAATTAATGATGATAGCCTCACAGGTACCAACAGTAATGACTCCTGACGCTCTTGGTACTTTTCAAGAAGAGATTAATCATTTTTTAGCAGATAATCTCTTAATGGTTTTAAGTCTTAAAGTATTATATCATGCTGTGTTGGTCTGGCAAAATGGTATGACGCTTGGTAAATATGTGATGAAAATAAAAGTTGTCGATGAATCAGGAAGAAAAGTGACGTTTTTAATGGCTTTGTTGAGGTCAATGCTTCGTATCACTTCTGAAGTGCTATTTTATCTAGGGTTTCTCTTGGCATTTTTTCTTCCGCTAAAACAAACACTGCATGACAAATTGTCAAAGTGTGTCGTTGTAGATGCATAAAACTTTTTATCTTTTCTTTCTATGTGTCTTGTTAAGTACACTTTCTCTTCACTCAGAAGAAGAAAAAGGAAAGATGGAAGTGACTGCGAAGTTTGTTACTTCTACTAAAACAACTGTGACAGCAACCCAGGATGTGATGGTGTATTATGATAACTCAGTCATCAAAGCATCTTCTGCAACCTACAGTAAAGAAACAAAACGACTTGTTTTAAAGGGCAATGTTGAAATGATAGGGTACCAAGGCACCAAAGAACATACCGATCACATGGAGATAGATACAGATACGAAAGAAGTACATTTTAAAAAACTTTTTTTGAGTTCTGAAAATGACGTATGGCTTTTGAGTGACAAGGCACACCGAGCAGAAGGAAATTATACTTTAGGTAGCAGTATACTTTCTTCATGTAATCCAATGGACCCACTTTGGAAAATGCTTTTTACGCATTCTAGCTACGATAGTGAAGAAGAGTATATGAAAGTGTATGATGCAAAACTTTATTTTCGGGATGTTCCTATCTTTTATTCCCCTTACTTGGCATTTTCGACAAATAACCAGAGAAGTTCAGGTCTACTTTTTCCACTTATGGGATATGGAGAAACAGAAGGTTTTGTTTATGAACAACCTCTTTTTTGGGCGATTAACCCTAGTATGGATTTAGAGGTTAACCCTCAGATACGTACAAGTAGATCTTTGGGAATTTACAGTACATTTCGTTTTGTAGACAGCCCATACTCTTCTGGAGAGTTTAGGGTAGGATATTTCAATGATTTTAAATCTTATCAGGAGAGCGAAAATACAACAGGTCGTGACCATTATGGTGCAGAATTTAACTATAGGTCTTCTCAGGTAATAAGAAAGTATTTACCTGAAGAATATACAGATGGCTTGTATCTGAATGCAACGTATTTGAATGATATTGATTATCTGAACTTACAAAAAACACAGTTGACATCTTTTGGTTTAACGCCACTGCAAGAGTCTAAACTCAATTACTTTTTGTACAACGATACCCATTATACAGGTTTGAATGCCAAATATTTTATTGATACACGTGAAGAAAATAATGATGATACCTTGCAAATACTACCAAGTATACAGTGGCATAAATATTTAAACCACTTTGTTTGGGATAATTTTACTTATGCTGTCGATGCACATATCAATAATTTTGACAGAAGTGAGGGCTCGACCCTTAAGCAAGCAGAAGTCAAAATTCCACTGGAATTCACCACTTCTTTTTTTGATGATTTTCTCAATATTTCATTAGGAGAAGAGTTTTACTACAGTAAATTCTTTTTTGGCAATGGTAATTATACCAATGATGCATTTAGTTATTATAGTAACATACATAAAGCGAAATTATTTACTGATCTGACAAAAAAATATGACACGTTTATCCATGTGTTGCAGCCGGCTGTATCTTATGTTAAACCAGGAGATGAAAATCAAAAACCTGTTGCATTTGATGCATTGGATGAAACACAACAAGAGTTGTTTTCTGTAGGTCTTCCTGAAGAACATTATGCTCTGTCAATGGGTCAATATTTTTATGATGATAATATGAGTTTAAAATTTTATCAAAGACTTTCACAAAAGTATTATCCCAATAGATCTTATAAATTTGCAGACTTAAGTAATGAAATGCAATATAATTGGAATCAATGGCAATTTTATAATGATATCAATTATGCACATGAATTTGGAAAAATAAGAGAATCTTCCTCTAGAATCTCATTACATAAACCTGAGTATCATTTTACGTTAGGGCATACGTATAAACAGCAATTGGAAGATGATAGTACAACAACAACGGCAAATGATATCAATTTTAATTTTGGATACATGTGGAATAAAAGAGTAAGTATAGAGGGTGGCTTAATTTATGATCTTGATGAGGCTGCAAGTACACAGTGGAGACTTGGGGGAACGTATAATCGAGATTGTTGGAATATGTCTGCTTCTATACGACAAGTGATCACTCCTAGGCCTATTGGGTTCACAAAAGAAAATAACTTTTATGTACAGTTTAATTTCGTGCCATTTGGCGGTGTCGGATCAGGGGCACAAAAGTAATGCTAAGTGCCATAGAAGAAATAGAGAATGCATTAGACATTTTGGGCTTACCAAAACTTATTACCAGAGAGGATGTTAAGAGGCAGTATTACTTTTTGGCTAAAAAAAACCATCCAGACGTAGGCGGAGATCCTGCACAGATGGAGAAAATTAATTTTGCATATAAGCTTTTGATAAAGTACATAGAAGAGTTTCGTTATACTTTTGATGAACAAGAAATCAGTAAACAATTTCCAGGAGCAGACTATGTCCAACGATTTAAACCTTAATGCTCAATTTGAAGATAGACAAGATGCTTCAAATCAACTCATAGAAACACTCCCTTTAGAGTTATTGTCTCAAAATAAAACAGTAATTGTAGGGGTGAGTGAAGGAGGGGTATTTTTTGCAGATCAAATTGCAAAAAAAGTAAACGCACAAATGGATATTTTACTTACCGAACCCATTTTAGCACCCAATAATCCTGAATTAGCAATTGCTATGATATCTGAAACTGAAGAAGTAGTCATGCATAAAGCGCTCATAGATTCTTTTGGTATCAATGAAGACTATGTTTATGCAGAAGCACACCGTAAATATGAGGAAGATGTATTAGCTTATGTTTATAAATATCGTAAAGGGAGAGACTTGATTTCTCTCAAAGGTAAGTATGTGGTGTTAGTAGATGAATGCATAGAAACAGGGCTGACAATGATGGTGGCTTTGAAGTCTGTTATTGCCCGTGGTGCAAAAAATATTTACATAGCCACACCGATTTTAGATAAAACGGTATATCAAAATCTGCTTGCAGTATGTGATGGTGTATTTTGCCCTCATAAGATACAAGACTATATTTCGATAGAATACTACTATAAAAACTTTGAGTCACTACCTTTTGAAGAGATTGAAAAGATTGTTACCGCACAAATGAATAAAAAAGAACCCCATAAGGATAATAAAATAGATGAATGAACAAACCATAGAGATAAACGTCAATAATCTTCAAGAAAAATATGCTTTTAATAAAGTAGCAAAACAAGCTGCGGGTGCAGTCATGTACACCCAAGGAAAGGCAGTACTCATAGCTGCTGTGGCCATAGATGAAAAAGCTGTAGAGGAAGATTTTTTACCTTTAACTGTGCAATACATGGAAAAATCTTATGCTGCAGCTAAGATCCCTGGAGGATTTATTAAAAGAGAGACAAAGCCTGGTGACTTTGAAACACTCACTTCTCGTATTGTTGATCGTTCTTTGCGTCCATTGTTTCCTCAAGGGTTTCATTACCCCTTGAACATCTCAATTATGGTAGTGAGTTCAGATGAAGATGTAGATATGCAGGTGGCAGCACTTCATGCAGCCAATGCTGCATTGTTTGTATCAGATGTGCCAGTATCTACAAGTATCGCAGCTGTACGTATAGGGACTGAGGGCGACAACCTTGTCATTAACCCAACACTCAGCCAACAAGCCAATTCAGAATTGGATTTACTCGTTGTAGGTGCAGGTAAAGATGTTGTGATGATTGAGATGCGTACCTTAGCAAGTGAAAGTGAATATGGGCAATCTGCTAATGAATTTTCTGAAGACGCACTAGTGGATGTCATAACGATGGCTGCTGAATCCATAGAAAAAGCGACATCAGCCTATGCAGAAGCATTTACACCTTTGATGAGACAACCTTTAGTACTTCCTTTAACAGAAGACAAAGTAGATGAAGTACTATATGCGTATATAGAAAGTAACTATGCAAAAGACGTAGAAAAAGCCATTGCACATATGGCAAAGTCTGAACGTTCTTCTGAGCTTAAAAAAATACGTACACGTATTTTGGAAACTCTCGAGACAGAGGGCAAAGAAGCAGATAAAGTGTTGGTTACTAATGTATTGGAACGTTACAAAAAATCAGTAGTCCGTACAATGATACTAGAGAAAAATGAACGTGCAGACGGTAGAGCCTTAGACGAGGTAAGGCCTATTAGCATAGAGACAAATCTTTTACCTTCAGTACATGGTTCATGTCTCTTTACACGTGGACAAACCCAAGCATTTGTTACGGTTACAATTGGTGATAAAAAAGATGCACAAATGTATGAACTTATCACAGAGAAAAATGCCCTTTCTGAGAGATTTATGGTGCATTACAATTTCCCTGGTTATTCTGTAGGTGAAGCCAAGTACATAGGTGCTCCAGGGAGTCGTGAATTAGGACACGGTAACTT
The DNA here is from genome assembly GCA_963698695.1 of Sulfurovaceae bacterium. Taxonomy (GTDB): domain Bacteria; phylum Campylobacterota; class Campylobacteria; order Campylobacterales; family Sulfurovaceae; genus Sulfurovum. Next base: position 76,694 of record CAVORT010000013.1, on the reverse strand, counting down.
GGGAAAACGGGCTATAGAACCTACTATACCTTTAGACTTTGATGGAAGTATACGTATTGTATCTGAAATTTTAGAGTCAAATGGTTCTTCCTCAATGGCCACCATCTGTGGTGGATCACTTGCGCTTGCGTGCTGCCGAAGTAGAAACAACTAAGCTTGTAGCAGGTATTGCTATGGGGCTAGTGACCGATGGTGCTAAGTATGCTGTACTTACAGACATTATGGGACTTGAAGACCATGATGGTGATATGGACTTTAAAATGGCTGGTACAGCAAATGGTATTACGGCCTTACAGATGGACATAAAATTAGGTGGCATTGAAATGGCCGTACTGAAAGATGCATTGGGTAAAGCAACCAAAGGTAAAAAACATATTCTTAGAACTTATGGAAAATGCTGCTCAAAACATACAAACAAGTTTTGCACTTCCAAGTATAGAAAACTTTAGTATTCATCCTTCTAAGATAGTGGATATCATTGGTAAAGCAGGCGCAACTATCAGTGAGATAATTGAAAAATTTGAAGTGAATATTGACCTTGACAGTGATGTAGGTGGTGTAAAAGTCTCTGGTGGAGACAAAGAAAAGGTAGCTGCTGCTAAAGCCCACATTGAGAGTATTGCTTCCACACCTGTTAAAAAACAGATGGAATATAAAGTAGGGAAAAGCTATGAAGGAAAAGTAAAACGTATCGTGGACTTTGGGCTTTTTGTTGAAATGCCTGATGGCTTTGATGCCCTATTACACATTTCAAAAGTAGCTAAAGATCGTGTCAATAATCTCTCAGAGCGCTATAGTGAAGGTGATGATATTACTGTTGTTGTGATGGAGCAAAAAGGGAAAAAAGTGGAGTTGGCTACACCTGAGTTTTTGGCATAAGAAAGTAAAATTGAGACTAATCCAAAAATTGTAAGAGTCTTATTCTCATGTTTTAACATGAGAATAAGTCAAATACTATAAACCTTCTTTTGGTTTATAGCTTTTACTGAGCACCGTATTCAACTGTGTCAATTTGTTCTGTAAACTGTTCAACATAGAAGGTAATAAGATTAGCTATGTCTTCAGGTGTTTTTTTAAGATAGTTGTGCTTAATAGGTACGTTTTGTTCATGTAAAGTTGTCCCATTAGCCATATACTTCACGTGGATATATGGATCACCAGATACGTTAGGATTCTCTGTGGTCATTGCAACATCAGGGATGCAGTAACTAAGTTCAATATCTGGATCTGTCAAAACCTTGTCTACAAGGTCTACTACATTTTCTAATTTTTCTTGAATTTCTTGTGTCATTATCTATCCTTTTTATAAATCGCATTCACTATGTTTATGCATTGTCACTAAATGACAATGCAGTTCTTTAACCGAACTCTACGGAATCTATCTCACCTTTGAACGATTCTATAGAAAACGTAACTAAATTTGCTATCTCTTCAGGTGTTTTCTTGAGATAAGTTTTGCCTAAACGGATTTTACGTGTACGTACGTTATTTATAGACACAACATAATTTACTAAAATATAGGGATCTCCCGATACATCACAAGTTTCTGCAGTTGTTGCCACTTCAGGTATACAGTATTCAATGTCAATATCTGGATCAGCCATTACCTTACTAACAAGTGCTACTACACCTTCCAATTGCTCTTTAAGTTCTTTGTTCATTACTATTTCTCCTTGAATTATATATCGTTACCCCATTATTAATAATGAGTAGAAGTGATAGAGACGGTATCTAATATAGCATCTCAGAATCAACTCTTCTTGCTTATAGTATATCAAAAAAACTTAAAACAAATCAACAATAAATAATATAATCAAATAATAAAAAGAGAGAGAGCTTCCCTAATCAAAATAGTGATATAATGCGGCAAAAACACAAGTGAGCATATAGTATGGCGTATGAAGATAAAAGTTATGCATTTCCATGGGGATTTCATATTGGAGACTTACATAATGAAGAAAGCATTATCCCATTATATACTAATTCTAGTGATGGTGGATTTTGTTTATTATATGACAAAGATTCAGAAGGCAAAGCTGACAATTTACTAGAGAGTCTTTGTCTTGAGATGCTATCTAGTATGCCCCATGGGAGTTTAAACATAAATCTTTTTGATTTTGGTAAAAAAAAGTTTTATCATCTTTCACCTTTACAGTACATGCAACTTTATAAGATAGCACACAATCCAGAGATGATATCTGGACTTTTTAAAGAACTTGAAGAGACTATTGTCTCTCGTCATCAAGAGTTGTTGTGTTGCAATAGACCAACTATAGATCAGCATAACCAAAAATCGAAGCTTAAAGAGACGTATCAACTTGTGTTGATTAATTTGGAAAACTTTCCAACTGATGAATATGCACTAAGAAGAATCCAAAATTTTGTGGAGTCCGCATCTCAAGCCGGTGTCTATATCATCGCATTTGGATATCATGAGATAGAACAAAGTGAAAATAAAACAACACAGACCATTCTCCAACACTTTAAGAAGTTAAGGGTCACGGAGGGTAAGTTTGTGATCACTTCAGATATTTTTGAATTTATGGAGCTTCTTAGAAGATCATGAATTTAAGTCTCTTGATCTTCACAGGCCAACTTTGATGCAGCAGACACTCACGAATGCAGATTTGAACAGTATATGGATCCTGCGTCTCTAAAAATGGAAGAGAATACAAAAGTTAAATAAAAAGTAAAATGGTTTTTTTTAGTATAGATTAAATCATTATTGGCTATAATCTCGCGTTGATAAAGTGATTAGTAGGGAAACAGCTTGCATTTATGTGGTTGTTGGTGATGGAGACATCATTTACGCTATCCGAAAAGACTTTGAAGACAGTCGAAGGGGACTTTAAGCCCATTAATTTAAGGATATTAAAATGAAAAAGTTTTTCTTACTTTTCTTAGCACTTGGTGCTGTTGCATTTGCTGGTGAAGCAGATGGTGAATCTATGATTAAAGCATATTCAGTAGTTGCTGCTGGTGTTGGTCTTGGTCTTGCTGCTCTTGGTGGTGCTATCGGTATGGGTCATACTGCTGCTGCAACTATCGCTGGTACTGCAAGAAACCCAGGTCTTGGTGGTAAACTCATGACTACAATGTTCATTGCCCTTGCGATGATCGAAGCACAAGTTATTTATACGCTTGTTATTGCTCTTATCGCACTTTACGCTAACCCGTTTATTGGATAAGACAACTTACATCTCTGTTGCTTCGGCGACAAGGGTGTAATCCCTCAGTTTTAAAGTTTCTATAGTACTTCAACTATATTTATGCGCACGTGGTGGAACGGTAGACACGTCAGCTTGAGGGGCTGATGCACTTATGTGTGTGGAGGTTCAAATCCTCTCGTGCGCACCATCTTCTCATAAATCAATAAAATTGTACATATTTTTAATAATAAAACTATTTAAGTGAATTATTTTATAAAAAGTATTATTTTTTCTCTTCAAGTGCCTAAATAAGGGCATTTATTCATTATTTTAGCTTGACTTAATATTATCTTGTGCTATAATAACTGCATCTTAAAATAAAAGGAAGAAGAATGACAAAATCAGATTTCGTAGAATTAGTACAAAAAAATGGTGAGTTTGAAAGTAAATCAGCAGCAGAGAGAGCGGTAAAAGCATTCATAGCATCAGTGACTGAAGCACTTGTGAAAAAAGAGACAGTATCTTTAGTAGGTTTTGGAACATTTTCTACTGTAGATGTAGCAGAGAAAACTGGTAAAGTACCAGGAAGTGACAAAACATATACAAAAGCAGCACATACTGCTCCTAAATTTAAAATGGGTAAAACACTTAAAGACGTAGTAGCAGGTAACTAAACACTGTTAAAAATGTAACCTTTCTCATACATTTGCTGACATTTATGTAGCAAATGTATATTTTCTAAACCTATTCATCATTTTCAAAATACACTATACTCAGCATTTAAGATAAACTATTAATCATTTTATCAAAGGATATTTCAATATAAAATTATTGATTTATAATATTACTTATTTAATTGTGCTTAAGTTAAAAGCCTATGATATGAATAGTAAGATTACCTAATCACTTTTTCTTTTTTATCTAATACTAATCATATGTACCTTTGTCAATTTCTATTTTTAATAAATCTAAGGTCTTTTGCATCACTTTATGAATCTCAATAGCAGCAGCTTTGTCATTATTTTCTGGTATATCCATATCAAACATATCCATAGTATTTTCAAATAGTTCTTTTATTTGTCGTGCAATGTTATGTTGTTTTTTTTGTATTTCATTTTCTAGTATTGACATGTTAAATCCTTTGTATTTATTTATTCAATTATAAAGTGTTTAAATTAATGAAAAATAAATTGTACTTTAAGGGCACAAGGTTAAGATATACTATGATTATTTTATCAAAGGATATTTTTATGCAATTACAAGATGTCATATGTTTAGGGGTTGCAGGTAACTTTGCACATCACTTAGAACAAGCAGGTGAACTTAAAGACTTTCAAGATGTCATTACTGCTGAAGTGGATGCTCCTAAGGGAATTTTCCCTTTTTATCTGCCACACTCGGATTCATTTTTAGGTTTGTATTCTATAGGCACAGACACTCTTCAATTACCCACATACGAAGCTAATGCTCAAGTAGAACCTGAGATAGCGGTGCTGTTTGATATACGTTACGAGGAAAACCAAAAAGTAGTAGATCTTATAGCAAAAAAATTTACTACTTTTAATGACTGTACCATTCGAAAAGAAGGAGCTAAAAAGATCTCTGAAAAAAAATCCTGGGGATTAAACTCTAAAGGTATAGCGAACAAGTGGATCGAGATAGACCGTTTTGAAGAGGGAGGTGTGATGGATAACTATCATCTCTGTTCTTTTGTGAAGCGCGATGGAGTAGTGCATCCTTATGGTGTCGATGCCCCACTCCTTGGCTACTCTTATTTCTACACAAAGCTTAAAGATTGGCTAATAGAGAAGATGAATACCCAGGAAGACTTTGGCCCACTTGAAGATATAGCTGCACATTTAAAAACAACACAATATCCCAAGCAGGCACTTATCTCAATAGGGGCAACAGCATATGCAGAATTTGGAGAAAATAATTATTTGAAAAGTGGGGATGAAGTATATGTTATTGCCTATGATAAGCGTAAGGATGGGGCTGACTATAGTACATCAGAGACTAAAGTAGTATTGCATCAAAGGGTAATCTAGATTACCCTTTATGGATTTAAGGATAATCTTATCCCTTAAACCAAGACTTTACTCTGTCAAAGGCATCATCAAATGTACTTTTATGCGGGCGACTCTCTAGTCCGTAGCTTTCTTGAAGTTTTTCTAAGAGTTCTTTTTGCTCGTCACTTATTTTCTTAGGAAGTACAAGTTGTATTTGTGCAATAAGACGACCTTTCTTCCCAGAGTGGACATCTGCCACACCTTCATTAGGAAAGGTGTATTGTTCCTTGTCTTTTGTACCAATGTTGAGTTCAAGATCAAGTTCACCATCAAGCGTAGGTATAGAAATAGTTTCTCCTAGTATAGACTGGGTGAAGAAAACAGGTACTTCTATGTAGATATCGTTACCATTACGGACAAAGTTTTCATCCTCTTTCACAGCAAAGGTAATGTAGAGGTCACCACGTTGATTGTTTCTTCCTTCATTACCATAGCCTGGTGCTCTTAGACGATTACCGGAGTCGACACCTGCTGGCACTGTGATTGTCACAGTATCTTCTTCTACATGATATCCCTGACCTGAACAACTTCCACATGGCTCTTTGATGCTTTGTCCTTGTCCTTTACATTTTGGACAAGTTTGTGCAAACTGCATAGGTCCTTGGCGCATAAGGACTTGACCTTGACCGCCACAGTAGTCACAAGACTCTAGTTTCGCATCTTTTGCACCTGTTCCTTCACAGTCCTCACATGACGTTTTATACGTCATGTCTACTTCTTTTTTGCACCCAAATATGGCTTCGTGAAATTCAAGTTCCAGTTCTATCTCAAAGTCAAGTGGATATTTTTGGTTAGAGTCTTTACGTGTTTGTCCAAAACCACCAAAACCTCTAGATCCACCTCCACCAAACATGGAGTTAAACATATCCATTACATCATCCATGTTACTTCCTCCAAAGCCACCACGACCCATACCTTGGCCTTCAAGTCCTGCTTTGCCATAACGGTCATACACCGCACGTTTTTCTTCATCTGAAAGGACTTGGTAGGCCTCATTGACTACTTTGAAGTTATCTTCAGCTTCTTTGTCATCTGGATTTCGGTCTGGGTGGTACTTCATAGCCAGCTTACGATAAGCTTTTTTAAGTACAGCACCTGAACAATCACGGCTCACTTCTAGTACTTCATAATAATCTAATTCTGTCATATGCTAATCTCCTAAAAAAAGGGTATATTTTTTGCGAATTCTACCATAATTTAGTTATAATCACGAAAATAGTATGAAAGGCTTAACAATGCTTGTCCATATAGTCATGTTTAAGTTTAAAGAAGAAAACAAAAAAGCGAACATTATCCAAGCCAAACAAATGCTTGAAAACCTTATGGGTGCTATACCGAGTCTTAGAAGTATAGACGTGGGTGTCAATTTCGTAGAAGCTGACAGAGCGATGGACTTGAGTATCATCGCAGTGTTTGAAAGTAAAGAGGGACTTGACGCTTATGATGCACATCCTGAACATCAAAAAGTGGTGACTTTCATCAAGTCTGTGGTTGAGTATTCTAAAGCTTCAGATTATATGAGAGATTAATGCCTAAACACTATAAGATAGAAGCATTTGAAAACCTTGTAGATGCTTTTCAGTCTTTACCTTCTGTTGGTAAAAAGTCAGCGATACGTATGGCATACTATGCCGTGATGGAAGATGGCTTTGCGGCGATGAAACTTGCCCATGCCCTTGAAACGGGTATCAATACCATACAGAAGTGTGGAAAGTGCCATAACATGAGTGTAGATGAGCTCTGTAGTATCTGTTCTGACCCTTACCGAGACTCTAGTAAACTCTGTATTGTACAGTCTGCTAAAGACATTTTAACCATAGAAGAGAGTAGGCAATTTGATGGTGTGTATTATGTGGTAAGTGAAGTACGAGACATGGATGAAGCACACCTTTTTTATGCGGTAGGTGGGGTAGATGAAATCATCTTTGCCTTTCCTCCAAGCATCGCCACAGACACGATGATACTTTACATAGAAGATAAACTAAAAGGTTTGGGGATACATTTTACCAAAATAGCCCAAGGGGTACCCACAGGAGTAGAGTTAGAAAATATAGATATTATGTCACTCTCACGTGCATTACAATCAAGAGTGAAGATATAGGCTGGAGAGAGTACAGTGTAGTAGGGTTAATTTCTATACGAAAAAAGCTAAAGTGTCTAGATGAAAGTTTTAGCTACATTTTTCATCAATATACTCTTGCACAAACTTACGCACGTCAGCATAGACAAATGAGTCTTTGTAGCCGTCTATCTTACCGCCAGAGGCATTGACATGTCCTCCGCCGTTTCCTATGTGGGCTGCCATGGCAGAGACGTCTAGTTTATTGTTGCTTCGTAAAGAGAAGTTTCCTCTGAAGTTGACATCCATATAGAAGTCGTAGTCTTCGTTGGCTACCATGGAGGCATTACCTATGATAGATGCGTTTCCTACATTGTAACCCAAGATGCCTTTGTGGCCTTTGTAGTCTATGGTGAGTCGCTGACGGTCTATTGTGAGGAGGTTAGTGACGAAGTTGGCAACTAAGTTGTCTTTGGTGTCGTTGACTTCTGTTTTGAAGAAGGCTTTTTTTATCTGGTGCAGGTCATCATCTAGTTTGATGGCAGCATCGGTGTTATCTACTCTGTTTTTGGCAGCTTCTATCATGGAGAGTTTAAAGGCTCTGTCATAAGCAGGAAAGAGTATGCGTCCTATCTCTCTTGCACCAGAAATCATACCTAACATCACTTTTCCGTACTCAAATAGTTCGTCATCTGAGACCCAGATGTCTATGGCATTGATGGCTTTAACTATGGTGGCCAGTTCATTCGTTTTGTCGAAGTTATAGTGGGTCTGTAACCAGTCGTAAGTGATGAGCGTCGCACAACGTGTGGTGTCTAGCTTATACCAAGCGAATCGCTCTGCTGCATTTGCTCCAGTGGCATGATGGTCAAGGAGTTGAAGTTTTGCACCTATGCGTATGGCTTCTTTTTCTATCCACGCACCTTCTTTGGTTGTGAGATTGAGGTCAGTAATGAGGATAAGAGCCTCTACACTGTCCCCATGTATAAACTTATCTTGCTCTATCTTTTTTACGATTTCACCAAGACGTGCAGGGACTTCAGGCCCATAGTTTGCATTATAGCAATCTATCGTTTGGAAACATTGTTGTGAGAGGTACTGACAGCCATAACCATCTAGGTCAATGTGTGAGAGGTGGTAAATGTGTTGCATAAATGTGTGCCTTATTTAGGTAGTTAATCATGTTGTATTGTAGCATAGGGTCGATATGATCGACCAAAATGTAAAAGAAGAGAATTTTTAAAGTATGTCACTAAGCATCATACCATTAAGAAAATCATCAATTTTGGATTGAAAATTTACTAAAAAAGGAGAGATGGCACAGGTGCCTATGGCACCATTGGGACAAGAGTCGGTGTAGCTTGTACAGTCAAAAACCTGTGGGGTTTTCCCCTCGGCAGCAAAGATAAGCTCGTTTACAGAGATCTCATTCATTTTCTTTACAAGTTTAAAGCCGCCATGTGCACCTTTGTGCGACTCCAATATGCCTTGTTTGGCTAGACTTTGTAATATTTTTGCTAAAAAACTTTTAGGAATATAGAGTTCGTTAGCAAGTTGTTCTGCACCCATAGGCACATCAGCTTTCTGAAGCACATCTAAAGTAAGTAGTGCGTATTCGCTTGCACGTGTGAGTAGCATGGGATGGCCTTATGTTAAAGTTAATTAGGACTATTTTACTCTAATTAAGTTTAATATGCTATTATTCCGCACTCAATTTTGAGAATTTATACCAATCAGGAGGTCATTATGGCTTTAGATCAGGCGAAAAAAGCAGAAATCATTGCTAAATATGCTAAAAAAGACGGCGACACAGGTTCAACAGAAGTACAAGTAGCTCTTATCACTGAGAGAATTACGTATCTTACAGATCACCTTAAAACAAATAAAAAAGATCATTCTTCAAGACTGGGACTACTTAAGCTAGTAGGTCAAAGAAGAAGACTTATGAGATACCTTAAAAAGACAGATCTTACAAGATGGAACACTATCAAAGCAGATCTTGGTATTAGAAACTAATACCCAACATATAGCCCAACTTCCTTTTGGCAGTTGCGCTACTAAATGGGGCAGCAATATTAGTAGCCTCTTTTTTTATCCTTATTTACATTTCACTTCACTCTTTCAAGAACAATCTATCGATATTCAGGTATGACTATTATCACACTCTGATGAAAAGGCTCTTATTTTATTTTTCCTTGGCTAATATCATGACCTCTGTACTTTTTGTTTTAATACATTTTGTACATCACTCACCGGTTTGGGTTGTGTTCGTATTTGTCCCCTCTTTAATTTTTGGTTATTTTAATGACTGGTATAACCATATATTTTCTAGTATCGTGCTGTATATGTTCTATAGCCTCTGTTCTGTTTTTTTAATCATCCAATAACTTTTTAGATTTTTACTTTACGTGTATTATGTTGAAAATATAGGGGCGAGGGTACTATTTTCCATAGTTTAGTCATATAGACTAAGGTAGTACTTGACAAATATACACTCAATGCTGTATAATGTTTTCAGACATTTGAAATAAATGTAATCATTTTTAAATAAAGGAGGTCTGTTTATGAGTCAAGAGAGTGAAAATATTGAAGAGTCTCAGACTGAAGAAGAGGTAGCCAAGACAGAACTTGTCGAGGAAGAGGAGACTGTAGAAGTTGATCCTTTAGAGGCTGCACTTGCTGAAGCTGCAGAATATAAAGATAAGTACCTAAGGGCACATGCTGACTTTGAAAACACAAAGAGACGTTTAGAAAAAGACAAATCAAATGCAGTTGCTTATGCAAATGAAAGTTTTGCAAAAGACATTCTTGCAGTGATGGATTCTTTTGAGAATGCATTAGCTTCTATGGAAAGTTCTGAAGAGAAGTTCTGAAGTACTTACCAATATGAAAGAGGGTGTTAACCTTACTTTTGAACAACTCAAAAAGATACTTGAAAAAAACAGTATAAAAGAAGTGAGTTGTGAGGGTGAGTTTAATCCAGAAGTACATCAAGCTATCATGCAAGTTGAGAGTGACAATCATGAAGTGGGTGATGTCGTGCAAGTGATGCAAAAAGGGTATACGATCAAAGATCGTATTTTGAGACCAGCAATGGTTTCAACCTGTAAATAAAAATAAAATAAATATAGATAATAAGGATTTAATATGGCAAAAGTATTAGGAATAGATTTAGGAACAACAAACTCTGCAATGGCAGTGTTTGAAAATGGCGAAGCAAAGATTATTGCAAACAAAGAGGGTAAAAATACAACACCTTCTATCGTAGCATTTACAGACAAAGGTGAAATCCTTGTAGGTGAGTCTGCAAAAAGACAAGCGATTACTAACCCAGAGAAGACGATTTACTCTATCAAGAGAATCATGGGTCTTATGATGAGTGAAGAGAAAGCAAAAGAGGCACAAGCTAAGCTTCCATACCACATTGTAGACCGTTCAGGTGCATGTGCAATTGAAGTGGCAGGAAAAACATATACACCTCAAGAAATCTCTGCAAAAGTACTCATCAAGATGAAGGAAGATGCAGAAGCATACCTAGGTGAGACTATCACAGATGCGGTTGTGACTGTACCTGCATACTTCAATGATGCACAAAGAAAAGCAACAAAAGAAGCAGGAACAATCGCAGGTCTTAAATGTACTTCGAATCATCAATGAGCCAACATCAGCGGCACTTGCTTATGGTCTTGATAAAAAAGAATGCAGAGCAAATCGTTGTTTACGATTTAGGTGGTGGTACATTTGATGTTACTGCACTTGAAACAGGTGATGGTGTGGTTGAAGTGATGGCGACTGGTGGAGACGCGTTCCTTGGTGGAGATGACTTTGACAATAAGATCATTGATTATGTAGCAGAGCATTTAAAGCAGATACAGGTATAGATGTTAAAGCAGATGTTATGGCACTCCAACGTGTTAAAGATGCAGCAGAGACAGCAAAAAAAGAGCTTTCATCTTCAACTGAAACTGAGATCAACCTTCCGTTTATTACAGCAGATGCAAGTGGACCAAAACACTTAGTGACTAAAATCACTAGAGCAAAATTTGAATCACTTATCGGTGACTTGGTAGCTAGTACGATTAAAACAGTGCAAAGTGTACTTAAAGATGCGGGTCTTAGTACTTCAGATATTAACGAAATCGTTATGGTTGGTGGATCTACCAGAATTCCATTGGTACAAGAAGAGATGAAAAAATTCTTTGGAAAAGATCTTAACAAATCTGTGAACCCAGATGAAGTGGTTGCACTTGGTGCTGCTATCCAAGGTGGTGTACTAGCGGGTGATGTGAAAGATGTACTTTTACTTGATGTAACACCACTTTCACTTGGTATTGAAACTTTAGGTGGAGTGACAACTAAAGTCATCGAAAAAGGAACAACCATTCCTGCGAAGAAATCACAAGTGTTCTCAACAGCTGAAGATAATCAACCAGCAGTAAGCATTCATGTACTTCAAGGTGAAAGAGAGTTCTCAAAAGATAACAAATCACTTGGTATGTTTGAGCTTAGAGACATTCCAGCAGCACCACGTGGTGTACCACAGATCGAAGTAACCTTTGACATCGATGCCAATGGTATCTTGACAGTATCAGCGTCAGATAAAGGTACAGGTAAGTCTCAAGAGATTAAGATCACTGGTTCGAGCGGACTTTCTGATGAAGAGATCGAAAAAATGGTTCAAGATGCTGAAGCGAATAAAGCTGAAGATGAGAAAAGAAAAGAAGTAGTAGAAGCTAGAAATCAAGCGGATGCACTTGTTCACCAAACACGTAAGTCATTGACTGACCTTGGTGAAAACTTTGACGCAGCAGAAAAAGAAGGCTATTGAAGCAGCAATCACTGACTTAGAAGTGACACTGAAAGATGACTCTGCTACTAAAGAACAGATAGAAGAGAAAGTAAAAGTATTGACTGAAAAAAGTCACAAACTAGCCGAAGCTATGTACGCTAAAGAGCAAGGTGGTGCAAACCCGGAAGCAAAAAAAGCAGATGATGACGATGTTATCGATGCTGAAGTAGAGTAATTTCCACTTTTTTAAAAGGGCGAACACATAGGTTCGCCCCCTAGAAAATGTAATAGCATTACATTTTTACCACTCCCCCATTAATCCATTTTAAGCTATAATATTCTTACTAATATGAAGGATACTCTTATGCAAATGAAACAATGTAATACACTAGATGAAGCAAGAGAAGAGATAGATAACGTGGATGAAGAGATAGTCAAGCTTATAGCGCTACGTAATAACTACATTAAACAAATAGCACATTTTAAAACGAGTATAGATGAAGTCAAAGCGGAAGACCGGATTTCAGATGTGATATCAAAAGTAAGAGCACAAGCCATTTCACTGGATCTCTCACCAAATCTCATCAATGACCTCTATGTGCGAATGATAGACAGTATGGTAGAAAGTGAGATATCTGAGTTAAATAATGCGAAAAGTTTTTAAGTAACTAATTACGTGAGCACTCTGCTGAAGAGAGCTTAGTGCTAACGTAGCAATGACAAGCTTTGCTTGTTATGCGTCCAATAATAGTACGTGAGATATCTGAGTTAAATAATGCGAAAAGTTTTTAATACTTTTAATTTTAACCAGGTATTACAATACTTGCCGCTGAACTAGCAACACTCCCTGCGATAGAGATTGGGGCTGTCACGATTTGTGTACATCCTGACATTGAAACTAAAGTTATCATTGTAAGTATAATTAATTTTTTAAGATTTGACATGGTGTGTTTCCCTATACTGAGTAGTTTATCTGTATTATACACAGTTGTGTCTGTGTACTCCTTTACACATAGAGTATGCTAAAATGACCCTACAATAAAGACAAAGGTGTATAGATGAAGATACTACTGCTTGAAGATGATGTAATACTACAAGAAATTATAGAAGAATTCTTACAAGAGCAAGGGTATGAGGTAGAAAGTTTTTTTGATGGTGAAAAAGCTTTGGATGCCATAGGCTCAAATAACTATGATATGTTACTCCTTGATGTCAATGTACCAAGCATAGATGGATTTGAGATACTTACTTACCTTCGTGAGATTGGTAACACCACGCCTGCGATTTACATCACATCCCTTGCCGGTACAGATGACTTGAAAAAAGGCTTTGATCTAGGGGCGGATGACTACTTAAAAAAACCCTTTGAACTCGAAGAACTGAACGCACGCATAGGACACATTGTAAAGATATACCGATTACAAGAAGAGATAGAGTTTGATGGGATGAAGTTTATCCCCAAAGCCCATCAGATAGTAGTAGATAACCATACCATAGAAATGCGCCAAAAAGAAGCCCAGGTATTGGAGTACTTCATTAAAAATACAGGAAAAATCATCTCTTGTGATGAAATCATAGAAAATGTGTGGGATGACATGAATGTGCCTACACATGCAACCATTCGAACTTACATCAAAAACTTAAGAAAGATGTTTGACAAAGAATATTTTGACAACATTAAAGGAGAAGGGTATCGTTTTAACATCGTATGAGCGAAAATCTCTTTTTAGATTTTTAGCACTTTATTTATCGTCTGTATTTGTCTTACTGAGTATCATTGGGTATTTGTTTTTTGAAAACAGTCGTGCCTCTATGATGTCTGCTATGAAGTTTGAGATGATGTACCAAGCTCGTATGCTTTCAGGAGAGATAGCTATGAAAGCGATGACAAATAGTGGGGAGTTATTGAATGATCTTGATAAAAAGCATTATTTGAAAAATTTAAAACATTGTCGTTTTCAAGCAGGATATTATGATAGAAACGGAAAGCCATTCTACACAGAGATAGAGGAAGTGTCTAGGTTTGATACAGAGTTTTTTGTCAAAGATATGAAATGTTACACGGTGATAGAAGATAAAAGTGAACATCTTGATGTACGCTATGTGGTACTCAAAGAGAATGACCTTGCGAAAACACTGCAAAAATTACGTATACGAATCATAGGTTATTTAGTGCTTTCCTTTATACTTATGGGTGTTGTAGGTTACTTTTTGGGACGTTTGTTTTTAAGACCTGTACGAGAGCAGATAGAGTCTCTTGACAAGTTTATCTCAGATACGACACATGAGCTCAATACCCCCATCTCAGCTATATTGATGACCATACAATCACTCACGGGCGTTGAGCCAAAAAAACTAAAACGTCTCGAAGCCTCTGCAAAGCGACTAAGTACCATGTATAGTACTTTGACCTATAGACTAGAAGGGAAAGAAGAACCTTCTGAGTTACTCTGTTTTGCAAGTATTGTAGAAGAAAGAGTAGAATATATGAAAGAACTGATAGATTCGAAGCGTATAGATTTACATTTAAGTCTTGAGCCCACGAAAGTCTTTTTACCTACCATTGCCTCACATAGGCTCATAGACAATTTACTATCCAATGCTATCAAGTATTCTGATGTAGGAGATAGTATAAGCATCAGACTTAAAGATAACATACTTGAAGTTCAGAGATACAGGTATAGGAATAGATAAACATATGCAAGAGGATATCTTCAGACGCTACCAGAGAGCCAATGAAGAACGAGGGGGGTTTGGGATAGGACTGAATATCGTCCTTGCTATCTGTAAACAATACAAAATTAAAATAGGGCTTAAGTCTGTAAAAGGGGAGGGAAGTACTTTTATTCTTACTTTCCCTACCGTAAAAAAGTAATTTACTCTACGGAGTCCATCAAAATACCAATGATATCTGTCATAGTCAAAATACCATGGAGTTCATTGTTATCGATGACCAGTAAACGTTTAATGCTGTTTTGTACCATCATTCTAGCAGCATATTTGACATCAAGTTTTGTAGAGACCGAAAAAGCTGGTGTAGATGCAATGTCATAGACATTAAGAAGGTCTATATCACCATCTTCTGCCACAATACTTTGCAATATATTTTTGAAGGTTACTAGTCCATATGCCCCTCCATGTGAACGTTTTTCAACAACAATAGAACGTACTTTATGCTCTTTCATTAATTTAATTGCCTCACGAACGGTTGCCATTGGTGAGATTATGATCAATTTTTCTTTAGGTGTCATTACCTTTTCTACTAACATTTTTTACTCCTTTATATCATTGTTTTAATTTCATCTTCAAATTTATGTAACTCTTTGGTGTCGAG
This sequence comes from Sulfurovaceae bacterium, assembly GCA_963698695.1. GTDB lineage: Bacteria > Campylobacterota > Campylobacteria > Campylobacterales > Sulfurovaceae > Sulfurovum. The sequence continues at coordinate 61,294 of CAVORT010000013.1, read as the reverse complement.
ACCTGCTACATGACTAAGTGGTAGCGTAAATGCTAAACCATTCGTCTCAGGGTTGTCCAGATCAAATTTTTTACGTAAGACTTTCATCACATGCATAGATATTTTTCTTGGCAGTACAAAGAGTAAAACAGAAACATTTTCTTCAAGTGTCAGACCAAAGAAAACTTTTTTCTCTTCGAGCCCTATGGTTTTTCCATGCAAAATAGTGACTGATCCTGCACCAGACTGTTTTGCAGCTTCAATGGCGGCCTCTTCATCTTTGTCTTGTATGATGACGATGAGTGCGGTGAACTTCATATTACTTCTCCTTCAAGTTTAGATTGCTTGTTATATTTATAGTTTGCATATATACCATACCCCATGACTGTGAGCATAGGAAAAAGTGAAGCAAATGCGATAAGACCAAAACCATCTATAAGAGGGTTTCGACCTTCTATGTTTTCTGCTAAACCTAGACCTAATGCTGCAACAAGGGGCACGGTGACAGTGGAAGTAGTCACTCCTCCACTATCATACGCAATAGGAACAATATACTTAGGTGCAAAGTAGGTAAATACGATGACCATCATATACCCTGCAATGATATAATAATGTATAGGGTCACCAGAAACTAGGCGGTAAGAACCTAAAGCAATCCCCACAGCTACACCAAGTGCTACTACTATTCTAAGGACATTTTGTTTAATGCTCCCTTCACTGATCTCTTCTGCTTTGATGGCGATGGCTAGCAGTGCAGGCTCAGCCATAGTCGTTGAAAAACCTATGAGAAATGCAAAGAGGTAGATAAGCAGGTTGTTGCCCATCTCAGTGAGTTGAAAGGCGATGGTCTCACCGATAGGGAACAGACCCATTTCAAGCCCCACAATGAATGCATAAAGCCCCAAAATAACCATAATAATACCCGTGATAATTTTATGTAGTTGAGCCACAGGTTTTTTGATGATAATGTACTGAAAGAAAAAGATAACCACAAGGATGGGCATGACATCTTTGATGGTATCTACAAGTGCCATAAAAGTGTCATAGGCTGAGAATGTGTAGGTACTCGCAACTGCTTTTCCACCTTCTGTGACTACGGTACTCAGTGTTTCAATTGCCACAGGTGCATCCATAAAGTTATAGACGATGATACCGTAGACCTGGACAAATATCATAGGCGTAAGAGAAGCAAATGCAATGAGACCAAACCCATCTATAGCAGGGTTACGCCCTTTGATACTTGAGGCTAGATCCTATACCCAAGGCTGCAACAAGGGGTACGGTGACAGTTGATGTGGTCACCCCACCAGAATCATACGCTAGCCCGATGATCTCAGCAGGGGCAAAGAATGTGACGATGACGACTAATATGTATCCACTGATGATGTAGTACGCGATAGGATGACCAAGCAAGATACGTAAGTGTTCCTAACGCAATGGCAAATCCAACAGAGAGTGCTACGGTCATACGAAGCCAAAAAGCATCGACCAGACCATGAGAAATAATGGCCGCTTTATCTGCTATGGCGATGAGTGCGGGTTCTGCTACGGTTGTCGAAAAACCGATGGTAAAAGCAAAAAGTAGAAGCCAAAAAGTAGAACCTTTTTTAGCAAAATCTACTGCTAAACCTTCTCCTATAGGAAAAATACCCAGTTCAAGACCACGAATAAAAAGTGCTAATCCCACAGCGACAATGGTAAGACCAATGACAATGGAAATGAGATTTTCAGGAACTGCTTGTATGATGAGACCTTGGAAGAGAGCAACAACAACAATAATGGGAAAGAGGTCTTTAAAAGCGTTTTTTAAATCCCCTGCAAATATGTTTAAACTTTCTTTCATGGTTAAAATTATATCTTTTATAATCCAATTTTATGGTGTTCATAATCTTTATTTTTACAAGATGAAGAATAACTGTACCATATTGTCTCATTTCTTTTAGTAGACGGTTTGCAACAACTCTGGAAGTCTCAAATTTTTCCGTCAATTGTGCATATGTGATTGCCATTATATGTTCAGGCTGTTTTTTCTACTTTAAATAAAATAAAGGTTAGTTTTATAAAAAAATGATATTTTGCATTTTACTATTAAAAGTGCCCAAGTACTAGATATGACTAAAGAGGCGCTATACAGAAAAATATAGATCTTGAGTTTATTATAATAATAATTATCATTTTAATAAATTATTAAGAAAACTTTCGATAGATTACGATTTCGATAATAAGTATCAAGTTTATAACATACTAAAACAAGGAAAAATAATGAAAAGATTTACTACGGCTTTAAGTTTGGCAGCCATATTGGCAACTGGAGTTCAAGCATCTACTTTAGAAGAGAGAGTCAAAGCACTTGAAGAGCAAAACACAGTACTTACAGAAGAGGTATTAGCATCACAATCTGGTGGGTTTACACTAGTAGACACAGAAAAATCATATAGTGGGTTGGGTCCAGCAGCATCTAAAGTGTATTTTTCAAAAAATCCGCTTTCTATAGGTGGGTACGGTGAAATGTATTATGCCAATCCGGATAATGGTGATGATTTTGCAGATGTATACCGTTTTATTACCTATTTTGGATATAAATTCAACGATTGGATTGTACTCAATACTGAAATAGAATTTGAACATGGTGCCAATGCCGAAGATGGTGGTAAAGTTATTATAGAGTTTATGTATCTAGACTTTTTACTTATCACAGGAAGCAAATTTAAGACTTGGGATTTCAATTGGTACCCATGGGACTTGGTTAACCTTAGACATGAACCAACATTGTTTAACACAGTACAGAGACCAGAAGTTGAAACTAGACTTATTCCTTCAACTCTGGCGTGAGCATGGTGCAATGGTATATGGTAGATTTGACACTATAGGGCTTAGAATATAATGTAGGTATTATCAATGCATTAAATGTAAATAGTCAAGATACTAGAGATCCAAATGGTGGATGGATAAGAAATGGAAGACTAGGGTCAGCAAACAAGGCACCTTTGATCCTGCATTTGTCGGACGTATAGATTATACAGGAATCAATGGACTTTTGGTAGGTGCTTCTGTTTATTATGGTGGAGGCTCAAACCTTAAAAATCCGAACCTGAGGATGAAATTCAAGATGTATCAGGATTGACAACTACAATGTTTGATCTTCATGCGTCGTATGACAATGGACCCTTTTCTGCCTATGGAGTTTATACACAAACTAATCTTGATGGTGCAGAAAAACTAGGTACTAGTGCAGTTGAAAAAGCAAGTGGTTATTATGTGAATACTTCATACGATCTTGGTGGAGTATATAGGCATAGATTATAAAATGCCTGTTTTTGCACAATACGAAAACTATAATCCTGTGGAAAGTACAGTAGATGGGAGTAATGAAGACACTTTTCAGACAGAAATTGTTACAATCGGGTTGAACTTTTTCCCTGCAGATCAGGCAGTGATTAAAGCTGATTATCAAATGAAAGATGTCAATGGTCAAGAGAGCAATATCTTCTCTTTGGGACTTGGGTTTATTTTCTAAGTTAGGATAATGATGAAACAATTTTTCTTTGCTGTTACTGCTTGGGGTATGTCTTACTTCAGGTAGTTTTGCTAAATCAAAAGTATCAGTGAAAGAGGTCATAAGACTTCATTTAAAAATGTAAGTACGATAGAGCCTAAACATTTGATACTTACTAAAGCACAATTTATTAAAGTACGAAGCCATGCAAAAACTTCGATAGATACAAAAGTGTACCGTTATTACACTATTAAAGGTAGTGCTAAAGATCTGGGTAAAGCGGTACTTATTACACGTAAAGTTCGTTCGAACAAAGCCACAATATTTATGCTTTTGACAGCAAAGGCACACTGCGTTTTTCTGAGATTATGGCATTTGGAGAACCACCAGAATATATACCCAGTAGTATATGGATGGGGCAACTTCAAAACCAAAAACCTACAGCTAAACTTACAGTAGGTAAAGACATACCTACTATTAGTGGTTCTACACTCTCTGCGAGTTCCATTACAGAAGGTGCAAGGGTAGCAAGAGCACTTTATGAGATCGTCTTAAGGTCAAAATAGATGAAATTTCTTCTTAGTAAAGATTTAGAGTACTCTAGACTGTTAACAAATCTCATGGTAGGGGTTAGTGCAGCTCTCTTTTTTTACTTGGGGTTAGATATTCTTTTACATGCGTATATCTTGGGTGCAGATATCAATGCGATTCTCAATACACTCTATGGAAATATAGAAGAGTTTATAGAACCAGTCCTTTTTGATACACTTTTACTTCAAGTACATATAGACTTGTTTATGTCACTTTTTACCATCATGATCATTGCATCAATCTATATCAGACTCTATCATGCGCATAAATGCATACTAAATGGTTAGCACATACGGTATTTATTTTAGGTTTGGCTGCGCCTGTTTTTCTTAGTCATAGCCTATTTTACCTCTATATTTTTTGTCTATGTATGGCTGTTCACTTTTTTGTTGGGACATCTTTTAGGCTATGGGGATTAGCCCTATTGATTATGAAAAGATTATTGTTTAAATGAAAAATCTTCATCTCTATAACATTCCTATAGCGTATATGCTACTGTATATCATAGCGATTTTATTTTCAGGGGTGTGGCTTTTTTTACTCTCTCAAGGTTTAGCCAGTGGAGATATTCTACACTACAATGACTAAGATTATTGATACTCCTGCAGAAAAAAGTTTACATGGTATCATTGAAGTAGCCACCCCACATCTTTTTGCTATGGGTACACTTATATTTGTAGTAGCACATTTTATGCTTTTTAGTACGAAGATCTCCAAAAAAGTTTCACTTTACATCTCACTATTGCTTTTTATGTTGCATTGCTAAATATTTCAGCTTATTTTTTTATCTCTTTTGGATTGGTTGTATCAGGATGGATTAAACTACTCTCTTTGGGACTGTTTGTGTTAGTGTTTTTCATACTGTTAGGCATGGTTGCTGTTTCTTTATAGTGTAACCATGTCAGTGTGACAAATTTCTCTAAGTTCCCATAAACTATTTTGCCATTACGATGTACAAGAACATATCCTATCTCTTTATGCGCTTTTAAAAAAGCTAAAGCTTTTTCTTTTGGCATGACAGAAAGTGCTGTAGCATAAGCATCTATCTTGGTATTATCTCCATGTGTAAAGAGTGAGACAGAGACAAAAGCTCTACCTTGCATAGCAGTTTTAGGATTGATGAGATGATGGTTTTCTTGTGAGCCTACGTAACGTCTGTATGTCCCAGAAGTGGAGATAGAGAGTTGGGGTATTTTACTCATTAGACTTGCAAATGTTTGTTCAGAGTAAGGCGACTGCAACTCAAACGTACAGATATCTAAACAGCGTATATCACCAGAGAGTGCAATGATACCTTGGGAGATGTTTTGCTCTTCTAAAAAAGCTGCCACTTTATCCACTGCATATCCTTTGCCCATACCACCCAAGTCCAGTGTGATGTTTTCATCAGTTGAGATGTGGGTAACATTGATCTCTATAGCATCTATGTTAAGTTTGGCATTTTGTAAAGCTTCTTTAGTGGGTAGTGTAGTGTTTTCTTCTCCAAAATGGTACAACTTTTTAGAGATAGACCCTATGGTAATGTCAAAATATCCTTGAGTCTCTTTGTAGTACTGTTTAGAGTGTTGTATAGCTTCGAGCAAGATAGTCATCATAAGGGACTTGATGGGTATGATTAAGTGTATACACCAGTGCTTCACTGTCATAACTTGAAAGTGAATGTTCTATCTCTCTTATGAGGTTAAAACTTTGTGAGATTTGTTTGTTGTAGAGAGATAGGCAGTGTGATGTTTACAAATGTACCCATGAGTGCTTGGGTACGGGTTTGCATCTCTTGTGAGAGTAGAGGAAGGGATAGCAAGAGAGCAGAGTATAAAAGAAGAGAAGAAAGTTTCATTATCTCCTCTCTAAAATCTCCAACACCCCTGCAAAATCTTTCTCATGTCCAAAACAAGCGTTTGAGTTACAAAGCATAAAGCCATCGTTCGTATCGTTTTTAAAGAGCTGAATAAGGATGAGGTAGGGTATCTACATCTGGTATGTGGGCTTTGAGTTTCTCTTCTGTGGCTTTGATGATGATGTCATCTTTTAAGTAACGTATGACCATTTTGGTCATCTTAGGAGTAGAGATAGGCTGACGCATGACATCGTAAGAGTGAATCTCTAAGCGTTTTAAAGACAAACTTTTTGTAGACGATGTCCACCAGTGAAGAGATACTGTACAGTGATGAGATCATAGTAGCCACAGAAGAAGGGTATGAACTGTCGTAGATGTCTGCATCGGTCTCAAACTCTCCACGGTGAGAACTTCCATTTGCCTTGGTTGAAGTATTTTTCTATGGCATTGTTGGCCAGCTTCGTTGCTGTGATAAGATACACTTCATTGAGTGTGCTTTTGTAGGCTTCTATGAGTGTTTCAGTGAGGTAAGCATAGTCTTCTAAAAAGGCTTTAATTTTTGGTTTTTTACCTAAGAGTGTAGAGTGGATAAAGCTCAGAATTGACATACATACTTTGCAGTAAGGCATCGAGAGACTTGATGGCAGTGTTTAGGTAACTTTTATCTACACGTGAAGCTTTGAGAAGAGAGGTGATCATCATTGCATTCCATGAGACAAGTATCTTTTTATCTATAAAGGGATGTACACGTTTTTCTCTGCGTTTTGAAAGTGCTTGTATGGCTTCATGGTAGTAAGGGATGTCTATGGATTTAGGATCATTCACACGTACAATGTTTTTACCTTCAAAGTTTCCGTGTTTGGTGATGTGCAAGGCTTTGGCTAAGCTCTCATGTGCTTTAGTGGGAATGCCGGCTTTTTCAAAAGAGCGTAAGGCTTTGTCATACGTGTAGACAAAGTATTTGCCTTCTTCACCCTCTGTGTCTGCATCAGAAGCAGAGTAGAAAAGATGGTCTTGACTCATTTCTTTCAGCATAAAGTCTATGGTTTCAAAAGCGACATCTTTGTAAAAGTCTGTTGCTTGTAGCGTGGTAGGCTCTGAGGTAGACATCTGAAAGCAGGGCATTATCATAGGTCATCTTTTCAAAGTGAGGCACAAGCCACTCGTTGTCTGTAGAGTAACGGCAGAAACCACCTTCTACCAAGTCACGTAAACCTCCCTTTGCCATAGAAGAGAGAGAAAGAACAGCCATATTTAATGCTTCTTTGTCTCCGGTGATCTTGTAAAGGTCAAGAAGTAGGTCAAGTGTAGAAGATTGAGGAAATTTGGGTGCTTTGTTGAAGCCTCCATGTTCAGTGTCAAAAAGTTGTTTGGCTTGGTCAAGCACCCTGTTGATGATACTTTCATCAAGTTTAGTGGCTTGTATCTTGTCTTCTTTAGGGTTGAGATGGTGTAAGATCTTATCTGCTTCACTTACGAGGACAGCTTTATCATTTTTGTACTTGTCGCTGATCACTTCAAGTAAAGAAGAGAAGCTCATCATACCGTACTTGGGCTCATCTGGTATGTAAGTAGCGGAGTAAAAAGGTTTTAATTCTTGTGTGAGGAAAATGGAAGTAGGCCATCCTCCTGCTCGTCCATTCATCAGTTGATAGACTGCTTGAAAGTGTTTGTCTATGTCGGGGCGTTCTTCACGGTCCACTTTGACGCTTATGAAGTGTTCGTTGAGTATTTTGGCTGTGGTGTCATCTTCAAACGATTCATGTTCCATGACATGACACCAGTGGCAAGAACTGTAACCAATGGAAAGAAACACGGGTTTGTTTTCTTTTCGGGCTTTACTAAAAGCTTCTTCTCCCCAAGGATACCAGTCTACAGGGTTGTCAGCATGTTGCTGTAAGTAAGGAGAGTGTTCATTTTTAAGATGGTTTGCCATAGGATACCTTGGTTGTTAAACAATTTTTGTTAATATTACACAGCTTATGCACAAATAATACAATAAAATCCGTAAATAAAACATAAACAGGTTTTAATACGATACATTATAAGCGCTTACGGCTGAAGTAATCTTAGCGATAGCCTAGCATTTTGGGCTTTGTCTAAAAGTGCTATATTAATAAAAAGTGAGAAAAAATGAATTATTTCATAAAAAAGTTACTTCTCGTAAGTTTACTTTTTAGTACTTTGGTACTTGGTGGTTTTGAGAGCGCAGTAAAGAAACAGAAGTTTTTAACACCGGATGAAGCCTTTAAAGTCTCAGCAGTACTCAAAGGCGATGTCATTGAGACTAAGATACTCATAGGAGACAAAATCCATGTCTACGATGACGATACCTTACAATACAACATTATCTCTCCCGAACTTGTAAAACTCACTGTAGACAAACCCTCTTCACATGATTTTGATGGAGATAAGGTGTATGAGAAAGAAATAGCTGTGAACATACCGGTCAAAGACATCACTTCCAAAGTCAAAGGGGACTATACTTTAGAAGTCACACTTTTGGGTTGTTCTGACTCAGGTATCTGTTATCAGCCTATCAAAAAAACATTTGATTTTAAAGGGGTAGAGCTAAGTATCTGGGAGAAGATAGGCAAACTGGCAAAAGAAGGAAATGCTGCTAAAATAGTAGATGTACTCATTAATGAAAGTTCATTTTTTGTTCTCTTTTTATTTTTTATATTTGGGCTTTTACTCTCTTTGACGCCTTGTATTTTCCCTATGATTCCTATCTTGTCTTCTATCATTGTTTCACAGCAAGGGGGTGATGAAAAACCAAGTATGGGAAAAGCTTTCTTCACTTCACTCGTGTATGTACTGGCGATGGCACTGACGTATACACTGGTGGGACTGGTAGCAGGACTACTTGGAGCAGACTTACAAGCAGCCATGCAAAACCCTTGGGTACTGACTATTTTTGCAGGGGTCTTTGTGGCTTTAGCATTCTCACTCTTTGGTTACTATCGAACTAGGACTTCCCGCTTCATGGCAGTCTAAGCTCAGCAAAGCCAGTGATGGGGCACAAGGCAAAGGTATCTTGGGAACAGCCATCATGGGTGCTTTGTCTGCGCTCATCGTAGGGCCTTGTACGGCTGCCCCCATTTCAGGTGCAGTCATCTTCATCTCTCAAACAGGGGATGCGGTACTGGGTGGTCTGGCACTGTTTGTCATGAGTATGGGTATGGGTATGCCTCTGCTTCTTGTAGGTCTGGGTGCAGGTAAGTTTATGCCTAAGACCTGGTGGATGGATGACAGCAGTGTCTCCAAGTGTTTGGTGTGATGATGCTAGGACTTGCTATCTTTATGCTTTCCCGTATCTTACCAGGCGGACTCACGATGATACTCTGGTCACTTCTGTTTATGGGTACAGCACTTTACATGGGTGTGTTTGAAAGTAAAGCAGGTGAGGGAGCGTTGAAACTCTTTAAGCTTCTTGCGTTGGTTTTCCTCATCTATGGTAGTGTACTTTTTGTAGGTGCACTATCAGGGGCGAAGTCTATGTTTAGCCCACTGAAGAAGTTTACCTCAAGTACTGTCCAAACAGTAGCAGCTTCAAAAGTAGATAGCTCGGGACACTTAGGCTACAGTGTAGCACGCCTTATGAAAGAAGTTAAAGCATCAGATAAACCTGTGGTGGTGGACTTTGGGAAAGACTCGTGTACGGCTTGTACAGAGTTAGAAGAGATCACTTTTCCAGATGCTAGAGTCCAAGAGCAGATGAAACACTTTACGTTCATAAAAGTAGACCTCACAGCGAATACGGAAGAGGACAAAGCACTACTCAAAGAGTACGGACTTTTTGGTACACCAAATATCATCTTCTTTGGTACGGATAACAAGTACAAACCAGAGAAATCACTCACAGGCTTTGTGCCACCTGAGGATTTTGCTAAGCAGTTAGAGAGTATTTTAAAATAACTTGATTTTAATCTAGAGGTAGGTCATATATTTGAAATTATCTCAATATAATGGTTGCAGGTTACTACATTGACATTTTATGTAGTAACAAGTTTGAATCTAACATGATCGAGAGTCTTATATGACATTAAATAAAAAAACAGTATTTTTAGCACTTTTATATCTTCTATTTTTCATTTTTTCTGGATACTTATACATTTATCAGTATGAGGCGAAATTAAAAACTAAAAAATATAATGCCTTGGCACTTGAAATGAAAGAGACAGCAGAGTCTTTCATCAAGGAAAAAGAAAAAGAAAATGCATTGATCTCCCTTTCTCTCTCATTAAATGATAATATAAAAATGGCATTGGTCGAAAAAGATACTACACGTCTTAATTTTGACTACATCATTAATGATATCTCCAAATACACAGATATCGATGATATATGGATTCAGTTGATTAATACAAAGGGAGAGAGCTTTTACAGGACATGGACTCCAGAAACGGGTGATGATCTTCTTGGTGTTCGAGCTGATATAAAACAAATTTTAGAGACTAAAAAAGAGAAACTCATTTATAAGTACAGGTAAGTTCACCATAACATTTAAAGCAATGACACCTGTTTTTAATGAGCATGAGGTTGTAGGTATTGTTGAGTCCATTGTTAGATTTGACTCTATAGTGGAATCTTTGAAAACCAAAGGGTACGAAACCATTCTATTAGTAGATAAAAGATATAAAAAACAATTAAAAAATGCTTCTGAAAAGATGTTTATAAATGATTATTTTATTGCTACTCAAAATGTAAATCAAAGCGTATTAAAAATTGTAAAAGAAAATAAAGTTGAAAGTTTTTTAAAGATGAAAAACTTTTATATTGATGAAAAAAATGGTTTATTTTTTACTATAAAAAGTATTTTATCCATCTCTGGAAAAGGTATGGGATATTTGATTTTAGTTTATCCTTTAGATGCTGTTGATATGTCCTCTGTCATACACCAAAGAAACAAGATCTTGTCCAATATATTGATATTCTTAATTCTACTTATTGGCATTTTATATTATATCTACACTGTACAGTATAAACGTTTTATACAGAAGCAAAATAATGTATTGATTGATAGAGTAAAAGAAAAAACAAAATCACTGCAGCATATTGCACTACATGATGCGTTAACACACCTCCCAAATCGGATATATTTGTTAAAAATTTTACAAAATAATTTGCGAGAAGCGAAGGGAGAAAAGCAATCTTTATATGTAATCTTTCTTGATCTCGATAGATTTAAAGAGGTCAATGATACCTTTGGACATAGTGTTGGAGATAAACTTTTAAGAAAAGTAAGTAGACGTTTAAAAAAATCATTAAGAGATGAAGACGTGGTTGCGCGTGTTAGTGGTGATGAATTTGTGGTAATTTTAAAAAATACAAATAGAGAAGATACAATAAACATATTAGTAAAAATCATGGCTGAGATTCAAGAGCCTTTTAGGGTTGAAAAATTAGAGTTATTTACAAGTTTTAGTATTGGGGTCAGTCATTTTCCTACAGATGGAACTTCTGCAAAAGTATTGTTGCGTCAGGCAGATACAGCCATGTATAAAGCGAAAGAGCAAGGCAAGAATAATTATCAGTTTTATCATAGGGATATGACTAAAAGAGTCTTTTTAAGACAAGAACTTGGACGCGACTTACAAAAAGCATTGATCAATAAAGAATTTGAGGTATATTATCAACCTAAAGTCGATGCGGGCTCAGGAAAAGTTTTAGGGCTTGAGAGTTTAGTAAGATGGAATCACCCTGAAAAAGGGCTCTTATATCCTGGTGAGTTTATTGCTTTAGCTGAAGAAATAGGGCTAATAATACCGATTGATGAATATGTTAGAGAAGAGTCTTTTAAACAAATAGTGACTTGGCATAATGAAGGTGTCCATACTGGGACATTGTCACTAAATATATCTACAAAACAGTTAGAGAATGAAAACTTTTTGTCAAGGCTTCAGACATGTGTAATAAGTACAGGTTTTGATATAGACTTTTTAGAAATTGAAGTGCTTGAAAATCAAATTATGAAAGATATAAAGAAAGGCATAAAGATACTGGAAAGTATTAAATCACTTGGTGTCAAGATATCTATTGATGATTTTGGAACAGGGTATTCTTCTCTTTCTTATTTACAAAAACTTCCTATTGATACTTTAAAAATAGATAGAAGTTTTATACAAAATTTATTTGAAGATCAAAGCAGTATTGAAATTGTAAGAACAATTATTTCATTGGCTAAAAACTTGGATTTAGAAGTGGTTGCAGAAGGTGTTGAGACAAAAGAACAACTAGATTGTCTATTGGCAGAGAGCTGTCATATCATACAAGGTTACTATTTTACAAAACCTCTGTCTACAAAAGAGTGTAAAATATTTTTACTCCAAAAGTAAAAGATATAATCCCCATACTACTATGTATGAATGTGTGCATATAAAAGTGAAGTAGAATACTACTTCACTTTAGGTTGAGTGATTACGCATCTTCTTTAAAATCTAAAGAGAGTGAATTTACACAGTGACGTACACTGTTGTCTGTCATCTCTTCACCTTTGAAGACATGTCCTAAGTGTCCACCACAGTTTGCACAGACTATCTCTACTCTACTGCCATCAGAATCTGGTACTTCTTTCACTGCACCTTCTATGGCGTCATCAAAACTTGGCCATCCTGTAAAAGAGTCAAATTTACTGTCTGAAGTAAAAAGTGGTGCATCACATTGACGACAATTATAGGTGCCATGTTCATAGTGGTTCCAGTACTTTCCTGTAAAAGAACGCTCTGTTCCTTTGTTGATGATAACGTGTTTCTCTTCATTAGTGAGTTCGTTGTATGCCATAGGGATTCCTTTGATTAGTGGTTAATTTATTTCGCACTATAGCATAAAATGCTAAAGATGACATAGAGCATACTTTTGGTCAAACTCTTTCTATGGCTGTAACACTTACACTAACGCCTTCATACTCACAGTACACATCTCCACTCGCATAACAAAATGGCTTGGCCACCTTGATAAGTCTTAGTCCGTGGGGAAAGATACACTCCTCTTCAAAGTTCTTACTTTTACTTCCTACAATGACAGGAAACTTAGAAGTGTTGAGTACCCAGAAGTCTGTATGATTTATGTGGTTGATGTCTTCTATTTCATCGTAGACTTTGACACCATGCTCATGGTGGCTTGCAAAGCTTTCGAGTAAGAAGATGTCATGGTAGTAAGTGTCTTCTACCTCTTCGTCAAGGAGTACTCCCATGTGGTTACGTGATGCATAAGCGACGATGTCTATGTTGTCATCTGTTTTTTGGTTGATGTGCGTGTAGATCTTTTTCTTGTCAGTGAGTGTGTCCATGTCTTTAAAAGAGTGGTACGCATCGATGTGCCCTTTCATGATGATGTTTTCAAAACGTTCAAAGTACTTGTACTCTTCACGTATCTTTTTGTTTTGTATCATGAGGGAGAGTTTGTCACCCATTTTTTTAGAGTTTGAGATGACTTTGCACTCCACCATGGGGTCTATGTGTTTACGTTTGAAGATGCCCATGTAGTAGAGGAGTACGTTGAGCTTGTCTCCTATAAAGTTGAAAAACCTTGATATGGGATTGGCGGGTCCTAACCACTTTTCTATGAGTGTAAGTAAGTAACTCAAAGCAAACACTTGAAGTATAGGCGCAAACCATGAGACAGCAAACCATGAGAGTAGCCATGAAAAAACTTTGGTAACAAATGCAATAATGGCTTTGAGAACACCTGCGATGAGAAGCTTGATCTCAGCCAGTAAAAGTAAGTTGTCCAAATAGCCTGTAAGATAAAGTAACCAACTGATAAGTAGCGTACCTAGTACGATGACCAAGAAGTTGTTGAGTTTGGCTTTTAGGTTGAGTCTTAGGTAGTAGTTTTTGACTTCCTTAAAACCCTCTAGCAGGTTATCAATGATGTGTTCTTTTACCCATGCGGTAAGAACATTGTCTAAAAACCAACGTTTGACTAGTAGCAAGAGACCTTGAAAGAGTGTAAGGGTTTTTAAAAAAGCAATGATCTTGAGTTTTGAAGCAAACCAAAGAGAAAGGATGCTGGCTTTAAAGACTAAAGCCACAGCGAACATGTAACCCATGAGCCACTCATAAGCACTAAGATGGACAAACTTGAGTCCATAGACGAAAGCCACAGGTATGGCTATGGCTAAAAGTGCCTTGTGTCGTCTACGCATAAAATGCTAAAGATCTTCAGCCGTAGCATCTGTCGTATAAACACCTGTAAGCTTTTTCCAGATGATAGAAGCATTGAGTCCAAACCAGATGATGAGCCCTATAGCTACAGTAGCAGCCCAACCTGCTTGTTCAAAATCTGTGACATCTATGACCTTGTACTGCTGTAAACCCCAGATAAATGCTCCGATGATAATGGCAGTGATGAGTGCACCAAAAAAGCCTAAACTTTGAAAGATAGACTTGATTGCAAGTAGCCACATCGCTAACATCATCAAGATAGCAAAAGGTGTAAACCCAGAGAGAATGTCATCTACATTTGAGATGTAACTTATGAAATGTTGTCCCGTCGGGTTCCATGTGCCTATAGCAAGTGCCAAAGACATGACGAGTGTGACCCACCATGCAAGATTGGTAATTTTTTTACCACTTCTTGTGGTACTTGTACTGGTTAATATACTAGGTATCATTATAAATCCTCTATCATTTTTCAGTAATTATAGCAAAATAATTACGCTATAATGTCAGCAAAATGTGAGTGCATCACATAATCTAAAATGAAACGGAATAACACATGCTCCCCAACACAGAAAAATCAAAAAACTTAACGATAAAAATAGGTGAAATCAACACCCTGGAAATCATGAGAGACACAGACTACGGTTACTTTCTTGAAGCCAAAGATGGAGATGAAGTACTCCTGCCTAATGTCTACATCATGGAAGATGAGATGCCTATGGGGTCACTGCTGGATGTGTTCATCTACACGGACTCTGAAGACAGACCTGTAGCCACCACAAAAATGCCATATGCGAAACTTGGAGAGTATGGGTACTTTACGGTGGTTGACTATAAGCAGTATGGCGCTTTTGTAAACTGGGGACTTCCTAAAGACCTTTTTGTACCTCTTTCTCAACAAAAAGAGCACTTTACGATCGGTAAGAAGTACTTACTGCGTGTCTGCCTAGATGAGCAGACGAACAGACTTTTTGCGACGCAGAAGATAGGAAAGTACTTCAACCGTGAGATGAAAGGGCTACATCAAAATAAGATACTCGAAGCCATTGTATTGGCAAAGACACCTTTAGGCTTTAAAGTGGTGGTTGATAACCAGTACGAAGGTATGCTCTTTGACAATGAGATCTTTGAAGATATCCGTGTAGGAGATAAGCGCGAAGTGTATGTTAAAAATGTAAGAAAAGATTTTAAACTAGATGTATCACTCCAGCCCATAGGCAAACAAGCCAAGATAGGTGAAGCAGCAGGCACCATACTGCAACTACTCAAAGAAGCAGAGGGAACATTGCCTTTTACCTATAAAAGTGATGCAGAGGATATCAAAAAAGTGTTTGGTATGAGTAAGAAAAATTTTAAGCGGACACTCACTGAACTGATAGATTCAAAACAAATTGCATTAGAAGAAAGTGTCATTAAACTTCTGTAAACCTTTTTGGCTATACTTAGTTTATTAAAATACTAAAGG
Organism: Sulfurovaceae bacterium; assembly: GCA_963698695.1. Taxonomy (GTDB): domain Bacteria; phylum Campylobacterota; class Campylobacteria; order Campylobacterales; family Sulfurovaceae; genus Sulfurovum. Next base: position 45,761 of record CAVORT010000013.1, on the reverse strand, counting down.
AAAAGATATGGATTTAAGTGAATTACTCAAAGTGGGTGGCGCATTGATACAAGGTAACAATGATACTGCAACCACAGGACTCGACATTGGTGACATTGCAAATGCACTTGGTGGGCTTATAGGCAACACTGAAGGTGGTCTGGACTTAGGATCCCTTGTAGGAGGCCTTTCACAAAACGGACTAGGTGCAATTGTAGGCTCCTGGCTAGGGTCTGGTGAAAATGCATCTATCTCTCCAGATCAAGTCACTGACTTGCTGGGTTCAGATAAAATCTCAGAATTTGCTTCTAGCTTAGGGCTTTCTGTAGATTCAGCAAAAGGTGCTTTGGCTGATGCATTACCTCAAGTAGTAGATAAGGCTACAACAGGTGAAGGCAACATCATGGATGAAATGCTTGCACAAGTCGGTGGTGCAGGTGGTGCGATGGATATGCTTGGAAAGATGTTCCGTTAAATTTTTTAGATAGATACCTACCTCAAGGTATCTATTGTTCCCTATTCACCTCTTCTTAAAACCATAAATAAGATACTGCTATTATCATAACCTATGTTATAATTAAGAAGCTGTTCTAACGTGTAAGTAAGGAAACCTATGTGTAAAAAGAGTGACTTCATGACATTCAATCCTTTTATCTGTATCCTCGCTTCTCTCATATTGGTTTTTCCAAGTAGTGGCAACGCCCAAGTTAAAACACAGATGGATTCGGTCATTACACTGCCCATACAGGCTGACTTGAATATGTTGGAAAAGTATATTAATGATATGGTTCCAAATGTGCTAGCAGAGATCAATGAGCCTAACAGAGTATGTGTTGAGCCACAATATCTTAAAACCAAAGGTATTCCAAAATGCCGTATAGATGGCTATAAAATATCATGTAAAGATCGATGGGTCAAAATCAGAACGGTTCCCCAGATAAAATGTGATGTCAAGGGATGGGTCAAAAGAGATGGATCTATATCTGTATCTGGTGAAGATAAAACACTAAAGTTTGCATTCCCTATAAAAGCGCAGGTATCCACAGAAGCAGGCATCAGTGAAACTGCTGATGCTGCAGCGATACTTTACATACATGCCACACCTACCATTAACAAAGATTGGTCTGTTTCCGTAGACATTGAACCGCATTTTGTTTGGTCCAAACAGCCTACAGTTACACTGATGGAAATCATAAAAGTGAATATTAAAAATAAAGTAGAGCCCAAGCTTCGTAGCAAAATGGATGCTTTTGTCAAAAAAGTACCAAAACTGCTTGCAGATCTTAATATGAAGGAAAAAGTGCATACAGTATGGCAAGAGATACAGGAACCTTTGAAGATTGATAACAATTCTGAAACCTATCTTTTGTTCAAACCCCAAAGTGCCTCTTATTCAGGATTTGACATCGTCGATAACGTACTGCAAACGACTATCAGTGCAAAAGGAAAAACAGAAATTATTGTAGGTGAACCAAACGCGGACTACAAGAAAACAAAGCTCTGCGATCTTGGGTCAATCGATTGTCAAGAAGGTAAATTTAACTTTCATCTTCCTGTCTCTGTTACCTATGAAGAGCTACTGGAGATGACTAACAGAAAACTTCTGAATGCATATTCTATTGATCTTATTAAAAATACAATGCCAGGAGTCGTGAGGGTATCAACGCCTAAAATAAGAAAAACCAGCAAGGGAAGAATCAGTATCTCTGCGCATATAAATTATGATAACAGGTCAAAGTGGCTAAGTATGATTGATGTGTTTAATTGGTTCGATATTGAGGGAGAAATCACTTTCAATGGTTTTCCAAGAATCGATAAAAAGACTAGGTGTTTGATGCTTGACAATTTAGTCTATGATTCAACGACAAACAACACTCTTTTTGATATATTGCTAGATACATCAGAATTGGAACCTATCCAATCTTACTTTTCAAATCTCGTTATATATGAATTTGGTCAAAAAATTGATGATGGTATTATAGAAGCAAACAAAGCATTTAAAACATTTTCTAAAGACGACTTTAATTTATCAGGCTCTTTAGAAATGGCTTCCATAGAAGATATAGTGCTCAATGAAAAACATATCACCATTAACACAAAATTATCTGGTAAAGTAAATGCAACGATTGGATTATAGGGTTTTGTAAAACCACATAGTTTAGAGGAAAGAGTGATAACCCCATCAGTAACTATTAACTGATGGGTTATTTTTGATGTATTTATCCTACTGTGATATCTTCAGATGCCTTTTTAAAGTACTCTTGACCTGCTTTACATAATGGACAGACTTTTGGTGCTTTTTTACCTCTATGTACGTGTCCACAGATTTCACAAATATATTCTTCGTTATTTTCACTGTCAAAGAATCCTTCTGCTTCAAGAGCCGCTTTGAGTTCTAAGTACTCTCTTTCGTGTTCCACTTCTACTTTACCAATGGCTCTAAAGAGTCTAGCGATATCAGCCAAGCCTTCTTCTTTTGCGATAGCTTCAAAATTAGGGTACATCTCTTCATGCTCATAACGTTCACCGTCTGCTGCATAGACAAGATTTTTTTGCGTTGTGTCTAAGTCTATACCTTTGACAAGTTTATTGTAGGCTTTATATTCTGCCATAGCATGGTACTTTTCATTATTTGCTGCTTCTTGGAAGTGACGTGCAATCCTGTGTAGACCCTCTTCATACGCTACATCTGCAAAAAACTCGTACTTGTTTCGTGCTTGTGACTCTCCAGCAAAGGCTTTCATAAGGTTTACTGCTGTTAAGTTCTCAGTGATACAGTCCATAGCCTGCCCACAACAAGTAAGTGTCCCTGCACCAACTTCTTGTACTTCTATTTCACTACCACATTTGCTACATTTGTAAGTTTCGTATTGTTTCATTCTAGCATTCCTTTTATTTTAAGGATAATTTTTATCCTTAAAAAGTATATCCTTTTCTACTTAAAAGAAAATTATGACTAATTAATAATGAGTATCAGCCTTTATAATACTCATGTAGTGAATAAAATTTATCAGATCATTAAATTTTTGAATACGTGGATCCTCACATTGATGACAATATGTCATATTATCCTCATCCTTTTAGATACTTTGGTAGAATACATCAAAAAATACAGGATTTGATGTGCGTTATTTACTTTTGGTATGGATTCCATTTTTTTTATGTGCGGCACCTTTTAAAGTGGCGACCTATAACGTAGAAAATCTTTTTGATGCACAATACCAAGGTAGTGAATATGAAGAGTATATACCAGGTAAACATAACTGGAACAAACGTATGGTGGAAGTAAAGTTAAACCATACTGCTGAGGTCATATGTGATCTGGATGCAGATATCGTTGGGCTTCAGGAAGTAGAAAATGCAAACATTTTTAAAAAACTCATCGTCAAACTGGAGAAAGTAGGGTGTGCTTACAAATACTCAGCTATCAGCACAAAAAAAGGTGCGGCTATACAGGTGGCATTGCTTTCACGTTACCCCATCACAAAAAAAGATGAGATACAAGTAAGTACTTCCCCTCGTGTGAGAAACATCCTTGAAGTAGACATAGTCATCAACGGTAAAAATCTCACCTTCTTTGTAAACCATTGGAAATCGAAAGCTTATAAAGGCTATGAAAGTAAGCGTATCAAGTATGCCAAGGCTTTACAAGCACGTATCGCAAGAATTGCTCCCAGTAAGGAGTATATCCTCTTAGGGGACTTTAATTCTGACCATAATGCGTATCTCACTTTAGAAGATAAACACAATGACAGCCATGGTCAAACAGGGTTTTCAGATATACTCAAGACAAAAACGGAAGAGTATGAGATGATAAATGCTGGTATAGGAGTGCACTATACTCTTTGGAAAGAGCTTGCTATAGAAGACAGATGGTCACATAAATTTTACGGTAAGAGATCCAGCCTAGATCAGATCGTGTTACCTAAACACATGTTTGATGGTAAAGGCATTGATTATGTCAATGATTCTTTTGGGGTATACAAAGCAGATTATCTGTTTACCAAAAAAGGGTATATCAACAGATGGCGATACAAAAATGGAAAACATATGGCAAAGGGGTACTCGGACCACTTACCTGTTTTTGCCTATTTTGATGTGAAGGCCTATGTTGCAGATGTAAAAAAATTTGTCTCTCAAAGAGTAGAAATAAAGAGTATTGAGTATTTGTACGATGTGACGTATTTGGATACAAGTGTGGAACTTAAAGATGTGGTGGTCGTACTTAAGAGAGGACAAAATGCCATCGTCAAACAAAGCCCTAAAGGAAGAGGCATTTTTCTTTTTGGCTGTGCAGGGAGACTCAAAGAGGGGCAAAAATATGACCTTTTGGTGGAAGGCATAAAGACCTACAATGGTTTAAAAGAAGTGACAAGTGCCTATAGACTGAGAAACAAAGGTTTGGCAAAAAAAGAAGCATATATCTCTTTTTTTAGTCATGCGCTTGTACAAAATGACATCATTAAAGACTTAGAAGGTGTGTATAAAAATCGATATTTGTATTTTAAGGGTGGGAAAATGCCCATCTATTTTAAAAAGAGGAAAAGTACGCCTAAAAATGGTACAAAAATAAAGATACACTATGCACAGATTGGGTACTATAAAAAACGACAGTTGGTGGTACACAGCACCAAAGATTTTACTGTATTGGAGTAACGTATGGAGTATTATACTTGGATTTTGGCATTTCATGTGATGAGTTTTGTGTCTTGGATGGCGATGTTGTTCTATCTTCCTAGACTTTTCATCTACCATAGAGAAAATGCAGATACGAAAGCATTTACGGATGTGGTTGAAGTACAAGAATATAAACTTTTTAAGTACATAGGTGTGCCAGCAATGTGGGCCACCGTTATTTCTGGAGTAGTGATGCTATTTCTTAATCCTGACATCTTTTCTTCTGGTGTCTGGATATATGTAAAGCTGATCATTTTGGCTTTTTTGTTGGCATACCATATCTCTTTAGGTCGCATAGGAAACATTATGATAGATGATCCACACTATAAAAGCTCCAAATGGCTCAGGTTTTACAACGAAGTACCGACATTACTGATGATATTTATCGTCATTATGGTGGTAGTTAAACCATTTTAGTGCATTTGTGATATAATATTTACTATATTTTAATTTAAGGAACACCACAATGCAATTACCAGCTATCACACTGCCACAAATTGATCTACCTTTTACGATACCAGCGTTGTTGCATCCATCGGTTGTACACTTTGCCATTGCTATCCCAGTGGTTATACTACTTTTAGAAGTGTATAACCTTTTTGTAAAGAGAAAGTCTATCGGAGTATTTTCCTTTATGTTGCTGATCTTGACCGTACTTTTCTTTGCGTCAGCTTATCTTACGGGTGGTGTAGATGGCAAAGAGACTTTTGATTTACTTTCAGTAGAGGGGCAAACACTACTCAAAGAACATAAATTAGCAGGAACATATTTGTTACTGGGTTCAGCCGTTGTATTACTTCTTAAACTTTTTGCAATTACTGGAAATGCCTTTTTTAAGTTTATATACATTGTAGCACTTGCAGGACTTGTATTATGTACCTTTAACCAAGGTAAAGAAGGTGGAGAACTGACTTATACCTATGGTGCCAATGTAGCCAAAGTTAAAGCTTTAGATGATGCATTGTTTGATGCCAATGAAGCCTTAGAAGAGTTAAATACAACAGAGGTACCCATTAAAGTTGAAACACCTGCATCAATCCCGACACCGGCTACAACTGAAACGCCAGTGGCACCAGAGCAAATAGAATCAGTTGAAGAGTTACCTACTCCTGCTAAAACACTTGAAACAGGTTTAAATGTAAATACTATACTTGAAAGTGTCAAAAAAGAGATGAAAGAGTCAAATGATGAAGCACTCTCTACAGTCACTAATGCCATGGAAAAGATGATTGAAGTGGTGCCTTCAGACGTTGAACGAGTTAAAATAGAAACACATTAAGATGTTTTCTGTTAGTAAGCGTTTATGATTATACTTCTTACTCTAGAACTATCGAGTAGTTCTGGAAGTATCCCCTCATTTTCCATGTATAAAAAGCCACCGACTATAGACATGACAAACAAAACAGCAAATATTATTTTGACATAAGAATAGGGTCTCTCTCCTACTATCTTTCCAGATTGGGCATTGATGGCGTAGTGGTATTTTTTATCTCTCCATTGAAATGATGCCGTCCAAACAGGGAAAAGAACATTTTTATAGGTGACGTTGTTATGTTGTGTTTGCATCGAATGAATTTGTTGTTGGTCGCCCCCTATGTCATGTCGGATGTTTTGTTTTATTTTATAATCCATCTTTGCTTTGGCATACTCAAAGCCGTTGTCAAGTCCTACGGTGTACTCTTCTGCTTCAAACCCAGAGAGGTACTTCTCATCATACGGTACAAGTCTTGAGGTATCCCAAGGTTCTAGTGAGTCCAAGATGGCACGTGAGATCGTTTTACTCGCCCCTATGGTTACATCATCAAAACTCACATAGACTGTGCCAGAAACAGGTGTCCAATTTATGCGAGGTTCTTGTACTTGTACACGCTGCTGTCTTCCATCACGGACTATTGTTTTGGTTACGGTGACATAGTAAACATCACCCCTAAGACCCTGATAGGGAGATACTGTGTCACTGTCATAAGTCCAGTAGGGTAAGTAGTAGCCCGTAAGCGTGTTGTCTTGATCTAAGTACTTTTTAAAGGCATTTGGAGCAAACCAACGTGAGCCGACCCATTTTTTAAACCGTATCTGCGCTTCTTTGTGTGTAAGAGTAAAGGGTAGAAGAGACTTGGGGGTAATCTCTTGTATGAAGTCTGTAATAGCGGGAGTATTACAGTAAGGACAGTTTGAAGAGAAAGAGTAGGGCGTTAAGGTAAAAGAACCACCACATTTTTGACAACGTATATTTTTTTCTATGGCCTGATTTTTCTGTGCATGGAGTGTAGCGACTGCTTCTGTAAACTCATACTCATGAATGATGTCTTGTGAAATTTCAATAGCCGTTTGTGTACGACAAAATTCACAAACAAGTTTTCCCGTAGCGGGAGAAAATCTTTGTGGAGCCCCACAAGAGGGGCAGGTAAAGTTAATAGCCGTAAATGTCATTTGATCAGTTTAAGGGTGGAGGTGTTTGTGCAAAGCTGTCACTCAGTACCGTAGAGGCTTTTTGCCATGCTTGCATACCCTGTGTCCAGATGAGAGTGTCATTGGTGATGCTTCCAGTAAGTATATCTTTTTCTACAGTTTCAAGGGAATAAGGGCCTTCAGATCTTCCCTCTACAGCCACAAAATATTGGGCTATTTTATTTGGCAGATCAGGAGGGGTTGTGGTCTTTGTGTGCTTCATGCTCTCTGCCATTTGTTGACCCATTGCCAACCCAGCACCCATACCTACCATATCTGAAGCAGCGCCATCAGCATTACCCAGTGCTTGTCCACTTTGGTATTTGATGTGTGCATCTAAGTCACCAGTGACTGCACGACTTGTACGCGTATCTATGGCTTTTTCTACTTCTTCTGGCAGAGAAATGTTTTCTACGAGCATCTTGGTAAGTTCAAGTCCATACTCCTGGAAAGAAGGTGCGATATGTTCGGTGATGTAAGTACCTAACTTATCATAGTTTGCAGCAAGGTCAAGGACAGGTGTTCCATCTGCTCCCATGATCGTTGCAAAATTGGAGGTGATAAGGTTTGTTAGTTGTGCTTCTATCTCACTGGTAGTAAAATGGCCATCTGTTCCCACTATTTCTGTGAGAAATTTCTTTGCATCATTGATACGTATCTCGTACGTTCCAAAAGCACGTAGTCTCACCATAGAAAATTCCGGGTCTCGAACCATGATAGGATTTTTAGTTCCCCATTTTAGGTCTATAAATCTTTTGGTATTCAAGAAATAAACTTCTGCTTTAAAAGGAGAGTTAAAACCGTGATCCCAGTGTTGTAAAGAGGTTAAAATAGGGATATTGTTGGTTTCAAGTTCATAGATACCAGGACTTAAAACATCTGCTATTTCACCTTCATTGACAAAGACAGCGATCTGTGATTCGCGTACAGTGAGTTTTGCACCATACTTTATCTCATTTCCATGTCTGTTGAAACGGTAGACCATCGTGTCTTGAGAGTCATCAGTCCACTCAATGACATCAATAAATTGACCAAATACCCAGCTAAATAAACCCATGTTATGCCTCTTTACTTTCTGTAATCACTTCTGGTAATTCTTCTGCTTTTGCTTTCACGGCTAACAGTGCATCTTTGAGTTCTTTCTCTGTATTTTGAAGTTCGATCAGTGCCTCTGCACGAGCCGCTTTACCTTCTTGCGCGATGCGTAGAGAATCATCCAGTGTGGCAATGAAGGTTTCGTTGGCTTTCTTAATACTCTCAATGTCAAAGATACCTCTTTCCATCTGTTTACGTACTTCAGCATTTGCTTCTCTAAGTCCTTCAGCATTTTTCTCTAAGAGTTCGTTAGTAAGATCTGCAGCATCTTTGACAGCGTTGGCTGTGTCGTGGCTTCTAAAGATGGTCACTGTTTGTGCAAGTTGGTTTCTCCAAAGGGGTACAGTGTTGACCAAGGTAGAAGTGATCTTAGCGATGAGTGACTTGTCATTTTCTTGTATGAGTCTGATACTTGGAAGTGACTGCATAGTCACTTGACGAGAGAGTCTGAGGTCATGTACTCTACGCTCAAGTTCATCCCTAAAGCCACGTATCTCTTTTAGAGTCTTGGATGGCTAACATCTCTTCGGCTCTAGCTTTCTCTTCGTATTCAGGGATGATACTCTCTTCAAGTTCTTCAAGTTTCGTTTCACCTGCTCTAATATACAGTTCTAAGTTTCTAAAGTAGTCTAAGTTCGCATCATAGAGCTTGTCTAAGGAAACGATGTCTGTCATCAGTTGGCTTTTATGTTTTTCAAGTGAGTGAGAAATGTTGTCTACTTGGTCTCTTACATCTTCATACTCTTGGATGAACTTCACTAAAGGTTTGGTTACCCCAAAGAGCTTTTGCCACCAAGCAAGTTTTATATTGGGGTTGAACTCATCCATATCAAAACCACGTATGGAAGCGACCATCTCGTTAAGTGCTGCGCCTGCTGCACCTATGTCTTTATTTTGTACGCCATCTATCATACGGTTAGAAATGTCATCAAGCTTTTCTTGTGCAGAAGAACCAAAGTAAATGATAGATTTTCTATCTGTGACATCGAGTTCAGCCAGTGCATCTTGGAGTGCTGTGACTTCTTCTTCTCTAACCTCTGGTACTTGCGTACTTTGTGTTTCTATGGCTGTTTCTATAACTTGTTTGGTGGTTGTTTCCATTTTATTCTCCCTAAATTTAGTGTTTTATTTGCTCTTGAAGTACATCTATATGTACATCAAGGTCAAATTCATTGTTTTGTTTTAGTCTTTTTAGCTCTTTGTCAAAGCGACTCTCTATATCGTCCATCAATGTATGCAGTTTGCTTTTGATCTCTGGGTCTATCTCTTTTTCTTCCAAACTGGTATAGGAGTCTGTCACCTTTGCCACCCCATCGATGTAGACGGTTAGAAACTTCCTAGCTACTCTCACATCTTTAGGGTCTTCTTGTATGGCTTGCAAGATATTTTCAGACTTTGCTACAGCGATGTTGAGTTTTTCATACAGTGCTAAGTCCCCAATTTTCTCCATGGCACTTTTTATGCGTGAGAGCTTTTCTCTGGCCTCTTTAATGGTTTCAAGTACAAACTCAGAAGAGACATCTCCTAAGTTTTCAAACTTATCCACTTTTGGATCAAAACCATAATAAAGATAATACCCCACTGTAGCAATGACAGCCAAAAAGGATGACTTCACTAAGTCTTGTCCTCCTGTCACAAATGCAGTAAACAAAGTAGCAACACCAAGAAGGTATCCTGCTAGCATCTTATAAGGAATCTTGGGCGCTTTGGTAAAAGTATCTTGATGATACAAACCTTCTTGAGTAAAGCCTTTTTTTGCAAGGTTTACCACAGCCAAAAACAGTATAAAACTGATACCATTGAGTAAAAATGCCTTGATGTTGGTGTTAAAAAGTGCAAGTAAAATACTTAAAAAAAGCGGCAGTAAAAAAAGGTAGAGAAGGGTTCCTTTAGTATAGTTAAAGGTAGGGCGTTCTTTAGGTGCATAGCGCTTTGCTTTAGACATCTAAGCTCCTAAGAGTAATTTTTGAAGTGGATACCATACTGCAAAACCTGCTGAAAAAAGCAGAAATACAAGTCCTAAGGATTTTTTATAGCCAGTGGGAAACATTTGGACTCCTTTAAGGAAATTGTAACATAATTAATCTTCTTTAAAAAGTAACTTTATTAGCATTTGGAAAGTTTTATCTTTAATGGGTATTATGCGGGAGAGTGAGTTGAACCTCTAGTCTTTTAGAAGCACTCAAATTTCAAATTAAAGGCAGATAATATGTCAATGGCATCAAGTACAATGTATACAATGAAAGAAGACGGGATAAGAAGTAAAGTTGTTCTGTTTGATTTGGATGGTACGATCATAGATTCGACAGTAGCAATTCTGGAGAGTTTTGAAAAAGCATATACCTCTTTTGGTATGACAGTACCAACTGATGAGACTATTAAGTCATTTATTGGTTTGCCTCTTGATGTGATGTTTGTGAAACTTGGTGTAGATGAAGCAGAAGCTATGGGGTATGTTAAGGCATACAAAGCGCATTATAGAACGATACATACAGAAAAAACTGTATTACTTCCACGTGCAAAAGAAGCAATAGAGTTAGCACATACCTACGCAAAACTCGGTGTGGTTACGACTAAAACAAGTGAATACTCACGTGTCTTACTTAAGCATTTTGACTTGATGCAGTACTTTGATGTACTCATAGGAAGAGAAGATGTAGAACAGCCCAAACCACACTCGGAACCTGTCATAAAGGCTTTAAAAGCATTAGAATATCGTTTTGGTAGAATAGCCTATATGGTAGGTGACACAGGTTCAGATATGTTATCTGCCTATGATGCAAATATAGCGAGTATAGGTGTACTCTGTGGCTATGGAAATGAAGAAGACCTTGAAGAGTATGCAGACTTTATAAAGGCTGATGCCTACGAAGCTGTAAAACTCATAGAGCAGATGTAAAATATATAACTCAATACTTAATGGAGTATTATTATATTTATTTTAAAAAATAAAACCATTGCAAGTATACATATGTTTATTATGACATTGATGTTTATACTTATTGTGTTATTTGTAGGTATGGTTTTTTATGGTGAATATAATGATTTTGATGATGAAGCTGCTCTTATTAAAAAGAAATATATAGAAACACAAAAAGAAACGATTGTATTTGATACACATAGGGTCTTAAAATTTATCAAATATATGTATGACCATAGAGATAAAACACAAAATGAAAAAGTGTTGAAAGAACAAATACTTCACTCCATTGAAGAGTTGTATGGGCGGCAAGATGGCACAGGCTATATCTTTATTTATGATTTTAACGGGGTTGTCCTCTCCGATCCGATTCAAAGACAAAATATAGGTAAGAATCTCTATGATATAGAAGATACGAATGGGGTCAAGGTCATTGAAGATCTTATAAATATATCGTATCATCCTAAGGGTGGCTTTGTAGAGTACTTATGGCTGAAGCCAACAACAGGAGAACTCAGTCCCAAAATATCCTATGCAGAATCATTTAAAGCATGGGGATGGATGATAGGTACGGGAGTGTATTTGGATGAAGTTGAAAAAAGTATCGACAAACAAAGACGTGCACTGAAACAAAAACTCAATAAATATATGATAGATACTATATTTTTATTGGGCATATTATTTACATTTGGTGTAATGGGGATTGTGGTTGCAAACAATATATTAAAAAGAGAGATTGATACATTTTCAATGTTTTTTAAAGAGGCTGCAACAAAACATGCATTTATTGATGTGAATGCAATCAGGACTGATTGAGTTTAAGCAGATGGTTACGTATATCAACACCATGATTGATGTGATACATACACGTGAAGAGAAGCTTACTGAACTTAATGCTACATTGGAGTCTAAAGTGCAAGAGAAAATCAAAAATTTAAATGAACAAAATAAACTTTTGATACAAGAAAAAAACTTTTCAAATTCTCTTGGTTAAAGCGCAAGATAGCTTTATCAAACACTCCATCCATGAAATCAATACCCCTTTGGCAGTGATCATGACGCATATAGATTTGTATAAAATGAAAAGAGGTGAAAACAGATACCTCTCAAAAATTGAAGCAGCAAGTAAGATCATTGCAAATATTTATGATGACTTGAGCTATATGGTAAAAAAAGACCGATTTGTCTATAAAAAAAAGACCATTAATTTTTCAGAGTTTCTTTTAGAGAGAGATAGACTTTTTTGCAGAGATCTCTCTTGGAAATAAGCATAAAATTTTAGTTGACATTGAAGAGGATATTTTTTTATATTTTAGTCCTGAGGAGTTGCAAAGAATTATTGATAACAATATGTCCAATGCCATCAAATATGCCAACAGAAATACAGATGTGAACATAGCATTGTATGAGACAGAAAAGGGGGTAATACTTCGCTTTTTGACATACTCACCTAAGATAGATGATACAGACCGGATCTTTAAGGCGTTTGAACGCGAAGACAATGTTAAAGGTGGGTTTGGTTTAGGGCTAGAGATCGTTTATGCCATCTGTAAAAAAGAGGAGATAAGTATAGAAGTCGAATCCAATGAGAACTATACTATTTTTGAATATACCTTTCAAAGGAATTTTCAATGAAAATTTTGTTACTAGAAGATGAGTTAATGTTACAGGCTGCTATGAGCGAGTACCTATGTGATATAGGATACGAAGTAGATGTCTTTGAAGATGGGATGGAGGCATATGATCATATCTCCCCAGATAAGTATGACTTGTTTATTTTTGATATCAATACGCCAAGTATAGATGGTCTTACATTACTCGATAAGTTGCAAAATGAAAAAATACATGTACCCACCATCTTTATATCAGCCATTACAGAAATAGAACAGATCACTAAGGCATATGAACTGGGTTGTTATGATTATCTGAAAAAGCCTTTTCACTTAAAGGAGTTGAGTTTACATATTGATCGTTTATTTAAAATAGCAGATATTAGAGCAAAGAATTTCATCAAAATATCAAAAATGTATTCTTATGATTTAGAAAAAAAACAACTACTCTTCAACAGTGAAGAACAGGTTCTAACACCTAAACAAGGACTCATTATGGAGCTTTTTGCTGCTAATATCAATAAGGTAGTTGATTTTGAACTACTCAGGCATTATGCTTGGAATGATAGTCCTGTAGACAATGCCATCATTAGAGCAGAGATACATAGAGTACGTCAAATACTTAAAGAAGACCTTATTACTACACTCAAAGGCATCGGATATAGGCTCTCTAAAAATAGCTAGTTTTGAGGGTAAAACAGATTTCAAATGTAACAAATATACACACATAATTTTTTCTAATACTCTATTTTTTAGTATTTTTTAAATGCTATGTTAATGCTATGTTAATGCCTTACACTTAGAGTGTAAAATATTATGAGGAGAAAATATGAGAAGAACAATAATGCTATCAATTGTAGCATCAACAATGGTTATGGCTGGGGGAGATATAGCTCCGGTAGAACCAGTAGTAGAACAAGTAGTACAAGAAAAAGAGTCTGTAGGAAAGGTTTCTGGACAACTTAGAGCATATTACTTAGATCGAACATACACAGGGAGTATTGAAAATAACCGTAATTCCGCTGCAGTTGGTGGTTGGATAGGATATGACAGTGCTGAGTGGAATGGGCTGAGTTTCGGTACGAAGTTCTACGCTGTTGAAGGTTTAAAAATTCATGATGACCCAGAGTCGTCAGCGAGTTATGATCCGGCACTTTATGGTGATGGCTTTGAAGGCTATGGTTTCATCGGTGAAGCATACCTTAACTATAAAGCTGGAAATACAAATATTAAAGTAGGTCGTCAAAAACTAGACACACCACTCGCTGGTTCAGATGATGCTAGAATGATTCCAAACCTTTTTGAAGCTGCAATTCTTCATAACAATGATATCGCCGATACAACACTTATGTTAGGACACATCACGAGAGAGACTGTAGGTACATTTGCTAATGTGTACCCTGTAAGTTTACCTTCACTTGCTATCCAAAGTGGTTATGGACTTGGTTATAAAGAAGGTACTAATGGTAGATTTGCTGATATGGGTGTGATTGCATTAGGTGCAGGTACTGATACTGATGGTGTCACTACGGCGGCTGTCATGTATAACGGAATAGAAAACCTTAAACTTCAGGCATGGGACTACTACGCACATGATATCTTAAATGCTGTCTATCTTCAAGCAGACTATAAATGGGCAGGTGTACTTAACAGTGACATGAATATAGATGCATCTGCACAGTACATTAATCAAAGTGATGTAGGAGATAAACTTGCAGGTAAAGTAGATAGTAATTACTGGGCTGTCAAGCTTGGAACTGGTTATGGTAACCTTAGCGGTTATGTAGCATACTCTCAAACTGGTGATAGTGTTGGTTCTGCTGAAAATGGCGGTATTTTGTCACCATGGGGCGGCATGCCAGCCTTTACACAAGGTATGGTAACAAGACATCAGTTCTTCGCTGATACATCAGCAGCAAAAGTGGCAGCTACATATAACTTTAATGAAATGACAGGTCTAAACTTAACAGCTAGTGCGTACTATGTGTCATTTGACGTGGGTAATGTAGCAACTTATGCAACAGGTTTGAACTCAAAAGAGAGTGGATTTGATATAATTTATCAAGCAACAAAAGCACTTAACTTAAGATTTAGAGGAAATTTCCCAACAGATTTCGGGGCTACAGCAAATGGTCCATATAATTGGGATGAATATAGACTTATCGCTAATTACAACTTTTAATAAGGAGATTTACTATGGATGCAGAAAAAGCACAGGCATATTGGAAAGAAAACATTAGAACGATCCTAGCACTTTTAGTGGTATGGTTCGTTGTTTCTTTGGGGGCAGGGGTATTGTTTATCAATCAACTCAATACTATAGAAATCAGTGGAGTGAAACTAGGATTCTGGTTTGCACAACAAGGTTCAATTTACGCGTTTGTTATACTTATCTTCGTATACGTATATAAAATGGGAAAAATTGACAAAAAATACGGCGTAGATGAGTAGGAGATAACATGGAATTACAAAGTTTAATTTACCTATTCGTAGGTGTGACATTTGCAATATATATTGGTATTGCAGTTTGGAGTAGAGCGGGTTCTACAAAAGAGTTTTATATTGCTGGTGGTGGTGTACACCCTGTAGCCAATGGTATGGCAACAGCAGCAGACTGGATGTCAGCAGCTTCATTTATCTCACTTGCAGGTATCATTGCCTTTAAAGGTTCTGATGGTGGTGCTTACCTTATGGGCTGGACTGGTGGATACGTACTACTTGCAATGCTTTTAGCACCCTACTTGAGAAAGTTTGGTAAGTTTACAGTACCTGATTTTGTGGGTGACAGATACTACTCTGACGTTGCAAGAACAGTAGCAGTTATCGCGGTTATCTTTATCTCATTTACGTACGTTGCTGGTCAAATGCGTGGTGTGGGTATTGTATTTTCTAGATTCTTGGAAGTAGATGTTAACACGGGTGTTATGCTTGGTATGGGTATTGTATTTATCTACTCCGTACTAGGTGGAATGAAAGGTATTACTTATACACAAGTGGCTCAGTACGTTGTAATGATTTTTGCATTTACTGTACCTGCTATCTTCCTTATCACTTCAAGTAACAGACACATTTTTACCACAGTTAGGTCTGTTTGCACAAACGTCCTTTGCGTTTGATGATGGCGTAAGAGCCATACCAGAAGGTACTTACTTGATGCATGCACTAGACCAAGCGGTGAATGACCTAGGGTTTAACAACTATACTGAGCCAGGAAGTGTATTTAACATGTTTATGTTAACTGTAGTACTTATGGCTGGTACAGCTGGACTACCTCACGTTATCGTTAGATTCTTTACAGTGCCAACGGTTAAAGATGCTAGAATCTCTGCTGGTTGGGCACTCGTATTTATTGCTATTATGTATACAACGATTGCATCAGTTGCAGCATTCTCAAGAGTAAACCTTGTTAAAAACGTACAAAATGTTGAGTATAAGGCATTTGTAAGTGGTGGTGTTGAGAGAGCAGATGGTACTATCAATGATGGTTCATGGTTCAAGACTTGGGAACAAGGTGGACTACTTGCTTGGAACGATAGAAATGGCGATGGTAAAATCCAATATGCTAATGGTACAGCATTTGACGGAGCATCAGGTAAGCCAGCATATGATGGGGATGAAAGAGGTGCTAATGGTCAAAGACTGACTACAAACGCTAAAGGTGCTCCAACAGAAGCTGAACTTAAAGCTAACAATGGAATCGCGAATGAGATCTACGTAGATAGAGATATCATGGTACTTGCGAACCCTGAGATTGCTAACTTGCCTAATTGGGTGATCGCACTTATGGCAGCTGGTGGACTTGCAGCAGCACTTTCAACAGCAGCTGGATTACTTCTTGTCATTTCTGCATCCATTTCACATGACTTATTTGGTCAAGTGATTATGAAAGATAAAACGACAGGGAAATCAACACTCTCTGAAAAATCAGAATTGAATTTGGCAAGAGGTGCAGCAGTCGTTGCCATACTGGTCGCCGGGTATCTGGGCATAAATCCTCCAGGATTTGTTGCACAGGTTGTTGCCTTTGCCTTTGGTTTAGCCGCTGCGTCATTCTTCCCAGTGATCATCTTGGGTGTATTTGATAAGCGTATGAACAAAGAAGGTGCTATTGCAGGTATGGCAGTTGGACTTACATTTACTTTTGTATATATTGTATACTTTGTGTTTATGGGTGGTGCTAAAGAAGATTATATCTTTGGTATTGAACCAACTGGTATTGGTACACTTGGTATGGTGATTCACTTTATAGTGGCTTACTTTGTATCACGTGCAACTCCACCACCTCCAGCTGAGATTCAGGCGCTTGTAGAAAGCATTCGTGTCCCTTCTGGTGCAGGTGCAGCGGTAGACCACTAGAAAATAGATTTCCCTCCACATTTATGAGGGAATATCGAGTTTTACTCCTGCTCCCCTTTTCTCCCTTCTTAAAGGGGGCAGAAATAATTATAGGAGAGAATACATGAGCCTTCATGATCAAGAAACGTTTATAAAAGCTATTCATCCGTTTGAAAAACTCAATAAGTTTGAGCTGGATACCGTTTTTAAAAATATGGATATTGCTTATTATCCTAAAGAAACAATATTAATTTCTCCAGAAAAAATCAGCAATTATTTTTTTATTATAATCAAAGGTGAAGTCAATGAATATAATCATGATGAGTTGACCTTTGTTTATCATGCTCAAGATACATTTGATGCAGATTCTTTAATTTACCACAAGACAGAAAGTAAGTTTGTTGTGAGTGAAGACGTCATTTGTTATGAATTAAAGAAATCTGCATTTTTAGAGCTACTCACAACCAATAAAAAGTTTGAAAGTTTTTTCTTAAAAAATTTAACTGAAAGATTACAGACGTTAAAAAAGAAAGAGTATGGTTCTGATATATCATCATTCATGTTTTCTAAAGTGAGAGATATCTATACCCATAATCCATGTATAGTATCTCCTACATGTAATGTGAAAGAGGCGATAGAGAAATCTATCGCTAAAAATACTTCCACTATTATAGTAGATGATAATGGTAAATATGGTGTTGTGACAGATTCGGTTTTAAAAATGGATGTTTTATTGGCAGGTAGAACCTTAGAGACTCCCATTATTGAGATTGCTAAATTTCCATTTATTTCTGTAGGGAAAGATGATTTTTTATTTTCTGTACTTTTAAAAATTGTTAAACATTCCATTAAAAGAGTGGGTGTACTTGAAGATGGCAAGATTATAGGTATACTTAAACAAACAGATATCTTAAGTTACTTTGCTAGTCATACACACATTGTATCTGTAAAGATAGCAAAAGCTTCTACAATAGATGAACTTCGGGATGCCAGTAAAGATGTCAATAAAACGATCAAATCTCTTTTTGATAGAAGTTTAAAAACCAGTTATATTGCAAAAATGGTAGCGGAATTAAATGCCAAAATTTACGAAAAACTTTTTAACCTTATCCTGCCTGTTGCATTGCATGATAAATGTGCTTTATTGGTGATGGGTAGTGAAGGTAGAGACGAACAAATCATTAAAACAGACCAAGACAATGCACTTATCATAGCCAATGGAGAAGATGTATCTCGTTATCGCCCTTACATGGAAGAATTTACCAAGCAGCTTATCTCATTTGGTTTTCCTGAATGTGAAGGAAATATTATGGTGAGTAATCCCTATTGGTGTAAGACACAGCTAGAATTTGAAGAACAGGTAGAGATATGGTTTGAGGGCAACGATATGAATCACTACATGGATTTGGCTATATTCTTTGATGCTAAATGTGTGGCAGGGGATGAAACACTGTTTACCCCATTAAAAACCAAGATCATAGATATGGTGAAGCAGAAAGATGTTTTTATGGCCTATTTTGCCAAAAATTCACTTTTGTTTCAAACACCAATTAATATGTTTTCATCATTGCGTACCACAGATGAAGGTACTATAGATATCAAAAAAGGTGGCATTTTTGCCATTGTACAAGGAGTGAGGAGTTTAGCCCTTGAAAATGGTGTGATGGAGAACTCAACTATGAAGAGAATCAAACAATTACACACTTTAGGTATACTGGAAAAAGAGATGGCGTCAGAACTTATAGA
This sequence comes from Sulfurovaceae bacterium, assembly GCA_963698695.1. GTDB lineage: Bacteria > Campylobacterota > Campylobacteria > Campylobacterales > Sulfurovaceae > Sulfurovum. Next base: position 26,951 of record CAVORT010000013.1, on the reverse strand, counting down.
GGCTTTTGGACTCTTAGCAAGGTTAAGACTTCAAGGCCACATTTATAAACAAAGAAATGCTTTGCCTTTAGATAATATGATCGATACTACTACGTTTGGCAAAATAGAAAGAGATATGCTTAAAGACAGTTTTACTATTGTGAATGAATTTAAAAAATTTATTACGCACCATTTTCGTTTGGGACAGTTACACTAATGTTTGAAATACTTAAAAAGAGATATCAGCGATCAAGACTTAAAAATCATGATTATTCTTTCTTGTTTGATGAAATGTTAGAAGAAGAATTTGTCTCTTTTGATTGTGAGACTACAGGATTGAATGTCAAAAAAGATGAAATTCTTTCTATAGGTGCAGTAAAGATTGTCAATGATAAAATAGAACTGAGTGAATCTTTTGAAAGATTTTTACAGCCTGAGCATCATATAGGTGAAGAGAGTATTAAAATTCACCATATACGTCCTTGTGATATAACAGATAGTATTGAAGCGAAAATTGCTATAGAAGAATTTCTGCATTTCATCGGAAATAGGACTCTGATTGGCTATTATATAAAGTTTGATATTGCTATGATCAATCGTTATGCAAAAAAAATAATTGGAACGACCATACCTAATAAAAGTATTGAACTTTCAAATATGTATTATAAGAGGTATCAAAAAAAATCATCTCATGAATTTGTTGATTTAAAATTTGATACGATTATGAAGAACTTGGATTTACCAGAACTGGGACAACATGATGCTTTAAATGATGCCGTCATGTCAAGTATGATGTATCTTAAATTAAAAAACATACCAGAATATAGAGGAGCATTTTATTAATTAAGTTTATCTTAAAATTACACTGGTGATTTTTACATAAATTTAAAAGAGGAATAGACATGTTAAAAGATATTTATCAACCGAACCCTGAATTCGCACAGAATGCCAGAATTAAGAGTATGGATGAGTATAACACTTTAGTAAAAAAAGCTACCGATGATTATGAAGGTTTCTGGGGTGATTATGCAAAAGAAAAGATAGATTGGTTTAAACCATTTGATACGGTACTTGATGAAAGTAATGCACCATTTGTCAAATGGTTTGATGGTGGGCAATTGAATGTTGCGCATCAATGTATTGACCGTCATTTAGAGACACGTAAAAATAAAGCAGCCATTATTTTTGAAGGTGACAGAGGTGACAAGCAAGTCATTACCTATCTTGATCTTTATTACAATGTCAATAAATTTGCTAACCTTCTTAAAGAGGATTTTGGTGTTAAAAAAGGTGACAGAGTAGTCATTTATATGCCGATGATCCCTGAAGCTGCTTATGCGATGCTTGCTTGTGCACGTATAGGTGCTATTCACTCGATCGTATTTGGTGGATTCTCATCTGAAGCATTACGTGACAGAATAGAAGATGCTGAAGCGAAAGTAGTCATTACGGCAGATGGTGCATATAGAAAAACAAAACCATATATGTTAAAGCCTGTAGTAGATGCAGCATTGACAGGTAAAACACCAGTAGAAAAAGTACTTGTTGTTGAAAGAAATGATGAAGAAGTTACTTGGGTAGCAGGACGTGACTATTCATACAACGAACTTATCCAAAGTAAATCAGGTAAATGTGAACCAGAAGTAATGGAATCAGAAGATCCACTCTTTTTACTTTATACCTCTGGAAGTACGGGCAAACCAAAAGGGGTACAGCATAATTCTGCAGGGTACATTCTTTGGGCACAAATGACTATGGAATGGGTATTTGACGTTAAAGAGAATGATACGTATTGGTGTACTGCGGATGTGGGTTGGATTACAGGACATACCTACATTGTGTATGGTCCGCTAGCTATGGGTGCAACAACAGTGATGTTTGAGGGCGTCATTACATTCCCTGATGCAGGTCGTCCTTGGAAAATGGTTGAAGACCATAGAATTAACCAGTTTTACACCGCACCAACTGCTATTCGTGTACTCCATAAAATGGGTGAAGATGAGCCAGCTAAATATGATCTTTCTTCACTTAAAGTACTCGGAACGGTTGGAGAGCCTATTGACCCACCTGCATGGAAATGGTACTATGAGGAAGTAGGTCAGAGTAAGTGTGCTATTGTTGATACTTACTGGCAAACGGAGACAGGGGGACATATCGTCTCTCCTCTACCAGGTGCCACACCGATCAAACCTGCGTGTGCAACACTACCTTTACCAGGTATTATGGGTGAGATTTTGGATCCAGAAACAGGTGAAAAAGTGGATGTTGGTGAAGGTGGATACATGTGTGTAACAAAACCTTGGCCTTCTATGATTCGTGGTGTGTGGGGTGATCCAGAAAGATTTGTTAAATCATATTTTGGTGATGTGGTTAAAGATGGGAAGCCTGTTTACTTTACAGGTGACGGAGCTGTTTATGGTGAAAATGGTTACATCACTATCACAGGACGTACAGATGATGTGATCAATGTATCTGGACACAGAATGGGAACAGCTGAAGTAGAAGCTGCGATCAACAAACATGGTAATGTTGCAGAAGTCGCAGTAGTGGGTAAACCACATGAACTTAAAGGGGAAGGTATATTTGCCTATATTGTACTCAAGTCAGTTCCTATGGAGCATAAAGATGAAGTAGCGGATGAGTTTGCAACGATGAAAGAGATTAATGAGATTATTAAAACTGAGATTGGTAACATTGCACTGTGTGATGATATGGTATTTGTACCAGGACTACCAAAAACACGTTCTGGTAAGATTATGAGACGTATTTTAAGATCCATCGCAAAAGGTGAGGCTATCACTCAAGACATCTCTACACTTGAAGATCCTTCTGTTGTTGAAAAGATTGAAAATATGGTAAAAGGGGCATAAGCCCCAAAAAGATTACGATCCGCCATCACCAGATGGTTCGTACTTTATCTCATAACGTTCAACATCTTTTTTAGTGGTGAGTGTTGAGAGGTATTTTGCCATTTCTATAGTTTGGTTCTCATCTAAGGCTTTTGCAAATGAGATCATCACCCCTCCAAATGCTGTACGGGTTTTGCCTGCTTGCAAGTTTTTGAGGCGTCTGAGTAGTTTAGCTTCTTTTACACCTTGAAGTCTTGGGCTAGCCCCCATCCCCTCACCATACATACCATGACAAGAGTTACACGCATTTTTGAGGTAGAGCGTTTCCATAGACTCTACCCCATACACTGATAACGATATAGCAATAATTAGTAAATATTTCATGTGTGTATTTTAACAAATAAAAGTAAAGAAATGGTGAAGTAAAGGGAGATGGATCTCTTTTTAACCATAAACCGTCATCACAATCTTACGACTTCCCCCATGTTCACGGTGCTCACCCAAGTAGATGCCTTGCCATGTACCAAGATTCATCCTGCCATCTGTAATGGGGATAGTCAGTGCATTACCAAGGAGTGACGCTTTGATATGTGCCGGCATATCATCCTCACCCTCATAGGTGTGTATGTAGTAGGGCTTACCATCAGCGATGTCAGTAAAAAAGTTTTCCATATCTTCACGTACGGTAGGATCTGCATTTTCATTGATACTCAGTGATGCACTGGTATGCTTGATAAACAGATGCAACATACCAGTATGTACCTCCGGCATAGAAGCAAGTGTTTCTTCTATGTCCTGAGTAATGAGATGAAACCCGCGTGGTTTTGCTGGAAGTGAGAGTGTTTTTTGATGTATTGGCATGGTGTAAGTATACTATAGTGTTGTAAAACTTAGTAAACAATCCTAGCCAAATATAGCCCTTCAGGGGGTGCGAGTTTGGTGGTGTGCTTTTCTTTACACGCTAGTTGTGCTTTGAGTGCATCCAGCGTGAGTTGTTGGGTGGCTACTTGCATGGCTGCATCTACCATCATACGTACTTGTGCGCGTAAGAAGCTGTTGGCAGTGAAGTAGATGTAGTGGTACTCTTCACGTTGTAAGTACTTTGTAGTGTAGACTTCTCTTATGCTTGTGTGCGTCTCAGTTCCGGTTTTACGAAAGTAATCAAAGTCATGTGAACCCTCAAATGTTTGCAGTGCCTCTTGGAGTAGGGTAGCATCAAAGGGGGTATACTCAGAGACATACTTCTGTTCAAAGAGAGAAGGTTTTTTAGTTTTAAAAACATAACGGTAAGTCCGTCTCTTAGCACCAAAACGTGCATGGAAGTCACCCTCTACTTTACAGATATGTTTGACTCTAATGTCTGTGAGCTTACGGTTGATGGTTAGTGTGAGCTTTTCCAAATCTGTCCAAAAGGGCGGTAGGTCAAAGTGTATGACTTGACCCGTTGCATGTACCCCTGCATCTGTACGCCCAGAGCCTGTAAGAGGGCTTCCTATCTTTAACGAGCGTAAAACGTCTTCTATGGTTGTGGTGAGGGTTTGTTTAGTGGATTTTTGTTTTTGGAAGCCATAGTAGGAAGATCCATCATAGGCGATAACTGCTTTGACACGCATCTTAAAAATACTTTGCCACACGCTTTTTAAAGAGCCATTTACCCAACACTATCATACTCAAGGCTACTAAAGCTAAGATATAAAAATCACCCCATTTTTCTAAACTAGAAGCTATCATATAAAGGCTCAAGGTGGTTATGAAGATGATGAGAAATGAACGGTTACTTTGATAACGTGGATTGATCATGCTAAATGAAGCTACGATATATACAGAAAGCAAAGGTATCAGACTTACAAAGATAAAAAACAGTGCTCTTCGGAGTATGCTTCTATCTGTTTGTGCTTTACTCCAATACAAAAGGATGTCTTCAAAATGAAATGATTTGTTTTTTGTAGTGTCGTAAACTTCTAAACTATGATATTGGGCTTGTTGCAGTTTTGTTTTTGCATAGGTATAACCATATCCATCGTTGAGTAAAAGGGATGTGATACCATTTTTTTTGTTGAGTCTTCCTTCTTCAGATGAAAAGAACTGCTCAAGATCTTTATCTGTACGATTGTAGATAACAATATCTTGAAATACCTCATTTTTTGTTTTTTTAACATAAATATAATAGTCGCCAAATTTTTGACCTAATTTACCTGCGACAATGTTTAGTTTTGCTTCTGATTGTTTAGCAATTTTAAAGTCTTTAGTAAGTTGTTTACTTAAAGGCATAGCCAAAAAAGAGATGGAGAGTAAAAGAAGTGAAAAGAGTAATCCTAGTAAGAGTAAAGAACGTAATACTTTGTTGGCATTGAGCCCTAAAGCATATAGAGCGATAAGCTCATTGTCTTGGGAAAGCTTGAGCAGCACATTGGTCAGTGCCACAATAAACGACAAGGGAAGGGTATAAAAAATGATGTCAGGTACAGAGTAAGCATAGAGTATCAATAGTTCTGAAAAACTTATTTGTATTTGCGCAGTAAGAGAAGAGATCTTGACAAGAAATACGAGTGATATAATAAGAAAAAAAGGTAAAAATATCGTCAAAAATGCTTTTGCAAAATTTGATGCAATATATCCTTTTACATTAACCATAAATAATGGTTTCCAAGAGTGCTGTGGCTTGCGTATCGTAAAGATAGACTAAAAATGTAGCTAAGGCTAAAAAGGGTACAAACGGCACACCTTTTTCTCTCCATATCATTGCAGGGATCATTGCTAAGACTGCTGAGAGAAAGATGGCTACAAAGAAGTTAGGAAATCCCAGTAGCGCACCCATAGTACCAGCCACGATAACATCTGCTCCTCCCATAGCCTGTTTCCTTGCGATCACTGAAGAGAGTAGCCCTATGAGGTACAATCCACCAGCAGCGATAGCCGCATACATCAGGGCATATAGAAAGTTAGGCTGTACCAATGCTAAAAGCAGGGCAGCAAAGTTTACGCTGTCAGGTACAGCCATATATTTGAAGTCTATCATCACAAGAGCAAAGAGTGCTGCAAAAGTTGCTGCCACAAAAGGCAAATACCAAACCATGCCTAGTTTAAAAAAGAGTACTAAAAATATGAGACCCGTAAGTAACTCAACCATGGGGTACTGTTTTGCTATAGGTGCTTTACAAAAGGCACACTTACCACCTAAGGCCAACCATGAAAAGACGGGAATGTTGTGGTACCACTTGAGTGGCGTTTGACAGCTTTGGCAATGTGAGGCAGGAAAAGCAATGCTTTCATTTTTGGGTATACGGTAGATGACGACATTGAGAAAGGAACCTATCATAATTCCAAAGATAAAGACTAGACTTCCTGTAATGATACTTAACATGTTACGCCTCCAAAACGCCGTGAACGGTTTTTATAATTTTTGATGATCTCTTCTAGCTCTTTGGCCGAAAAGTCCGGCCAAAGTGTAGGAGAGAAGTATAGCTCAGAGTAGCTTATCTGCCACAGTAAGAAGTTCGAAATGCGTTCTTCTCCTGAAGTACGTATGAGTAGATCTATATCCGTATACGGTGTTTGAAGTGCCCCAGATATATCTTCTTCACTAAGGATGGTTTTACCCTCTTGTATGAGCGAGTTGACAGCAGAGGTTATCTCTGCACGTCCTCCATAATTGAGTGCAAGGACTTGGGTGAGGTTAGTGTTGCTTTGGGTAAGTTCTTCTGTTTGTTTGATACGATCTTGAAGTGTTTTTGAAAATGCATCCATATTTCCTATGGCCTGAAAGCGTATACCATGGTCCATATAGGTTTGAAGTTCATTTTTCAAATACTTCTCAAGCAGCCTCATGAGAAAGTCTACTTCAAGTTTAGGACGTTTCCAATTTTCAGTAGAAAAAGCATAAAAAGTTGCTGTTTCTATCTCTGTATGTTTTGCACAGTAGGTGGTGATGTCACGGATGGTCTCTGCACCCACTTCATGACCCTTGGTGCGTTTGAACCCACGCTCTTTTGCCCACCTGCCGTTCCCATCCATAATGATGGCCAGATGCTTTAGTGCTGTTCCACTCACTTTTGATTTCCTTGTGAACTCTCAATTTTGTCACTAAGTTTTTTAGCTTCATCGAGTATCTTGTGAGAAAGTGTGAGTTTGTTGGCACGGCCTAAAGATATTTGTGTGTTGGGTGTTATGAAGGTGATCTCATTGTCTTCTCCTCCAAAACTTTTTGCATCTTGGAGCAAGTTGTAGCACACGGCATCCACACGTTTTTGTGCTAAAAGTTTCACTGCATTGTTTAGACCTTCTTGACTATCCATCTCCGCTTTGAAGGCCACGGTTTTGATGCCAGTTCTATCTAGGGTTGAGAGTATGTCAGGGTTTTGTGTCAGTGCCACATTCCATACTTCTCCCAGTGTTGATTTTTTAAGTTTACCTGTCTTTGGAGACTGAGGCTTGAAGTCTGCCACAGCCGCGACCATAAATAAATAAGTCTCTTTTGTGGCCTCTTTTGTGGCTAGACGAATCGCTTCTTGTGCATCTGCTAAGAGTGCGTGTGCATCTTCAAAGTGCACCGTGTGGATACCTAAGGGTAAACCTTCATTCCCCATGGAAGTAATGTACTGTACTTTGGCACCTTTGAGGTGAAGTGCAAGACAAAGTGATTTTGCCATTTTTCCTGAAGAGAAGTTAGAGATGTATCGAACCTCATCTATCTTTTCTCTTGAACCGCCACCCGTGACGATGACAGGTCTATCTTTCCAGAACGATTCTTCAAGAAGTACTTTGGCCGTCTCAAAAAAGATCTCAGAAGGTTCTGCTAAAGCACCAGAGCCTACATCTCTACAGGCTAAGAGCTTTTCTTGAGGTTGGACTATTGTATAGTGGTTTTCACTCAAGGCTTGTAAACTCTGTGTTGTAAAGTGGTTTGCAAGCATGTGCGTGTTTGCAGCAGGTGCTACAAGTATCTTTTTTGTAAAAGCCAGAACAGTTTGGGTCAGGATGTTATCTGCCAAGCCTTGGCTGAGTTTGTTCAGGGTATTAGCCGTAGTAGGGGCTATGACACACACATCACATTTTTTACCTATGTCTATGTGGTTAAGGTCAGAACTCCAAGACTCTGATTCTTCTGTAAGTACAGTATTTCGCGTCAGTGCTTCAAAGGTGAGGGCTGAGACAAAACGTTCAGCAGAAGCCGTCATCACGACATGTACTTCTGCCCCTGCCTTGACAAATAAACGTGCTAAATCACAAGATTTATAGGCAGAAATACTCCCAGTCACCCCTAAAAGGATAGATTTTCCACTTAGATCAATTTGCATGCTACTGCTCCTTATTATCGGTTTGGAAAAATTTATAAAAGAAGTTTTTAATTGTTTTCATGTCCGTTCTTGAGATCGCTAAAGAGCCTTTTTCCACATTTCTATTGACGGTGGTTCCTGCTGCGATGATGACATCATCATCTATGGTTACAGGGGCAACGATTTGCGTATCAGAGCCGATAAATACATTTTTTCCAATCACAGTTCGGTGTTTATTTTTTCCATCATAGTTACAGGTTATCATCCCCGCACCGATATTGGTACCTTCACTGATACTTGCGTCTCCAATGTAAGCCAAGTGCCCAGCTTTCACACCGGTCAAGTTTGACTTTTTGACTTCAACAAAGTTGCCAATGTGTGTGTCAACGAGCTTCGTGTCTGGTCTTATTCTTCCCATAGGACCTACATGAGAGTTTTCTATATGTGCGTCTTCCACCACGGAGTTTGTCTTGATATGTGAGCTTATGATATGGGAAGATCCTTGTATACTCACACCATTTTCCAAGATGCACTCACCTTCAAAAGTAGCACGGCAGTCAATGTAGATGGTCTCAGGTAAACGCATACTCACTCCCGCTTTCATCAATTCTGTTTTGATGCGTCTTTGGAGTATCTCTTCTGCATGTGCTAAGTCTAGTTTGGAGTTTACACCTTTAAATTCTTCTTCTTCAACGATGACAGGATGAACTGTTTTACCTTCCTCTACTGCCATTTTGATGATATCTGTGAGGTAGTACTCTTTTTGAGAATTGTTGTTGTTTAAGACAGGGATGTAGCGATCGAGTAATTCTTTTTTGACACAGTAAACGCCTGCATTAACTGTTTGTATCTCTTTTTGTGCAGGGATACAGTCTTTTTCTTCTACAATCTCATGTACTTTCCCCTCTAAAATCACCACACGGCCGTATCCAGAAGGGTTATGTAGTTTAATAACAGACATGTTGATATCTGCATCTCCTTGCATGAGTGATTCAAGTGCATTCATGGTTACCAGAGGCATGTCACCATTGAGTATAAGTGCTTTGGTATGTTTTACCTGTACCCCTTTCATGGCACCACCTGTGCCTGGAAACTGTTCAGCGTCTTGCATATGAAAATGAATACCCGTATATTGAGCTTCTATCTTTTCTTGTATCAATGATGCTTGATGGTAGAGTATCACTGTAATGTCATCAGAGATTTTTTTAGCCGCATCAATAGCATGAAAAAGCATGGATTTTCCAGAAATTTCATGTAAAACTTTTGGTATAGAAGACTTCATGCGAGTGCCTTGACCTGCGGCAAGTATCACGACTGATATGGACATAGTTAAACCCTTTTAGATAAAATAACAAAAATATTAGTATTGCGATTATACCTAATTGTAATTAAAGGCTTAAATTTGATATGTAAACATTTTGGGACTTGTGGTTCTTGTGCGTTGTATGAGAGTTCTTATGAAGAGCAACTGAGACAAAAAGAGACAAGTGTCTCAGCTCTTTTAGCACCTTTTTATACGGAAAAGTTAGAAGTTTTTGACTCTCATACTTCTCACTACAGAGCAAGGTCTGAGTTTCGCATTTGGCATGATGGAGACAGATGTGATTATGCTATGGGTAACATCACTAAAAATGGTTCTGTAAACATCGAAGAATGTCCTAAAGTCATCAAACCTATAGAAAAACGTATGTGGAAGTTGCTAGAGAAGATCAACGCTTCCCCAGAAGTGTTGAAAAGAAGACTATTTGCTGTAGAGTTTTTGGCTACAACCACAGACGAATGTCTTATCACCATGTTGTATCATAGAAAACTAGATGATGAGTGGAGTGCAGAAGCTAGAGAAATTGAAGAGACTTTAAACTGTAAAGTCATGGGGAGAAGCCGCAAACAAAAGGTCATACTCTCAGATGAGTTCGTGACTGAAAAATTGAACATAGACGGTAAGACTTTTACCTATGTACAGTATGAAAGCGGGTTTACTCAGCCAAACCCAACCGTCAATGTCAAGATGATACAGTGGGCGATACAACAAGCTAAAAAAGTAGGATATGGAGATTTTTTGGAGTCTTACTGTGGTTTGGGTAACTTCACTTTGCCACTTTCACATTACTTTGACAAAGTCTTAGCCACTGAAATTAGTAAAAATTCCATCAAAGCAGCATTAGAAAATTGTGAGCTTAATGGGGTAGAAAACATTACTTTTGCACGGTTGGCTTCAGAAGAGATGACAGAGGCACTGAACGGAACAAGAGCTTTTAACAGGTTAGAACATATAGACTTAAACGCATACCATTTTTCTACAGTTTTGGTAGATCCCCCTCGTGCAGGATTAGATGAAGGGACGATAGCGCTCATTTCCGGTATAGAAAACATTATCTACATCTCTTGTAATCCGGAGACTTTGGCAAGAGACTTAGAGACGCTCACTAAGACCCACACAGTCATGGAAGCAGCGATTTATGATCAGTTTCCTCATACATCTCATGTGGAAAGTGGCGTCTTTTTAGTGAAGAAGTAACTATTTCAGAATCATTCTTGCATTTGACGGTTGTAATGGTCTATTGTTACGGTGATGCATCACTGTAGCAAAAGTATCTACCTGATCTTTTGAAAGCGTTACACTTTTTTTCATCACTAACCATCTGACACCTTCTGTACATGGAGGCGTTGTAAGTGAACCGTTAAATCTATAGTAGTCTCTGTCCGTGGGCAAAAGTGCATCAAGATGTTTTGCATCAATGTGATGGTGTTCTCCTGTATGAGTCGGTATATTTTCCCATAGTTCATTGAGTGCGGCATTTTCTTTCCCTTCTTCTAGCATGACAGCGACCACTGCCAATTGTCCATCTTTGCTCGCATGTACAAAGTGTGCTTCAAGTGGGTAAGAGTTACCGTTGATATTGTTTTCACTAGGCGTATGGAAGTGAAACTGCTTTAATTCAAAGTTGATACCATCGACTGTAATATTGCTACCTTTTCCCATATTGACCTGTTCAGTATGTCCATTGTTCAATATTTCAGTGGAGACAAGATGGTAGTCAAATTTGATCGGGGGAAGTTCAGCTTCAGTAAATCCTGAGAGGTTAATAGGTGATTGGTTACGTCCATCCTTACACATGAAAAATTTTTCATCAAGATCCCCCCAGTTTTCTGGAGCACCTTCTCCTTCATATTCCCAGTGCACTATATTTGTATGCGTATCTTGTGCTTGTTCTGCATAAAGTAAATTTACACCGAGTATGGCAGTAGCCAATAATAGTTTTTTTGTCATTTAAATTCCTTGTTTAATGTTCACAGAAAAGTATAGAACTTAGATTCTTTACCCAAGTTAGATTGACATAGGAAAGGGATGATTTTATATAAAAATAAATTAAAATGAGCGATTTTTATATTTTAGATAAGATATATTGATAGGTATGATAGGTAATGATGAAGTCTTCCCTGACGAAGCAGGGAAAATATTGTGTTGAGAGAAGACTAAAATAGATTTTTATGTTCTACCATCGCACAGTAGTTTTGTACGACGTTGATCCCCGCATCTTTTACACGTTGGGCTGCATCATTATTGATAAGTTCTAGTTGTGTCCAATATGTTTTGACATCTCCACGTGCGATGACTGCATCAGCGATGGCGTCAAGCGCTGCTGGTTTTCTAAAAACCACAACCATATCTACAGGTTCAGGAATTTCAGCAAGGCTTCTATAGACTTTCTGTCCTAAAATAGTGTCACCTTTTGGATAAACAGGTATCATTTTGTATCCAGCATCTCTTAGGTAATGTGCCACATGGTTACTGGCTTTTGTATCATCTGGTGAGGCACCTAAAACAGCAATGGTCTTTGCTTCTTCAAAATATTTTTTCATCTCTTCACTTGAGCTATTTACACGAGGTAGTTCACATTCCATTCTTTGTATCCTTTGGGTATAATTCGTGCAATATAATATCTAGGAAAGATTAATGTTAAACTTAAACATGATAAAACAAGCACAGCAAAGAGTAGATGCTGTGGCGTACAATACACCTTTTTCATTTGCACCGATCTTAAGTAAAATATCTGGTTATGATGTCTACTTGAAAAAAGAAAACCTTCAGCATACGGGTTCTTTTAAACTCAGAGGCGCTTTTAATAAAATGGCTTCACTTGTAGAGTCTGGCAATCGTACAGGTGTCGTAACAGCCAGTGCAGGTAACCATGCACAAGGTGTCGCTTTTTCTGCCAAGCACTTTAACTTAGATGCAACTATCGTCATGCCTGAATCCACGCCTTTGACTAAAGTACTTGGTGTCAAAGAGTTTGGTGCCAATGTCATACTTCATGGGGCCAATTATGATGAAGCCTATGCCTATGCGATAAAATTTGCCAAAGAGCATAATAATACCTTTGTTCATCCTTTTGCTGATGATGAGGTGATGGCAGGACAAGGTACTGTAGCCTTAGAGATGCTTGAAGAAGTACCTGATCTTGATGCTATGGTAGTCTGTGTCGGTGGAGGTGGGTTGATCTCAGGTATGTCTGTAGCTTCCAAAGCATTACAGCCAACTATTAAAGTCATAGGTGTCTCTGCCCAAGGTGCTCCTGCGATGAAAAAATCCTATGATGCAAAAACCGCTTTAGATACCATTTCTGTAAAAACTATTGCTGATGGTATTGCGGTACGGGACACTTCACCTGCTACACTGGAATATATCTTAAAAAATGTAGATGCTTTTGAGACAGTATGTGAAGATGAGATAGCCTCTGCTATTTTATTTTTACTTGAGAGACAGAAAGTGTTAGTAGAAGGTGCAGGCGCAGTAGGGGTTGCTGCACTTTTACATGGAAAGATAGATTTGCCTAAAGGATCAAAAGTAGGGGTGACACTAAGTGGGGGGAACATTGATGTCACCATGCTCTCACTCATTATAGAAAAAGGGCTTATGAAGTCTGCACGTAAGATGAAACTCCTTGTTACTCTCATAGACAAACCAGGTGCATTGCAGTCTTTCACAGGGATACTCACAAAGATAGGAGCAAATATCGTACAAATAGGCTACGACAGAACTTCTACAGACTTAGAGTTTGGTGATGCCCATGTCTCTGTATCTTTAGAGACCAAGGGTGTAGAACATCAAGATCAGATACGCGAAGCTTTAAGTAAAGGTGGCTTTTCTTTTAAAGAAGAAAATTAATGATAACCATAGACCTAGGTTCAAACACGCTAAGAGTGTTGGAATACGATTGCAAACATTTAAACCAAATCTCTGAGTATGAAAAAGTAGTTAAAACAGCAGATGGCTTGGCGGCGTCTGGAATGGTGAATGATGAAGCCGTTAGCCGAATCATTGCTGCCATACAAGAAGCACAATCACAGATGGACTTTTCAGTTGAAGTAAAAGCAGTCACAACAGAGGCTATACGCAGAGCTAGCAATGCGGAAGAAGTACTTAAAAAGATACAAAAAACAACAGGTGTTATGTTTGAAGTTATCTCAGGAGAGGAAGAAGCAAGACTAACGTTGCTTGCGGTAAAAAACAGACTCTCTCAACTTCAGTATGCTTCAGAGCGCTTTGTGCTTGTGGATATAGGAGGAGGTTCTACGGAGCTTATCTTTCACTATGGACATGAGTCGGTAAGTAAGAGTTTCCCTATAGGCATCGTGACTATCGCTCAAACCTATGAGAGTTTAGAGAATATAAACAAAGCGTTGCCCGCAGAGATGTTGTCCATGCAAATGTTTTGTGCTGAGGTATTTGCAACGAAAGGTAAGCCAGAGACGTATGTGGCCACAGCAGGTACACCCACTACAGTGGCAGCGATGAAGTTGGGGTTTAACTATGAAACGTATGATGCAAATAAGATAAACGGAACTTCATTACAAAAAGAAGAGTTGGACTTCTACTTAAAAAAACTACTCTCCTTACCTTTTGAAGAACGTGAATTGGCTGTAGGCACAGGACGTTCAGATCTCATAGCAGCAGGTATACTGATCTATAAACAACTTTATACCTTGTTGGAGTTTGAGTCTTGTGTGGTAGTGGATGATGGTTTGCGTGAGGGTGTAGCTTTAGATTTCTGCGCCCAGAAGTTAAGCGTTCACTGACCAAAGTGACATAAAAAGGATGAAAAATGACTTTGAATGTCAGTGAAAACGAATAGAAGTGCATCAAACAGTAAGAATCAAAAGGAAATACACATACACTTCATAGTGAAAGTATAGTCAAAAAATGTCAAAAAATGTCAAAAGTCTTTTTCCTTCCATTTTTGATTGCAATGAACTCTAACCTTTTTTCGCTATAATCAACTAAAAATATAATAATGGAGTGTGTAATCATGCAAATGTCTGGTGCACAAATGGTGTGTGAAGCGATTATCCTAGAGGGTGTGAAAACCGTATTTGGTTACCCTGGTGGAGCTATCATGCACGTTTATGATGAAATCTATAAACAAAATGCGTTTGAGCATATCTTAAACCGTCACGAACAAGCATCTGTTCACGCAGCAGATGGGTACGCAAGAGCTACAGGTGAAGTGGGGGTTGCCATGGTCACTTCAGGACCTGGGTTTACCAATGCCGTCACAGGGTTAGCTACAGCCTATATGGACTCTATCCCTTTAGTTGTCATCTCGGGGCAAGTACCTCTGTCTCTCATAGGAACAGATGGTTTCCAAGAGATAGATGCGGTGGGTATTTCTCGTCCTTGTACCAAGCACAATTTTTTAGTACGTTCACTTGAAGAACTTCCTCGTGTCTTAAAAGAAGCATTTTATATTGCTCGTTCTGGTCGTCCAGGTCCGGTACTCGTGGATATTCCTAAAGATATCACGGTAGACATCGGAGAGTTTGTTTATCCTGACTCAGTAAATATACCAACATATAAACCAACATATGTGGGAAACAAAAAACAAGTAGAAAAAGCGGTTGAAGCCATTAAGAAAGCAAAAAAACCTTTATTATATTTAGGTGGAGGTGTTATTCTTTCTGGGGCGTATGAACTGGTACGTGCACTAGCAGAAAAAACACAGATACCTGCCGTTGAAACATTGATGGCTAGAGGGGTAATGGGTGCGAAAAATCCATTGCTTCTTGGTATGCTTGGTATGCATGGTAACTATGCATCAAATATGGCTATGTCAGAGACAGATCTGGTTATCTCTTTAGGTGCTAGATTTGATGACAGGGTAACAGGAAAACTTTCAGAGTTTGCCCGATACGCAGACATCATCCATGTTGACATTGATGCAGCAAATATTGGAAAACTTGTTGATGTGGATTACCCTATCGTTGGTGACATCACTGAAGTAGTCCAAGCGATGCTTCCTCAGCTTGATGGGATCAATACAGACAGATACGAAGCGTGGAGAAAAATCCTAAAGCGTTATGATGATCTTCATCCTCAGTCTTATGTAGATTCAGATGAAGTCATTAAGCCTCAGTGGGCGATTGAGCGTATTGGTGAACTTGTGGGTGAAAATGCCATTATTACCTCTGATGTCGGACAACACCAGATGTGGGCAGCACAGCACTACCCTTTTGACAGACCACGCCAATGGATAAACTCTGGTGGACTAGGAACGATGGGATTTGGTTTTCCCGCAGCATTAGGTGTTAAGAAAGCATTTCCAGAGAAAACGGTTATCAATATCACGGGTGATGGGTCTATCCTTATGAATATGCAAGAGTTGGTGACTGCAGCAGAGTATAAGATACCAGTGATTAACCTTATTCTCAATAACCATTTCTTGGGAATGGTACGACAATGGCAGACATTTTTCTATGAAAAGAGGTATTCGGAGACAGATTTGACCTTCCAACCCAATTGGAAAGCTTTGGCTGAAGCTTGTGGAGGCATCGGGTACGATGTGACCACTAAAGCTGAGTTTGATGCAGCCGTCAAAGATGCAATAGAACAAGATAAGGTGTGTTTTATGAACGTAGCAGTGAACCGTTTTGAAGATGTCCTTCCTATGGTACCTTCTGGTGGAGCATTGTTTAATATGATGTTACCAGAGACAACTAAGAAAGACGGGGAGGCATAAAATGGAAAGTACTTTAAATAAAAGACGTGTAATCTCTGTCATTGTACTCAATGAAAGTTCTGTACTTGCTCGTATCACTGCATTGTTTGCAGGACGTGGTTACAACATAGACTCATTGACGGTTGCACCCATACCAGCGTCAGATATGTCACATATCACGATAGCCACAAGTGGATCAGCTAGAGTGATGGAACAAATCACAAAACAACTTCATAAGCTCATTCCTGTCTATAAGGTCTTAGAGCATGATGAAATGGTTGAAAAAGAGATGGTATTAGCAAAGTTTCCTATTGCTGAAAATTTAGCAGATATTTCCGTACTTGCATCTGCTTACAATGGTGGTGTTGTGAATGTGGGGAAAGAGATGATCATCGTTATGGTGGCGGATGAACCAAATCGTATTATTCATTTTATAGAAGCTGCACAACGTTATAACCCATGTGAGATCGTACGTGGTGGTGTTGTAGCTATCGAAAGATAGATTTTTCATTCAATAAGATTCGTGTTGCCCTCGTAGGAAATACCCTTGGGTGCCAACGCAGCGATTTAACAAATATATCATGGTGCGTTGGCAAACGCACCCTACAAGGACTTTAATGACCTACAAACTCTCACACATCACAAAAGAACTTAACATAGATTTTCAAGGTACAGACATCGAGATAGATGGCATACATACTTTAAGTGAAGCCTCCTCTTCACAACTTTCTTTTTTTAACTCAGATAAATTTCTTGATCAACTTCCCTTGACTAAAGCCGCCGCCGTATTTATAGAAGCAAAGCATGCAGATTTATTGCCTGCAACGACTATAGCACTTGTGACAGATGAAGCCTACCTCAAATTGGCACTTGCATCTAAGTTTTTTGCACATAAGCTAAGCACAAAAGAAGGTGAGCCCATTTTGGGTCAGGGGTGTGACATAGACAGCAGTGTACGTTTTGGTAATAATGTAACACTAGGAGACAATGTCACTGTACTTGCAGGCAGCTATGTGGGAGACAATGTCACCGTGGGTTCTGGTACTTTACTGCATCCTAGTGTCACACTGTATCATCATACGCAAATTGGTACAAATTGTATCATTCATGCGGGTACGGTGATAGGCTGTGATGGTTATGGTTTTGCGCATACCAGACAAGGTGAACATGTCAAAATATATCAAAATGGAAATGTAGTCATAGAAGATGATGTTGAGATAGGTGCAAACTGCACCATAGATAGAGCAGTATTTGGAAAAACGATCATACGTAAAGGTACAAAGCTTGATAACCTCATACAAGTGGGACATAACTGTGATGTGGGAGAGCATACCTTGATGGCGGCACAGGTAGGATTGGCAGGGTCTACCACGTTGGGTAGAAATGTTGTCATGGGTGGTCAAAGTGCTACTGCAGGACATTTAAATGTAGGTGCATTTTCGACTATAGCAGGTAAAAGTGGGGTAACCAAGTCTCTTGAAGGTGGTAAAACGTATGCAGGTTTTCCTGCTATAGACCATAAAATGTGGTTAAAAATGCAAGTAAAAATGATGAGTTTGGTAAAGCGTAAAAAATAGTTAAATAATTGTGATATAATCAAATCACAATATAAATAAAGGATTTAAATGAGCGGTACAATAACGAAAATAGACGAGATGACTTTAAGTGGTACAAAAGATGGGAAAATCAGTATTACAACAGTAGAACAACCTTATGGTCCAAAGAGTGAGAGTGTTGCAAGTATCGGTATCTCACTTCAAGCTGGAGCAGAAGAGCCAGACTGGAAAGTACACATCCCTAAAGCAAACATAGATGCAGTGATCGCTGCATTGACAGAGGCAAAAAAGAGTTTATAACAAACTCTTTTTACTCATCATGCATCATTACTTTGTATTGATCGAGTGCTCTTTGCATTAAAGCAGGATCAGGAATCTTTCTTCCTGCGATGTAACCTATAATCTTACCTTCATCATCCACCTTGGGTTTTATCCATACAAGAACCTGATAGTATTTACCATCACTACGCATGTTTCTCACAAAACCTTCCCAATAGTTCCCTCCTTTAATCGTTTCCCACATCCCTTTAAAAGCTGCTTTTGGCATATCTGGATGTCTGTTAATGTTATGTGGTGAACCAATAAGTTCTTCTTTGGTGTAGCCAGTCATTTCTCTAAACTTACGGTTGGCGTAAGTAATGATACCTGCTGCATCAGTTTCCGTGATCATGACACCACCATCAAAAGGCACTTCGATATTAACTGACTCAGGTTTTTGAAACTCTTTACCTGTAATACTGTTTTTAATGGTTTGTCCCATAGAGATCTCCTTTTAAAATGAACAACGAGATGATGTTCAATGATACGATTATTTTGTGTCATGTGCATGGAAAATAAATATATAAGACTCTAAGAAAAATGACTTAATATTATTGGTAACCTGACAGACTACTTGAGTCTCATGGCTTTCTGCATCCACTTCACAATGGATTTAGCTTTTTCAATACATATAATTGTTAGTATGATAACAATCTTAAGCTTATAGGGTTATTATGCAATGAACACAGTGTTTTTCATCGCAACTTTGATACAATACAAATAATATATTTATAGGAAACAATGTGTCTATAACAGAAACAATCAAATCACTTTTAGAACAACGTATCTTAGTCATCGATGGCGCTATGGGTACACAGATACAAGACCTCGAAGTACCAGCAGAGGCTTGGATAGATGATAAAGGGGTAGATCAGGAAGGATGTAATGAACTTCTCAATCATACTGCACCAGAACTCATAGGGCGTATACACAAACGTTATGCGATGGCTGGGGCAGACCTGCTTAAAACCAACACTTTTGGAACGATGCCTTGGGTACTTGATGAGTATCAGATGGGTGAACGTGCCTATGAACTCTCACGTAAGGGTGCAGAACTTGTGAGTGAGATATGTGATGAATACGGCACCGAAGCCTCACCAAAGTTCGTACTGGGCTCCATAGGGCCTGGCACTAAGCTGCCTAGTCTTGGACACATTCATTATGATGAGATGTATGAAGGCTATAAGCTGTGTGCTCTTGGTCTCATAGATGGTGGCTGTGATGTATTTCTTTTAGAGACGTGTCAAGACCCACTGCAAATAAAAGCAGCGCTACATGCCTGTCAAGCTGCCAATGAAGAACGTGATATAAAACTTCCTATCATGATATCTGTGACCATTGAGCTAAGCGGATCTATGCTCATCGGTACAGATGCGACGACTATTGCGACTATCTTAGAGCCTTTTGACATTCTCTCACTTGGATTTAACTGTGGGACAGGCCCTGATCAGGTTAAAAAGCATCTTAAAACGCTCTCAGAGCTTTGTAATATACCTATCTCAGTGCATGCCAATGCGGGACTTCCTCAAAACAGAGGAGGGTACACGTATTATCCTATGGGGCCAGATGAGTTTACTGCCAAACAGCTAGAGTTTACAGAGTTTGACGGTGTGAGCTTTTTAGGTGGATGTTGTGGTACAACCCCTCAGCATATACAGGCACTTAAAAGTGTTGTAGGGAACATCAAACCCAAAGCCCCTACAGGGAGCATCGAGCCAAGCATCGCTTCACTGTTTAACAGTACAGAGCTTTTCCAAGAACCTGCACCTCTACTCATAGGAGAGCGTTCTAACTCTACAGGGTCTAAAGCTTTTAGAGAGCTTATCATTGCAAGTGATTATGAAGGGACTTTGACAGTAGGTCAAGCACAAGTGCGTGATGGGGCACACTGTCTAGATGTCAACGTAGAGTTTGCAGGGCGTGATGGTGCCAAAGATATGCAGTGCCATTATGGAGCTGTATAACCAAAAAATACCTCTGCCACTCATGCCAGATGCTACACGTGTACATACGATGGAAGAGGGCTTAAAGTGTATCGGTGGTAAACCTATCATCAACTCAGTGAACCTTGAAGACGGTGAAGAGAAGTTCCATGCCATTTGTAAGTTAGCGAAGAAGTTTGGCTGTGCACTTGGTATGTTTGACCATCGATGAAGTGGGTATGGCAAAGACCAAAGAGGACAAAGTAGCACAAGCAGAACGTATGTATGACATGGCGGTGAATGGTCATGGCATAGACCCACGAAATCTCATTTTTGATACCCTTACTTTTACGGTAGGTTCAGGAGACTTGGAGTACCGTGACGCAGCCATTCAGACACTCGAAGCTATACGTGAACTACACATCCGTCACCCTGAAGTAGGTTCAACGCTTGGGCTTTCAAACATCTCTTTTGGGCTAGATGTGAACGCCAGACGTTACTTAAACTCTGTTTTTTTACACCACTGTTTACAAGCAGGACTTACGACAGTGATCATCAACGTGAAGCACATTATACCACTGGCTAAGATGAGTGATGAAGACAAAGAGATCTGTGAAGAGTTACTTTTTAGTCCAGATGACAACTCACTCTTTAAGTTCATAGAGCACTTTTCAGATGTGAGCATAGATGATGAAGGCAAATGATGAAGCCTATGAAGCGATGAGTCAAGAAGAGAAGATAGCTCAACTTCTGCTAGACGGTGACAAAGAACGTATGATTCCACTTGTTGAAGAAGCACGTAAGGAGATACATCCTGACATCATCGTCAACGAGATACTCATAGATGCGATGAAAGTGGTAGGAGAACTCTTTGGTTCAGGACAGATGCAACTGCCGTTTGTACTTCAATCAGCAGAGACCATGAAAACAACCGTAGATTACCTAAATCCATACCTTACCAAACAAGAAAAAGACACAGACACTACGCTTGTCATAGGTACGGTCAGAGGTGATGTGCATGATGTGGGTAAAAATCTTGTAGACATCATCCTTTCTAACAACGGGTTTAAAGTCGTAAACGTAGGTATAAAAACAGATTTGCAAGAGTATCTAGATGTAGTAGAGAGACAACCCATCCAAGCCATCGGTATGTCAGGTCTACTGGTAAAGTCAACCGCTGTGATGAAAGACAACCTAGAAGCCATGACTGAGATGGAGATGACTATTCCTGTACTATTGGGTGGAGCAGCACTCACACGTTCTTTTGTCGATGACTTTTGTAGACCTATCTACAAAGGGCCTATCTTTTACTGTCGTGATGCTTTTGATGGGGTCATTGCGATGACGCGTATAGAGAAGTATAATGAAGACCCATCGATAGGACTAGATACACGTCTAGCAGGCGATATGGTAGAACGTGAGACAAAAGTAAAAAAAGAAGTCATCATCCCACCTTTTGAACAGATAAAAATGCCAGAAGCTCAAGCAGTACCGACACCACCATTTTGGGGTAGACGTGTACTGCAAAAAGAAGATTTAGACTTAGACATGATATTTAACTGGGTGAACCAACGAACGGTCATCAAGTTTCACTGGGGTTATAAGTCTAAGGGTATGACAAAAGATGAGTACCAAAAACTGCTTGACAAAACAGTGTACCCTGCGTATGAGCGTTTGAAACAAGAGTTTCTTGAAAAAGAACTGTTTGAGCCGACTATCATTTATGGGTACTACCCATGTAGAAGCTGAGATCAAGAGTTGTACCTTTTTGATGAATCTCAAGGGTGGAATGTCGATGCCAACGCCAACCGTGAGCCTTTAGATAAAGTCATAGGCAATGCAGTAGGAACATTCTCATTCCCAAGACAAGGACGTAAACCACACCGTGCACTTTCTGACTTCTTTCACCATGATAGACATGATGTGATGCCTACTTACTTGTGTGAGTGCAGGGTCTAAGTTCTCAGCCTATGAAAAAGAGCTGTACGATGCAGGGAAATACCTAGAGTACAACATGGTACATGGTTTCTCTGTAGAACTTGCAGAAGCACTAGCAGAAGTAGCACATAAGCAGATACGTCTAGACCTGAACATCGCAGACAATGAAGGTGGCTCATTACGTGATGTACGTATGAACCGTTATCAGGGTGCTAGGTATTCGTTTGGGTATCCTGCTTGTCCAGATTTGGAGCAGAGTCGTCTTATATTTGACTTGTTAAAGCCTGAAGAGTTTGGTATAGAACTATCGTGAGACTTTTCAGATACATCCGGAGCAGAGTACTACTGCTATGGTGGTGCATCACTCTAAAGCTACTTATTATTCGGTGTAAGTAAAGAATAAAGCTGGTGAAAAAATATAAAATTGAAAAGTACCATTTGTATATTCCAATGGTATTTACTGCTTTATTTGCTATTTTAAATTTATTTGAAATAACATATTGGACAAGAAATGGTTGGACTGAACCGTCATTTTATCGTGGTATAGTTTTTTTGATTATAACTATAGGTATATATCTTTTTGTTAAATATAAAACGAAAGAACCGGATGTATATACTTGTGGAAAATGCGATAATGCTTTTTGGGACACCGAAGTAGAAAATAAACGATGCCCTATATGTGGGAAAGAAGTTGTTGATATAAAAGAATATTATAAAAAATGGGGCTAGACTAGTTTAGAGGTTCTTTTCTGAAGATTTTTAACAATAATTTGTATAAATCTTCACCTCTATGATTGAACCTAAACTCACCTTCTTTGAGATGTAAGTTAAAGGTTCTTTTGTCCATCCCGTGAAATTTCACTAATCTTATTTTAGCATAACTCCAAAAAGATTCAATTCCATTAATATGAGAGTTGCCTCTCACAAATTCGTTATTTCCATGATGTACTCTAAAGTGCTTATCATATCCAACATCTACCAAACCATGATAACCACGCCATCCATCAGAGTGAATGACACTATCAATATCAACTTTGCCCCGTATGATAGCCTGTAACGTAGCCTTTGTGACATCTGGAACTATTTCAGTATAGACTTTGCCTTCTCGTTTTAAAAGACCAAAGACAATGGTTTTACCTCTGGCACCTCTTCCTCTTTTACCACGAACTCTAGACGCTCCAAAGTAAGATTCATCTACTTCAACTTCTCCAGATAAAGGAGAATCTTTTTCACAGATCTTTACAATTCTTTCTCGAAACAGCATCAAATAACGATTAATTGTATTACGATTTAGATCCTGTTAAATGAGCTATTTGTGTTGCACTTAGATCTTCAGAAAACAGCTTTACGATCTCTCTAAATTTAGGCTCTGAAATGTGGCTAACTTTTACATACTTGTTTTTCATCGGTATTATCGTACCTTCTTAGCACTTTATACCTCTTAAACTAGTCTAGCCCCTAAAAAATAAATAATGCTAACTCACTTATAAGGAGAGACGTTATGTCTCTCCTTATTCTATAAAATAATCTTAGAGTCTTTCAAAAAAAGATGAATCCATACGTTATTTATAGTTTTATTGTAAGTAGTTTACCGTTATATCTCTAAATTCAATTTTATATACAAAGGGAAAAAGTATGTTGCCGCATTGCGTTATTGGTAAAGTTTATTGTTATTATCAGGATGTAGTTTTTATGAGGTTGCAAAATTAGACCCAAAAACAAATAGGTTTCCTACAAAGGATAAGGCTACAATTATTAAAAGTAAAAAAGTAAATCTTGATGCACAAAAGGCTCTTTTACTATTACTAGAAGATGAATTTATGCAAGGTCAAGTAAAAATATTCATTATTTTACTAAGACTATTACATTTGATGAATTACAAACTGCAATTGTACAAAATAATTTAACAAATAAAATACCATCATTAGTTGATAAAATTCTTTAAGTAAAGTTGCAAAATATTATAAGCCATTTTTATGGTTAAGAGTAAAGCCTAGAAGAGCTAATACTGAAGGTTTAAATAAAGTATATGCACAATTTATTTTAACAAATCCAAAGACTTTAGAAGATTATTTTATAGCTGAAAGAGAACTAGATTATGTTTGGGAAGGTGTTAATGATCAAAACACTTGGTACCCATTATTTAATGCACTTGTAGACTATATAGATAAAAATTCACCAACATGGAAAGCTAAACATTAATAATTTTTTTGGTTCCACCTCTCCCGAGGTCTACCCACTAGGTAAATGAAACTGTAGTCTAAAATTTTCTATTCATTCCTCCTCAAGAGAGCTTTACTTCCCCCCCCCCCGACCATTTATCATCCTAATTCGTTCAAAAGCTCCAGCTGTTGAACTTCTATCAGACTACAAACAATAAAATATATCAATCTTCATTATACCGATATGGATTACACTCGAGGAGCCGCGAAATAAGAGGACATTGTATTCTAAGATTTCTATTGGAAATACTATATATTATTTGAGTATAATTCTTTGGTCAATTTAAATATACATATTAAAGGGAAAAAGTATATGAAAAAGTTCAAGTTCACAGGAATTGCAGCAATCGCATTTTTAGCAGGATGTGGAGGAGGATCAAGTGACATTACTGAAGTGACATCACTTTCTCAAATAGAAGGCGTGTGGGATATGACCACTCAAAACGATGGACTTACAGATGAAGCATATATGAATATAGCGTTAGATGGAACATTAACACTTTATGATTATTTGGGAGATGAATTTGATAATGAAGCAGACTGTTATTCCATTGCAGATTTTGGAACTTTGAGTAATAATGGAAATGGTAGCTTTCAGCTAGACAGTACTGTAGATGATACAAGTGTTACTGTGACTGGAAAAATACAGAATGACAATTTATTGCTCACTGCTTATGGTCAAACAGAAGTTATGAGCCATACAACTTTGACTGTAGAAGAAATGCAGATGAAAGATTGTGCAAATATGTAATTAATATGCATTGTCAATGTCTTCTGGTTCCACCTCTCCCGAGGTGTAACCCTTAGGTAAATGAAACTGTAGTCTAAAATTTTAACTCGTTACCATCGTCCCCGATGGTAACGCATACTTCAATCTTTCCCCAATTACCTTTTATATTACTCGAGGCGTTGTTTCTCTCTTCATTTTTTTAAAAAAACGAAGCAAAAAATCGTCGTCCCTCTCAAATCGCTCTGCTTTCAAAGGTGTTCGGAAGGACAAGGGCACATTTCGTATGATTTATGAGAACGAAGTCACTTCCCCCCACCATTTATCATCCTAGAAATGATACCTTTTTCTTCTTACATATCGGATACCACCACACCGATGATGTGTAAAGGAACATAGATAAGTACTGCATTGAAGACTAGTTCGTGTATCTCTTTGATGTCATCTGTAAGGACTTTACTGATGCCCAGTGCCTCATGAAAATGCATGCTTAAACCACTCACAGCCATAAACAAAAGTACAAGGTAAATGCCCACATAACCCAATTTGACTACTTTTCTATGTAGAGTGGCTTGTTTGAAGTGTAGGAAACTTCGTTGCCCGCTTACCGTGAAGAAGAGTGCTATTCTCCATACGAGTAAGGCAGCGAGTGCATAGCCAAGAAGTATGTGCCACTCCCACATAGGGGCACGGATGGCTTTGGCCAAGACTTTTGCTTGTGCTTCTGAGACACTGACGTCAATATCAGCTAGTTTTTGTGTGAGGAGTTCACTGTTGGTTCTCCAGCTTAAAAAGGTCTTTCTTAAAAACACCGTGCCAAGCAGTCCAATGACCACTGCTGCATGCACCCAGTGCCATATTCTAAAATCAAATCGCCATTTTTGCATTTTTTATCCTTTTTGAATAATAAGTGTACTATTATAATTTATAAAGGTGAATGATATATGAATTTAGAAAAAGGTATTTATAAACATTACAAAGGCAATCTGTATGAAGTATTGATGACAGCGCGTCATTCTGAGACTGAGGAATGTATGGTGGTGTATAAAACTTTATATGGAGACTTTTCTACTTCGGTGAGACCGTTTGATATGTTTGTGGAAAAGGTTGAGGTGGATGGTAAGTGGGTGTCTCGATTTGAATATTTGGAGGAATAATTTATTTGTATTTCCTTTAAATTCTTATCGTGGCGTTGTTCTCTTTCATTTTTTTTAGAAAAAAACGAAACAAAAAAAGCGTCATCTCTCTCGAATCACTTCGTTTTCACTGGCATTTGAGATGACAGAGCACACTTTATGTGATTATTGGATGTAGTGCGTACGGCTAGATACCTTCCATTTTTCTTGCTTCAAAACTCACTAGCTCTCTCCCGAAAATCTAAAGAACAACTCGATGGGTCGACAACATACTTCGCAGTCTTCTATGTAGTCTGTGACCTCTTCAGGATTGTCCAGTATCATAGAAATTCGTCCCCAGCAGTAAGGACAGGTGAAGAAGTGTTCCACTTACTTCTCCTTCTTTTTAAATA
The DNA here is from genome assembly GCA_963698695.1 of Sulfurovaceae bacterium. Classification (GTDB taxonomy): domain Bacteria; phylum Campylobacterota; class Campylobacteria; order Campylobacterales; family Sulfurovaceae; genus Sulfurovum. The sequence continues at coordinate 639 of CAVORT010000013.1, read as the reverse complement.
AATTGGTAAACCAGTCTGTCATGCTGCAGCCTGTACTGCACCCTTGTTTTTGATTTCGTACAGCGATGATGTTACGTACGAGTAAGGTGAGAAATCCAAGGGCGATGATGAGTTGCACGGTTCCAGCCATCCATTGGTGCTGGAAGAAGCTTTGGATGGCAAGTACAAGCATAACAATGGTGACGATGAGGCACATGGTAAATCCTACTTTTTTTCAAATTATACTACAATCAATAAAAAAAAGGACTCTCAATGTCAGCAATCATAGACCACTTTCAAACCCTCACACAAATTCCTCACTGCAGTAAAGAAGCAGACAAGTTACTGGCGTTTCTCGAAGCATTTGCCAAAGAGAGAGACTACACGGTAGAGGTGGATGAGGTTAAAAATATCTATATCTCCAAAGGTACACCTACACTCTGTCTGCAAGCACACTATGACATGGTGTGCATGGGAAAAGCACCAGTGCTTGAGACGTACATCGAAGAGGGATGGATGAGAGCCAAAGAGAGTTCTTTAGGTGCGGACAATGGTATGGGCATAGCGATGATGATGCATTGTATGGATGAGGGGCACGACTTGGAGTGCTTACTCACTTCAGATGAAGAGATAGGACTCATAGGAGCAAATGAAGTGGCA
>CAVORT010000012.1:0-210262 GCA_963698695.1 Sulfurovaceae bacterium | reverse complement strand
AGTCCAACTTCAGGGTGGAAATTTTTCGGTAAAGATAAATCGACCCAATCTGTAAATTTAATTTAATCAAATTAAAAACGGCCATACACAATGAACTACTCCGCCGCAAGTAGCTGGTATCTCCGCAAACGGCACAGCTTGATTAGATCATTAATATCGTCGCAAGCGACGGGGTATTCAAACCGATGCTTCGCAATAAATTGGATATGGCCATTTAAAGGATATCAGTCGGCGAGAGCAAAATGGTTCATTGTTCCTATATCACTAACCATCAAATATTGATCTTTGCTTTCATTTGAGCCATCTGGGTTTCTGTAAAAAACCCAACCATATGGAAGACCGCCAAATATTTTCTCAAATTGAACGAAAAAGACATCTCCCTCGATCCAGCTATTTCCCATAGTTTGAAATTTACCCATAGTGAATTTAAACTCACCATTGTCTGCCCATTCCCACTCAATTGGTTTGCCCGTTGACATTGCAACTCCAAAAATCTTACGACCGAAAAGAAGCGATTTAACCGCCTGCCCGTTGATCCGGTTTTCCTTAAATATCCTATAGTAGTCAGTCGGATTTCCTGGGGCTCCAGCCTTTACTAAGGCGTCGGCTATACGATCCAATTTTTTAGGGTCTGCGAAAGGAAAGTAAATCAGAATACCGTTTAGGTTCTCAACCGGATGCATCCTACTTTTTAAGAAAATTTCATACGCAGTGCGGGCCTCTTCGATTTGGCCTTGAATGCCATAGATAACCGATTGATGAAATGCAACCGTTCCAGATAACTCCGGGTTTATCCGTTTTGCCCTCTCCAGCAATTGCATGCTTTCTTCGAGGTCACCATCCGGCAAATATGATCTTGCCAACTGCCTTAAGTAGGTAGCAGGATTATTTGGATCTAAGCGTAGTCCCATGTTTGCCGATTCGATGGCTTCACTGCTTTTCCCCATTAACCAGAGGATTTCTGACATCCAGGAATAAAGCTCGGGATCGTTTGGGTCCATCGCTACGGCTCTTTCAATCTCGGCAAGCGCTTCATCGTGCTGGTACCGCAAAAGATAAAATTGGGACATTAACCCATCAGCCAGGGCCGTCGGCTTTTTCATGGCCTTTTTCACCAGAAATTGCGGTTTCGCCTTAACGGCATATAATTCCTGACGGGTGTTCAGGCCCAACCCTTGCCTGTGCTCTGGAGCTGCGAAATGAGTTGCTCTCCAATAGAGGACGGCAAGCGCCGCATAGGCTCTGGTGAACTCGGGATCGAGTTCCACGGCCTTTTCCAAATGAGTTTTTGCATCGGCGAAGCCCGCTTTCGTCAGCAGGCGATAGCCTTGCCAGCCTTTAAGAAACTCATCGTATGCCTCAAGATTATCCGTTCCCTTATCCGTTATGGCTTTCTGTTCGCTTGCAGAGAGTCTCAATGCCAGGGCAGATATGATTTTACGGGTAATTTTGTCCTGCAGGGCAAATACATCGTCCATCCTTCCATCATAGCGCTCGGCCCAGAGGTGATGGCCACTGGATGCATCAATCAACTGGGCGTTGATTCTCACTTTGTCTCCAGCTTTACGAACGCTTCCTTCCAGCAGGTAACTAACTTGGAGTTCACGACCGATCTGCTGCGCATTTACCGACTTTCTCTTGTACGTGAAACTGGAGTTCCTGGCGATGACGATCAGACCGGAAATTTTAGAAAGATCCGTGATGATGTCCTCAGAGATACCATCACTAAAATATTCCTGCTGAGGGTCGTCACTCATGTTGTCGAATGGTAGTACGGCAATGGATGGTTTGACGGGTTTTTCATTCGGAGGGTATTCAGGTAAACCAGCTTTACGCAGTGAATCAAAATAACGTTTCTTGACAGATTCGTTTTTCAGTGGGTTTGTCTTTTCTACTGTTGATACAGAAAATTTCGGATTAATCTTGAGAACCTCTGAAGCTTCCCTTTTGGCATCTTCCATACGTCCCGCTGAGCTATAAATGGCGCATAATATATAATGACCGAGTAAACTTTTTGGATCAAGTTTCACTGCCTTTTCTCCCCAAAAAACGGCCTCATCGTAATTTTCAACAAAGTTATAAGCGACGGCCAAATTGTGTAAATACCAACTCGGAGGATTCGGATTTAGCCTAATCGCTTTGAGTAAGACCTGAACCGCCTCTTGGGATCTATCCGCCAAATAAAGTGCCATACCCATATGAGCCTGGAAGTCTGCACCGTTCGGTTCTAACTCAATCGCACGTTCTAAATGTCTAATTCCTTCATCATGGTTCTTTTTTAGAACGAGTATGTTTCCTAATATATCATAGGCGTCTGCCAATGAATCATCTATAGAGAGCGCTTTATTGGCAAGCTCCATTGCCTTAGCAAGGGATTCACGTGGAGATTTTGACGTTCGCAGCCATGCGTCTACAACATGCGTGCGACTTAGCGTTGTATAAGCAACTGCATATTCTGGGTCAAAGGCAATCGCTTCTTCAGCCAAACGTTGTGCCTTGGAATTGTCTTCAGCATTTAACCGCCTTCGATAATAGGTAGATTGCAAGACCTTAATGTACGCTTGGCTACTACTTGTTCCTTTTGCCATCATGATGGCTTGTTCGCCTTCTGTTAAATTCACCTCCAAAGCAGTAAGGATTTTTTTTGATATTTCCTCTTGGACGGCAAAAGTATCTTTTATGTCCCGATCATAACGCTCTGCCCAGAGGTGATGCCCTTTGATTGCGTCGATAAACTGAGCGGTAATTCTTGTTCGATCACCGTCTTTTCTTACACTCCCCTCCAAAACGTAACGGACTCCAAGCTCTTCGCTAACCTTTTGAACTTTTGCTGAGCTGTTTTTATATGTGTCTATAGAATTACGGGCAATCACAAAAATCTTTGGTATCTTCGATAATGTTGTGATTATTTCCTCGGTCAGCCCATCGCTGAAAAACTCTTGATTTGGATCACCACTCAAATTATCGAACGGCAGCACTGCGATTGAGGGCTTTTCTGGCAATGGATAGGCCATCTTTTCGATTGAGGCAGGTTCTATAGGAATGGATCGCGAGTAAAAATACCATAGCAGCGCACCACTGCAAATCAAGATAGCTGCAATGGTGATCACATAGGGTTTATAAAGTTTTGCCTTCCAGTTGGCTGGTGCCTCGATCACCTTTCCTTCGAATTCGGGTTGAAACAGAATACGGTAAATTCGAACCGGTTCCGAAATGTTCTTTACCGTGTGTTCGCCCATGTATTCGAAACCTTGGCGGACTTTTTTTTTGACCTGATCGAAAACACCCCTGGATATACAGATGCCGCCAGGGTCGGCAAGACTTTCGATTCTGGCGGCAACATTTACACCGTCGCCGTAAATGCGGTCTTCTTTATGAAGAACATCTCCAAGGTTGATACCAATACGAAAATCCATACGCCGATTGGCTGGTAGTTTAGCATTTTCAGTTTCCAATTTTTGCTGAATTTCAATGGCACTATTGACCGCATTTAATGCACCACTGAATTCAGCAAGTATGTTGTCACCGGGGGTGTCAACGACTCGACCCTGATGATGTTTGATCAAATCAGCGATTATCCTACGATAGGCGGTGATGGTATTGACGGTGGATTCGTCATCATCACCCATAAGCTTGCTGTAACCTTTGACATCCATACTCAGAATGGCCGTTAATTTGCGCTGGGTTGTATTCTCAGCCATGGGATTCTCCCTGAATTGTCAAAGGATGCACTGTCAAATCATCAAAATATCGGGATTACTTCTGTTTAAGGCGCTTTCCGAAAAAATTGTGGAGGTTTAGCAAATGGAGGGAGGAACGATTCAATATTCCCGATAGTTATAAATAGAATGGATTGGCGTGGAGGGTCAAGTGCCGATTCAAGATCTGCCAAATGTATTGCGACTACTTTGTGTTGTGGTTGGCATTTTGGTCGCTTGAGTGGTGATTACATACCAGGTTATTTAGATATCACGTTTTTCTGGTGACTTGTGATTTATTGAGAGTATCTTGGCCTTGTGGCCCTTGCCGAAACCGTTGATGAGTTGGATACATCAAAGTAATCTGCGTCAATTTGTCGCCTGTGATAACAATTTAAAAGTCAATTAATTCGCGAAAACACCCCGTTTTCACTGGCATTTGAGATGACAGAGACACACTTTGTGTGATTATTGGAGTAGAGCGTACGGCTAGATACCTTCCATTTCTCTAGCTTCAAAACTCACTAAATTTTCTCCAGAAAATCTAAAAAACAACTCTATGGGTCGACAGCATACTTCGCAGTCTTCTATGTAGTCTGAGACCTCTTCGGTGTTGTCCAGTATCATCGAGATTCGTTCCCAGCAGTAGGGACAGGTGAAAAAGTGTTCCATTACTTCTCTTTCTTTTTAAATAATTGTGTAAACCAGTCTGTCATGCCACAGCCTGTGGTACTGCACCCTTGTTTTTGGTTTCTTACAGCGATGATGTTACGTATGAGTAAGGTGAGAAATCCAAGTGCGATGATGAGTTGTACGGTTCCTGCCATCCATTGGTGTTGGATGAAGCTTTGGATGGCAAGTCCTAGCATAACTAAGGTGACGATGAGGCACATGGTAAATCCTACTTTTTTTCAAATTATAGTACAATCATATAAAAAATAGGACTTCCATATGTCAGCTATCATAGAGCATTTTCAAACCCTCACACAAATCCCTCACTGTAGTAAAGAAGCAGACAAGTTACTGGCGTTTCTCGTAGCATTTGCGAAAGAGAGAGACTACACGGTAGAGGTGGATGAGGTTAAAAATATCTATATCTCCAAAGGTACACCTACACTCTGTCTGCAAGCACACTATGACATGGTGTGCATGGGTAAAGCACCAGTGCTTGAGACGTACATCGAAGAGGGATGGATGAGAGCCAAAGAGAGTTCTTTAGGTGCGGACAATGGTATGGGCATAGCGATGATGATGCATTGTATGGATGAGGGGCACGACTTGGAGTTCTTACTCACTTCAGATGAAGAGATAGGACTCATAGGAGCAAATGAAGTGGCATTTGCTTTAAAGAGTAAGTATATGCTAAACCTCGACAGTGAAGATGAAGCAGAAGTCTACATTGGGTGTGCTGGCGGTGCAGATATCACTGCATTGAAAGAGGATAGTGTATGTAGAAGGTAAAGGTACATGTTATGAAGTAGCAGTCAAAGGACTGGTAGGTGGACACTCAGGGGTAGACATAGACAAAGGTATACCTTCTGCCATCAAAGTTTTGGCTGCTTACCTCAGTGAAAACAGCATCACCCAGCTAGTAAGTATCTATGCAGGAGAAAGACGCAACTCTATTCCTGCAAATGCAGTGGCCATCGTAAGAAGTGAAGTAGCTTTAAAAGAGAGTGGAGATGTAAAGGTACGTGAACTGGAGGAAATGCCACAAGTACTTAAAGAGGGTAAGAAGATGATTGACCTTATGCATCACTTCAAACAAGGCGTTCATGCAATGAACGATACCTTAGGCATCCCCGATGTGAGTATCAATCTTGCCATTATTAGTGCAGATGAAAAAGGTGGTTTAAAAGTGGAGACGTCTGCTAGAGCAATGGGTGCCGACGAGTTAGAGTCTTTGACTGAAGAAACCGTAAAGATATTTGAGTCTTATGGTTTTTCTGTACAGGTAGAAGACAAGTACCCTGCGTGGAAACCAGACATTTCAGACTTTACAAACTTAGTGTCTGAAGAGATGAAAGCTGTCTTTGGAAAAACAAAGATGATGGCTATACATGCAGGGCTTGAGTGTGGCGTCATCGCTGAAAAATATCCTGGGATGAAGTTTGCTTCTATAGGCCCTACCATACGTTATCCGCATTCGACCAGAGAGATGGTAGATTTGGCTTCAGTGGAGAGAACTTTTGAGGTGCTACAAAAAATCATTCAATCAGTATAAATTATGAATGTTATAAATATTATAAAAGATAATTAGGAGTAGAATAAAAGAATACACTACATACTAAAGGATAAAGATGAAAACTATATTTCAAGATTTAGAATACTTAAAAAAAGAAGTTGGAGACAGTAAATCAAAGAAGATACTCAAGGAACTTGAGGAAAATATCCATCTGCTAAAGACAAAAAGTGGCTTATCTCAACTTATGGGTAAGAAAAAGATGGCCAAAATCACACGTAATGTTGAATATGAAAATGAGTTAAAAGCATTACAGGTTGAGCTTATTAAATTGCAAAATTGGATTTATGATAACAATAAACGTGTGATGATCATCTTTGAGGGGCGTGATGCTGCGGGTAAAGGTGGATCTATCAAACGTTTTACACAGTACCTTAATCCTAGAAAGTTTAGAGTCGTAGCTTTACAAAAGCCAACTGAAGTGGAGACGGGACAGTTTTACTTCCAGCGTTACTTCCAACACTTGCCAAATCCGGGTGAGATCACTTTCTTTGACCGCTCTTGGTATAACCGTGCTATTGTAGAACCTGTATTTGATTTTTGTACCCCTGATCAGTATCAAAAGTTTATGAAAGAAGTGCCTGAGATCGAACATGCCATTATTGATGATGGGATCATATTGATCAAGTTGTGGTATTCCATCACCAAAGAAAATCAGCAAAAAAGATTTAAAGAGCGTATGACCAATCCTCTGAAACACTGGAAGTTAAGCCCTGTAGATCAAAAAGCACAAGAGATGTGGGATAAGGTCACGTACTATAAAGAAGAGATGTTCTCTCGTTCTCATACAAGTTATGCACCATGGATCATTGTCGATAGTAACGATAAAAAACGTGCCAGATTAGAGTCTATACGTTATGTGCTTTCACGCATTGATTATGAAGGTAAAGAAGAAGCAAATATCAATCTGCATCATGACCCAGAGATAGTAGAACGCTACCATAGACGTACACACGATGAGCATTAAACCGTACTTGAATATTACACTTTAAAAGTCTGTGTGGTCTTGCAGTGTGCTTCCATAAAACACGCTTCACATTCAGGCTTTACTGCTTTACATTTGTATCTGCCAAAAAGTACCATTGCTTGATGGAGTAGATGCAGATCTGTTTTAAACTTTTTACTTAATTCTTCTTCACATTTTATGGCAGTTTTTGCATCACTGAGACCTAAGCGGTGGGCGACTCTGTAAACATGCGTATCTACAGCCATGAGGTTAGCACCTGCATATTCTATCATCACAACGTTTGCTGTTTTTTGTCCGACCCCTGCAAGTTTGACAAGTTCGTCTCGTTCTAAGGGGATCTCCCCACCATGGTTTTCCATGACTGACTGTGCCATCTTGATGAGGTTTTTGGATTTGTTGTTGAAAAAGGAGCAAGTGTTGAGGTAAGATTTGACTTCATCCAAGTCAGCATTTGCCAGAGAGACAGGGTCAGGGTATTTTTCAAAAAGAGCAGGGCTTATGATGTTAACGCGTTTGTCTGTACACTGGGCTGAGAGCATCACTGCGATGAGGAGTTCGTAGAGGTTTTTGTACTCTAGTTCGGTCACAGAGTCAGGATAGTTCTCTAAAAAGATGCTTTTTATCTCTTCTATCTCTTTTTTGGTTGCTTTTTTTACTTTTGCCATACTTTTAAACCTTGCTCTTAATGTAATAAGAATAAAATAGTACCACATTAATGAATGATTTACCCAAGAGAGATATACTTCTTTGGAAATTAATACAACTAAGGATTACAATACAATGTTAAAACTATCTAAAACTTCACTTTTAGCTGTGGCTCTAATGACTACAGCACTTACAGCATCAGACATACTCGTTACAGTCAATGGCAAGAATATTACGAAGCAAGATGCAGAAACATTTGTAAATGCCTCTTCTCCAAAATCACACTTTTTACAGCTCGATCAAGCACAGCAGACAATGATAAAAGATAGATTGATCGAAAAAGTTCTTTTTACTGAGCTTGCAGCTAAAGAAGGAATAGATCAAAAACCAGAATTCCAAAGAAATATGGAAAAGATCAAAGAAGAACTTCTTGTCAATATGTGGATGAAAACACAAATGGACAATGCAATAGTAAGCGACAGTGAAGCTAAAGAATTTTACACAAAAAATGAAGCTAAATTCATGCAACAAGAAACCGTGCATGCAAGACATATTTTACTAAAAGAAGAGAAAGAAGCTCAGGCAATCATAGATGAGATGAAAGCTTTAAAAGGTGATGCACTTAAAACAAAATTTATAGAGTTGGCAACAGCAAAATCAACAGGTCCTTCTGGTCCTAAAGGTGGGGATCTAGGCAACTTTGCTAAAGGTCAAATGGTTCCAGAGTTTTCAAAAGCAGTATGGGAACTTGACGTAGGCAAGATCACTGCGAAACCAGTGAAAACACAGTTTGGGTATCATGTCATTTATCTTGAAGGCAAAAATGAAGCAAAAACTACACCATATGAAGTTGTAAAAGATAAAATTATTGCATCTCTCAAGCAACAACAATTTGCTGCAAAGATCACTGAAATGGCAAAAGAACTTAGAAGTAAAGCGACTATTGTTGATGTTTCAGCTGACGCAAACAGCACTAAATAGTAGTTATCATATATAGTAATAACAGAAAGCATAGTATGAACAAAACTTTAATCGCTTCAGCACTGACATTTGTTTTATGTGTCAGTGCTGTATCTGCTGATGCCCTCAAAAACTCCTTAAATAACTTGATGAATCAAAAAGATGACTCCACTGGCATGGTAAACCTCAATGCCATGAATATCAATGGTAAAGCCAAAGCACAATCTGTCCAGCAAGTAAAGAGAAAATCTAGACCTGGCAGTGCCATTATAGGTCGCTATAATGACAAAAAGCCTGTCTATAAAAAAGAAGCGGATGCTTACATCAAAAAAGTAACCAAAGGTAAGATCAAAGATATTGACTTACTTCCTAGGGAACAACGTCTTATTGTATTAAAAGATTTACAAAATATCTATAAGATGAAACATTTTAAAAGTAGACCATCGACATCTGTAATTGCAACGGTCAATGGGATCAATATCATTAAAAAAGATGCTGATAACTACTTGAAGAAAGTGACTGCTGGTAGAGTTGGAGACTTTGACAGATTGGAAAAAAAGCAACGTAAAGTACTTATAGAAGATTTGGCAAGACCTATTGTGATCAAAGATGCAGTAGAAAACAATATCACAGAAGAAGAAAAAGAAGCCATCTATACGCAAATGTGGCTCGAAAAACAAAGAGCAACCATAGAAGTGTCGAGTGAAGAGATGTTAGCACTGTATGAGCTTAAAAAAGAAAAGGCATTGGCTCTCAATCCACAAGCTCAAATACCACATTATATGAGTTTGGGTGAAAGTCTTAAAAATGAAATACTTGAACAAAAAATGATGGAAAACTTGATGAAGGATGTTAATATCACAGTGAATTATGATACGAATGACACTATGGATACAAATGAATCATCAGAAACATTAGGTAGAATACAAAATACAAAGGAAACAGAATGAACAAACTTTTAATGACAGTGGGATTGGCATTATTTTTAGGTACAGTGAGTGCATCAGCAGCTACAGCAGCCACAGTGAATGGTATGACGATTACAGTGAGTGAAGCAGACAAAGCATTGGTTGCACTTACCAAAGGTAAGATGACTTGGGCTAAGTTGCCGAAAGATGGCAGAGAGCAACTCATACAAATGATGGCACCTTCTAAATTAGTGGCATCTGCTGCAAAAACACAGTTGAATAAAAAAGAAAAAGAAGCAGCACTCGCAGGCTTTTGGATGCAGAAAAAAATGTCTAAGATTACCATCTCAGACAGCGAAGCTAAAAATGCTTATGAGAAAATGAAAAAAGCAGCAAAAGCAGCAAAAAGTAAACAAAAAATACCTGAGTTCAACCAAGCAAAAAACAACATCAAAATGCAACTGGCACAAGAAAAAGTGGTAAGTCAATTGATGAAAAAAGCAAAAATTAAAATCAAATAATCTCATAGAGAGGAAATAGCAAATGTCTGCAGCAAAAGTTTTAGATGTAGTAAATGCAGGTGTTGTCACTGGCGACGACCTTCAAAAGATCTTTAAAGTAGCAAAAGATGAGGGCTTTGCCCTTCCTGCGGTAAATGTGGTCAGTACTTCTTCTATCAATGCAGTACTTGAAGCAGCAAAAAATGTCAATTCACCAATTATCGTTCAGTTCTCTAACGGTGGTGGAGCGTACTATGGGGGTAAAGGTTTATCTTCAGATGTGGCAGCTGTACTTGGGACTATCTCTGGAGCGAAACATGTGCATACAGTTGCTAAGGCATATGGCGTACCAGTGGTGCTTCATACTGACCATGCAGCAAGAACTTTACTCCCTTGGATAGATGCACTGCTTGATGCAAGTGAAGAACACTTCGAAGCGTATGGTGTACCACTTTTTTCTTCTCACATGATAGACCTCTCTGAAGAGCCAATAGAAGAAAATATCGCTACATGTAAGGTGTACTTAGAACGTATGGCAAAGATGGGTATGACCTTAGAAATAGAACTTGGCGTGACAGGTGGAGAAGAGGATGGAGTGGATAACACTCATATAGATAATTCACTACTTTACACACAGCCAGAAGAAGTAGCTTATGCGTATGAAGAATTGATGAAAGTCTCTCCTAGATTTACTATAGCCGCTTCATTTGGCAATGTCCATGGGGTCTATAAACCAGGCAATGTAAGTTTAACACCGAAGATACTTGATAACTCACAAAAGTACATAGAAGAGAAATATAACACAGCTACAAAGCCTGTTAATTTTGTCTTCCATGGTGGTTCTGGTTCTGAACTTAAAGATATTCGTGAAGCTATCTCTTACGGTGCGATCAAAATGAATATTGATACAGATACGCAGTGGGCATTTTGGGATGGTGTAAGAGGATATGTGAACGAACATAAAGATTACCTTCAATGTCAAATAGGTAATCCCGAGGGTGATGATAAGCCAAATAAAGGGCATTATGATCCTCGAAAGTGGCTTCGTGCTGGTGAAGTTTCTATGGTGGCTAGACTTGAAAAGGCATTTGATGATTTGAATTGTGTCGGACGTAACTAACCCCTCACCAATAGATACAATTACCTTTGAAGGTCAATCTTTTTTTTTAAAAAGAGATGACCTACTTCATCCAGACTTCTCTGGAAACAAAGCCCGTAAATTTTACTATTATCTCCAAAATGATTTTCCACATATTAACAAGATAGCCTCTTATGGCTCTGCACAGTCAAATGCTATGTATTCTCTTTCTGTATTGGCAAAGATGAGAGGATGGGCATTTGAGTATACGGTAGACCATGTAGCTGAGTACTTGAAAGAAAATCCTCATGGTAATTATGCGGGAGCCTTGGCAAATGGTATGAGGCTTCGACAATCTCAGTCACCGTTCCCTGAGCATGTCGAAGGGAATCATACCCTTTTGATAGAGGAGGGTGGACGGCAGAAAGAAGCTGAATACGGTATCAAGATATTGGCTCAAGAGATTATAGGGTGGCAAAAAGAAAAGCATATAAAAAAGTTACATATCTTTTTACCTTCTGGTACGGGGACAACAGCTTTGTATTTACAAAAATATTTGCCAGGAAATGTCGTATTTACGACACCTTGTGTAGGTGATAAAGTGTATTTAAAAAAGCAATTTTTAGAGTTAGAAGAGGATGAAACTTGTTATCCAACACTCTTAACGTTAGAGAAAAAACACCATTTTGGAAAACTTTATAAAGAAAACTACAAAATTTGGCTAAAATTACAACAACAAACGGGAGTGGTCTTTGACCTCCTTTATGACCCACTAGGATGGAGAACATTGCTTGCTCATCCTGAGGTCTTTTCTAAACCTACGCTTTACATACACCAAGGTGGTGTGTTGGGTAATGAGAGTATGCTCCCTAGATATGAAAGAAAATACAAAAAAGAAGAGTTAGAAAATGAAAATATTTTACAGTAGTGATGACACGTTTGAAGCAAACTTTAACGAGCTTTTAGCACGTGGTAAGATGGACATAGAGGGTGTGACAAGCATTGTCTCTGGTTTACTTAAAGAGATACAAACCGAGGGTAACACTGCACTTAAAGCGCAAATAGCTAAGTTTGACAGATGGGAACCTAAAGAGGATGCTGAACTTCTAGTGTCAGTACAGATGACATGGAAAAAGCGTATGACAACATAGACTCTAGAACTTCGTGATGCACTACACCTTGCGTATGATAGAATTGAAGCTTACCACCAAAAGCTTATGCCAAAAACATGGATGGACACAGAAGCTAACGGTACGATACTTGGGCAAAAAGTGACTGCTGTAGACAGAGCAGGACTCTACATCCCTGGCGGAAAAGCAGCGTACCCAAGTTCACTCCTTATGAATGTCATCCCTGCCCAAGTAGCAGGTGTAAAAGAGATAGTGGTATGTACCCCCGCACCGGACAATGAGCTCAATGAACTTTTACTTGCAGCGTGTCACCTTTGTAAAGTCACACAAGTCTACAGGGTAGGCGGAGCATCAGCCATCGGTGCAATGGCGTATGGTACTGAGACCATACCTAAGGTAGACGTCATCACTGGCCCAGGAAACATCTTTGTGGCAACAGCTAAGAAGTTAGTATACGGTGAAGTAAACATAGACATGATAGCAGGGCCTTCTGAGATAGGTATCTTAGCAGATGAAAGCGCTAGAGAAGACTACATCGCTATAGACCTTTTAAGTCAGGCAGAGCATGATGAAATGGCAAGCTCCATACTCATCACTACGGATGGAGAACTTGCCAACAAGGTAAGTGACAAAGTAGAAGAGTTCCTTACTACACTATCACGTGAAGAGATAGCAAGAAAGTCTATAGAAGAGCGTGGCGCCATCATCGTGACCTCTAGTATGGAAGAAGCCATAGACCTCATGAATGAGATAGCACCAGAACACTTGGAAGTCCTCACTAAAGACCCAATGGGTTTACTAGACAGCATTAAACATGCAGGAGCTATCTTCTTAGGTGAGAACACACCTGAGCCTATAGGTGACTATGTAGCGGGCCCTAACCATACACTACCAACCGGTGGAACAGCTAAGTTTTACTCACCACTGAGTGTAGATAACTTCTTGAAGAAGTCTTCTATCATTTGTATGTCTAAGCAGGGTATGGAAGAGATAGGTAGACAGTGTGCGCTTATTGCAAATACTGAGGGATTGACTGCGCATGAAGAGAGTGTACGAATCCGACTTAGAGATTAAATTTTTTAAAAAGGATACATTTAAACTTTATAAATGCATCCTAGTTCAAAAATATTTCAGTTTATTTTTCTTGTTACCATACTCTATATGGGGATGTCTACTTCAATTCAAAATTCAACAAACTTCAAATACATCATAAAATAATCCAGTATTCTCTCATTATACTTATTAGGTGGAACGTTTAAAATAAGTTATATGTTATACTTATAGTACAAGTTTATTTAAAGGAATGATTATGAAAAATTTATTGGTAATTATATTACTAACTGCATCATTGTGGGCTACCACAGTCACATTTAAAGGGGAAGAGGTCACACTTAACAGTAATGGGTTAAAAGTAGGGGATGTTGCTCCATCTTTTATGGCTGTCAATAAAGACTTTATGGAAGTAAGTGTTGGTGGAGCAAAAGATAAGATACAAGTCATTGCTTTTGTTCCTTCTTTTGATACGGGTGTATGTAAGTTAGAAGCCATCTCTTTTAATGAAAAGATATCTCAAATGAAAAATGTCGAAGTGATACTGGTATCTAAAGATCTGCCTTTTGCTATAGATAGATTTTGCATTGACAATAAAATTAAAAATGTAAATACGGTCTCTGATTATAAAGATGAAAATCATGCATTGAGATATGGTACTACTATCTCTTCACCAACATATTTGGAGGGTTTTTTTGGTAGGGTAGTGTATGTTGTCAACACGGATGGTAAAGTTGTATATAAAGAGATCGTAGCTGAGATTACCGATGAACCTGATTATGATAGAGTCATCAAAGCTGTTAATAGTTTAAGTAAAAAATAAAGTCTTCTTTTTTCCCATGCTCTGCGTGGGAATGTTCGTTTCTCTTCAAGTTTTCATACATTAGAAATTTATCGTTAGACAGTAATATCTTTTTGGAAGATAAAGTAACGATTAAAAAATGGGTGATTGTTTAAAAAAATGGCGCGGTGGACGAGACTCGAACTCGCGACCCCCTGCGTGACAGGCAGGTATTCTAACCAACTGAACTACCACCGCACCTAAACCAACTAAATGGTTGAAAATAATTTTACAATATTTAAACTTACAATAAGACCTATTGTCATGGTGGTCGCTACAAGACTCGAACTTGTGACATCTACCTTGTAAGGGTAGCGCTCTACCAACTGAGCTAAGCGACCGTTTTAATGTTTATTTAAAAAATTGGCGACCCCTAAAGGATTTGAACCTCTGTTTTTACGTTGAAAACGTAATATCCTTGGCCACTAGATGAAAGGGTCATAAGATACCATTAAACATATGGTTAATGGTGGTCGCTACAAGACTCGAACTTGTGACATCTACCTTGTAAGGGTAGCGCTCTACCAACTGAGCTAAGCGACCAAAGATTGTTATAGTGGTGATCCTTCATGGATTCGAACCATGGGCCCACTCCTTAAAAGGGAGTTGCTCTACCAACTGAGCTAAAAGATCAATGTTATGGCGCGGTGGACGAGACTCGAACTCGCGACCCCCTGCGTGACAGGCAGGTATTCTAACCAACTGAACTACCACCGCACATAAAACACTATAAATTGTAAAAAATGGTGACCCTTCATGGATTCGAACCATGGGCCCACTCCTTAAAAGGGAGTTGCTCTACCAACTGAGCTAAAAGGTCATATTTTACACCCTTATTTCTTGAATAAGTGGACGGAATTATAGCTAAGAGAGCTTTGATTGTCAATAGAGTTTTAATAAATACTTTAAATATCTAAACTTTCAGCTAATTTCTTGATGGCGAAGCTTGTAGATTGTTCCTGTATGGACTCTCTGTTACCTTGAAAATGACAGTCAAATACTTCCTTGGAAGTGGGCGTTTTTAAACCTATATAGACTGTACCTACAGGTTTTTCTTTACTCCCCCCTGTAGGCCCTGCTATACCAGATACAGCTAGGGCATAGTCAGCTTTCTGCAAGCTTTTGGATGCCGTCTAACATCTGAGAGACACACTGGGAACTGACTGCACCATATTTCTCCAGGACTTCCTCTTCTACACCCAACCATAGATGTTTGATCTCATTTGAGTAAGTCACACAAGATCCATTGAGCACAGCAGAGGCACCTGAGATAGCTGTAAAAGCAACCGCAATGCGACCACCCGTACAAGACTCTGCAAAAGTAATGGTCTGTTTTTCACTGCTAAGCTTTTGAATGATATTTTTTACGATATTTTTTGTATTGTTCATGTGTTTATTGTAGCAAAATATCTTGGAGGTTGAGGCTGCTGTACTGCTCCGAAGAATCCTTTTTTGGAAGTTTGTGTTACTTGTGAACAGTCCAAACTTTTTGTGGGACTGTAGTCTTTAACTCCCTAGAGCATACACAGTAGATTCTAATCCTCTTTTGGATACAATCACACGATAATATAAGACTTACAAGGTATTATCGACATGGATTTTAAAGACACACTCCTTCTCCCCAAAACTGACTTCCCAATGCGTGGAAATCTTCCAACGAATGAACCTAAAAAATATAATGCCTGGTATGATGCCAACATTTATGAGCAAATGAAAATAAAGCGTGCAGATGCACCTATGTTTACTCTTCATGATGGTCCTCCCTATGCCAATGGTGACATCCACATAGGGCATGCACTTAACAAAACGCTTAAAGACATCATATTAAAGTACAACTACTTCCAAGGAAAGGCTGTGCGCATGACACCGGGTTGGGACTGTCATGGTCTGCCCATCGAGCAAAAAGTCGAAGAAAAACTTGGTAAAAGTAAAAAAGAAGCGATGGCTACGGAGAAGTTTAGAGAGCTTTGTCGTGCACATGCTGCGAAGTTTGTAGACATTCAAAGAGATGGGTTTAAAGCACTTGGGATCATCGCTGATTGGGAAAACCCTTATGTCACGATGGACTTTAAATTTGAAGCAAACATTTATCGTACACTTTGTGAAGTGGCACAAAAGGGTTTACTTGTTGAAAGACATAAACCTATCTTTTGGTCTTGGGCAGCTAGAACAGCTTTGGCTGATGCAGAGGTGGAGTATGAAGATAAAGAAGATTACTCCATCTATGTGCACTTTGAATTAAGTGATACAGCTAAAGAGAAAATAGGGGTAGAGGGTAAAGCGGGACTTGTTATCTGGACAACGACACCTTGGACACTTCCGGCAAATACAGGTATCTCACTGAACCCTGAAGAGATGTATGTTTTGACTTCGGATGGGCACATTGTAGCAGATGTACGTTATGACGCTATGATAGAAGAGGGTGTTGTCAGTGGACATGCTTCACGTAAGATAGCTGCAACAGAGCTTGAAAACCTGCTTGCGATTAACCCAGTGAATGAGCATAGTTCTAAGATAGTACTTGGTGATCATGTCATGATGGATGGTGGTACAGGTGCAGTACATACCGCTCCAGGACATGGTGAAGATGACTATAAAGTAGGACTTAAATATGGTCTTGGATGTTGTGATGCCTGTTGATGAGCGTGGATGTTATGATGAATCAGTCGTAGGGTTGCATCTTTTACCAAATCCGCAAGAATTTGTAGGTATGCACATTTTTAAAGCAAACGAGCCAATACTTGAGATGCTTGGAGATAACCTACTCAAACAAAGTAAATTTGTGCACTCGTACCCACACTGTTGGAGAACAAAAAAACCACTTATCTACAGAGCAACGAACCAATGGTTTATCTCTATCGATGATAAACCTGAGGGGTCTACTGATACATTAAGAGAGTCTGCGTTAAATGCCATAGAAAGTGTTGACTTTTACCCTAAAACATCTAAAAACCGTCTCAAGCCAATGATAGAAGGTAGACCAGACTGGTGTATCTCTCGTCAACGTTCATGGGGTGTACCTATAGCCTTCTTTAGAGTGAAGAAGCACTAAAGCAGTTATCTTTGATGCAGATGTGTTGGCACATGTTGCTGCACTCTTTGATGAGCATGGTGCAGATGCATGGTACTCTATGTCTAATGCCGAGTTACTTCCAGCGGGTAGTAAATACAATCCAGATGATTTAGAAAAAATTTCTGACATCTTGGATGTATGGTTTGACTCAGGGTCTACTTGGAACTCAGTATTGAGTATCAGGTAACTATGATGCCGGAGATTATCCTGCATCCTTATACATAGAAGGAAGTGATCAGCATAGAGGTTGGTTCCAGTCTTCACTGCTACTCAGTGCTGCGGTGAATCAAGTTTCGCCATACAAAACGCTTATCACGCATGGCTTTACGGTAGATGACAAGGGTGAAAAGATGTCTAAGTCTAAGGGTAACGTCGTTGCTCCTGATAAAGTCATCAAAGAGTATGGGTCTGAAATACTCAGACTATGGGTAGCACTTTCAGACTACCAGTCAGACTTGAAGATCTCTGACGGTATTTTGAAGCAAACAGCTGAGCAGTACAGAAAGATACGTAATACGTTTAGATTTTTACTTGCAAACGTAGATGACCTTGAAGCGTATGTAGCTAATGATGCGTATGGTGAGCTAGACAGATGGATACTGGCTAAAGCAGGTGAAGTATTTACTTCAGTGAAGACAAGCTTTGATGCGTATGATTTTCTTAGAGGATTTGCAACACTCAACCACTTCATCACCAATGAGCTTTCAGGTATCTATATGGATATCACAAAAGACAGACTCTACTGTGAAGACAAGAATGATCCAGTAAGACGTGCAACACAGTCAGCCATGGCACACATAAGTAAGGCAATGCTTGGGCTTGTGGCTCCAGTACTTACGTATACTGCAGATGAAATACTTGAGTATGCTCCTGCATTGTTTAAAGATGGTATGGAAAATGTATTTGACCTTGTGTATGTACCCGTGCCAGAAGTAGAAAGTGCTTTTGATGCCACCGTACTGTTAGAAGCAAGAGTGAAGTTCTCAGAAGCAGTAGATAAGCTTAAAAAAGAGAAGCTTATGAAGTCTACACTAGAAGTAGAAATAGCAGGTGACATGAGTGCATTTGCCATTAATGATGCTAAAGATCTTGAAGACTGGTTTGTCGTCTCGGCGATGAAAACAAGTTCTGAAGGTGAACAGGTAGCTACCTTTGAAGTAGAAGGCAAAACCTATACTGTACACAAAGCAACAGCCGCTAAATGTCCAAGATGTTGGAGATTTACTTCGACTTCTGAAGAGTGTGCTTGTGAGCGTTGTGCCAATGTTGTTGGTAATGGAGAAGTAGCATAATGTTTGACATGACACAACCCATACAAATGGAAGTGATCATCGGTTCGATCGTTTTCATATTTGGATTGGTTGGTGTTGGTTTGGCGGTTGTGGCGTATTATAAAAAGAAATTGAATATAGAGGATGGAAAGTGATTACATTAAAAGAAGCATTAACAAAATCTAATGAGGAAATGGCAACACTTAGAGATGAACTTGAAGCAAAAGCAAAAGCCTCTGGACTCAATGCTTATGTAGGTTTTGAAAGCTCAGGTGAGGGTGTGCCTATCCTTATAAAAGATAACATTCAAGTCAAAGACTGGTCTGTTACTTCTGGCTCAAAGATACTTCAGGGCTATATGGCTCCTTATGAAGCAACGGTGATTACAAATCTTAAATCTAAAGGTATGATGGCATTTGGTACGTGCTAACATGGATGAATTTGCTATGGGTTCAACCACAGAGAGTTCTTTTTATGGTGCAACTAAAAATCCACACGGAACGGACAGAGTACCTGGTGGAAGCTCAGGTGGATCTGCTGCAGCGGTTGCAGGTGGTCTTGCTATAGCTGCACTGGGTTCTGACACGGGTGGTTCTATACGCCAACCTGCAGCATACTGTGGTGTAGTGGGTATGAAACCTACTTATGGAAGAGTGAGTCGTTTTGGTTTAGGCTTCGTATGCTTCAAGTCTTGACCAGATAGGCCCTATCACTCAAAATGTAGAAGATGCAGCTATCTTGTATGATGCCATCAAAGGGCATGATGACAAAGATTCAACATCAGCAGACTTTGAGATAGAAGACATAGCTAACAATCTTAACCCTGATGTGAAGTTGACCATAGCAGTCATAGACAACTACATATCAGAAGCAGATGATGACATACAAAAAGCGTATGCACAAACAGTGAAAGCACTTGAAGCTGCTGGACATACCATCGTACATAAAAATATGCAAAATACAAAGTATGACATTGCCACTTACTATGTACTTGCTACTGCTGAAGCGGCTACGAACTTGGCACGTTTTGATGGTGTGCGTTATGGTACAAGGGCTGAGTCTAAAAATACAGAAGAGCTTTTTTACAATACAAGAAGCGAAGGTTTTGGAGAAGAGGTAAAAAGACGTATCATGCTTGGTAACTTTGTTCTCTCAAGCGGATACTACGATGCTTACTATGTGAAAGCGCAAAAGGTAAGACACCTTATACGTGATGAGTTCAATGCTATCTTTGAAGAGGCTGATCTTATACTCTCCCCAGTTGCACCTTCTGTAGCTCCAAAAATCGGAAGTATTCATGATCCACTTGAAATGTACAAAAGTGATATGTATACGATCGCTATCAACCTTGCAGGACTTACCTGCCATTTCATTACCAGTTGCTAAAAATGATGAGGGGTATGCCAGTAGGTCTACAGCTCATTGCTAAAGCATTTAACGAAAAAACGCTTTTTAACGGTGCTGCAAGCATGGAAAAAGCTGTAAATTATATTAAATAAACAAAGGAAAACACATGAGAATTAAAAAGAGAGCATTAACATTTGAAGATGTATTATTGGTACCGCAGCATTCACTTGTACTTCCTAAAGAAGTTTGTTTAAAAAGTCATCTTACCAAGCGTGTCACATTGAATATCCCTATTGTTTCAGCAGCAATGGATACGGTAACAGAATACAAAGCAGCCATTGCTATGGCACACTTGGGCGGTATCGGTGATCATTCATAAAAATATGGATATAGCCACACAGGCAAAACAGATTATGAAAGTAAAAAAATCTGAGAGTGGTATTATTATTGATCCTATTTTTATTGGTCCGGATAAAACAGTGGCTGATGCAGATACTTTGATGGGTGAATATAAAATATCAGGTGTACCTGTAGTAGATGAAGATATGAAACTTGTAGGTATCATCACTAACCGTGATATGCGTTTTATCACCGATATGAGTTTGACTATCTCTGATGTGATGACTAAAGCACCTTTGGTAACTGCCAGAGTAGGCATCACACTTGAAGAGGCAGCAAAAGTGCTTCAGGAACACAAGATAGAAAAACTTCCTATCGTAGATGAAAATGATGTACTTCAAGGGCTTGTGACCATTAAAGATATCGAGAAAAAAGAGAAATTTCCCAATGCGAACAAAGACGAGCATGGTCGTTTAAGGGTAGGTGCAGCCATAGGTGTAGGTCAGCTTGATCGTGCCACTGCTTTGGTAGAAGCTGGCGTTGATGTCATCGTGCTTGACTCTGCACACGGACACTCGCAGGGCATCATCGATACGCTTAAACTCATCAAGAAAACGCTTGATGTAGATGTCATCGCAGGAAACATCGCTACAGGTGCAGCAGCACAAGACCTCATAGATGCAGGGGCTGATGCCGTTAAAGTAGGGATTGGACCAGGATCTATCTGTACAACACGTATCGTTGCAGGTGTGGGTGTACCTCAGATATCTGCTATTGATGAGGTGGCAGAAGTAGCCAATAAGGCAGGTGTTCCTGTTATTGCGGATGGTGGTATCAAGTACTCTGGTGATGTAGCCAAAGCTTTGGCTGTGGGAGCGAGTTCGGTAATGTTAGGGAGCGCACTAGCAGGTACCTATGAAGCACCGGGAGAGATGATACTCTTTAACGGACGTCAGTTTAAAGAATACAGAGGTATGGGAAGCATCGGTGCAATGACCAAAGGGAGTACAGACCGTTATTTCCAAGAAGGTACAGCAGCAGATAAACTAGTCCCTGAAGGTATAGAAGGTCGCGTTCCATACAGAGGACGCATCTCAGATGTAGTACACCAAATGATAGGTGGACTTCGTTCATCTATGGGTTACTGTGGTTCAGAGTCTATCAAAGCATTTTGGGATAAAGCAGAATTTGTTGAGATCACTTCAGCAGGTCTCAGAGAGAGTCATGTACATGATGTGACGATTACTAAAGAGTCTCCTAACTATCACGGGTAAGTAAATTATTTTGCTTGAAAAACTTTTAAAATTATTTACATGGAAAATGAGGTATGAAATATCTCCTTTCCATATACTTTTAACTTTATTAATTATATTCCCTATACTTTTTTTGTACAATGAGGATAAACCTTTAAAAGTAGCTGTAATGACAGTACTGTTTATCGCTTATACGTACGGTTATTATAGAAATGAAGCAAATGAAAAGAATTATACAGTTTGGGAAAGTATAAAAAATGATTTACCCACTTTCTCAAAAATTGACATGAAACCATGGCAATTTTTATTGTTTGTTTTGATAGCTGCTCCCTTTTTACTTTTCTTTAGTTCCATTCTGTTTGCAATGTTTAAATAATATATAACTCCAAGCACCCACAAGCTATAATTTATCAATATTTTTAAATAAGGAAGAGTAATGCATGAGCAAACACTAGCAATACACGCAGGTTATGAAAAAGACGCACAGGGGACTATGGCAGTACCTATTTACATGAGTACAGCGTATGAGTTTAGAGACACAGAGCATGCGGCAAACTTGTTTGCACTGAAAGAGCTTGGGAATATTTATACTAGACTTATGAACCCGACAACAGATGTCTTTGAAAAGCGTTTTGCTGCACTTGAGGGTGGGGTGGCTGCTATAGGGACTGCTTCAGGGATGGCTGCCATTTTTTATGCCATAGCTAACGTAGCTGAAGCGGGAGATAACATCATCGTAGCAAAACAAGTGTATGGTGGGACAACAACACTTACTGGTCACTCTATCAAGCGTTTTGGCATTGAGACACGTTACTTTGATGTGAACACTCCTTCGCAGATAGAAGAATTGATAGACGATAAAACAAAAATCATCATTTTTGAAAGTATTACGAATCCAAGTATTGATGTGGCAGACATTGATGCTATTGTAGAAATAGCAGATAAACATCATGTACTTACTTGTATAGATAATACAGTAGGGACTCCAATACTTTGTAAGCCGTTGGCACATGGTGTAGATATATCTGTACATAGTACGAGTAAGTATACAACTGGTCAGGGTCTTGCACTTGGTGGTATTATCGTTGAGCGTGCGAATTTGGTAGAGAAGATCAAAGGCAATGCACGTTATGACCATTTTAATACGCCTGATGAGAGTTATCATGGGCTTGTGTATAGTGACTTGCCATTACCACTATTTACGCTTAGAGTACGTTTGGCATTGCTTCGTGACCTAGGCGGCGCACCTAGTCCTTTTAACTCTTGGTTGCATATACAAGGGCTAGAAACACTACCTTTACGCATGAAACAACACTCGAGTTCTGCGCTGGCAATCGCTGAGTATTTAGAAGACCATCCCAAAGTAAAGAAAGTGAATTACCCTGGGCTAAAGTCTAGTCCACAAAATGCTTTAGTGCAAAAGTATTTTAAAGATGGCATGGCAAGTGGCCTACTTTCTTTTGAAGTTGAGAGTAAAGAGATGGCTCAAGGTATTGCAGATGCGACAGATATTTTTTCCGTGGTAGTAAACATTGGAGACAGCAAGTCTATTATCACCCATCCTGCATCAACAACTCATCAACAACTCTCGGTACAAGAACTTGAAGAAGCAGGAGTACCTGGTGGACTAGTGAGACTGAGCGTCGGACTTGAAGATACGCAGGATCTCATAGATGACCTTACCAAAGCGTTAGGTTAGTGAGCAAAGTGTGAGCAACTTTGCTCACGCCACAAACCCTAAAGCCCAAATTAGATAAAATACAAGCAATAAACTCAATAATAAAGTTATGTATGAAAATCGAAACCAAAACGGCACAATTTAGTTCCCCATTATACTTAGAATCAGGGCGTATTTTAGAACCTTATGAGATAGCATATGAGAGCTATGGAGAATTAAATGAAGACCATTCCAATGTGATATTGATATGTCATGCACTTTCAGGTTCCCATCATGCAGCGGGTGTGTATGAGGGAGAGAGAAAAGCGGGTTGGTGGAATGGATTGATTGGTGACGGTAAAGCGATAGATACATCTAAGTATTTTGTGATTTGTACCAATGTTGTAGGTTCATGTTTTGGAAGTACGGGACCTATGAGTAACAATTACCCGAGTGAAAAGCCTTATAGACTCAAGTTTCCTGTTGTGACTGTCAAAGACATGGTACGTGCACAAATGCACCTTCTCTCTCATTTGGGTATTTATCATGTTCGTGCTGTGGTAGGTGGCTCAATGGGTGGGATGCAGGCACTGCAATTTGCTGTGGATTATCCTAACTTTGCAGATGAGATCATCTCTCTTGCCGCAACGTATGCCACTAGACCATGGACGATGGCTTTCAACAAAGTAGCGGTTGAAGCGATTACGAAGAGATCCTCGATTTAAACATGGCAGTTATGAAAAAGATGCTTTTGTCGAAGAGGGACTTGATGGTCTGGCCATAGGACGTATAGCGGGACATATATCTTATTTGTCACCGGACTCTATGGATTCGAAGTTTGGGCGTAACTATGTGAGTAATGATGGGCTTTTTGAGCTTTTTGGACGGTATGAAGTGGAGAGATACATGGAGTACAATACGAACAACTTTTCACGTATATTTGACCCTCTTTCATACCTGTACATCGTCAAAGCCATCAACACTTTTAATCTAAGCCGTGGGTATGACTCTTTACATGAGGCTATCTCACGCATTAAAGCCAATGTGCATCTTATAAGTTTTAGCTTCTGACTACTTGTTTTTTCCTTCTGAGATGGAACATATAGCAAAGATGATGAAACGTAATGGACAAACGTATACTTACCTGGAAGTCCAGAGTGACTATGGGCATGATGCATTTTTGGTAGAATTAGAAAAATTTGAAGACAACATAAGAGAGGTACTGAAATGAAAAATACAAGTTTTGAAGAAAAATTAGCACATTCAAAGGCACTTTTAGAGAAGTTGATGAACCCTGAGATAACGTTAGAAGAGTCTGTGAAGCTTTATGAAGAGGGCTTGAAAAACATTAAAGAGGCACAGACACTCATAGAAGAAGCAAAGACAAAAATAACCGTTATCGAACAAGCCAATCAAAATGTGAGCGAATAACCATGCATAAACAATTGGTTGTCGCTGCATTACAATTGCCAACACTTGGTATGAATGCGACACGGCTAGAGTTTTATCTCAAAAAAGCACATGAGCGTGGTGCAGATGTGATGTTGCTCGGAGAGTATGTACTTAACCATTTTTTTAAAGAACTTGCTACGATGGCACCTGCTATGGTGAAGACACAAACGAAAAAACACCTTGAACTTCTTAAAAGTCTTGCTATGAAATATGATATTATCTTTGTGGCTCCTCTCATTGTGAGCATAAAAAGAAGGATACTTTAAGACCATTGTGAAGGTCACACCTAAACATACAAGATACTATGAGCAGCAGATACTTCTTCCTTACGCACACTGGGATGAAAAAAAGTTTTTTGCCAATACTGTAAAACCTTTCAAAGATCCTATGACTTTCAATATTAAGGGTTTTAAAGTAATGGTGATGGCAGGATTTGAACTGCATTTTGACCCATTTTGGGAGTGTGTCACTAGAAAAAAGGTTGATTTAGTGCTCATTCCAACAGCATCAACTTTTGGTTCTCACAACAGATGGCGAGAGATCATAAAAACCAAAGCTTTTTTACATGGTTGTTTTGTTTTGCGAGCAAACCGTTTGGGTGAGTATGCAGATGATGAAGTTAAGTGGAAGTTTTATGGTGACACGATGCTTGTCTCCCCCGAGGGTGAAGTAGAGATGATGCTTGAAGATAAAGAATCTATGCTTATAGAAGTGATTGATAAACAAGAAGTGATTGAACACCGTAAAGCATGGGGATTTGAAAAAGAATTGAAACAACGTGAGGAGTATGATATGACACAAGAAGAATACTTTAACAGACAGATACAACTTTGGGGCTCAAATATTCAGCAGAGTTTGCAGAAGAAAAAGATAGCTATCATCGGTTCTGGTGGACTTGGGTGCACGTTGGCTATGGCGTTAGGAACTTCGGGGATAGGTGAGATACATATGGTGGATTTTGACACGGTCTCATCGCACAATATACACAGACAGATAGCTTTCACTCTTGCGGATGAAGGGCAAAATAAAGCAAAAGCAGTTTGTAAGCTTGTAGAGTCTAAAAATCCTTATGTAAAGGCAGTAGCATTTGATATGGCATTTGATGACTTTAAAGCCATGGGTAATACCTATGATCTTATACTGGATGCAACAGACAATTTACCCGTACGTGGAGAGATAGACAAACATGCAAAAGCGATGTATATACCTTGGATATATGCTTCAGTAGAGGAGTTTAATGGGCAAGTGTGTTTTTTTGAGAGTGCAAATTTTAAAGTGTTTAATATTTCTGACCACAAGCCAGGTGGGATTACTGCTCCCATTGTGATGCACATAGGTTCATTGCAGGCTAACTTGGCACTTCGATATCTTGCTGGGCTTACTGTCGCCAAAGATAAACTATATTATCTTTATTTTAACGATGAGGGTGAACTAGTGACGCAAAAGTTCGGGATGCCTAAAGTTTAGCGCATTAGTGTTAAAATCACATAACTTAATAGAAGGATATATTATGAAGTTAAAAATACTACTTTTTTCAGCCCTAGTGCTGTTGTTTGCAGGATGTACACAAGAGACACAAAATAGCTTGAGTCGTTCACTTCAAAACTGGACAGGAACCAATGGTGTGCTTGATGTGTATGCAGGAGATAAATTGGTACATAAATTTATTAAAATTGATAAACTTTCAACTGCAAAAGGTACAAATAATGATGATGCAAGACCTTATCGTTATGGATATGGTATTGATGACATCAATATGAATGGTAAGTCAGATGAAGGAGAAAAGAAAGTTTATTTTGAATTTTCTGACTATTCTACATCATATATATTCTACGAACGAAACTAGAAGGAAATACGTATGAAGTTTATATCTACAAAAGAAGCACCGCAAGCTATAGGTCCATATTCTCAAGCGATTGAAGCAAATGGATTTATTTATACTTCAGGGCAAATTGCTTTAATGCCTGATGGGAGTATGGAGACAAGAGATGTCGAACATCAAACACATCAGGTGATGAAGAATCTTTTTTATGTATTGGAAGAAGCAGGGGCACATTTTAATGATGTTATAAAGACAACCATTTATTTAGCAGATATGGATGATTTTAATACAGTAAATAATGTCTATGCACATTATTTTGGTTTACACAAACCTGCACGAAGCACTATTGCTGTTAAAACTTTGCCTAAAAATGCTTTGGTTGAGATAGAGTGTATTGCAATTGCAGGAGCAGATTACACATTTTAAAGCTAAAAGCGTAGTGGTTTAAAAAAATCTTAAAACAATTTTGGGTATAATCACAAACTTTTTAAAAAACAATAGATATAAAGGGTTTGCAATGTACGCAATCATTAAAGCAAGTGGCCAACAATTCAAAGTTCAAGAGGGTGATATCATCTGTTTTGACAACATGGATCTTGAGCCAAAATCAGCGGTAGAATTTAAAGAAGTTTTAGCGTTAGATAATGGTGAATTAACTGTAGGAGCTCCTTTCGTAGAGGGTGCTGTGGTTAAAGGTGAAGTGATCAATGAAGGTAGAGATAAAAAAGTTATCATCTACAAAAAAAGAAGAAGAAAAGATTCAAAACTTAAACGTGGTTTCAGAAGAAGCTTTACTAGAGTTAGAATTACTAAAATAGCGTAAGCTTAACATTATATTATAGGAGCATAAGATGGCACATAAGAAAGGACAAGGGTCCACTCAGAATAACCGTGATTCAGCTGGACGTCGTTTAGGCGTTAAAAAATTTGGTGGAGAAGCAGTTATTCCTGGTAACATCATCATCAGACAAAGAGGAACAAAAGTACATCCAGGTAATGGCGTAGGAATGGGTAAAGACCATACATTATTTGCATTAGTCGAAGGTGTTGTTAAATTTGACAACAGAACTGCTAGTCAGAAAAAAGTATCTGTAGTACCTGCATAGTCTTCCATAAATCCGAAATTTATTCGGATTTATTTTTCTTCAGTTTTATTATTTATAACCAACAAATCTTTACATCTGTTACGTCCTAAAAACCATCCATCGGCATAATCTTTTTTATTTTGGAATAACCAGTGTGATTTTTTATAATTCCCTTTAGATGTCATGCACCCATCTCTAATGCCTTTTTTGTATACATCAGGAAAGTTTGATCCAAAATAGATACCACTATGGGTGTAGCCACCTTCGTTGACGGGAAGTTCTTTTGGAGAACAAGCATTCAGTAGTAAGATTGAACTGAACAATAAAGCAGTTTTAGAATAAGTCATAAGTATTTCCAAGTGTTTTGTTTGGTAAATTATAACAAATAATTTTCTAATTTAGATATAATTTCATAATTCATTTATTATTATCCAAGAGATAGTAGTTTTCATAGATATAAAGGTTTAATATATGTTCGTAGATAGTGTAGAACTTCTCATAAGTTCAGGTAAAGGTGGGGCAGGCTCCATATCTTTTTGGACTGAAAAATTTGTAGCAAATGGTGGGCCTGATGGTGGAGATGGTGGTCGTGGCGGTGCAGTATTTTTTAAAGTTGACAACAACACAGACACACTTTCAGGACTTCGTGGACGTAAGCACATGAAAGCAGAAAATGGTCGTCCGGGTGAAGGGCGTAAGTGTTATGGTCGTAAAGGTCAAGATATGACTATCACGGTACCTCCAGGTACGACAGTAGTAGATATGGAAACAGGTGAAGAACTGATGGATCTAGTGAGTGAAGGAGAAGTGGTTATGTTTCTTGAAGGTGGAAAGGGTGGGCTTGGAAACATGCACTTTAAGTCTTCAAGTAACCAAAGACCAACATACGCACAACCTGGACTTCCTGGTATCACTAAAGAAGTAAGACTTGAGATGAAACTCATTGCAGATGTAGGACTTGTGGGTTACCCAAATGTAGGGAAGTCTACACTCATAGCTACACTTTCTAATGCAAGACCTCAAGTAGCAAACTACGAATTTACAACACTCACCCCAAAGTTGGGTGTAGTGCATATAGGAGATTATGAGTCATTTATGATGGCAGATATCCCTGGTATTATAGAAGGTGCGAGTGATGGTAGGGGTTTGGGACATGAGTTTTTAAAACACATAGAAAGAACAAAAACCCTGCTTCTTATGATAGATGCAGCAAACTATAGAGAGATGAAGTATCAGTATGAAACACTATTGGTTGAGCTTCAGCGTTATTCTGAAACTTTGGCGACGAGAAAACATGCCATTGCTATCACCAAGATAGATTCACTCTCTTTAGATGAAGTCAACACATTAACAGAAACGTTCCTTTCTGATATTGGTTTAGAAGCCAATACGACATTGAAGCAATATAAAGCAAAAGAAGAATACATTTCTTATGGATTTGAAAAAGACTTTGGTGTAGATTTACCACAAGAAAAACCACTATTTGTTTTACCTATTTCATCTGTGGCACATATCAATACAGAAGCATTACGTTATGCTTTGGGAGACTTTGTTAAAAGTGTTAAAGAAGAGCAAGAAGGCTAAGATGGGTAGCAAACGTATAGTCATTAAAGTGGGCTCACATGTTTTAACGGAAAATGGCAGTATTGCCAAAGTACGTATGTTAGCACTTGTGGAACTTATTGTGAGTCTCAAAGTACTTCATTATGAAGTCATTTTGGTCAGTTCAGGTGCCGTAGCAGCTGGGTATACACGACTGCCACTTGACAGAGCAGTCGTAGCCAATAAACAGGCACTTGCAGCGATTGGGCAACCCCTTCTTCTTAAAATGTATCAAGAAAAATTTGAGATATTTGATTTGTTATGTTCACAAGTTTTACTTAGTGCAGATGTATTTGAATCAGATAAGCATGTTAATCATGCAAAAGTAGCCATAGACACTCTTTTAGAGAACAACGTTGTGCCTATCATCAATGAAAATGATACGGTTAGTATAGATGAACTAGTGTTTGGAGATAACGATAGACTTTCAGCTCATGTAGCACATCATTTTGATGCTTCTTTGTTAGTCATCCTCTCAGATATAGATGCCTTTTACGACAAAGACCCAAATAAATATGAAGATGCAGTAAGACGAGCAGTTGTCACACAGTTAAGCCAAGAAGAACTGGACGCGGATCACACGCCTAACAATGCGTTTGCAACTGGAGGTATCGTCACTAAACTTCAATCTGCTGATTTTCTCATGAAACATGGAAGAAAAATGCTCCTTGCCTCAGGATTTGATCTTGCAGATGTGAAGGCATTTCTTGTGGATGGTGTACATGAAGGCGGGACGCTTTTCAAAGCGTAATAATTTTAACTTTAGTAAGAAGAGATATGAAATATAAAATAGTCTACATGGGGACTCCCCATTACGCAAGAGCTATACTAGGTACACTCATACAAGCTGAAGATATGGAGGTCTCGTTGGTTTTGACTCAGCCTGACCGTCCTGTAGGACGTAAGAAGGTTTTGACTGCACCTCCTGTGAAAGAGTTAGCGTTAGAATACGGCATCAAAGTGTTACAGCCTCAACGTTTGAGTGATGCGGGGATAGAGGAAGCGATAAGAGAAGCTAAACCTGATTTTATCATCGTAGCGGCATTTGGGCAGATACTACCAAAAGGCATACTTGACATTGCCCCTTGTATCAACTTACATGCATCACTTTTACCACAGTATAGGGGTGCTAGTCCAGTACAGCAGTCTTTGCTTCATGGTGATGAAAAGACAGGGGTTACTTCAATGATGATGGAAGAAGGACTCGATACAGGGGATATACTTGAAAAAAATGAGTTTAACATCCCTCTGGATATGCGTTTGCATGATTTAATGCACAAGCTTACTGACGATGCTTGCGATTTGACATTAAGTACCATTCGTCATTTTAAAACCATACACGCTGTCAAACAAGATGAAAGTCAAGCCACATTATGTAAAAAGATCAAAAAGTCTGATGGGGAAGTAGACTTTGAAGAGGCAGAGGTTATGTATAATAAATACCGTGCCTTTGAGGGATGGCCAGGTATTTTTATGCATAATGGTACAAAACTTGATGGTTTGAAGTTACTAGATACGCAGATGGAACATGACGCTTATGAGATACTTGGTTTCCAAGATGAGAGTGTACTTGTAGCTTGTAGCAAGGGTGCATTACTTATAGCAACATTTCAGCCGGCTTCAAAAAAGGCCATGTCAGCTAAGGCGTATTGTGTTGGAAGAGGGCTAAAAGTTGGAAATAAAATTATTTAGTATACTTCCTTCTACACAGAACTATCTTGTAGAACACTTACAAAGTGACTTACTTCAAGCACCCATTGCTGTTTTAGCATTGGAACAAAATGCAGGCGTGGGAAGTAGGGATAATAAATGGTCAGGGGGAGAGGGAAACTTTTTTGCTTCTATCGCAGTAAAATTAGATGACTTACCTAAAGATTTGCCTCTTTCTTCTGCTTCTATATATTTCTCTTTTATCATGAAAAAAATACTTTTAGAAGTTGGTGAAAATATCTGGTTGAAATGGCCTAATGATTTCTATAAAAGTGATGAAAAGGTAGGGGGGACTATCACAAAAAAAGTAGGGAAGAATTTAGTGTGTGGAATTGGCATAAATTTAAAAAAATCTCAAAATGGCTATAGTGCCTTGCAGAGCGATATTTCTCCCCAGTTTTTACTGAAAAAATACCTTTTAGCCCTTGAGAAATTCCCAAAATGGAAGCAGGTTTTTAGTGAGTATGAGGTAGAATTTGAGTTAAGCAGAGAGTTTTCAGTTCATATTGAAAACTATCAAAAAAGCCTATCTGACGCTACTTTGCAGCCAGATGGTTCTTTAATTATAGCTGGGAAGAGGGTGTTTAGTTTACGATGAGCGAGATTATAAGTATAGCCAATCAAAAAGGCGGCGTGGGAAAAACAACAACAGCAGTAAATTTAGCAGCTTCTTTAGCTGAAAAAGGTAAAAAAGTACTTCTTTTGGACATTGATCCTCAGTCTAACGCAACAACCAGTTTAGGTTTTTCAAGAGGCGATTATGAGTTTAATATTTATCATGTACTCATTGGAACAAAAAAACTTTCAGAAGTGATACTTAAAACGAATATCAAAAATCTTTCTTTAGTACCATCAAACATTGGACTTGTTGGTATAGAAAAAGAATTTTATAATCCTAGTAAAAAAAATAGAGAACTGGTTCTCAAAGAGAAGCTTAAAGAGATTTCTGAAAAGTTTGATTTTATCATTATTGATTCTCCACCAGCTTTGGGTCCCATCACTATCAATGCATTAAGTGCATCTGATTCAGTGATTATTCCTATACAATGTGAGTTTTTTGCACTGGAAGGATTAGCGCAATTATTGAATACAGTAAGTCTTTTGAAAAAGACAATTAACCCAAAACTTAAAATTAAAGGTTTTTTACCTACGATGTATTCAAGGCAAAATAATCTATCTAAACAAGTACTTGCAGATTTGTCACATCATTTTAAAGACAAGCTTTTTCATGTTAAAAAGGGAAAAGAGTGTATTGTTGTACCTAGAAATGTTAAGATAGCTGAAGCACCAAGTTTTGGAAAACCTATTACGGACTATGCAAATAAATCTAAGGGTTCAATTGCCTATAGAGATTTAGCTACAGTGATAGTTAGAGGATAATCAATGGCATTGGGTAGGGGACTAGGAGATATACTCTCAGAAGTAGAAGAGGCGTACGAAAAAGACCTCTCAAGCATAGACAACTTTGAACTTGAGGCACAAGGTGCAAGAGTGGAAGAGTTGTCTGTAGACAATATTAGCCCTAATCCTTTTCAACCCCGTAAACATTTTGATGAGCAGGCACTGAAAGAGCTTAGTGAATCTATAGTTAATCACGGGCTATTGCAACCTATTGTCGTGATAGAAAAAGAAGATGGATACTTACTGATAGCAGGTGAACGACGTTTACGGGCACACAAACTTGCACACCTTAATACGGTAAAAGCCATTATAGTAGATGTTGATATAGATAAAATTAGACTGCGTGAACTTGCACTTCTTGAAAATATACAAAGAGAAGATCTTAATGCTATTGAACTTGCAAATTCGTATGCAGAGTTGATAGAAGTACATGAGATCACTCATGATGAACTTTCATCTGTGGTACACAAAAGTCGTTCACAAATCACTAATACAATGCGTTTATTGAGTCTATCAAGTTATGTACAAGAACAGCTAATATCCAATAAAATAACACAAGGACATGCTAAAATACTTGTAGGGTTAGATGAGAAAAAACAAAAAATTGTCATAGACTCTGTGATAGGACAAAAACTATCTGTACGTGATACTGAAAATATGGTGAAAAACTACAAGGGTTCAGTAATACCCAAAAAACCAAAAATCATTCTCTCAAATCTACTTGACAAATATAAACAGTCTTTTGATAAGATCATACCTTTTAGACATCAAGTGAAAGCAAAAAGTATTGAGATATATTTTGAAAATGAAAATGAAGTTGAAAGCTTTTTGGAATTATGTAAAACTTTAGAAGACAAGAAACCGTCGAGCCTTTTAGGTCGTATACTTAAGTAAAGATATTAGAAATACTAATACACCTATTTTTTACCAAAACGCATACATTTTAATCAAGCACTCATAAGAATAATGATAAAATAACGCGAAATTACATGAGGAGTTTTAATGCTTGACCTACATTTACCATTGATGTTGTTCGTTTTAGTTTTATTCCTAGTTCTTCTTGTTCTTTTAAATAATATGCTATTTAAGCCATTGGTTAAATTTATGGATGATAGAGACGCCTCTATAGCAAAAGATTTGGAAGCAGCAAAAAGTTTTAGTGGTAATACTGATGAGCTCAATCTTAAAGCGGATGAAATAATTAGCAACGCTAAGAATGAAGCTGCAACAATCAGACAAAAAGCAATCGATGATGAAAAAACATTGGCTGCAAGTAAAGTTGAAACGAAACAGAATGAAATTGAAAAAGAGTATGAAAGCTTTGTTGTAAAATTAGCTTCTGAAAAAGAGAATCTCAAAAATGAGCTACTCTCTCAAATGCCTCTATTTAAAGAGAGCCTAAAAGCTAAGTTTAGCAAACTTTAAAGGGAAGGATAAATATGAAAAAATTAGTACTATTGTCTTTACTTTTGGCTCCAGCTATACTTTTTGCTTCTGGTGATGCTGAATCCACACGTTACTTTGCCCAAACAGGTAGAGAAACAGATTTCTTTCCGCGTCTAGTAAACTTTGTGATCTTCGCATCACTGCTTTATTATTTGCTTGCAAATCCGATTAAAGATTTTTTTAAAGGCAGAAAAGAAGGTATTGCAGCACAGCTTAAAGAGATAGAAGAAAAACTTCAAGCAGCAAAAGATGAGAAAAAAGAAGCTCAAAATCGTTTGGATGAGTCTGAAAAGAAATCTAAACAAATCATAGCTGATGCTAAAAAAGAAGCAGTTCTTTTAGCAGAAAAAATTGTTCAATCAAATCAAAATGATTTGGAAAACATGACTAAACAAGCTGATGAAAAGATGAATTTTGAAGAACGAAAATCTGCTAGAGAAGCAATTGATGAAATTTTAAGTGATAATATTACGAATAATGACATCATGTTAGATGAAGCAAAAGTTGTTGATATTCTTTCTAAGAAGGTGGCATAATGGAAGAGCTAATCGCTAAAAGATATGCTAAAGCACTCTCTTCAGTAAGTAATGATATTGCAGGTGTTGCAGATGTTTTAAATGTACTTTCAGTCGCTATTTCTGCAACAGAAGTACAAACAGCATTACATTCGCCAATCGTTGCATCTGAGAAAAAGACAGAAATGATTTTATCTACACTTGGTGATCAAGGAAATACTACGCTTGTAAATTTTATTAAAATCTTGGGTGAAAACAAAAGACTTGATTTAATTCCGGCTATTGCGAAAGTGTTGAACACAGACTTACAAAAAGTTTCAAATGAATATGAAGGTGTACTTTCAAGTAATACAACACTTGATGAAGCTGCACTAAATAATCTTGAAGAGACACTAAAAAAGTATACAGGTTCAACAATCAAACTTACACAAAAGCAATCTGATCTAGAAGGCTTACGTGTTTCAGTAGATGATTTGGGTATTGAGGTTAACTTCTCTAAGCAGAGAGTTAAAGAACAACTAATTGATTTCATTAAGAAATCTTTATAGTTATCTAATAGAAAGGAGTATCAGTGGCAGTTAAATTGCAAGCAGATGAGATAAGTTCAATCATCAAAGAAAGAATTGAGAATTTTGAAATTGATGTAGACATCAATGAGGTAGGAAAAGTAGTAGGTATAGCAGACGGTATATCAACAGTTTATGGTCTAAACAATGTTATGGCAGGAGAGGTTGTAGAGTTTGATAACGGTGCTAGAGGACTAGTATTAAACCTTGAAGAAGCAAACGTTGGTGTAGTTATTCTTGGTTCAAGTACAGGCATAAAAGAAGGCATGAGCGTAAAAAGAGCGGGCGAACTTCTTAAAACACCTGTGGGTGACGCGATGATAGGTAGAGTGGTTAATCCACTTGGTGAAGCTATCGACGGTAAAGGTGGCATAGAA
The DNA here is from genome assembly GCA_963698695.1 of Sulfurovaceae bacterium. GTDB lineage: Bacteria > Campylobacterota > Campylobacteria > Campylobacterales > Sulfurovaceae > Sulfurovum. Next base: position 175,327 of record CAVORT010000012.1, on the reverse strand, counting down.
ACTTCTGAAGTAAGATTTATCGAAGAAAAGGCACCTGGTATCATGGCTAGAAAGTCAGTACATGAACCACTTCAAACTGGTATTAAAGCGATTGATGCACTTGTTCCTGTTGGACGTGGTCAGAGAGAGCTTATTATTGGTGATAGACAAACTGGTAAAACAACACTTGCTATCGATACAATCATCAACCAAAAAGGTCAAGATGTTGTATGTATCTACGTTGCAATTGGTCAAAAGCAATCAACAGTAGCAGCAACAGTTAAAAAACTTGAAGAGCACGGTGCAATGGATTATACTATTATAGTAAATGCTGGTGCAGCTGACTCTTCAGCTTTACAGTTCCTTGCTCCTTATGCTGGTGTTACTATGGCTGAGTACTTCAGAGACAATGGTAGACATGCGGTAATCTTCTATGATGACCTTTCTAAGCACGCGGTTGCATATAGAGAGATGTCACTTATCTTGAGACGTCCTCCGGGTCGTGAAGCATACCCAGGTGATGTTTTCTACCTACACTCAAGACTTCTTGAAAGAGCTGCAAAACTTTCTGATGAATTAGGTGCTGGATCGATTACTGCATTCCCAATCATTGAAACTCAAGCAGGTGATGTTGCGGCATATATTCCTACAAACGTTATTTCAATCACAGATGGTCAAATCTTCCTTGAAACTGACTTGTTTAACTCAGGTATTAGACCAGCAATTAACGTTGGACTTTCTGTATCTAGAGTTGGTGGTGCTGCTCAAATTAAAGCTACTAAACAAGTTTCTGGTACATTGAGACTTGACCTTGCTTCATTTAGAGAGCTTCAAGCTTTTGCACAGTTTGCATCTGATCTTGACGACTATACTAGAGGTCAACTTGAGCGTGGACAAAGAATGGTAGAGGTACTTAAACAAGGACCTTATGCTCCTGTTCCTATTGAGAAACAAGTTGTGATTATTTTTGCGGGTGCAAATGGATACCTTGATGACATTGCTGTATCTTCAGTGACTAAATTCGAAGCTGACCTTATGCCATTTATGGAAGCAAAATATGCAAATGTCCTTGATGCAATCAGAACTGACAAGAAAATTTCTGATGATACTGATGCGGCACTTAGAAAAGCAATTGAAGATTTCAAAGCTTCTTTTTCGGCATAAGAAAGGCTAAATATGGCTAATTTAAAAGAGATAAAGCGTAAAATAGGGTCTGTTAAAAATACACAGAAGACTACGAACGCTATGAAGCTTGTCTCTTCTGCAAAACTGAAAAGAACAGAAGAGCTTGCTAAAAGATCTAGAGTATATGCAGAGAAATTGACGGAACTTTTAACTGAGATCGCTCAAAAAATGCAAAATACCAATGTAGATGGCATAGACAATGTTTATTTTAAGGATGTACAAAATCCTAAAAAGGTAGATATTGTTTTTATTACTGCGGACAAAGGTCTTTGTGGTGGATTTAATTCACAAACTATCAAAAGAGTAAATAATTTACTTGCTGATTTTAAAGCAAAAGATGTGAAAGTTCGTCTCAGAGCTATTGGAAGAAAAGGAATTGATTTCTTTAAGTTTAACAATGTTGAATTAAATGATGAAATTATCGGACTTTCTGCTGCACCTGATTTTAAACAAGCTTCAGAGTTCATCTCTGAAGTAGCATCATCTTATATAAATGGTGAGACAGATAAGATTATAATGGTGCATAACGGTTACGTAAACATGATTACGCAAGAGATGAGACAAGATCAGGTTTTACCAATCGACAGTTCGAATTTAAAGTTGAATTCTGTATCAACTTCTGAGCTTGAAGTTGAACCAGATGATGATGACACACTTCTTGATGCATTGGCAATGCGTTATGTTGAGTATTCTATGTATTACTCACTTATAGATTCACTTGCTGCAGAGCATTCTGCACGTATGCAAGCAATGGATGCAGCGACTACCAATGCTAAAGAGATGGTAAAAGAACTTACTGTAAAGTATAATAAAGCAAGACAAGAAGCCATTACGACTGAACTCATAGAGATTATCAGTGGTATGGAATCAATGAAATAATTAGAGGAGAAGAAATGACAGGTAAAATAGTACAAGTCTTAGGTCCCGTTCTAGATGTGGATTTTACAGACTATCTTCCAGAGATCAATGAAGCGTTAGAAACAACATTTATGATCGATGGTAAAGAGCAAAAATTGGTTTTAGAAGTAGCAGCACAACTTGGTGATCACAGAGTGAGAACTATTGCTATGGATATGAGTGAAGGTGTCGTAAGAGGTCAAGAAGTGAGAGCAACTGGTTCTTCTATTAAAGTGCCTGTTGGTGAAGCAGTTCTTGGACGTATCTTCAACGTTATTGGTGAAGCTATTGATGATGCTGGTGAAGTAAATGCTAAAGAATACTGGTCAATACACAGAGATCCACCACCATTTGAAGAGCAAAGTACTAAAACAGAAGTTTTTGAAACAGGTATCAAAGTAGTTGATCTTCTTGCTCCATACAATAAAGGTGGAAAAGTTGGATTATTTGGTGGTGCTGGTGTTGGTAAAACGGTTATTATTATGGAACTTATTAACAACGTAGCATTGAAACACTCTGGGTACTCAGTATTTGCTGGTGTTGGTGAAAGAACACGTGAAGGAAATGACCTTTACTACGAGATGAAAGAATCAAACGTACTTGACAAAGTTGCACTCTGTTATGGTCAAATGTCAGAGCCTCCAGGAGCACGTAACCGTATCGCTCTTACTGGACTTACCATGGCTGAATACTTTAGAGATGAAATGGGTCTAGATGTTCTTATGTTTATTGATAATATCTTTAGATTTGCACAATCAGGTTCAGAAATGTCTGCACTTCTTGGTCGTATTCCTTCAGCGGTTGGTTACCAACCAACACTTGCTAGAGAGATGGGTGCACTTCAAGAAAGAATTACATCAACAACAAAAGGTTCAATTACTTCTGTTCAAGCAGTATATGTACCTGCGGATGACTTGACAGATCCTGCTCCTGCATCTGTATTTGCACACTTAGATGCAACAACAGTACTTAACAGATCGATTGCTGAAAAAGGTATCTACCCAGCTGTTGATCCACTTGATTCAACTTCAAGAATGCTTGATCCACAAATCGTTGGTGAAGAGCATTATGGTTTAGCGCGTGGTGTTCAAAAAATTCTTCAAAAGTATAAAGATCTTCAAGATATCATTGCTATCCTTGGTATGGATGAGCTTTCTGAAGATGATAAACTTGTGGTTGAAAGAGCAAGAAAGATTGAAAAATATCTATCTCAGCCTTTCCACGTTGCTGAAGTATTTACTGGATCACCAGGTGTATATGTTACACTTGAAGAGACTTTAGAAGCATTTAAAGGTCTTCTTGATGGTAAATACGACCACATGAATGAAGCAGCATTCTACATGGTAGGTAACATCGCTGAAGCTATTGCTAAAAACGATAAGATTAATGCTAAGTAATCTTAGTTCTAATCTTTAAAGGATATTTATGGAACTCATGAAACTAGAAATCATCACACCTAATGGTGTGATATTTGATGGTGATGTTACACAAGTAAACTTGCCTGGTTCAGAGGGTGAGTTTGGGGTTTTAGCTGGTCATGCTACTTTGGTTTCTTTGCTTGAGACCGGGGTAATTGTTTATGATAGAGCAGATGGTAGAGAAGTAGCAGTGGCTATTAACTCTGGCTATGTGAAAGTAGATGAAGAAAAGACTACTTGTATTGTAGATGGTGCAGTGGCTCTTTCAGGTGATGATACTGATATTGCCAAAGCACTAGCAGCAGCAAAAGACTTACTTAAAAGTACAGAAGCTTCTAACTCAGCGATTGCATCTGCAGTTGCTAAAGTAGAGCAAATTGGAAAGTCATTCTAACTTGGGCTCTCTAATTGATTATTTCATGGATAGCAGTGCAATTACGATTTTTGTACTGCTATTACTCTCAATTTATTTCATAGTAACATTTTGGATCTTCTTAGATAAATTAAGTATTTTAAATACACGAATACATACTGAAGCAAAATCACTTAAATCACTTTACACAGCTCAGTCAAAATCAGTGGCTAGTAACTCACTTATTTTTACTTATCTGTCCCGTGTGAATGTACCTAATAAAGCCATTCTTGAAGCGGCTTCGTCAGATGCAATACGCGTTTCAACTAAAGGGCTCACCTGGCTTTCTATTATTGCATCAACTTCACCGTTCATCGGTCTTTTTGGTACAGTGATAGGGATACTTGAAACTTTCTCAAAATTAGGTTCTCAGTCTAGTGCCTCTTTAGCTGTTGTAGCACCTGCGATTTCTGAAGCTTTGATTGCTACTGCTGCAGGTATCGCTGTGGCTATCTTTGCTTATATGTTTCATCTGATTTTAAAACGTAAAGCATATGAACTTTCTTCTTTACTCTCTTCTCAATCAGAAGTCATACTTTCTCAGGTCAGCGAGGAAGGATAATGTTTTCTTGGGATGATAGTCCAGATTTAAACATCACGCCACTTGTAGATGTTATGTTGGTTCTCATGGCTATACTGATGATTACTGCACCTACTATTACTTTTCAAGAGCAAATTGACCTTCCACAAGGTTCTAAATCAGTGAAAGTCACTAAACCTAAAACATTGACTATTCGCATAGATAAAAATAAAAAGATATACCTTAATAACGACACTTTTGGACTAGATACTTTTGCTGATGATTTTGTCAATATGTCAGTTAAGTTTGAAAAAAGTTCTGAAGTGTATATCCGTGCGGATGAAGTACTTCAATATAAACATGTGATGTATTTACTAAAAAGTGTTAAAGCTGCTGGTTTTGAGAAAGTGTCGCTTATTACAGAATGAATGAAAAGTATCCTAAACTCATCTGGGGTGCAGTGGCCTTGGGTATCTACTTTGTTTTAGTAGGGCTTCTCATTTTCTACTTTAATTCACGTGAAGAAAAAAAACCTGTTCATTATGTGAAAAAAGATGAACATCGTATACAGGTGTCGATTTCCCCTGCAAAATCTGTGCAGAAAAAGAAAGTAGAAAAAAAGAAAGTCACCCCACCTAAAATTACTAAACCTAAACCTAAGCCTAAGCCTAAACCAAAAGTTAAGACTAAGCCTAAAAAAGTTGAAGAAAAGAAGGTTGAAAAGAAAGCTATCAAAGAAAAAGTAGTTAAAAAGCCTCCAGAAAAAATAGTGAAGAAGGTAGTCAAAAAGAAAGATGAAAACATCACTAAGCCTAAAGCTAAAAAAGCTACGGATCTTTTTTCAGAAGTTAAAACGCCTGAAAAAAAGAACTTGATACAGGTAACAGATAAACCAGTAAAAGAGAAACCTAAAAATAATATTATTAAAGTAACAGAAAATCCTTTGAGTGCCAGCCAACGTGTTTCTGATTCTCTTAAAAAACAAAAAAGCACTGACAGTGGTGAGGTTAATGCATATTTTGCCAAAGTGCAAGCCATGCTAGAAGCTTGGCCTGCACAAAGTGAGTTTGCTGGTGAACAAGCTACGGTACTATTATACATCAAACCAAGTGGGAGATTTGAATTTCAAGTGACATCTGGGTCTAATGTGGATGAATTTAATGTTGGGTTGCTCTCATTCTTGAAGCAACTACAATCCATAGGTTTTGGAAAACATAATGCAGGGCGTACCTATGAATTCGAGGCAGAATTTATTGCTAAAGAGTAAATAGTTGTAGTATTCTTCTCTTAGTAGTCAATAGGAAAAACATTAACATATGAAAAATATTTTATGGTAAACTTCATGTAAATAGATTTTGCGGAGGGATACCATGCAAATAATAGATAAGTTCATTCATAAAGAATCCTCACCAGGAGTTCTTCTCATCTTAGTAACTATATTAGCATTAATTTTACAGAACAGTGCTATGTCTGAGCTTTACAACAGTTTTTTACATACCCCTGTAGAGGTACGATTTGGTGATTTACAGATTGCAAAGCCACTCTTGCTTTGGGTGAATGATGGTTTGATGGCAGTCTTTTTTTTTCTTATAGGTTTGGAAGTAAAACGGGAACTAATAGAAGGACATTTATCCTCTATTCGCCAAATTACCTTGCCAGGTATTGCAGCAATTGGTGGTATGGTTGTTCCCGCTTTGGTATTTGTAGGGTTTAATCAAGGTGAATCTTTTGCTATGAAAGGCTGGGCTATACCGACTGCTACTGACATTGCGTTTGCGTTGGGTATTTTATCTTTACTTGGGAATCGAGTTCCTGTTTCATTGAAAATATTTTTGATGGCATTGGCAATTATAGATGATTTGGGCGCTATTATTATCATAGCACTCTTTTATACGAATGAATTATCTACATTATCCATCAGTATTGCCTCTATTGCCCTTCTGATTTTGTTTATCATGAACCGTAAAGGAGTTGCGATAAAGTCGGCTTATATTATAGTGGGCATAGTGCTTTGGGTGAGTGTTCTAAAATCAGGAGTGCATGCTACTTTAGCAGGAGTTGCGTTGGCATTTATGATACCTTTATCATCAATAGGGAAAGATGGTAAGACATTCTCTATGTCAAAAGAGATGGAGCATGACTTACACAAGTGGGTTGCATTCATGATTTTGCCACTGTTTGCATTTGTCAATGCAGGTGTTGATTTACGAGGTATATCAGTTGGTGAGATGGTTGGTTCTGTACCTATGGGGATTATGTTAGGACTATTTATTGGTAAGCAAGTAGGTGTCTTTGGCTTTTCTTGGGTAGCTATTAAGTTAGGTTGGGCAAGTTTGCCACAAAAGAGTAGTTGGTTGCAGCTTTATGGTGTTGCAGCTTTGACAGGTATTGGGTTTACAATGAGTTTATTTGTGGATACTTTAGCATATAACGATTCAAAGCTCTATCATTATGCAGATAAGTTAGCCATACTTTTGGGTTCATTATTCTCTGGAGTTGTTGGATACTTGGTACTAAGAAGTGCAAAAGTCTCTATTAAAAACTAACAAAAAGAAGATAGATAAAAAAGATGGCTTTTGTTTATGCTAAAGAGTGTAACACCATCTTAGAGTATGAACATATAACCTTTTATTTTACATATTTTAATTCTCATTTCTGTCCCTTTTTTTATCTAGCAATCCTGGATGTAGAGGGAAGTTTTAATGTATACGCTCAATAAAACATTGCAGACATATATCCCACCACTGAATGAGTGTCTTGAGTGACTTTTGCAGAGGTGCGATAGTCAAGTACTTTAGATGAGAGTTTGAGGTTTTTGGCTGCTAGTATCATTGCTTTTATTCCTGTGATTCCACAGGCTTCACACCCTTTTTTCAATGCTTCTATGTCCAGTGTATTGACAGCTTTTACACAAGACATATCTCGTTTCTTTGCTTCATCTAGAGTATGGAAATGGCTTAAATCAGAACTGATAACTATGGCATTGTTTTTGTTTTGTAAGAGTGCGAGGATGATGTTCGCAAGTATTTTTTCAGACAAGTCTCCATAGATAAGTTCTATGACTTTATGTTGAGGGAAGTAGTGTTTTATAAAAGGCATTTGTACTTCAGTAGAGTGTTCCTTGCTATGGGCTTTTGGTTCAAAACCTATGTTGAACTGTTTTGACAGTGCAAAGAGGTAAGGACTATCTATCTCTAAATTGCCACAGGGTGTCTCATAGTATTCAAAGTAACTTCCTGAAATGCCTTTAAAGCCATGATGGTGACTAGGCCCAATCACAATCATCCGTTTGGTTTTGGTTTGTTTTAAAAAGCTGTAGGCAATGTTGGCAGTAAAGCCACTGTAAATGTAGCCTGCATGTGGAACAATGATAGCTCTTGGAATGATATTATGTATCTTATCTGAGATATTTTGTGTGTCAAATATCTGATTGAAGTGATGTATATCTTGTTTAATTTTTCTACATTTATCAGAGTAGAAAATACCTTTGACTGAAGCTTTTCGTAGTCCAGAAGACATCATTTCTCCTTGAATTTAGTGACTTGATAGGTTGAGATATTGGGGTGTAATGTGAGACATGATTCTGTTAACTTAGCTTTCAAACATAAACTTTTGAAAAAAGCATCAAAGGTGGGTAATTCTTCCCATACTTGTGGAAGATACGTTGCTTGATACCCCTTATATTGAAGTATAACACCATCGGTTCGTGTTTTAATTTTTGCTTTTAAATCCTTTATACTTTGGTAGGTAAGAGGCTGTGGTTCATTAAGTAGTGCAACTTCTACTTTGATGTGTGGTAATTCGTTGAGTGTGAGTGGTTTAAACCTTGTATCATGTAAAGCTGCAGCTTGCGCATTAAAAATAATATCTTTATAAAGAGGTCTATGGGCTTTGAGTGTTCCTATGCATCCTCGAAGCTCTTCATAGGGTTTTGTATGGATAGTGACAAAAACTGCAGCGTTTTGTTTAAGCATTGGATACTCTTGTAGTGCATGTTCCAAATCAAAGTTTTCAGGTTGATTTAGCGCGACTAAAATAGCAGTTTTTGCCAAGGCAATTATCATATCATGCATGGCATCTCCTTCTTTATATTATTGTAGCAGATATAATGTGTTTATGCTACAATGTCAATAATAGGAGACGCTGTATGAAAGAGAAATTTAGACATTATTTACACAAATTAGTAGAATTAAATGGTAGCGATTTACATTTAAAAGCTGGTTCTTATGTGTTTATACGCGTACATGGAGAACTCCGTGCTCTAGATGAAGAAGAAAAGCTTAAAAATCAAGATATGCTTAGTATCGCAGAAGTAATACTAAGTACACCACAATATAATGAACTGGTAGAAAAAAAAGAACTTGATTGTTCTTATGCGCTGAGCGCTACAAAACGTTTTAGGGTAAACTTTTTTTATCAGGTAAATGGGTTAAGTGCAGTATTACGTGTGATTCCAGAAGAAATATTGTCTTTTGATGCTTTGCATCTTCCTAAAGTGGTTGAAGAATTTGCAGATTTAAATCATGGACTTTTACTGGTAACAGGTGTCAGTGGCTCTGGTAAATCATCCACACTAGCTGCGATACTTGATAAAATCAATAAGAGTAAAAGAAAACATATCATCAGTATAGAAGATCCTGTTGAATATGTGCATGAAGAACATATGTGCCTTGTCTCTCAACGTTCCATTGGTACCAATACACACTCTTTTTCTAATGCGCTAAGAGCATCACTGAGAGAAGATATCGATATCATATTTATAGGGGAATTAAGAGATCTTGAAACTGCTAAAATTGCCCTACATGCAGCGAATACAGGACATTTAGTTGTCTCAACTTTACATACCTTGGATGCAAAAGAAACAATCAGTAGGGTGATAGGAATGTTTCCTATTGAAGAACAGGCACGTGTACGTATGACCTTGTCTTTTGTTCTTGAAGGTGTGGTGTCACAAAGGTTAGTTCATACTAAGAATGGTGAAAGAGTTCCTGCGGTTGAAGTTATGAGAAGAACAAAAAGAATTTCAGAACTGATAGCAGAAAACAGAGATAATGAGATTTTGGAAAGTATCATCAAAGGAAAAGAGGTGTACAAAACACAGTCTTTTGACCAGTCTTTGTTTGAACTCTACAGTAAAGGAAGTATCAGTAAAAATGTGGCACTTAAAAATGCTACAAACCCTTCGGATATGAGTTTAATGCTACAGGGTATTATGCATGTCACCGGACGTGAAAATGCAGAAATTAGAGCCACAAGAAAAAAGACTTTTTTTGATTTGAAAAACACGGAAGATAAATAGATTTAAAGTACATACAAAGTTTCATATAATTAACGAAGATTTAGTACAGCATTGATATAATACCCGTGATACAATTTATATAAGGAATTATTTTTGAAGATTATATTATTTTTTTTATTATCATTCAATCTTTTTGCAGTAGATGCTACATTAAAGATTGAAAAAGATGTAGAGCAACGTTCCCGCATTGCCTTGGTGGATGCTTCATCTGTTGTCAATGATGCGTTTTTTAAAATTCTACTTTCAGACTTTAAGATATCGGGCCATTTTTTAGCAGATATGACACATCATAAAGGTGATTTGAAATCTGATTATCTTCTTCCTGTACTTAAGAGTAAAGAGTATGTACTCAAATATGAGTTAACGCAGGACACAGGATCAAAACTTCTAATACGTCTTTTAAAAGCTTCAGACAGTTCAGAAGTCTTTAAAAAATCCTATGCGATACCGACAACTAATAAAATGCCATTTTTGGCACATAAAGCAGTCAGTGATATCAATAATGTTTTGAAGTATCCTGATATCTCGTGGATAAACCGTTATGTCATATTTTCAAGATACACAACACCTAGACATAGTGAGATCTTATTGGCTGACTACACATTTAACTATAAAAAAGTGATCATAAAAGGTGGTCTAAATCTTTTTCCCAAGTGGGCAGATGATGCACAAACAAGTTTTTACTACAGTGCCTACTCAGGCTTAATGCCAACACTTCATAAGATAAATATTTATTCGGGTGCCAAACAAAAGATAGTGAGTTCAGAAGGTATGCTTGTCTGTTCAGATGTGAGTAAAAATGGTTCAAAACTGTTATTGACCATGGCACCAAATGGACAAGCGGATATCTATGAATTTGATGTCACATCACAATCGAAAACGAGAATTACAAACTTTAATGGTATTGATGTGAACGGAAAGTATATAGATGATGAAGACCGCATCACATTTATATCTAATAGACTTGGCTATGCCAATGTATTTACAAAGTCTATCCATTCTGGTTCAGTATCACAGGTGGTACATCATGGGCGTAATAACAATGCAGTTGATGCGTATGGAGATAAAATCGTTTACTCTAGTAGAGAGAGTAAAAATAGTTTTGGCGCAAATACTTTCAATCTTTATCTTACTTCATCTCAAGGTTCAGGCACACGGCCTTTAACTACGACCGGAGCCAATCAGTTTCCACGCTTTTCAGCAGATGGTTCCGTGGTACAGTTTATCAAACATAAAGGTCGTGGCTCGTCTATAGGCTATACAAATCTCACAAGCCATCAAAGTTTACTTTTCCCTCTTTCTGGGCACAAAATCCAATCAATAGATTGGTAATATTATATTAAGGATATTTTATGAAATACAAATCACTTCTAACCGTAACAATCTTCACGCTTCTTTTTAGTGGATGTAGTCAAAATGCACCAGATCTAGAAGGTGTAGATGCAGGAAAAAATAATGTTTCAGATGCAACGCAAATAGGTAAAGAGACAGTTTCTATTGATGAAAATGCCTATGGAAATGAAAATGGAACCACTAACCACAATGGTATGACTGGACAAAATGGTACAAATACTGCAAACTATAACAGTAGTAGCGATGGATTCCAAAGTGTTTACTTCGGTTTTGGTGATTATGGTATATCTCCTGCTATGGAAAATAATATTGCAGCCAATACAGACCGTGTCAATAATGCACAAGGTAGGATCAAAATAGAAGGTAACTGTGATGAGTTTGGTACGGATGAGTATAATTATGCATTAGGACTTAAACGTGCCAAAGCAGTGAAGGACAGTTTGGTAGCACAGGGTGTATCTGCAGGTAAAATGGTCATTATTAGTTTTGGTGAGAGTAACCCGGTATGTTCCAATCCGACAGACGAATGTTACGCGCAAAATAGAAGAGTTGATCTTCTCTTGGCAAAATAGGATAAATATGAAATATTTACGCAATACTTTTTTTCTTTTAAGTATGGGGGCTACAGTACTTTTAGCAGAGCCTTCAGTCTATGGAAATGGAAACAGCGGAGCATTTTATTCTTCTGAAAAAGAGGCAGCTCAAAATAAAAAAACAATATCCTCTCTTAAAAGACAGCTAGCCCAACAAAATGAGCGTATAGATGGATTAAGCAGTATTGTCGAGGGATTAAGCGCAACGCTGAACGAATTACAACAAAATGGATCGGCTACATCAAGTACAGAAGGAAGTGTTGACAATAGTGACCTTCTTAAAGATCTAGGTATGATGATAGATAAAATAAATGGGGATTATGTTAGTAAAGCTGAACTTCAAAAAGCCTTGAAATCCAAGGGAGCTTATGTACCTTCAGGTAAGCCTAAGAGCGTGGAAAAAACACCTGATGTGTCATTAGATGGTCAAAGTACAAACAACCTTTACAGTGAAGGGGTTAGACTCTTTTCTAAAAAACGTTATGATGAAGCAAAAAAAAGATTTATCATTACAGATACAAAGGGGCACAAACCAGCTGCGTCAAATTACTACTTGGGTGAGATAGCATATTACACAAAAAACTATGAAGATGCCATTTTTTATTTTAAAAAAAGTGCGGGTTTGTATGATCAAGCTTCTTACATCGATACTTTGTTGCTGCACACAGCTATCTCATTAGAAAAAAATGGAGAGAAAGCACAGGCTAAAGCTTTTTATGAAAATATCATCGCCAATTATGCAGGTAATAAGTCTGCTGAAATTGCCAAAGAAAAGTTAAAGAATCTATAAATGCCATTTGTGAAGATCTATCTTTTAACGTTTTGTGCTTGTGTGAGTATAGGTATGGCTGAAACTATATTTTATGATGAAGAAGAACCTGAACTTCCTGTTATCAAAGAGTTGAAACATGAACTTATACCTGTTTCTAAAACAGTGTTTACAGTAAGAAATTTGGAAACGGATGAAGAAAAAACAGTAGATCTGACAGGTGAAAACTTTGTACTGGTTTCAGTGCGTGAAAAAGGGAGTGATGGACGTTTTTATGCTGTAGATAGTGATGGCACGGTATGGTGGTCAGGCGCAGTGACTTCTGGAGCTCCTGAGTTTAGAAGTCCTTCAGGTGTGTTTCCCATCATTCATAAAAAACGTTTTCATATGTCCACAGCATACCCAGATGAATCTGGGGTAAACAATATGGATTATATGATGAAGTTTACCCGTAATGGGCATGCTTTACATCAAGGATCAGTGGACTGGATGTCTCATGGATGTATTCATATTGATCCTAAAGATGTACCTGTTATTTTTAATTGGACAACCTATAAGACCAAAGTAGTCATCACCAGACACAGTTACATGCCTTTTGCCAAAGATGACTTGAGAAGGATCTACTTTAACAGCCCTTAGTATTTAAGAGGCTAACTCTTTAGCTTTTTCATACGCTTTTTCTACCGCATCTATGCATGCAGCTCTCACATTTCCTTTTTCTAAAGCACCATACCCTGCAGCAGTGGTGCCACCTGGACTCATAACTCCATCTTTAAGCAGTGCAGGGTGTACTTCTTGAATGAGTGTACCAAATCCTGAAAATAAACCTCGCATAGCAACCATAGCATCTTCTCTTTTAAGACCTTGTTTGACTGCACCATCTGCAAGTGCTTCAGCAATAAGTGCCAAGTAGGCAGGTCCTGAACCAGCAAGTGCTGTGGCAATGTCTATCTCTTTTTCTGAGTTCAGCCAGAGGGTTTCACCTATGCCGGTGAGTATAGATGTGGCTTCTTTTCTTCCTTGGTTATCTCCTGTGAGCGTCGTCATGGATTGTTGTACAGAGGCGGCAAGGTTTGGCATGCTTCGTATGGTGGCTTTAGACTTGAAGTGTTTTTTAAGTGTTTTAAGTGGTGTCCCTGCTAAAACCGAGATGAGTAGGTCTGACTTACCTTTGATCTTTTTACCTACTTCTTCGACGTTGTAAGGTTTGACACATAGGAGTAAGGTTTTGTCAGTGATATCAAAATCATCCAGTAAGTGTTTGTCTACTTTAATATCCAGAGCATCTTCAAAAGCTTCCAGTTTAGCCATATCCCTACCTACAACCTCTATGCGGTATTTACTTTTGAGTCCTTGAGCGATGCTCAAACCCATGTTTCCGTTGCCTATAAATGTAATGATTTGCATAATATATACTCACTTAATTGAATTAAGTAGATTATAGCATCATTAGCATAACTTTGTTAAAAGGATTGTGATTATACGGAAGAACACAAGTATGGAAACATTTTTATAAGAAGCCAAAGTATCAAGTAGGGTACTTTCAACACTGAAAAGGTATTGAAAAAAAGAAACAAGGGCTCAGGCATCTTCCGTGACAATGCTGTTTTAAACATAGAAAAAGTCAGGATACCCATAGGTGTGAGTGAGCCCAGTACGTACAGATATAGGATTTACAGTAATGTTGAGAAGAGATAAATCGACCTAAGGCTTATTAAAGCTTTGTTAGCTAAAATGACAAAAAATCAACTATTAAGGAAATAAGATGGTAATTGGAAAAGAAAAATGTGTAGTAGGTATTGAGTACGAAGTAAAAGAAGCTGGTACAGAAAATATTGCAGACAGCAATAAAGGTTCAAAGCCACTAGAGTTTATTGTTGGTAAAGATCAGATTATCCCTGGACTTGAAGTTGCCTTAGTTGGTATGTCTGAAGGTGAAAACGGAGATATTCTAGTAAAAGCAGCAGATGCATATGGTGATAGAAAAGAAGAAGCAGTACAAGTACTACCAATCGATCAGTTTGCAGGTGTAGACCTTGTTCAAGGTATGACACTTTACGGACAAGATGAGAGCGGTCAGAGTACACAAGTGATTGTCAAAGCATTTGATGACAAAGAGGTAACGATTGACTTCAATCACCCGCTAGCTGGAAAAGATCTGATGTTTTCAGTGACAGTAACGAGTGTAAGACCTACAACTTTAGATGAGATGACTACTGGTACTGTAGGTGGACCTGCAAGTGGTGGTTCATGTGGAACAGGATGTGGTTGTCACTAATCTTTCGTTCGATTTAGCGTCATCTTTGCACAAAAAGATGGCGTTTCGTTCAGTCACATACTAGTGGGTATGCTCTTTCTCTACACATCAACTTATTTGTACAAATCTAACACTAACTCAAACAAAATATATTTTGATACTACACTAAAAACATGACAATTTGTCATATTTCCTTCATTTATATACTATTCTAACTATAATACCACTATGCAAAACTATACAACATTAGAAATTCAGTCTATAGCACTATTGGTACTGTTTTCACTTTATTTTTTATATCATCTAAAAGTCTTGTTAAAAAGGTTTAAGAACAAGTCTTTACTCAAGAAAAATAGAACACTCAAGAAGTTAAAACGTCTTTCTTGGGATGATTTTGAGCTTTTGTGTATGGAGCTTTTTTCTAAGACGGGTTGGAAGGTGTATGGCAATGAAAAAAAAGGTGCAGATGGCGGGGTGGACATTTGGATGCAAAAAACATCTTTTACCAAGAAAAACATCTCAGCTATCGTACAGTGTAAATGTTATGAGGATGCGTTAGTTACCATTAAAGTCATCAGAGAGATGTACGGGCTTATGCATGAACATGGGGTAGATGAAGTGTATGTGGTGACCAGTAACCGCTTTACAAAAGAGTGTTACCCCTTTGCTGAAGGAAAGAAGATGACCCTCATAGACGGAGAAGACTTAGTAAAGTTAATTGTAAAGCAAAGTGTATAAAACTTTACAGTATCTTGGTTTGTTGAGCCGTATATTTAAAGAACTTAGCACTGTACCAAAGACTCTGATGTTCATGAAAGAGATCAAGTCTATGGCACATGATTTTGAGCAAAACAACTTTAAAGTATAACACTTAAGGGACATAAACTACAAAGTCATTCTTATTTACCCCACAATCTGGACATTCCCAATCCTCAGGGATATCTTCAAATGCTGTACCAGGCGCGATACCTCCATCGGGGTCGCCTATTTCTGGATCATAAATGTAATCACACACAGTACAAATATATTTTTGACTCATCTTAAACTCCTTTAGATAAAATGTTATACATATATTTATACAACAAAAGGACGGGTATGTCAATCAAATGTGCATTTTTATTTCCAGGACAAGGGTCTCAAGCCATCGGCATGGGACAGGACTTTTTTAACCATTCAGAGGTAGCAAAGAAGATGCTTATCGATGCGAGTACAGAAACAGGCATCGATTTTACATCGTTACTTTTTGAAGAAAATATGCTGCTGGGTCAAACAGAGTACACACAACCAGCCATCTTACTCGTAGGAGCGATGGCACATAAGTTATTTACGGATGCAACGGGTATTAAACCTGTGTTAACGATGGGGCATTCCTTGGGTGAGTTTACAGCACTTGTAGCATCTGGTGCGCTAGATGCCATAGATGCAGTAAAGCTTGTAAACCTTAGAGGTCAGCTTATGGCAGATGCATGTTCCAAACAAGAAGTAGGGATGATGGTGTCTTTAGGTTTGGCAGATGAAGTAGTAGAAGAGATCTGTGAAGCACAAAGAGCTGAGGGTAAGCAAGTTTGGGCAGTCAACTATAACTCTGATGGGCAGATAGTCATTGCGGGTATCAAAAAAGACCTTGAAGAGCTTGTTCCTGTACTCAAAGAGGCTAAAGCAAAAAGAGCGATGCTGCTCGACATGTCTGTGGCTTCTCACTGTCCACTGCTTGAAAGTGCTTCTGCACCACTTGAAGCAAAACTCAAAGAGATGCTTAAAGATGAGTTCGTCGCACCGGTTATCTCAAATGTGACAGCTGCTCCTTACAGTACTAAGGCTGAAGCGTTAGAGTTACTTCCTCAGCAACTTGTCAAGCCTGTACTTTATAAGCAGTCTATGGCTGCTATTGATGATGGGGTGGATTGTTATATTGAGTTTGGGCATGGCAATGTACTTAAAGGGCTGAATAAGAAGGCTACAAGTAAGCCTCATTTTAATGTTTCTGATATGGCTTCATTAGAAGCTACAATTGCTGCTATCAAAGAGCTTTCATAGTTTTTTGATTTATTAGACTTCCGTTTGTTTTAATTGTGGTGTTGTTTCTCTTTTCATTTTTTTAGAAAAAACGAAACAAAAAATCGTCATCCCTCTCGAATCGCTTTGCTTATAAAATCGTTCGGGATGACAAGGACACGCGTTGCGTGATTTGATGGAATGACAGACTTTGTCTGTCAATGGAGATGTATATGAGTGGTAAAATTGCTATTATGGGGGCTATGCCTGAAGAGGTGGAGCCTATTGTTGCTAAGTTGGATGATCTCAAGAAGACTGTTTATGCTGCCAATACTTACTATGAGGGGTCATACAACGGACAAGAAGTGGTTGTTGCGTACTCTAAGATAGGTAAGGTTTTTGCTACGCTTACGGCTACGATACTCATAGAAAAGTTTGGTTGTGAGAAACTTCTTTTCTCAGGTGTGGCTGGGGCTATCAGTGAAGACTTGAAGATAGGTGATCTTATCATCGCAGATGGTTTGTGTCAGCATGACTTGGACATCACTGCTTTTGGGCATCCTTATGGGTATGTGCCAGAGGGTGAAGTGTGCATCGCTACAGACAGTGCTTTACGTGATGTGGCTAAAACTGTGGCTAAGTCTAAAGGGATGACGCTCAAAGAGGGCATCATCGCTACAGGTGATCAGTTTGTGGCAGATGAGGCACGTAAAAACTGGATTGGTGAGACTTTTAAAGCAGATGCTTTAGAGATGGAAGGTGCATCTGTGGCTGTGGTTTGTTCTTCACTTGATGTACCATTTTTCATACTAAGAGCCATCTCTGACTCTGCAGATATGGATGCAAGTTTTAATTTTGATGAATTCTTGGAGTCTTCTGCGAAGATATCTGCTGACTTCATACTCAGTATGGTTGACGCCATTGAAAAGTAGGTAAATTGTGGACGATAACCTAAGACGCTCCAAAACCAAAACCCTCCCTATGAGCAAGAGACTGCTCAAAATAGTAGGTAAGACCAATGCGGAGTTTAAACTCATAGGTGAGGGTGACAAAGTTCTTGTAGGGCTCAGCGGTGGGAAAGACTCATTGGCACTTATACATGCACTCAATCATGTACAGCGTCATGCACCTTTTCATTTCGAGTTTGAAGCGTGTACCATCAAGTATGGCATGCCAGATGAACACTATGAGTTCCTCACGCGTCACTGTGAAGAGTACGACATCAAGCACACTGTGTATGACACGAACATCTTTGATGTCTCACAAGACAGCATACGTGAAAACTCTTCTTTTTGTAGTTACTTTTCACGCATGAGAAGAGGGGCATTGTACTCGTTTGCAGAGGAACATGGCTTTAACAAGATAGCCCTTGGGCATCACTTTGATGACACGGTAGAGAGCTTTTTTATGAACATGTTTTACAACGGAAGTATGAGAGCCTTAGCACCTGTCTACAAAACAAGTAGAGGTACGCACCTCATACGCCCACTCATCCAAGCCAGAGAACGTCAACTGCGTGACTTTGCAGAAGAAAACAACTTACAGATCATCGGAGATGAAGCGTGTCCTGCGATGCTAAAAGATGTCAAAATGCCACATGCCAGAGCTTCGACCAAAGCATGGTTAGCAGAGATGGAAGCAGACAACAAAGACATCTTTAAGATGTTTAGAGCTTCATTTAAACACATCCATGATGACACCTTCTTAGACCCTGAACGGTGGGATAGGGATGATATATAAGTATTTGTAGACTTGTCATTTATGGGATTTTCTGCTAGTATTGTGTTTGAAGAGAGAGCTGAAAGCTCCCTCTAGGTTTTTAACTATTTGTCGAGGTATCGTAAGATTGCCAAAACAATAGCGAGTACGAGGATTATGAGATCCATAGTATTCACCCACTCTCACAGTTAAGATTAACTAGAGACTTCAAACAACAGTTGGCGCTGTTGTCTTGAAGACAACAAGTTGAACTGCATCATAATCATACATCACGTTTTTACAATTAATCCAAAATCTTTCAAATTGTCATGTTTTTCTTGTAAGCTAAAAAATCGCGGTCATTTATAGTAAAAAGGTAGAATATACTCTATATGTTTTTGAGGGAGAATAAATGGGAAAAATAACTTCATTATTAATGGTACTCGTTTTTATATATTTTGCTTTACCTCTTTATGCTGATAGAAGTAATACTGTAACTAAAAAGAATTTAGAGAGGTTTGATAGCGGGCAAGAAGCAAAGAAGTATTTTTTAGAAGGGAATCGTTTAGTTAATGAAAAGAAATATGAAAAAGCTATTCTTTCATATAATAAAGTTATAGAGTTTAACCCTAAGCATTACCCTACGTATAATAATGTGGCTAATGTGTATAAAAGATTAGAAAATTATCAGGAGGCTATTACTCACTATAAGAAAGCTATCAAACTTAATGCTAAATATAGTGGGTCCTATGAGAATATTGCTCATATTTATTACAAATTAGGTCAGTATAATAATGCTATTGCTGCATATAATGAAGCTATAAAAATTAAGCCTAGAAATACCGAGATATATTATGGTTTAGGTAGGATATATGTTAAGCAAAAACGGTATAAAAAAGCAATAAGTACATATAAAAGTATTAGTGAAATAACGTCTAAAGATCCCAAAGTATATTATTATATGGGTATTTGCTATGGTAGTTTAAAGCAATACCAGAAAGCTATCTCTGAATACAATAGAGCAATAGCGTTAAACCCTACAAATGCAAGGGTATATTATAATCTGGGTAATATATATCTTAAATTAGAGCGATATAATCAAGCTATTGCGACATATAAAAAAGTAATAGAGATTAAACCTAAAGATGCTAAAGTACATTATTATTTAGGCAAGGCTTATTATAATTTAAAACAGTATCAAAAATCTATTGTATCAGCTAAAAAATCTATAGAAATTGACCCTAAAGAATATAGAACATATATCGCTTTATTTTACATATCTATAGTGCAAAATATACAATTTGATAGAGAGGTTGAATCAAAATTTATTAGATTATTTAAGGACAATAAAGAAGTTTTTATTCAATATGAAATGTTAAAGATTCTAAAAAGTATTTCAGAAAATAAGAATATTAATTTTGAAGCATGGAAAAAGAAATATAAGGGGATTAGTTTAGGAGAATTTGATTTTCATGATTTAGATGAATGGATAGAGAATAAAAAAGGATAGCCTAAAGTAATATTATTGAAATCTTTGGCTGAATTTAAGAAGCATAAGTAGTAGCACCTTTGGATGTTTAGGTTATAATCGCACAATCATAAAAAAAGAAGCCCAATGAACACATTCACAACCACAACATCAGGACGCATAGACAAAATCTTAGCAGAAGAACTAGACGTTAGCCGTAACCAAGTAGAAAAGCTTGTAAAAGATGGACTTGTTGAGGTGAATGGTAAGAGCATAAGTAAGACCAGTGTTAAAGTAGTAGAGGGTGATGAGGTGGGTTATACGCTCAAAGAAGCTGAGAAGAGGGTAGCCCCTCCCATAGACTTCGATGTGGAAGTGTTGTATGAAGATGAGTACTTGCTAGTGGTGAACAAACCTTCTGGACTTGTGGTACATCCAGCTCCTTCAGTGAAAGAGCCTACACTTGTAGACTGGCTCATACATAAGGGCATCTCACTTTCTACCATAAGCGGTGAAGAACGTCATGGCATCGTGCACCGTATAGACAAGGGGACTACAGGGGCACTTGTAGTGGCTAAAGACAACAAAACACATGAAAATCTTTCTAACCAACTCAGAGACAAGAGCATGGGACGCTACTACCTAGCACTCGTAGACTGTCCTCTGAAAGAAGATACCATCGTAGACAAACCCTTAGGGCGAAACCCAAAGAACAGACTCAGGATGGATGTCGTAGCAGATGGCAAGAGTGCTAAGACTGCCTTTGTGAAACTGGCTCAAAATGCGCATGATGTGGAGCTTATAGCGGCAAAACTCTTCACAGGACGTACCCATCAGATACGGGTACATCTCAACACTTTGGGACGGCACATCTTGGGGGATGATTTATATGGTTTTAAGACCAAAAGAGATAAAATACCACGAGTTTATCTGCATGCATATCTACTATATTTAGTCCATCCACATACGGGTGAAAAAATGGAGTTCTTGGCTCCACTTTTTGATGATATGACAACCTATATGACCAAATATTTTGACCAAGGCGAAATCAATGAAAAAATCAACCCTCTTACTATGGACACTCTCTTTAATACTTTTTAACGGCTGTGGTTCAGGCATCAAAGGCCTGATGATCTACGAAATAGACCCTACACTAAAAAGCATCACACAAGTCAGAGCCTTACCTATGCAAAATTCTGTAGGATTTGAGTGGGAGAAGATAGAAGACAGTCGTATACACGGTGTCAATATTTACCGTGGTAACCCTACAGAGGGTACACAGAACATGAAGCGTATAGGCTCTGCGGGTAACCGTTATGCCACACACTTTGTGGACACCCATGTGAAACCAAACACATCGTATATGTATACCTTTACTACTTTTTCTTTGGGTAGAGAGTCTAGACATGGGGCCGTGCTTAAAGTCAAAACAAGACCAGCGTTAAAGGGTGTTTCTTTTGTCAAAGCGTATGATGTAGCACCTGGAGTGGTAAAACTTTTATGGGCACCACACGAAAACCAAAGCATCAATGCCTACGTCATTGAACGTTCAGCCAATGGCATGGAGTGGAAATTCATAGCGCAAGTAGATGGGCAGTTGATGGCAGAATACATCGATACCTTTGTACACAAGGGCAGCAGTTACAGATACCGTATCATCGCGAAGAGTTATGACGGCATCAAGACGCAAGCTAGTCAAGTCACGTCTATCTCGTTGTAAGTAGTCATCATGCCACATCTAAAAGTGACCCCATTTGACAGCGCTGTAGTAGCAACACGCATAGCCCAAAGTAAGCTTATGACGTTACAAGCCAAGTCTCTGACCAGTGATGATGAAGTCATAGGCATAGAGCATGGCGGAGAAGAGTTTTTACTCCAGATCAAACGAGATAACGATACAACTTTAGTCAAATACGACAAAGTCACGAGACCCCTTAAAGTGAATCTACTCAAAGAGGCGTTAGGAGCAGTAAGTGATGAGTTGGGACTGGAAGTACTTCAGTCAAACATCAGCATTTCCAATACTAAACCAGCACTCTCCTCAGAGTATTTTAAGAAGATAGAAGATTTTGAAAACATCTCCTATCCTAAAGAGAAGATCTCTGTTGAGGTGGGGTTTGGCTCTGGACGGCACTTGCTTTACCAAGCACAAAAACATCCTGACACCCTTTTCATAGGACTTGAGATACATACTCCTTCAGCACAACAAGTACTCAAACAAATAGACTTACAAGGACTAGATAACATTTGGGTGGTAAACTATGATGCGAGACTCTTTTTGGAAATGTTACCTTCGAATGTCTGTGAGAAGATCTTTGTACATTTTCCTGTGCCTTGGGACAAAAAGCCACATAGAAGAGTCATCAGCCCTTCTTTTCTTGCAGAATCAATGCGTGTGCTTCGTGAAGGCGGACGCTTAGAACTTCGTACAGACAGTGACAAATACTTCTGGTACTCACTCGAAACCTTTTTCTCTGTACCCAAAGTAGAAGTTGAAGTACGTAAAAATGAAGACCTAGAAATCACTTCTAAGTATGAAGCAAGGTGGAAGAGACAGGAAAAAGACATTTATGATGTGTATGTCAAGTGTAAAGAAAGCTCAGAAGAGCGAAATGTAGCACTTGATTTTAATTTTAATATTGTAAAATATAGAAACGGACTGGAAAATGATCTACCCACTGAGGCGTTGGTCTTTGATGGGTACTTTGTTCACTTCGAACGCATGTACAAAACAGAAGATGGTACGCTTTTGATCAAGTGTGCGTTTGGTAGTTTTGATAGACCAGAACATAAATACATTATGCTAGATAAGAACGCCTGCAGATACTTTGTCTCACCTCCTGTCCAGACAACTGTAAACTTTCAGGCACATCAGAAAATCATGGAGTTACTCAATGTCTAACGTTATACGTGCTTCCCATCTCACTTTGGCTTATGATGAAGGTACGAAAGAGATCATCAAAAATGCAAATTTTAATATCAAAAAAGGGGAGTTCATCTTTATAACGGGACCTAGTGGTTCTGGTAAAT
Organism: Sulfurovaceae bacterium; assembly: GCA_963698695.1. Classification (GTDB taxonomy): domain Bacteria; phylum Campylobacterota; class Campylobacteria; order Campylobacterales; family Sulfurovaceae; genus Sulfurovum. The sequence goes on along the minus strand of CAVORT010000012.1, from coordinate 152,454 downwards.
CGACACTGCTTAAAGCACTGTATGGCCAGATTAAAGCCTCTGAAGGCAGCCTTGTTATTGGGGGTGTTGACTTAGCCACTGCACGCCAATCAAAGTTACAAGAACTTAGAACACATTTAGGCATCATCTTCCAAGACTACAAACTGGTCAACGAATGGACCGTGGCTAAAAATGTGGTACTGCCTTTGATGATAGCAGGGTACTCTGTCGATGTGCAAAATACACAGGCACAAAGACTGCTTAAGCATGTCAAGCTCTCTGAACATGCAGACAAATATCCACTTGAGCTCTCAGGTGGAGAACAACAGCGCGTAGGTGTGGCACGTGCTTTGGCTAAAAACCCAGTGGTTATTCTTGCAGATGAACCTACAGGTAACCTCGATGACTACTCTTCCAATGTCATCTGGGACTTGATGGAAAATGCTTGTCAGCAACTTGACACAACTGTACTGGTGGTAACCCATAAGATACCGTCTATCTTTTCTTTACCATACAGACATTTCATCATAGAAAATAAGGGTGTTTATGAAGTTCATTAAAAACCATCTTATGTTCATTTTGCCGCTGATGGCTATTTTACTTGGTACAGAGTTTTACTTGGTATTTGACAGAACTACTGATAGCTATGAAAAAGGTTTAACGGAGGGGTACTCTATGCTTGTAGTCACCCATGAACCTATAAGTTTAGAGACACTTCAAGGACAAAATGCACACGTAAGTTCCAGGGAAAAGATAGAACGTGAAGCCATCGTCACAGAGATAGCAAAGGGCGTGAGTGAAAGTTCTGCTAAAGAGATACTTGGTTCGCTACCACACTTTTATACGGTACGTTTAGATACTTACCTAAACACTTCAGGACTTGAGAAGGTAAAATCAGACCTTGAATCCCATGCTAACGTGAAGAGTGTGGAGACGTTTGGAAGTGCTTACAGTTCAAGTTACAGACTGTTTTCTTTCATAAAACTCTCTTTAAAGATCTTCATTGCGTTTATGGCTATAGTGAGCCTTTTCTTGATCATCAAACAAATGGAGATTTGGAAATATGCACATAAACAGCGCATGCAGATCATGGAAATTTTTGGTGCACCTTTGATGTTGCGTTCGGGTGTACTCTTTAAAGTTGCGCTTATTGATGCTATCTTTGCCACTATCTTTACCACTTTATTTTTCGTCTATATTAAGTTTAGATGGGCGGCAAACTCGGGTATAGATATGATGATACAAAACAAAGAAGCGCTTTTTAAAGTGACCGATATTGGACTCTTGCTTGGGGTGGCTTTACTGATAGTCATCATCGCTGTATATTCGGTGGTGTTTACGACTAAGGGAGTAGAGGAGTGAAATCCTTACTCTTATGGTGTTTTGTTGCTGTTGCCTTACTGCACGGAGCCTCTACCAGCACGAAAATAAAGGACTCTAAAAAAGACCTCAGTGCGACAGATTCTGCTAAAAAGAAGGCAAGTCGTAAACTGGGTAAGATCGCTTCAGATATAAATAAAGCTGAAAAAGATATCGCTTACTTGGAACATATATTGGACAAACTCAGTGAGAACAAAGAGAAGCGGGAAAAAGAGTATAAAGTACTTAAAGTAGAACTAGCTACTTCAGAAGAAACACTTTCTAAAACATCTGCGGAGATAAGCCAAAAACATAAAGCCTTCATCAACCTACTCGCTGAGCAGTTTTCTGTTATCTTTGCCATGCAACAGTTTGAGAATCCTACAGAAAAATCTATCATCTCTTACGAAGTGTATAAAGCCTACAAAAAGCATAATGCAAAAGAGTTGAAGACCTTAAAAAGTGAGATCGCCACACTGAAAAAACGTAAAGAAGATAAAAAGTACCAACGTAATAAAACGAAAAATGCCATCGCGGAAATCATCAAAAAAAGAGAAGAGTATAGCAGTCAAAAAGCTAAAAAAGAGAAGCTCATAGCCAGTTTGGGTGAAGATGAAGAGAAGTATCAGTCGGAGCTTCAAAACCTTGTAGACAAACAAAGCTCTTTACGCAGTACGTTGGCAAAACTGAACATACTTCATGGACAAGAAGTGAAAGAAGCACGTCAAAGAGCGGCAGAGAGAAAAGAAGCTATACGCCTGGAGAAAGAACGTAAAAGAAAGATACGCAAAGAAAAAGCTTTGGCACAAGAAAAAGCTAGAAAAGCAAAAGAAGCCATAAAATTAGCCAAGACAACTAAAGCCAAAAAAGCTGCAAGGCTCGCAGTACAAAAAGCAGAAAATGAAGTCAAGAAAGTAGAAACAAAAGGATATAAACAAAGCGAAAAGGTAAGAAAAGTACACTCTTCATACCAACAGTCTAAAACGTATGCCTACAAAGGAGGTAAAACAATCTCTCCTTTGCCAGGTTGTAAACTCATTAAGAAGTTTGGAACCTATATTGATCCTATCTATAAGATAAAGATATTTAATGAGTCAGTGACATTGAAAGCTCCAAGTTCAAATGCAAAAGTAAAAAACATACTGAATGGAAAGGTGGTCTTTGCTGGAAAAAGTAGTATGTTGGGTAAAGTAGTGGTTGTAGCACACAGCGGAAAAATGCATACTGTCTATGCAGGACTCTCCAAAATAGCGCCCACTATACGCGTAGGAAGTAAAATACAGAAAGGGTATGTGGTAGGAAAAGTAGCAAGTAAACTCATGTTTCAAGCGACGAAAAATTCCAAGCATATCAACCCTATGACTCTTATACAGATTTAGATCTATGTTGAGTAGATCTTTAAATGGTATAAAAAACTTTTTTACGCCTAAAGATACGTTCAATAATGATGAATCGATTTTAAGACATCAAATTTTTGCATTACTTACTATTTCTTTTTGTTTTGCTTTAGGTGTACTTCCTTTTTCTTTTGTTCGTTTACAAGAAGGCAACTTTATTGTAGGCATAAGCCAACTGTTACTCTCTTTATTTTTATTGCATGGTTATTATAAACTCAGAAAAGATAAGTGGAATGACCCCTATAACCTAGACACTTTCTAATTCAGTAAAAGCCTCAGTTTTAGACATCTCAATATTATACCTTCTTTCAAATTCATTAGGTGATATATGACCCAAATAACTATGCCGTCTTTTTGGATTGTAGAACATCTCTATATACTCAAATATCCTAGATGCAGCAATGTCTCTAGTCTCAAAGTTCTGCTTTCTAACTAATTCTTTTTTGAGTGTTTTAAAAAAGCTTTCTGCCACTGCATTATCGTAACAATTTCCTCGTCTACTCATACTTAGCGTTATGTTGTGTTTTTTTGCAAGATGTGTATAGTCATAAGAACTATATTGACTACCCTGATCTGAGTGAAGTATCACGTTGTCGGCACTTTCAAGTCTTACAATAGCCATTTTAAGGGCTTTAATGATTAAAGGTGTAGTCTGCCTATGTCCAGTTGCCCATCCAACTATTTTTCTACTATACAGGTCAAGCACAGTAGCTAGATAAATCCATCCTTCTTTGGTTCTAATGTATGTGATGTCACTGACCCAGGTATCATTTGGCTTATCAACAATGAAACATTGTTTTACATAGTTAGGATGGGCTTTATGCAATGCTCCAGCTTTACTGTAGGGTTTACGTTTATAGGTGCCTACACCATAAAGTTTTGCTTCACTCATCAGTCGTGCTACACGTTTTTTATTAACATGTATCCCAAGCTCTTTTAAATCTTTATGAATATTTCTTGAACCATATACTCCATTAGATTCTTTGTAAGCCTCTTTTATATGGATTAGTATCTTCTTATTTTTAGACTCTCTATCGGAAATGGGTTGGTTTAGCCACTGATAATATCCGCTTCGGTGTACTTTCATTACTTTGCACATTCTTTCTACTGTGTAAGTATGACTATACTCTTTAATAAAAGAGTATTTTAGTTTGTGTGGCTGGCAAAGTACACCGCGGCCTTTTTTAATATATCACGCTCTTCTTTCACGCGTTTGAGTTCTTTTTGTAGTTTCTTTATCTCTGCATTTGAGGACTCTACAGCTCTGTTTTTCTCAATGGCTTCAGGGGATTCTAGTCTTTTTATCCAAGCTCTAAGTGAATCTGGATGTACACCTAATCTATGGGCTGTGTCTGTTATGTCATAGCCGTTCTCAGTAACTTGTTTGACAGCTTCTATTCTAAATTCTTCTGTGTATGTTCTTCTTGCCATTTTTTATCCTAGTATTCTATGAAATGATTTTACTCATTTTTGTTATCGAATTACTGAATTAGTTTTTGTCTAGTTTTTTGGGGTCATTCCAAGCGTATCTTAATTTTGGTGCTGGACTAAACCTTGAAGCAAGACTTAAATTCTGGAAGATTGATAAAGTGATTGTAGATAAAAGATGGGATAAATTTTGGGAACTTGCAGCTGGAGCAATGTTGAAATATCAGTCTGGTCTTGATGCAAAGTACACAAATGAATGTAATGTTGTTGGAAAGGTAACTAATCATCAACCAGTTGATATAGATAATATCAGTGTACGTAGAGTATGGAGAGCAGACCCAAATGCAAACCCACATGAGATAGATGTCCTAAGCGGAATAACAACAACGGATGAATTTATAGATATGTGTGAAGATGACATTAGAGGGAGAGTGGATGATCCAGATGTAAATATATCATCTTCTTCACTGGTTAGTTCACTAGAAGAGTTACAAGAGTTTTCTGAAGATTTAGCAACTGATATATGGAATGAATATAATCAATCCATGTGTGTCAATGGCATACCATGGGATCAGTTCTTACAAGGTATGTCAACTGCCGCAGAGAATGGGCAAAGCATCTTTGGACTTAGTGCTAGTGATGGGTTTAATGCAACGTTGAATGGGAACTTTCCATTGGAACTAGCAAAACAGTCAGGCTGTCTAGATATTAGTAACTTTACAGGAACAAGCTTAGAAAACTATGTAAACGATTTGCAGAAAAATCATTTAATGTTATATTTGACACACCTATAGTTGTCTCTTCTACTTTTAATCATCAAGGGAACGAGTTTACACTACAACCTGGTTCAATATTTATAGATACAGATAAGGATGGGGTTACTGATGAGGTAGATAGAAGTCTTTTGGATCCAAAAGAACAATGAAGTTGAAAATTAAGTAGCACTATATGGTGCTACTTTTAATATAAAAATAATAAACTTTATTTGAATCATTTATTTTGACTATGAGTTTTTGAGACTGGAATAATATGTCAGTATATAGTTGATTTGTTTCCAATCCTACTTTAAACCCTCCCTAACCAACATTAAGCTATAATCGCGAAATTATATAAAAAGGCTTTTCGTGATTAAACGTGTTTTGGTAAAATTTTCGGGCGAAGCTTTGGCTGGTGAAGAAGGATATGGGATTGATACACAGATCCTTAACTTCATCGCTGGTGAGATAAAAGAACTGGTTGACGCTGGTGTGGAAGTCGCTATCGTTGTGGGTGGTGGTAACATCATTCGTGGTGTTTCAGCTGCGGCTGATGGTATCATCAAAAGAACATCAGGTGATTACATGGGCATGCTTGCCACGGTGATAAACGGTGTGGCTATTCAGGAAGCACTAGAGCATGCCGGCTTACGTGCAAGACTCCAATCTGCCATTGATATGAAAGAGATAGGTGAATCATTTATAGTCCGTCGTGCCAGAAGACATTTAGAAAAAGGTCGGGTGGTTATTTTTGCAGGAGGTACGGGTAACCCTTACTTTACGACAGATACTGCAGCAACATTAAGAGCTTCTGAAGTTGAAGCAGAACTTCTCATCAAAGCAACTAAAGTCGATGGTGTGTATGATAAAGACCCTAACAAGTTTGAAGATGCAGTCAAGCTTGATACGTTGACTTATGATCAAGCACTTACGGACCATATCAAAGTCATGGACGATACAGCTATAGCGCTGGCTAAAGAAAACGGTCTGCCTATTGTTGTTTGTAACATGTTTGAAAAAGGTAATTTACTTGCCATTATCAAAGGTGATATGTCATTATGCTCCATGGTTAAATAGAACACTGAAAATAGTTAGAGAAATCTTTTAAAGGAAATAAAATGAGAACAGAACAATTAACAGCGGTAGCACTTGCAAATGTAGATTTTGATAAGTACCTTCTTGCAAATGCAGTAGGAAAAAGAGCGAAATCTATAGCCAATGGTGCACCATCAGTATTGGATATGGATACAAGTGGTATGAAATATGCCGACATTGCACTTCAAGAGATAGCTGAAGGTAAAATAATTGTAAGTCTCGAGGACTGATTATTTTGGATGCTTTTTTACTTGAAGCACAAAACATACATGACATAGAGGAAGCGAAAGCTCTTCTATGGAAACAAATCCCCAATCCACTCCCTACTACCAAAAAAGCACTGGAACTTTCATCTCATGCACATGAGGGTCAGACACGTAAAAGTGGCGAGCCTTACATCGTACATCCCATACTCGTAGCAGCCATTACAGCTGCTTTTTCAAATGATGAGACTATGGTACAAGCAGCCTTGCTTCATGATGTCGTAGAAGATACTTTTTATGACATAGAAGACTTAGAGCGTGAGTTTGGTGACGATGTGGCGCATATGGTTGAGGGACTGACTAAGATCGTAGAGATCAGAGATGAAGAACTTGCCCCGTCAGGATCTGATGAGAGACTCATAAACTCTGCACTGACATTTAGGAAAATGCTTATAGCCTCAGTGAAGGATGTGCGTGTTTTGGTCATCAAACTGTGTGATAGACTGCACAACATGCTTACTCTTCATGCACTAAGTCCGGAGAAACAAAAACGTATTGCGGAAGAGACCTTGGTCGTGTATGCACCCATCGCACATAGACTGGGTATTTCACGCTTAAAAAATGAATTGGAAGATCTGAGTTTTTATCATATCTATCCGGACGACTATAAAGAGATAGATGATTTCATACAATCCAATGCACAAAATCTACAGTTTAAACTCAATGCATTTATAAGAAATGTCAAAGGGTTGATGCATAAAAATGATTTTACTGAAGATGACTATGAGGTGTTTGGCAGGGTGAAACATTATTACTCCATCTACATGAAAATGCATCGAAAAGGTGTGAGTATAGAAGAAGTATTGGACTTACTTGCTGTGCGTATCTTAGTGAAAGACCCTATAGATTGTTATAGAGTTTTAGGAATGATGCACCTCAATTTCACACCACTGATCTCACGTTTTAAAGACTACATCGCAGTACCTAAGGAAAATGGATATAAAACCATACACACTACTTTGTTTAATAATGAAGGTATCTTAGAAGCACAGATACGTACGCAAGAGATGCACCGTTTGGCTGAGTACGGTGTAGCAGCCCACTGGAAATATAAAGATGGCAATAATTCTGTGAATTTGGAATGGCTAGAAAGCCTTCATTATCAAAATGAATCCATAGAAGAGTTTTATGAATTGGCAAAGAGTGATTTGTTTTCTGAAGACATCACTGTATTTTCTCCTAAAGGTGACTACTATACCTTACCTAAAGGTTCCGTGGCATTGGATTTTGCTTATGCGATTCACTCTCAAGTTGGAGCCAGTGCGACACAATCGCTCATTAACAAACACAAAGCACCACTTTTGACTGTACTTAAAAATGGTGATATCGTAAATATATTAAAAGGTGATGAACCCCACTTGCACTGTTCTTGGATGGATGCAGTGAAAACATCAAAAGCACAAGATGGTATTCGTTCAGCGTGTAGAGCACGGATTAGAGAGTCTGATACATTCAGTGCCTATAATATACTAGGTACACTATTTGGACAACCAAGTATGGCGATGAGAACACTGGTGTCCTCCATTGATTTGGATGACAGCATCTATAAGTTACCTATACAACTTGATTATTATAAAGAAACTATCCACAAATTAGCCGAATATATGGGTACAAAAGAAGTACGTTTTTGGGAATTACTGAAAAAAGGCTATAAAAAGCCAAAACCCAAAGAGATAGAGCATTTCTATTTCTTTACAAATAAACCTTTGGATGGGGTGGAGTTTGATTATTGCTGTCATCCTAAAATGGGCGATCAAATTGTTGCATTTTATAAGGACGGTAAGGCTATTATACATCATAAATTATGTAAAAAAGCGTATGAAAAATTATTGTCAGAAGAAGGTATGGTTTATGTGGGTTGGAACAGTCAAAAACTTTCACGCTACAGACTCACCATCAGTTTACAAAATCAAAAAGGTATACTAGCTGATTTACTGGCATATCTTTCAGATCTGAGTTTAAATGTCATCAGTATAGAACTTGGTATTCAAAGTTCTGAAAGAGCAGAGTATTGTCAGATAGATGTAGAGAGTTCTGAGAGTAAAAAAGCAAACCTTTCAGGCCGTATTTCACAAAAGTTTAAACTCATAGAAATCATCTCTTTAGATGATGCATATAACAAATAGTAAGGAAAACAATGTCCATCAAGCAAGCATTAGAAGAGATAAGTAGAGGTACCGCAGAAATCATAGACATGGAGCGTATAGAAAAGCTCGTCACAAAGTATTATGAAGATGGCACTACCTATACGGTAAAAGCAGGGTTTGACCCTACTGCTCCTGATTTGCATTTAGGACATACTGTACTGCTTCAAAAGCTCGCTACTTTTCAAAAGTTTGGTGGGCGCGTGCAGTTTCTCATAGGCGATTTTACGGCAATGATAGGTGATCCTACAGGAAAGAGTGCTACACGAAAAGTACTTACTAAAGAGGATATTGTTAAAAACATTGCTTCGTACACCGAACAGGCCTTTAAAATACTTGATGCATCTAAGACGGACATCGTTTATAATAATGACTGGCTAGAACTTTTAGGGGCTGCAGGTATGTTACAACTGGCATCTAACCTTACGGTGGCTAGAATGTTAGAGCGTGATGACTTTTCCAAGCGTTATGCCTCTAATACGCCCATAGCGGTGAGTGAATTTATGTACCCGTTGCTTCAGGGGTATGACTCTGTTCATCTAAGTTCAGATATTGAGATAGGAGGGACTGATCAAAAGTTTAACTTACTGATGGGAAGACAGCTTCAAAAAGCGTATGAGATAAAGAAACAGCAAGCAGTCCTTATGATGCCTATTTTAGAAGGGCTTGATGGGGTACAGAAAATGTCTAAATCTTTGGGTAACTACATCGGAGTGACGGAAGAGCCTAAGGACATCTACGGAAAAGTACTTTCTATTTCAGATGAGTTGATGTGGCGTTACTACGAGCTTTTAAGTGCAAAATCGTTAGAACAGATAGCGCAACTTCAAAGTGATGTGTCATCTCGCACCGTTCATCCTAAAGTAGCAAAAGAAAACCTTGCTTTAGAGTTAACCACAAGGTTTTATAATGAAGAGTTGGCTACACTAGCCAAAGAGGAGTTTAACTCCGTATTTAAAGCAAAGAACATACCTACTGAGATTTCTGAATTTGAGTTTGAGAGTGACATATGGATATGTCAAGCCCTTGTAGATGCTGGCCTAGAGCCATCTACCTCACAAGGGCGTAGAGACATCAAACAAAATGCAGTGAGCATTGACCAAGAAAAGATAAGTGATGACAAGCTCAATCTTACATCTGGTGAATACATTTTGCAAGTAGGTAAAAAAAGATTTGCGAAAGTGAAGGTGAAGTAATGGCATTCAAAGCATTGAAAATCGGTAAATATACGATAGAAAAACCTATCATACAAGGTGGTATGGGTGTAGGTATCTCTTGGGATCAACTGGCTGGTAATGTCTCTAAAGAGGGTGGCTTAGGTGTCATCTCCGCTGTGGGGACAGGTGTGTACAAAAACAGAGCCTATGCAGAAAAAACGGTAGGAAAAGAAGCAAGACCACTTGATGCCATAAACTTTTACTCTTACACAGCATTACAGAAAATTTTTGATAATGCAAGAGAAATCTGTGGTGATGCACCACTTGCTGCAAATGTACTGTATGCACAAAGTGAATATAACCGTGTGGTTGAAGATGCGTGTAAAGCCGGTGCCAATATGATCATTACAGGAGCTGGACTTCCATTGACTATGCCCGAAGCGACTAAAAACTACCCCGACGTTGCGCTGATACCTATTGTGTCTACAGCAAAAGCATTGCGTATTTTGTGTAAACGTTGGCAAAAAACACACAATAGACTGCCTGATGCCGTGATTGTGGAAGGTCCACTTTCAGGTGGACATCAAGGTTTTAAGTATGATGAGTGTTTTTTAGAAGAAAATCAGCTTGAAAACATTTTGCCACCTGTGGTTGAAGAAGCTAAAAACTGGGGATCTATGCCTATCATTGCTGCTGGTGGTGTGTGGGATCATGATGATATCGTGAAAATGATGGAACTAGGAGCTGATGCTGTCCAGATGGGAACACGTTTCATAGGTACAGTAGAGTGTGATGCAAGTCAAGTGATGAAAGACATCATCATTAAAGCGGAAGCAGATGACATTAAACTCTTTAAGTCTCCTGTTGGTTACCCTGCACGTGGGGTTAAAACACAACTTCACGAAGACATAGAAAAAGGTACAGCACCTAAAGTGGCATGTATCTCTAACTGTGTGGCACCGTGTAACCGTGGAGAAGAAGCGAAGATAGTCGGTTACTGTATTGCAGACAGACTCACAGATGCGTATGATGGCATAGCGGAGTCTGGATTGTTTTTCACAGGAGCCAATGGATATAGGCTTCAAGAGATTATTACGGTGAAAGAGTTGATGGATAAACTAATGTATGGAGAAGATAAATAGGTTGAAACCTTTTAAGATTTTTCTTTTATTTCTTTTTACCACGACATTACTGTTCTCTGCTACTAATATTCTTAAAAAAGTAGAAGTCATAAAAGGTGAGTTACGCCTAGAGTTTACTGACTCTTGTGAAAAAGAACAGGTTAAACAATTCACTCTTTCTAAACCTTATAGGCGTGTATTTGACTTTAAAAACACACGCTTGTCACATAAAGATCTGGCTAAAAAATTTGGGAGTTCATTAAGAATTGCACAGTATAAACCTGACATCGTGCGTATTGTTGTTCAAAATGACACACCATACAGTTGTTTACCCTATAAACCTATTTTTACTAAAAAAGAATATCACATTCCTTTACCTAAGTCTGTCAATGTATTGCCTGCAACACGTTATAAAAAACCTAAAGTAAATATAAAGGTCACTGACAACAAAACAGTAAAAAGAGTCGTAAAATCTAAACCAATTAAGAAACTTAAGAAGACGCCAGTACGTTCACATGGTAGTGAACTCATAGTTATTGATGCGGGGCATGGTGGACATGATCCGGGTGCAGTAAGTGGCGGAAAAAAAGAGAAAGACTTGGTACTGAGTGTGGCCAAAAAAGTGGCTAGAGAACTGAAAAATAGAGGATATCCTGTACATTTAACACGTAAATCAAACCGCTTTTTAAAACTACAGGAACGGACACATATAGCAGATACAAAGGGTTCAGTTGCCTTTATCTCTATACATGCTAATGCGGTAGGAAAAAAACATAGTAGCAAAGTACATGGAGTAGAAACATTTTTTCTACAAAATACTAGAGATGCAAAGTCACAACGTATTGCTGCACGTGAAAATGCATCAGTGTTAAAAGGTGCAGGCTCGAAGCTAAGTAAAGAAGTGATTATTGACTCTGTACTGAATGGCCCAAAAATAGTTCAGTCAAATAAACTGGCTATAGATGTACACCGTCGTATTATAACAAACCTACGTAGCCAATATAAGGGTGTAAAAGACGGTGGAGTAAGACATGCCCCTTTTTATGTACTTGTAGGAGCTAGTCGGCCTTCTATACTTGTAGAACTAGGGTATATCTCACACCCCCAAGAGCGTAAAAGACTGTTTACTTCAAATTATCAAGGTCTTCTTGCAAAAGGCATAGCTGAGGGTGTAGATAACTATTTAAATAATAGAAAAAAAGAAATTGATTTTTAGGATATTAATATGAAAAGAATATTATTTGGATTGGGTATGTTACTTTTACTTGTAGGTTGTGGCGGTCCTTCAGTAGACAGATCAGACAGTTTCATCGTCATAGATGCAGGGCATGGGGGACATGATTCAGGTGCAGTAGGTGCAGCTGGAATTTATGAAAAAACCGTTGTACTCCAAATAGCAAAAAGAGCCGCCAAGAAATTTAAAGCTATGGGATACAAGGTACACCTCACCCGTAGAAGTGACAGATTCATTAATCTTTCTGGACGTACGCGGATAGCAGATAGAAAAGATGCCAAAGTATTTATTTCCATTCATGCTAATGCTATAGGAGATAAAAGCAGATATTCTCAAGTTCAGGGTATAGAGACGTATTACTTACAAAAAACAAGAGATGCAAAGTCACAACGTATTGCCGCACTTGAAAATGCAGCGGTACTTCAGGGTACAGATACGTTAAGTAAAAATGTTATCATCGACTCTGTACTCAATGGCCCAAAAATCATAGAATCAAATAAACTTGCCATTGATGTACAAAGACAAATGGTGAAGCACGTAAAAAACGGCTACAGTGATGCTAAAGACGGTGGGGTTAGACCGGCACCATTTTATGTACTTGTAGGAGCCAGCCGTCCTTCCATACTCATAGAAGTGGGCTATATCACAAACCCAAAAGAGAGAAAAAGACTCCTCAGTTCAGACTATCAGGAACGTATTGCTAAAGGGATAGTTGCAGGGGCTACGAATTATATAGATAACAGGAAAAGAGAGTTAGGATTTTAATGAGAATAGAACACTATTGAAATAAATTTTCAATAGTGTTTTTTAGTATAGTACTACTTATAATTTTTAATAGCTTTTTCTAAGATAGCGGTTGCTGCTGCTTTATCTTTAAATCCAGCTACCTTTACCCATTTGTTAGGCTCAAGCATTTTGTATGTTTCAAAGAAGTTTTTGATACGGTTAAGTGTATGCTCTGGAACATCACCAAGATCGTTGATATTTGCGTACGTTGGGTCTATCTTTACTGTTGGTACGGCGATGAGTTTTTCATCTCCACCTGACTCATCTTCAGTCATAAGCACACCTACTAGTCTACATTTAATGTATGAACCTGCTTGAAGTGGGTAGTCACAAAGTACAAGTATATCTGCTGGATCACCATCGTCTGAAAGTGTGTTCGCTACAAATCCGTAGTTTGCAGGGTAATGCATAGCAGAGTAGAGTACTCTGTCTACTTCTACGGCACCTGAGTCTTTGTCTATCTCATATTTTATAGCTGAGTTAAGTGGTACTTCTATGATAGCTTTGACTGCGTCCGGGTTTTCGCCATGACCGATTTTACTGATATCCATGTAGGTTCTCCATTGATTAAATTTTGCAAATAGTAGCATAAATCTAATAAATAATGGTACTATTTAAGTTATAAATGAACCAAGAAAGAGAATGTTATGAAAAATATAGTGTTAAGTATGTTGTTATTATCTGCAGTAGGCATGGCCGTGGAGTTAGGTAAAGTACCCGTTAAGATTGTACTAGAGGGAAAAGATGGGGGAAATGTAGATGGCTCAGCTTGGAGTTCATCGATGCTTAAAGGAAAGGTGTACACACTTTTTTATGTAGATCCAGATAAAAAAGAGTTAAACAATGCTTTAGCAGATGCCCTCAAAGCTAAAAAATTTAACAGAAGGCAATTTAACTCTATTGCCATCATCAATCTCGCAGCGACATGGTTACCCAACGCACTTATTGAAAGCAAACTTAAAGAGAAACAAAAGAAATTTCCTCACACGGTGTATGTAAAGGACAAAGATAAAGTACTCGTTAAAAAATGGCACTTAGCGGATGATAATTCAGATGTACTTGTGTTTGATAAGCAAGGAAAACTCATCTATAAAAAGTTTGGTAAGGTGTCTGATACTGAAATACTAGAAATCCTCGCACTCGTAGAAAAAAACCTCTAAAGCAATTTCTTGCGTAAGTCAACCCTGATTCTATTCTTTTTTCTGTTTTCGGGCTTTTTCGCTTGGTGGTCATATACGAGTGTCACCTATGAAAGGCTAGAGCATAACCTTACACAGGAGCTTCATGCCAAAATGCCTGTGGGGTACTTAGATGTACAGATAGGCAAAGCCATTGAAGTAGAGAACTTTGATGATGTGCTGATGTATGAGAATCTAGCTAAGATGTTAGGGGTATCTTTGTCTTCTTCTACGCTTACGCTCATTGAGTCACATAATGGATTTTTGGATACGTCATGGCGTAATACAAAGGCATTTACTTCGGGGTTTCTCAATGGGGAGTCAAATAGTATGGTGGGGATGTCTGGGAGTATCGCGTCGGACTTGACACTGTATGGTGACTTGAGAGATTTGAGACAAGAGGGTACGAAGTATATAAATGATGAACCTTATGATGTGTTCCTTTTAAACATCTCTTTGGTTGGTATAGGTTTAAGTGCAAGTCAGTTACTTTCTGCTGGTACAACAACACCTCTAAAAGTGGGTGCATCTGTTTTGAAAGTGGCACAAAAGTCAGGAAAACTTACAAAACCTTTTTCAAAGGAACTCTCACAGAGACTTAGCAAAACGGTCGATACCAAGGTTTTAGACACCTTAGACTTTTCGAGTATCTTCCATCCTAAAAGTACAGCCAAAACCATAGAAAAAAGCATTGACTTAGCACCTGTTAAAATACTTTTTAAAGATGTCAGTAAAGTGAAAAATAACACTTCTCTTACTGATACTATCACCCTTATGAAATATGTAGATACTCCTGGGGATCTCAAGACCATAGGCAAGATAAGTAGCAAATATAAAGCCAACACCAAAGGCGTCATGCATGTACTGGGTAAAGGTGCTTTGCGTGCGGGTAAAAGTGTTGTGAAATTCACTACGAAGTTGATGTGGAAACTTGTTGGATTTGTGTTGTCAGTATTAGGGTTTCTTTTAGCACTTGTAAGTAAAGACAGAGGTATTAGGACGTTTCGAAATATCGCTTTTTAAACCAAACATAATAGCCCGCAAAAAAGAAAAATCCTAGACCTAAAATAAAGGTAATCCACTCTAGACTCATGCCTCCTTTGGCAGCGTATCCTATGAACAGTGCAGTGACTACGTTAGAGAGCATAAAAAACATGTCATTGTAAGAGATGACTCTTCCCATGTATCGAGGGTCTGTTTCTTCTTGTATGAGCAAGTAAGTGTATGACCAAAGAGTGGTGATAAAAAAGCCTGTAACAAATAGTGAAGCAAGGGCAAAGTAAAAATCATACTCAAAATAAGACCAAAGTATGATGGCTAGACCTTGGAGTATGAAAAAGTAATGCAGGTTTTCTTTGGAGATGATTCTCCCAATGATAAAAGGCCCTATCATCAAGCCTAATGCTCGTGTAGCATTCATCCATCCTATGGCAAGAGGGACTGCAATGAATGCCTTGTACTCAAAGTCAGCAAGAAGTGTGATGAGTGCATCAAAAGAGGTGAGCCCTATGGCAGCATGGAGTAAGATAAGATGGAGTATCTTTCTGTTTGAGACCAAGTAGTGAAACCCATCTTTGAGCATTTGCCAATTGGACTCAGCATGAGAGCTTTTTTCCAAAGAAATATGTAATCCTAGCAAAAGTAAGACAGCAACGCTGTACAGCATAGCATCTAAAAGAAAAGCAGTGTCAAAGCCCATATAATAGGTGGCTATACCTCCTGCTGCCATGCCTAAGGCATAACAGAGTGACCAGATGATGGAGTGGATTTCATTGGTATTTTTGAGCATTTTACCAGAGACCAGTTTCGGGAATAGTGCCATCTCTGCTGAAAAAAGCATGGATGCAGCAGTAGAACGTAAGAAGATGAGTATCATCAAAACCCAGACGTACGCTAACGAGTCTACCCATATAAAACCAAGAGTCATGGTTATCTCAACAAGTAAGAGTGTAAGCATAAGCTTTTTAAAGTCTATACGGTCGATGACTATACCAATGATGGGAGCTAAAAAGACTGCAGGTAACATTGCCATAGCAGCAGTAAGTGCGATGGTGATCTCATCTGCTCCATAATGCACTATCATGGAGAAGATAGCGACTTGAGAAAACCATGTACCAAAATAGGAGATAAGTTGGATGAGAGACAGTCGTCGTATGACAGGATGTTTCAGGGTCTCTAAGTAGGTCATTTAAATATGTTAGACGATTCTATCTTCAAGCGTATAGAAGATATCTTGTGACTGAAGGTAAGTTGTAAAAAGTGCAAATGCTTCTTTTGCCTGTGACTCATGATGTGATGCTACAGAGATACTGACTTCCCATGAAGTAGGATTGGCATCATCTCTAAGTTTTGGAAGAGAGGAGAACTCGACATCTTCAGGCATCTGTTCCATCACTTCAATGAGTACGCTCTCTCTTGTGGCTGCTGTGAGTGTATATCTGAAGTACGATCTTTGAGTAGGTAGAAGTTTATCTAGTATCTTGTTTACCATAGGATGGCTCATTTCAGGAAAACCAGGCATAAAAAAGTAACGTGCATCCAAAGAAAATGCAGGCATTTTATTGACAGGATTATCCAGTAGGTCTGCACCTTTAGGCAACTGTGCCATTTTAATGGCATGAGGGTAGGCTTTATCTGCCAGCTTATCTACTATAATTTGTTTAGCTTCTAAATGGGTATGAAGCTCTCCATCTCTTAATGCAATGGCAGCACATTGACGGGTGTAGTCATCAGGTGTAGAGCCTATGCCTCCAAAAGAAAATAGAATGGAATGTGGTTGAGAAGCAATGAATTTGATGCTTTGTACAATAAGAGTAGGGTCATCTTCTATGATAAAAGACCCTGTAAGCTTATGACCTTTTTTTTCTAATTCTTGAGTGACGAAGTCAAAGTGAGCGTCTTGTCTTCGTCTATTGAGTATTTCTGTGCCTATGATAAGGGTGAAAAATCTAGGCTCAGTCATTACTTACTCTTCAATGTAGTTCTTGAGTTTACGTCCCACTTTAGGGTGTTTAAGTTTTTTAATGGCAGATGACTCTATCTGTCTTACTCTCTCACGTGTAACACTAAGCTCTTTACCAATCTCCTCAAGTGTTCTGTCACTTTCATCTTCAAGCAAGTCCAAAACGCATACGAATGACTGCTTTTTCTCTTTCATTGAGTTGGTCAAGTACTTCGTCTATTTGGTTGTTCAGGTCATCTTTGAGTACCACATCTGTTGGACTCAGTGTGGTCTTGTCTTCGATAAAGTCACCAAATCTACCATCATCTTCATCTCCGACTGGCGTTTCAAGAGATACAGGTTCTTTAGTGATCTTGATGACATTTTTTACTTTATCTACAGAAAGACCGACTTCTTCAGCAATGGTATCAAGATCAGGTTCTTTTCCTGTCTCTTGAAGGTGTTTTCTGATGATCTTGTTGATACGGTTAATCGTTTCTATCATGTGGATAGGAATACGTATGGTTCTTGCCTGGTCTGCGATAGCACGTGAAATGGCTTGACGTATCCACCATGTGGCGTAGGTAGAAAACTTGTATCCTTTTTCATACTCAAACTTATCAACCGCTTTCATCAGCCCGATATTTCCTTCTTGTATGAGGTCAAGAAATGGCAGTCCACGGTTAGTGTAACGTTTAGCAATGCTGACAACAAGTCTAAGGTTAGACTTAGCCATACGTGTTTTGGCTACTTCAGATTTGGCTTTACCTTGACGGATCTGACCTAAAATTTCCTGGAGTTTTTCTTCACTTAAATCAAAACTGCCTTTACTGGCTTCTCTTGTCTCAAAAAGTTTTTTGATTTCAACATAGGTACTGACCATTGTAGTCTCAGGTACAGCATCTATAATGTCTTCTTTGTCCATCTCTATGATGTTTTCAAGTAGTTTTTCATGGTTTTCTTTAAGTGTATCGTTAAAGAGTGGTAGTTTGTACTCTAGACGTTTAAGCTCTTTGTCAAAAGAATCGTCAGATTTAAGTGCAGTCTCCATGGCTTTAACAAGTTCATTGATGAGCTTTGAGGTTGGTCCCAAGTTTAAAGAGCTGCTTTAAGAAGCTCTTTTTTAAAGGCTATCTTAAGACGTTCATGCATGATTTTGACTTCATCTTTTTCTGTTTGTAAAAAAGTATCCAGATCTTCACGGGATTTCATCCACTCTTTTTTTGCTTTTTCAAGTTGTTTAAAACTCTCAACAACTTGTTTTACTCTTTTATCATCACCCTTAGGAGGCAGAAACTTCCTCCTCATCATCATTATCATCGTCATCATTATCATCGTCTTTGTTACTTGCTTTTTCGTCTTCAAAACTTTTAAAGAGTTCTTTTACACGTCTTTCACGGTTAAGCAGTGGCTCTTTGTAGTTGATAATGTACCCTATAAGATAGGGCACAGAACAGATAGCATCTATGATAACATCCTCTCCCTCTTCAATGGTTTGAGAGAGGTCTACTTCTTCTTCTTTGGTGAGAAGTGGTATTTTACCCATCTCACGTAAGTACATACGTACAGGCGAATCTGAACGACTCCACTCGAGTACTTCTTTTTCTTTATGAAGGTTAAATTCGTCTTCTCCCCCTTCAGCAAGTTTTTTTCTTATATCTTCCTTCTTTTTTTTCTTTTTTGAGTAATATATTTGGAATATTCTGAAGCAGAGATAACTTCCACTTTAGCATCAGATCCTAATTTGTGTATCTTTTTCACTTGTGCCAATGTAGGTTGTTTTGCAAATTCTTTTGCAATATTCTCTAAAGTGACTACTTCGCTTTTTTTCTTAGAGGTGAAGAGTGATTCTATGCTTTTCATGCTGTCTTTTGCGCCATGATTTTCCTTGGAATGGGATGGTGGGAAATGTTTTAAGTTTTAATAAAGGTGGATTATATCGAAATAACATTAAAAGTAAACACGAAATTTGGTTATTTTTAGTTTTTTGGCTATAATTGCGAAAATTTATTAGGGGTGACCCCTTCATTAAGGATCTACATTTGCAAGGTAAAGTTTGGAAATTTGGCGACAACATAGACACGGATCTTATCATCGCAGCAAGATATTTGAACACTTCTGATGCACAGGAGTTAGCAAAACATGTTATGGAAGATGCCGACCCATCATTTGTTTCTAAAATGTCTGAGGGTGACATCATCGTAGCAGGTGAAAACTTTGGGTGTGGCTCTAGCCGTGAACATGCTCCCATCGCACTTAAAGCTGCAGGGGTATCTGCGATTATTGCACCTACTTTTGCACGTATTTTTTACAGAAATGCATTTAACATGGGTCTGCCTATCTTTGAGCTTGAAGAATCAGCAGAGATAAACGAAGGTGACACAGTAAGAATAGACATGCTTGCTGGAGAAGTGATCAATGTTTCTCAAGCAAAGACATATAAGTTTTCTCCTATACCAGACTTTATGCAAGAATTAGTAGATGCAGGTGGGCTCATCGAGTTTGCAAAAAAAGAGATAAGAGAGAGTAAATAGTATGAGTAAAAATTATAAAATTGGTGTCATTAAAGGCGACGGAATTGGTCCTGAAATTATAGATGAGGCCATTAAAGTACTTGATGCCGTTTCTATAACTCAAGAGGTTTAATCTCAAATATGAAGAGATGTTACTTGGAGGCGCTGCGATAGATGAAACGGGTGTTCCTTTACCCGAAGAGACTATTCAGGGTGTTAAAAAATGTGATGCCGTACTTTTCGGAGCTATCGGTGGTCCAAAGTGGGATAATCTTGAGAGACATTTACGTCCAGAGACAGGTCTACTAGGCTTACGTAAAGAGATGGGAACATTTGCAAACTTGCGTCCGGCAATCGTCTATGATGAACTTGTCAATGCTTCTAGTCTTAAAGCAGAAGTCATCAAAGGTGTAGACATTATGGTAGTACGTGAGCTTACAGGAGGTATCTACTTCGGTCAGCCAAGAGAACTCCATGAAGATAAAGCGTTCAATACCATGATCTATACACGTGAAGAGGTAGAACGTATTGCTGTGGTTGCTTTTGACATTGCTATGAAACGTAATAAGCGTGTGTGTTCAGTGGACAAAGCAAACGTACTTGAAGTAAGTCAGTTTTGGAGAGAAGTAGTGATAGAAGTAGCTAAAGACTATCCAGAAGTAGAACTGACACATATGTATGTTGACAATGCTGCCATGCAACTCATTCGTGATCCAAAACAGTTTGATGTGATCTTAACAGGAAACATCTTTGGAGACATCCTTTCAGATGCTGCTTCTATGCTTTCTGGTTCCATAGGACTTCTTCCAAGTGCCAGTACAGGTCAGGGTGTAGGATTATTTGAACCTATCCATGGGTCTGCTCCTGATATCGCTGGACAGGGCATTGCCAATCCATTAGCAACGATTTCAAGTGCAAGTATGATGTTACGTTACGCACTTGGTGAGAATGCCGCAGCAGACAAGATAGACGCAGCGATTAAAAAAGCACTTTCTGAGGGATACCGTACAGGTGACATTGGTGACTTTGATGCGAAAGAGATCTGTACATGTACGGAGATGGGTGACATCATCGCTGACTACGCGAGTAAATAGGACGTAAGATGAGCTTAGCTACATGTATTCTACGCTAAATACTGAGTTTCGTAAGAAATCGGCATTTAGTGACTTACTTGCAGTGTGATTTAGTCGCTTGTCAGCAGGAGTCTCACTCAACTGGTTACATTTGATCTAATCATTTAAATATGAATAATAGCAAGGTTTATTATGGAAAAAAAAGCAAGAGTACTCATAGACTGTGAAGATGCAAAAGGATTAGTATATAAAATCTCTAAAGTTTTTTATGACAGAGGTTTAAATATCGACAATAACCGTGAGTTTGTAGACAAAGACTCAAATCGCTTCTTTATGCGTACCATTGTTCGGGTCTTTTTGACATTAAAGAGTTAGAAAATGAACTTAAAACGGTGACACCTACAGATGCGCACATTCGGGTCATAGAACCAAAAGACAAAAAAATCATCCTTATGGTCACAAAAGAGTCTCATGCACTTGGTGATATACTTGTACGTCATGCAGATGGTGAACTTGGTGCACAGATACAATGTGTAATCGGTAATCATGAAACGCTTAGAAGAACTTGTACGACGTTTTGATATCCCTTTCTTTCACGTACCGGCTGAGGGCTATGAAGTAGAGAAGAACATGAAGAAAATGTGATGCAACAGATAGACACGTGTGATTTTGACTACATTGTTCTTGCTAAATACATGCGTATTCTAACACCCACTTTTGTCAAAGCATATAGCAAAAAATCATCAACATTCACCACTCTTTCTTACCAGCATTTGTAGGAGCGAACCCTTACAAACAGGCTTTTGACAGAGGTGTTAAAATCATCGGTGCGACAGCACACTATGTCACAGATGATCTAGATGAAGGTCCT
This sequence comes from Sulfurovaceae bacterium, assembly GCA_963698695.1. Classification (GTDB taxonomy): domain Bacteria; phylum Campylobacterota; class Campylobacteria; order Campylobacterales; family Sulfurovaceae; genus Sulfurovum. Next base: position 131,160 of record CAVORT010000012.1, on the reverse strand, counting down.
ATCATTGCGCAAGATACCATACCGGTCAATCACCGACTTAGCTGGAAAGACATGCAACGTGCAGGACGAGATGGCGAAAAGATAGTACTTTCACGTGCACTCTCGCTTGTACTCAATGACAGGGTTTTTGTCAATGGCAATAAAACGGTTATATTTTAATGTTTAACATCGTACTCGTAGAACCTCAAATCCCCCAAAATACAGGGACCATAGGTCGACTATGTGTGAACCTAGGTGCAACCCTACACCTCATAAAACCCCTTGGGTTTTGACATAGATGACAAAGCTGTAAAACGGGCAGGACTTAGACTACTGGAAACACTTAGACTTTGGTAGTCTGGGAAAGTTTTGAAGACTTTTTGGAGAAACACCCCATAAGAAGTAACACCTATATGGCAACCACTAAAACAGATAATCTCTACTTTGATGCACCTTTTAAAAAGGGTGACTACATACTTTTTGGTTCAGAAACGCGAGGTATTAGATGAAAAAGTACTTACTTGACAATCCTGAACAGTGTATTACCATTCCTATGGGTGGAACAGGTAGAAGTCTAAATCTTGGGTTAACTGTGGGTGTTGTTGTCTATGATGCACTACGTCAAAACTATGAAGGTTTTGAAAAAATCACCATAAAGAACTCATTAGAAGGTAAATCATAATGTCATTTGGAGATATTTTATACATTATTGCTATCTTTTTATTTGCGTACTTGACTTTTGGTATCGTGAGAGCTTACTTTAAAAGAAAGTTTGATGACGAGGGTAGAAGAATTGATATGGTAGACGAGGAAGAGAAGAAGAAAAGTAGAGGGAAATAAATCTTTTATTTCCCTCTACTTTTAATACATGTAATTGAGTCCTACATTGATGGAATAGAGTCTTAGATCATCACTTGATGGGTTTCTCCAAATCCATTTCCCTCATAAAATTGTGTGTAATCTACAAAAAGACTAAGATGTTCTATAAGAGTGTATTGCGAACCTAACCCCCATTGAAAACCAGATTCGGACTTTTCACCTATTTGTGTCTCTATAGATGTTTCTCCATAACCTAAAAGCGCGTAGACTGACACATCCGTAGTTACGGGTAACATGGGTTTAAGATATACAGCGATATTTTCCAAATCACCTTCAAAGTCATAGTTTTCGTCATTGTCGTTAGTAGTTTTTGTATATCTTGCTACTATTCCAACGTATTGGTTGTAATCATATCCTGCTTGAAGTGTAAAGCCTGTATCTGAATGGTCAGTTGTTTTTTCATCATAACGTATACGTGTATAGCCTGCACCAGCATAGAATACACTGTTAGCTACTGTGGATTCATTGCCTAGTGACATATCTATTTGTGGTTCAACAGGATCTATGTCTCCTCCAGCCATAGTTAAGACAGTGAATAAAGTGAATGAAAGAAGTGATTTATACATCATTTTCCCCTTAAGATTAATATTTTGAGAAGAAGTATAGCGTAATATTCATATTTTAAGATATGAATACGCTCAAAAAGTGATATTTTATTAAAATAAAATAAAAAATCATAACGAAAACAAAATTAAGTACCTATAACCACCCATTTACCAACTTTTAGATAAAATAATCTCTATTATATTCATATAGGATTACCTAAATGACACAAGCATTACTCATCGAGATCGGTGTAGAAGAATTACCAGCGATCCCTTTACTTAAAATCGTAACAAACATAGAAAGATCATGGAAAAATATACTTGAAGAGTACAACCTTTCTTGTGATTTTGACTTTGTCTATACACCGCGTAGACTTGTGCTTAAACACTATGCTATACCTGTAAAGCAAGCCGATGCCAGTGTAGAACTTTTTGGTCCTCCTATGGTCGCGGCACTCAAAGATGGTGTACCTACACAAGCAGCAGAGGGCTTTGCACGTAAGTGTGGTGTAGGTTTTGATACTTTAGGTCGTGGCGAAAAAAACGGTAAAGAAGTACTTTACTTCAAAAAAGAAGAAAAAGGGGCTGAAACTGCGACACTTTTACAAGAAATGCTTGAAAAGTGGCTAGCCTCTATGTCTTTTGGAAAAATGATGCGCTGGGGTGCTAGAACAGATGAATTTATCCGTCCTATACGTTGGTTACAAGTACGTATGGATGATGCTTCTGTAGACGTAGCACTTTTTGGTGTGAAGTCAGATACAAAAACCTATGTACACCGTATGGTAAGTTACGACGCAGTAGAAGTTCCAACTATCGCTGACTATGAGGAGATACTTAAAGAGGGTGCAGTGATGTTACAGCCAGAAGAGAGAGAAGCACTTATCTTGGCTGAGTTTGAGTCACTTGAGAGTGCCCATAACATTCTCATAGAGAGAGACAGAGCTTTACTTGCAGAAGTAGTAGCTATTACTGAAAACCCTAAAGCTTTGCTTGGAACATTTGACGAGCTGTTTTTAGAGCTTCCACCTGAAGTCATTATCACTTCTATGAAAGAGCATCAGCGTTACTTTCCAGTGTTTGAAGCATGGGAAGATAGCCAACAAGTTTGTGGTTGTCTGTAATGCCTATACGGATGACTACAGTAAGGTAGTCGCAGGAAATGAACGTGTACTTAAACCGCGTCTTGGCAGATGGACTCTTCTTTTACCAAAATGACTTGAAAAATGGACTCTCTACAGATGGACTTGAAAAAGTACAGTTCATAGATGGACTTGGTACACTTCAGACAAAATAACAAGAGAAAAGAACATCGCTATGCGTCTACTGGGACTCTACATGGAAAAAGTAGAAACAGGCACAGGAAAAAACAATGTAGAACTAGAAAAACGTCATGGACCAAGCAGTCAACCTTGCTAAAGCAGACCTTATGAGCGAAATGGTGTATGAGTTTACAGAACTTCAAGGGCTTATGGGGTATTACTATGCCAAAGCACTAGGTGAAGAAGAACTTGTATATAACGCCATCAAAGAACAGTATATGCCTGTAGGTGAGGGTGCAGAGTTACCAACATCTATCTTCTCTTCTATCGTTGCGATGTCTGCTAAACTTGACACACTCTTTGGACTTTTCTCTGTTGGACGTATACCAACAGGTTCTAAAGATCCATTTGCACTTAGACGTGCGGTAAACGGTATTGTGCGCATCGTCACTAAGTATGACTTGGCATTTAACATAGATGACATTATATTACTGCTTAAAGATGCATATGATGACTTTGATACACAGCGTACTTGTAGAGTTTATCATGGAGCGTATTAACAAATCACTCGATGCCAATCCATCGGTCATCGCAGCAGTACTGTAGCCTCAGGTGAGAGAGATGTCAATGAGATAGCCAAAAAAGTAGCTGCACTGAATGAGATAGTAAGTAGCAGACACTTTCAAAGAACAGTTCTCGACCTTCAAACGTGTGGCAAACATCTCTAAAGATGTTAACCTTGAGGGTGACCTAAGCATAGATGTTACCCTCTTCAAAGAAGATGCAGAAGTAACACTCTACAACGCTTACGAAAAAGTGCTCAATGCAACGTACCATAATTACAAGCAAGAGCTAGAAGCACTCTTTGGTCTTAAACGTGAGCTTGATGCCTATTTTGATGATGTCATGGTAAATGCAGAAGATGCAGACTTAAAAGCAAATAGATTACATACTATTGGGTCTGTGTATAAGACGTTTAAGAGTGTTGCGGATATTAAAGAGATTTCGGTTTAGAATACATGAAGTTTATTCAGCTATCAATTCCTGTATTATTTATTATTTTTGGTGTATTGATAGAGCTTGATTATTATGAACCTTCAAGGAGAATGGGAAATATAAGTCCATGGTTTTACATTATTCTTGGAACTATTACACTTGTTGTACATTTATATTTAGAATTTTTACCTGAAAAAGTGAAAAAAATTGATGAGAAGTATGATTTACAATCAAAAATTCCTTCAGTACTTTTAATAATTTCAATAGGTATATTTTTTCTATTCTCATTTGAGGATATTTTTGTTAATGATGCTATGAATGATATATTTCGTATAGTTGGGTTATTTGGTATTATATATTTTGGTGCAAATAATTATGAGAAGTTTAAAAATAAAAACTATGTCTAAATTTTACGACACCATCATCATAGGTGCAGGTATAGCAGGTGCACTGTCGCCTATAAATTATCACAAGAAAATCAAAAAGTACTGGTACTAGATAAAAATGGCATCGCTTCTGGTGGCTCTGGGGCTGCTGGGGCTTTTGTTTCTCCTAAGATAGGGAAGGGTTCAGCGCTTCAGACACTTACCAACGAAGCTTTTTCTTTTGCTAAAGATTTTTACCTCTCAACTTGTCCAGAGTACTTTCATCAAACAGGTGTGATACGCATCCCTAAAGATGAGATGGATGCGGAGAAGTTTTCTGAGTATGAAAAGTACAATGATAATGTCTATGAAAATTACACCAAAGAGAAACTTCAATCACTGGGCATAGAGACTACATTTGATAGTTTTTATTTTCCTGAGGCTGGGGATTGTGATGCACCTAAAGTGTGTGAATTTTTGTTGAAAGATGTAGAAGTTAAAATTTGTAATGTGGAACAGATTTCCTTCAAGATGGACTGTGGGTATGCACTCCAACTCAGGAGAGTGGGAACGAGAGCGCATTACAATATAAAGCCAAAAACATAGTCTTAGCAACGGGCTATGAGTCAAATATTGCAGACTTACGTTACATGGGCATCAGAGGTACTTGGGGAACACGTGGAGACTTTAGTGCTTCACTAGACTTGAAAGTGAGTATGCACCAAGCCATGTCTGTGGGGGCAAATATGGATGGCATCATCAAGCTAGGTGCCACACATGAAAAAGAGGTCAAAGAAGTGGTACCTTGCAGTCCAGAACAAGCATACACCTTAAAGAAAAAGCTTCATCACTCATAGATACTTCAGACCTAGAACTAAAGGAAATCTTTTGTGGGATGCGTGCTGGGTCTAAAGACTATTTTCCTCTAGTAGGTAAGGTGATAGATGTACCGTATATGTTAGATACTTATCCTGCCATAGTAAGAGGTGCTAAGCCTGTGTTTGAGTATGTAGATAACCTGTATATACTGAATGGGCTTGGAGGACGTGGTTTTGTCTTTGCTCCGTTGATGGCTAAGATGTTAGTAGGACATATGGTTGAAGGTGAAGAGGTAGATGAGAGAGTCTGTGCTGATAGACTGTTTTTAAAGTGGGCAAGAAAACTGAAGATGTAAACTTAAGACTTGATGTCTGAAGACGAGTGGTGTACGGTGTGGTGGTACCCACTCTTTCCATTCTGGTTTTTCAAAGACACGAGGGTAACCCTCTAGTATCTGTATGGGTTGGAAGTTTTCTTTGTATTCAAACGCTTTACATCCCTCGACCCAGTAGCCTAGATAGACCCAGTCAAGTCCGAGGTTCTCTGCAAGTTTTATCTCATAGAGTAGAGAGTATGTACCTAGTGAATTTCTAGGATAGTCAGGGTCATAATAGCAGTAAACAGAACTAATCCCATCATCTAAAATATCGATGAGGTCAACGCCAACCAGTTTGTCATCTATGAAGTAGAGTAGTTCTTTTCCAAAGTCATGTGCACCATCTACAAAGTTCTCATAGTACTCTTGATCGGTGATATCTTGATGATTCCAGCCATCAATTTTTGCTTTGTATGCATGGTACTTGTTGTAGAGGTCTAGGCGTGATTGTGTGATACTTGGTTCTTGTATGACTATTTTAGTTTCTTCATTTCTGTTGATGGCTTTTCTTTGAGACTTTGAGTACTTGTAGTTTGCAACATCGATACGCATACTTTGACAGGCCGTACAGCCAAAACACACCGGGTATATAAAGTTTCTACCAAAGCGTCTCCAACCTCTTTGCGCGACAGCTGTAGCAAATGTTTTAGAGACCATTTCCACTTGTTTGTAATTCATTCGCATTCTTTTTCCAGGAATGTATGAACAGGCATGGTCGTCCATCGAAAAGTCAGTTGATTGAGGGCTTAGGAGTTCTAGGTTTTTTTTATCATACATAATAGAGATTATATCCAAAAGAAGGTAAAAATTCTATTTCAAACCAGTGGCTGGTAGTGGCATGTGATTTTATGCTTGGGATGGAGTGTTTGTCCCATTTCTCCCAGTCTGGTTCTTCAGAGACATGGGGAAAGCCATCGAGTATCTCTTGGGGTTGAAACTTCGGCTTGTACGCAAAAGCTTTACAACCATCCACCCAATACCCCAGATAAATCCAAGGGAGTTCTAAAATACCTGCTAGTTTTATCTGATAAAGCAGAGAGAAGGTACCTAACGAAAGACGTGCATAATCAGGGTCATAGTAAAAGTAGATGGAACTGATACCATCGTCCAGTACATCGATGAGATCTACACCTACGAGTATGTCATCTATAATGTAGAGTACTTCTTTCCCAAAGTCATTGGCACCATCAACAAAGTTTTCATGGTATTCCCTCTGGCTTATGTTGCGGTGTTGCCAGCCATCATTTTTGCTTTTATAGCTGTGGTATTTATTGTAAAGGGCTATATGCACTGGGGTGAGAGATGGCTCTTGTACGATGATCTGTGTTTTGGCATTGCGTTTGATGGCTTTACGTTGGGACTTGGAGAATTTGTAGTTTTTTGCATCGATGCGGACACTTTTACATTCGTTACATCCGTTACAGATAGGATGAAAAAAGTACTTTCCAAAACGTCTCCAACCTCTGGCTATGACAGCAGTGGCAAAGGCTTTGCTCGCTTTGGCTACATACTTGTAGTTCATACGTACCTTGTTTCCGGGTATGTAGGCACAGTCATAGTCCAACATAGAGAAGTCTGTTGATGGGGGATTTAGTAAGTCAATATCTAGTTCTTCGTTCATAATGATGATTATACTGAAAATATTGTAAAATTATTCAAAAATTTGAGGTAATATGTTTCTTTATCAGCCATGTAGTGGATATTGCTACAACAGTGATTCTATTTTTCTCTATGATTTTATTGCTTCGTTTAAGCCTCAAGGAAAGTTGCTTGATGTCGGCTGTGGTGTGGGTATCATCTCACTTTTACTTAGCCGTGATTTTGACATAGAGACAAGCATCATAGACAAGCAAGAAAAGATGTTAAAGTACGCCACACATAACTACACACTGAATGATTTGGAAGCTAGAAGCCACTTAGGTGACTTCACCCAACTTGAAACAGAGGAGAGATTTGACTATATTATCTCTAATCCTCCTTTTTATGATGCCGCAGTAACACAAAGTAAAGACACACATTTGAACATTGCACGTTATGCACAGCATCTTCCCATAGATGCTTTTGTGAAACGAGTAAAAACATTTTTAAGACCTAAAGGTTGGTTCATTTTTTGTTATGATGCCAAGCAGATAGATCAGCTCTTGTATCATCTGAAAATAAATGGTATAAATCCGGAAAAAATACAGTTTGTACACTCTAAAATAGACCGTGAGTCAAAGCTAGTGATGATAGCAGCACGTAACAACTCAAAGTCTATGACACAGATACTTCCACCATTTGTGGTTTTTGATGAACAGAGTCTCTATTTACCTAAAGCACAAAGCGCTTTTGAGAAAGCCAATACACATAGCATCAAAGGAGACTTGTAACGATGGAACTGATGACACATGAACAATACAAATTCAAATTTGACCCTTCTGCCTGTGAAGCCTGTGGTGGAAACTGCTGTACAGGAGCGAGTGGTTACATTTGGGCAAAATATACTGAGATAGAAAAGATGGCAGCGTTTGTTAACCTTAGTGTAGAAGATTTTGGTACAATCTATTTACGAAAAGTCAAACATCGATATTCGCTTACAGAAAAAAAGCTTGCAAAGGACAACTTTGCTTGTGTTTTTTTTGATGAGACGATGAAAAGATGTAGTATCTACCCTGTGCGACCTTTACAGTGTCGTACGTTTCCCTTTTGGGAACAGTTTAAAAATGATGAAGATGAGGTAAGAAAAGAGTGTCCTGGAATCGTATAGTATTACACTGTGTTACCGTATGTGTTGTTATGTTAACCTCGCTTCAGAGTAAAGAACTGATGGTTGTCTCTGATGATGAACTTATCATCAGAGGACTTTTATATGATGAATATAAGGCATATGAAAATGCCCGTCAAGTCTATGCAAAACTGTTTGATACTACCAAAGCAGAAGTGTATCTGTTTAAAGAAGCTACAGCCTCACTTATGGGAAGAACACATATTTATGAGAGTATCAAAAGACTTAAAGCATGGAATAATACACACCCCGATACCCCTGAAGTACAACGGCTTCTTATTCCTCTATACTTAACAGTAAATCAGGTCAATTCAGCCAAGATACAAGCAGAATATTTACTCGAACGTTCAACCAATCCTCTGGATTTAGAATTGGCATCAAATCCATTTTTGTATACGGGAGAATTTAAACGTGCACTTAATCTTTTAAGTAAAGTGTATGAAGCAATGCCTAGAGAGATGATTTTACTACGTATGGCTGATATTATGGATGAATATACGGGCGAACGTAAACGTGCGATACAGTTACTTGAGACACATCGCCGTATGAATATTTCAAGTAATGATGTGTTGGTTAAGCTTTTAGTGATGTATAGTAAAGAGCAAGACATTGGCGGACTGATGGCTACCTACAAAGCACTTTACAAGAAAGATAAAGATGAAAAAGTACTTGCCAAGATCATAGATACTTATGCATATAAAAGAGATACACTAGGAGCCATAGCATTTTTAGAAGAGCAACAAGCTGGGGATATGATACTCTATGAACTCTATAAAAGTAAAAAACTTTTCGATAAGGCATTGAAGCTTGTTGAACGCAAATACAGCGAAGACAAAAATGCAAGATGGATAGCAGAAAAAGCCATCTTGGTTTTTGAAAGATCAAAAGACAAAGATAATAAAAAGATGATTGCAGAAGTGATCTCTCTTTTTGAGAAAGCCATAGCATCGGGAGTGGATGACAGTATCTATCTAAATTACTACGGGTATACACTCATAGATAAAAATGTAGATCTAAACAAAGGTATAAAAGTCATTGAAAATGCACTCAAGCAACAGCCTGACAATACCTATTATTTGGATTCACTTGCGTGGGGATACTACAAAAAAAAGAAGTGTGCCGAAGCTTATAAACTTATGAAACGTGTGGTAGATGAAGAAGGTCTTGAAGAAGAAGAGATCATAGGCCATTGGGAAGCTATCAAGAAGTGCAAAAAATGACTTCTTACTTAGTAGCCCAATTTTAGATATAATACGTGAAATTATAGTAATTATGGGATAATCATGGCTCAAATATTAGATGAAATCATTAAAAAAACGAAAGCAGATCTAGAGAAGAGAAAAGTAGATTTTCCTATGGAATGGCTCGGTCGTTCTCTAGCATTTAACCCTTTCGCACCTAAAGATGTAAAATCAGCGCTTCGTTCTACAGAAGAAAACCCTTATCGTATTATTGCTGAAGTAAAAAAGGCTAGTCCTTCAAAAGGGGTAATACGTGAAGACTTTGACCCTATGACGATAGCGCAAGCCTATGAAAAGGGTGGGGCAGATTCACTTTCCATACTCACTGAGCCACACTTTTTTCAAGGTGATAAAGAGTACCTTGGTATGGTACGCCGTTATGTGAACCTGCCACTTTTACGTAAAGACTTCATCGTAGACAAGTACCAAGTACTTGAGGCTTTGGCCTTTGGTGCTGACTACATCTTACTCATCGCTATGGCATTAAGCCGAAAAGAGCTTAAAGAGTTACATGACTATGCACTTCACTTAGGTTTAGATGTACTGGTAGAAGTCCACAATAAGACAGATTTGGTAAAAGCCATCTTTGCAGGGGCTGACATTATCGGTATAAACCATCGTAATCTTGAGAGCTTCAAGATGGACATGACGCTGAGTGAAAAACTCATCCCTCTGATACCAAATGGTAAGATCATTGTGGCAGAATCTGGGATAAATGATCATGAGACGGTTGTCGAACTCAATAAGATCGGTGCAGATGCCTTTTTAGTGGGTGAGCATTTCATGAGACAAGATGATATGACAGCAGCTGTAAAAGCCTTAAAATATGGTAATGTGTAGGGTCGATAAAATCGATCCTACCTGTGACTATTTAGCTTAGAAGTTTTTTAACCATCTGATTGATACGTCCACCATCTGCACGACTTCCTATCGCACTTTTGGCTCCACCCATGACTTTACCCATGTCTTTCATACTCTCTGCACCTACAGAAGCGATGACCTTTTTGAGGACAGTTTCTAGTTCTGTATCGTCCATGGGTTCGGGAAGATAGGCTTTGACTATAGCTATCTCTGCGTCTTCCTTTTCTACTAAGTCATCACGACCCGCTTCAGAAAATTGTGTTTTGGCATCTTCTCTTTGTTTGAGGTACTTCATCATGATCGCTTCCATATCGGCATCTGTGACATCTCTTCTCTCATCTACTTCTATCTGTTTTACAGCTGCTTGGATGTTTCTGAGTGTATCTCTTTTGACAGTATCTTTCGCTCTCATAGCATCTTTGATGTCAGATTTGACTTGTTCTTTTAAATTCATGTGGGTGTTCTCCGTATATTTTTAGTTAATTATACTATAATCCGTTTATGACAATAACAATAGATGATGAACAATATGACGCACAAGAGATTAGCCAGCTATATACCGCAGCAGTGATTAAAACTGGCGATGGAGAAGAGACCACACAAGTAAGCATGGCGTGGGTAGAAAAAGAAGGCAAAGGTAAAGTAGAAATAGTCGGTTATGGACTTTTTGTACACTTTGGCGATGAGGATAAAGAATCCTTTATTTATGATACGAAAGAAGAGATGGATGCCGTAGCAGCACGTATCTCTGAACAGATCAAAAAACAAAGAGATGGCAGGTAATACAAGTAAATAACGCAGAAAAATATTTCCTAACTCTTTGAACCCCATTTTGAGTCTTTAGTACATTATGAGTTTGAACTATTAAGTTAGTTTACTCTATGATGTCAGATAAACTTTTGGAGAAACTATGACCACATTTCAACTTTTACTTCTTATTATTGCTGGTGGTGTATTTTACCTTTTCTTTAAGCAATTATTTTCAGGAAAACACCCTAAACGTGGTGTGGACTTTGAAGCTAAGATAGCAGATGAGCAGATAGGGGGTATTAACCGTCCCGATAAAACCTTTTCTAAGCCTACGGTAGAGCTGACACGATTAGAGCAACTCTTTGTTATGGCAGATGAAGCGATAGAAAAAGAAGACTATGACGAAGCTCAAAAAGCTTTAGGTTCAGCGCTCATCATAGAAAAGAACAATGTAGATGCATTACAGAAAATGGGCTTTGTATGTATGCAAGCCAAAAATTATGGAGAAGCAAAAGAAGCGTATGAAAAGCTTTTATCTTTAGATGAAAAAGATGACATGGCGCATGCATTACTTGCAAATGTCCTGCATAAACTCAAAGACGATGAAGCTGCAGAGAAACATCATGAAGAAGCCATCATGCTTGACCCAGAATATGCACCACATCATTTCAACTACGCCAATACCTTGTATGATCTAGGACGCAATAAAGAAGCATTAGTAGGGTACAAAAAAGCATATGAGTTAGACAGTACCTTAGAGGTAGCAAAAGAGATGATAGATAAACTGGAAAGTACACATGAGTAGTGCTTGTTTTGTTGCACAGCCAGCCACAGAAGAGATACTTTTACGTGTTACTAATGTCTGTTCAGAGTGTTACTCAGCCATAAACATAGATGACACCATTTATTATGATATGAAAAACTATCGTTATCTTTGTTCTCCATGCCAAGAAGAACTGAGTCTGAAGATGAACGATGAATGTGAAGTCATCGAAGAAGCAGGTGGTTTATTCTCTTCATAGAACGTTTTTTTGGCAAAGCCCAATAAAGCTACTTACTCTTCACGATATATTTGATAGCATTTATATAACTCAAACTATTTAACACCACACCTTTATAAGCTATGTCAAAGGCTGTTCCATGATCTACAGATGTTCGTAGTATGGGTAAGTTTAACGAAACATTGATACCTTCATCAAAGTAGAGTGCTTTAAGTGGTGCGAGTCCCTGGTCGTGGTACATAGCGATGAAGTGTTTGTAGTGTTTACGAACATTGGGTGTAAATGCCACATCGGGTACAAGAGGGTTACTGTATGCTTCGACAGGCTCAGCAACCCTCGTTCCCTGAGCTTGTCGAAGGGTATGATTTACAACATCTATGGCTTTTTGTATGATACGTTCTTCATCACCTAAAACACCATCATCTCCTGCATGAGGATTTAGTCCCAGTACAGCGACCGTACTTTTGGGTTTTGCTGTACGGTAAAAGTCCAGTAAAAACCGTGTCAAGTCCTTTTCATTGATGCTGCCTGCCACAGCTTTAAGTGGTATGTGCTCCGTAAACAGGGCAACATACATCTTGTCGCATCCTATCATCATGATGGCCTCTGCATTAAAAAAGTCACGTAGTGCGTCAGTATGACCTTTGTAGCTGACCCCTGCTAGTTCCCATGCTTTTTTGTGTATGGGTAGGGTACAGATGGCATCTACTTTTTTCTCTTTGGCAAGTTCTACTGCTTTGACAAAAGAGGCATAGGCGTAGGCACCACTTTCTTTACTCACAATGCCAGCTTCTATGTCAAAGGATGGGGCTATGTTTTCAATGGTTTGGAAGTTTCTTGGTATGTTGAGTTGGAGTTTTTTTGCGGCTTGTTCTATCATTGTTTTGTCTATGCAGTAAAGAGGCTGTACTTCTTTGGAAATGGCATCATGGTTTTCCAATGCAAGTTGGATACCTATGCCATTGAGATCACCGATGGAGATAGCTACCGTATTCATCTGATAAGCATATGTTTCATATCGATAATGGCTTGTTCTAACCCTACATACACAGAGCGTGCCACGATACTTTGTCCGATGTTGAGTTCTTCTATGGTTTCTATGTCTGCTATGGCTTTGACATTTTGCATGTTCAGTCCATGTCCTGCTGCTACGCGTAGGCCAAGTTCCATCGCGTCACATGAGAGTAAACGTAAATTACGTAACTCATCATTGAGCATCTGTTTGAGTATTTTTCTAGAAAGTGCAAGCTCTGTGATGCTGTGGTGTGTTTTTGAAAGGTTCGTGTAAAGCATGGCATAGATGTTTGCATACTTTCCCGTATGAAACTCGATCCATTCTACACCTAAGTCTACAGATGTTCGTACAGCATCTAAAGTAGGGTCTATGAAAAGGGAGACTTCTATCTCGTTGGCCTGTAGTCTTTTGATGGCTTCTTTTAATTTAGGTTGGTCACCTGTGACTGCCAGTCCTCCTTCAGTGGTCACCTCTTCACGTTTTTCTGGGACAAGTGTGACACGGTGTGGTCTTAGCTCACAAGCGATGTCTATCATAGAAGGTTCAGTAGCGCACTCTAAGTTTACTGGAAGTGAAGAAAGTGCTATGATGTTTATAGCATCTGCGTCTTGCATGTGACGTCTGTCTTCACGAAGGTGTATGGTTATCTGGTCTGCACCCGCACGTTTACAGATGCTCAGTGCATCTAGCGGGTCTGGGTCAGCTACTTTTCGGGCTTCTCTTAAAACTGCTATATGGTCTATATTTACGCCAAGTAACATAGATACTCCTTGTGTCTCATTACAGAGATTATACGCAAAAAAATTTAAGATAGAATTTGTATAATCTTTCAAATCAATATCTTAGGGATAAAATGTTTGGTAAGAAAGCACTATCGGTCAATGCATATAAAGACATCAAGCATAATATAGGCAATGGGAAACCCACCATTTTAGCCTTTGGTATGTCTCACTGTTACTCTTGCTTGGCGATGTCAAAGGTGTTTGCAGAAGTACTAGAAGCTCATCCTGAGTACCAAATCTACTCCATAGACTCTCAAAAAGACCGTCTAATAGCACGTGACATATACAAACTCAAAGAGATGCCTACACAAGTGTTTTTTAATGAACAGGGCAAAGAAGTATTTCGTCATACTGGGGCTTATAAGAAGGCTGTGGTGGATATTATTTTGAAGAAGTGGGGGTTTGTGTAAGAAAGTGAATTCGCGTAGTATTCCTTTCATATCACTTTTAATAAATCTCCTTAAATACAAGAGGAACTGTATCGTAGTAGAAAGATATTTTTTTGCATATCATATAAATGAATGTTTGCACAAAAATAAATCATCTATACCATTTAACTGTTACCAATATTACGCTAAAATTACGGCAATATTATTTAAAGGCTTATATTATGGCAAAAAGAACAATTAAAAAAGCAGTTTTGGCTTACTCTGGTGGGCTTGATACGAGTATCATCCTTAAATGGCTTCAAGACGAGTATGAGTGTGAAGTGGTTACCTTTACTGCTGACCTTGGTCAGGGTGAAGAGGTAGAGCCGGCGCGTCAAAAAGCGTTAGATATGGGCATTAAAGAAGAAAATATTTTTATCTTAGACTTACGTGAAGAATTTGTCAAAGATTTTGTGTTTCCTATGTTCAGAGCCAATGCCATTTATGAGGGTGAGTATTTACTTGGTACGTCTATCGCACGTCCACTCATTGCTAAAAAGCAGATAGAGATCGCACACCAAACAGGTGCTGATGCAGTAAGTCACGGCGCTACAGGTAAAGGAAATGACCAAGTACGTTTTGAGCTTGGTTACCTAGCACTTGACCCAGACATCGCGGTGATCGCACCTTGGAGAGAGTGGGACTTGAACTCACGTACCAAACTTCTTGATTATGCGGAAGAACATGGTATCAACATCGACGGTAAAGGACAGGCTAAACCGTACTCTATGGATGCAAACTTGTTACACATCTCTTATGAGGGTGAGCACTTGGAAAATCCTTTTAATGAGCCGGAAGATGCTATGTGGTTATGGTCTGTTAAGCCAGAAGATGCACCAGATGAAGCTGAGTACATTGAGATATCGTATGTAAAAGGTGACCCTGTAGCCATCAACGGTGAAGAGATGAGTCCTGCAAGCATACTGACTAAACTTAACGCATATGGTAATAAACATGGTATCGGGCGCATCGATATCGTTGAAAACCGTATGGTTGGTATGAAAGCACGTGGATGTTATGAGACGCCAGGTGGAACTATCATGTTGAAAGCACACCGTGCGATAGAGTCTATCACACTAGATAGGGAAGAAGCACACCTTAAAGATGAGCTTATGCCTAGGTATGCAAAACTGATCTACAATGGTTTATGGTGGTCTCCTGAACGTCGTATGCTACAGGCTGCTATAGATGCAACACAAGATCATGTACAAGGTGATGTAAGACTCAAGCTTTACAAAGGCAATGTAACAGTGGTTGGTAGAAAATCTGATCAAACACTTTACTCAGAAGAGCATTCTACTTTTGAAGCAGATGATGTGTATGACCAAAAAGATGCAGAAGGGTTCATCAGACTCAACGCACTTCGATTTATCATAGAGGGTAAAAAACAGCCGGAGCGTATCGCTTCACTTATCGCAAGTGAAGAAGTGGATGAGGGTGAAGAAGTATGTCGTATAGAAACGGGTTCATTTACAATCTGTCAGCGAATTAAACGTTTCTTCGGGTTTGGTAAAAATGAAGTACCTGCAGTTCAGGGAAAAGAGTACATCAAAAAGAAGTAAGCTTTTTGTTCCCATCACTTGATGGGAATGTCTATATTTTCAATTCAATTCTATTTATTTCCTTATTAACTTAATAGTGTCGTTCTTTTTCTCCATTCGCTTCACTCTCAAGGGTGTTCACAACGACAGTGAACGTTTTGCGTGATTTAATGGAAGGTTAATCTAATAACTCTTCCATTTCCTTCAAAACCCTTGACGGAGAAAAATCAATCATAGACTCTCTACTGAGTAAGTTTGGAAGTATTTCTAACATGACGTAAATTAACCCTAACATCGGATAAAAGGCATAATACTCCGCTTTAAATGCTTTGAATTTATAGCGACTTAGAAACCACTCTTTGGCACTCTGAGATCCAGCATCAAAAAGCAGTACTTCCATGGCAAAAACTGCCCCCCAGGCAAAGTATGTAAGAAGTACAACGATGAGTGCACCTAGTACGCCAAACATGGCTGTGACTACGGCTAGAAAGAGGGCGAGATAGAGTGAAAAAGTATGAAATCCCAGTGAGGCAAAGATGACAACAATAGCAAAAATGAAGAGGAGTGAACCAAAGAGCATAAAAAGTTCTAAGTACGTTCTTTGTTGTTCAAATGAAGGACTAAAGTATGCTCCTACAAGAGTAATGATGAATATAGCAATGACAATAAGGGTTAGAGAACGATATTCTTTCATGGTCATTCCTTTGTCGTGCGTATTATGACGCACTTCTTTTTTAATCTATCTCATATAACTTGATGAGACTATTTACATCCGCTTTTCTACCCAGCCACTCTTGATAAAGCTCAGACATTTCTTTTGCACCACCATTGGCTAAAATAAACTCTTTATATCCAATGGCACTTTCAGTATTGAATCCTGAAGTCTCATCTAAGCAGCTGAAAAATGCGTCAGCACTAAGGACTTCTGCCCATTTATAGCTGTAGTATCCTGCAGCATAGCCTCCAGCGAAGATGTGTGCAAATCCGTGTTGAAATTTGTTATACTCTGGTACTTCGAGTAGAGACGTTTTTTTTCTTATATCATCGATCAAGGTTTGTATCTCTTCCCCTTGGTAAAGATCTTGGTGTAAGGTAAAGTCAAAGAGTGAAAACTCTACTTGACGCAAGATACTAAGGGCTGCTTGGTAGTTTTTGGTTTCTTTTATTTTGGCCATAAGCTCATCAGGAATAGGCTCTCCTGTTTCGTAGTGAAACCCAAAACGTTTCAAGATGGCAGCTTCATATGCAAAGTTCTCTAGGAACTGAGAAGGAAACTCTACTACATCCCAAGCAACACCGTTGATACCTGAGACTGAGCGCTCTTTACACTTACCAAAGAGGTGGTGGATAGCGTGTCCCATCTCGTGAAAGAGGGTGACTATATCATCGTGTCTCAATAGTGATGGTGTCTTGTCTGTTGTTGGAGAAAAGTTACAGACTATGAAAGCTGAGGCTAAGTGCTGTTCACCTTTGTTATCTATATAGTGTGTCTCCCAGTCGTTCATCCATGCACCACCACGTTTCTCTTTACGTGCTTCTAGGTCGAAGTAAATACGTCCGGACAGTTTACCATGATCAAAAATGTCAAAGGTTTTTACGCAGGTGTGCCAAGTTGGAACATCCGCTGGTTTAAATGTCACAGAAAAGAGTTCAGAAACGATATCGAGTAAGCCATTAAGCACTTTAGTTTGTTCAAAGTAGGGTTTAGTCATGGTATCATCAAAGTCAAACTTCTCTTTTTTGAGTTTTTCAGAGTAGTAGCCTACATCATAGCCAGCCAAGTCATCTATGCCATCTGTACGTTTAGCAAACTCTTTAAGTTCTGCTAGTTCATTTTTTGCTTGTGGCAGTGCCGCATCAGCGAGGTCATTTAGAAATCCTATGACGTCTTCTTGTGTATTGGCATCTCTTGTCTCAAGTGCATAGTGAGCATAAGAGTCAAAGTCAAGCAGTTTAGCTTTTTCCTGTTTAAGTGCAAGTATCTGGTCTATGACTTCTGCATTTTCAGGTGCACGTGTTGCATAAGCTTTAGAAAGCTCTTTTCTGTACGTACGGTTAGGCCCATAGGTCATGTAAGCCAAATAGCTAGGGAGTTGAAGTGTAAATTTATAGACAGTTTCTCCCTCATTCTCTTCTTTGGCTGCATCTATGTCTGTTTGAGGTAATCCTTCAACATCTTTAGATTCCTTAATGATGAGTTCGTAGGCATTGGTTGCGTCAAGAAGGTTTTGAGAGAATTTGTTGGAGAGTTCAGAGAGTTTGAGGCTTATTTCCTCCATACGTTTCTTTTTATCTTCTGGTAACTTTACCCCTGAAAGGACAAAGTCTCTTACCTCATGTGCGACAACTTTTTTGGCTTCTTCTGTTTGCGCTTTGATCTGTTCTATTTTTTTAAACAGCGCCTCATTTTGTGCCATTTCTGAACCAAACTTAGAGAGTAGCGGAAGCGACTCCTCGTAAGCTTTTTGTGTTTCATCGGAGTTCATTACAGAGTTGAGGTGAGAAAGTGGGGTGAAGAAAAGCCCTAACTCCTCATCTAAGTCTTGTAGTGGTTTGAGTACTTTTTCATAGCTCAACTCTTCAGAATTTGTGATCTCTTTGATGACGGCTCTTTGATGGTTTAAAAGTGTGTCAAGTTCTTTGGGAAAATTGTTTAAGTTGTCTATGTGAAAGTTTTGAAACATGGTTTATCTATCCGTTTATTATATTTTTTTGATTGTAGCATCTTTTCTTAATGGTTTTATTAACCGTAATTGCTTGGGTAGGCATATCTGAATAAGTCACTATATTATTTTATAGAGGGACTTCCCATGCAACATCTAGTTGATTTTAACAAATGCCTAGTAAAATTTTGTTAAAATCATAGGTATAGATACTCCAATAAGGACAAATGATGAAAGTATTATTAATTAAAGATGTAAAAGCACTAGGTAAAGCTGGTGAAATAAAAGAAGTAAAAGACGGTTATGGTCAAAATTTTCTTATAGGAAAAGGCTTGGCTAGACTAGCAACACCTGATGTAGTAGAGAACTGGAAAGAAGAGCAAGCACAAATGGCACGTGAACTTAAAAGATGAATTGGCACGCCTTGAAGCAGAGAAGATAACTTTAGAAGCTACAGAAATAAAGATAGAAAAAGCCAAAGCACCTGTAGGTATTAAAGGCTCTGTAGGTAATGCGAGACATCGCTGAAGCCATTGCTGAACAGCTTAACATTGAAGTAGATAAAAAACACATCAATCTTAAAAAAGCACTTAAGTCTGAAGGCTTACACGAGGTAGATACAAAATTAGGTCACGGCATACATGCGACACTTAAAGTCAGTGTAGTAGGTGTTTAATGTTTCATGCTACTACGATACTAGGTTATAAGGCTGAAGGTAAAGCAGTCATCGGTGGTGATGGACAGGTGAGCTTTGGTGACACGGTACTTAAAGGCAATGCTACTAAAATACGTACGCTTGGAGAAGGTAAAGTTTTAGCAGGTTTTGCAGGAAGTACAGCAGATGCATTTAACCTTTTTGATATGTTTGAGACAATTTTGGCTGAAAAAAAAGGTGACTTGTTTAAGTCTGTGATAGGCTTTTCTAAGATGTGGCGAAAAGACAAGCAATTACGTCAACTTGAAGCGATGATGATTGTGCTTAATCAAGAGCATATCTTCATACTTTCTGGTACGGGCGATGTGGTAGAACCTGAAGATGGAAAGATAGCTGCCATTGGAAGTGGTGGTAATTATGCTATTTCAGCTGCAAGGGCTTTAGAAAGACATGCAAATTTAGAACCTAAAGAACTGGTGCAAAAATCGTTAGAGATAGCGGGTGAAATTTGCATTTATACCAACAAAAATATAAAATTATTGGAACTATAATGAGTACAATGGATAACCTCACACCCAAAGAGATAGTCACTTATCTGGATAAGTATGTCATAGGACAAAATGATGCAAAAAAGACTATAGCTGTGGCATTAAGAAACCGCTATAGACGTATGCAGTTAAGCAAGGATATGCAACAAGATGTCACACCTAAAAACATCTTGATGATAGGAAGTACAGGGGTAGGTAAAACAGAGATAGCCAGAAGTCTGGCAAAGATGATGAATCTTGCCTTTTATCAAAGTTGAAGCCAGTAAATACACTGAAGTAGGTTTTGTAGGTCGTGATGTTGAATCGATGATACGTGATCTAGCAGCAACTTCTATGCAGATAGTACGTGAGAGTGAAAATGAAAAAAACAAAGAAAAGATACAAAACTACATCGAAAATAAAATCATAGAAAAACTTCTTCCACCACTCCCCGCTGGAGCGAGTGAACAGAAGCAAGCAGAGTATGATGCATCCTTTATACGTATGCAAGAGAAATTTGCCAAGGGTGAACTTGACCACCTTAAGATAAAAGTAGAGATGCCAAATAAAACGATGTTGCCAGAAGATGGATTACCTCCTCAAATGATACAGGTACAAGAGAGCATTGTTAAAGTACTTGGTGGTATGGGTAAAAAAGGTCCAGAAAAGGAAGTGAGTGTAAAAGATGCCAGGAAAATACTCGAATCTGAAGCCAGTGAAGTATTGCTAGATGAAGAGGCTTTAAAATCTTTAGCACTAGAAAAAGTAGAAAAAGGGGGCATCGTTTTTTTAGATGAGATTGATAAAGTTGCAGTCTCAGCGAACTCACAAGGTAGACAAGATCCAAGTAAAGAGGGTGTACAGCGTGACTTACTTCCCATAGTAGAGGGTTCAGCTGTTCAGACAAAACTTGGTACGGTCAATACCGACCACATTTTGTTCATTGCTGCGGGGGCATTTCATGTTTCTAAGCCAAGTGATTTGATGCCTGAGCTTCAAGGACGTTTTCCTTTGCGTGTGGAACTAGACAGTTTGGATGAAGAGACGCTTTACCGCATTTTAACAGAACCAAACAATTCACTGATTAAGCAGTATGAAGCACTTATGAAAGTAGAGGGTGTGGAGCTTTCTTTTGATGAGACAGCACTAAGAGCCATAGCTTCTTATGCACTGCAAGCCAACGAAAAAACAGAAGATATAGGTGCTAGACGTTTACATACGGTTATGGAAAAGATACTAGAAGATATAAGTTTTTCAGCAGATGAACATTGTGGTGAGAAGGTGATAGTAGATGAGGTACTGGTTAATGAAAAGATAAGTGCTGTGGTAGAGGATGAAGATGCAACTAGGTATATATTATGATATTTGAACACAAGAATGAAGAGATAGACACTAAAGCAGGCTTTGTAGCAGTTGTGGGACGACCAAATGCAGGTAAAAGCACACTTCTTAACTTCATGGTAGGTGAAAAGCTTGCGATGGTCTCTAAGAAGGCGCAGGCAACAAGAAAACGTATGAACATCATAGTCATGCATGAAAACACTCAAGGAGAAGAGACACAAATTATATTTGTAGACACACCTGGTATACATGAAAAAGAGAGACTTCTAAACAAGTTCATGATGGATGAAGCACTTAAAGCTATTGGTGATGCAGATCTTATTGTTTTTCTTGCACCGGTTACAGACAAACTGACAGAGTATGAGAAGTTCTTGGAGATGTCAGAACGGAAAGGTACAAAGCACATCGTACTTTTAACTAAGATGGATCATGTCAATCAAGGAGACATTCTTAAAAAACTGGGTGAATACCAAAAGTACCAGGATAAGTTTGAAGCGATTATCCCATTTTCGGTGAATAAAAAAGTAGGTAAAGCGCAGTTACTAAACGAAATCTCCAAACATTTACCTACTTCACCATTTTTGTTTGATACAGAAATACTTACAACGGACAACATCAGAGACATCTACAAAGAACTTATTAGAGAGTCAATTTTTGAAAATCTTTCTGACGAAATACCTTATGAGAGTGATGTTACCATAGAAAAGATAGACGAGACAGATACACGAGATACAGTGTATGCTACGATAGTCGTAGAAAAAGATAGTCAAAAAGGGATGATAGTAGGACAAAAAGGTGAGGGCATTAAGCGTGTGGGCAAGTTGGCACGCCAGCAAATGGAAATATTTTCAGGGAAGAAGATATTTTTAGATTTACATGTCTCAGTCAAGAAGGGTTGGAGTAAAAATAGGGATGGCTTAGAAGAACTAGGGTACATTGTCTAATTTTAGATTTCAATAATAATTAGAGAGATGTCCCATATATAGGGCTCAAAAACAGAACAGAAGATGAATATTTCAAAAAAGTTATCTTAATTAAGAAATTTTTTATGTTTGTAAGATTGTTTTAATATTATAACATATATAATTGTTTAACAAACAAGGAAGTTTAGTATGTTTTTGACAAAAAAATCATCAGAAAAATCACCATCAACTGTGCAAAATATTATCACAGTTAACGCATATACGAATAAGTATTATGTACTAAAAAATAATACATTTCAACCTCTAGACAAACTAACCTATAATAAGTCAAACTTCATGACGTCATATCTTTCAAATAAAGATATGATCAGTACAACCGTTCATTTAAGCAGAAGTATTCCTGAAGAAGATATTGCAGATATTCTTGACATTAAGGCATATGAAGAATTAGGACTTGATCAGTCTAGTGATTATATTATTTCATCTGCAGAAGTTGAGAATGCTGGTGAAGAGAGAGAATTTCACATTTTTGTTGCAGAACCCAATGTTCTGAATGAATTATATTTTCCTATTAAGAATCAAACTAAATATATTGACTTAATTGTTCCTGCGCCTTTACTCTATAAAACACTTTATAAAAAAGAAATATTACATGACAGAGGTACACATTGTTTTCTCTATTTCACTAAGAGAGATGCCTTTATAACGCTTTATAAAAATGGTGAATTCCTTTATTCTAAATCAATAGAGTATTCACTAGAACAGATTTATGATAAGTATTGTGCTATGGTAGGTGAAAAGATTGATGAAAAAGAATTCTTCTCTATTTTGGAATCTGAAGGTTTAAAAACAACCAATAATGATTATCAGCAAAACCTGATGAAGATTTTTGGCGAAGTTTTTATTACCATTAATGATATTATTATTTATGCAAAGAGAGCATTTCAATTAGAATCAATAGAACAGATGTATATAGGCTCCATACAAGGACCGATTGTAGGACTGGATGAATATAGTCAAAACTATTTAGGTTTACAATCTGCTGATCTAAATTTTAATTATAATATTAATACAGATGAATGGTATACAGATCAACTACAATACCTTATGCTTCTTACCTCCCTTGATTATACAGAGAATGAAAATTCAATTGTAAACCTGACAATGTTCCCTCGAGCACCATCTTTTGTGAATCGTGCGGGAGGGCAATTTATTATTGCTACCTTTGCAGCTATATCTGTGGGATTGGCATATCCCTTGATTTATCTTGTTGGATCTTATGTCAATGATGCCAAAATATATGCACTTTCTATAGAAAATGATAAACTACAGGCAGAATCAACGAAATATAAACAAATTTTGGGTGATAAGAAAAAAGAGATAAACGGCCTAGATGAAAAGATAGAAAAATTGTCTACGAGATATCAAGCAAAAACAAAGACATTAACAGCGATTTATGATAAGAAAGCAAATTATAAGTTAAAATCAGGGATATTCCATCGTATAGCAGAAGAACTTACAAAGTTTGATGTTCATGCAGATATGATGTACAGTAAAGATTCAACTGTGTGGATGTCGTTAATAAGTTCAAATGACAGAAAGTTTACAGAATTGATTGAATACATATCGGATACACACTTTGATGAAATTAATCAAATTGATATTGAAATAATTGAAAAAGATCCCGAGAGTAATTATTATAAAGGTCTGTTAAAGGTTGAATTAAGATGAAATTTATAGAAGATAAACTAGAAGAACTTGATGCCTATTTTGCACCTAAAAAAGAAAGTGAAAAATGGTTGGTTATTTTAGGTGTTGCTGGTATTATTGCTTATCTTGCTTATGCATATCTATTACCCTATACTGAAGATATGTATAATAAAAGTGACAGAAGTAAAAAGGCTGTGCAAAAAAATATTATAGATAATAATACCTATCTTAATTCTATTACCGTTGGTGGTGATCGTGAATTTTATGTTAAGAAGTTTGATAAGGACATAGTAGATAAGAAAAAAAATATTGTAGATACAAATGGTAAGATTAAATTTATTAATGATAATCTAGATCAATTATCTGATATGCTTTTTAATCAAAAATCATGGTCTAAGTTTTTAAATTCCATTACAGACAAAGCAGCTATTCAAGATGTGGATATTCAATATATTAAAAATAAATATGTAGACAATAATGGTAGTTTTGGATATGTTCTTGAAATTGCAGTTGGATGTAAAGGTGAATATAAAGGTATCGTCAAATTTATGAACGAATTAGAACAAAATAGATTAGTGACAGATATTTATGGAACCAGATTTTCACTTGATCATAATTCATCCGATATTGTAGCAGATATCAATATCTCAGTCTGGGGGATTAATCACTAATGAAAAAAATATTATTAATACTTACCGTATGTCACATGAGTCTTTTTGCGGATCTTTCTGTAGATCAGATTAGAGACATGGTTACAAAGATACATGAAAAAAGAGAAGGTATTGACTTAAAAACCTTGGAGAATACCAAAGAACCATTTGTAAGAATGGCTGAAGAAAATAATATAACAACATTTATTATTCCTGTCAAAGCAGAAGAGACTAAACTTTCGTTACATGCTATTTTGAATGGGAAAGTCTACATTAATAACGAGTGGATACAAGTTGGTGATGATATAGGGGGATTTACTTTGAAATATATAGGTCAAAAAGGCATAGTCCTTAGAAGTGGAAATCAAATTAAAAAGTTATTTCTTCATAAAGAAAGAGAAAACTTTATTACGATAGAAGGAGAAGAATAAAATGAAAAAGACACAACATATAGGGGTAAAATTTTTTATCTCGTTGATGCTAGTATTTACCAGTAGTAACCTTACAGCAAATGACTGTTCTACCAAATTATTTTCAGTCACGATAGACAGTAAATTGACTATTGGTGATGTGGTTGATAATCTTGCAGATACCTGTGGGCTTACGGTCATAGTAAAAGATGAAGCGGCAAAAACCAGAATGAATAAAAAACTCTATTATGTTAAGTTGAAAAACAGTACGTTTAAAGGATTTTTAAACACTATATTGAAAGATAACGACCTTCACTACACGTTAACTGGAAATAAACTCCAGATTTCATATCTCATTACCAGAACATTCCGTATCCATTATATTTCAGGACAAAGAGTGGGAAAAAGTAATGCGCATGTAACTATAGCAAATTCTAATAATTCTGCATCTGCAACAGGTGGGGGTTCTGCTGGAGCAACTGGTGGATCTGGTGCATCAAAAACAGGTATCTCCATAGAAAGTAATGATGAATTTAAATTTTGGAAAACTGTTGAAGCTGAAGTACAACGTATTTTAATTGGTGCTGCCGATGGAAGTACACATTATGCAAAAACAGGTGAGGGATGGACTGGTCCAGACGGACAGGTTTGGGAATATAATCCTTTGGCACCAATAGTAAATGCAGAAGCGGGTATGGTAACAGTTACAGGAACTGAACGACAAGTAAATAGAGTTGCATCTTATATTGATACGCTTACAAAGCAAATTAAATCTCAAGTACTTATAGACGTGCGTATTTTAACTGTTACATTTGATGATTCTACAACAACTGGTGTAGATTGGGCTCAATTATATGGTTTACAGAATTTTACTATTAACTCACTTTCAATGGCACAAAGAAATATTTCATCTTTTACTTTTGATAATATTGAAGGTATTACTGAAACTGAATTTGCTGAAGGAACAAGACCTAGAAATGCACAACTTGTTAATATTACAGGTAGTGCCAAAGTAGCAGAAGTTGTTAAATTTTTAGGGACACAAGGAGACGTTAAATCTATATCAAGTCCTAGGGTGATGACTCTTAATAATCAACCAGCACTCATATCTGTGGGTAAGGAATTATTTTATAAGATTAAATCAAGTAGCACAGCTAGTTCTGGAGGTGGTGCAACTTCTTCAGAAGGTGAACTTGTAGATTCTGTTTTTGCTGGTATATTATTGGATATTACTCCAGAAATTGATACTAATGGAATGATTACATTGAAAATTAACCCATCTATTTCTGATACAGTGAACACTGTAGAAAGTGATGGAAGTGTAAGATCTATCCCACCTGATTTAGTGAGAAGACAAATTGCTTCAGTGATTAAAGTAAGTGATGGCCAGCATGCAATATTAGGTGGACTTATCTCTTCTAAAACGGGATTCAAGGTGAGTAAAATACCATTACTTGGGGATTTACCATTATTAGAATATGCTTTTAAAAGTGAAGAGAAAATCAATACGGTAGAAGAATTGGTTTTAATTATTACACCTCATATTGTTAAAAATGCTAAGTCAGTATCATTAAAAGATTTAGGATATACAAAGCTTAATGAAAAGTAGATATGAAGCAGCAAAAAATGTATTTATCGATTCTATAGATATTGATGACTACATAGAATTATCATCTTCAGTTGCAGCTTATAAACAATTAGAACATAGTATGGATAAGCCGCTGAAGATGATTTTACTCTTTGGTAGACCAGGAACAGGGAAGAGTATACTCCTTAATCGTATTCAAGAAAAGTTAAAACATCAAAAAGAGATTCATTATTTTGATACACCTGCAACCAATGAAAAAGAATTTTTTCATAAATTATTTAAAGTACTAACAAAACAAGATTTACCACACAATACAGAGGTGAATTTTTCTGCTTTAGTGAATTTTTGTAAAAATTTAAGAGGCAAGAGAGAGATTGTTATTTTATTGGATGAAGCACAGATGTATGGCCCTGAGATGATGGAAAAGATACGTCTGATATCCGATAGTAGGTCTGTTAAGTTTATTGTCTCTTTGCATAAAACAGATGATGAAGATTTAATTGCCAAAGAACATTTTCAATCAAGGATATGGGAAGTCATTGAACTTAAAAATGCAACCCATAAAGATCAGACAGCCTATATACATAAAAAACTTTTAAAAAAGAACCTCTTTGAAATTGCAAATAGCATTAAAGAAAAAGATATGAAACTGATTCATACTTATACTAAAGGTAATTTTAGAGAATGTAATAAACTTATTTTTACTATTTTTGAAATTTGTGAATATTATGATAAAAATGAACCATCAAAAATAAATTATGATCATATTCCACAGCGTGTCATCGAAATGGCAGCATTAAAGTTAGGGTATATCCATGTATGATATCAAACCTTTAGAAGATGAATGGACAAAGTATAATAATAAAAAACGTAAACCAATTTATGTAGGAGTATTACTTTTTGCTGGGATGGTTGTTGCTGTCTTAACTTTCTATAATCTAAAAGAATTTTCACTACCAGATTTTACTATAAATCAATCTGTCGTATCTGACATAGATACCAGTAACCGTGTATTATTAGAAGGTAAATTAACAACATTAGAAATAAATGAACCAGAGGTGATTGAAAATATTAAACCGCCTGTTGAAATCAATGTTGAGAAAAAAATTGAAGAAAGTATACCTACACTTCCTATAGTTGAAAATATACCAATATTGGAAGAAGTAAAAAAGAAAAAAAATACAATAATTGCATATAAAAAACCAATAAGTAAAAAAATACAAAGTGATGCACCTCGTAAAAAAATGCATTTAAATATTATAGAATCATCAAGTGTAAGTGCATATAAAGACGTTGAAAAACGTTTTTATGAATCACATGATTCAGATGATTCACTTTTTTTAGCTAAAAGCTATTTTAGAAAAGGTAATTATAAAAAAGCAGAATACTGGGCGCTACAAACAAATAAAGTCAATAAATACATTGATGAAAGTTGGTTAATATTTGCTAAAGCAAAAGTAAAACTGGGTCGGAAAAATGAAGCAATACGGCTCCTGACAGATTACGTTAAAATGTCTGATTCGTCTGAAGCTAAAAATTTATTATTGAAATTAAAAAATTAATATAAGAAAAAGGGAGTATCTCTATGGTTAAACTAATTGAAATGATGTTGGAAGAAAAGTTGATAACAAAAGATGCTATTTCCACTTTGGTTAAGAGTAGACCACCTAAACAAATATCTTTTGCCAATCTTATTGCAGAAAATATGATTGATTTACATACAGTGGAGATATTTTTAGCAAAAAAGATAAGACAAGGCACAATCAGTTTAAGACATCTCGAAAAAATAGAGGGGATTGATATTTCTCCTGTCATTGAAGAAGTGGCTAAAGCATTAAATGTAGAATTTGTTGATTTAGACGAAGTTGAAATTGATATGCGTTTGTTTTCACAGGTACCCTATAAGCAGCTTATAAAATATAATATTATACCAATTGGAGAAAATGACCTAAATGTTCAAATTGTATTTGATGATCCTCTTGATATGGCAGCACATGATGCTATCCAGCGTTTGTTTCCTAAAAAACCGATTAAAATATCAATAGCCAGACCGCAACAAATTCAACAACATTTACAACGTCTTGAAATCAATGAAAGCATTAAAGGTCTGGTTTTAGACATAAGAAAAGACTTAAGTCAGGAAGGCAGTGATGACAAGGATGAATCACCAGCTGTATTAAAATTAATTGATATTGTTTTAAAATCAGCTATTTATGCGGGAGCCAGTGATATACACATAGAAGCAACAGAAAAATCTTGTGTGATACGTGAACGTATAGATGGAATGTTACGTCAAAGTTTTACTTTTGATAAAGATATTTTTAATCCTTTGGCATCTCGTATGAAATTGCTTTCTAATCTAGATATCGCTGAAAAAAGAAAGCCACAGGATGGTAGGTTCTCTGCTACAATCAATAGTAAGGATTATGATTTTAGGGTATCTACTTTGCCGACAATACAGGGGGAATCTATTGTACTAAGAATTCTTGATAAATCTAAAGCCATGATTAAATTAGAAGATGCAGGTATGAGTAAACACTGCTATGATAAATTTTCTGAAGCGATTAAAGTGCCTTATGGTATTGTGCTTGTCACAGGTCCTACCGGATCAGGTAAAACAACAACGCTTTATGGTGCAGTAAATGCTATTAAAGATGTAAAAGATAAAATTATTACGGTTGAAGATCCAGTTGAATACCAAATGGCTGGATTGCAACAGGTAAATGTGAAAGAGAGTGTTGGTTTAGGATTTGCAGATGCATTAAAGTCCATATTGAGACAAGATCCAGATAAAATCATGATAGGGGAAATACGTAATCAAGAAACTTTACGTATCGCTATTCAGGCAGCTCTTACCGGGCACCTTGTGCTTTCAACTTTGCACACAAATGATGCTATATCTTCCATATCCAGAATATTAGACATGGGAATTGAAGAGTATTTGGTCTCAGGAGCATTGGTGGCCATACAAGCACAAAGACTTGTACGTAAAATCTGTAAACATTGTAAAACAACCACGATATTAGACCCAGTACTGCTAAAAGATGTTCAAAAGTATTTACCTGAGAACCCTACCTTTTATAAAGGTTCAGGATGTAAAGAATGTGGACATAGTGGCTATTCTGGACGTGAAATGATTTCAGAAGTTTTAACTATCTCTGAAACGCTTGCCCGCATGATCGCTAAAGTAGCATCAAAGGAAGAATTGACATTACAAGCTGAAAAGGAAGGTTTTATAACGATGTTCGAAGATGGAGTACATAAGGCTTTATCGGGTGCCTCGACCATTGAAGAAATTTATAGAGTAGCGAGGTTATAATGAAATATTTTAATGTGACTGTGATGGATAAAGGGAAAAAACGTTTAGAACTCATCAAAGCGGATAATCGTATGATAGCTGTTAAATTGGCAAAAAATAAATTTCCTACAACCATGGTGATGAAAGCAGTGGAGACATCTGCTCCTTTGGAAGATGGTTTTGCTGATTTAATGAAAACACTTAAAAAGTCTTTCAAGTCTAAGATCCCCTTGAATGATAAAATATCTACCATTAGACAAATAGCTGTTATGACCGATGCGGGGATAGCAATTAATGATACACTAACAGATGTTGCAGACAATACAGATAATAAGCAACTTAAAGAAATATATGCAAAAATAAATTCTGATATTAATTCTGGTAACAGTATGTCTGATGCAATGATACCTTATACGAATGAATTTGGGCATGTTGCTTTGGCAATGACAAATCTTGGTGAGAGAACGGGTAATCTTTCTGAGTCTTATCATAAGTTGGCAGATATCCTTGAAAGCATTAGGGACAATACAGCAAAATTTAAAAAAGCCATACGAGGACCTATGATCACTTTAGCTGCTATGGGAATTGCCTTTACCATTTTGATTATGGTGGTGGTGCCTAAGTTTAAAGATATTTTTGCAAAATTCAAAACAGAATTACCTCTTCCTACACGGATACTGCTTAATTTAGAATGGGCATTTTCTAATTATGGTATTTTCATTGTTCTTATCCTGGTTGCTGGGGTTATCGCATTAAAATATTTTTATAAAAATAATAAAGATTTTAAATACAGTATGGATAAGTTAATGATTCACCCCAGGTTTTATCTTATCAATAAAGCTATTTTTCTTTCAACTATGCATAAATACAATTTGGTTTTTGGAGAATTGGTTAAGTCAGGTATACCTGTGTCTGAAGCACTTGACACAGCCGTTGGCATGGTTGATAATGCAGCCATTAAGGAGCAATTGCTAACTGTCAATGCAAATATTGGACGTGGTATGAACTTGGCTGAAGCATTTAAGATCACTGGGCTTTATGAAAATATGCTTTTACAAATGATTAAGGCTGGTGAAGCTGGGGGGCAACTCGATGCTATGTTAGATAAGGTAACCAATTATTATGATATGGAATTCCAAGATTTAATTGATAATCTTTCTGCGTATATAGAACCCATAATGATGTTTTTCATTGCAATACTTAGTGTTACTGATGGCTCTTGGTATATTTATGCCTATGTGGGATCTTGGTAAAGCAGTAAAGTAATATTAGGCACTGAAAGCAAGAGAAGCTTTAGTGCTTCAATTTGATTAGAGTTGATGATGTTTTAAGCTTTTTCTAAGTCTTCAGGGGTATCTATTCCAAAACTTTCTGTAGTTACTTCTATCATGGCGATTTCATAGCCATGATAGAGTGCCCTGAGTTGTTCAAGTTTTTCTATATCCTCTAATGGAGCAGGACTTAGTTTACAAAATGCTTTGAGTCCCTTTACCGTAAATCCATAAATACCCAAATGTCCTTTATAGGTATCAAAGTGATGATCCCTAGGATAGGGTACTTTAGCACGTGAGAAATAGAGTGCAACATCTTTGCTATCTGTTACCACTTTAACAATGTTTGGGTCATCAGCTTCTGGATTTGAAATGATTTTGTAACAAGAATTCATCATGATGCGTGCATTATCTTTATTCGCTTTTGTAAGGTTATAGATGGATTGTACGACTTCGGTCTCTATGAAAGGCTCATCTCCCTGTACATTGATGATGATCTCATCTTCATGAAGTTCCAATTTTTGTGCTGCTTCGTAGATACGGTCTGTACCACTTTGGTGTTCGTCTGAGGTCAGTACAGCTTTGATGCCGTGTTGTTTTGCTATCTCTATGACTTCTTGTGCATCAGTAGCAATGACGACATTATCTATGTCTTCTACTGCTTTGGCGGTACGTATGACCATGGGCATACCACCTATGTTTGCAAGTACTTTGTTGGGAAAGCGTGAAGAGCCAATGCGGGCAGGGATGATTATCATAAAAAGCCTTTGTAAATTTACTATATTTATGTATGATTTTACACTCTCTATGCTAAAATACAAGACTTTAAAGGATATGCATGTCACAAGCTTTATTTCTTCTTAACATGGGTGGACCCAACAGTGTTGATGAAGTCGAACTTTTTTTATATAATATGTTTTCAGATAAAAATATTTTACCTACGAATCCTGCAACCAGAGCATTGGTACGTACTATTATCATTGCCAAACGCTTAGATGAAGCCAAGGAGAGTTATGAACAATTAGGGGGAAAATCCCCACTATTTGGATTAACACAACAGTTGATAGATAAACTTAAAAATTCGATTGATATGCCTATCTACCCAGCTATGCGTTATGTGCCTCCTTTTGCAGATATTGCATTGGAACAGTGCCAAAAAGATGGCGTTGAAGAGCTTTTACTCTTTCCTCTTTATCCGCAGTATTCCACCACTACAACACTTTCATCTTATGAAGATATAGTCTCACGATGTAAGGAAATGGATTATAGACCTAAAATCACTATGCTTACTTGTCAATATTTTGACGATATAGACTACATTCAAGCCAATGTTTCCCAGATTGAAAAAGCAATTGGGAACAAGGATATATCTAAATATGATTTATTGCTTTCAGCACATGGTTTGCCGGTAAGTATTGTAAAAGCAGGTGATCCTTATCAACGTCAGGTTGAAGCAAATGTAAGTGCCATACGTACCTTATTGGAAGTAAAAAATATACATTTTAAGAATGTTAGATTAGTGTACCAATCTAAAGTGGGTGATGCGACTTGGCTAGAGCCCAATCTTGTAGATGTATTGCGTAACCCAACGAATCGGAAAGTACTTATTTATCCTTTAGCTTTTACCATAGATAATTCAGAGACACTTTTTGAATTAGATATTGAGCATCGTGAAATTGCTGATAAAATTAAATATGAAGATTATATTGTGGCAGAATGTATGAATGACAATGATGCGTTTGTAAATTTAATCATTAAATACATAGACAAACATACAAATAAAAGCTGTGATAATACTTTTCCATGTTCAGACTGTAGTGTATGTCTTTGTTGTGGGGCAAGTGAAGTGTATAACAGTGAATTAAAAGAACTGGGTACTTAGTGCTAGTAGTATGGCATGTTGAAAATATACAGTACATTTTTTAAAATAATATTTTGGTTGGCACTTATTGTAGCTTATGTTGTAGCTATTTTACCTCAAGATTCAGCACCAACATTACCTGCACTAAGTGATAAAGCGCATCATGTGATTGCTTTTTTGGTCTTAGGTTTACTGCTACGGTTTGCCTATCATATAAATGTATGGTATGGACTATTAATTTTAGTAGGATTTGGAATTTTTATCGAGTTTTCTCAATATTTTACTCCCAATCGTGTGCCAGAAAGTAAAGATGTTTTAGCAGACTTCATTGGCGCGTTCATAGGTTTAAATCTTTCCAAGTATGTAGTCAAAGTCATCTAATGCAAACCATAGAGACTGCCTTTAATAGTACAACGGAAGTCAACCGTTCTAAGTTCATAACACATCTTGTTCCCATATCTGAATATGAAGGTCTACAAAGTAAACTTAAATTTGAACACCCCAAGGCCAATCATGTGGTCTATGCTCTACGCTACTTAAATGAGTTTGAGCAAGTAGTGGAAAACAGTACAGATGACGGTGAGCCAAAAGGATGTGCGGGTACTCCTACTCTCAATGTGATGAGAGGAGACTCACTGATAAACTGCGCAGTACTTATAGTACGTTATTTTGGTGGTATAAAGCTTGGTACAGGGGGGATGGCAAGAGCGTACGCTTTGTCAGTAAAAAATGTCTTGAAGGAGGCAACACTTGTACCTTATGAAAAGCAGGGTATGTATCTGTTTTCAACGAAATATAATGAAGTAGATAAAACCTTGTATAAATTGAAGTTACTGACTCTGACAAAGTATAAGCGTGATTTTGGTCTTGATGAAGTAGTATGGACATTGAGAGGGAGTGAAGAGAAGATCGAGCAATTTAAAGACATGTAGGGTCGATAAAATCGACCACCGCGTGTATAGATAGGCTAAACGTCAATCAGAGTGCCTCTTCATCCTCTTCACCTGTCCTAATCCTCAATACAGAATCAATAGTGCTTACAAAGATTTTTCCATCACCTATTTTCCCTGTTTTAGCTGCAGCAGAGATTGCTTCTATTGCTTTTTGTGCATAGTCATCATTGCTTACAACTATCTCAATTTTGATCTTAGGAATGAACTCAACAACATACTCAGCTCCTCTGTAGAGTTCTGAATGACCTTGTTGACGTCCATATCCTTTGACCTCTGATACGGTCATACCTTCTATACCTACCTCTACTAGTGCCTCTTTTACTTCTTCTAGTTTAAATGGTTTAATGATTGCTTCTATTTTTTTCATGATATTATTCCTTTAATATGTTTATATACTACGTTTAAATTCAGGGTATGCTTCAAGTCCACATTCTTCGATGTCTAGACCTTGCACCTGCTCATCATCTTGTGCTCTAAACGGTGTAATTTTATTGATGATGTACATCACTATGAAAGAAGAGGTAAATGCAAAAATACCTACAACTAAGACACCTTTAATCTGGTTCCATAGTGCTACATCTGTAAAAATTGCAACGGCTATGGTTCCCCAGATTCCGTTCAGTAAGTGAACAGATAAAGCTCCTACGGGGTCATCAAGTCTGAGCTTATCAAACAGTGCTACACCAAACACGACAATAGCTCCACCGATTGCGCCTACATAGATAGGTGTATACATGTCGAACATATCTGCTCCAGCAGTGACAGAGACTAGACCGCCTAAAGCACCATTGAGTATCATAGTGATATCAAATCTTTTGTACTGAATATACATAATTAGCCCCACGATGAGAGCGCCCGCAAGACCACCGGTATTGGTGTTCATAATGGTAAGTGCAACCAGATCAGCATTTTCTTTGCTTGAGATGGAACCTACAGACCCACCGTTGAAACCGAACCAACCTATCCAAAGAAGTAGAGCCCCCAATACAACTAAAGGGATATTTGATGCAGGTATGACACGTACTTTTCCATCGGGAGTATAACGTCCTCGTCGTGGTCCAATAATGAGAATTGCAGCAAGTAGTGCCCATGCTCCTGTAGAATGGATAACCGTAGATCCTGCAAGGTCATGCATATTGGAGATATCAAACACTGTATCTGAGAGCAGGTTTGCTCCCCATGTGATATTGACTATGAGTGGATAGATGATCGCAGCCATAATGACTGTGAAAAAGGAAAGAGGAATGATACGTGTTCTTTCACTTACACCTCCAGACATAATGTTGACTGTTTTACCTACAAATGCCATTTGAAACAAAAATGCCGCCCACTTACTCATACCATCATTGTCCCAGCTTCCAAATGCAAGTGAATAGCCAATGAGTAAAAATGCCATAGATGCTACAGTGTAGACCATGATATTTACTGTGAGTACGGCGGTCACGTTTTTAGTCCTTACGAGTCCAGCTTCGAGCATTGCAAAGCCTGGTACCATGAAGATGATAAGCGTCATTGCAAAAAGGGCAAAGAGTGTATCAAGTACATAATTTATTTCCATATGAATATCCTTTTAAAAGTTTGAATAGACATAGTATATCGGTTAGAAAAAGATTAGAAAAGGAGAAAGTGTATTATAATTTAGGCAATTGTATGTCATGGTATAAAAGATATGAGGAAAAACTGATTATATTTTAATCAGTTTAGAAATGACAAGGCAAGAGCCTTGTCAAGAGAATTAGAGAGCTTATAGTGCATCCGTATCTGTTTCATCTGTTCTAATACGAAGAACAGAGTCAATAGTACTAACAAATATTTTACCGTCACCGATTTTACCTGTTTTTGCAGCAGAGGCTATAGCATCTACTGCTTTTTTAGCATAAGCATCGTCAGAGACAACGATTTCTATTTTAATCTTAGGGATAAACTCTACAACATACTCAGCCCCTCTATAGAGTTCTGAGTGACCTTGTTGTCTGCCGTAACCTTTGACTTCAGATACAGTCATACCTTCTATCCCAGCTTCCACAAGAGCATCTTTGACATCCTCTAGCTTAAATGGTTTGATAATTGCTTCAATTTTTTTCATATTAGTTTTCCTTTATAAATTAATGGTAGTAAATTCTTATGAATTTACTACAACTTCACCATGAATAGTTTCGTCAAGACCAGTTGATTCAGTCTCTTCATCTACTCTTGCACCACCAGTCAACGCAGATGCTACATAGTAAACGATGATTGTACCTATGAGTGTCCAGACACCAACAATCAGTACTGATTCAACTTGAACCATAAATTGTCCCATTCTGTCACCAGATTCTTTCATTGGACCATCCCAAAGAAGATCTTTATCATTAAGCGCAAGAACACCTGTCATCAATGCACCCCAAAGACCCGCTAGGAAGTGGATACCAAATGCATCTAGTGAATCATCATAACCTAATTTTTTCTTCAGTGTAACAACACCGAAGAATGCGATCACTGAGCCACCGATACCAATGATGAATGCGCCACCAACACTTACAAAACCTGCAGCGGGAGTAATAGCAACTAGACCAGCGATGATACCTGAAGCAATCCCAAGAAGTGTAGGTTTTTTGAATATGAACCACTCAAGCAGCATCCAAGTCACAGCAGCCGCAGCTGTAGCAACAGTGGTTGTCATGACTGCTAGACCAGCGATAGCGTTTGCACCAAATGCAGAACCACCATTAAATCCATACCAACCAAACCATAATAATGCTGCACCCACAGCAGTAAGAAGAATACTGTATGGTTTAATTGCAGATGTATTATATCCAGCTCTTTTACCTATTAAGATAGCAAGTACAAGACCAGCTAAACCACCATTCATATGTACAACTGTACCACCGGCAAAGTCAAGTGCACCTGCATCAAATAAGTATGCACCGTCTCCACCCCATACCATGTGAGTAATAGGAGCATAAACTAAAAGTCCCCATAATACAACAATCAACATCCAAGTAGAGAACTTCATACGACCGATAACAGAACCTGAAGCAATGGCTACTGTTATGGCAGCAAATGTACCTTGGAATGCGATAAATACGTAAGTAGGGTACGTACCACTTAGGTCAGTCCACTTAATACCTTCAAGCATGACATTACCAAATCCACCAAATACATTTTGAAGCATGGCATTTTCATTTGCACCAAATGCAATAGAATATCCTGCAACAATCCAGACTACAAAAGCAACCACAAATGCACCCATGACCATGGCATAGGTATTAAGTACGTTTTTAGATCTTGTCATACCACCATAAAACAGTGCTAAACCTGCAGGTGTCATAAGTAATACAAATGCTGTTGATACCATCATCCAAGCCGTGTCTCCAGTGTCCAATTTATCTTCTGCGAAAGCAAAGATTGGCAAGAACAACGCCATAAGAGCTGAAAATTTTAATTTCATGCTAATTCCTTTAATTTTATTTACAAGCAAATATTAACATGAATTGGATTGTTTTATAGTCAATAGTTGATTAATTTTTAATCAATGGTGGGTATTATTGAATAAGAGGTATTTCTAGTTTGATGGTGTGTTCTTTAAGAATGCATTTAATGTGACTCTCAGTAGAGAGTGCTCGTATCTCATCATCCAAATTAGCATACCGTCCATTAGCAGAAATGGCAAGTTGAACAATAGCTTCCTTTTTGTTTTCTATGATCACATGCTGACCAAATAAAAGTTTTAAAGAGATATCAATAGAATCTGAAGCTTTAAATGTATCAAATATTTTTCTTAGAAGTTTAGAAAAGGCATTTTGATTGATCTTAAATGGAGGTAGATCCTGGTCTGTTAGGAGTTTCAAAGGGTTTGCGTTTTTTGTTCTAAAAAGTGCTATGTTCGCTTCTAACAAAATATTGATATCTGTCACCATCAATTTGTCTTTTTCTATTTTACGTGTGGGTTTTAGACGAGGGGTATTATATAAACGTAGTGAGATCTGTTCTTCATTTTCATATCCTACTGTAATGGCATGAAATAGAAAAGAGTCATAATTTAAAGTAAGAGATGTTGTTTTGTACCCAAAACTCTGAGGTGCATAAGAGACGGCAATATCATAAAGTTCTTTTTGGGAGACATAGCCAAAGAGTATCTCAGCGGCATTATTGAGATAGATTATTTTTCCTAGAGCATCAAAAAGGATAAAAGGATTATTGTCCCATTCAATAAATGCTTTAAAATCAATCGATGTGGTGTTCATGTATTTTCTTTCTGAGTGTATTTCTATTAATTCCTAAAACCTGTGAGAGCTGTAACTGCGAACCAAACTTTTTGAGACCTGCTTCAAGAAGAGGTTTTTCATAGAGTCGGAGATACTCTCTATATGCATCATTGCCATCAAGGTGTTTGAGTAAATAGTGGTAAAGTATGTCTTCTATATCTTGATGACTCATAGCGTGCTTCATGAGGTGTGAAAAGATAGATTTTTTAAGACTTTTAGTGTTCATCGTTAGATTAAGAAGCATGTTATCTGTGTCAATATCTTCATCATTGAACATTAATGTCGTTTTTGCTTCTTGTATAAATATATTTTTTAAGTAGTTCACATCTTCAGGACGTTCTTGTAAAGAAGGCATCGTATAGATAAAAGCAAAAATATCATCAATCAGTGCTGGGTTACCCATATAGTTTGCAGTAGCAATAATGCGTTTGTTGCCAAAATCGAGTGAACTTTGGTTACTCAATTTTTCAAAATCGGCAATGATAAGCTCATCATGATTTTCAAGTGCAATCTCAACTTCTTCCTGATCCCAGCCAGAAACCAATGGTGCATCGGGGAATAAATAGCGCGCAAGTGATTTCTTACCTGTGTTAGCTTCACCTATGATGATAGATGAGACATAGAGTGTTTTTGTAAGATTAAAACTCTTAATAATATGTTGAATTTTATCTGATGTGGTGAAAAATGTTTCCATAGCTCTCTTTTTGTATGATTAATAATTAATCATACATTAATTCAAATAAAAGTATGTTAAAATAATTCAATACATGAATAAGGGTACTCCATCAAAGCATCGTTTCAGAGATTTTACGAACATTTTTCATATTTAGAGTTAGAACAGGCAGTTGAGTATTTTTCTATTTTAGGTGGGATAGGTAACAATATAGAGTTGGACTATTTTGATGATGTTTTTTCTATGGTTGAATCTAACTTTGTTAAAAACTTCACAAAATTCCAGACATTGGTTTCTCCTTCTTATCTTTTAGAAACTCCTTATAGAGAGATACTTGTGGCTGTAGCAAGAGGAGATGGGAAGTTCTACTCAGTACTTAGGAAAGCAAAACTTTCTGAGACCGCAGGAGAACAGATCGTGCAAGAGCTGGTTGACTTAAATGTCCTAAAAGTTGAAACTTCAAGAGAATCTCCACTTCGTATACATCCAAAACACAAACTCAAAAAAGAAGAACGCTCTTACCGTATACAAGACAAGCTTCGCTTTGTGCAGCCTTTTATGCGTTTTTGGTTTGGATTTGTGACCTATTATAGAAAAGATTTAGCATTGGGGAAAGGGGATGCCTTTTTAGAAAATTTTGAAAAACACTATGAACGCTTACGCTCTTTAGTCTACGAACAACTCTGTGATGCACTTTTAATAGAACACTTTGCACAGACAAGCCCCATCCTTAGTTCAGGAAGTTATTGGAATATTTACTCTGAGTTTGATATCTTGGCATGGACAAAAGATAAAAAACTCATTTTAGGTGAATGTAAATATAAGGACAGAAAAGTCTGTAAAAATGAACTGACGAAGCTTAAACAAAAAGCGGTAGAGTCAGGCATAAAAGTTGATATATATGCGCTGTTTTCCAAAAGTGGGTTTTCAAAAGAATTATTGCAAGCAGAAGATGATAACTTGCTTTTATTTGAACTTGATGATTTAAAGAGGCTTTTGTAAATCTCTTACTCTTTAGGTGCTACTTTTTCTATTTTAACAGCACAATGATTGTAGTCAGGCTCTTTAGATATAGGATCGAGTTTACTGTTTGTAAGATAATTGACTCCTTTGTGTGATACTGGGATAAAAACCGTTTTCCTGTTTAACTTAGAAAATACTACGGTTGCATCTAGTGCACCTCTCAATGAAGAGACTTTTACTTTTTCACCTTCATGAATATCTAACTTTATTGCATCCTCAGGATGTACTTCAATAAACTCAAGCGTTTTAAATTTTAGCAGTTTTTCTATGTGAGCTGTTTTTGTACCTGTATGCCACTGATCCCTTGTTCTTCCAGTAAGAAGTATAAAGGGGTAAGTGTCTGAAGTCTGTTCAGAAAGATTCTTATACTCCACATAATGGAGATTTGCTTTTTGATTGTCGGTCATAAAAGTATTATTTTTATAGAGCTTTTCTCCCCACACAAACGGTGTATGCACTAGGCTATTATAATGCGCATGATAGATATCTATATGACCATGTTTACTAAGTTTTGTCATTTTTTGATACTCTTCAAATACCTCTTTGCTATTTGCAAAAGAAAATGCTTTTTGATAACCTAACAGTTGACCTATTTTTGTAAAAATTTCCCAATCTTGTAATAATCCATCTTTTTTTTCAAAGGCAACCACACGGGTAAGAGCTCTGTCCATATTTGTTTGGGTACCTTCTTTGGCTCCAAAAGGCACTGCAGGTAGACATACATGAGCAAACTTGGAAGTTTCACTGCCTGTATAGGCATTTATTTCGACTACAAGTTTCACTTTTTTCAATGCTTGTTCTACAAAATGTCTGTTGGGTAGGTGATAGACGGGATCTGTATGGCACACTATTAAGATATCCAACCCATTCTCATCTGCTTTTTCAATCATCTCAAATGCAGTGAGACCATTGGTTTTTACTAACTTGTCAGTTTCCCAGAAATGAGCCACTTTTTGACAGTTTTCTTCACTATAAGGTAAATGTACGGCAAGTGTGGTACTCAGCCCACCTACTTCTCTGCCACCCATTGCGTTAGGTTGCCCTGTAAGTGAGAGTGGACCACTTCCTTGTCTGTTAATTTGCCCAGTAAGGATATGCAGATTATTAATAGCCAAATTTTTATCCACTCCCTGGATAGATTGATTAACACCCATAGTCCACGCAGTCATGATATTTTTACTCTCTGTGAAGAGTGTGTAAAAGGCATTAAACTGCTCTGTACCAATGCTAGAGTTTTGAAGTAAGGTATCCTCATCTAATTTTAGCAGTCTCTCTTTATAGCTTTCAAAGTGATTACTATGGTTCTGTATGAAATGACTATCAACGTGTCTGTCTTTTATGAGTTTAAGTGCAAGTAAGTTAAGTAAGTCGATGTCCCTGCCTACACTAATAGGCAGATAGAGATCCGCATTTTTTGCAGTGAGTGTAAACCTAGGATCGATCACAACAACTTTCAAGCCTCTTTTCTGAGCTTTTTTAATTTTGTTAAAGAGTACTACATGTGCTTCTGCAGCATTTGAACCTATGAGTATGAGTAGATTTGCATGCTCTATGTCTTCCATTCTAACAGGCACATAGTCCGCACCAAAAGAAGCTTTATAGCCTTCAACTGCAGAGGACATGCAAGTACGAGAGTTGGTATCACAGTTTGCTGTACCTACAAAACCTTTTGCAAGTTTATTGGCAACATAATAGTCTTCATTGAGCATCTGTCCTGAAAGATAAAAGCCAACACGTTTTGGATCAGTTTTTTTTAAGGCTTTTACAATGGATTTCAGACTCTCTTCATAGGTTGAAGTTTTAAAATCATCATCAATATTTTGACGTGTTTTTACTTCTAAGAGTCTATTGGTATTTATGGTCTCAGTGAGTGACAATCCTTTTGCACAAGATAATCCATGATTGATGGGATACTCTTTCAATCCTTTGAGTTTAGTATCATTGATTTCAAATTTACATCCTACGCCACAGTATGAGCAGACAGTCCGGGGTAACTCCTTTATCTCTTTGAGTGAAATAAGAAGTTCTGAAAAGACTTGTGCTCTAGTACGTTTGTTATCATCTGTCATCATGTAAATGATCTCACTGAGTTTTGAGGGTACTTTGGGATTGAGTTTTGTCACTTCATCTCGGGTTATTTTTCTATGGGCTACTTTGATGATTTCAAAGTTCTCTACTGCCTCATAACGTTTTTCACCAGTGAGCAGTTTAAAAAGTTTCAAACCAAAATCAAAGAGTTCAAACTCCTCTTTTTTATAAGTTTTGACCTCTTGACTTAACTGGAGTTTGACATCTAAACCTAACAAGTCATTCAGAACGTAGTTCATTTTGGTATAAAATGCAAGCGCCTGATAACTATATTGACCAGATAAAAATCGTGTTTCAAAAGCTTCAAATGTCTCCGCGCGTTTTTTAAAGTCTCTGTAGGCTTCAAGCAGATATTTGACATGATGTTTGGCTTCAGTGATAGGTAATGTTTTATGTAACACATATGCTTCTTTTGCCTCACGGGTGATCTTTCCCCCTATGAAAATGTGTACACCATCTACACGGTTTCCATTATCATCTTTAGCCTTACACCCTTCAAATCCTATGTCTGCAATCCCATGTACTCCACACCCTTTTGGACAAGCAGACCAGTTCATGCGTACATTTGCATTTTCTATGGCCACTTCTGAGTTTAGAAAGTGTGCCATTTCTATGGCATCTGGTTTGTTTGGGATGACCCCAAAACTACACGTAGCAGTACCTGCACAGGCTATCATGTCGCTAAAGTAGAGGTTGTTAAACTTTGCATAATGTGTGATAAGACTAGTAGATTCAAGACTTTCAAGTGACTCTTTAGGGACATTGACGATGTAAACATTTTGGTCATACGTAAGTCTTACATCTCCTGTACCAAACGCTTTTGCAGCTTCTGCAGTTGCCATCATATCTGTACCTGTAAAGATACCTGAAGGTACTACTATTTTGTAGTTAAACTTTCCATTACGTCCAAGTACTTTGTTTGAACCCAATGCTATGGATTGAGACTGTACCATGGTGGTACCCGCAGTAGTAAATACATGCTCTGCTTCTTCTTTCACGGCATCTACAAAATTTTCCATACCCACATCGTTTATAAGAAAGACTAAACGGTTTTTATTTCTGTTATCACGGTACCCGTAGTTTTTAAAGACAGTGAGTAGTGATTTGAACAAGAGAGGTACTTCATCAATGTTCACAAAAAGGTTTGCATCTTGTGACTGCACACCCACTCTTGCACCTAAATAGACGTTAAAGCCAAAAATACCTTCTTTTTGTGCTAAGACAAAACAGCAGTCATGTCCAAAAATATTACATGAGTTT
Source organism: Sulfurovaceae bacterium (assembly GCA_963698695.1). Lineage (GTDB taxonomy): Bacteria > Campylobacterota > Campylobacteria > Campylobacterales > Sulfurovaceae > Sulfurovum. The sequence goes on along the minus strand of CAVORT010000012.1, from coordinate 88,415 downwards.
GAGAGTGAACCCAGTATACCGGTGTTAAATTTACGAGGCAATGCTGAGATCCACTCAGGATTTTCACCAAAGATAGCTTGTAATTTATCGATAATAGGCATCGTCTCTATGACAGAGTCATAAGCGATGCCATCAAGTGGATCTGCCACAATACCACGAGGGTTGTCTACACCGGTTTGAAAAGTGGAGATACCTGCCTCTTTGAGTTCAGCTAACACGTTTGCAATGTCTTGTATCTTGAGGTAACGTAGTTCCACTTGCATACGTGTGGTAAGGTCAATGTAGTCATTTCCATACTTCTTTGCCACTTCACCGATGCGCTTAGCCTGTTCATAGTTAAGTTGACCAGCAGGTACACGTACACGCAGCATAAAGTCTTCGCCTTTGTCAAAGAGTCCAAAACATTTTAGAAAATAAGCAGAGTCTTCTGCTGCGAGACCTTCATACCCCGCTGCTGCAATTTCTTCAAGTTTTGCATGTACATCCATAGGCTGTTTAAGTGCTTTGGTGGTCTCTACTTTATTGACTTTTTGACTTCTTACTTCTCGTGCTTTTTCTAATATACTCATAGGCTTTACTCTCTTTTACAGATACGTGTTTTTCATTGAATTTATTATAGCTTAGCAAGGTCATAAAATAATGTCTTATATGATTAATATTTAATCAAGTGTACCTATGTATTACACTTATATACGATATACATCGTCTATGAGAAAGGGTTTTTTATTGATCAAATATTAATCATTATTTATATTATGATAAGTATAATTTATTGTATTCTACGTTCATATTTATTTTAAAGGAGTAACAAATGGCAGGATTTAAAGCATTAAAAGGACAGGGGCACACACCTACATTGTTCATGGCATTTTTATATTTTGACATGAGTTTTATGGTGTGGACGATGTTAGGACCTCTTTCTACAGAGATTTCTGAGGCATTGGCAGCTACGGGTTACATGATAACAGATGGAGAGAAAGCCACACTTCTTTCACTTCCTATCCTTGCTGGGGCATTCTTAAGAATTTTACTTGGATTTGGCGTAGATAAACTTGGGGCTAAAACAACAGCACTTATGGCTCAGTCTGTGGTGATCGCAGCATTGTTCATGGCTTACTTTATGGGTGAGTCTATTACCTATAATGCTTTGCTCGTTGTTGCACTGGGACTTGGTTTTGCAGGAGCATCATTTGCAGTTGCACTTCCACAAGCGGGTCAGTGGTATCCACCAAAGTCTCAAGGGATTGTACTTGGTATAGCAGGTGCTGGTAACATCGGTGTGGTGATTGACTTTTTGTTTGCACCAAAAATCGCTGAAATTTGGGGTTGGGAATCAGTCTTCTTAGTGGGTGGAATGATGTCTATTGTGGTATTTATTGCGTATGCATTCATCGCTAAGAATGCTCCAGAGTCTGTCTATAAAGCGAGACCTAAAAAACTTGCTGACTACGGTAAACTTCTTGAAAGATAAAGATACATGGTGGTTTAACCTTTTTTATGCCGTGAGTTTTGGTGGTTTTGTCGGGTTCGCGGGATACATGAAAGTCTATTTGATGAACACGTATCAGGTAGATATGAGTGCTATTGGACTTGATGTGTTAGATGAAGTCAAACGTAAAAGTTGTTGCGGGTTACTTTGGTGCATTATGTATCTTTGCCGGTGCAGTACTCAGACCAGTGGGTGGTACCATTGCCGATAGAATGGGTGGTATCAAATCACTTTATATTTTCTTTGGTACAGTATGCAACGTTGGCGATAGTGAATGCGACAGTGACCTTGCCATTTTGGTTAGCGATTGTGGTACTTTTTCTTATCATGGCTAACCTTGGTATGGCAAATGGTGCGGTCTTCCAACTGGTGCCACAAAGATTTGGTAAAGATATCGGTATTATGACAGGTATCATCGGTGCAGCAGGTGGTCTTGGTGGTACACTACTTATCAAAACACTTGGGTGGTCTAAAGGTGTATTTGATGGTTATGCGACAGGATTCATGATATTTGCAGCGGTTGTGCTTGTGGCATTGGCAGGTATCTCACTGGTGAAGACTAGATGGAGAACAACCTGGGGTGTGAACTCAGGTGGTATCATCTAGTTGTTTAAAGTGTCACTAAGTGGTTATGAAAACAGCTTAGTGTTCACTGCTAGAAAATCTATTTTTTCTTCTTAGTCTTTATTTAATCCAAGCATCATACCAAAAAGTTTATCTTCTATGAGTCCTACTTTTACAGCGGTCATTAAGTTATTTGTTTGGTAGTAGGCTATGAGTTCTTCTGGTTTTTGACCTGAGATTTCTGCTTGGTGGGTGAGTGCTGAGAGTATCTCTTCTTCAGATACATCTAAACCTTCTTTTTTCGCCAATGCATCGATAATGAGTGCTGCTTTGATTGAATCTCTGGCTTCACTCCTTAGACTGTCTCTAAGCGCTTGAAACTTCTCTTTACTCTCTTGGTAAAGTGCAAGTTCTTCTTTACTCATGTTTTGTGCTCTTTCATTGACTTTACCATCTATCTCTTGTTCTACAACGTTGTTGGGTAAGGTAAAGTCAAACTTTGTGAGTAGTCCTTTGATGATCTGTGGTTTTAATGTGCTCATGTAAAGGTTTGAGAAGGCTTGAGATGCTACTTGTTCAGTGACTTTTTCTTTAAGTGTATCAAGTGTTGCCGTCTCATCATCCAGTGCTTTTTTTGCTAAGGCATCATTGATTTCGAGGGCTAGTTGCTCATGAATCTCTTGAAGTGTTACATTAAATTCAGTCTCTTTGCCTGCTAAAGCTTGGGCTTGATAATCTCTAGGGAAGGTCACTTTGATCACCTTTTCTTCCTTAGGTTTCATACCAATGACTTGCTCTTCAAAACCAGGCATCAATACTTTAGATACCAATCTTGAGTTTATATCCTTGCTCATTGGCACCTTGAAGTGCTCTACCATTTAAAAAGCCTTCAAAGTCAATGACAACGAGGTCACCCATTTTTACAGCTCTTGGTTTTACTATCTTTGTAAAAGGTGCTTGTTGTACCGCGACTTTTGCCAGTTTGTCTTCTACAGATTTGTGATCTACGGTTGGTTTTATGAAACTAGGTACGATGTCCATGTATGCTACATTTGTATCTATCTCTGGTCTGATAGATATCTCTATCTCAAGGGAAAGACCATTGGCTTGTTTGTCATATTTTCTAAAACTGGGCTGTCCAAGGATCTCATCTTGAGTGATCTTAGCCTCTTTCATACCAGACTCTATGACCTCTTGTAAGATTTGGCCTTCGGCGTCTCGTTGAAATGCATCGTCATCCATCTCTTCTGATGTGTCTTTAGCAGCTTTCTCTTTGAGTGCAGCCATTCTTTCTTCAACGACACTATGGTCAACGATACCGCTGATGATCATATTTACATTATCTATCTTCTCTACTGAAATATGCATTAGCGTTTATCTAACCCTAGTATCTTACCAAACAGTTTATCTTCAGTAAGACCCATTTTCGCAGCGGTCATGAGGTTGTTTTCTTTGTAGTATGTTACAAGTTCCTGTGCATCTTGTCCTGACATCATGGCTTGGTAATAGAGTGCAGAGAGTATCTCTTGCTCATCTACTTCAAGGCCTTCTTTTTTAGCCAAAGCATCCACGATAAGTGCAGTTTTGATGGAGTCTTGTGCCTCTTTTCTCAAGAGAGTTTCTCAGAGCATGAAACTTTTCTTTATCTGCATTAAGTGCATCTTTTTCTTCTTGAGTCATCAGTTGTATGCGCTCTGTGACTTTAGCATCTATCTCTTGTTCTACGATGTTACGAGGGAGGGTAAAGTCAAACTTTGTAAGAAGACCTTTGATGAGTAGGGGCTTGAGCTGATCATTATAAAACTGTGAGAGTGCTTGTGCGTTTATCTGGTCTGCCAGTTTTGCTTTAAGTGTGTCTATAGTCGCTTTTTCATCTTTGAGTACACCCTTTGCAAAATCATCATTGGTTTCTCTTGGTTGTTGTTCTTGAATTTCATGTAGGGTTACTTTAAATTCACTTTGTTTACCTGCTAAGTCTGCAGATGAGTAATCTTCAGGAAAAGTGACAGTGATCGTTCTTTCTTCACCATACTCCATGCCTATCATCTGTTCTTCAAAACCAGGGATGAATGAGTCAGATCCTATTTTGAGGTTAAACTTCTCAGCACTACCCCCTTCAAATGCCACACCATCAACAAAACCTTCAAAGTCGATGAGCGTTACATCGCCATTGACGGTAGCTCTTGGGTTTTCTATAGCGGCAAAGGTTCCATGCTGCACAGCCATCTGCGCAAGTCTTGCTTCTACATCTTCTGCCGCAGCATCTGGTATGGTAAACGTCGGCACGATATCTGCATACTCTACATTTGTGTCTATCTCTGGGTTCGTTGAGATGGCTACTTCTAGGTAGAGTCCATTGTCTCTTTTTTCATACTTGTTAAACCCTGGTTGCCCTAAGATCTCTTCTACATGCATACCCGCTTCATTGAGTCCTGCCTCTATAAACCCTGTGAGTACTTCACTCTCAGCTTGTTGCTGAAGCTGCTCATCGGTTAGTACTTCATCTGACTCTTTAGCATCTTGAAGTGCTTTCTCTTTAAGTGCGTTAAATTTATCTTCTGTCATTTTATCTTCAATGGTACCACTAATGATGATGTTCACATCATCCAGTCTTTCTGCTGTAACTTTCACTACAATCCTTTAGTCTTTAATCTTTAATATCGTGATTTTAACCAAATAGTCTAAAAGTTGTTTTTTTGAGGGATAATGTAGAAGTTTTTGGGTTAATTAATAATGGGATAGAAAACCTTATAAAATTATATATTTTATGAGGTTTTCCTCACAGATGTTTTTGATATACTCTTAATTCTAAAATAGCATAATAAAAAGATAAAATATTCTGTTAATGAATAGTTAAGGCTTCAAGTAATGAAAACATATAGACTATTATGGCTTATTTGGTTAACCCTAGCAATATTGGTAGTAGTTGGTACAGTGGCATACTGGGCTTCATCAAATATTCATAAAGTTAATATCACCTTAAAAGAAGGTGCAACAATTAATACAAAACTATTTCGAATTCACCCACATAATCTTTCCTTGGAAGTCAGTTTTAAAGGTAAAGGTAGAAAATCAAGACCAGAATTGGGAAATTATATAGCCGAAGGAAATTGGCATGAAACAGGGGTATTAAAATTCAAAAATTATGGTGAACCTATTAAATTTTTGGTAACCAGCACTAATCAAAGAACTGTTTATGAAACATTACCAGCATCTAGTTATGGTAGATCAACTATTGAAAGAGAATTAATACCTTTTGTAAATGATAATGACAATAATTCTGTCATATGGCCACCTAAGAGAGATTCTTGGCATATGATTAAACAAGGATTGAATAGTTACCAAATAACTGTAACTGAGGTTGGTAAATCACTTACAAGCGAAGAAGTTACTTTAATAGTTAAACCTCCTGTTTCTTTTAAACGTGTTGCACAAAATTATTCATATCTATGGTATTTCACTTTTTGGCCGTTGTATGCATTCATACTATTAATATTTGGTATTGTATTGGCATTTCTAGAGAGGAAAAGAAGAAAAAGTATGTGATTGTCATAAAAATAAGCTTTGAATATTAAAACCTTATAATCTAACATAGAATATAAGGTTTGTCGCTATAGCGGTATGTTGTGATTTTAAACGGGCAGAGAAAACCTTATAAAATTATATATTTTATAAGGTTATTATAAATAGATACTTTATTTCAATAATCCAATACATTGCTACTCTTAATCAACGCTTCTAACTCATCGGCAGGTACAGGTTTAGAGTATAAATAACCTTGAATATGTTCACATCCATTCTCAACTATGAAATCTCGTTGTTCTCTAGTCTCAACACCTTCTGCTATGACTTTAAGATTTAAACTCTTAGCAAGTGCTATTACAGCTCTCGTAATACCTGCATCTTCTTCATCATCTGGTAAATCTCTTACAAATGCTTGGTCAATTTTCAGTTTATCGATGGGTAATCTTTTAAGGTATGCCAGTGAAGAATATCCTGTACCAAAATCATCAACGGCTAACTCTACACCCAAGTTACTTATAGCTTGTAGTATGACAATCGCTTCTTCAGGATGGGTCATAATCTGACTTTCTGTCACTTCTAGTTCTAACCACTCTGCTTTACAGTTTGTATCCTTCATTAACTGTTTAAACATTGCTATAAAGTCTTCTCTTTGAAGTTGTTTTACAGAAATATTCATGGCCAAAATCCCAGGGGTAAGTCCTTGTTTATACCATGTAACTATTTGTGTCATCGCTATTTTCATAATATATCTATCTAGTTCAACTATCAGTCCTGTTGATTCAGCCAAGGGAATGAATTTAGCGGGAGAAACTAAACCCATTACTGGATGATTCCATCTTGCTAGAGCTTCTATGCCAGTAATAGTACCAGTCACACCATTAACCTGAGGTTGATAGTAAACTATAAACTCATTATTCTTTAATCCTGCTCTTAGACTTGATGCCATGACAACTTTTTCAAACGCGAGTTCAGTCAGTGCTGTGTTATAGTATTGAAAGTTATTTCTTCCTTCATCTTTTGCTTTGTACATGGCAGAGTCAGCAAACTTAAGAAGATTTTGAGCTGATTCTCCATCATCAGGATAAATACTAATACCTATGCTACATGATACGTATAAAGTAGTATTATTGACATTCATAGACTTAGATAAACTCTCTAGTATTTTATTTGATATGACAGAAGCATCTTGCCCTTGATGTAAATCTTCGAGGATAACGGTAAATTCATCTCCTCCTAGTCGTGCCAAGGTATCCTCTCCTCTAGTAGCCTTGCGTAGTCGTAATGTCACCATTTTTAAAATCTCATCGCCAATGTCATGACCAAGTGAGTCATTGATCTCTTTAAAATTGTCTAAGTCTATAAAAAGAAGTGCTATTTTGGAGTTGTTGCGTTTAGCTTTCTCTATAGATTGTGTTAATCTATCGTGAAAAAGAACTCGGTTTGGCAGTCCTGTTAAGTCATCGTGGTGTGCCTGGTAATTTAAGATACTCTTTTGTTCTAGTAGTTCATTCTCAGTATTCTTTCTATCGGTTATATCGTGAATATATCCATTCCATAATATACTACCATCTTCAAGTTTCTCAGGTTTTGAAAGTCCTTCAAGCCAACGCACACCTTTTTTTGGCAAATCAACTCTATATTCTAGATTCCAATCCTCCATAGTTTGGGCTGATTTTTGAATAGATAACATTATCTCATCCAAATCATCAGGATGTAAAATACTAAATACTGGTTGGGCATCATCAATTACTTCTTTGGGGTTAACTTCATATATCTCTTTTATTCCATTACTAGCATAAGGAAAACTTGCATGACCATCAGGATAAAGTCTGTATTGATAAAGAGCACCGGGGACATTTTTGGTTAGTTTGTCTAGCAGGTCATGACTAGATTGAAGTTCTTTGTCTAATTCATATCTTTTTGTAACATCTTCGTACATACCAAGAATTCCGATTGTTTCTTTTTTATCGTTCAAAAGAGGTACTTTGGATGTACGTAACCATATTGTTTTTCCATCAGGTGTTGTTTGTGGTTCATCAAACGAAAGCTTAGGAATATTTGAGTCCATTACTTGACGATCATCTGCACCATAAAGTTCTGCTTGATCTTTCCAACTTAGATCATAATCTTTTTTACCAATCATCTCTTGCGAATCAAGCTTGCCAGCATCTTTAGCAAATACAGTGTTACACCCAAGATAATTTAAATCAGTATCTTTCCAAAAAATGCGTAATGGAGCTGTATTAATGATGGTTGTTAGTAAATTATATGCATTTTGTAGGGCTTCTTCCGCGTTTTTTCTATCTGTGATATCTATAATGGACATTATTGTCTGTCGTGTCTCCTGTATTAATGCAGCATACAAAATAGCCGTTCCGCGTTTTCCTTTGGTTGAGAGGAAAGTAAATTCATAATGATCGGGTGCATCTTCACCATTAAGGCGTTTTTTGTGATCAGATTCTATCTTCGTTCGATCTGATTCTTCTATTAATACAGAAAAAGAGCTCCCTTCTAATGCCTCAATTGTACTTTCAGCAAGCTCTGCAAATGTCTGGTTTACTATAGAAAATGTACCATTTACTTCGACAACAGCGATACAAGTACCAGTTTTTTCAAACATCAAACGATAACGATTTTCTATCTGCTTACGCTCTGTCATGTCTTCGGAGAAAATGACAATGCCGCCTATGGTACCATCAGCCTTTCTCCATGGCCTTATTTCCCGTTTCATCCAGTGCAATGTCCCATCTGCTCGTTTAAATTGTTCATTATCTTCTCGCATGACCTCTCCCGCCATTCCTCGTTTGTGGATATTTTTCCATTCTTGAGTTATTTCAGGAAATATATCGTAGTGCGATTGACCTATGATATCTTTATCTTCAAGACCATAGTTCACCAACCAGAAGTGGCTCACTGCGATATAACGCATTTGAAGATCGAACATGGCAATAGCAGCAGGTGCATATTTTATAAATAATTCTAATCGTTCTTTATTCTCACTCAATTCTTCTTCAATATGCTGTTTCTTGGTTATATCCTGAACTGTACCAACTGAACGAATTGGCTTGCCTGAATCGTCATAAAATGTTTCGCAGTGTTCATTGACATATTTTATCCGTCCATCTTCAAAGCAAAGCCTGTGAACAATTTCATAGGGAGTATGATTAGCTACCGATTCTACATAAGCGCTACTGACAAGATCCCTGTCCTCAGGATGCACTAGTGTGAGAAAACTCTCATAGGATTCTCCAAATTTTTCGGAATCAATTTCGAAAATGTGAAATGTCTCCTCCGACCACCAAAGATGATTAGTAGTTAAGTCAAGTTCCCAACTGCCTATGTGAGCTAGTCTTTGAGATTCAAGAAGATGTTTTTGTATCCGTCTGAATTCACGTTCTTTTTTTAGCTTGGATTCCATTGCTTGAAGTTGTTGTTCTTGATCTTCAACTTTTTTCATCAAGTGTTCTGCATGTGGGCTATAGAGTTTTTTTACAATATCATGGTAAGCCACTATCCCAAGAATATGATTTTTATTGTCTACAACAACCAAACGGCGAATCCGTTTATTTCGCATGATTTTTAATGCTTCTGGCAAGGTAGTAACTGCAGGTACTGTACTTACAGGATGAGTCATAACTTCTTCAAGACAGGGAGAGGAGTTATATTTGTCTTTTGATTCTAATCGTACCAAATCTCGTTCTGTAAAAATACCAATAGCTTGATTATTCTTTTCAATAATTACATAAGACTCATGTTCACGTACCATAAAGGTAACAGCATCTTCAACTGTAGCGTCTTGCGGTAAAGTAATAAAATGATGTGTCGTTAACGCGCCAACTTCTTTGTATTGAACCATTAAGCCCTTATCGAGGTGCTCCATAAAATCACTCTCGCTGACGATTCCCTCAAGTTTTCCATATTCGTTCACTACAATGAGATGTCGTACATTATGCTCTGAAAGAATACGATAACCTTCGCGATAATCAATATGAGGCAATACCGTAACAAGAGGTTTTCCCATAACTTCATCGACACGTAAAGCATCTAAATCATGATGATGATAGGCGAGCATGAGCGCATCGCGTTCTGTGAATATACCAATAGGCCGCTCCTCTTCCATTACAACAATAGCACTAATTCGATTATCTCTCATATTGGCTAATACTTCTTTTATAGGAGAATTTTTAGAGACTGTGGCAACAGGGAATGTGAGTATATCTGAGAGTGTTAAATTTAACATTTTTTAATCCTGGATATCACTTTATAAAGGTGTAGACACAGATTCATGTAGTGATAAATAAAATGAATATACAAATATTATAGCTAGTTACACATTTTGATTCAAATGATTAAAGTCAATACTTACTTCTTAAAACCTTATAATCTAACATATTTTATAACCTTATTCGCTGTAGCGACGTTTGCAGCCCATAAATATGTACCCTCCTATAGAAAACGTTATAAAATGTTCTATATAGGAGGTTTTATAATGAAAACTATAAAAGAAAATATAAACTCAAAAGGGTTGAAAACATAACAAAATGCATATATTTTAATCATGCACTTACTTAGCAAACTCTAAACCAAATGCTATAATGAAAACAACTAAAGCGCTAAGGCCAAACTCATGTCAAAACAAAACATCAAAACCTCAGGACTTACTTTAGCAAAAGGTACAAAACTTAAAGGTGATGATTTTTATGAAGTGAAGGTGATGGATACTATCACAGTAGCTGTGGTGTGTGATGGGGTTGGTTCTGCTATGAAAGGGGCAGAAGCCGCGAAGAGAACTTCTGATTTTTTAATAAACTCACTTAAAAACAGACCAAAATCATGGACTATGGAAAAGTCTATATGCCACTTCATAGAAAACGTTAATAGGGTGCTTTATCTGGAATCTATGGTAGATTATGAACGTGAAGAGTTGGTAACTACGCTTACATTGGTGGTGATAGAAGGTGACAGGCTTTATGGAGCCAATGTAGGAGATAGTCGTATCTATCTTCAAAGAGATGAAGTGCTCACACAACTCTCTTCTGATCATTCTATGGACGAAGAGGGTATGGAAAATGTCTTGACTGCTGCTATGGGATTGGAAGAAACCGTTGCGCCGTACTATTTTGAAAACAATCTTCAATCGGGTGACCAGATACTGTTATGTTCAGATGGGCTTTACACTGAACTGTCTCAATCTGAGTTAGCAGACGGCATGAATATGGGTGCATCTTTTTTGGTCAAAAAAGCTTCCAAAAAACATGAGGATAACTTACCAGATGATACTACCGCAGTGGTACTGGAGATCAAAGAACTAGACCCAAGGTTAAAACTGAAGCAGTCTGACCTTATAGTAAAAGAAAGCTATCACGAAGGTGAAGTCATAGATGGATATACTTTACTCAGATCATTGATACAAAACAATCGTACGTGGTTGTGTGAAAAAAGAGGGCTCAAGTATGTGATGAAATTCGTCCCTTACGAGGCGATGAGTGATGAAATGATCTTGGATCTGTATGTGAAAGAAGTATGGATGGCAAAACGTTTAAAAGCAGGGTTTTTCCCCAAAGCCATTGTGCCTAAAAACAGAACACATCGCTACTATATCATGTCTTTTGTTGAAGGAGAGACACTTAAAGAATATACTGCCAAAAAGCCACTTTCAGTTGATTTGTCTGTGGACCTTGCTGTGTTCTTACTCAAGATGGCACAGTTCCTCATCAAACATGACTTGGTACATGGAGATATCAAACCAGAAAATATCATAGTGACAAGTCGCAAAGGCAAGTTGGTATTTAAGATGGTGGACTTTGGAAGTATCACAGAAGCCTACTCTAACATTACAAGAGCTGGCACACCTTCTTACTTAGCCCCGGAACGCTTTCAACAATCACCGGTCAATGAACAAACAGAGGTGTATGCCATAGGCGTAACACTTTATGAGGCGATGACAAAAAAGTTTCCTTTTGGGGAAATAGAACCCTTTCAAACACCATCTTTTGATAAAAGTGTTAAATCACCCAGTACATTGAATGCTAAAATACCTGCATGGTTGGAGTCAGTGATCTTAAGAGCATTAGAGACAGATACAGATAAACGCTATCACAATTATTCTGAAATGTATTATGAAATGACGCATCCTGAAAAAGTCAAACCACACTTTGATAAAAATAAGTCGTTCATTGAGAGACATGAATTTATGGTGTATAAAGTTGGATTTATATCCATGTTTATATTGAATATCTGGCAGTTACTATTTAAGTAAGTTATTGTACTTTTCGTATATTTTTGCGGTGTTTTTTGAAGCTGTCGGTAAAGTCATGTACGCCATCTTTGTTTCTCATAAAGTATAGATAGTTGGTCTTTGCTGGCGTAATGGCAGCTTTGATGGCTGCACTTCCTACCGCACCAATAGGTGAGTCTGGTAAGCCTTTATATTTATAGGTGTTAAAGCTGCTTACATCTGTCTTGATGCGCTCAGGTGTGACTTTGATATGTGAGTATTTTCCATAGTTTAATGTACCATCCATCTGTAATCTCATGTTTTTTTGTAGACGGTTGTAGATCACTGAGGATACAAGGGGCATCTCTTGGTTGTTGGCAGCTTCTTTTTGGATAATAGAAGCGATGGTGAGGACTTTATGCCACTGGGTTTGATTGTAGTCACCATAGGCTTCTTTGGCCAAAGTAGCATACTTACGTTCAGAACTTTTAAGAAGAAAACGTACGAGTTTGGCTTCATTCATTTTTTTAGGTACCAGATAGGTATCTGCAAATATCGCAGCTTCAGGGTACTTCGCTTGTGCTTGGTATGCTTCTAAAATTTTGGTTTGATTAATATCCACTTGTTGGGCGATCTGTTCAAAAAACATCTCAGAGGTTTCCCCTGGAATGAGGGTGATCTTGAGTAGTGGGATTTGGGCTTTGGTAAGTTTATAGAGAAAATCTATACGGTTTACAGTCTCTGTTTTATATCGTACTTCACCAGGGCGGAGTTTACCCATCTTAGTGAGAATGATACGGTCAATGAATCCGATGTCATAACCGTTTTTATGGAGCTGTGTTATAATACTATCAGTTGTGGCACCTTGCGGGATAGAGAGGACTCTTTCTGTTGTGATGGGAAGTGTTGCGTAAAAGGTGAAAGAGATGATAAAAGCCAGTGCAATGTTTTCTGCCCATACTGCGAAGGTTCTCCATACCATTGTAAGAGATAGCATACTGTTTTTAGTGATCATATTTGTTGCTCTCTTTGGCTGGCTTAAAATCGGTATAGAAGCCGACTCATTGGTTTTAGGTAATTATAAAGTAGATGGATTATATCTCAAACTCGATAAAAAACTCACCCTTAAAGCAGATAATGTCGTCATCCCGAAAAGTAAAGCGAAACCATCTTTTGACAATGTAGACAAGACCTTTGACAGCATCAAATATTTATTTACTTTTTTTGACTATATTGACGTCAAAAATATCACCTTTAATGATAATCTTATCAATGTGATTTTCACAGATGAAACACTATATGTGACCAGCGATGACTATGAGATCGCAGGCAATATACATAGAATCGAGCAGAAGCTTGTCGCAGAGGTTTCTATGTTGTACATCAAAAAAGACAATATCAATATAAAAGGTACATTGACCTATGATTTAAATACTGATATTTTGGCAACCAAGGGTGATTTTAATGCGTACCATATCAAAGGAAGATTCTCAGCAGTGAAAGAGAATACTACCATTGATTTTAAAGTAGACAGCGACACTTTCACAGATTTGAAAACACTCCTCTCTACTTTTTCTCTGAGTGACACTGTTAAGTCGTGGATAGTTGATAGAGTACAAGCGGAACACTATAAACTTTACTCTCTTGTAGGAAAAGGAGAAATTACCCAAGAGGGGTTTAAAATGGATTTTGATGCTTTAAAAGGTAAGATGCTTTTTGAAGGAGTGAAGATATTTTACCAAAAAGAGTTAGATCCCGTAGATGCTGAAAGTTTTAACTTAACGTATGCAGATCATGCGTTACATTTTGAACTCATGAATCCTAGCTATAAGAGTAGAAACATGCAAGGCAGTCAGGTTGATATAGTAGGCATAGGCAAACCAAAAACGACGCTTAAACTGGACTTGCACATGGAAACACCCATAGACGAAGAAATACATACAATACTTAACGCTTACGCTGTCGATATCCCTGTTAAACATAAAGGTGAAGGAGGGGATGTAGCCTTGAAAATGGACATACCTTTGGGTCAATCAAGTCAAAAAGAAAAGTCTACCGTTGTTGTTAATGTTGACTTGAAAGAAGGGGATGTTTGGTATGAAAACATTAAACTGCCTTTACTAAAAGCAAATGTAAAGTATGACAATCGTCACAAAGAGAGCATCAAAGTACACGCAACATTGAAAAAAGGTACAGTAAACATTTCTAAGACTACTTTGCCTGTGTTGGGAGGCACAGTTGCCTATGAGAAAAACAAGGTCTCACTGAGTGATGTTCACTTAAAAGAGGATTGGTATGAAGGGAAAGTCGAAGGAGAGATAAACCTTAAAAGTAAAAAAGCTGATTTGAAGTTTGACGCCAAACATATCAGCATAGGGGACAAAGAGAAATTTTTAGTACTTAAAAATAAACAGTTGCCACTGACCTTAGACTATAGTAAAAACCTACACATAGAGGTACCTACATTAGATCTAACAATCACCAATAGACCAAAGGATATGCTGATAGAAGTAGGGAAGCTAGAAAAGCTGAAACCTTACTTGAAAAATATTGATATAGAGGTGGATGGTGGAAAGCTGGACATCATTCAAAAAGATTCAAAAACATATTCTTTTAACGGAGAACTGCGCCGAAGTGCCTGTTTTTTCTATGAAAACAATGATGTATGCCACACAAAAGTACCTTGTAGCGGATCAGTGTCAAAAGGTACGGTAGACTTTTATGCCTTCGATAAAAGACTACACTACAACAGCAAAAAATCACGTATCAAGCTCAAAAATCTAAATATTGATCTTAAAAGGTTTTTGCAGGCACGCAAGCAGCCTAAAGGAACTAAGGCGAAAAAGTTAGTGATCCTTGGGAAAGACTCTAAGATAAGATATGAAAAATATACATTGATAACGGACAGTTATGACATTGAGGTTTCAGCGAAAGGAAATATAAAAGCTTCGGGTATTTTAGAGGGTGATGTGGTAAAGTTTTCTAAAAAAGGCAAGATACTGTCTATGAAGGCCTTACGCGTTAAAGATAAGATGTTACACCCCCTCATAGGTTTTGATGGCTTAAAAAAAGGGCGTTACACCCTTAAAAAATCTGGTGATCCAGATAAGGTGATGAAAGGGCAAATCATCATCGAAGGTGGAGTGATGAGTGACTTTAAAGCGTACAATAATACTTTAGCCTTTATCAATGCTGTACCAGCCTTGGCTACCTTGAGTAACCCAGGTTTTTCAGAAAAAGGATTTAATATCAATGAAGGTGTCTCTGAGTACCGCATGCAGGGGGATACAGTATTTTTAGACTCCATCTATATACAAGGTACTTCTGCGACCATCATAGGTAAAGGTGTGATAGATATGAAAAAGAAAACGATCAATATGGAGCTTGCTATCCAAACAGCAAGAGAGTTGGGTAAGTTTGTAGGTAACCTTCCTTTGTTGGGGTACATTTTGATGGGAAAAGACAAGAGTATGACTGTGGGACTTACCATCACAGGGACACTCGATAAACCAGTAGTCAAAACCTCGGCAGCAGAAGATATACTCTCTTTGCCACTCCAAATCATTAAGAGAACTTTGGAGTCTCCTGCACATATCATCAACAAATAGTGTATAATAAAAATATAATTGTAATGTATATAAGGTAAATAAATGACAAGAATAATTTTAATACTATGGGTACTTAGTAATTTCATATATGCCGGATTTATGGATAGTGTAGGAGATGTCGTGAAGTCAACACTTTCAGATAATGATGACAATAAAATGCCTAAAATAGAAACAGTGGGGACTGTCCAGACCATAGGCCGTCATGGTGATAATCATAAAAAGGATTCCCTTATTGGTGGTATGCTAGACAGTGTTAAAGATACCATAGATGGCAAATCAGACAAACCTAAACGTAAATCAAAAGAGGATAGTTCTCTCTTTAACGATATGGTGAGTGAAGTAAAAGAGACCATCGGATTAGAAGATAAACCAAAGAGACGTAAGTCTAAAAAAGATGATTCTTTATTTGACGATATGGTCAGTGGGGTCAAAGGGACTATAGGTATAAAAGAAGATAAACCTAAAAAGAAAACATCATTTATGGATGATACCTTAACGGCCATGAAAGAAGTAGCAGGAATGGAAAAAGTGAAAGAAGATAACTCCATTTTTGATGGGGGTATCATGGGAACGATGGCAGATATGATCGACTTGGAAAAAGGCGAGAGCATGGGGTTGCCTTCTGTTTTTGGATACAACAAGAAAAAGCAGAAAAAAGTATTTGGTTCAACCATACTTGGAGATACCATACTGGGAGACACGAAAGAGGCAACGACTGGTTTTTATAGAGGATTTAAAAGAACAGGAGAATCTACAGAGTTTATGTCAGGTGTGATGTATAAAAGTTCTAAAGTCTATAATGGTATGTTTGAAATGTTTGATGATTCTCTTTTTAATGTTTTTGATGATAAAGATGAAAGAGAACCTTCTGTCTTCGATGTCTTTGATCAGGGAAACTCAATGTTGGACATCTTTGATTAAGAGACTCTTTCTTTGGATAAACCTTGATGCAACAAAGCATCTTTGAGTTGTTTTAGTTCTTGTCTAAGTTGCATCTTCTTTTCATCGTATGTGGTCTGTTTAAGTGCCTTACGTACTTTCTTTATAGATTTTTCCAGATCAGATTTCATCGTATCTTCCTTATGTTTTGATGCCATAAGTATATAGTAAAAATGTCAAAAAAATGTCAAAAAAGATTTGAGCAAAAAGGCTATTCATTCCTTAAAACAGTGAGTGGATCAGTTTGAGAAGCTTTTTTAGCAGGGTAGAGGGCAGAGAGTAAGATAATAATGCTAGTACCCAAAATGATGAAACTGAAGTCACTCATGGTGAGGTCTACAGGAAGCTTACTGGTACCATACACATCTTCAGGCATGGAAATAATATCAAACGTTTTAAGTATCCAAATACCAGTACTTCCAAGAATAATACCAATGAAAATACCAAAGAACCCAATAATAAAACCTAACCTAAAAAATATGATTTTTATTTCTTGCTTTGTAGCACCTAGTGTACGCATGAGAGCGATTTCTTTTCTTCTGCTCATGACGGTCATGAGTAGCGAGGAGATGATGTTCAGTGAAGCTACAAGGATGATGAGAAGTAAAACCAGGAAGAGGGCTTTCTTTTCCATCTCCATGGCTGCAAAGAAGTTTCCATTTTGCTGCCACCACCCCTCTATGACAACATTGTCAGGAAGTACGGCTTTAATAGCCTCTATCTCATCTAAGGGTTTTTCAGTGTAGATGTGCAGACCATCGTAGCTGCCATGCGAGCGTTTAAGTAGTTTTTCAAAGGCTTCGAGTGATGTATACATAATAGCCTTGTCGTAGGCTTTGAGTCCTGACTTAAAGACACCATCTATCACAAAGCGTTTTTGTAGAGGCATGGTACCAAAGCCTATGGCTTGTTGTTCTGAGAAGTATAGGGTCACTTTCTCACCTTTAGGGGCATTCATCTCAAAAGAGAGTCCTTCCCCCATCACGACTCTAAACTTGTTAGTACCTGTACCTTTTGCTTTGTCAAATATCTCATTGATAGCAGCTTCTTTTTCATAAGAGACACCATAAAGTAAAGAACCTTGCACCGCTCCTTCATTTTTAGTGATGACCTGTGTGGTGTAATAGGGGCTAAATTTGAGATGAGGGAACTTTTCAGTAAGGGTTTGTATGAGCGTGTCGTTCACGGCCTCTTCTTCTATAGGGAGTACCGTAAGCGGGTAGTTCATCACGAAGAGTTTTTTTGTAAACTCTTTTTGTGTACCGTTCATGATTCCCATAGCGATCATCAGTACCATCACACCTGCGGCTATACCTAAAAATGCCAACATGGCAGAGATGAAGATAAAAGGATTTTCTTTGTCGTATTTTAGGTAGTGTGTGATGATGCGCCTAACAAATTTTTTGTTAGGCGAGGTGATAGTAGCCATTATGCCAACAGTCCTTTTTTAGGGCCACTTTGTCCACAACAGTTTTTGTATTTTTTCCCTGAACCACAAGGACATGGCTCATTTCTTTTTGGTTTTTTCTCTGCTTTTAAAGGCGAGTTTTTATTTTCTGCTGGTTCTGCTGTATTGAGGGTTGCATTGGCTACATCTGATTCTAGTTCTTCAAGTATCTGCTCAACTGCTGCTTCTTCTTCATCTGGAGATTCAAAGTTAAACTGTACAAGTTGAAGTACTTTAACTGCTTCCATTTTGATACGCTGTACGAGGTCAGTAAAGAGTTTGTAAGAATCTTGTTTATACTCTGTCAGTGGATCTTTTTGGTTGTACCCTCTAAGCCCAATACCTGTTTTAAGTACATCCATCTCATAGAGGTGGTCTCTCCACTGTGGGTCAAGTACTTGTAAGTATAAGATGCGTTCTATCTCTTGTCTTTGTTCTGGCTCTAACTGTGACATTTTCGCTTCATACAGATTTTCCATCATCTCGGTGATCATGTTTGTCATTTCTGGGACTTCTTTGTCTTTGAACTGTTCACTTTTTACTTCGATGTGCAACTCTTCTTTGATGAGGGCTGCAAGTCTCTCAACATCAAAGTCTTCTGTAGGCATACCAGCATACATATCACAAAGCACAAAAAGGTGTGCGATGTACTCTGCACGGTTGTCTTTGATCTTTGAATCAATGTCAAATTCTGGGTCAAGAAGCTGATTTCTAAAGGCGTAGATGGCTTTACGTTGGTGATTGGCTACATCATCATATTCTAAGATGTGTTTTCTTGACTCGTAGTGTTGGTTCTCTACTTTTTTCTGTGCTTTCTCAACAGAACGGGTGACTATTTTGGAGTCAATGTACTCACCTTCTTCGACACCGAGTCTCGCCATGATATTTCTGATCTTCTCTCCACCAAATATGCGTAGCAAGTCATCATCAAGGCTAAGGAAGAACTGGCTCTCTCCTGGGTCACCCTGACGACCTGAACGCCCACGAAGTTGGTTGTCTATACGTCTACTTTCATGTCTTTCTGTACCGAGTATCATGAGTCCGCCAAGACTTTTTACTTCATCGTCTATCTTGATGTCAACCCCACGTCCTGCCATGTTAGTTGCCACGGTGACTGCCGCTTTATGTCCCGCATTCATGATGATCTCTGCTTCTTGTGCGTGATTTTTGGCGTTAAGCATGTTATGAGGGATCTTCTCTTTTTTAAGTCTTGCATCTATCATTTCTGATTTTTCTATGGACGCTGTCCCTATGAGTACAGGCTGCCCTTTGGCATGAAGTTCTTTGACACGTTTGACCACCGCATCAAGTTTTTCACGCTCAGTGTTGTAGATGAGGTCATTTTTGTCATCTCTTGCGATAGGAACATTGGTAGGGATGGAGATAACATCCAGTGAATAAATCTGAGAAAACTCAGTAGCTTCTGTCTGTGCAGTTCCTGTCATACCTGCGAGTTTGTCGTAGAGTCTAAAGTAGTTTTGGTAAGTGATCTCTGCTAGGGTTTGTGACTCTTCTTGTATCTCTACCCCTTCTTTGGCTTCGAGTGCCTGGTGGAGACCTTCTGAGTATCTTCTGCCTTCACTGAGTCTTCCTGTAAACTCATCTACGATGATGAGCTCGTTGTCTTGTACCACATAGTCTTTGTCTTTTACAAAGATATAGTGTGCTTTGAGGGCTTGGTCTAAGTGGTGAGAGAGTGTAGCATTTTCCAAATTATAAAGGTTCTCCACTTCAAAAAGGTCTTGCGCTTTTTGTAGCCCGTCTTCTGTCATAACAATGCTTCTGTTTTTTTCATCAACGATGAAATCACCCGTGGTTTGTTCTGGATCACCGGCTCTGGTGACCAGTTTTTCACCAGCTACCATCTGTCTAGCGATGGCATCTGCTCTTGCGTAGTGGTTGTAGTCACGTTGTGTTGGACCAGAGATGATAAGTGGCGTTCTAGCCTCATCTATGAGGATGGAGTCTACTTCATCGATGATGGCATAATGATGTTTACCTTGTGCTTTCTCTTCTGCACGTACTTTCATGTTGTCACGTAAGTAGTCAAACCCATACTCGTTGTTTGTACCATACGTGATGTCTGCAGCATACTGTGCTTTTCTGCCAAAGTCGTCATGGATGTCTGCGGTTAAACAGCCTACGGTGTAGCCCAAAAATTCATAGAGTGGTGTCATCTCTTCGCTGTCTCTGGTGGCCAGGTAGTCGTTCACGGTAACGATGTGTACCCCTTTGCCTTCCATGGCGTTAAGGACTACGGCAAGTGTGGCTACAAGTGTTTTACCTTCACCTGTTTTCATCTCTGCGATGTTACCATCGTGGAGTACCATACCCCCTACCATTTGTACATCAAAGTGTCTCATGTTGAGGGTTCTCTTTGAAGCTTCTCTGGTGATGGCAAAGGACTCAGAGAGTACAGCATCTAATGTTCTTGCACCACTTTGTACATCTGCTTTGAGTACGTTAAAGGCTGCTTTGAGGGCTTCATCATCAAGCGCTTCATACTGTGACTCAAGTGCGTTAATGTGTTTTACTTTTTTAAGATAGTTTTTTACGATTTTGTCATTTTGAGTGCCAAAAACACTAAGGATAGTTTTTATCATGGGATGTCTTACCTAATATTATAATAGTGATTATTTTATCTAAATTGTGATTAATACTCCGTTAGCCGATACCCACTCTGTGCGTTCAATGTTTTTTAGATATAATTTTTGTACTATCCACTCCACAAGGCTTGTATGATAATGACACTTTTTCAAAACTCCGTCCTACGCAACTACCTGAGCAACATAGACAAAAACCGTGTACACGAAGCCTATGCACTGTACAAAACGGACTTCCTACCTAAGATAGCCAACATCAAGACGTCCAAAGAAGAGCAGTACCAGTACGGCTTTTTGGATGACCTGTTTGTCAAAGTGTTAGGCTACACACTTAACCCCACGCCAGACTACAACCTCACGCTAAACAAGAAAAAGTGAAAACGTTTAAACCTAGAACGCTCAACGCTGAAAAAGAGTATAGACGGCTCAAAAAACTCCTTACACATAAAACACACAACATAGAGACAGACCTCAAAGTCTCTTTTATGCAACCTACAGAACAGACAGGCTGGATACATCTCATACTTACTACAGAACGTACGTCTATCATCATACATTGTAGCTATGCTTTTGAACCTTTTGATGCTTTCGTCTGGTGGATGGAAGGCATAAGGTGGGATAGACTGCAAACAGGATGGAAGATAGAAGAAGAAGGACGGTATAAAAAACTTTTTGTTTATGTTCTTGATGAGACATATCTTAGGTTTGTCGTGGTAGATGATGACCATTATGCCTTAGAAAACTGCATCTACAAAGAAGAGCATATTGTGCTAGATACGGTCATTGAAAAGCAAATGCTTATCAAACAGTTTTACTATGGGTTTAAAAACTTTGTGCAAAAAGACTTTAGTCAAAAAAGATGGTCAGATGAAAACCTGCATGAAACTTTAAAAAGATTGGACAAGACTTTTGACTGTAACTGGGACAGGTGGAAATGGATAAATCCCTATGCTTAAAAGATGGCAATTTGACATGTTTTTATCTAAAATAAAAAAACTATGTCATACTCTCTAAAATGCTAAAGGAAAGTAGTTTGGAAATACAAATCATACATTCATTGACAGAAAATTTTGAATCTTGTTCACATAAAACAGAAGAAGGTATTGAATTTTGGTTAGCTAGAGACTTGCAGCAACTTTTGGGGTATACCAAATGGGATAACTTTAAAAACGTTATCTTCAAAGCAAGAACAGCTTGTGAGTTATCGGGACAAGAGATAACAGACCATTTTGCCGATATCGGGAAAATGGTTCAAATAGGCTCTGGAGCTACAAAAGAGATAGATGACATCATGCTAACTAGGTATGCATGTTATCTTGTAGCACAAAATGGTGATAGTACTAAAGAACAGATTGCTTTTGCGCAGACTTATTTTGCGGTACAGACACGTAAAGCTGAACTCATAGAACAAAAAATTTTAGCGTATGAGAGAGTCCAAGCAAGAGAAAAACTTAAACAAACAGAAAAAGAACTCTCATCCGTGATTTACGAACAGACGGGAAACGATAAAAATTTTGGACTCATCCGAAGTAAAGGTGATAGTGCATTATTTGGCAAAAGTACCCAACAAATGAAAGATAAATGGGGAATTGTAAATAAGCCATTAGCCGATTGTATGCCTACCATTTTGTTGAAAGCCAAAGATTTTGCTACAGAGATCACAATATTTAATGCCAAAGAAAAAAGAATGGATACGGAAAGAGAAATTTCGACTGAACATGTCACGAACAATAAAGCGGTACGTGAAACACTCATCTCACGTGGCATTACCCCTGAAAATCTGACACCAGAAGAAGATGTGAAAAAAGTAGAAAGAAAACTTGCGTCAGATGAAAAGAAGATAGTGAAGAAGAGTGGGTTTTCTACTAAAGGTAAAATGTGAACGCAAAGAGAGACTTGAAGCTTTGACTTCTTGATTTTATAACGTGAAATATGAGTGACTTACACCTTTCTTAAAAAACTCATCGAGATAAAAGCCAACATAGACACAACAGACAAGTAGATAGGTACCAATGTGTGTGCGCTTTATGGCTTTGGTGGAGGGGGAGTCTAGCTACTTATAAATGATCTGCTTCTATAAATATGCACCAATCATTCCACAATTTTAAGAGACAATAATCCCATACCAAGTGACTTTTTGGTATATTTAACTTTATACTTAAGGACAAAAGAATGAGAATATTATGGATTTTAATGCTAGGTTTGTATGCGTATGCGGCACCTTTAGTACTTCCGGAAAACTTCACTGCAGACTTTACACAAAAAATAACCAACACCAAGAAAAAGACCATAGACTACAGTGGTAAAGTGCGTTTTTCAAATGAATCACTGCTTAAATGGTCTTACACGAAGCCTACGAAAAAAGAGGTGTGTACCAATGGACTTGAACTGACAGTGGTGGACCATGACTTGGAACAGGTCTCAAACTACCTCATAAACAAAGGGTTTAACTTTTCTGAGATACTTAAAAAAGCAAAACTCCATAGTACAAATGTCTATGTGGCAAAGTATGAAAATAAAAGCTATACCATACAAGTAAATAACAAGCAGAAACTGCACAGCATCGCCTACTTTGATGACTTGGACAATAAAGTACAAATTGTCTTTAAGAAAGTGAAGTACGGAAAAGGAAACTTGACTAAAAAGAGCATGACATGTGAAGTTCCCACTGACTATGACATCATAAGAGGTTAAGATGCAAGAAACACTGGCAACTATACAAAATGATTCAACCATGATGTTCATAGGGGGCATCGCCATCGCGGTGTTGCTTGCCATCGTACTGGTGATAGTGGTCTCTTCGATGCGAGTGAAGAGTTATAAAGACAGATATAACAATCTGGTCTTTGACAACAAAGAAAAAGCAGAGCACATCAGTAAGATAGAAAAAGAGTTACAAGAATACAAGATAAAAGATGCGAAAAACCAGCAGGAACTGGCACAATTTGATGAGACAAAAAGTACTCTGAAAACAGCCAATGAAACGTACCTTCTCTTACAAAAAAGTTTCAACGAAAATGAAAAAGAGTTGAGCCAAACCAAAGCTAAGTTGGAAGCAAAAGAGGGGATGTACACAAGCTTAGTAGCTGAGCATAAAAGTCTGCAAGAAAGATTTGACACGACGTTTGAAGAAAATACCAAACATCGCATGAACAACGCACGTTTACTCATGAAACTAGAGAGTGAAGAGCGTTATGGTCAGAACAGAAAAGCTTACGAATCCCCAAAGGATGACAGTGATGAGTAGTCAAAAAATCGTTTATACCAGAAAACTGGCAGAGTACGAGGAAAAAACCTCTAAAGTCTTTAAAAAATCTGGGAAAATTGAAAATGACTTTTATGAGAAAGAGTCTTTAAAACTGCAACATGAACTTGTGAAACTTCAAAAATGGATCATAGACAACCAGAAGAGACTATTGGTGATCTTTGAAGGTATGGACACAGCAGGTAAGAGTTCTACCATCAAAGAGTTCAATGCGTACTTGAACCCAAGAGAAGCACGTTCTGTAGCCTTGCCTAAGCCTAACTCTAAGGAGCTAGGACAGTGGTATTTTCAGCGTCATCTCAAGCAGATACCTAACGCAGGAGAGATAGTCTTTTTTGACCGTTCTTGGTACAACAGGGCGGGCATCGAACAGGTCTTTGGTTTTTGTACACAAGAACAGCATGACCATTTCTATAGTCAAGTCAATGGTGTGGAGGAGATGTTGGTGGATGATGGTGTACTTTTTTTCAAGTTCTATCTGAACATCTCCCACAAAACGCAGAAAAACCGTATTAAAGACAGAGAAGATGACCCGCTTAAAAGTTGGAAGCTCTCAGACTTGGACTATAGATCGATGGATGCATACCCAGAGTATGAAACCTTACGTGACAAAATGTTCAACATCTCCGGCACAGACCATGCACCTTGGTGTGAACTCGATGCAAACGATAAAAAAAGAGCACGTATTAATGCAGTGCGCTATCTACTTTCAAACATAGACTATGATGGTAAAAACACTAGCCTCATCACAGGTGTAGACAAAAAGATAGTCACGCTACATCACGCTGGGAAATACCATGGTAAATGTAACCATGAGTCATAACTCAAGAGCAACCTACAAGAGCTAAAAACTTATATTAGTCTCTAGCAGGTATGTAAGCATACCCTTCATTTTGTTTGTCGGTCAACCCAATGGTTGCATTGGGGATGATTTTGACAAAGTCATAGATGTCTTTTTCTGTGAGCGCATGTTTACGCATACCAGATCCACACATTAAGAACTCAACATCATACGTTTTTGCCATAGTTTCTATCCGTTTGGCAAGTGTTTTATAGGTTGATATCAATGCCTGGTCGTCTTTAAATTTACTCTGTTCTGGGTTTTTGATAAAATATTTGTAGGCACCGCCATGTATGACAACAGCAACATCAAGATCACGTAAGGAGCCTTCATAATATGCCTTGTTAGCGACCGTCGCTTTTAGGATACGTAATTCAAAATTAGCTAAATCCTTAGTGGTGAGATCATACACTATTTTTGCAGCATTCTCTTGTGCAGAGAGTATTCCGATACTTAGTAACAGGATATAAATGACTTTTTTCATATGTGAACCTTTTTAGTAGTATTAGGATAGGATAACATTATAGTATAAAGAAAGTATAAAATATAATAAATGAGGATCATAATATATAAATATGAAAAAAATATCTTGTACACCTAAAAAATATATGAGCAAAATAGTGATCTATATTACTTTTGGTGTGTTGATGATTCTTTTTATCTCTGTGTTTTTCTTACTCAAACAAAGTAATGAAGACAGACTCATCAGTTTAGGAGATGACATTATCAGTGACTTTAGGGTAAGACTGGATTATGAGATGGTTGATCTGCTTTCATTATCTTTAGCCCTTTCTGAGGATGGAGAATTAAAAAATGCACTGAGTCAAGACAATGAGGCGCAAGGTTATCTCATCCTAAGTAAAATCACTGAACGTTTTAAAAAATATACACATTTAAAAACGTTGCGTATCCAGATACTTACACCAGATTTTTTTATTTTTGCACGCAGTTGGGCAGAAGGGTATGAGGGGATGCCTATTTGGTGGTTTAGGGATGACTTAAACTCGTTGCAGAAGAATACAAGACCAAAAGTAGGGATGGAGACGGGTAGATTACTGACGTTAAAAGCTACCATTCCTATGCGCAGTGGGAACACGGTACTTGGTTATCTGGAAGTCATTAAGTTTATTGATGAGTTTACTCTGAAGTTACGTAAAAAAGGGATTGAACTTTTTGCTTTAATGGATGAGAAATATTTGGATAAAGCTGAACTTATGGGTAATTTTCCTGTGTTAAACAAATATATCATTTCTAATCAAAATTATAATCAACAATATATGGAAAAGATAAAAATGTTGGATTGGGAAAACCTGTTGTTAAAAAACTATTATTATGAAGATGATATTTTATATTTACATGAACCTATGTTGAATGGTGAAGGAAAACAAATTGGTATTTATCTATTGTGTATACCAGAAGATGCACTCAAAAATCAGGAAAAAGAACATCAAAGTTTATCTGCTTTTACACAATTTTCAGATGAAGATATACAAAATGTTGTCAATACCTGGAAAGCCCCCAATGACAGTTTTCGCAATGAGTATGATAAAAAGATGTTAGGCCTTCTACCTAAACTTAAAGTAGAAGACAAAGTGGAATTAGAAGGAGAAGTGAAGGGGATACTTCAGACATACAGTAAAGAAGAATTGATAGATATCATTCTTAAAAATAAACATAACGAGAAGAAAGAAGGCACGATACAATGAAAATATTAATCTTAGAAGATGAAAGTGTACTTGCGCTAAGTATGAGAGAATTTTTAGAGGACAGTGGCTATGAAGTGGATTGTTTTATCGATTCTGATGAAGCGTATGATGCGATTTATGACAATGTCTATGATCTAATGCTTTTGGATGTGAAAGTGCCAGGTGAAAAAAACGGTTTTGAAATGTTGGAGGAATTGCGTAAAGATGGTACTAAGACACCAGCTATCTTTATTACCTCGTTAACAGATATAGATGACTTAAGTCGTGGATATGAGTGTGGTGCCTGTGATTATATACGTAAACCTTTTGATCTTGCAGAATTGAAATTGCGTGTTGAACAGGTGATGAAACTTCAATGTTTCGCTTCTACTGTAGAAAGTATAGACCTACCCTCAGGATATAGTTATGATCTAAAAAAGATGAAGCTTACTTTTCATGGTGAGAGTATTGTCCTTGCAAAAACAGAGACCAAGATCTTAGAACTACTGATTAAAAAAAGAGGATCAGTCGTAAGTTGTGAAATGTTTTGGGAAGAGGTATGGGGAGAGTGGGTTGATTCTGCAAATATTCGTGTGCAGGTAGGGAATTTACGAAAAAAACTTGAAAAAGATTTTATTAAAAATGTACGTGGATTAGGATATAGCATTGATTTTTAATACAGAGGAATTTGCCCGCAAATATGCCTTTTTTTATACGGCTATATTGGCTTTTTTACTCATAGCACCTCTTGTTGTGTATGTTCAACTGCTTTTACAGATAGATGAAGCCAAAGTAAAACTATCACTTGAACTACACACTAAGAAGATCATTACTTCTATGCAACAGTATCAAAATGAAGATAAGGTCTATCATTTTCCAAGATATAAAAAGTATCAAGGAGCGCTCTATACCAATAAGTATGAAACGTTATTTACTACATTAGATTTTGAACCTTTGTCTTTTACTGAAGGTTTTCATCAAAAAGGCAGTCGTTATTATTATGTTTATACACTCCCTCATGATTATTATTTTGGTGCTAACTATCTATTGGTCTCAACGATGCATACGGCAAATGATATTTATCTTTTTGCGGCAATCATCATGATTGCCATTATGATTGCTTTGTTTATATTTTCATTTCTACTACTCAGGAATTTTTCGAGACCTTTTGAGCAAGTCAATATACAGCTGGATAATTTCCTGAAAGATGCTATGCATGAGATCAATACGCCTTTGAGTATTATTAACCTGAATTCGGATCTTTTTGCCAATAAATATGGTGAAAATAAATACTTATGGCGTATTAAGGCTGCTTCGAAAACACTTGCTACTATTTATAATGATATGGACTACCTTGTAAAAGAAGGAAGGATTGAACATAAAAAAAGCCTTTTGGACTTTAGTGAATTTGTTCAAAACAGAGTAGATTATTTTCAAGAAGTTGCCAATCTTAAGCAGATACAGCTTAAAACAAACATTATCCCAGAGATAACCTCTGTGTTTTCAAAAACGAAACTACAACGTATTGTTGACAATACTATTTCAAATGCTATCAAATACAGTAAAGACAATAGCCTTGTTGAAATCAATATGTCAATGATGGATGAGCATATTGTTTTCGAGGTGAAAGATCATGGTGTGGGTATAAAAGACATCAGCAAAATATTTTCACGATATTATAGAGAAGATGAAGCCAAAGGTGGATTTGGAATAGGATTGAATATTGTCAAACAAATTATTGATGAGGAAGATATTCTTTTAGAAATTGATTCTGTATTTGGTGAAGGTACAAAATTTCGCTATATCTTTTAGGTTCTTTTCTATGTATAATTTTTGCATCAGTAGCATATTAAAAAATATATTTATAAATAATAAAAATTTATAAATACTTATCTATTTTTTTTACACTATCTTTACACTCTCTTGTTATGATTCATACGAAATCAAATAAAAGGAGTATGAATGCATACAAAAATAAAATGTCTTGCTTTCACAACATTGTTTTTATCAGCATCAGCATCTATTGTAGCTGCGGACTTGACAAAAGCATATGATATGGCAGATGCAAGTAAGATAATAGAAAAAGACTTGTTTGCTGGAGCAACTGTATATACTATGCCAAAATCTTGTGATTTGGCTGATGCGGGTGCAATAGCTAGAGGGGAATTTATGTTCCATAATCTCAATGGTGAAAAAGCGAAAAAGAATGCATTACCAGCTGGATTAGCACAATTTGTTGAGACAAAAGGTAAAGATGGCAAAGTGAAAAAAGAGGCTAAACAGTATGGTAACTGTGTAGCATGTCATGACATAGAAGGTGCGAAAGGTGCTGGAAATATTGGTCCTAGTCTTACAGGATATAAGGCAATGTTCTTGGATACAAAAGTAAGAGATGCACAATTTGTCTATCAGAAAATTGCAGATCCTAGAATTGATAATACAAATACCCATATGACAGTTAACCTTACTACAGGACTCTTTAACGAGCAAGAGATTTGTGATTATACTGCGTACGTTGTATCAGAAAAAAAGAAAAAGTAAAAGGAAATAGAGAATGGAAAGAAGAAATTTTATAAAAAGTATTTGTGCAGTATCAGCTGTAGCAGCAACAATCACACCTTCAGGATTATTTGCAAAAGAAGCACCAAAGGGTGGAAATGTATTGAGTTATGATGCAGCCGTAGCAGCTATTACAGGTGGTAAAGCAGTAGCAGACAGCGACAAAGTAAAATTAACTGTGCCTGAAATCGCAGAAAATGGTGCAGTTGTTCCAGTGAAAGTTGAAGTAGACACTCCTATGGAAGAAAGCAACTATGTGAAAGCTATCCATGTTTTAAGTACTAAAAATGGTAACGCTAGATGTGCGGATGTCATGTTGACACCACTCAATGCAAAAGCTTATTTCGCAACGAGAGTTAAACTTGGTGGTACACAAGACGTAGTGGCATTGGTAGAACTTAGCGATGGTACATTTATGAAAGCAGGGAAAAGTGTTAAAGTAACTATTGGTGGTTGTGGTTGATTTCATCAAACGATGTTTTTCATTACAAACGTTAAGATTTACTCAGAGTCACCCAAGGGGATTTCCTTCGGGTAATTGAAAAGAAAAAAATAATAATAATTATAAAAGGATAAGAGATGGCAGAAGAAAGAAAGTCGATGATCAAGATCAAACCTAAAAAGTATAAAGTGGGAGATATTGTAAAAGTTGATTTTATTGTAATTCACCCGATGGATACAGGTTTGCAAAAAGATAAAAAAACAGGTGAAGTAATACCAGCACATTTTATAGATAATATTACTTTCTCTTTAGATGGTAAAGCATTCACTACTATGAAAGTATGGGAAACTGTTTCAACTAACCCTTATTTCTCAGTGAACCTAAAAGTACCAGGAAAAGGAACAATTACGGTTGATTATACTGATAACACAGGTGAGAAAAATTCGAAGAGTAAAAAACTTAAGCCAAAAGGATAAGCAATGAAAAGAGTAATATTACCTTTGGCTCTATTGGTGACTATGGGAACTGTAACGGTAAGTGCCGGTGAACAGTTTGCTATGAGTGATGCCGATAGAGCTATGTATTCAGAAATGTTAGAAAACAATCCTGCTGATATCTTTGTAGAAGAAGGTGGAGAAATTTTTGAAGAAAATTTAGGTGGAGAAGCAGCTTTAGCAAAATTTTTAGGTATTTCTGAAAAAGAATTACCTAAATACATTGCGGGTTTTCCAAGATATATAGCAAAACTTGGTAATGTTGTAGGGCTGGATCAAGTCATGCAAGCGATGCAAGTAGAACAGGGTAAAAAGAAAACAGAACTCAAATCCGGAAAAATGTTTTCTATGCTTGCCTATGTAAAATCATTAGCAAATGATGAAGTGATCAACATTGATGTTACTGCAGATGAGCACATTAAAGCAGCCTATGCATTAGGTGAAAAAACATATATGACTGCAAGAGGGGGCAGAGGACTTTCTTGTAACTCTTGTCATAGTGCAGATATCATTGGTCAAGTGCTTAGAACACAGCCTCTTCCAGATTTGGGTGAGAATAATGTTGCAGGTACATGGCCAGCATACAGAATGACAAAATCAAGTCTTAGAACAACTCAAAGAAGATTTCAAGGATGTATGAAAAATGCATTGCTTGCAGTTATTCCAATAGGATCTAAAGAAATGAATGCTTTAGAAGTATACGTAAATAAACTTGCAGCGGATAAGAAAAAAACGATGGCTATCCCTGGATTGAAGAGATAAGGGGATAACATGGAAATAGATAGACGAGACTTCCTTCAGATTGCAGCGACTCTAGGGTTACTAGGGGCAACTGGAGGAACAAATATTTTTGCTGGTGAAGCAGGCAAAGAACGTATTAAAAATTTGACTTTTTCTGATGTGGTAGATTTTAAACCAAAAGGTAAAGCAACGATACTTCACATTTGTGACATGCATGCACACCTTAAGCCACTCTATTGGAGAGAGCCATCGACACTTATCTCTGCTAAAAACTTGGTGGGAACACCAGGTTTTATTTGTGGTGAAAGTTTTCAAAAATACTATGGCATTGCTCCAGGAAGTTTAGATGCGTATTTTGATACACACAATGACTTTTCAGAACTTGCTAAAAAGTTTGGGAAAATGGGTGGTGTTGCACACATGAAGCCAATTATCGACCATGTAAAAAAAGAGAGAGGTGCTGAAAATGTACTTCTTTTAGACAGTGGAGATACTTGGCAAGGGACAGCTGTTGCACTTAAAACTGATGGAGAAGCTATCGTAGATGCTCAAAACTACTTGGGTGTGGATGTGATGGTTGGACACTGGGAATTTACTTACGGTAAAGAACGTGTTCATGAACTCATTGGTATGCTAAAAGGAGAGTTTATCTCTCAAAACGTGATTGACAATGATCCTTTCTCAGATGAGTTTGAAGAATTGATCTTCCCTCCATATAGCATCAAAGAGATCGGTGGAGCTAAGATCGGTATTATCGGGCAGTCATTCCCGTTTACATCGACTGCAAACCCTAAACACTTTACAGAAGGTTGGAGTTTTGCATTGCGTCACGAATCACTTCAAGAGTATGTGAATGAACTTCGTAATGAGAAAAAAGTAGATGCTATTGTAGTACTCAGTCATGATGGTTTCTCTGTCGATCAGGAACTTGCAAAAAAAGTGACTGGTGTTGACTTTATTTTAAGTGGACATACTCATGATCCTAGTCCTGAGCCTATTATTGTCAATGATACAGTGATACTTATCTCAGGAAGTCATGGTAAGTATATCTCAAGACTTGATTTAGATATAAAAGATAAAAAAGTGGCAGGGTATAACTTTAAATTGATACCTGTGGCGTCAAACCTTATCCCTGCAGATAAAGCGGGGGTTGATCTGGTTGAGAAATGGTATAAACCTTTTAACGAAGAGCTGAATGAAGTACTAGGTAAAACCAAAGGACTTCTTTATAAAAGAGATACTTTCTACTCAACTTTTGATTCGCTTATAGGTATGGCTATTCAAGATGAGATGAAATGTGACATTAACTTTAATCCAGGATATAGATGGGGTACAACAGTACTTCCAGGTGATGACATTATCAAAGACCATGTATATGAGATGACAGCTATTACTTACCCTGAGGTATATACCTTTGATCTAAAAGGTGAAGTGATATACAAGCTCATGGAAGATATCGCAGACAATGTCTTTAATGCAAACCCACTTTTACAACAAGGTGGAGATATGAGTAGAATCACAGGTGGTAGTTACAGTATCACCATTTCTGCAGCATCAGGAAAGCGTATTTCTGATTTCATGATCGGGGGTAAACCTATTGATATGAAAAAGACATACAGAGTGTCATCATGGGGTGGAAACTTGCAAAATGCGGGTGAAAACCTAGATAAAAAGGCAATACGTCCAGTCTACGAAGTGGTCAGTGATTACATTCGTAAACAAAAAGTGATTGATATTCCTATGGAGTCTAATGTGAAAGTGTTAGATATGGATTGTGGATGTCCTGTAAAAGGTGCTACCTGTTAATACTGTAAAACCGTGCCTTGTCTCTTTGTTTGAATTCATTGTTAGTCTCTTTTATGGAGAGACGAGGCACTTGCGGTTGTGATGAAAAATCACGATTTATTGTAACACAGGTAAATTAAATTGTTAAAAAATATAAAGGGGTTAAAATGAACAAGGGAAATATAAAAATGAGTATGGTTACTGCATTACTTTTAAGTAGTATGAGTACATATGCAATAGCTGGAGGGGACATTGTTCCTATGGAGCCAGTGGCAAAAGAAGCACCCGTTAAAGCAGCAACATCTAAACGTAAACTCAAAGGAAACATGGTTGTAGAATACAACACACTTCCAGGTACAGTTGACAGTATAGGTGAAATGTTTTCTCAAGGTATCTTCTACGGAAGACTCCGATCGAATGCATTTTACTGGGACTGGGCGGATGAAGCTTATGAGGATGGTACTAAAGGAAAAGATAACAAAAACATGGGTATCGGTGGTAGCCTTATCTATAAAACTGCTACACTTCATGGTATAAGTGCCACAGTGGGATACTATGGTTCACTCAATCCTGAATTCTTTAGAATGGATGATGACGAAGTTAAGTATGCTAAAGCGGGTAAAGATACATTTAGTAGAAATAAAGTTGCAATGACAGGTGCCTATGGTATGCATGCTTTAGGACAAGCCTACCTTGAATACAACAATGGAACTATTGATGTAAAAGCAGGTCGTCAAATGTTCGAGTCTGTCTTTACAGCTTCCAATGATACTAAAATGATACCTAACACATTTGACGGTGTATCAATTGCAGCAAAAATAGCACCAAAGACTACCGCAAGAGCAGCATGGTTTGGGAAACAAAAGCTAAGAGACCATGAAGATGCGCATGATTTGGTAACATTTAAAAATGCTGCTGGTACTTCATGGGATAATAATGACGATGCAGGTGTGCATAAAGGTCTTAATTATAATAACTTTACTGCTGCAGGTGAAGATCCAAACCATGATATGTTCTTAGTTGATATGAATACAAAATATTTCGATAATCTTGATTTCACATTGAGTGGACTGGCGATTCCTGGTGTAGTACAAGACATTGTGGCTGAAGCGCACTATAGAATACCATTTGAGAATGGTTGGGCATTTAGACCAGGTGTAAGATATTTCCATCAGATGGATGATGGTGGTGGAGCTGTAGCCGGTAATACAAACCTTACAGGTAAAGACTTAACTGGATATGCTACAGGCGTATTGGGTTCACTCGACAGTAGTCTTTTTGCAGCAAGAGCAGATATTGAGATGCCAGATAAAAAAGGTTTCTTTAGATTCGGTTACTCGAAAGTGGCAGATGAAGCAGATATCGTTGCTCCATGGAGAGGATTCCCAACAGGTGGATTTACAAGAGCGATGGCACAGTACAACTGGTATGCAAATACAGAAACCTATATGGTTAGAGCAGCTTACAAATTTAACTCTTACTTTAACACGAGTTTAAGATATGCTGTACAGGACTTTGATGATGCAAAAACAAATGTACAAGCTGACAGCACTATTTGGCATTTAGATAACGTGTCAAAACTTGCAAAAGATCTTGAAATGAAAGTACGTATTGGTATAGTAAGTGCTGATCCAGGTAGATCAGGTAAAGACGATGTTTCTTATAATGAGTATCGTTTAGAATTTAACTACCTTTTCTAGGATATAAGATGAAAAATATTGTTGCCCTATGTTTGTCGTTTTTAACTTTGCAGGCTTTTGAGTATGACTTGAAGCCTGTTAAAGTGAGTCAGGATGTTTATTGTTTTTTTGGAGCACCTGAGAACATCAGCAAAGAAAACGGCGGCAATATGGTTAATTCATGTTTTGTCCAAACAAAAGAGGGGTTTGTTGTCATAGACAGCGGCCCTACTTATGCTTATGCACAAGAGGCATATAATCAGATGCAAGCCATCAAAAAACTTCCTGTTAAATTTGTCATCAATACACATGATCATGATGACCATTGGTTAGGGAACAGTTTTTATAAAAACAAAAATGCTTTGTTGATAGGTCCTAGGACGTATGAGCAAAATGTTGTCGTAGGTATGCAGACCAGAATGCAACAGACTTTGGGTGAAGCACTTTATGCCAATACAAAAGTGGTCAAGCTCGATACGGTTGTTGATGACAATCTGACATTCACCGTTGCTGATAAAACCTTTGAGATCAAACAATGGGTCAAAAAAGCACACACTGCAGGTGATCTTATCGTATACTTACCACAGGAAAAAGTAGTATTTGCAGGAGATGTTGTCTTTAATGACAGACTTACTTCTTTGCGTGATGGTTCAGTCATTGGTTCGATTAAAATATTGGAACAGATAGATGCACTTAAGCCTAAGGTTGTTGTGGGAGGACATGGCTACAGAACCGATGCCAATGCAACAGTAGCATTAAAAAATTATCTGCTTGAACTCAAAGAAGAGGTTTTAAAAGCGTTGGACAATGATATCTCCATCGAAGAGGTTACAAAAGTGGTCACTATGCCAAAATATAAAAACATGAAACTCTATGATGTCTTACATAGCCGTAATGTCTTTGATGCTTATAGAGAACTTGAAATGCTTGATGAGGAAGAAGAATGAAAATAGTATTATTGACTTTAGTGTGTTTTGGCGTAGTGTTTGCAACTGAGGGGAAAGAAGTATATGATAAGAAATGTCTTTCTTGCCATGTGGAGTTCATCTCTATGTCTAAACTGAAAGAAAATTATTTAGACCATAACAATACCCTTTTGAAACTCACCGCACCTACATTAAATCAGCTCTCTTACAGACTCAAACAGCGTATAGGTGACCCTAAAGGTGACAATGACATGCATCGTATGGAAGTCGCTGCTTTTATTGGTGATTATGTATTGAATCCAGATAGAGATAAAAGTGTTTGTTTACCTGATGTAATGCAACATTTTGAGACCATGCCAAGTATGAAAGGTAAGATCAGTGATGATGAACTTGAAGAGGTAAGTACCTATATCTATGATGCAGAGAAAAAAGTATTGGAAGAGAAAGGTATTCACTACGAGGGGTTTGAAAAAGCTCTTGAAAAAGCAAAAAAAGAGCATAAAATCATCATGCTTAAGGTGATGTCAAAAGATTGTCATTTCTGTAGAAAAATGGATAGAGAAGTGATGATAGAACAAGAAGTGGTGGAGGCACTACAAAAAGATTTTGTCTCAGTATCCATAGATATATCAACCACTACTCTTCCCTTGGGACTTAAAACAGAATTGACACCCAGCTTTATTTTTATAGATGAAGATTCACAGGTACTCATGAATATACCTGGGTCATGGGATAAAAATGATTTTTTAGAGATATTAAAAGAAGCAAAAGAGAAAGTACATGAGAAGGATAAAAAATGAAAAATATACTTTTAACTTTGGTATGTTTGTTAAGTTTTACAACAGCAGAAACAGAGTTTGCAGAACCAAAACCTTCTATTGACAACCCTAGACAGCTTGTGTTTTCACTACCGAGTGCGGAGGTTAACGAGATAAACCGTATTATCAGTACAGTCAACAATGTCATGAAATTTTACAGACCAGAAAACACTGAAATTGTAATGATCGCTTATGGTCAAGGGTTAAAATCTTTACTCAAAAAAGGTGATCCTGAAGTGCGTAAGCGCATAGAGGCACTGATGACCTATGATGTAGAATTTATTGCATGTGAAAATACAATGCGAACACTACATATTGAAAAAAAAGATTTACTGGATGATATAGGCTTTGCTACAGCTGGGATTGTTGAGATCATAGAACGAAAACTTCAAGGGTTTACTTATACTCAACCATAAATAAGGATTAATTTTTTACATATTATTTACAGAAGATGGTTATATTATGGTATAAAATCTAAAGGATAATTTGATGAAAAAAATGATACTGCTCTCCTTGTTATTACTCATTCAGGGAATAGCGTTTGCAAATAATGATATCTTACTTTATAAAGTCGAAAATAAAGACTTCAAAATAAGTGCACAGACCCTTGCGGATGGTTTAACAGCCCACGGATATATGGTCGCTAAAAACCAAGATATGAATGGACCATACGAAAAACAGTTTGGTACTACTACGTTTGAGAGTTATAATCTCATGTCCGTGTACCATCATGATACATCTGTGGCATTGGTGCCTAAATATGCAGAAAGTGGTATTTTTACACCATTCTCTATAGCTGTCTACCAAAGTAAAGGTGATAACTTTCTTTACATCGCTTTGTTAACAGCTAAAGCACAAGAAAATATTGTTAAAAAGCAAGACTCATTGTTCTTGAACTTGGAAACACTAAATAAAAAAGCTATAGCAAGTATATTACCTTCTGCGATTGAAACTCCATTAGGGTATGAAAACTTGAAAACAGATGAACCTTTGTATACAAAGTACTCTTTTGATGTAGAGGATGCTGATGCTGTGGAAGCTATGGGTGATCTTATGATGATGATGCAAAGTGGTATGAAACCAAGTGGTTTTGTTGTGGCTAACTATATTGATTTTAATGCGGTACTTAAAGAAGAAAAAAATGATGATTACCTCTTCTATGATGCGTATTCTCTTTGTAAGTTGAAGATCATTTATGAATTGTCCAAAACAAAACCTGAAGCAGGGGCATTTGCACCATGTACGATGGCGATCTACCATAAGAAAGGAAGCAATAAAACAGAAATAGTAACGTTGAGTATTGCTAATCTTACATCAACGTTGGCCATAAAAGATGAAAAATTGTTAAGCATGTTAAAAGATGCACAATCTACCATGGCAGATATCATAGAAGAATCTGCAGAGTAATCAAATTTAATATAAAGGAATAAAATGAAGTTATTTTTAAAAGGAATCGTGTGTGTATCATTGGTTCTCAGTGGTGTACTTGCAACAGAGAATGCAGTAGTCCAGTCAAGTGTAGTACAAAAGAGTACAGCAGATATTGAGATCTTCACCTCAGATAATGCAGATGGGAAAATCACACCTGCAACCATTGAAGAGGCATTTAAAAAAGCAGGATTTACTATCTCTTCCAATAGAGATATGAATGGCCCTTTTGTGAAGCAGTTTAAAGAATCAGGTTTTGATACGTATAATCTTTTTACACTTTACAAACAAGATACCGTTTTAGAACTCGTGAAAAAATATCCTAATGTAGGGCTTTTTGCTCCTATGAGTATGTCCATTTATACGAAGAAAGGTGAAAAAACCATTTCAGTTTCCTCTCTTACTGCTGAAGCTATGGCTAAGATCATGAAAGCACCAGGTGACGATAAAACCTTACATGACTTAAGAGCACTAGTGAAGCAAGCATTAAAAGATGCTATGCCTCATGGTTCATTTGAAACCTTATCTTATACGATACAAGAGCCTAAAGGTGAACTTGTGACGAACTTTAGTATGGACATGGATGAAGATGAATGGGAAGATCAGCTAGATGAATTTAAGATGGGTCTTGAAGGTGAGCTTGCACCCAACGGATTTGTGATAGCAGGATTTAACAACTTGGGTGATGAGTTTGAAGAGTCAAAATATGAAGAGTATAACTTTTATGAAGTCTACTCTATTTGTAAACTGCCAGTCATTTACACCATCGCTAAAACAAGACCAGAAGCAGGTGCTTATGCACCATGTTCACTCTATCTTAGTAAAAAGAAAACCGAAGACAAGATGGATATAGCTTTCCCTTCGGTATATAACTGGATGAGCTCTATGGCCATTGAGACTAAAGAAGACTTGGAAGTATTGGAAACTGCACAAGCAGGAATGAAAAAAATATTAACAGGTCTTACCCAATAAGACTAAATACTGCGTCATCAAAAACCTTATAAAGTATTTCATTTTGTAGGGTTTTCTAACTTCTCTTTTTTCAAATACGTTTGATTACAGTAATTATCGACTATTCATGTGTGCTTTGATGATTGCCATCATATCCTCCATCGACTCACCCGCTTTTTTCTGAATATATTGCTCAAAGTATGCATCGATGTACGTATGAGGGTCAAATTTGCTGGCAGTCTCCTGACGTTTTGGGTCAATAAGAATAGAGTGTTTAAACGCTTTTGCAATGGGAGTGATGTCGATGACTGTGCCACTGGTACCGATAGCGATGAAAAGCGTACACTGCCGAGCAGCCTCATGAATGTGGCTGTACTGTGGTGCTGCTTCGCCAAACATAACAACATTATGACGTACCCTTTTATTGCCACAATGGGGACACTCTTCATTACCCTTTTGAGCGGCATACCCAACATCAAAGGTTTGGGTACATGCTTCACAGCGTAGATCGGTGAGTGTACCATGTAAGTGGATCACCTCTTGGGCACCTGCTTTTTCCATAAGATTATCAATATTTTGTGTCAGGTGGATGACCCTTCCACGATAATCGTGTTCAAGTTGTGCCAATACTTTATGTGCATGATTGGGCTCTTTAAACTCAAGGTCACGTCTGCGGTCATTATAAAAATCAGTGACATATTGACGATCTGCAATCCAGCCTTGCGTGGAGCAGACTTTCATGACATCGTTATTTTCCCAAAGACCGTCATGGTCTCTAAAGGTAGAGATGCCACTCTCAGCAGAGAGTCCGGCACCACTTAGTATCATGATCTTTTGCATCTTATATCCTCTTTATGACATCTTTTAATTATACGGTAATTAATAGAGTATAGTGTAAACTCTTAAAAATTTTAAAGGATATAGATATGAGTACCGTAACTATCTGGCATAACCCAAGATGTTCCAAATCAAGAAATGCAGTCACACTGCTTGAAGAAAAAGGTATAGAGGCTGAAGTTGTAAAGTATCTTGATACTCCTCCAACGAGAGATGAATTAGTACAGATGCTTAAAATGTTAGGCATTTCAGCTAGAGAGCTTATGCGTACCAAAGAGGCTATTTATAAAGAGCTTAACCTCAAAGAAGAAACAAATGAAGACAAACTGATAGATGCTATGGCAGCTAATCCAAAACTCATCGAAAGACCTATTGTCATCAAAGATGGGAAAGCAGCTATTGGTCGTCCTATAGAAAATATCGTAGCACTTTTAGGTTAAAAACCGAACTTTAATCCTATGCCTATATTAAAGCCATCAAAATTATTGCCTTTTGTATAGCTTGTATCAAAACTGATTTTACTTATCCAGTCGATGCCAAGAGGACTTTCCATATAAAATGAATTACCAACGGTGAAAAAGTGGTCAACACCGGTGATATCTGACATGTCATTAGATATATTGACGAAAGAGAGATAAGGCTCTGCATTGACAGGATAGCTCGCAATGGATGTAAGCGTAGGGGTGATGACACCTGCTTTGATCTTTGTAATCGTGGTTCCGATATCTGACATGGAATCAATTTTACCATCTGTATCGGTAGAGTAATAGTCTAGACCTGCTCTGACATAAGGCTTATAATTATTGATAGTTGGATGATATCCTATGGAAGAAGAAAGTAAATAACTTCCAAATGTTTCAGTTTGATTGTACAGAGGGTTACTGAGAATAGCAGGTGAAGCCACATCACTCTTAATACGTGAGTAAAGATAAGATGCTCCCATCATGATGTCACTATCTTCTGTGAGGTTGATGCGTACACCACCACCAAGAGAAAAAGTATAATTTGTCATATCTATAGTGTTGATATCTTCAAGATTTTTTTCTTCATAATCTTGAAACCCGATACTTCCAGTTGCAAAAAAATTATAGACATCACTGTCACTGTCAAAGTGGTAGGTAAAAGGGATGATGGCTGAAAAAATACTTCTGTCATCTTCATTGAAATTATACCACCCAGCGTTTAGTGATTCATCCATACTAAAGAGCAGGGATGTGCCTATACCTTTTGTGTAGATCTCATCACCTGAAGCTTGTGTGGATAAAAGTACACAGATAGATGCAAATGACGTGATGAATTGGTTTTTCATGTTTGGTTCCTTCAAAAAAATAGATGTAAAACTTTATGTTCCTGTTTATACCACATTAGACCATGTAAATTTTAGAAAAGTCACATTTTAATGAGTGAATTGATTATAACCAACCAAAGATTAAACTAGTTTCAGAGCATTATGCTAGAATGCCGGTAATATATATATACATAAGGATAAGACTTGCTTAGTACAGTAAATTTAACACAACGTTACGGGAAGAGAGTGCTTTTTGACAAGATCAACATAACCCTAGATGTAGGTAAGCGTTACGGACTCATAGGAGCGAACGGTGCGGGTAAATCTACCTTTATGAAAATTCTGGCTGGAGAGCTGGAGCAGAGTGATGGTGACGTACAACTTCAACCAGGATTGAAACTGGGCATGCTTTCTCAAAACCAGTATGCTTTTGAAGACTTTACTTTAAGTGATGCAGTACTTTATGGGAACAAAAAACTCTTTGATGCACAAAAAGAAAAAGAGAAGCTTTACATGGAAGGTGACTTTGAGTCTGACGAGGTCAACAACCGTTTAGGTGAACTTGAGATGATCTGTGCAGATGAAGACCCTACCTATGAGTCGGATGTGAAGATAGAGAAACTGCTTCAGTCTCTTGGCTTTCCTGTGGAACAACACAGTGACCTCATGTCTTCACTCACAGGTGGGGATAAGTTTAAAATCTTACTGGCGCAAGTACTGTTTCTCAAACCTGATGTGCTGTTACTTGATGAGCCTACGAACAACCTTGATATGGAGACCATCTCTTGGCTCGAAGAAGAGCTTAAACGTCACGAGGGTACACTCCTTGTGATCTCTCACGATAGACACTTTATCAACGGTGTGGTCACACACATCCTTGACCTTGACTTTCAGAACATTCGAGAGTTTACAGGAAATTATGATGAGTGGTACATCGCAGCCAACCTCATAGCAAAACAAGCAGAGACGGACAGAGCAAAAGGGCTTAAAGAAAAAGAAGAACTAGAAGGGTTTATCAGACGATTTTCAGCCAATGCTTCTAAGGCTAAACAAGCCACTTCAAGACAAAAACAACTCGATAAGCTAGACGTACAAGCGATTCAACTTTCTTCACGCCGTGACCCGTCTATCATGTTTAAAGCACACCGTGACATAGGAAATGAGGTACTTGAAGTAGAAGGTATCTCTAAATCATATGATGGTGAGCAAGTACTGGAAAATATGACTTTTAAAGTCAACAAAGATGACAAAATAGCCCTTATAGGTGGTAACGGTGTAGGTAAAACAACCTTACTCAAAATACTTATGGGAGAGGTCAAACCTGATGCGGGTACGTTCAAATGGGGACAAACCATTGCCTATAGTTACTTTCCTCAAAACACGACAGACTTGGTAGTAGGAGATGACGAACTTCCACAGTGGATACAAGGTTTTGATGTCAAATGGCACATCGATGACATCCGTAAAACACTTGGTCGTATGTTGTTCTCCGGTGAAGAACAGAAAAAGAAGATAGATGCGTGTTCAGGTGGAGAAAAACACCGTGTCATGCTTTCTAAAATCATGATGGACAGCTCAAACTTCTTAGTGATGGATGAGCCAAATAACCACCTTGACCTTGAGGCTATTATTGCACTGGGTGAAGCACTTCATAACTACCAAGGTGGTGTCATCTGTGTCTCTCACGATAGAGAACTCATCGATGCTTTTGCAAATCGTATCATCAAACTCAATGAAGACGGTACAGTAATAGACTTTGAGGGTAACTACGAGGATTTTGTGGAGCAACACGGACACTAAAGAACCTCTTTTTTATGAGCGTATGCTTTTTGATACGCTCAAATAAACAACTCTTCATACAAAAAGTTATTTTGATTATGCCATTTAGTTAATATTGGTAAACACGGTTTGTACATCTTCATCATCATCGAGTTTGTCAATGAGTGTGTCTAGTTCTTCCATATGCTCATCACTGAGTTCAATAGGTGTATTGGCAATATATTCCAGTGTCGCTTTTTTTACTTCGATGTTCATGTCTTCTAAGCGCTTTTGAGAGTTCACCAAATGAAGTAAAGTCTCCGTAGATTCTTACGATGTTGATGTCATCACCTGTCTCTTGAGGCTCTACATCTTCTTCTATCTCTTCTAGACCAAAGTCTATGAGTTCAAGCTCAAGTTCTTCTAAGTCCATCTCTTCTGTTTTGTTAAACACAAAAACACATTTACGGGTAAACATGAAGTTTAGTGAACCAGAAGTGAGCATCTCTCCACCGTTTCTAGCAAGGATAGCCTTGACGTTGGCAACGGTTCTTGTGTTGTTATCTGTAGCACATTCTATAATCATCTGAACACCATGTACTGCTTTGACATCATAGGTGATCTCTTTAATGTCTGCCAGGTCTTTCGCTGCAGCTCTTTTGATGGCTGCATCGATGTTATCTTTAGGCATATTTTGTGCTTTTGCATTGAGGATGGCAGTACGAAGTTTAGGGTTCATATCTGGATCTTGACCCCCTTCTTTGGCTGCCATAGTGATGATTTTTCCTAATTTAGGGAAAAGTCTTGACATTGTTCCCCATCTTTTTAGTTTTGATGCTTTTCTGTATTCAAACGCTCTACCCATAGTGATTCCTTCGGTTAAATTATTGGGTGTATTATACTCCTAAGTCACTTTAAAGCTTCTCTAGCTACTATAAGTTTATGAAATTAAATGACATTAAAACTAACCAATCCTTACCTAAAATTAGATGATGAATGCTATGACAAAGTAGCACCTAGCCACTAATAAATCCATATCTTATACATGCGAACAAAGATGTAGCGCAATGTACTGAACATTGATGAAGAGGAACTTCTATACAGATGACTTTGTAAAGTTTCTCAATGGTGAGTATAAGCCTAGAAGGTTCTGATACTTTTGCGATGTGTTATGCGGGACATCAGTTTGGGCATTTTGTACCTAGACTTGGAGACGGAAGAGCTATCAACATAGGTACGATAGACAAGTATCACCTACAGTTAAAGGGTGCAGGTATCACAGAGTACTCACGTAATGGTGATGGACGTGCAGTATTACGTTCAAGCATCAGAGAATACCTTATGAGTGAAGCGATGCAAGGACTCAAGATACCTACTACACTTTGTTTGGGGATCATAGGTTCAGACCATGATGTCAGACGTGAAAGCCTAGAAAAAGGCGCTATCGTTTGTCGTGTAAGTTCTTCATGGGTGCGCTTTGGTACGTTTGAGTATTATGCATCATCAAGGGATGTTTAAAGAGCTAGAAGCTTTGGCTGATTATGTGATAGATGAGAGCTTCCCACATATCAACGGTAAAAAAGACCGCTACACACTGCTTTTTAATGAAGTGATGGTCATCACTGCTAGACTCATGGCACAATGGATGTCTGTAGGCTTTAACCATGGTGTGATGAACACAGACAACATGTCCATCGCAGGACTTACCATAGACTATGGACCTTATGCATTTTTAGATGATTTTAGACATGAGAATGTATGTAACCATACTGATACAGAAGGACGCTATAGTTATACCAATCAACCTGCCGTTGCCAAATGGAACCTTCAATGACTGATGATGGCACTGAGCCCTTTGACCACAGTAGAAAAAATGGAAAAGATCTTATCTATCTACGATAAAGTTTATA
The DNA here is from genome assembly GCA_963698695.1 of Sulfurovaceae bacterium. Lineage (GTDB taxonomy): Bacteria > Campylobacterota > Campylobacteria > Campylobacterales > Sulfurovaceae > Sulfurovum. The sequence goes on along the minus strand of CAVORT010000012.1, from coordinate 44,616 downwards.
TGAGATACTTGCATTACTATATGTGTAAAAAACTTGGGCTTGAAGGTACAGTAGAGGGTGATCCTGAACTTATAGATGACATGTATGACATGTTAGAAAAACTTCATGTGGACTATACGCTTTTTATGAGAACGCTCAGTCACTATGAGGGAGACAGAACGGCACTCTTAGCTACAGGAATGTACCATGAGCCTATGAATGACATGGCTAGACAGATATGATGAACGCATCAAGTACATAGACCCAACAGAGAGAAAAAAACAAATGCTTTCTAACAATCCAAAGTATGTACTTAAAAACTACATGCTTCAAGAAGCCATAGATGCTGCAAGTGAGGGTGACTTTTCTGTGGTAGATGATTTGTTTAACATTGCACAAAATCCCTTTGATGAGCATCCAGAGTTTGAAAGATGGGCAGAGGCAACACCAAAAGAATTTAAAAATCAAAGGCTTTCTTGTTCTTCATGATATAATGTTTAAAATCACATGAAGGAACAGGTATGCTAGCTACAGAAATAGACAGAGCATCGGTTGAAAAGCTGGTGCGTCAGTTCTACGCCAAAGTTTTAAAAGATGATCTTCTTAGTCGTTATTTTCTCATAGCTCTAGGGTGATGACTTAAAAAATGATAAATGGTATGAACATTTAATCACACTCGATAATTTTTGGACTGCATTAATGACAGGTGAGGGTGGCATGTACAAGGGTGACCCTTTTGTCCCACATATGTTTTTAGGAGGTTTAACCTCAGAGATGTTTGACCGATGGGTAGTACTTTTTCGAGAAACAGCTGAAGAGATATATACTCCTACTACTTGCATTAGGCTTTTATGGTAAGGCTAAAGGGTTGGCTAAGAGGTTTATGGTTGATCTTGAGATAGCGTATGAAGAGTAAAGTACTTGTTTAGATTGACATATGCATAAAAGTATGATAATATGTATGATAATAAATCATATAAGGAGTTTATCATGCTTAGAAAAACAGTTTCTATCGATGAACATCTTTTTTTAGAGTTAGAAAAAGAGGGTATACTTGATCATTTTAAAAACTTCTCTGATTTAGTATCTAGTTCGTTACAAAATACCATTGAGTCTATGAAAAAAGAAAACTATAAAAATCAAATAGCCCAAATGGCTAAAGACCCTATGGTTTTAGATGATATAGAAGAGATACAAGAAGATTTCAAATACGCAGACAGTGAGAACCATGCATTTTGATATCTATTGGGCAAATCTAAACCCTACCATGGGCAGAGAACAGTCAGGTCATCGGCCTGTACTTATTGTCTCGAATGACATTGAAAATCAGATGGACATTATCACCATCATCCCCATCACTTCACGAAAAAAGGGAAGAAAAATCTACCCAAACGAAGTCATGATAAAGCTAGACAACAAAGAAGCTATTTTACTTTGTCATCAGATAAGAACAATTTCTAAAAATAGACTTGATAAGAAGATGGCGATGCTTGATGAGGGATTGAAAAGTAAGGTGATTGATGTACTTTGTATGAGGTTTGATGATTAAAAAATCATATACTTCCATAGCTAAAATTTAAAAATTTTATGTACTTAATACCGACTTAAGCCCAATTGTCTATAATGTACTAAATAGACAATTGGAGACATGATGACTACTATAACAGCTTCAGATTTAAAACAAAATACCATGCGACTACAAGATGCACTAAGAGATGATATGCTTGTAACGAAGAGAGATAAACCTTTTGTGGTAGTGATGGATTATGAAAAATACAAACGATTAGAGCAGTATATCTCTGCGATGGAAGCGGAAGAGATAGTGGACGATGGATATCCTAGTATCTCCTTTGATGAGGCGTGTGACAGGGTTGCTGGTGCTGTAGATAGATATAGAAGTGGAAAGATGAAGACAGTTTCTATGGATGAAATGCGCACAAAGCTAAAAGATAGAAGAAACTAAAATTTATGAAAATAGAATTTGATCCTCTTTTTGAAGAGGCACTTGTTACTATTTTGATATACATTATGCAAGACAGTGAGCTATCAAGCATCACTTTTGAAGAAGAGATTTTCGAGTATTTAGATGATTTGCCACACTTCCCTTACAAGTTTAGGCAGTCACGTTATTATTATGATGAAAACATTAGAGATTATATTTTCAAAGGCTATACTATCCCTTATTTGATAGATGAGAAGCATGATAAGGTTGTTGTGTTGGATATTTTTAAGTGGGTGGATAAGTAAACTATGGCTAAAGAAAATTATTATGATGGTTCACTGCTATATAGTGAAATTCAACAGGATATCAAAAAACAAAAAACAATGATTCTTATTGGTGGATTTACTTTTTCAATGATATTGATGATAGTTATTCCTATGGCATTTTGGCTATTTCTTGGACTTCTATGGTATGCAGATTTGCCATTTTTTGACCATGGATTGGTGGGTATGTTTAAATGTACAAAATTATTCTTACTACCTTATACATTCTTGTTGATTTTTTATTTCATAATGATGTACATAAAAGATAATAAATTACATCTTACTAATGAAGTACATTTTAAAAAAGCAATTAAATATTTTATAATTACTTTAATAATTGTAATATTACCCTATATCCTTACAAGTCATATCTTTTTAACAGTTATTTATTTTATATTTTTTATCTTAACAGTATATTATTTATCATTGACATATTATGATGTTGAATTAGTAAAGGAAAATAACATACACAGTCATTTATATAGAAGTGATGATTTAGGATGGATAACACCCATGGGAATGTTAGATAATCCATTTACAATACAAGATGATATGAATAGAGCTAAATTATTTGTGCAAACATCTACACTAGGTGTTGATTTCATAGTGACTTTTATAAATATGATTGTAAAATCAATAGTTTTCACTTATGCTATTAGACATAAACAATATATAAAAGAAGCATCTAGATTGTTTGACACGATTCTAGAAGAAGAATTAGATGGAGATTATGATAAATTCTCAGCACAATCAAAAGTTATTTTAGAATCTCTTAGTTTTCTTTCATTTAGAGATGGGAAGATTGTATTGTGTGAACGTGGAAAAGAGATAGAAAAATTATCGAAGATTAAGGAACAAAAATGACCCTAGAAGAACTACAACAAACCATAAGAGAAGAAGTAGGGGTACTTTTGTACTTCTCCGGAGAGTTTTGTAATGTATGCCATGCACTTAGACCCAAGGTTAAAGAGGTGTTTGATAAAGAGTTTCCACAACTCAAACAGATCTTCTTAGATGCCCATGAAAATGCAGAGATATCTGCACATTTTCAAGTCTTGTCTGTTACCTACGATGATAGTGTTTATGGATGGTAGAGAGTTTGCTCGTGAGGGTAGGACTGTGAGCTTACATCAGCTTGACTGAGCAACTTAAACGTCCTTATGGGATGATGACGGAGTGGGTAGTGACACAACATTCTGAGAAACTATTTCTTCGTGATGATAGAAATATTTTCAAAACCTTTAGTTTTCAATATATCTATCACATCTACAAAATAGCGAAACTCTGAACTCTTATCCATCTTAAGAGAGATGAGGTCTTTTTTAGGGTCTAGTTTCATAAGTTTCTCTTTGATGATGTCTAAGGCCAGCTCTTCTTTATCATAAAAGTACTTACCCTCTTTGTCTACTGAGATGTAGATACTCTTTTTATCTTCACTTTTTTCAGAACTCGCAGAGGGTAAGTCAACTTTGATGCTTTGGTTGGTGACGAAAGTAGCGGTAGCAAGGACAATAACAAGTAAAACAAGGACGATGTCGATGAATGGTACAACATTCATTTTGTCAAAGCGTTCGCGTCTCATACTATTTTGAGTCCTGTGCTATTTCCCATTTGGCTAGAAGGGTGTCTACTTTGGTGAGTAGGGCGTTGTAGAGTACAGTAGCAGGGATGGCAACGACAAGTCCTGCTGCTGTGGCTTTAAGTGCTAGGGCTAAGTGTTTCATGATCTCACCAGGGTTGATGCTGTCTTGCTGGTCACCGATGATGTAAAAAGTGATGATAATAGCGATAACCGTACCAAGTAGTCCAATGTAAGGTGCATTGGAACCGATACTTGCGATAGTAGCAAGACGTTTGGAAAGGTCAAGTTCTAAGGCAGTTTTGTTAGTGTAGTTTTCTACTTTGATAGAGCGGTAGTAAAGTATACGTTCGATGGCAAACCAAAATGTGATGAAACTTAGAAAGGCGAGTAAGCCGATGATACCGTAATCTACAACATCTTTTATTTGTTCTATGGGCATGAGAATTCCTGATAGTATTATTGGAAAGTATTATAGGGTAAGTAAGTTAATATTGTGTTAAAGTGTTTAGAAGCCAAAATAAGCGTTTTTACATAATTTATTATGTTAACCAAAAAAATAAAAAAATAGAAAAAACCTCATAATAAAGCCTTAAATGCCATTTTAAGCCTTTTTAAGTCACTGTGCATGTTGAGATAAAATAATTGCAACTTAATTTTAAAAGGAAGAGCATTGTCTGATTTATTTGAAAATAGTGAAAATACGCAAGAGATACTGATAGAAGACAGTATGAAGGCTAGCTACCTTGACTACTCTATGTCAGTCATCGTGGGTAGAGCATTACCAGATGCCAGAGATGGACTAAAACCTGTACATAGAAGGATACTTTACGCGATGGAAGATCTAAGTCTTTCACATAGAAGTCCTTACAAGAAGTCTGCACGTATCGTCGGGGATGTCATCGGTAAGTATCACCCGCATGGTGATAACTCAGTGTATGATGCACTTGTACGTATGGCACAAGACTTTTCTATGCAGGCACCGCTTGTAGATGGACAAGGAAACTTCGGTTCAGTCGATGGTGACAACGCAGCGGCGATGAGATATACCGAAGCACGTATGACGAAGATAGCAGAAGAGCTTCTGAGTGACCTTGACAAAGACACGGTTGACTTTGTACCAAACTACGATGACTCTATGAGTGAGCCAGATGTCCTTCCTTCACGTGTACCTAACTTGTTACTTAACGGTTCAAGTGGTATAGCAGTCGGTATGGCAACAAACATTCCTCCTCATAGACTTGATGAACTGATAGAAGCACTCATCCTTCGCATAGATGACCAAGATGCAACCATAGAAGATATGATGAAGATAGTCAAAGGCCCTGACTTTCCAACCGGAGGTATCATCTTTGGTAAAAAAGGGATCACTGAAGCCTATACTACAGGACGTGGACGTATCAAAGTTCGTGCAAAGACACATATAGAAGAGACAAAAACCAAAGAGATCATCATCATTGATGAGCTTCCTTTTCAGGTGAACAAGTCTCGTCTTATAGAAAACATCGCACAACTTGTACGTGACAAACATGTAGAAGGTATCTCTGAGATACGTGATGAGTCTGACCGTGAAGGTATGCGTGTGGTCATAGAACTTAAGCGTGATGCGATGAGTGAGATAGTACTCAACAACCTGTTTAAGTCTACACAGATGCAAGTGACCTTTGGTATCATCATGCTTGCGATTGCCAATAAAGAGCCAAAAGTATTTAAACTGATGGAGCTTTTTGACCTTTTCTTGAAACATAGAAAAACGGTTGTCATTAGAAGAACGATCTTTGAACTTGAAAAAGCAAGAGCAAGAGCACACATCTTAGAAGGTCTAAAAATTGCTGTAGACAACATCGATGAAGTGATCAAGATTATCCGTGCTTCTGCAGATGATGTAGAGGCTAGAGAAAATCTTATGTCAAGGTTTAAACTCTCTGAGATACAAGCCAAAGCCATCCTGGAGATGAGACTTAGACGTTTAACAGGTCTTGAGATAGAGAAGATCGAAAACGAGTTAAATCAACTTCTTATACTCATAGCAGAGCTTGAAGGCATCTTGAAGAGTGAAGATAAAATCAATGTCATTATCCGTGAAGAACTAGTAGAAATAGGTGAAAAATACAGCACACCTCGTCGTACAGAGATTATAGATGACTATGATGATATAGACATAGAAGATCTCATACCAAATGAGCCGATGGTTGTGACGATCACACACCGTGGATACATCAAGCGTGTACCGGTGAAACAATATGAGAAACAACATCGTGGTGGTAAAGGTAAAACAGCAGTAACGACGTATGATGATGACTTTATCGAGAGATTCTTTACTTCTGATACCCACGATACATTGATGTTTGTAACGGATCTTGGACAACTCTACTGGCTCAAGGTTTACCGTATTCCAGAAGGTTCTCGTACGGCTAAAGGTAAGGCGGTTGTGAACCTCATAAACCTACAGCAAGATGAGAAGATCATGGCGATCATCCCAACCACTGACTTTAATGAAGACAAAGGGTTAGTGTTCTTTACTCAAAATGGTATTGTTAAACGTACAAACCTTTCTGAGTACTCAAACATTAGAAGTAATGGTGTCAGAGCAATTAACTGGATGAAAGTGATACACTGGTAGAAGCTAAAATCGTTAAGCCAGATACCAAATGGCTCTTTGTAGCGACTAAAAAAGGTCTGTGTATTAGATTTAAAGTAGAAGATGCAAGAGAGATTGGACGTGTGGCACGTGGTGTAACAGCGATTAAATTCAAAATAGCAGGTGACTATGTTTGTGGTGCCATCACCATAGAAGATGAAGCAGATGAATTACTTATGCTTTCAGAAAAAGGGCTTGGTAAACGTACAACAGCTTCAGATTACCGTGAGCAAAATCGTGCAGGTAAAGGTGTTATCTCTATGAAACTTACTGCTAAAACGGGTGATGTGGTAGGTGTCGTTGCAGTAGAAGAAGATAAAGATTTGATGTGTTTAACCTCTATTGGTAAGATGATACGCGTTGATATGGAACAGATTAGAAAAGCCGGACGTAATACTTCAGGTGTAAAAGTAGTATCTGTTGAGGCTAAAGACAAAGTAGTTAGCATTGCAAAATGTCAAAAAGAAGAGATACCGGATGAAGATGACGGTGACGATACAGATGATACATTAGGATTGGAATAGTGAAAAAGTATAATATAGCAGTAGTTGGTGCCTCTGGTGCGGTAGGAGAAGAACTTTTTAGAGTACTTGAAGAGCTTGAGTTTCCTATAGGAGACTTGTTGCCACTTGCTTCGGCAAACAGTGTAGGCATGGAAGTAGAGTGTCAGGGTAAGAGGTACAAGATACAAGAACTTACAGAAACCGTTTTTGAAGGTAAGGGAATTGACATTGCATTTTTCTCAGCAGGCGGAAGTATCTCTGAGAAGTATGCGAAGTATGCGGTAGACTCTGGGGCAGTTGTCATAGACAACACCTCATTCTTCCGTATGGATGAAAGGGTACCCTTGGTAGTACCAGAAGTCAATCCTCAAGACATTGAACTTTGGGAAGACACAGGCATCATCGCTAACCCTAACTGTTCTACCATTCAGATGGTACAGTTGCTTAAACCTCTGCATGACTTGTATGAGATCAAAAGAGTAGATGTCAGTACGTATCAAGCAGTCTCTGGTGCAGGTAAAGCAGGGATGGAAGAGCTTGTAAGACAAATGCAAGACTTTTTTGCCTTCAAACTAAGTGAGAGCGAATGTAATGCTTTTGCGCACCAGATAGCACTCAATGTCATCCCTCAAATTGATGTACCACAACCTAATGGATACACCAAAGAAGAGATGAAAATGGTCAATGAAACCAATAAGATCATGCACTCAGACTTTGCGGTTAGTGCTACGTGTGTACGTGTACCTGTACTTCGTTCACACTCTGAGTCTATTACTATTACCTTTGCAGAAGGGGTGAATGTGAGTGTAGAAAAAGCCAGAGAAGTATTGGGTAATTTTGAAAATGTAGTGGTTTTAGATGATATGTCTAAAAACGAATATCCGATGCCTCTCATTGCTACAGATACAGACTATACGTATGTGGGACGTATAAGAAAAGATTTGTTTGCAGACAATATTTTACACATTTGGGGTGTGGCTGACCAAGTAAGAGTAGGGGCAGCAACAAACGCTGTTCGTATTGCACTAAAATGGATTAAACTAGAGGAAAATGCCTAATGTTTGAAAAATTATTTGAAGCTCTTATTTGGAACAGTAGACTTGTTGTTATTTTGGCGGTAGTATTTGGTCTGCTTGGAGCGATTATTCTTTTTGTTATCGCATCAATGGACATTTGGGCTGTAGCAGTACAATCATTTCAGGTGATCACCCATGTGATACCGCACCCTGAACATTTTCATGAAGATGTGGTGGCAGGTATCATTGGAGCAGTAGACTTGTATCTTATCGCTGTTGTAATGTTCATCTTTTCTTTTGGTTTGTATGAACTTTTCATTTCAGATATTGCAGCAGCTGAGGGAAAGAATGGGTCTAAATTGTTGGCTATTCACTCCATTAGATCAACTTAAAGACAAGATCGCTAAAGTCATTGTGATGGTTCTGGTAGTAAACTTTTTTCAACGCGTTTTACATACACAGTTTACAACACCACTGGAGATGATGTATTTTGCAGGTTCGATCACAGCACTTGCTGTAGGGTTATATTTTTTAGGTAAGGTAGGTAAATAATGAGTAAAATATTTGTAGACGCATGTCTAGGGAAAGAGACACCATACACACCAGTATGGATGATGAGACAAGCAGGACGTTACCTGCCAGAATATATGGCAGTACGTGCTGAGGCAGGAGACTTTCTTAGCTTATGTCATGACCCTAAAAAAGCGGCTGAAGTAACCATACAACCACTCGACATTGTCGGTGTGGATGCTGCTATTTTATTTTCAGATATCTTAGTGATTCCAGATGAAATGGGTATGGACCTCTCTTTTGTCAAAGGTGAAGGACCAAAGTTTTCCGACCCTCTAACGTCACAAGAAGACTTGGACAGACTCATAGGAGGAGAAGAAGCGGCAAGTAAACTTACCTATGTATATGATACCATTAAGCTTTTACGTAAGCAATTGGATGAAAGAGGTGATGAAATAGCCCTCATTGGATTTACCGGTGCACCTTGGACACTAGCGACGTATATGATAGAAGGTCAAGGTACAAAGACGTATAACATTTGTAAAAAGATGATGTACTCAAATCCTGAACTTTTGCATAACATTCTTGCCAAAGTGACTGAAGTTGTAAAACTGTATATGGAAAAACAAATAGAGTCGGGTATAGATGTCGTACAGATATTTGACTCATGGGCAGCAGCGATTGAACCAGGTAAATATGAAGAGTTTTCATGGAAGTACATGGTTGAGATAGCCGACTACCTGAAATCAAAATATCCTGATACCCCTATCATCATGTTCCCTAAAGGTGTTTCTGCATTTATAGAGCGTGGTGGTGTCTATGGTAATTTTGACGTCTTTGGTGTAGACTGGGGTACACCTATGGCTATGGCCAAAGAGAAACTTGGAGACAAGTATGTACTTCAAGGAAACATGGAACCATGCCGTCTTTACTCTAAAGAAGCGACGACATCGTGTGTTGAAGCGATACAAGAGATTATGGGTAGGTAAAAGACATATCTTTAACCTTGGGACATGGTATCTTGCCAGATGTACCAGTAGAGAATGCAAAACATTTTGTATCTGAATGTCAAAGAGTCTCTGGTAAAAAATAAGCCCTGAAAGGGAAGTCTTGAAGAGTGAACATCTATCACATTGCTGTAGAAGAGTGTGAACTGGGTATTGTGGGACATAAGGTTTTTGTACGTCTTAAAGATATTCCGATGTATCTTTCTAAAAGAACCAAAGACAGCATACGTAACCGCTATAGTCACTCTATAGAAGTAGGGCTTAGTACAGAGTATGTGCTTAGCACATATTAGTGCAGTACTTTGGCTCAGAGATCGACCTTAATTTTTTTGGTATAGGAAAAATAGTAGGTCTGTTACATGACATAGGACATACTGCATTTAGCCATGATGGTGAAGTGATACTTAACAAGATGCTTTTAGAAGCATCAAAATCATTTAAAAAACCTCTTCTATTTCAATGCAAACCTTAATAACTTCCGTCGTATAGAAAAGTATGAACTCTATGACAATTTACCTCAAGATGTAAAAGAATATGCTTTGGCATCGTTGATTAAGCGTATCCATGAGCTAGATGAATATCCTGAATATATCTACTTGAAGCAGTATCATAGTAATGCAATGGCGTTTGAAGAGAATTATTTTACCTCTAAAGGTTTGAATGTAAAAAACAGTTCTGGAAAAACGATTATTTGTCAGGCGATGGACTTAGCAGATGAGAACCGTTACCGTGTCACAGATATTATTGATGTCCTAAATATCTACAGTAAAGAAAAACTACGAGAGATACTTTTACGTACGATTAAAAGTGAAATACGTGTCAAAGAAGTACGTAAACTGGTATATTTAAAAAGTATGACACTCGTAGGCTATGAATCCCAACATTTTGAAAAGATGAAAATTAAAGACTTACTTATAGCACTTTTAAATCAGCCAAGCCATGCAAAAACAGAATTTCAAAATGTGATGAACAGTATCTCTATGGCATTTAACAGAAACTTTAAACTCAGAGAAGATGGAAAATTGGTTCCTGTGAATGCAGAATTAGAGATGCTACGAAGTGACTTTAACAAAATTGCTGCCAAAGTACATATGGGGTTCAAAAAAAGTATATAAGATTAAGATACCCTATAAGCATTATTTTTCGACAGTGGCTGACTATTTTATCAATAAACAGTATGACATGGAACTCATTGATAGTAATACGTATAAAAAAGCACTTTCTAGCATTAAGAGAGAAAAAGATAGATAATGAAAAAAGTAGAAAAAAAGAACTTATTCTCATACGAAATTTTTTAGGTGGTTTGACCAATTATAAAATAGAAGAACTCTATAAAAAAATAGCACTTTTAAAATTTGAATATACACTGGGGTATAAACTTGGACAAACCGTGACAAACTGGTTGAGAAATAATTCAGTTGATGCTTTTGAAAAAAAATTAGATAAGTACACATAAGATTGCATAACAAGAGGTAAGTATGAACATCATATTTGGTCCCATTCATTCACGTCGTTTTGGTAAATCTTTAGGGGTTGATTTGAGTCCTGGTAAAAAACAGTGTAACTTTGACTGTCTTTACTGTGAACTTGATGCTGCAAAGACTATGGATGCTTATGATGATGTCGTGAGTGTAGAAGAGATAGCCACAGCAATGAAGTCGGCACTTAAAGAACACCAAGATATAGACTTCATCACACTCACTGCCAATGGGGAGCCTACACTTTATCCACATCTTTCAGAGCTTATAGATGAGATCAATACCTTTAAAGGCAATACCAAAACGCTTATACTTAGTAATGCAGCAAATATTGATGATGTGAAAGTACAGGATGCCTTACTCAAGTTGGATGAAGTAAAACTCTCACTAGACTGTGCTACGCAAAAATGTTTAAAAAAACTTGACCGTTCCCATGCTGGCATTGAGGTAGAAAACATTAAAGCAGGGATGTTGGCATTTAAACATAAGTATCGTGGGCCACTTATCATAGAGATACTGATAGTCAAATCACTCAATGATTCTCAAGAAGAGATAGCCAAACTCAATGCATATCTTTTAAAACTTCAACCCACACGTATAGACATCGGTACTATAGACAGACCACCAGCATTTGATGTCCAATCTGTAAGTTATGAAAAACTATTGGAAATAAGTCATCTTTTTGATAGTAGTCTACCTGTCTACATCGCTTCACGCAAAAAGGTCGATATGACTGCTTCTAGCTACAGTGATGAAGAGATACTTGAGACACTTTCTAAGCGTCCTTTGACACATGAAGATATAGAAGTTCTTTTTGACAAAGAGAGTCAAGCGAGGGTACAAAACCTATTAAGTCAAGATAAAATAAAAATAGTTTCAACAAATGGTGTAGAATTTTACAAAAAAGTCTAAAAAATCATTGACTTTAAAGACTTTTTTGTCTATAATCTCACCCACGAAACAAGCACTCGCTTTTTTCAAGGCATATTCCGGCATAGCTCAGCGGTAGAGTAGATGACTGTTAATCATTTGGTCCCAGGTTCGAATCCTGGTGCCGGAGCCATTTATACAAACAACCTCCTTAAATATTTATTTATAATTTTTTTGATCATATCGAAATAGATTTTACAGACACGGTTTTTGGATAAGTTAAATTATTATTTTTAGTGGTAAAATAACTCTAACTTGATTTTTGTATATTTTGAGGTATAGAGTTCAAGTAAAATTTGACTTTCAAGGGTTACTTCATGCATATAGAATCACTCAATTATCTAAATAAAACTTGGACACACACTACAGAATCAACAGGTAAAGCAGATATCGTGTTTACCTTTGGAGATAGAGAAACATTTAAAAGTCCTGATGCATTTTTAAAACTTAAAGCTCTGTACCCCAATGCACATATTGTGGGATGTTCTTCCAGTGGTAACATACTAGGAGACAAATTGAGTGATAGTTCTATGGTAGCCAGTGCGGTTTCATTTGATTCTGCTTCGATTAAAGTATCTATTCAGGATTTTGAAGCAGAAGATGATCAAGCACTAATCAGTCAACAGTTGATCGATAAGCTTCCTAAAGAAAATTTAAAACATGTTTTTATTTTATCGGATGGACTGAACATGAATGGATCTTCCTTAGCAAAAGGTGCAAATAAAGCATTAAATTATGGTATTCCTATAACAGGGGGATTAGCTGGTGATGGATCTGATTTTGAAGAGACATGGGTCATAGCAGACGATGTGGCAAAACAAAACCAAATTGTAGCAGTAGGTTTTTATGGAGACAATGTCACAATTAAAAGTGGTTGTTATGCAGGTTGGGAAGAGTTTGGAGTGATGAGAAATATCACAAAGTCAACCAATAATGTTGTGTATGAGATTGATGGTATGCCTGCGCTTGAACTTTATAAAAAATATTTAGGTGATTTTGTGAAAGATTTGCCCGGAAGTGGGCTACGTTTCCCTTTTAGCATAAGAGCTAAAGAAGAGGATGCACCGATCGTTCGTACTTTACTTGCGATAGATGAAGAAACGCAGTCTCTCACCTTTGCAGGGGATGTCCCTGAAGGTTCTTTTGCCCGTTTGATGAAAACAGATATTGATGGACTTATAGATGGTGCAGAGACTGCAGCTAAACAGGCAGAATCAAAAGAGAGTAATCGTCAAACAGCTTTAGGTCTTGTTGTAAGCTGTGTAGGTAGAAAACTGGTTTTAAAACAGTTGACTGATGAAGAGCTTGAAGCGATCAGTGGTGTTTTGGGAAGCCATGTTGATTTGATCGGTTTTTATTCTTATGGAGAACTGGCACCTTTTTCTGATGAACTGATGTCCTGTCAGCTACATAATCAGACACTTACACTCACTGTCATATATGAGAATTAGACAATGCATCGCCTACTTGAACGTCAGTTAAAATATTCTTTTGGTAAAGAGTTTGACTTAACTACACTGGATGATAAAATAATTGATTTTATTTCCCGTGTGAACGAAAGATATAATGCAATGGATGAAGAACAGCGTTTTTTAGAAAATACAATCAAAATTAATTCTGAAGAACTTACCGAAGCCTATAAAACGATCAAAGCACATAATGTGGTACTTAAAGATGAAGTAGATGAACATCAATTGATTTTTGAGCAATACACTACTGCCATAGACGCGAGTTATCTGGTTTCAAAAACGGATAGAAATGGTATTATTACCTATGTCAATGATGTATTTTGCCAAATTTCAGGGTATACAAGAGATGAGTTGATCGGTTCTTCTCATAATATTGTACGTCATCCTGATAATAGTGATACTTTATATCGTGATTTGTGGAATACAATATCTGGTAAAAAGAGATGGATAGGTCAGATCAAGAATAGAGCAAAAGATGGTTCTGCATATTATGTCATTTCTACAATTTTTCCTTTAATTGACAGTAAAGGCATGATACTTGAATATATTGCAATAAGAACTAATATTACACAACGTGTCGTAGCAAAGAAAAAACTAGACACACAAATGCGATATAATCAAATGCTTTTTAATGAGCAGGAAAACATTACTTTAACGATTAGTAGAGAAAGTGGTGTGGTAAATGTAAATAAAAAGTTTTTAAACACATTTGGATTTCATTCATTAAAAGAATTCAAAAAAAACCATACCTGTGTCTGTGAACTTTTTATTAGTAAAGTAGGCTATTTGGAAAAGAGTTTTGATATTACCCATTGGAGTGATATAGTCATACAAAATAGAGATATACAGCATAAAGCAATCATAGAAAATAAGTACGGACAAGAGAGGATTTATTCTGTTTTGGTCACTAAAGTAAGTTTTGATGATAAACCTTTATTGATTGCGAGTTTTGCCGATATTACTGAGCTTGAAGTTGCCATTGAGATAGCAGAAACTTCTCTTAGGGCTAAAGCAGACTTTATGGCCAATATGAGTCATGAGATACGTACACCAATGAACAGTATAGTAGGCTTTGCCGAATTACTTGCCAAGAGTGGATTAAGTGATAACCAAAAACAACATCTTAACTATATAGAAAAGTCGACACAAACGTTACTCTCAATTGTCAATGATATTTTAGATTTTTCTAAAATTGAAAGTGGTAAGATGGAGATACATCTTGAAGAAGTCAACCCTTTTATAGAACTGCAAGATGCAATCGGTATTTTTTCTGCCACAGCAAGAGAAAAGAACATCTCTTTGCTTATCAATATTGATTCTGCTTTGAGTGAATGTGTACAAATGGATAAGTTGCGTATCGTTCAAATACTCAATAATCTGATTGTAAACGCATTAAAATTTACTCCACAGCAGGGTACTGTATCGGTGGGTGTGAAACAGATAAGCAAAGATGAAACATCTGAAATGATTCGTTTTAGTGTGAGTGACACCGGAATAGGGATTGCTGAAAATAGATTGAATGAAATATTTGAATCTTTTATACAAGAAGATAGTAGTACCACGAGAAACTTTGGTGGTACAGGTTTGGGATTAAGTATTAGTCAATCACTCTGTGAATTGATGAACTCTCGTCTTCATGTTGAAAGTAAACAAAATGTAGGTAGTACATTTTTCTTTGATTTAGAAGTACAAGATTGTATAGTAAAGAAATCGCTTTCATCTCAAGTACATCATTTACCGGTTTATATTGTAAAGGATGAACATGTAATGTATGATTCTGTGCTACAACAATTAACCAATTTTAAGATTATATTTAGAGAAGTCTATATTGAAAATATTCCTCTACAAAACGACGAAGTAAAAACGATTATATTGTTTGATCATAAACTATATCATCATGAAACGATGCAGGTCAATAATATCATACTCATAGATGACACAGTTGAAGCACAAAGCCTTTTGCAGAAGTACACATCCATTCATCATATTTATCATTATGATGAATGTCCTTCTTTGCTCTATAATGTTTTGCTTGGACTAGATACTTGGGATAATGTCGAGGTATCTTCTGATGAGCCACAATTTGAATTATCCGTACTGGTGGCAGAAGATTATGAAATGAATCGAATTTTGATTAGTGAGATACTGCAAAGATATAATATAACACCTACATTTGCAAGCAATGGAGAGGAAGCTGTTCAAGAAGCTAAATGTAATACCTATGATATGATTTTTATGGATATTAATATGCCAGTACTCAATGGGGTAGATGCATGTAAAGCCATAAGAAAACAAGGTATATTAACACCTATTATTGCCCTCACGGCCAATGCACTTGAAGGAGACAAAGAGTATTATCTATCTGAAGGGATGAATGATTATTTAAGTAAGCCAATCGAATTAAGCGCACTGCTTAAGGTATTACAAAAATATTCTGTTAGTCAGGTATTGTCAGAAAAAGAAATGATAAATGTCTTACCTGAGGGCGACAGAAAAACCCTTGACCCTCATGAAGTGATAGAGAACCTTCTCATTGCCAAAGAAAAAATGTATTTTTCGATTACTATTATGAAAAAATTATTTGAGTCCTTTGTGATCAGTAGCTATGAGTCTGCGAATATTTTGCTCCAGTCTGTCAAAGAAAAAGATATGCAAGTCGTCAAAGAAAAAGCACATGCTATAAGAGGTGGGGCACTTTCATTAAACTTAAATGTCATTGCTAAACTATGTAATGAAATTGAATATGATGAAGCTATAGATACACTCAGTGCGGCAGAAGAACTCAAAAAGCATATTGATATGCTTTATGATGGTAAATCAGAAGTTTTGGGCCTATTGAGCACTTTGGATATCAGTTAATTTTTATGGCCAAGAGAGTGACATCATCATGTTGGGTTTCAATAAATTGATAAAAATCTTTTAAAAGCACCTCAATTTGACTTTTACTGTCTAAAGATTTTACTGTTTCATAACTTTGATAGAACCCCTCTTCGTACATCTCTCCTTTGGCATTGAGCTCTTCTAAAATGCCATCGGTAAAAAGCAAGAGTGTATCCCCTTTTTTTAATTCAGTTTTTGATGTTTGATAGAAAACATCAGACATAATACCAAGAGGTATACCACTTTGATGGTCTATAATGGTCGACCCTATAGGATTATGATGACCGGCATTAACCGATTCTAAGATATGTGTTTTATGATTAAAACGTAATATAAGTGCAGTAATAAACATAGATGAAGTGTGGCTGTCTTCAGATAAAATAGTATTGATGGTATTTACTCTGTCAGAAAGTGAATCCGTTGCCCATCTCAATTCTGCATGAATAAGTGTTCTAAATTGCATAGCGACCAAAGAAGATGCTATGCCGTGTCCTGAAACATCTGCGATGACAAAAATAGTATATTGTTTGCAGTTAGTCTGAAAAACATCATAATAGTCACCTCCTACTTCATGTGCTTGCGTACAAGAGCCATAGACATTAAAAATTTCTGTACTTGGATTTTCTTTAGGGAGTATTGACTGTTGTATGTTTTTAGCCAAAGCCAATTCTTGTTCTATTTGAGCAAATGCAAGCAGTTGTTGTTCTTTTTTGGAGATCTCTTCTTCCAGACGTTGATTGAAATGTAATTGTAGATCATTAAAGTTTTTAAGTTTTAAGAGATTTTGTACTTTTAGTTTTAATTCAATGACATCAATAGGCTTTAAAAGAAAATCTTCAGCGCCATAGGTCAGTGCCTTATGCTTCTCTTCCGTTTTAGCTGTTACCATAATGACAGGGATATATTTTGTTATTTCTTGTGCTTTAAGTTTTTGTAAAACTTCCAATCCATCCATCTCTGGCATAGAAACATCCAAAATAATTAAATCAATTTTTTTTGAATGGACTGTTTCAAGAGCAACTACCCCATTATTTGCACGTATAAGTATAAAATTTTCAAACTCTTCTAAAGAATATTCTAAGATATCTAAGTTAAATTGTTCATCATCAACAATCAATATTGTATTGGTGTCTGAATGATTCATAACAGTCCTTTCTCATAGATAGATGCAAGATAGGCATAGTTTAACATAATTAAAGTAATTTTGCGGAGTATTTAAAAATAAATTAAGTCACCTTTCATGAAATCTATGAGACCATATAGATATATAAAAAATTAAAAAAGGAGATAGAAATGGCTGTAGAAACTACAACTGTAAATGAGTATACAAAAATTATAATAAACGTTGAGAGGTTAGATGTTTTTTCAATGGAAGAGACAAAAGCAGCTATAGCTATCAATATTGAAGGTAAGAGTAAAGTCATACTCGATTTATCTAAAGTAAATTTTTTAGACAGCTCAGGCTTAAGTGTACTAATAGGCATTTTGAAAAAAATCAATAAAATAGACAACTCATCACTTATTTTATGTGGTCTCACAACACAGCCAAATGAACTTATGCAAATTACACAACTTTATACTGTTTTCAACATCGTTGAAGATTGTAATAAAGTCTAAATTGTTGCTATGAGTCATGCGCTCACAATTTCAAGTAGTTTAGAAGAATTAGAAAAACTTTCGATTTGGCTCAAAGGTCATCTTCCAGCCACTTTATCAGAAAAAACCAGAAATAATATTCTTTTAGTCGCACAAGAACTTGTTGTGAATGCTATTCTACATGGAAATAAAAAAATCGAGAGTAAACCAGTCATTATTACGGTTACGGTAAATGACACAGATATTCTATTGGACATAGAAGACCAGGGAAAAGGTTTGCCCAAGCTCCCAACAAAAAAAGAAGCAGAAAATATGAATTACTTAGAAGAAAATGGCAGAGGACTAAAACTCGCTGTTTTATTAAGTCATTGTGCAGAAGTTATGGAAAATAAAATAAGCATTACTTTTAAAATATAATATAAAAAAGGATTAACTATGAAAGCTGTGATATTAGCAGGCGGTAAAGGTACACGTGTCAGACCACTCACATATATGCTCCCAAAACCAATGGTTCCAATTGTTGAAAGACCTATTATGAGTTTTTTATTGGATTTACTGAAAAAGCATCAATTTGATGAAGTTATCATCACTGTAGGTTATATGGCAAATACCATTGAAGACCATTATAAAAATGGTGCAGACTATGGTATGCAAATCGCCTATTCTTTAGAAGGAAAGATAGAAGAGGGTGAAATCGTTCCTATTGGTCTAGGGTCTGCTGGAGGACTAAAAAAAGTGCAAGATTACTCAGGTTTTTTTGATGAACCATTTTTAGTCATATGTGGTGATGCACTTATAGACTTGGATCTTACAGCAGCGATGGAATATCATAAAAAAAACAATGCAGTTGCAACAGTGATTTGTAAAGAAGTACCAAAAGATGAAGTATATAAGTATGGTGTTGTTGTTACAGATGAGAATAATCATGTATTAAGTTTTCAGGAAAAACCAAAAGTAGAAGAAGCAAAAAGTAATATTATTAATACAGGAATTTATATTTTTGATCCGAAAGTTTTTGATTTTATTCCTGATGATGGAGAGTTTGATATAGGTGGGGAACTTCTTCCTTTATTGGTGGAAAAAGGTTTGCCATTTTATGCGACTGCCCCTGAATTTCAATGGGTTGACGTAGGATCAACAAAAGATTTCTATACCGCCAATACAATGCTTATTAATCAAGAAGTCAATGATTTAAAACCTTATGGAAAAGAGGTTAAGCCTGGTATATGGATGGGTATAAATTGTGATATTAACTTTGATGAAGTAGAAATCGAAGCTCCTGTCTACATTGGTAGCAGTGTTCGCATAGAAAAAGGTGCAAAGATCATAGGTCCTACTATGATTGGTTCAGGTTCAGTGATAAGATCAAATGTCGTATTAGATAAGAGTATTGTTTTAGGCTATACGAAGGTCAGTGAACATGCACGTATATCAGAAAAAATTATTGCAGGAAAATATATTATCAATCCATTTGGAAGCTCTATAGACATTGAAGAATCAGATATGAACTTTTTAGTGGATGATGCAAGAAAAGAAGAGCAAGTCATGTCACAAGAACAAAGAGACATCATGGAAATGATAAAAAATATTGGTGAAATGACAATCAATAAATAACAAATAAATAAAACTGTTAGACAAAGGCTGAGTGATGCGTAATTTTCTATTTTTACTTTTATTCTCGTCTTTGATGAATGCTTTGGACTATTTCCCCAAGTCAATTTCGTTAGATGGGAAATGGTCATACTATGTTGACAGTATGCCTCAAGGTTATACCCATACTTATACCTTCCAAGGGAATGAACCCACTATGGAACTTCCTGCAAATTGGTTTACGCATGGCATTAACCATGGAGGTGTAGTTTGGTTTGAACGTACCCTAGAAATGGATGACTTACCTCGGGCATCTAAGCATTTTTTGAATTTTACTGGTGTGGATTATCTTTCTGACATATGGGTCAATGGCAATTATGTTGGCTCGCATGAAGGATATTTCCAACATTTCGAATTTGACATTTCTGCGCATCTTCGACAAGGTAAAAATACGATCAAAGTGAAGGTGAACTCGCCTTTAGAAAATTACCCTGAAAATTATAGCCTCAATAAAACTTTGCTTCGTGGTGTTTTTTCGCATCATGATACGAGACCAGGTGGTGCATGGTCTGCAGAAGGACAAGATAAAAACAGTGGGGGCATATGGAATCATATTTATATTGCTAGCTATAGTAAACATAAATTTGAAAAATTAAAAGTAACTCCGCATATTGAAGAGAACAATGTACGTTTAAATATAGACTTTTTACTCCAACAACTTAAACATGACCGTCATGCCTCTTTTTTCTATTATGGAGGTTCCTCGGCTGCCAATAAGAAATTACAAGTAACGATAACACCAAGTAATTTTAAGGGTAAATCATATAAATATTCTTTTAATTTGCCTGAACAACAGCAACACCATCTCAAAGTGAATCTTCCCAATGCTAAACTTTGGAATACGTATGATAGGGGGTTTCCTCATTTATACACGATTACATTATCTTTTGGTAAGACACAGCTACAGCAACAAATTGGGTTTAAAACTTTAAAGCAGAATGACGATGGAACTTACGTCCTTAATGGAAAACCTTATTATATTAAAGGTACCAATTATATCTCTTCGCAATACATGAGTGAAATGGATATCAGTGCACTTAAAAAAGATCTTGTTCTTATGAAAGATGCGCATATTAATACGATACGTGTCCATGCGCATGTAGAACCTTCACGTTTTTATACATTATGTGATGAGATGGGTTTATTAGTTTGGCAGGATTATAACCTTCAGTGGGGATATATAGACTCTGAAGCATTCAAGACAGAAGCAGTGAAGCAAGCCAAAGAGATGGTAGATATGCTTTATAACCATCCGAGTATCTTTATTTGGTCTATGCACAACGAGCCACCCTGGGATTCAGACTGGATGAAATGGAAGTATCCAAATTACAGCAAAATCCAAAATAAAGCACTTGACGATCTTCTTTATGAGACCATTAAGGAGTATGACCCCTATCGCTTAACTCAAAAGTTCTCTTCAAATCTTGAACACCCATGGTTTGGATGGTATAGTGGAAAATATCAGGATTTTGCCAAACCTTCGAAAGTACCAGTGATTACAGAGTATGGTGCTCAGGCTATTCCCAATTTAGGGAATTTGAAAAAGTTTATACCTCAAAAGTACCTTTTACCTAAAAGTGACAAGGCAAGAAAACTTTGGGAATACCATAACTATCAGTTTGACTGGAGTGAAAAAAATGGTGTCAAATTTGAGAAGAGTCTTCAAAAGCTTATTAATGACTCTCAAACGTATCAGGCGGACTTAATTAAGTTTGCTACTGAAATGTTGCGGATACAAAAGTATAATGGGACAACAGGTATATTTCAGTTTATGTTTAATGAAGGATGGCCTTCTATGAATTGGGGAATCATTGATTATTACCGCACGCCAAAGCTAGGTTATGATGCACTTAAAAAAGCATTTGCACCCATCATTGTGGTTGCAAAACGAAATGAGAATAATCATTTAGAACTTTATGTTGTAAATGATACCCTTGAGGTATATAAGAATGCTAAGCTGAATGTGACAATGAAGTCAGGAAGCCAGACCAAAGTATTCAAATATGAGTTAGATATAGATCCAGACAGTGTCAATAAAGTAACTACTCTTCCCATAATGAATGAGAATATAGATGTTTCAATGAGTCTTGAAACACATAAACAATTAGCTTACAATCAGTATAGGTTTGATTCAGATAAAGCTTCTGACCCTATTGTTATATTGGTAAAAAAAACAAAAAACAATACTTTAGCGTTTTATGTTGAAAACAATACCCCTAATGCTATAGAAAATGCTGCACTTCATGCAACACTAAAGTCAAAAGGAACTACAAATGTATATAAGTTTGATACAAAAATTGATGCACACAGTGTACAAAAAGTAACAACACTTCCACTTAATGGAAAAACAGATGTCTCACTTAGTCTTGAAACAGATGTGCAGTTGGATTATAAACATTACATCTTTGACGATGTTAAACTTAAACAAGGAGATGAATAAGTGAATGACCTCTATTTTCTAGAGCCAGAATACGATGAACGCAGACCAGAACCGCCACAGGAAGTATCTGAAACCATGGAACTTCTATTCCAGTTTTTTGGTGTAGTTGCTATTGTGCTTGGTTTATGGTATTTGCATTATCGTTGGACTGCCTCACTAAACATGGATGCATTATGGTTTGCAATTCCTCTTGCTTTTGCAGAGACGATGATGTTTATTGGTACCATTTTGGTCGTCATTAATTTTTGGAAAACAAAAGACACACCAAAACAATCTCCTCCTGCAACCAAAGATGAAATTGTTGAAGCTTCTTTACAAGAACATTATAAAAATCAAAGACTTAAAATAGATATTTATATCCCTGTTTTTAATGAAGACCCCGCACTTGTAAGAGAAACTATTAAAGCTGCAAAAAAAGTGAAAGGTCTTCCCACTTGGGATATACGTTTATACCTTTTAGATGATAGTGGAGATGAAGCCATGGAGAACATGGCAAAAGAAGAAGGTGTTCCTCAAGTATTACGTCAAAGTTCGAAAGGAAGAAAAGCTGGTGCTATCACTAAAGCTATGGATGATACTCTTGGTGATTTTATTGTTATTATTGATTCAGATACAAGACTTTTTGAAAATATTTTACTAAACACGCTTGGTTACTTTAAAGATGATGCGGTTGCTTGGGTTCAAACACCACAATGGTTTTGTGATTTAAGTAAAGGTGAAAATTTAGAAACAGTCTGGCAAAAAAAGTTTGGACAAATAGGTGAAAAAATGGCTAATGCCTATCAAAAAGTCTTTGGAAAGATAAAAGTCGGAGAAGATGTATTTGCAAATGATCCCGCGGTATTTTTTGATGTCATCCAACGAAGACGTAATAATTATAATGCCTCATTTTGTTGTGGTGCAACTTCCATACACCGTACAAGTGCCTTACGAAGAGTGGCTGTGACAAGATGGGCTGAACGTATTGGGAATGCTAAAGATAAAAAAGAAGCTATTAATGAAATTGATGTTGAATATATCTCATTTCACACTTCTGAAGATATTTATACTTCATTACTTGTGCATGCACATCAACCTAAAAAATACAAATCTGTACTGCATCCTGATGTTGAATCTAAGATGCTTTCTCCTCTTGACCTTATCACTTGGACGACACAAAGATTTCGTTATGCAGGGGGAACTATTGACTTAGTCACAAAAGAGTTTTCACGGTTTTTTAGAAAAGGACTCTCCCTAGGCCAAAAACTTATGTATTTTAGTACATTTTGGTCTTATACCGGAGCCATATGGTTAGTGATATTGCTACTTTCACCTATCATTTATATGTTTACCAATATACCACCTGTTGAAAGTTATTCGATGGATTTCTTTATTCATCTTATTCCATTTTTATTTTTCAATCAATTAGCCTTAATGATAGCAACATGGGGTATCAATTCCAATAGAGGCGGACAATTCTTTATTGCGATATCTCCTATTGTATTAAAAGCATTTTGGGATGTGATCCGTCGCAAACCTATACGTTTTGTAGTTACCTCAAAAACAGCAACGGCTGGTAACTATTTGGCTATGGTTAAAGTACAAATAGCAGTCATTGCACTCTATTTGGTTGCAATACTTTATTCATTGACAATGTATATTATTGGTGAAAGAATATATCTTACAGGATATGTAGTAAATCTAATGTGGTCATTATTTAACGTAATGTCATTGTGGGCCATTGTAAAAGCGGCTTTGTATAAATTTGAAGGATCAGAAAATGGATAAACAAACAAATCTTAGAAGGGCAAGACATCATATAGTATTTCTTGGAGCATTGATATTTGGATCTATACTTATCTATTTTTTAAATAATCTTGATATGAGAAAACAAGGTTTAGGGGTTATTGTACTTCAAAATACAATTGCACCTGACCTTAATGTAACAAAAGAAGCCCTTAGCGATACAGATATTAAGGCAGCTAAAACTGCATGGATGTATTTTGAAAATAATTACCATGAGACAACAGGTCTCGTCAACTCTGTTGATAATTATCCTTCTACAACACTTTGGGATACAGGGAATTATTTGATGGCACTTATTTCTGCTAAAAACCTAGATATTATAGATGCTGTAACCTATACAAAACGTATGAAAACTGCATTGGTGACTCTTTCTAAAGTGGAACTCTATAAAGGACTTCTTCCCAATAAAGTTTATAATGCACAAACCTTAGCTATGACAAACTATGAAAACAAAGTAAGTGAAAAAGGTATTGGTTGGTCAGCCATTGATATTGGTCGTATTCTCATACCATTTGCATATATCCAATTTAACCAACCGGAGTTTAGTCAAGAGATCCATGCGATATTGTCAAGGTGGAATCTAAAAGAGTTAACAAAAGAAGGGGCACTGTATGGTGCTGTGGTTGAAGATGGAAAAGAATCACTTCTCCAAGAGGGACGTTTAGGATATGAGCAATATACATCAAAAATGTTTGCAACCTTTGGTGTGGACATCAGTAATGCCTTGCGTTATGATAAATATCTAGAATTTACTTCTATTGAAGGTATAGAAATCCCATACGATAAGCGTGATAAAAAACATTCTAATGCCAATAACTATGTACTCATGGAGCCATATATGCTTGATGGTCTCGAGTTTGGTTGGGATTATTTTTCAAAAGAATTTAGTTATAGACTTTATGCTGCACAGGTAGCACGATATGAAGATACAGGTATCTTAACTGCAGTCACTGAAGATCACTTGGATCAGTCCCCATACTTCATCTATAACTGTATCCATGTAAATAAAAAAGACTGGGTTGCTATTACGGAAAAAGGTGAAGTCGTTAATGATATGAAGCTTCTTAGTACTAAAGCCTCTTTTGCTATGGATGCTTTATACAAAAGTGATTATACGAAGAAGCTTATAAGTAAACTTCAGCCACTTTCAAGCGAACGTGGTTGGTATACGGGTATTTATGAGAAGACTGGTAATTTCAATAAATCAGTTACCTGTAACACCAACGCTATTATTTTGGAATCTTTACTCTATAAAAAACAAGGTCCACTACTCAAAATGATCCAAAATCAATAAAAGGATATAGTGTGAACAACATACCTGAAATGAAACCAATGGCGTCATTTATGAAAAAATGGCAATATCCTACTGATGGGGGGAAAAGAGACCTTCGTATAGATTTTATACGTGGGTTTGTAATGCTGATTCTTATTGTAGTACATATTAATATGACTTCCGTTTACAACTATATAGCATGGGAACGTTTTGGTGCCGTAACTGGGGCTGAAGGATTCGTATTACTTTCTGGACTTATTCTTGGTTTCTTGTCACGTTTACGTATGGAACATGATGGGTTTGGGAGTACGGTTAACAAACAATATAATCGTGCATTTTTACTCTACAGAACAAGTCTTGCTGTAATTTTATCAGTATTAATCATAAACTTTATACCGTTTATAGATGCAAAAGCTGCTATGACATTTACAACTTATGGTGGAAAAGTATATAGCCTTTACCCAGATCTAAGTGTATTTTCTCAATATCATGACAAAATAATAGCTAAGTTCTTTCTTCTTAGGTATGGACCTCACCAGTTTCAAATTCTAGGTCTTTACGTTATTTTATTGATGTTCTCTCCTTTTATACTTTGGCTGTTGAGTAAAAAGAAAGTAGGGGTTGTACTTGCTTTGAGTTGGATTATATATTTTGGAAACAATGGTTTTCATGTTCGACCAACAGGTGCACAGTTTGAATATGCCTTTCCTATACTTACATGGCAGATTCTCTTTGTTCATGGACTTGTTATAGGATATTATCGTAATGAAGTATGGAATTTCTTCCATTCAAAAAAAGGTGCATGGCTTTTTGGATTTACATTTATTTTATTTCTTGGTTTCTTGTTTTTTACATACAACAATCCACTAAGTCAAATTCCTAGCTATTTAAGACTTCATTTTATAGATCCCGATACATTTAGATCTATATACAAAGATTTTTTCCCTAAAAATACTTTAGGGATAGGGCGTCTTCTTAATGATTATGCGGTTTTAATTGTTTCCTATGCAATGCTTTCTTATTTATGGAAACCTATCAATAAAGTATTTGGTTGGTTCTTTATCCCAATTGGACAGGCATCTCTCTATGTATTTATTTTACACGTTTATGCATGTATTGTCATTGCAAATATCACTTTGTTTGATCAAGGAAATATTTATATTAATACATTGGGACACACATTAGTATTTATTTTTATGTGGCTTATGGTTAGATACAAAGTAGCCTATAATATTATTCCGAGATAATGTAATAATGTTTCTTAGATCACTGACAGTTTTTTTTCTACTAGGTTTGTATATTCAGGCAGAAGAGATAATACATTTTTGTGTAAAAAAAGTTGATACCAATATCAGCATGGTGTGTGAAGAACAATGCATCCTAAAGCCTTCAGACACGATAGCTACATCTATAAAACAAATACAAATGCAACTTCGACATATAATTGACGAAGTAAGCAAGAGCAAGAATATAGTTACATTAGTACTCTACGGTAAAGGGTTTGAGGGTACCTTATTGGCGGTTGCACAAACCAATTTATTACCCGACTATAGAGAGTATATCAAAGGTATTATTTTAGATGACAGCCCTTCAGATATAGATAGTTTATGTCGTTTCGATTTGAAGGTAGATAACCCGTTGGATATATGTAAAGACATTAAATCTTTTGCGAACACCCTTGGTAAAAAAGCTTCTCTTCAAGAGGTGTCACATGCACTGTCACCGATATTACAACTAGACTGGTATTGGCCACCTGTTTGGGTGAGATCTGATGAAAAGGATTTGCAGCATAAAAAATGGGTAGAGTCATTACGTGAAAATGCTAGTGTTTATTTTGAGAGTTCACTACCAGAGAAAAGTGAGTTGATTGAAAAGACTTCATTCAATTTTCTTGAGGCCATTAGAACAAAAGAGAACTCTGAAAAACAGGGTAACCTACCAAATTATTATGGCCCACTTTTACGTTTTCATCTGAATAAAATTTTATATGCTTCTATCCGCCAAGTGACAAAATCAGAAGACATCTCTTATGGTAGTTCAGAAGAACAAACATATGACATGTATGAAGATAAGAAGACCAAGCAGCACTCTGTGATGGTGTATGTACATGGAGGTGGATGGTCAAAAGGTGATAAACATAACTTTTCAGATCTTTGTACACAGTATGCCAATAAAGGGTATACGGCGATAGCACTTAATTATAGACTTTTAAACCTTCCAAAAGTAGGAATGAAAGAAATGATAAATGATGTTAAAATGGGCTTAGAAGATATCCTTCAAAAACAGGCAAAAGATAAACCTGTCATCGTCATGGGTGAGTCTGCCGGCGCACAACTATTATTTATGGCACTGGCCAAAATGTCCAATCCTAAAATTAAAGTTGCTATTTTTAATAGTATAGTTGCAGATCTTCATAAGTATCCTGAGGAAAAACAAAAAAGACTGTCTGGTATCAAAGCACACAAAAAACGTATAAGATGGTTGAATGCCTACTCACCTTTATCAAATATACAAAAGTATGCTATTCCTACCTTGGCATTACACAGTTTGGATGATAAAGTTGTACTTGCATCACATCTTAAGGCATTAGACGTAAAAAGTGTCATTTACCATCACAATATTACACCTTTTTGGATCAATAATGCGACACATCCACTTTCTCCCAAAAACACAATGATGCAACCTGGTTATAGAGATATGGAAAGAGAAATAGGAATATTTATCTATAAGCATTTAAAGTAAACACAGGGAGGTAATATGGTATACTTTTTGGAACTATACAGATGAAGGAGTGGGAAATTATTTTGCGCATAAAGTTGATTATTTTTATTATAAGTGTGATGATGTCTACTTTGCATGCATTTTCCCTATTTGAGGAATCTGAACCCAATGGTTCCATCTCTTCTGAACATGAAGAACTTTTTAAAGACATTACTTTGAAAGAAGGAAAATGTATATCTCCATCAGAGACGGTAAGTCCTTGTGAACTTCGTTGTGCGCCTAGTGAAGAGGAAATGAAAATGGCTCGCATAGCATGGAAATATATAGAAAATAACTTCAATGAAAAAACAGGACTTACTGCGGCTGCACATAAATATCCGAGTGCTGCAACATGGGACTGGGCAAATGCTGTCTATGCTATCTATGCAGCACGTAAATTTCGCATTATTACACAAGAAAAATATGAAAAAATGATGAATACTTTTCTTACAACTATGCAAAAAATGGAGCTTTTTAATAACGAGTTACCGAATAAAACCTACAATACGAATTCAGCTAAAATGGTTGATTATGTAAATAAAGAACAAAAAGATGGTATCGGCTGGTCAGCTGCAGACCTTGCAAGATTACTTTCCTCTTTAAATATGATAGAACAATGTGAAGAATCATTAGCCCCTCAAATTGAAAAACTTACATTACGTTATAGATATTGTCGTGCTTTGAGTGTAGAAGGAGATCTGTATGGTGGAAATTATCATGACGGAAAACTAAGCATTACACATGAAGCATTGACTGGATATGAAGAATATTTGGCACGTGGATATGAATTGTGGCACCATAATGCAGGTGAAGCACGCAGTTATAAATTTGTGAATGAAGTAGATGTTTATGGCATAAAAATACCCACGGATACAAGACCTTTTTACTCCAACTTTGTAGAGAGCGAACCTTTCTGGTATTTAGGATTTGAATATGGCGTAGATGATGAGGAATCAAGTAAATATATTTATAATATGTATAAAGTTCAAGAGGAGAGATATAATCACACGGGTCAAATCACTGCTGTAACAGAAGACAATATTGACAGAAGACCATATTTCTTGTTCAACACTGTGTATACAGGGGGAGAAGCTTGGAAGACGATCAATCAAAAAGGTGAAGATTTTGATGAGTATAAAACTGTAAGTAGTAAAGCAGCCATTGGTATGCGATACCTTTTTGATACGCCTTACAGCAATAAAGTATTTAATTATATCAAAAATAATTATGATCCCCTCAAAGGTTACTATGCAGGGATATATGAAAAAATGCCTGGACAAAATAAGGCTATGACACTCAATACCAATGCAGTTATCTTAGAGGCGATGCTTTCAGCAAAAATGGGCCCCTTACAAAAGTTACATACGTTAGAAAATAGAGGTATTTATGATAATTACAGAAATAGGGTAAATAATTTTAGATGTCTTCCTACTGACAATACAATGCTTGTATTAGAACCTTTTTCTCCTATGCAAAATACATTAGATGCTAATCTAACTCAAGATAAAAAAAATGCTCAGATCGCATGGGCATATTTCAAAAACAATTATAATAAAGAAACAGGTTTGGTTAATGGATTAAATAAGTACAATATTATTAAACCAGAACATATTGGTAAAACGATTATGGCAACGATCTCTGCGTATGAGTTATCTGTTATTAATGCAGACACTTTTTACAAACGTATGAGTAAACTACTTGGGACATTACATGGAATGAAACTCTATAATAATGAATTGCCAAATCTTTATTATAATGCGAAAACAGCAAAAATGGTTACCTCGTCGGGGAAAGTAACTTCCAAAGGCAATGGGTGGAATCTTTATTCTGTTGCACAACTGATGACGGGATTATATTATCTTGAAAGTGACTATCCTAAACTTAGAACTTCAGTCTTTAAATTGATCTCTAAGTGGCAATTTAAAAGAGCGTTACTCCCAAAAGGGATGCAAGACCGTTATTTTAATGGTAAGGACAAAGGTGGATTTACCCCTATTAATGATCCTGGAAAAGAATATTATATTTATAATGCATTGAAACTATTTAACATTAATGCGTACAGTGCACTTTATGATGAAAGAAACCTTGACTACAAGGCAGTATATAACTATGAGGTTCCTATGGGTTATAAACAGCGTTTAACGAATGCTGAAAGCTACTTGTGGAGTATGATGGAGCATCCATATTATTTGAAATACAAGCATTACTCATCCAATCTTTATTTGGCATTAAAAGACAGATATGAACAGGCACATAAAATAGCAACTTCAACAGAAGAAGCCATAGATACAAAACCTCACTGGATACAAAATGCTATTTATAATGATGGAAAATTATGGAGTGATTTAGATAGAGATAATAAGTCTATGGCCAAACGAAATATCATTAGTACCAAAGCTTCTTTTATTTATGATGCGCTTTATGGGTATAGTGATGATTATGCGAAGACATTACAAACGCATCTTAAAAAGGTATACAATAAAAATTTAGGATGGTATGGAGGACTCTATGCCCATTCTCAAAAAGAAAATAAATCACTGAATATTATTACCAACGCAGCGGTATTAGAATCACTCTATTATAAAAAAGTCGGTAATTTTTATTATAAACATGATGAACCACTTTATAATAAAATTGCATTGCATACATTTCAATCAGATGATGTTTATTTTTTGCAGAGTAGCCCTATTGAATTACGTTATGATGCACAAATGGTCATGAATAAATTTCCAGATCAAACACAGCTTATTTCTGTTAATCGCTTAGAGAAGGATTTTGTTGTAAGAGTAGGGCATTTTGAAAATGAAGCAGAGGCTGTGAGCTATAAAGATAAAATGGGAAAAGCCACGAAAGATATGAATGTAACACAGGGGCCTATAGATTCAAAAAAATTCATGCTTTCGAATAAATATACACGGTATGATTATCACAATCCATACGCAAATAAACTCATTTTTAAAGAGAATATCCCGTATAAAAAGTATAAGAAACAGTATCTTGTTCAAAAAAATCAAGAAAGTGAAAAAAAAAACTCCTCGCAAAAAAAGCAAAAGAAGTAGCGATTGAAAAAGAACGGTTAAGACTTCTTCATCTTGCAAGTTTAAAAAATAAAGATACAAATATTACGAGTGACATAGTTGAGGAAGATCATGTTGTGAGTATAAAAGATAAAAACACTACTCTTAACATGGCTATTCATCAGATAAAAGAACAGGGTGCAAGAAAAAAAGAATTACATATCATTGATTTCCTTCAATCACAGCAGAGGGGAGATGAAATGGCACTTTTTGAAGAAGACATGAGAGAAGAAGCGCAAGCAGAAGCTATTGAGGAATTAAAAAATAAAAAAATACTCCAGAATAAAAAGAAAAAATTTAGCAAAACACATAAAGGTTACGCCAAGAATAAGTTACATGCATCTAGCATTAAAAAGTCAGTAAAAAGTAAAACACTTACACTAAAAGAACGCTTTAAAATAAAAGATTTTTCAAAATGGTTTAAATATGGATTGGGATATTCTACAAGTGTATCAAACCTCTCTGATAGTGGTGCTTCTAGGGAGTATCTCAAAGCATCTATTACAGTTAGTCCTATCAAATATTTCTTTTTAGGGGCAACATTCAATAAAGATATCAATGGTTATAAAAATATTTATTATCAACCAGATTTTTCCTATTCTTTTGGATATTCTGATTGGCATACAGATACATGGAGTTTGATCTATTCGAATTATTCTGACAATAAGATTACTCCTACAATTGGCCAAGACCGTTTTCACTTTGATGAAGGGGTATGGGAGCTAAAGTACAAATCAAAAATTGACAACTACAATGTATGGGGAGCACTGCAACATATACAAAAAGGAAGTCAAGGTCAATTGGTATTGAATGCTAGTCGTATGCTTGAGAATGATGTCTTACTTTCTTCCAATCTTAAATTTTATTTACATACAAACCAGCAACAGTTGACCCTTTCAGGGAAAACATTTTTATATAAGAAATTTTTTGTATCCGGTTCTTTGTATTTTTACTCAGATCTTGATAAACAGACAGATCTAGAGCCAGATTATGCGTATTCTTTTGGATGGGTCAATCCCCAAAAGGGAGGAGTTAGTATTGTATATTCAAACTATTATACTCCAACTAGATGGGGATGGAGAGATAAAGACGGCCCAAATTTCAATCAGGGTGCCCTTACGCTTTCGGTAAACTTTTAAGTATGATTGATTGAAATATACTTTTCTAAGACTTTGATTAGGATATCAATCTCTATAGGCTTAGAGATATAGTCATCCATTCCTGATTCTATAAATTTTTCCTTGTCACCAGCCATTGCGTTTGCAGTCAAAGCAATAATAGGTGTTTTCAGGTGATACGTATTTTTTAAAATATGAGTGGCTTCTATACCGTTTAAAATAGGCATATTAATATCCATTAAAATAGCATCATAGTTATTTTTTAATGCCAACTCTACTGCTATTTCACCATTTTCACATATATCAAAGTCAATGCCAAGTGTTTTTAAAATCTCAGTTATGAGAATTTGATTAAATTCATAATCATCTGCAACAAGTATTTTTGCTTCTTGATTTATATTTTGACTGGCAACTTTATCGATATTTTTATGTTCACTTGTATATTTACTCTTTTGATTACATTTCTCAAATTCAAGTTCAAAGAAAAAAGTACTACCCTTATTTGGCGTACTTTCTATTTTTAATTCACCGCCCATAATATGTAACAAAGAAGATGAAATACTTAAACCTAGTCCTGTACCACCAAATCTTCTAGTGGTTGAATTATCTGCCTGTAAAAATGCTTCAAAGATCTTATCTTGATTCTCTATAGCAATACCAATCCCTTGATCTTTAACGCTAAAGTCTAAGATTTGAGAAGAATCCGTATTTCTTTTTAATGCTATAATCACCTCTACACTTTTATGCGAATCAGTAAATTTAATAGCATTTGTGATTAAATTTGAAATAATCTGTTTAATTTTATGTATATCCATATATAAACAATGATCTATATTTGTATCTATGGTTAATTTATAATGTATATTTTTTTCTTTTGCACTGTTATCATAGAGCATAAAACAATTTTTAAACTCTATAAACGGTTCAACTTCTATAAGTTCTATATCTACTTTTCCATTTTCCATCTTGGAATAATCTAAGATATCATTGATGATGGATAAAAGGGTTTGTGTAGAAGAGTTTATAATGTTGATGTATTTCCGCTGTGATTCGTTAAGCTCACCTTTTGCGATTAATTGGGAAAATCCCAAAATCCCATTCATGGGTGTTCTGATCTCATGAGACATATTGGCTAAAAAATTAGACTTTGTTTCTTTAGCGATATTTGCATCTTTTAAAGCTTCTTCTAACTCAATGGTGCGTTTATAGACCAATTGTTCCAAGTTTTTATTCATATCATAAATTTCAGAACTTTTTTTTTCTAATAATTTTTCAGCTTCTTTTCTTGCAGCTCTCTCACGTTCAAAACGCTTTTTCCAAAGATTGTCTTCATTCATTGATATTTTATTTTATTGTTATTTTAAATCTTGTAGCATTTGCTAATGCTTCATAAGATACATCTAAGTCTTCATTAAAATCTTTTGCACAACCACGCATGAGACCAATGGCAAAATGTTCTAAATGTTTATTGGATATATAATCAACAACAAGAGTGTCTTCTGATCTCTCTATTTCGTTAAATGTTGGTAAGTCTGCACCAGGATAAAGTTTTTCAACTTCTGGATGAATGATTTGATCAACATTGGATATTAGATCTAAAGAGGAACTAAAATTTGTCTTTAACTCTGGATTTAAAGCGGTTAACTTAAAAAACATGTGTTCCCCAAATATTTCTAAAAGTTTAGGAATTTCAATGCCTGATGCATTGCTAATGGCAACCACAAGTTTTAAGAGTTCATCAAAATTATAATTGCCAGCCTGTGTATAAGCCCCATTATTTTCCAAGTTTGCATCTTCTATTACTTTATCAAGCATATCAAATCCAAAATTATCTTCAATATATTCTAGAAGTTCTGTAAAAACTAAACCTTTCATCCATAACCCCTGACATATTTTTATATGAATTAACAAAAAAATTATAACACATTATATTTGTTTTTGAGATTCATTTTCAAATGAATTTCAAAATCATGGCGTTAAATTTTAATATGTGATTAAAAGTGTACATAATATGCCTTTAGTATCTTCCAAGACTCTTATACTTGATAAATATGAGGTACTAAAAGTAGTCTTGCCATAATTTCAGAATTAAATATTAGACTCATGTTATAATAAGAAATTACCGATGAATGGGATATAAGAGGATGGGGAGATTATGAAAACAAAAGTAATTTTGGTACTTTTAGTTGGTATGAGTACCGTGCAAGTATCTGCGAATACTCTAAAAGAGGTTGTGGGTCATGTACTTGATACAAATCCGATTGTGAATGAACGATTGAGAAACTATAATGCAACGAGAGCTGAGATAGATATTGCTGAGGCTGGGTATTACCCTACTGTAGATGTTGAGTCTGCTGTGGGTCGTAAAACGGTAGGACTCATTAGTAGTGATGTGGTTAATCAAAGTTTTAATGTATTACAAAATTCTTTGGTTTTGAGACAAAATATTTTTAGTGGCTTTTCAACAGACGAAAAAGTTAATTATCAAAAAATGCGTGCACTTTCTGCTTCGTACAGCTATCTTGAAAAAGCCAATGAAGTCGCACTTCAAGCAGTCAATGTATACACTAATGTACAAAAAGAAAAAGAGCTTTTGGAAAATAGTAGACAAAATGTTGAACGTAACGAAAAAACTTATAAGAAGATCAAGAAATCTTACGATGTCGGGTTATCGACACTTTCTGATGTAAGTAAAATGCACTCCTCTTTGTCACTTGCAAAATCAAATATGATGATACAAAAAAATAGATTGCTTAATGCGCAAAGTAATTTTGAAAGAGTAGTGGGAAGTACAACTAATTCGGAAAAGTTAAAAAAGGTAGATTTGGATGTGAAGCTTCCAAAAAATAGAAAAAAAGCTCAGAGATATGCACTTGAGTACAATCCCGCTGTGTTGGCTGGCAAATATAATATACAAGGTGCAAAAGCACTTCATAGAGAAAGTAAAAGTGGATTTTATCCAAAAGTTGATCTTGAATTGAGTCAAAGGTATAATGACAACTACAACGAATTTACCGGGACGGATGACCGTGCTCAAGGTTTAGTGGTCGTGAGTTATAACCTTTATAATGGTGGGGCAGATGAAGCTAAACAACTCAATACCCTGAGTAAAGTCAATCAAGAGGTATCTGTGGTCAATGACTTAAAGAGACAAGTGACTGAAAGAGTCAATCTCTCTTGGGATTCTTATAAGTTAGCACTAGACCAGATAACATTTTTAAAACAATACAAAAGTCAGAGTCAAAAAACGTTAACACTTTACTATAGTGAATTTGAGCTGGGTAATCGTTCACTTTTAGATCTTATTTTTGCTGAAAATGATGTCAAGAGAGCAAATGATGAACTCATTGCAGCAAAATACAATTTACTTCTTTCTAAGTATAGAATCATGAATGCTATGGGGTTAATTGTGGTCTCGATTATGGGGAGTGAAAAAGCATATTATAAGCGTGTGGGTATGAAATCAGAGAGTAAACCAAGGAAGAAGACTATTTCCTATGATACTTTAGACCATGGCATGAAAATAGATAAAAAAGGAAAAGAGACTCCTTCTAAGATAAAAAAGAATAAGAGAATCTATGAAGATAAAGTTGTTCCAGTA
This sequence comes from Sulfurovaceae bacterium, assembly GCA_963698695.1. GTDB lineage: Bacteria > Campylobacterota > Campylobacteria > Campylobacterales > Sulfurovaceae > Sulfurovum. The sequence continues at coordinate 9,059 of CAVORT010000012.1, read as the reverse complement.
CACTCACCAAAAAATGAGGATGAAGTGCCTTCCAAATTAGACACTATTGTTAATGAGTTTAAAAAAGTGAGATGGCAATCAAGATAAGAAATAAAATACCTTATTTCTTATCTTAGCTAGGAGGTGTATTTAAAATCTCCGTCAGAGATGTGCCATTTTGTTTATTTATTACTTCTTTCTGTGGCGCATTTAATTTTTTAATCATTCTTCGGCTACTTGTAGATGCCATAAATTTAGTTGTATCTACATCTGACAATGGCCTACTTATCAAGTAGCCTTGTACTTCATCAGAACCTAAATCACGTAACATCAATAGCTGAGACTCATCCTCTACACCTTCGGTAATAATATTGATATTGAGATTATGGCATAGACTGATTAACCCGCCCAGAAGAGAAACTGCACGGATGTCATGAGGGGCATCTGTCATGAATGAGCGATCTATTTTAACGAGGCTAATAGGAAAACCTCTTAGATGATCTAAAGAGGAATACCCCGTACCAAAATCATCTAAAGCAATTTGAAATCCTGCATCATGCAATTGAAAAATAATTTTCTTGATATAGTCAAAGGGTTTTAACAAAACAGTTTCTGTTAATTCTAAAACAATTGATTTGGGAGAAACTTCTTCTTCTTCGACGACATTCATAATCTCTTCTACTAAATTTATTTGATTAAATTGTACTGCTGATAGATTTATGGACATCATTAAATCTGGATAACCCTGGGTCTGCCAAACTTTTAATTGTCTACAAGCCTTTTGCATCACCCATATGCCGATTATTTTGATGATACCTGTATGTTCAGAAATATTTATAAAAGTATCTGGAGAGACCAATCCAAGTTCAGGATGCTTCCAACGAAGTAATGCCTCTAACTTTTCAACCTTACCTGTTTTTGTATTGACAATAGGTTGATAGTTAAGATAAAGTTCTTCTTTTTCTATGGCTTGATGTAATTGACTTTCAATTTTCAACGTTTTTTTGGCAAGATCATTCATTTCTTCATTGTAAAAGAGGAAAGTTCCTCTTCCTGCTTCATTTGCTTTTTGAAGCGCCATTTTAGAGTTTGTGAGTAGCTCATCCGGATGTTTTCCATCTGTAGGATATATACTGATACCTATATTGGCAGTCATGACTATTTCATTACCATCAATTTCAGTAGGTATAGCAAGTGCTTTAAATGTACGATATATGGCCCAAGTAGTATCTGCACTGTCTTCTATGCCTGAGAGTATAGCAACAAATTCACTATCAGATGATCGTGATAAACTTAAACTTTGAGTAGAATTAACTTCTGGTATGACTGAGTCTGATAAGCGAAATGTATCTTTTAATCGGGCAAAAGCAATATTTTTTAACTTCTCAGCAGAAGCATGACCAAAAGTATTGTTTGTGAACTGAATAGTATCTATAAATATAGTCAATACGGCAAGACTCGTCATATTACGTTGTGCCGACTTTTGCGCTTGGGTCAAACGATCCATAATAACAGTTCGTGATGACTGACCTATGATATTAAAGTCATTTTGGGAGATTTCTCTATGTTTGCTTATTTGTGTTACATTGTTTGATATGTCGGATAGTGAAGATTTATCCTCAGTTATAGTCTCTTTTGTATTCTGTGATGCGGCTGTTGTTACATTGGATTGGTTCATGTTTTTTTGTGAGTAACATACGACCCTGTTACGGCCAGAATGCTTCGCAAAATACAGTGCTTGGTCGGCCTGATCTATGAGCTTATCTGCTTGCCAAACATTACTTTCTGTACTCGTTACCCCAAAACTCGCTGTGATGGTTAAATCAGGAGAAAGTTCATCAAATGATCTTTGCGAAATAATCAAACGCATTTTCTCTGAGACTTTACTTGCCTCAAGTTCATTTATCCCTGGCAATACTATAACAAATTCTTCACCTCCATAACGTCCAACTAGGTCATCAGAATGCACTGATTGCTGAAGTATTTCTGCAAAAACCTGTATGACGGTATCCCCTGCGGCATGACCCAAGTTATCATTGACTGACTTAAAGAAGTCAATATCTACCATAATACAACTAAGCACATTTGTCTGACTATATGCTTCAGAGAGTAAATTATTTAAGCCTTCATATAATGACCGTCTGTTTAAAAGATTTGTTAATGAGTCACGTGTGGCAATTTCAAGTAACTCAAGGTTTTGACGACTAATCTCCGCCTGGGTTTTTTCCAGTCTATTTAGTATATGATTTAAATCTGTATTTTTTTTCTCCAATTCTGTCACATCATCAATGGTAACAATCACACCTTTTAAATTTTGTTTTGGTGTTTTAATGGGTGCAACATTGATATCTACTGTCAGGGTGCCATGGTTGAGTGTTTGTAGTTTTAGTGGGCTTGATTTGGGTACTTCATTGGTTTCGAGTAAAATGTTCCAAGGCAAGTTTTTATTTTCTACAGGTGTGTCATTATTATCTGTATGCCAGCCTAAATTTGAAAGGCGCTTGCCTATTAGCTCTGATTCTGATAATCCTAGTTTTTTTTTCAATGAATCATTTACAAGTATAATGCGTTCACTAGTATCTAAAATAACCAAACCCTCAGTCAATACATCCAATGCAGATCGTACACGACCAGGTACTATAGAACTAGGGTCCAATTCACTTAAGACTCTTTTGAGAAATAACCAGTAAGTTATAAATCCAAAAATGAATATAAATAATAACATTGCAGGAAATGAACGATTTTGAAATAAGTCACTCCAAAAACTCCCAAGTGGTACAAAAGTCACCTCTAGTGTTCCCCAACGTGTTTTATTTCCATAAATAGGCACTTGAATATGTGTGGCACTAGAACGATCATCTTCTGTATTGGTCCAATATTGGGCATGGTTTTTACTTTGCATAATCATCTCTTTAGACTTTGCTCTAAGCCCTATAGATTGTATATGTTTATTACGTTTAACGAAAATATCTAACAGTGCAATGGCCTGGTCTATTCTATTTTCTGAAATTTCGGATGATATTTGTATGGCTAATGATTCAGAGGTGATTTTCCTAGCATCAATTTCTGACTGCTTTTGATTGGGAACAATACCCAATAGATCCCCTATCAGTAAAAGACTAATGGTTAACAATAACAGTCCAATAGTAATTCGAAGAACTGGTGAGATATATGGCATATTATATTGTCCTATTCATAGTTTTATTTTTCTTTATCAAAAAGTGCTTCAGCATTTTCAGTTTGTTTAGATTCTGCCTCACTTTTTTCTAACTTTTCTGCATCGAGTTTTTCTTTTTCTTCCTCTTCAGATTCTGAAAGAATGATAACAGGATCAAAATTTCGCCATACTGGCATGGTAGCAAAAAGACTTGCTATCAAAGAACCGGAGCGAAATAGCCATGCAACAAACCCGGCAGTAAGAGAAATACTGATACCAGTAGCAGCTTCTACCGTAAATTCATTTTTTCGTTTTTCTTCTTCAAATGCTTCATCTATATCTTGATACATTTTATCTATATCTGCACGGAAAGCTTCAGATTCAATACTATCTGTGATTGAATTAAAAAGTAGTGAATTTACAGCAATTGGTTCTAATGTTTTTAAACCTTCAGGTGTAGTTTTAGGTGTTTCCGTACTATTCAATACATACTCAAGTGTTTCAAGGTTGATATTGTCAAGTGAATTGTCAATGAGGTTTGCTTCTTCCTTCAGTTTATCTGGTTCATATTGACTAGGGACAAAATCTATTTCTTCTTGTGTTGTTTCGTCTTGCAAGACATCAAGAGGTATGTAGGTTGATATCTGAGGAGTATACGGATCTTCTTCCTGGGTTACATCATTATATGGAATATCTTCAGGTTCAAATATCGTTGTATCAATATCTCCAACCGTTACTATAAAGGTTTCAGAGTCTACCAAATTACCTGTTCCACTGTCTGTTACCGTAACAGTGACTGAAGGTGTAGTACCTCCATCTGTTTCACTTGGTGTCCAAGTAAAGACACCCGTGGCAGAGTCAATCGTCATCCCAGCGGCAAGTGATGCTGCATCTAAACTGAACGTGAGTGTATCACTTGGAAGGTCACTGTCACTTGCTGTGGCTGTAAAAGTTAAAGTACTCAACTCATCAATGGTTTGGTTCCCGATTGGGTCAAGTACCGGCGCTGTATTGGTATCATTGACGGTGATAGTGAATGTTTCAGAGTCTATCAAATTACCTGTTCCTGAATCTGTGACTGTAACAGTGACTGAAGGAACACTTCCTCCGTCAGACTCAGTCGGTGTCCAGCTAAAGTCCCCTGTCACAGCATCAATCGTCATCCCAGCGGCAATCGAAGCTGCATCTAAACTGAACGTGAGTGTATCACTTGGAAGGTCACTGTCACTCGCTGTGGCTGTAAAAGTCAAGGTTGCTAACTCATCCACACTCTGATTCCCGATAGGATCGAAGACTGGCGCGACATTCACATCATTGACGGTGATGGTAAAGGTTTCAGAGTCTACGAGGTTGCCAGTACCACTATCGGTGACAGTAACCGTGACTGAAGGCGTAGTACCTCCATCTGTTTCACTTGGTGTCCAAGTAAAGATTCCTGTATTTGCATCAATACTCATCCCAGCGGCAAGTGATGCTGCATCAAGAGTGAAGGTCAACGTATCTGTTGGGATATCAGAGTCTGTTGCTGTCGCTGTAAAAGTTAAAGTACTGCAACTCATCAATGGTTCTGGTTCCCAATAGGATCAAGACTGGAGCGACATTCACATCATTCACGGTAATGGTAAAGGTTTCTGAGTCTACCAAATTACCTGTTCCTGAATCTGTGACTGTAACAGTGACTGAAGGTGTCGTTTTACCATCTGTTTCACTGGTGTCCAGCTGAATTCTCCTGTAACAGCATCAATCGTCATCCCAGCGGCAATCGAAGCTGCATCCAACGAGAGGTGAGTGTATCGACAGGAAGATCACTGTCACTCGCTGTGGCTGTGAAAGTCAGAGTAGAAAGTTCATCCACACTCTGATTCCCGATAGGGTCAAGAACTGGCGCTGTATTGGTATCATTGACGGTGATAGTGAATGTTTCAGAGTCTACGAGGTTTCCCGTTCCTGAATCTGTGACTGTAACAGTGACTGAAGGAACACTTCCTCCGTCAGACTCAGTTGGTGTCCAGTTGAATTCTCCTGTAGCAGCATCAATCGTCATGCCTGCGGCAATCGAAGCTGCATCTAAACTGAACGTGAGTGTATCACTGGAAGGTCACTGTCACTTGCTGTGGCTGTAAAAGTCAGAGTATGAAAGTTCATCCACACTCTGATTCCCGATAGGGTCAAGAACTGGCGCTGTATTGGTATCATTGACGGTGATAGTGAATGTTTCAGAGTCTACGAGGTTTCCTGTTCCTGAATCTGTGACTGTAACAGTGACTGAAGGTGCACTTCCGCCGATCACTCTCAGTCGGTGTCCAGCTGAAGTCCCCTGTCACAGAATCAATTGTCATGCCTGCGTGCAATCGAAGCTGCATCTAAACAGAACGTCAATGTATCACTTGGAAGGTCAGTGTCACTTGCTGTGGCTGTGAAAGTCAAAGTACTCAGCTCATCCACGTCTGGTTCCCGATAGGGTCAAGCACTGGCGCTGTATTCGCGTCATTCACGGTGATGGTGAATGTTCTCTGAAGTCTGACAAGGTTTCCTGTTCCAGAGCCTGTGACTGTAACAGTGACTGAAGAGCGAAGTACTTCCATCGTCTCACTGAGTCGGTGTCCAAGTGAAGATCCCTGTCACTTGCATCAATACGTCATCTCAGCTGCGATTGAAGCTGGATCCAGACAGAATGTCGACGTATTTTCATCTGGAGATATCAGAGTCTGTCGCTGCGGCGCTGTGAAAGTCAGAGTGCGACCAGTCGACACGTCCACATTCTGGTTACCAATTGGGTCAAGCACTGGCGCGACATTCACATCATTGACGGTGATGGTAAAGGTTTCAGAGTCTACGAGGTTTCCTGTTCCAGAGTCAGTGACGGTAACAGTGACTGAAGGTGTACTACCTCCATCTGTCTCATTGGTGTCCAAGTAGAGATTCCTGTCACTGCATCAATCGTCATCCCAGCGGCAATCGAAGCTGGATCTAAAGTGAAGGTCAACGTATCTGTTGGGATATCAGAGTCATCGCTGTGGCTGTGAAAGTCAAAGTAGACAGTTCATCCACATGGTCTGGTTACCAATTGGGTCAAGCACCGGAGCGACATTCACATCATTCACGGTGATGGTAAAGGTTTCTGAGTCTACCAGGTTTCCTGTTCCAGAGTCAGTGACGGTAACAGTGACTGAAGGTGTACTTCCGCCATCACACTCAGTCGGTGTCCAGCTGAATTCTCCTGTAACAGCATCAATCGTCATCCCAGCGGCAATCGAAGCTGCATCTAAACTGAACGTGAGTGTATCACTTGGAAGGTCACTGTCACTTGCTGTGGCTGTGAAAGTCAGAGTAGCAAGTTCATCCACACTCTGATTCCCGATAGGATCTAAGACTGGCGCTGTATTGGTATCATTCACCGTGATGGTAAAGGTTTCAGAGTCTACCAAGTTTCCTGTTCCAGAGTCAGTGACGGTAACAGTGACTGAAGGAGTAGTTCCTCCGTCACGACTCAGTTGGTGTCCAAGTAAAGACACCCGTGGCAGAGTCAATCGTCATCCCAGCGGCAATGAAGCTGCATCCAAACTGATACGTGAGTGTATCACTTGGAAGGTCACTGTCACTTGCTGTCGCTGTGAAAGTCAGAGTAGAAAGTTCATCCACACTCTGGTTCCCGATAGGGTCAAGACTGGCGCAGTATTGGTATCACCCACGGTATGGTAAAGGTTTCAGGCTACGATTAAATTACCCGTACCTGAATCTGTGACGGTAACAGTGACTTGGTGTTTTCCACCGTCAGTCTCAGTTGGGTCCAGTAAATTCACCCGTAACAGATCAATCGTCATCCCGCGGCAATCGAAGCTGCATCCAACGAACGTGAGTGTATCACTTGGAAGGTCACTGTCACTTGCTGTCGCTGTGAAAGTCAGAGTAGAAAGTTCATCCACACTCTGATTCCCGATAGGATCTAAGACTGGCGCGTCATTGACATCACCCACGAAATGGTAAAGGTTTCAGAGTCGACTAAATTTCCCGTACCTGAATCTGTGACGGTTATGGTTACACTTGGTGTTGTTCCACCGTCACCTTCTACAGTTGTCCAGCTAAATTCTCCTGTAGCAGCATCAATCGTCATCCCGCGGCAAGTGATGCTGCATCAAGAGTGAAGGTCAACGTATCTGTTGGGATATCAGAGTCTGTTGCTGTCGCTGTGAAAGTCAGAGTAGAAAGTTCATCCACACTCTGATTCCCGATAGGATCTAAGACTGGCGCGACATTCGCATCACCCACGGAATGGTAAAGGTTTCACTGAGTCGATCAAATTTCCCGTACCTGAGTCAGTGACGGTAACAGTACACTTAGGAGACACTTCCACCGTCACCCTCACAGTTGTCCAGCTGAATTCTCCTGTAACAGCATCAATCGTCATCCCAGCGGCAATCGAAGCTGCATCTAAACTAGAACGTGAGTGTATCACTTGGAAGATCACTGTCACTTGCTGTCGCTGTGAAAGTCAGAGTAGAAAGTTCATCCACACTCTGGTTCCCGATTGGATCAAGCACCGGCGCGACATTGACATCATTGACGGTGATAGTAAATGTTTCAGAGTCTACCAAGTTTCCTGTTCCAGAGTCAGTGACGGTAACAGTGACTGAAGGCACACTACCTCCATCTGTTTCACTTGGTGTCCAGTAGAATTCTCCTGTGGCAGCATCAATCGTCATGCCTGCGGCAAGTGATGCTGCATCAAGAGTGAAGGTCAACGTATCTGTTGGGATATCAGAGTCTGTTGCTGTGGCTGTGAAAGTCAAAGTAGAAAGTTCATCCACGTTTGGTTACCAATTGGGTCAAGCACCGGCGCGACATTCACATCATTCACGGTGATGGTAAAGGTTTCTGAGTCTACAAGGCTTCCTGTTCCAGAGTCAGTGACGGTAACAGTGACTGAAGGTACACTTCCGCCGTCAGTCTCAGTCGGCGTCCAGCTAAATTCCCCTGTCACAGCATCAATCGTCATGCCTGCGGCAAGTGATGCATCACAGCGGCAATCGAAGCTGCAACGTAAACTGAACGTGAGGTATCACTTGAAGGTCACTGTCACTCGCTGTCGCTGTGAAAGTCAGAGTAGAAAGTTCATCCACATTCTGGTTACCAATTGGGTCAAGAACTGGCGCGACATTCACATCATTCACGGTGATGGTAAAGGTTTCAGAGTCTACCAAACTTACCTGTTCCAGAGTCAGTGACGGTAACAGTGACTGAAGGTACACTTCCGCCATCACTCTCAGTCGGTGTCCAGCTAAAGTCCCCTGTCACAGCATCAATCGTCATGCCTGCGGCAATCGAAGCTGCATCTAAACTGAACGTGAGTGTATCACTTGGAAGGTCACTGTCACTCGCTGTGGCTGTAAAAGTTAAAGTACTCAACTCATCAATGGTTTGGTTACCAATTGGGTCAAGCACCGGAGCAGTATTGGTATCATTGACGGTGATAGTGAATGTTTCACAGTCTACAAAGTTGCCTGTACCAGAATCAGTGACTGTAACAGTGACTGAAGGTGTACTTCCTCCATCAGACTCAGTCGGTGTCCAGCTAAAGTCCCTGTCACAGAATCAATCGTCATGCCTGCGGCAATCGAAGCTGCATCTAAACTGAACGTGAGTGTATCACTTGGAAGGTCACTGTCACTCGCTGTCACTGTGAAAGTCAGAGTAGAAAGTTCATCCACACTCTGATTCCCGATAGGATCTAAGACTGGCGCAGTATTGGTATTCACCCACCGAAATGGTAAAGGTTTCACTATCGATTAAATTACCCGTACCTGAATCTGTGACGGTTATGGTTACACTTGGTGTTGTTCCACCGTCACCTTCTACAGTTGTCCAAGTAAAGTCACCCGTAACAGAGTCAATCGTCATCCCAGCGGCAAGTGATGCTGCATCC
>CAVORT010000011.1:0-70774 GCA_963698695.1 Sulfurovaceae bacterium | reverse complement strand
AGTGTGGCACAAACAGGAGGGAATACTCCACCAACAGCAAATGCAGGAGAAGACCAAAGCGTAGAAGTAAACCAAACAATACAAATAAATGGAACAGGAAACGATAGTGATGGTACTATCGTGTCATATCAATGGAGTAATGATAGTGTAGTCGTAGCAAATACAGTCCTTTACCTATACTCCAGATACCGTAGAAAGCCAAACATTGACATTGACCGTAACTGATAATAATGGGACTACAGCATCAGATGAGATGGTATTGACTGTGACAGCTGTACCACTTCCAAATACACCTCCTACAGCCAATGCAGGCGTGGATAAAAGTACACAAGTGAACCAATCAGTTACCATCAATGGTACAGGAAATGATAGTGATGGAAGTATCACTTCTTATGAATGGATAAGTGGAAGTACCGTACTTTCAAATAGCGCTTCGTTTACGTATACCCCAACTATAGAGGGTAATGAAACCTTAACACTTACCGTAACAGATAATGAGGGTGCCACTGCATCAGATGATATGCTGTTGACGGTTACCCCCGCACCTATAGAAACCAACGCATTCACAGACAATTTCCAAACAAATACAATATCGGAATATATAACAGAAGATACATGGACAGCAAGTGGTACGGGAAGCCTGCTGTATGATGGCACATCACAACGTGCACGTCTTTTAACAGGAGATAATGTTGCATTGAAGTTCTCTAAAATGCTACCTGGATCAAATGAAGGAAGCTTTAGTATTGATTTTCTTCCTATAGTTAAATATCCAGGAGGAGGGGTCTTTGAGCTAAAATTGATACAAGATGCTAACAATTATTATGTTATTAATAACACAGATGGGTATGGTGCAGTAGAAGTAGGTAAATATGTAAACGGCGTAAAAGTAGATTCTATAGGGTTTGGTAGTGAATATTCACAAAATAATAATTATACAATAAGTATTGATTTCTCTCCATTCCAAACAACTGTGCAAGCCTTTGGTGAAACATTGGTAATGGACACAAATACAGCAGACATAAATGTTGTTTTCTTTTCTGTTGAAATCATACAACAAGATGCGTATTTTGATAATATCTTGTATAGTGTGGCACAAACAAAAAATATTGCGATTGTTAATCCACAGTCACAATATATTCAAACAGGAAGTAGTCTTTTTGTTGAAGTGTCGACATCAAGTTTAATGGGAGGGTGGGGTATTGAGTGTATATTAGATGAAGGTACTGTGAACGAAGCATCACTTTTTGATAATATACTGCCGTATTCTGTGAGTTTTTCTAGTGTTGGATTGGCTGAACATCAAATTGATTGTTATATTGTAGATGAAGCACAAGTTAGACAGTCTGGAGATGAAAATCATGATAGCATTTTCAATGTGGCTATTGGGGATGTGATTATTGCTACGGGAGATAGTATAACATCAGGGTACGGAGATGATTTAACGACTGATGATATATCTATAGATGGTCGTAATATAGGAGGAGGATACACCCCTATACTTAATGACTACTTGAGTGAAGATCTTGGTTATCCGCATAGTATTATTAATGAAGGACTTGGTGGGGAAACAACATATGAAGGGCTTCTTCGCTTACCTAGTATATTATCAAAATATCCAAATGCAAGTACCATTCTAGTGTTATATGGAACAAATGATTCTTCAACATGGCAATATTTAGAAAGTGGACAAGGCTTAAGTTCTGGAGATGCCGAATACACTGGAACATATAAGGATTATATGCAACAAATCATTAATCTCATTAATGTGACAGGTAAAAAAATTGTCATAGGAAAGATTCCTGTTGTCTTAGGGTACTCATCTAGTACAGGTACCTATAGTTTACCCCTTGATGATAAATTTAGAAATATAAAAATAAGAGAATTTAACGAAGTGATTGATGAACTGGCATTTGACTCTCTTAATAATATAGATGTTGTACAACCGAATTTTTATACATATTATTTAGAAAACTATATAAATGAATACTTTGACAATCTACACCCTAATGGAATAGGTTACCGTTCCATGGCAGATTTATGGAGAAATGCTTTGATAGAATAAATATACTAGCTCTTTTGTTAATATATTTTAGATTCTTAAGTAGATTTTTATTATAAAAACTAATATTAAATTATACTATGATAGTATATAAATGTATAAAATATAAAAGGATTTAAAATGGGTATGTTAATGATTGCGATTGCGATTGGGTATTTTGTCGGATTTGCTATTTTTCTTTGGATGGAAGAAATGTCACTAAAAGATGCAAACTTCTCAGATATGAAAGATGTATTTTCTCAAGAATTAAAGCTTGAAGAGTGTAGTAGTAAGTTTAGTACGGTGAAATATATGCTTATATTTGGTGTATTGACAACTATTTTGGCGATATTGGTTGGGATGTATGTGATACCTAAACCGTTGGAATTAACATCTATACTTGCGTATATGCTGATTCCATCAGCTATTGGTTCCCTGATTATCTTATTGGTCAAGTGGAGATATCAACCTTTTATCAAATTTGTTTCATCATTTTTATTTGGTGCAGGGTATATGACAGCTTCCGGCTTGGGTTTAGGTATCGTCTATGTATTAAATAATAATCTTTTGTAAAAAATCTCTCCAGCCACTTCAAGACATCAACAAGGTTTTTCTTGTCGATGTCTACTTACTTCATCTATACAGTAAACTGATTTCTAAATGCTTTGGCACCATCTTTACTAGACTCTATTTGATCAACAATGTCTCGAAATGAAAAACGTAACTTACTTTGTTCTATGGTTTCCATCTCTTTGATTTTATTGATATTGATAAGGTATGAACGGTGAATACGGACAAAGTCGTGACCTTGTAGTAGCTTCTCAAGGTCAGAGATTTTATGTGCGTAGTAGGAAAAACCTTTGACAGAACGGAGCATTACTTCACTGAGGTCTGCCTTGACGTAGTAAATTTCTTCAGGTTTAAATAGGTAATAATTCTCACCATTTTTACTCATAAGACGGAAGTCTTTATCGCTTTTTTTCTCCTGCTTAACGCGTTCAATAGTTTCTTTTAACTGTTCGATACTAAAAGGTTTCACTAAGTAACCTACCGCACCGATATCAAAAGCTTTAAGGGCGTGTTCATTATAGGCAGTTTGAAAAATAATGGCTAAATCTTTTTGGTGGTATCGTAGTTCATAACCTAGTTCCAGGCCACTCATTTCAGGCATATTGATGTCAAGGAGTACTAGGTCAAATGGTGTATTTTTGACTGCTTCAAGTGCATCGGAAGGGTTGTCTGCTTCTATGACATCATCATATCCCAGTGTGTTCAGCATACGTTTTAGTCTGCTGAGTGCTAGTGCTTCATCATCAACGATAAGTATTTTCATGGCAATCTCCTAAATAAAGTGTAAAAGTGGGTTCTTCTTTGTTGGTGACTTCAATCTTTCCTTTACAAAGAAGTTCTAAACGCTGAGCTAAATTGGTCAGTCCTGTACCAAATGTAGTACTCTGCATTGATTTACCGTCATTTTTGAGGGTAAGTGTGTTTTGCTTCGCATTATACAACAAAGATATGTGTAGTTCTTTTTTAGCTAGTAGACCATGTTTGATAGCATTTTCTACCAATAATTGTATAGAAAACTTTGGTACACCTATGTTAGGCATAGAATCTCCTATATGTAAATGGATCAGCCCTGAAAAACGTATATTTTCAAGTTCGACATAATCACGTACATTTCGAATTTCATCTTTTAGAGGAATACGTGCTTTTTCTTCCATCGTATTGCGCAAGAACGTGGAGACTTTTAAGATGGCAGTTTCTGCTTTGTTTGGGTCTTGGTGAATGAGTTCAGCTATGGAGTTAAGTGCATTAAACAAAAAATGTGGATTGAGCTGTGTTTCAAGGGAACGAAGACGACTTTGCACATAATGCTGGTCTACCACTTCTTTGGCGTTGCGCATCTTGACAAAACGGTAGAGAAGTGCACCCACGATGTACGTTAAAAAACCTATGGCAACAGCAATTTTCATCGTTTCTGTATTGAACAGGTGTATGAGCTCAATATGTAGTGTATTGGCTATGAAGGTACTAAGTAGTGTCCCTAAAAAGCCTGAGAGAAACGAGGAGAATATCGCGAGAGGGAGCCAAAATAGTTTAGCAATCTTAGGAAGAATGAGCTGATTCATAAAAGTAATGAAAAAGAGTGAAAAAAGCGTGATACAAAAACCCAGTATGGCTCCGAAAAATGCTCCGTGTAGCCATGACTGTTCTAAGAGTGTATAGCCAAGTGAAGAGAGTAAGGTTGCAAAAAGTACACCTGTTAGCAAGATATACAGCCAATCAAACGGTTTGATATGAAGTTCTATATTATACATGGAGTACTTTCCTAAGATTATCTACACCTAACATGACGCCTGGCCACCCTTGTGCGGCGTAGACGGTGTCACCCACATGGTAAAGTCCTTTAATGGGTGTGTCATTACCTGGAAGTTTTGGTAAAAAGTTTTTTATCGTTATGGGATTTCCTCCAAGCTGTGAACGGTTGATGTAGTGTTTAAATGTTTTAGGTGTCGCTGCAAAATAGTGCACTATTTCTTCCTCTGTGATATCAAGTATATCACAAATGGACTTTAGTAAAATCTTTGTGAGTTCCTCTTTTTGTGTATGATAAGTGTTTGCATCCTCCCAGTATCTGACATCTGTATGGATAGATGCAGTGATACTGTAAAAACCTTCTTTTGCAAGCACTGTGTCACTAGAATCTGAAAATGAGACAAAGAGTGCATGGGAGAGTGTATGCGGATAGGCTTGGTCTTGTATGAGTTGATAGTGATGTTTATAGTCTTTGGTGTTTTTAATGGTCATATAGAGCATAAACGAACTTTGGTGGTTGTCTAGCTTTTTATACTTCTTATAATAGTTGTTGATCTCCCCTTTTTCAAATAACTTACCACTTTCATAAACTGTGCTATTCAGTATGACATTTTTTGCTTTGATATGATCGCGTGAAGTGTGTAGTATAAAGTGATCTTCATGGGGTTCTATATGCGTGATTTGGCTTTTACGTCTGACATGTTTCATTGAAGCAGTCATCCCGTCAAACAATTTTCCAAAACCGCCTTTGACATAATGTGTTTCATTGAAAGTGTACCCTAAGGAGAGTGCTGCTGTGAAGAAGTTTATCTCTTTAGGTTTAGCTTGAGCAACAATGAGTATCTGTGATTCCAAAAATTGAAAATACTCATCAGAGATATCTCCGTAAAAGTCATGTATAAAATCATACGCATTGGTACGTAAATAACGTTGAAATTTGACGAGTATAGGCAAAAAACTTGTAAGAGAAATCAGTTTAGAGAAGAAGGATCTATTGCTGTAGTAGTGCCCTTGTATTTCGTAAAATTTATTTCCCAAGTCATATATGAGTGTCCAAAACGCGCGATTTTTAGTATGTGGGTAGTTTTCTTCCAGCACAGATAAAAAGGCTTCAAGATCTCTGTATCTTGGGGTAATTTTACCATTTTGGATAATGACAATAGCGGGATCTGTGGAAATGACATCAGGAGTAAATCCAATAGCATCAAAAATGGCTTTGACGATATGACCGTCTTGATAGCCTGCGAGGGTGGTGGCACCTGTGTTGTATGCATGGCCTTTGTGCCTGAAAGTTGAGCTACATCCACCTAGGTAGGGCTCTTTTTCAAACAGTACTGTCTCATGCCCCTTGGCATCAAGGTAAGCTGCAATGCTACTGCCCCCAATGCCCGAACCTACTACTGCATACTCAATCATCTTAGACTTTTTGACTTTCAGAATTTTTCATCTCTTCATAGAGACTGCTGATACACTTTACAAATGCAGGATGGTCATTGGGTGCTTTTGCCACGCGATACTCCTCAAATCCAAGATCTTCAGCGATTTCTCTATACTCTACATCGAGTTCAAACTCTGTCTCAGAGTTGTCTATCGTAAAGGCTATAGGATAAATGATAACCTTTTTTTTCTTCAATGCCTTTAGTTTGTCTTCAAGGTAGGGACGTATCCACTCGAGTGGACCAAGACGTGACTGGTAGGCAAGATGCGTTTTGTGAAAATGTATTCCTTCACGTAGAAGCGCATTTCTTGCATGAAAAACATTGTACTTAATATGACGTTGATAGTCATCTCCTTTGTCTATGATCTTTTGTGGCAGACCATGTGCAGAAAAAATAAGTTCAAAGTCTGAGGCATCATTGGTACCCAATGTCTCTTTAATACGCTCTATCATAGCGGCGATATAGTCTGGTTGCTTGTAGTAATGTTTAAGTGTAATTACTTTTGCTTTGAGTCCATACTGTTTAATGGCAGCCTCCATGTCATCCATACTCGAAAGCGTTGTAGTACTTGAATAATGCGGATAAAGAGGTATGGCATAAATCTCATCAACATCTTTCATATTTTTCAATGTCTCGTTGGCATAAGGTGGAGTATATCGCATCACCATGTGTACCGTTGCATCTAGACTTAGTTCCAGCTTTGAGATGAGTTTGTGTGTATACGCTACAATAGGTGATTTACCACCTAATGCGGCATAATTACTCTTGGCTTCATCGATTCTTTTCCATATGATCAACTTAGCGATAAGTTTACGTATAAGTTTTGGTGCACCTATAATACGTTTATCGTTGAACATATTACTCAAAAATACTTCTACTTCATCCAAGTTGTTTGGACCACCCATGTTCATCAGTAAAATAGCACGTTTCATAACATTCTCCTTTTTTAGTCTGTGTAATGATAGTAAATGATAGACACTATTGGTAGCAAAAATTTGTCGATTGATACTGAGTAGCTGCAACAATGCATAGTTATTTGCAAATAACTGATTTGCTAAGTGAAAACCTAAGTATTTCTACCATCTAAATGGTATAATGCTACATTTATTTTAAAAGAGTTTGAGGATGACAATGAAAAAAATATGGTCTATATCTATAGTATCCGCACTGCTACTGATGAATGGATGTAGCTCCGATACGCCAGAGCCTAAGAAAAAAAAGAAGATTATCGGTTTTCATACAGATCAGTCCCAATTCATCACCTATGTTCATAAAGCCTCACCTACTGTGTCACAAAGAAATGAATTGTTAGATGAGTTTATTCTAAAATCCAATCTTCAGTGTCAAAATTATCTCAATAATCCATTACTCAAATCAGAATCAAATAGTAAAAATCAAAGTTTGTATATGGATGTTTTTGATGGTGTAAGTGAAGTATTTGGAGTGACAAAAATCACAGACACTGCTAAAAAATTCTATAAAGGCAATGAAGACAGCCCTAGTGAGAATAAAGCAAAAATAGCGTATCAAAATGCACTATCTCCAGAGATAAAGAGAGGGGTAGAGATCAGTAGAGAAAACTATGCACAAAAGATGATGATCAGAAAAAACAGATTGATAGAAAGTTACACGATACCTTTACTCAAACGAGATATGAAAAATTACGATAAATTATGTAGCTATGAATCTGGTCTCATTGAAATCAATAAAGCATTAAAAAAAGCTGGACGAAAAGAAAAAATACAGCCTTTTTCTCCAACAATCACCATCAATCCTACCACTATTAGAAATAAGGTAGAAACCGTTACAAAAAATGTTGAAGCAGATAAATAAAATCTATAAAGAGAAAAATAGAATTTAAAGCTAGGATGTGATTTTGGTGATGCCTATAAATATTTTGTAAATGATCTGAAAAATTCTCCATATGCAGAAGACAAGAATGTTATGATAGCACAGGAAAAATTTAAAGAACCCCTCTTACAACTGAATGACAAAGTCGGTGTAACGTTTAATATGTGTTCTGTAGGTATGAAAGCACGAAAGATAGAAAAAAATACTTTATATCAATATGTTCATGCAGATGTGATGAAAAGTGTTTATATTATAAAGGCACAAAATAACGGCTATGCCTATATGCCTATACATTAAGAAAATAGTTTCAACTGTAAAGATAAGCATCTTTTACAGTCTCCAATATTACGGGGGTATAATCTAACTATCTATCTAATGTATGATGATATCGCCAAGAGCACCCTCAATCTGAGGATATTTAAAAAGATACCCTGCCTCTAACATACTTTGTGGGTAGATTTCTTTTGATCCTGTCAACACCAAAGCAGCTTCTCCATACATGATGCGCAGTACAAATTCTGGTATGGGTAAAATGGTCGGACGATGCAGTGCTTTTCCCAGTGCTTTAGTAAAGGTGTAGTTACTTACAGGATTAGGGGAGGTTGCATTGTAAATACCTGTGAGTTTGTTATCGATGATATAGCGGTACATACCCATTAAATCATCCATGTGTATCCAGGAAGTCATCATCTTTCCATTGCCGATGATGCCTCCCACACCCCACTTAAAAGGGGTTAACATCTGTGCCAAAGCACCGCCATCTTTACCCAATATCACACCAAATCGTAAGATTGTTGTGGGTTTAGTGCATTGATGTGCTTCCACTTCCCACTTGAATGCAAGTTCTCCCAAAAAGTCATCTGCAATCTCTTTACAGCTTTCATCACAGCGCTTATCATCAGGGTAGATACCTATGGCTGAGGTGGAAATGAAGTGGGAAACGTTACTTTTATTGACAGCATTTACAAGGCGAAGGGTACTTTCTATACGGCTGCTTAGAAGGATTTTTTTATAAGGGTCACTCCATCGTTTGATAATGGGAGCACCGGCAAGGTTGATGACCACATCAACATTTTCTAACTTTTGGAGTATCATCTTCTCATCATCATGTCTCTCTATGATGACACAGTTTGCAAAAGACTCTTGTAACGCGGTGCCTACAAACCCGCTGGCTCCGGTAAGTGCTATTTTCATATTACGCCTCCTACTTATAGATTTACTATTATAACTATATTATATACTTTAGTTTAAGATTTTGGTATGAGGTTTTTGTTGGTTGGTTGGGTAGTGAGTGGATTAAACATAATGATGAGCATCACTATAATAATATGTCAATATGCCATCTTTTTGATGAAGGTTTGTAATACATGCTAAAATGTTACAACGAGGAGTTTTTATGAGCGAAATTGTGATGTATGATGATGGGAATATTGAGTTACCTGTTTCTTTTGACAAGGAGGACTTTTGGTTATCACAAGCTGATTTAGTCAATCTTTATGAAAAGGACCAGTCCGTAGTTTCAAGACATATCAATAAGATTTTTAAAGACAATGAAGTGGATATAAAAAGCAATATGCAAAAAATGCATATTGCAAATTCTGATAAACCCGTAAAGTTCTATAGTCTTGATGTTGTGTTGGCAGTAGGCTATAGAACTAACTCAAGTAAAGCAATTAAATTTAGACAATGGGCTACAAATATTATAAAAGACCATCTCATCCAAGGTTACACACTAAACCAAAAACGCCTACATCATCAAAGACCATCCGTTTACTGATGGTAACAAGCGCATAGGGGCGTTTTTGTTCATCCTCTTTTTACAAAAGAACCAAATGCTCTACCGCTCCAATGGTGAAGCCAAGATAAACGACAATGCTCTAGTCGCACTGGCTCTTATGACGGCTAAGTCTTTGCCACAGCAGAAAGAGACGGTGATCGCTTTGATTGTGAATATGTTGGTGGAAACTTCTTTATGAAACAAGATGCATCTTGATGCATTGATGAGAATATGCTATAATGTAGTAAAAAAGGAGCGACTATGAGCGTTAGAACAACAGTGACACTAGAAGATGAACTGATCAAACTACTTAAACTCAAAGCACTTGAAAACTCCTCTACAGTCTCCACTTTACTCAATGAGATCGTAACAGAGGCATTTCGTCAAGACAGTGATGATCTGCAAACTTTTAAAGAGAGAGAAAATGAGTCAAGTATCTCCTTTGAGTCGTTTTTAGATGAGCTGAGAGCTGATGGCAGACTATAAGATAGAGATCAAAAAATCAGCTCAAAAAGAGATAAAAAAACTTCCCGATATTGTGCTCAAAAAAGTGATAGACAAGATATCTTCACTAGCACACACTCCCAGACCTGAGGGGTGCAAAAAACTAAGCGGTGAAGAAAAGTACCGCATTCGCATTGGCAACTATAGGGTTTTATACAGTATAGAAGACGATGTGTTATGCATTTATGTTGTAAAAGTTGGGCATAGAAGAGAAGTGTATAGGTAGTTTGGAGCATAGGGGTCTGGTAACAATGACAACTCAATCTTGCTATCCCAAATGGAGGTAATACTTCATCAAAAGCGGCATTAATGCTAGGTCATGAGTTTACGCATTATATTCGATGGACTAATGATGACGGTGGATATGGTTCTACGAATGCTATAACGGCAATTAGTTCAGGTACTGCTTATACAAATGCTGATAATTTTAGATACTGGCTAAATGGACTTAAATAATGGAGATAAAATGAAGAAATTGTTTATAATGGTGATTATTTCAGCTATAAGTGCTATGGCAGAGCAAGTACCTACATATAAAAAAACTTACTATCCAAATGGGAAACTTGAAAGAGTGGTCCCATATGTAGATGGAAAAATACATGGTATTGAAAAACATTATTTTTGGGATGAAAATAAGTATGATGGTTGGAGTGAATATAGTTATAAAAATGGTTTTAAAGATGGTTTGGGTATTAGTTATTTTAATAATGGTCAGCTTCATAGTATGACTACTTGGAAAAATGGTAAAAGATATGGTGTTTTTGTAAGATATCATGAAAGCGGGTATGTGGCAGTGATTCAGCGAATTGGAAAAGACGGGGAAACAATAGAATCACGTATGTACGAAGATTATGATGGAAAGGAAAAATTAGGCATAAAGCCTAACCCACTTAAAAGTGTTGGACATGAAAACAAAAAAGGTAATCGCCATGGATCAGACATTACTTACTGGAGAAATGGAAAACCTAAATGGGTAAGAATATATGATGATGGGAAGGAAATATATTCTAGTGAATACAACTCTTCATACCCAGGATGTACATCAGAGGGCATAAAAATAGAAGGCAGTGGTATATTTAATAAGTTTAAAATGAAAATTGGTGAACAGTAGGATAGAGCTATAGGGGGCAGATGATACCATAACTCGTTCCATCTCTCCCGAGATGTAACGCTCATCAACCCCAAACGGAAAACAACTCTCAAAAATCAAATAACTGGTAAGTGTTCCACCTCAGGAGAGGATGGAACAAGGAGAGATTCGGTAAATACGGTGGAGAATTGGAACAGGAGAGGTGGAACAAGAGGGCTTCTTGAATATGGGTGTGTAAGCACCACCCTACGAAAAGCATATATGCATGAGGTCAGAGTGAGTTATTTGTTAGAAGGAAAATCTTTAATGATAGTAATCACCAATTCTCCTACTTCAAATCCAAATTTCTTCATCTTAGAGTGGTTGAGTATGACGCCGTCTTCTTGAAGGTGTAGCCAGTCTCGTCACAGAGATGTCTATGGTGGTGTCTTTGTAGGGTACTGTCATGACATAGTCTATCATCACGGTATTGCCTTTAGCAACCATGTGTGCATCCCCTACGATGTCTCCAGCCGTGCCTATAAATGTTTTTTCCTCTGAGGTAGGTGTGAGTGTCCAGACACGGGTGAGTTCTTCTCCATCATCATAGACAAATTTTTCATCAAGTGTTCCCACACCTTTGGTATCCCAACTTCCTACTAGCTTACCTTTAAAACGTCTGATGACCTTGCCATCTCTGTCTTTTACCATCCCATACGCAGTCATAGGGCCATTAAAGTACTCTTGTGGGATGAACTCTGGTGTCGTGCCGTTAAAGTCCTCTATCTGAGGTGCACTACATCCTGTGAGTACACCACATACGCCGAGTGTTAAAAGTGTTTTGAGTTTCATGCTACCAGTCCTTTGTTCAAATGAATGTTCTGATCACGTGTAAAGGCAACCTGTACAAGGTTAATGTTACGGGTGATAAACGCTGCTTCACAGTAACTCAGATACATCTTCCACATACGAATGAAGTAGTCATCAAAACCGAGACTTTTAACATGTTCCAGCTTATTTTCAAACGCATCATGCCATAGTCTCAAGGTTTTAGCATAGTCTTCTGTAAACTCTTCCATATGTAAGAGATTCAGACGTGTGTGGGTAGAAGTACGTTTGGAGTATTCTCCCGACACTCGGTAGGTGCCCACCGGGAAAGATGTACTTTTGTATGAAGTCCGTACCCTTTACTGTATGCAGCGTAGCGCTGGTCAGGCATCGTAATGATCTGCATGACAAGTACCCCAGAAGGTTTGAGTAAAGACTCACACTTTTTAAAGAAGATGTCAAAGTACTCTTTTCCCACAGCTTCAAACATCTCTACTGCGATCACTGCATCAAACGTACCCTTCTAGGTCTCTATAGTCTTTAAGCAGTACTTCTACTTGTTTTTCGTACTTCTTCTTCTACAAATCTCTCTTCACATAAAGCTTTTTGCTCTTTACTGAGTGTGACAGTGGTAACATCACACTGCTTCTCTTTAGCAAGGTGTATCGCCATCGCACCCCAACCAGAACCTATCTCTAGTACTTTTGCTCCTGGTTTGAGACGTAGTTTGTCTGCAAGGAGTTTTATCTTTCCTTGTTTGTGCTTCATGTAAAGTGATCATCGGCTTTCTCAAAAACAGCAGAGGAGTACATCATCGTATCATCAAGCATCAGTTTGAAGAAATCATTGGAGAGGTCATAATGCTCTGAAATGTTTTTCTGTGACTGTGTCTTAGAGTTTTTACGCATCCAGTGTTTGACTTTATTCATTTGAGGCAGTAAGATTGACTAAACGGCTGGATGTTCTGTCTTCACTTTTTGTTGCCAGTGTTTTAGAGTTAATGAGTGCGAGTTTTATCAGTGCTGTAAGGTCTGAAGTTTCAAAATCCCCATCCATATAACTCTCTGCAAAACCTATGTCACCATAGAGTGACAAGCGTTTAAAAAATGCTCCGTTTTTAAGTTGTAGGTCTGCTTTTGGTTCATCACCATTACCATACTTATGGTTGTTCCGTCAGGGTAAGTGACCTCTAGCAAGCCTTCTTGTATACCGTTTAAATATTTGTTTCCTAGTTTATTCCAAAATCCGTTCATTTTAATACCTCCTAATTTCATCTGCTGGCGTTGGGGAGTAAAATGTTAACCCCTTTCGCCAAAGTTTGAGTGACTGCCATAAGGTTCTTGTCACTACCCAAATAGTTATAAATGAGTGTTTTACAAAAAGCTTTGCAACCGTCTTACTCTCAAAAGGTCTCGAATGACCAGTAAATGATGCGGTAAGCTTTTTCTCATCCAGCTTCATATAAATCAACTTTCAGAGACATTTTGTCATCTTGATGTCGAAATAAAAACCTATACTCTCCACTTGTCTCCAAAAATGGTGAGACATACATGTCTTTCATCACTTCACCCTTGAAAGATTTACCATCTTTGCTATGCAGTTTGACAGGATAGACGACTCTACCACCATTATAGTTGTGTACTTCTGCAAGTAGATCTAGTAGGTACACCTTCTTTAAAAAGTATCAGTACACTAATAGGATTAAAAACAAAATTGACAACCCTTGGTAGGGTGACAAAATGCATTTCTTCACTAGAGGTCAGGTCAAATTTTTCAAGTAATGCTTCAACATTTTGCATAAAGTCTTTACTTTGTCCAAAGTGATCTTTACTTTTAAAAGAAAATAGATTAAATCCTTCTAAGTGAAAAGAGTTTGTTTTTAAGTTTGTCAAACAGTGACAAGTCTATGTCCAACAAATAAAAAGGGTAGGTAAACTCATGTACCTTTGGCGTATAACGTTTATGATAGACAGTGCCTTCAAAAAAATGGTGGCTCATAATGCACATCCAAAGCTCTGAGCTATGCTGTTTGCACTCCAGAGACCATCTTCATGAAAACCGTTACGCCAGTACGCGCCTGCATAGTAGGTATGATGTTCTCCATTTATCTCATCACGTCTGGCCTGCATCTTAATCGCGTTTGCCATCAAACTGCGGATGCTCATACGAAATCTTTTCTATCACATTCTCAATCTCTGATGTTTCATTGAGCGAAACAAAATACTCTTTTTTACTTTGCAGGTTTTGCAAACGTGTTGATCCAGTAGGAAAGGGTCACTGCATTTGCTTTTCCACCTGTTTTGTAGTTCCATGCAGCATAGATACTTTTTGTCTGGGTAGAGTGCTTTGGTATCATTGTGCAAGAGTGCTTCGTTTTCTTTGTAGGCAAAGGCAGAAAGTATCTCTTTCTTCTTGTAAACTGGCATCCTCAAGCATCTCTAGTGCCTGGGGTGCATGCATGGCCATGACCACTTTGTCATAGTTACTTTGGCTGCCATCTTTGTGTATGAGTGTCACACCCTCTGCATGACGTTTGATACGTAAAACGTCAGAGTTTAAGATGATTTTTCCAGACACTTCTGCTTCTATCTTCTCCACGTAGTTTTTAGATCCACCACTGACAGTGAGCCATTGGTGTTGTGTGGTAACACCAAGTAAACCATGGTTTTTAAAAAACTTCACAAAAGTACGTGCAGGGAAATCATTCATCTTTTCACTGGGTGTTGACCAGATAGCTGCACCCATAGGGATGAGATAGCGTTCTTTAAACACATCAGAGTAAGAAGAAAGATACTCCCCAAGACTTACATCTAGGTTTGAACTGTTTGTCTCTACGTCATTCATTGGCTGTTTTGTTAAAACGTGCAACATCTAAAATCATCCTGTAGTGAGAAAGTGAAAAAAGACTTTTTTTCTGAAAGAACAGACCTGCCAAGCGATTGACCATTGTAAGCACTGTTGGAAGCTTCATCCCAAAATCCAAAACTCATGTCACTGTTTTCTATCTTGACCTCCAACTTTTCAAAAAGTTTCGTCAAGAGTGGGTAAGTAGGGTGGTTGAAGACTAAAAATCCGGTGTCTACACCAAAATGTTTACCTTCTTCTTCTACCATAGTAGTACGTGCATGACCTCCGAGGCGACCTTCTTTTTCATACAGGTCCACTTCATGTTTTTGGCTGAGCAAATAGGCCGCACCCAGTCCGCTTATACCTGCTCCGAGTACTGCTATTTTCATTTGTATCGTCCTTTTGCATCTTGTGGTGTAAAGATGAGTCTCTTAATATCCATACTTTTTTCGAGTTTTGTAAGCAGTTTATTTAGTTTTTGGGTGGGAAGTTTGGGTTTTCTGCTCATGACCCAGACCTTATCCATCTTTTTGTCAGCCACTATGGCAGCAGAATAGTCCTTTTCTAAATGAATCACTCTATACTCTTGTGTAAAAACGTAGAAGTATGTCATATCTATGATGGACATAGAATTACCAGTGGTAGGTTTGGCTTTGCCGTTGTACTCTATGAGGTCTCCACCTATGACATTTTCAAAACAGCGGTTGTAAACCTTGTAGGTATTGTTCTCTTGCAGGTCATACTCAACAGTAGCTGCAACACAGTCTTTTTCGTAGCTGTTATAGGTTCTAGCCACTTCATACCAAAGACCACTGAACGCTTTTGCATCTACATGAGGTACTGCTACAGGGGCATTTGCAAATAAGAGTGTCGAAAGTAACATAGTTATGATGACCTTCATCGTAAACTCCTTTAGTATGTTTATCTAAGATATTCTATGCTTATTTCATATCTTTTTGTATAGGTATTTTGTCAGTTGGTTTGAACCAACAGTCTATAGGGTATATTGAAGCGATCTATTGCAATGAATTAACATAGCGTTACTTCCAAAAAACACAAAAACACGTCATACTAATTTAACATTATTTAGTTAAAGGAACATCATGTTAAGAATATTGACACTATTATTCATATTAAAAGGAACACTCATGGCCATAGAAGAACCAAAATACACCGTTATTCAAAAAAATGATACGTTTGAGATAAGAGAATATGCACCCTATGTAGTTGCACAAACCCAAGTCTCAGGTACATTTGACGAGACAGGTGGAAAAGCATTTCGTATTCTTTTCAAGTATATCTCTGGTGAAAACAAGCAACGTAGCAACATAGAGATGACAGCACCTGTCATACAAGAAAACACTCAAGATGAAGGACAAAAGATACAAATGACTGCGCCAGTCATACAAGAGATAGACACTGCCAATACCCAAAGTACTGTCTACAGTTTTGTTATGCCTGAAGAATTTACCTTAGCCACACTTCCCCAACCATTGGACGAACGTATTACTTTAAAAGAGATACCTGCTAAAACAGTAGCGGTGAGAGTTTTTTCAGGATTTTGGGGAGAAAAAAATTACAAAGAAAATAAATCCATTCTACTTAATGCACTAGGTAAAGCTAACATCCAAACCATAGGAAAAGCAAGTTTCGCACGTTACAACTCTCCATTTTCTTTATGGTTTATGCGTAGAAATGAGATCATGATCGAAGTGAGCAAATAAATAGTTTACGATGGGGGTGTCTCACGGTACCCCTTCATCAACCAAAAAGAAAGCATTTTAAAAAGTACCGGTGCACCTCCATACAGCAGCGATAGTGTGGTGAGTGCCACAGGGGTCGGAGCTTCAGGTTCAAAACCTACGAGACCTAGTATAACAAACCCTAATCCCACAGCAAGTGCCAGTGCAAATTTGGTGAGCATCGCCCAGATGCCAAACAGTATGCCTGCATATGCGGTTTTTTGTGTTTGGATCTTTTGTACCACATCTGCCTGAATGGAAGAGGGCAGTGCCATATCTGCACCTAAAGAGAGTCCAGAGACAAAGGTGATAAGCGCAAACCACATCAAATCACCAGAGACAAGTAAAGGCACAAAGACAAATGCAGCAGAGGCTAGCAGCATAGAGGCCTGCCAGCTTTTACGTTTACCTATTTTTTTAGCAAGCATCGTCCAAAAAGGAAGTCCTACGATGCCAGAGGCAAAGTAGAGTAAAAGAAGAGGACCTGTTTGTGACTCTTCTTGAAGCACAAGCTGTACATAGAACAAAAAAAGTGTTGCAGGTAGTGCATTGGCAAGGGAGTTTAGTAAAAATGACATCTGTAATCTGCGAAGCGAAGGTACCTTTTGCCATAAGGCTCTAAGTTCTTTTATACCTGAGCTTTTTCCTACTTTACCTTCTCCTTCTTTTGTGCCCCATAGTGTGAGTGGAAGCATCACGATGAGGGTCACCACAAATGCCATATAAAGAAGAGTCAGACTCTCATCAGCAGACTCTGAAACGTTGTAAAAGTAAGGGATGAGCAAGGCTGCCAATGCACCCAGTATGGTAAAGAGTTCTCTAGCCGAACTTAAACGGGTCTTTTCATGATAATCAGAACTGATCTCTGCACTCCAGGCAAGGTAGGGGATGGAGACAATGCTCCAGCCCAAATATACCAACATGGAAAAGCCTAAAAGCCAGATCTCAACATAATCCTTTGGAGGATGAATGAGTGCATAGAAACTCACAGCTAACAACAGTGAGCCTAAGAGCATAAACGGCTTTCTTTTACCGTATCTACTCTCAAAACGATCACTGTAGAGTCCTACAAGCGGATCGGTAATGACATCTGTGAGTCTGGAGAAGAAAAAGGATCAACCCTACCAATGTCACACTCAGCCCCGCACTTTGTGCATAAAAGGTAGGCAAGTAGATGTAAAGCGGAAGCCCCAGCATCGCCAGAGGTATTGCTGTGGCGGCGTAGGAGAAAAGTGTTCTTTTCCCGAGTCTGTTTTGGTTCATGTCAATCCTTTGTTCCACCTCAATAGGTTTAAGGTCTCATCTTTGCATAAGTTTATGATTTCTACACTTATTTTTGTAGACTTCTACTGTCGATTGATAAAGAATGGATTAATAAAGAAGGTATGTTAAATAGCATAAATTTTAAATCTAATTGTTTATCACACTTTTTATTGTTTTCTATAGTTTAGGGAGGGTGACCACTACCGTTGTTCCTTGTCCCAAAATACTTTTGACTTGGATGTCAAATCCGTGAAGATCCAAGATCATCTTGACTATCGCCAGACCCAGACCTGTTCCGCCATCTTTACGAGCGCGCGCTTTATCTACTCTAAAAAAGCGTTCAAAGATAAAAGGAAGGTCTTCTTCGGCGATGCCACAGCCCTTATCTTCGATCTTTAAGATACACTTTGTGTTCTCTTCACGCATGGTGATATGTACTTCACTTCCTTCTTTACTGTAGATGATGGCATTACGTAAAAGATTGTTCAGACTTATTTTCAGTAGACCTTCATTCGCGTAGATCGTGCATGGAATGACTTCTAATAGGATGATCTTAACTGAATGTTTTTCTGCAAATCGCTTATGTTGTAAAACGACATCTGTGATGACTTCATCCAGATAGAGTTCTTGAAAATCTGAAGTGAGTTCTGAAGTGTCTTTTTTTGTCAATAAAAAGAGTTGATCGATCGTCTCTTTCACGTGCACGGTTTCTTCTATGACGTTTTGTAAGATCACTTTATATTCCGCAGGCGTTCTTTCTTTTCTCAATCCTACTTCAGCCTCACCGAGGATAACGGTCAAGGGAGTCTTAAGTTCGTGAGAAGCATCATTGCTAAAGGTTGAGATACGTTCAAAGGCTTCTTCTATATTTCCCAACAAGTCATTAAAGGTTTGTACCAGTTCTTTGAGTTCATTGGGGATTTCGTTAATTTGTATGCGTTCTGAGAGTGTATGCGGAGAAAGTGAATGTACCGACCCTATCACCTTTTTAACAGGAGATAAGGTTTTATTGATCAAAACATTGCCAATAAGTAAAAAAAGCAGTAATAAGATAGGATTTGCGATGAATAAGACAGTGACAAGTTTTTCTAGGTAGTGAGAGTTATTTTGCTTTGTGGTTGCCAACTGTAAGAAGACTTTTGTGTCATCTTCTTCAAAGATCAACATCGAACTGATACGATAATGATCCTTATCAAAGTAGTAGATGCTCAGCGGATGTCCTATCTCATTTAAGGGTATATGAAAAAGAGGCGCTTGTTGTGGCTCAGAGAGTGCTGTCTTTTCCACACGTTTACTCTGTTTGTTGTAGTGGATGATCTTTACAAATAAAGGAGAGAGACCAAACTCCATGACCAGTTCATCCGCAATTTGTTTTGCGTTAACTTTTTTTTGTCCTCTGATATCTTGAATGACATCACTAGATAAGAGTTTAAGCTTACTGTTCAAAGTGTCTGAAACGCCTTTTTGTGCCGTACTGTAAAGAATGAGACTAAAGCAAAGTAAGATGAGTGTGTTGGCCATTAAAAAATAAAATAGAAGCTGAA
Source organism: Sulfurovaceae bacterium (assembly GCA_963698695.1). Lineage (GTDB taxonomy): Bacteria > Campylobacterota > Campylobacteria > Campylobacterales > Sulfurovaceae > Sulfurovum. Next base: position 51,550 of record CAVORT010000011.1, on the reverse strand, counting down.
ATTTGAGACTTTTAAACATGTTCATCACTTAACATATATCCTGAGCCTCTGACAGTACGGATCAATTTCAGCGCATGCCCTTTGTCGATCTTGTTACGCAACCGATAGATATAGACATGGATGATATTACTCATGGTGTGATTATCCATGTCACTGAGGTTATCTCTTATGAGAGTCTCACTGAGCAGTTTGTTTTTGTTTCTAAGCAGATACTCAAGCAAGGCGTATTCTTTGGTAGTAAGAGAGATCTTTTTTTCACCACGTTTGACTTCATGACGGCTTGTGTCTATGGTCAGATCTGCGATAGAGATCAAACTAGAACCTTGCATCTGATCACGAAGTTGTACACGAATGCGCGCGAGTAACTCTTCAAAGGCAAAAGGTTTTGTCAGGTAATCATCCGCGCCACTATCTAAGCCTTCTATTTTGTCTTGAAGACGACTTCTTGCTGTAAGCATGATGATGGGGGTCGTTATCCCTTTGGCTCTCAGCGTTTTACAAACGGTCAGACCGTCAGAACCAGGCAGCATGACATCAAGAAGGATAATATCATAGTCATTGACCTGTGCAAGATAGATGGCTTCATCACCATGATGTGTGACATCAACACTGTAAGACTCTTCTTTGAGACCTTTCTCAATAAAAGCAGTGATCTTCACATCATCTTCAACGATTAATACCCGCACACCATTCCTTTCATCAAGACAGAGCAATTACTGCTATCTGTATTGATAAATATTATACTCAGTCTAGCATAAAGTTAAAATGTTCGTATCTGTCCAATCGTTTGGCATGCATGGCACTTGCCCCCTGATAATAGGAGATGATCTCATCCTTTTTGTCTGTTTGGGTGGGTACTTCTTTGTAGTCCGAATCAAAGACGTTGAGTTGTGTGACCTTGTAGCTCTCTAGTTTTTTACCAGGAGACAAGACACTGAGGATATCATCTTTGTACAGACCCAGTTTTTGATAGGTGCCTATCAGTGCTCGTTGTTCAAATGCATCATCCAATATATCCTGTCCGTAGAACTTGCTCATATAGGACCAGTTAAGCATACCAAAAAGTGTGGGCATGATATCGATCTGGCTTGAAAGCTTTGTTACCACCTGAGGCTTAATGATATCTGGTGCATACATAAACATAGGAATATGGTACTTGTTCAGTGGCAGGGCTGTCTTACCCGCACTGCTCGCACAATGGTCTGCAACGACAACAAAAATAGTGTTTTTGAACCATGGTTTAGCTTGGGCATCTTTTAAAAACTTGCCGATCGCATAATCTGTATATTTTACAGCACCATGACGTCCAGTATGTGAGGGAATATCAATACGTCCATCGGGATAATCATAAGGACGATGGTTGGATGTGGTCATCACAAAACTCATAAAAGGTTTGTGCATCGCGTAAGATTTATCTGCTTCTTTCAGTGCTTTGTCTAACAGGTTCTCATCACACACACCCCAGACGGTATGAAACGTATCTTCTTCCTCTGTGAAGTCTGTTCGGTCGACGACATCAAATCCGTTATGGGAAAAAAATGCATTCATATTGTCAAAGTATCCGTGACCACCGTAGATAAATTTTGTCTCATACCCTTTGTTCTTAAAAATAAACCCGCTTGAAAACATTTCATGGTTATCTGGACGTTTGACGATCGAACGTCCTGCAGTGGGCGGTACAGAAAGCGTAATAGACTCCATACCCCTTACTGTACGAGTACCTGTGGCGTAAAAGTTGTTAAAGAACAGACTTTTTCCAGCAAGTGCATCCAGGTTGGGTGCAAGTCCTTTCTGTCCTCCCAAGGTCTCAAGATATTCTCCGCTTAAACTTTCCACAACGATCATCATGACGTTATGATCTTTCTCTTCGCCAGACTTTTGGACATGATGGGTGATGTTGACTTGCTCTGGTGTTGTGAAATGTGTTGTGTCATGGTCTATGTGTGTGCGTAAATTTGAGAAGACCTTCTTCTCATCCTGACTGATATAAAAAGTTTCATAATCAAGCGTATTGTTTCTAAAAGCTGAAAAGAGTGAATAAAGACCCGATTTGGCCAGTTCGTTGTTATACTGATCTGTAGATATAGTGGAAAAAGACTGGGTCACACCGATAAAAAAGAGGATAGGTAGTGTCAAGTAGACCAAGGCATGTCTAAGGCGTTGAGACAGCTTCCTGTCGTCAGTATGGATGTGTCCGATCAGCTTCATTTTGTATATGATGAGAAAAAGTACACCTGCTACACCAGCGATGACACTGAGTAATATTCCCATAGGGTAAGACTCACGTATGTTGCCGATGACTTCTGTTGTATAGACCAGATAATCCACCGCAATAAAATTGAATCTGACGCCAAACTCATCCCAGAAAAACCATTCACTAAAACTGTAAAAGACCAATCCAAAGAGGAGGATGTAGACAAAGAGATAGGTAATATATTTATGTATCTTGTGCATCCAAAGTTTTTTTGGCAAGAAAAGTAGGTAGAGCACAAAAGGAATGACAAGATAACTAGCTGCCACAAAATCATAGACTGCCCCAATAGCATAGATCTTCAAGATCTGTATGAAGCTTATCTCTATCATATCCAGAGAATTAAATATCAAAACGGTGCGTACAATGGCAGACACCACTAAGAAAAGTAAAAAGACCAAGCCAATAAATAGAAACCTGTTTTGTAAATATTTCTGCATATATATCCTTGTGGTTTTGTCAAAGATAATAGAGTGTCTAGATGAAAAATATATGAATATAAGATGAATTTTTGTTCATCTTGTAGTATGTTGGCTAGTTTCTAAAGGGCTAGATGATGCCTTTCTTACATTTAGAAACCCATAAAAAGTGTTTTTGAAGTGCTTCATCAGCGCACAGTTTTTCCAAGGTGTAAAAGTGTTCCGCCAAGGTGCGTTCATCATAGAAATCATGTATGCCATCATGGCATTTTCTACAGACAGAATGACTGCATCTTGTCATGCAATGGTCATCTTGCTCTGCACTTGCTTTTTTTTGTTTTTTTTATGTCGTTTTTTCGGGATGAGGTGGTGCTTGGTTAAGGCAGTGTGACGATGGCAGGTAGCACAGATTCCAAATGTTTTTGAGTTTTGCACTGCACTAACTCCTCACGATCTTCCGTTTAACAAAACGAAGTAATGAGCCTACCAAAGGCAGCTGTTCATAGATGTGTTCTGCTGCGTCCCAGTAGTCTGTATGAGAGATGACTCTGTCTTCTGCGTTCATCTCTAAACGGCTCACCCCTTCAAAAGACTGTTTCTTTTTTTCACCTTTGAAAGTAAAGATAAAATCCCACTTCACATAAGCTGTGTCTTGCGTGCCGATGTACTCAGTGATGACAAATCTGGGATTGTCCAGATTGTCATACATATGGGCAAATATCTTGTGTACTGCCTCGACCCCTTTAACTTCATTAAAAGGGTCTTTAAAAACAACGTCATCTGCATAGATGGCTCTAAATGCATCTACGGATGTCTCTTGCTGCAAGCTCTCAAAAAAATGGCTTATCTTTTCCTGTGTCATGACTGCCTCACTTCGGGAGCATTTTTTTGGTCAAAGCCAAAGCAAGCTTGTACGGTATGATGCGCAGTGTCTGTAAAAACGTAGAGAGCTTAAATGGAAAATGTATCTCAAAATGATACGGTTTTTGCATCTCGTGTGCTATCTTCTCTGCTGCATCTTCGGGGCTCATGAGTTCTGGCATCTCAAAGGTGTTCTTCTGTGTCAGTCTGGTTTTGACAAAGCCATGGTTGATGAGCTGTAGCTCTATGCCTTTTAGCATGAGTTCAGGCTGCAGTGCTTCAGCGAGGTTGACCAGTGCTGCTTTGGGCGCACTGTACCCACCACCTAGAGGTAGACCAAAGTAGCTTGAGAGACTGGCGTTCCATATCCACCGGCCACTTTTTTGTGCTTCAAAGTAGGGTACAAGCTCAGACATGACTTTGACTGCTCCCATGTAGTTCACCTGCATCATCGCGTCAAAATGTGCGACATTCCACTCTTTGATGGCCATGACTTCATACACCGCTGCGTTGTAAAACCATACATCTAACCCATCGAAACGTCTCCAAGCCTGATAAACGGCTTTAGAGACAGAGTCCATAGAAGTTACATCTACGTCCACTATCTGTAAGTGTGTTTCATAGATGTGCTTCAGTGCCAAAAGCTCTTTGGTGTTACTGGCATGTCTTGCACTTGCTACAACAAAGTGGCCTTCAAGTAACCACTTTTTAACAAGCTCAAGCCCTATGCCGCTGCTCGCACCGACTATCCATATCCGTTGTTGCATAGTGTGTCCTTTCTATCCTATTTTGTGTGAGTGCATTGGCTTGGCCAAGCTTCTCTACATTTCTGTCTGCCATACTCGCAGGGTACCCTCTGTCTGTACAGATCTCTCTAGCATAGACCTTGAGCTCCTCTTCATCTATGAGCTGTGTATGTACCCACTCTTTGTGTTTGAGTGCTTTATGCTCAAGGTGACCCAAGACTATCAACTCAGAGACGATGGCCTTGACCATGTCGATGCTAGAGGAGACCTTGACTATCTCACAGCGCGCGTAAGCAGGTAGCGGAAAAGAGACTTCTGCCACACGCAAGGTAGGGTCATCTCCAGGTATCTGCTGTGCCCCAAAGAGCGGTTTCGCACCCACGGTTGCCTCTGTAAAGGCAGGCACAAACTGTGCCACGTGTTTGATGGCACTGTGTGTACGTTCTTTGACTTCCTCTGTGTCCCATCCTGTGTCTATCTTTTGTATGAAACTCTCTTCCAGGATGGGTTGAGAACGCTCAGACGTACTTTTGACCAGACCATTGTCATACAGGGTGATGTCATGGGTCATGCCATGCAGTTGAAAGTACCCTCCGGGGTATGGCGTGAACTGTGCCATCCCTTGCGGCGTACCACGCTCTCCATGAAAGATGATCTCTGGAAAGAGTGTATCACTTTTTTCTTCCCATTTGCTAATGTACGAGGCCTTGAACTCGACCATTCTCTCCGTAGAGACGCCTAACATGTCATCGATGGAACCGGTTTTAAACCCTGCAGCATTGATCAAGAAGTCAAACTGCTCTTCATGTGTAGCCCCGTCTTTGTCACTGTAACTGATGTGCCACTCTTCATACCCTTCTTGTATGTCAAGCACCGTACTTTGTGTTCTGATGTTCACATCAGGGAAGTTTTCCAGTGCCAAGGTTGCTCCTCCTGCCAAACGGAACATGTTCAGCCCGTACTCTTGTACCATAATGAGTGGGAACTTGACGGTGTCTAGGTCTACATTGTGTGCCACGGGTATCATCCACTCGTCCATGGTGTTTGGTGTTTTTACAGTGCTACGCTTTTTGAGCATTTCCATCTTCTCACGGCTGTAGAGGGTGTAGTAGTGCTCACTCTCTCCTAAGACCTTGTTTTTGCTGTCAGAGGCTATGAGCTTTTCATACGCGTCTTTGAGCAGGTCAAGGCGTGGTAAAAGATTTTCCACTGTACCAGAGTCATGCAACGGTAGTGCGATGACAGTAGGGCGGTAGTCCACCACAAATGGGTAAAACTTCACAAAGTCTATGGACTGTTTGAGCAACGTCACACACTGCGCGTCAGATATCTCACGGTAGAGGTTTCCCCCTGCATGCAGATGACACCACGGCGGCCCATCGACCAAGCTGGTTTTCTTTTCGAGTAGTGTGACATGAAGACCTAACTGTGCTAAATGCAAAGCAGTAGTCACCCCTGCCACTCCACCACCCACTATGGCTACTTTAGTTTTGTTATGATTCATCTACTTCTCCTTGTACATCTTCAAGATGCTTTTATATTGGATGCATTCTAACCTCTATTTAGATATTTTGGTATGAAGTTTTTGTTGGTTGGTTGGGTAGGGGGTGGATTAAACATTGTGATGAGCGTGACTATAATAATATGTCAATATGCCATCTTTTTGACGGACATTTGTAATACATACTAAAATGGTAACTCGTTCCATCTCTCCAGAGATGTAACGCTCATCAACCCCAAACGGAAAACAACTCACAAAAATAAAATAACTGGTAAGTGTTCCACCTCAGGAGAGGATGGAACAAGGAGAGATTCGGTGAATACGGTGGAGAATTGGAACATAGGAGGTGGAACAAGCATAAATGTAAAAGAGTTAAAAGTGAGAAACAGTATAATAGTACAGGCATATAAAGAGGGTTACTCTCAGCAGATGATTGCCAAGGTATTAAAGATAACACAGCAAGCTGTATTTGCTGTGAGTGCGGCTTTTGTGCATATGTATAATGCTATGGAGCATCAATTAAAGGAACATGAATTGAACTATAAAAAAAGTAAAGGGATACAAGCAGAATATAGTCGTTTATGAGGAATGAGTGATGAAGAATTTACAGCGACTTTAATTTAACTTCTATAACAAATAATGGAACGATTGATTTTCACCAACACAATATTCATTAAACTTTATCGCCTAATTATTTTAAGGAATGAGGAATACAAAAGTTAATCCTGCAAGTGAATTTTTTCGGGTAGCAAAGGAAAGATTATAGCTAAATGATATTGACTCATTCGGATACATTACTTGGTGTTCTGGTGCTAAAAATAATGAGAGTCATATCTCAATTAAGGAAAAAGTGTTTGGAAAATATGATGTAAATATAAAAGATTGTAAAGTAAAATATAGTACAGAAGATTATTTCTCTTATGATATTATGAAAGGAATATATAGTATTACAATGAATTCTAATAAAAAAGAATTATTAGAAGATGCCTTAGATACATTATGTAGATAAAAGCATATAGATAAAAGCATAGTAAAGCATAGGGGTCAAAGGCATAGAGTGGACTATAAGAATAAAGGAATTACATGAAATTAATATCAATAATATTACTGTTATTCAGTATACAAACTTGGGCAATCGATAATATAAAAACTGAGTATTATGAAAGTGGTGAATTATATTTCAATTGTCTAGTTAATATAAGAATCAATGTCATGGAGAAGGTATATATTATCATAAGAATGGAAATATAATATTAAAGAGAAATTATGTAAATGGAAAAATGGATGGTGTGAGTGTTGATTATTATAATGATGGAAATCTAAGGCTATAGATTTATATAAAATGGGAAACATTATGGAACTACCACCCACTATTATGAAAATGGCTATGTAGCATCTATTATACGATACCATGAAAATGGAAGAATGAGAGAACTTAGAAACTATGAAAACTATATAGGCAAAGAAAAGAAAAATATACCTAGTAATCCATTAAAGGAAGTAATATTTAGAGATAAGAATGGTGAACCGGAGAGTAGTACTAGATACTATAGAAATGGACAGATTGAATGGTTTCAAGTGTGGAACAAATGGGAAACGAATAGATGGGGCTGCATATTACTCTAATGGAAAATCAAAGAAAAGTTCATAACTCGTTCCATCTCTCCCGAGATGTAACGCACATCAAACCCTAAACGGAAAGTAACTCCCAAAAGTAAATAGCTGTGTATGTGTTCCACCTCAGGAGAGGATGGAACAAGGAGAGAATCGGTGAATACGGTGGAGAATTGGAACATAGGAGGTGGAACAGGAGAGGTGGAACAAGAGGAGATAACACCCAACCCATTATAATGAGCTAACTACTTCTTTCTATGCGTTACTCTATCATTCTTCTGTACCTGTAGAAGTCATGCCTACACTCAGCCAGCTTTGCATACCGCCACGGTACCACTTCATGTTTTTTGCAGGCTAATCCAACTCTAAAAGTGCTTCTATCATCTGTGGGGACTGTCGGCACCATACACCGTTACAAAAGAACAAGACGGTTGCAGTCGCTAAAAATATTTGATGAAATAACAGGGGTATGCACTATAACTTTAAGCAAGTATTACTAGAATCTTCAGATAAGGATTTTGAATGAAAGAAGAAATGGTACAGCTTCTCACTAAGCTAGATAATGATGAACTCAGCATTATAGATAAACTGAGGGATATCATCGCATATATAAGACCATTGTATCCTAGTGATTTAGAAAAAACTTCACAAAAGATGGAACACGTTGTCAATTTATTTGAGAAAAAAGAGAGCGTGACGAAAAAGATCTCTGATGATCTAAATCTCTTGCTGATCAATTCAAAAATCTCCAACAACATCACAAACCTGGGCATATTGTCACACAATGGGTTTCGTCATGAGTTGAGTAAACGTTTTTATAACAAGTTTCTTCCAACACCTCCCAAAAAAGGAGATTTTAGATATATCTTTGCTGTACTTTTTCATAAAAAAGAAGACCATCTGTGGGTCAATGCCATCGAAGATGAAAAGTGGATTTCTTTTATTGCTTCGATCTTATCGAGTGATACGTATCAAAAAGAGATGAATGACCATCTTTTTTCAGAGCTGTTATATGCTACAGAGATACTTTCGATAAAAATTGCTTCTGAAGAGTTTGATGATAATTTCATCCGACTGGACAACAGACTTCTTGACAGGGACTCTGCCTTTATTGCTTTATATCGGGATATCAATGACTTTGTATATAAGATTCAAGAAGAACAAATAGACCTTGATTCAACAGCGCTTGACATGCGGCATATCCATGTGCTTATAGAGCAGTGTAGAAGTCAGGTGGATCATCTTATTAAGCGATCTTTAGACAGAGGGATTTCTGTTGACCTTACGTATGAATTAGAACGTATAGGACAGATGGTGCACCGCGTGGAAGAGCTTATGTTGCTTATTAAGAAATTTGGCACACCTGAATCTTACCATATCTTCATAAGGCTCTTTAAAGAATCGGTGACAAAAAATGCAAGCAAAAATTCCCTCTATGAGATATATCAACAAGGGTTGCGGGTCTTGGCAAAAAGTGTAACAAAAAATACAAGTGAACATGGGGAACACTATATCACAGACAACATGCAAAAATATATCAAAATGTTTTTCAGTGCAAGTGGGGCAGGTATCATCATCGCGATGATGGCACTCATTAAGATCAATATCTTGCAGGCAGGTTTGAGTGAAATGGCTGTCACGATATGGTCAAGTTTGAACTATGGTCTGGGATTTGTACTCATTCATCTTTTGGGGTTTACCATTGCGACCAAGCAACCTGCTATGACTGCATCGACATTTGCAAAAGCCATTGATAAGGGAGACAATCGACGCGCAGATCAGAAAAAACTTGTAGCGCTTTTTTTTCAGGTAAGCCGTTCACAATTTGCCGCAGTGCTTGGCAATGTGACACTTGCCCTGCTAATGGCCTGGGCAATAGCCTATCTCGCGATCAGCAGCGGAAACACAATCCTTACGCCAGAAGAGTCAGAGTACTACCTGCTTAGTATTGAACCTTATCCAGCATTGATATATGCATCAATAGCGGGTATCTGGCTCTTTTGTTCAGGGTTGATCGCAGGGTATTTTGATAATAGAGCCAATCTTTTAGAACTTCGTGACAGATACTTTTATCACCCTTTTTTGAAAAAAATCATGAAAGAGAAAAAAAGAGAAAAATTGGCAAACTATTTACATGATCACCATGGTGCGATAGCCGGGAATTTCTTTTTTGGTGTGCTCTTGGGTATTACACCGTATATTGGGTATTTGCTTGAACTACCTCTAGACATTAGTCATGTTGCTTTTTCAACTGCCTATTTGGGTTACAGCAGTATGCATGTCGATCTCTCAACGGCTGAATTTTTGCTTTTTTTGCTTTTTGTTCTTCTTATTGGTTTGGTCAATCTCTCTGTGAGCTTTGTCTTGGCACTCAAGGTGTCTCTTCTTTCACGAGACACTTATTTTGGTAATCTGTTCTCTTTTATCAAGCTTTTTCTCAAAGAAGCACTCAGACGGCCGTATGCCTTGTTCTTTCCAGCTTTTGATACAAAAAGAGCAGACAAAGAAAAAAAAGACGGTAAAAATGCATAGTAGTTCTAACCTTGGTTATTTACTTCATCATGATGATACTAAAAATAGAGATGTACGATTACGATGGGATCCGGGTTTTTGATGGTTGCTGTGATGCTATATCTTAAAAATGATAGCATTTTTTATTGGCAGTGCAATCATTTTATATTTTAATATTATTTTATTTTATACTACGCTATACTCCTATAATGATAAAAGCAATAATTTTAACACTTTGTTTAATGGGTACTGTGTTGTATGCGGATGAGAAAAAAGAACATAAACACCTCCCCTATGATGTATCAGTTGCACTGTTGGAAAGCATAGATAATGATGCCATTGTTTTTGGCAGTGGCGAAAAGATACTTTATGTTTTCATAGACCCTCTTTGCCCGCACTCACGCAAATTCATTAGCATGATTTCTAAAAATCCAAAGATGCTTTCAAAATACCAATATCGTCTCCTTTTATATAGCATTCCACGTATGAAATCTACAGATGTAGTATCTGCTGTGTTTATGTCGGAAAATCCGATGGAAACACTTTTGCAGATCATGGTGGAAAAGAAGGTACATCATGCTGAAGGGAATGCAATGACAAAAGAAAAGGTCAACCGCATTGCCACAGTTGCAAAAGAGATAGATGTCTATAAACGTCCCTTTATTTTTATCATGAAATGACAGGGGAAAAGGAAATTTAAACCATGTATTATCACACACCTAAGATGAATCGATATCTTGATGTCATACTTAAATATCGTTTACCAATTATAATGTTCTATCTGTTGTTTGTTCTTCTTATGGGCATGCTGTATACACCCAAGTTTCTCTCTTCCGATGCACTTTTTTGGCTTAAAGGTTCGCAGCAGCTAGAACAAGTACAGGCAAAAAAGTTTGAAACACATCATCTTTCTAAGTTGGTGATAAAAGTGGAAAAGTTTGATGAAAAGACACACCAGTCACTTTATGCACTGCATGAAGCGCTTCTAAAACTTGAAGGGGTACAGAAAGTCTATTCCTTATTTAGTAACGACTTTATTGAACCCAAAAAACGAGGTGAAGAGTCAGAGATGCTCACTGTCATCAATGCAGGTGACCTAGATACCTTCGCACTTCGTAAACTTGTCAAAGAATTACATAATGACTATGGAAATGTGGTTGACGATGAGTTTAAAACATTCTATTATTTTATCTCTGGAGAAAAGTATGTCGATATCTCTAAACTAAAGCTACCTGGTAGCTACGAATACACGGAAAATGATGGTGAGATCGACTGGGTTTTACTGAGTGCTTATATTGTGGCAGTGTTACTCATGACAGTTTTAATATTTCGATTGCTGTTTAGAAGTCATGTGGCGTTTATCAGTGCGGCGTTACTCATAGGTTTTAGTACGGTGTTGACATTTACATTCATCGTTATGTTAACGGGCATTGATACGATTCATATCAGTATGCTTTTTATTGCCATTAGTATCTCTTTGGTGGAGTTCTTGTATTTTTACTACCGTTGGCACGTTTCTCAATATAAAAACAATATACACAATGCACTCATAAAAATGTTAACCAGAAGTAGTCCACCCGCAATGTGGACATCCATTATTACGGTACTTGGTCTTGGAAGTTTGGTTTTTATAGAGTCTGATATTATTAAGCTTCTTAGCCTTAGTGTGATACTTTCTTCTGTCATCGGGTATATTTTAAACCTGACTTTTTTACCGGCATTTTTAAGCTATCTTAAAATTGAACATGCACATGTGCCTTATGTAAAGTTAGGTTACATGCTTACGCTAAGAGAAATCCACTATAACAAAAAGTTTCTTTTTGGATTTTTGGGATTGACGTATTTACTGCTTGTCACGGGGGGATATTTGATCTATGGTGAAAGCAATAGCTTTTTTAAACTCAAAGTCAAAAATGAACAGATAGAACTCAAGATCCCATACAACCAAATAGACCTTCCTTTTGTACACTCTATAGAGAACTTTACTGAAGCTTTGACCGAACGTTTTGAAGATGAGATAGATGATGTTGTCTCTTTATCGACAATGGTTAATAGTCTCAATGATTCAAATACACAAACCGATACACTTGATGAAGCTGCCTTGCAGCAAGCACTTTTTTATATGGATCTTTATGGTTTGAGTGATAAATATTTTGATGAAAGTGCCATTAATCTTGTGATCAATCTTTCAGATATCAATAAAGTTGAACTCATCGAGTGGCTGTTACACTATAAAGGCATTGAACTCTATTTTATAGATAATGCCACACTTATAGGAAGTGCAAAATACAACCAAACGGTTTTACTCGCAAGTTCACTGTTTTTTGCCCTGTTGATTATCGGCTTTATTACCGGTTGGATTTTCCGCTCTAAGGCAATGGTGCTTGTTGGGTTTACCGTCAATGCCATTCCCATCGTGTGGTTTGGGATGATCGTCACACTTTTAGCTGTTCCTCTTAGTCTTGAAATGCTTATTGCCATGACTATCTCATTAGGGCTTGCTTCTGATGCAACCATTCACTTTGCATTTAAATATTTCAGATTTCGTTATTTTGGTCGAAGCCGCAAACATGCGCTTGAAAAGATGTATTTTTATTCAGGTATTCCCGTGATCATTGGCTCCATTATACTCATAACGGTTTTTTCAATGCTCTATTTTTCACATGTACACTCTTTAGAACTTATAGGGCTCTATAGTGCCAGCATGATTACTTTGTCTTTACTGACAGATTTGTTTATTTTACCCGTAATGTTACTGCATATAGACAGGTTTCAGGAGAAGCTTAAAAAGTCGCTTGATCATGAGTCTTAGTATTGTGGGTATCATGTGTTGCAGAAAACAAAACTGTTTTGTCTTCAAGGAAATCATAGGGTGCTTTTACCCCTAAATGTTATGATTCATCGTCTTATTTATGACATTTATTGTTATGTTTAAATAACATATTCATAACATATTATGTTATACTTAAATAGAGTATTCATAACTTATAATTGACATAAATATGTAATGAATACGATTACATTCACTAGGTACCTTATACTTTTAGGACTTTTAAACGCTATTAAAATTAATTGAATAGGGTCTTTTCCTATCCATAGAAAAATATATCCATGTGCATCATATTTTAGTTTTGGCATAATGGGGTATCTTAAAAATAGGAGTCATAAAATGACTACAGAAAATCACAAAAAGTTAGAAGCATTGAGTCCAGAAGGAAAGAATGCATATATTGCAGCTAAGGCACGTATATTGGAAGCTTTAAGAAAGATAGACTTGTTTGAAGGTGTATCATTAAGCAATGAAGAGAAAAGCACTATTAACGAACTACTTGATGAAACTGCATTTTTAATGAAAAGTGAAGAAAATAAATAATATTGCTACAATGTAATTTATTTAATGAGTCGGAGCCTGAATTCCAATAAAGCCCTATATACAAAGGCTTGTATATATTTTGAAAATATGGTTCAGGTGTTAACAATAACCCCTTTCCTAAACCAAGAAAACATATGAAATTTACCATAAAAGTAAAGAAAACAGCCAACCCCTCATCATAGGCTGACATACTTTGTATCTGCTAGTTACTTTATCATGGTGCAGTACGTGTAGAGGTCATGCCTACACTCAGCCAGCTTTGCATACCGCCACGGTACCACTTCATCTTTTTTGCAGGGTAGCCCATTTCTAGGAGTGCTTCTATCATTTGGGGTGACTGTCTACACCATATACCGTTACAAAAGAACAAGACGGTCTTGGCCTCAGAGAAATCATAGGGTGCTTTTTCGCCTTTGACCCCAAAAAGTGCGAGGGCTTCTTTTTTCTCTTTTTCCCATTTGCCACGTTCTGTGAAATAGATGAAAGGGATGTTAATGGCAGAGGGGATGGTCAGGCTTTCATACCATCCTGTTTTTCTAGAGTCTACAAATAATCGCTCACTGTCATCTTGCATATCTTCAAGAAACTCCAAGACTTCAAGCTCACCAAAGGTCTCGATGTCTTCATGCATCTTCATGGGTGAGAGTTTTCCTGCTGCAGTGATAAATGCCTTTTTACACACATCATCCACATCTTTACTCGCGTAGGAACCATCCCAGTACTCTCTGGCATTAAAAGGTATCTGCCTGCATCGTAAGTCTGAGTCTCTGGCAATGGTCGCGTTTTTGGTCTGCCCCTCAGCTGTGGTATAGCTGATGTCCACACTGTGTTCATGCAGCATCGTAGGAAGCTCATGTGCAACCAGGGATGAAACAAACACTACGGGTAATAACAATTTTTTTACAAACATCTCTTCCTCACTTTTCTAGTACTAAATTTTGTTCAAGTCTATCTGAATTTGGGAAGCAAGTCAAAAAAACAGGAGTGAGATATTAGTGATCCTGCGCTGCATTGAAATACTGCTCTATCTCTACACTTGTGCCTCTGAACACTATCTTTGAAGCATTCTTTTTGATCTGATAGTCATACATGGGGTCGTAGTACTCTGTGAGTAAATAAGCGATCAATTCTTCATAAGTTTCAAGTGAACCTGTGGCTATTTGTGTGCTTACTGCACGGTCAAAGATACCACATAAATGTTGATACCTCAATCCTCCAAGTCTTTTTTTGATCCTTTGCATCGCGTCTTGCATGTCACGTACCCAGTGTGCCATATATCCTTCGCCAAAGAGCGCCTCATAACGTGCCTGTTCTTTCACGGTGTACTCATGAAAGGTGATCTTGACCCTCTCTTCCAGGGGTGTTTCAAGTATGACAAGCGGTGCCTCACGAAGATAATGTGCCAAGTTTCTTGGAAGGCGAACATTTCCTATGAACCCGCCTTCATCTTCAAAAATGAGGGTTTGAAAACCTAGGTCTAGTTTTTGTATGAGTCCATAGGCCAGGGTATTCTCAAAATTGATCTGTGTAGGCTGTTGTGTGGTTTGGCGGCCGAAGGAAGAACCACGGTGATTGGCCAAGCCCTCTAGGTCTATGGCGTTTTGTATCTTATGCAGTAAGAGGGTTTTTCCTGAACCGGTATAACCACCAAGGATGAGAGGCTTAAAGTGTGCGGGTGCTTCTTCTATAGCGTTTATGAGGTAGTTCCTAAATGCTTTGTAGCCACCTCTTAAGCGTACGATGTTTTTTTGCTCGCCGGCGATGAGCATTTGAGATATCTCGGAGCGTTGTCCTCCTCTAAAACAGTAGAGCATTGCCTTCGGGTTTTTTGCCATAAAGTCCAACCATGCTTTCACACGGGATGTACGGATGTCACCACTCACCAGTTTTTCACCCAGTTTCACCGCTTCGGCATTTCCTTCTTGTTTGTACTTGATGCCTATGAGGTGTCTCTCTTCATCATTCATGAGGGGAAGGTTTACCGCGTGGGGGAATGCCCCTTTGTCAAACTCTACAGGTGCACGTACATCGATGAGAGGCGTGTTGTGAAGCACGATGTCTTTAAAGGCAGCACTTTGGGGAAGCTCAGCCACTTACTTTACTTCCACCAAGTGTTGTCCACGTGCGGTGGTCTCTCCTATGGCTTCAAGGCTCAAGCCTGAGGATTTGGTAAGGTTTAAAAATGCCTCTAAGCCACTTTTTTTAACGATGACCAAAAGCCCGCCAGACGTCTGTGCATCACAAAGTATCTCGCGTTGCTGCTCTGTCATCTCACTGATCTTTGAACCATAACTTGCAAAGTTCTTACGTGCACCTCCAGGGATGCAGCCTAACTGTCTGTACTTTTCTACGTTGGGCAAAAGAGGTACCTTGTCGAAGTGAACCGTTGCACTGATGTTACTGGCCTCACATATCTCAACCAAGTGTCCAAGTAAGCCAAAGCCAGTGACATCGGTCATCGCGATAACGCCATCAAGCGGTGCAAGATCAGTACCTATCTTGTTGAGTGTGGTCATGGCTTCTATGGCAGGGTCTATGTGCCCGTCTTCTATCTTCTTTTGTTTCTGTGCGGTAGACAAGATGCCAATGCCCAGAGGTTTTGTGAGGTAGATGAGACAGTCTTCCTGTGCATTTGCATTTTGCATGAGGTTGGCGTTGTCCACCAGACCTGTGACTGCCAAACCAAAGATGGGTTCAGGGGAGTCTATGGAGTGCCCACCTGCCAGAGGTATGCCCGCTTGTTCACAGATGGAACGTCCCCCGTCTATGACGGCAGATGCTACTTCTGCTGAAAGTTTGTCTATAGGCCAGCCAAAGATGGAAATGGCCATCAAGGGTTTTCCACCCATAGCGTAAATGTCACTGAGCGCATTGGTCGCTGCTATTTGACCAAAGGTAAACGCATCGTCCACAATGGGCATGAAAAAGTCTGTGGTAGAAAGTACCGAAGTGCCATTTCCCAAGTCAAATGCAGCTGCGTCATCTTTGTTTGCATGTCCGACTAAAAGTTCTGGGTAATGTATGGCTTCTCTGCTTGTTTCCAAGATCTCATCGAGTAACATAGGGGAGATCTTACATCCGCATCCTGCACCATGGCTATATTCTGTTAATTTTACGGGTTGGGTTGTCATGCTTCATGCCTTGGTTTGGGTATACTTCTTTAAAGTGAGACCATTATAGCACCCGGAGACTAAATGATAGAGATACCACATTTTAAAACACTCAACCTACAACACATCGTCTGTGACTACAACGGAACCATCGCCAAAGACGGCATGGTCTTACCTGAGATCAAAGCACTCTTCGAGAGCGTTGTCAAAACACTACACCCTGCATGTCATCACTGCAGATACTTTTGGAAGTGTACATGCACAACTGGAAGGGTATGATGTTAACATCAAGGTGCTTTCTACAGAGTATCATACAGAAGAAAAAGCAGCGTACATCACTCAGTTGGGTAAAGAGGCTTGTGTGGCTGTAGGAAACGGAAACAACGATGCAGCGATGCTCATGCACGCATCTGTAGGCATAGCCATCATGGGAGATGAAGGATGCGCCAAAGATGCACTCATGGGTTCAGATGTTCTGTGTAAAAACATTACTGAAGCACTTTCACTTGTGCTTGAGAGTAAGAGGTTTGTGGCTACTTTGAGGAGGTAGTAGGGTTGGATTGTTCTGACCCCTGTGCTTGCATCTGAGAAACAGTGACACAAGATAAACAGACAAAACCATCCTACGAAAAAACAAAAAAACTGTCATAATATTAACATGAAACATACACTCATTTTTGAAACACCATTACCATGTAGTGTGCAAACACTCTTTTATTTCCATGCAGACACCAAGAACCTGCCACTTATCACACCACCAGATACCTCTGTAGAGATACTCAAACTTGAAACACCGCTAAAGGAAGGTAATAAAGCGGTGTTACGTATCAAAAAAGGATGGTTGGTTTTTACCTGGGAGCTGACATTTGAAAAGGTGCAGTCACCGCATCTCATCGTAGATGTGGCGACACGTTCACCTTTTAAACTCTTTAGACATGAACATCATTTTATAGAAGTCAATGGAGGGCACAGCATCTTACGTGATGTGGTGACTTTTTCTCTACCTTTTTGGCCTCTAAGCAACATAGCAGTGTGGTTTGTGAAAAAAGATATGGAAAAGATGTTTGCTTTTAGACATGACAGAACCAAAGAGGCTATCGTTTTAAAGGGATAATATAGAGTTAATTTTATGCATCAATTTTTCTAATTGGCTATATATTATACAATCTATCTTAGTATATCTTTTATGATTTTGTTATAGTTTTGTATGAAAAATTTGATATTCACTGATTTGGATGGTACTTTCTTAAACCATCATAACTACTCCTTTGATGAGTCCTTTGAGGCACTTAAAAAGATCAAAGAAGCAAAAATTCCTCTCATTTTCACGACAAGTAAAACCAAAGCTGAAGTAGAGAGACTGCAACAAAAAGTAGGTATATCTGAGCCTTTTATCGTAGAAAACGGTGCCGCACTTTTTATCCCTGATGGCTATCAAGGTCTTGACTTATCATCACTACCACACTATGAAGATAAAAAAATAATGGTTTTTGGTCAAACGTATGCGAAGATTTTGGAGTTTTATGATGTCTATAAAGAAACATTTTCTATGACAGGGTTTAGTGATATGTCTGATATTGAAGTTGCCAGCTTAACTGGCTTAAGCCAAATGAATGTTCTCTTAGCAAAACAGCGTGACTTTACTGAACCTTTTATACTAGAAGATGAAACAAAACTAGAGGAGTTACAAACAGTTAGCAATGGGGTATGAACTAAAAATCACCAAAGGTGGACGGTTTTATCACTTAATGGGTGAATCGCAAGATAAAGGCATAGCTGTGATTGAAACCATAGAACTTTTTAACGCCTTATATAAAGATAAAATTTACTCTATTGCTTTAGGTGACAGTCAAAATGATGTTGAAATGTTAGAGCGTGTTGATGTGCCTATCTTGATTCAAAAACATGATGGCAGCTATTTGGATACAGAGATACCTGGGATACAAAAGTCAAGTTATGAAGGAAGTAAAGGCTGGAATGAAATGGTGTTGAAAAATGTCTGATAGAAAATGTCTGACAAATATCTACTATCAAGCGCTTAATGCAGTCAAAGCTGAGGCTGTTGTGAGTAAAAATATCTCTTTAGATTCTAAAAACCTTATGCTATGTAAAAAGAGATATCCCTTAAAAAGTATTGGTAATCTCTATTGTTTCTCTGTGGGGAAAGCTGGATTGGAGATGGCAAAAGTATGTGAGAATATTTTAGGGAATCTTATCAAAGAGGGTGTAGCTATCTCTCATCAAAAAGGTAAACTTAGTATCTTGAAACACTACGGTTCTACCCATCCATTGGTATCGCAAAAGAGTCTTGAAAGTGCTCAGAAACTTATAGAGAGTATAGAGCAGATGAAAAAAAATGACTTTTTTATCTTTTTTCTCTCAGGTGGGGCTTCAGCGATGATAGAGAAACCTATTGAGGGACTAAGTTTAGAGGAGTTTCAAAAAATATCTTCAGCACTGTTAGGGACTGGTATTGACATTAAAGCATTAAACAGTGTTAGAAAAGCCATCTCAGAGATAAAAGGTGGAAAATTAGCGAACCATACGAAAGCAAAAGGTGTCGTTTTAGTACTAAGTGATGTGATTGGTGATGACTTACAAACTATTGGCTCAGCACCTATGAACAACGGTAAAATTCCACACTATATTATTGGTAATAACACCATTGCACTCAAACAGGCAAAAAGGTACATACAGCCTAAGGTTGAGAAAGTAAAAATAGTAACCACTACACTTAATCTGCCCTCAGAAGACGCGACAGAATATATCGTTAAAAAAGTTAAAAAATATGACAAAGACTATGACTCATTTTGTTTACTTTTTGGTGGTGAGACCACCACTGAAGTCAAAGGAACAGGAAGCGGAGGACGTAACCAAGAGTTGGCACTACGTCTTTTAGATAATGATATTCTTGGCAGTAAGATTAGTATTTTAGTTGCAGGTAGTGATGGCATAGATGGCAATTCACCTGCAACAGGTGCTTTTGTAGATATAGAAGTCATGCAAAAGCTAAAAGAGCTAGGTTTAAATCCAAAAAGTTATTTAAAAAACAGTGACAGTTACAGTTTTTTTAAAGCACTTGATGCAGACTTTACCATTGGTGCCACTGGTACCAATGTAATGGATTTTATTATCGTATTAAAAAAATAAAGGAACATAATGGCAGACTTTTTTCAAAACGGATCGATCACAACATTACAGAACTTATCGGAAAGAACACTTGAAGATATAGAGAGTGATCTGGAAAAATTTTCAGACAGACACAATATGGTATTACTTCTTCCCGCACTCTACTCTGAGTTTGAAACGCCTGCTATGAAAAAGATCATTGAAGAACTTAAAGGTGTCAAATACCTTTACAAAATCATTTTAGGACTCGACAGGGCGACTGAAGAAGAGTTTGAGAAAGTCAAGAAGATCATGTCTGTACTAGATGTACGACGTAGATGTGTTGTGGAATGATGGGCCAAATATTAAGAAGCTTTATGCTGAGTTTGAAGATCAAGGATTTAGAAGTATAGATATCAAAGGAAAAGGACGAAATGTTTGGACGATGTTAGGGTATGCGTTGTCTGATAAGAGCTCTTATGCTTTTGCTTTGCATGACTGTGATATTGTAAATTACTCGCGTGAAGTGCCTGCACGACTTTTTTATCCTATTGTGCATCCGGCACTTGATTTTGAGTTTAACAAAGGGTACTACTCTCGTGTTACCAACAAATTACATGGACGTGTGACAAGACTTTTTTACTCTCCACTTATTAAAGCATTAAAAAATACCTATGGTACAAGTGCATATCTCGAATATATGGATAGTTTTAGGTATTCACTCTCTGGAGAATTTGCATTTATTCGTACTCTTGCACGGGGCATTAGAATCTCTCCTACTTGGGGTTTGGAAGTCTCTACGCTCAGTGAAGTCTATGACAATACCTCAGTAAGACGTATCTGCCAAACAGAGATCATGGAGAGTTATGAGCATAAACATCAAGAGTTAACCGGTAATAATCCAGCACAAGAGCTAGAAGGTGGTGTTGCAAAGATGTCTATAGATATTGCAGAGACTATTTTTAGGGTGATGTCACAACGTGGGGTTACTTTTTCTAAAGAGTCATTAAACACACTCAAGAGCTCATTTTTTTATGAAAGTAGAAGAGCCATAGCACGTTACGATGCAGTGGCTAAGTTTAATGCTTTAGATTTTAATCGAAAAAGTGAGATAGAAGCGGTTGAAACATTTGAAAAAGCTTTAGTTGAAGCGTGTGATAGTTTTTTAAGTGATCCGCTTGGTGTACCATCACTCTCAGCATGGATTAGTCTACGCTCTGTGTTGCCAAATATTTCAGAAAAATTTATTGAATCTGTTAAAAAGGATAACAAATAATGCCAAACAAAGATGGGAAAGAAAGATTGGAACTGATTAAACATTCACTTTCGTCTATTTATGAGAAAGAAGATGCGACATTGGCTTATGAAGCCATTACTCAACTTATTTCAGAGTATCAAAATAAGATTGAAAGTAAACCTTATGTGTTAAGTGAACAAGATGTCATACTTATTACCTATGGTGATCAGATTTTTCATGAAGGGGAAACTGCGTTAGCAACACTTAAGCGATTTTTAAATGAGTATGTTCAAGACTGCATTAACAGTGTACATATTTTACCTTTTTATCCATACTCAAGTGATGACGGATTTTCTATTGTAGACTATAAAGGCGTATGTCCTTTAAAAGGTTCATGGAGAGATATTAAGGCTTTGAGTCAAAATCACCGTTTGATGTTTGATGGGGTCATTAACCATATGAGTCAACTAAGTCAATGGTTTGAAAAGTTTCTAGATAATGACCCTGAATACTATAATTTTTTTACTGAGCTTGACCCATCTTTGGATCTATCAGCTGTGGTAAGGCCACGTACAACACCGCTACTTACAGAATATACCGACAACGAAGGCATGATACGAAACGTGTGGACAACATTCAGTGCTGACCAGGTTGACCTAAACTATGCCAACTATAAGGTATTGGTTAAACTTTTGGATGTATTGCTTTTTTATGTAGAAAAAGGTGCTTCACTGCTTAGACTGGATGCAATTGCGTTTATATGGAAAGAGATCGGGACATCTTGTGTTCACCTTCCTCAGACGCATGAGTTGATACAACTCATGCGTGAAGTGATTCATGAAGTGGCTCCTGAAGTCCTCATCATTACTGAGACCAATGTACCACACAATGAGAACATTTCCTACTTTGGAAAAGGAGACGATGAAGCGCAGATGGTGTATAACTTTGCCTTGCCACCACTTTTGGCATTTTCTATCTTACAAGGTGATACTACCAAACTCACTGCATGGGCAAAAACCTTAACACTCCCTAGTAACAAGGTCTGTTTCTTTAACTTTACTGCCAGTCATGATGGTGTTGGTGTACGTGCAGTGAGTGATATTCTTAACAATAAAGAGTTAGATCTCTTAGTGAGTACCTGTGAAAAACATGGCGGTTTGGTCTCCTATAGAACTGTAGGGGAAGAAAAATCTCCTTATGAGTTAAATTGTAGTTATATAGACATTTTAACCGACCCTAAAGAAGATGACACGCTCAGACTTAAAAGGATGATACTCTCTCAAGCAGTTGTCCTAGCCATGCCTGGGGTTCCAGGTATTTATTTTCATTCATTGGTAGGATCACAAAACTATCATGAGGCTGTGAGAAAAACAAGGCGTAACCGTACTATTAACCGTGAAACGTTAAATTTTGATAACATCAAAGAACAGATGGATGAAGAAGGAAGTCTACGTAATACCTTGTTTAAACGTTATAAACAATTGATCTCTATACGTATTAACGAACCATGTTTTGATCCTTTTTCAAAATTTGAATTTTTAGCACTTGGTAAAGAGACTTTTGCAGTGAAACACTATGATAAAGACAACAGTGAGTATCTTGTGGCTTTACATAACTTTAAAAATAAAGAGATTAAAGTAGATTTATCACCATACGTAGAGGGAGCATTGATGGATATTATTTCACATCAATCTCTAGAGAAACCAATATTTACAATGCAACCTTATGAAATATTATGGTTAAAACCATTCAACAAAGGAGAAATGAAAAATGATTAAAAAATGTTTATTCCCAGCAGCAGGCTATGGTACACGGTTTTTACCCGTGACAAAAGCAACCCCTAAAGAGATGTTACCCATTCTAACTAAACCACTCATACAGTATGGGGTAGAAGAAGCAAGTTGATGCCGGTATGGATATTATGGCTATTATTACAGGGCGTGGTAAGAGTGCACTCGTAGAGCATTTTGATATTTCTTATGAATTAGAGCATCAAATTAAAGGCAGTTCAAAAGAAGCACTTACTTAAGACCAACACGTGATGTGATGGACAAATGTACATTTACTTTCACCCGTCAAACAGAGATGTTAGGACTTGGTCATGCCATCTTAAAAGGAGAACCCTTATCGGTAATGAACCTTTTGGTGTCATTTTGGCAGATGACCTATGTACGAATGGCGAAGAAGATAATGTTTTAGCTCAAATGGTAAAGATCTATGATAGATATAAATGTTGTGTGGTTGCCATTCAGGAAGTACCCAAGGAAGAGACCTACAAATATGGTGTGATCGACGGAAAAGAGATAGAAGATAATGTTTATATGATATCCAACATGGTTGAAAAGCCTGATCCTGAAGATGCACCTTCGAATCTTGCTATTATTGGACGCTATATTCTCACGCCTGATATCTTTAGAACCATTGAAGAGACCAAACCGGGTAAAAATGGAGAACTTCAAATTACCGATGCACTCATGAACCATGCTAAGAAAGGTATGGTATTGGCATATAAATTTAAAGGGACACGCTTTGACTGTGGAAGTGTTGATGGCTTTGTAGAGGCAACCAATTACTTTTACGATAAGATGAAGAAAGAATCAAAATAAGTATAAGAGTTTGCAGTCGATCTTTAGTGTATAAAAGATGTTTGATTATAGACATGCGAAAATAAAAGTACATTTGTTGGTACAAGACTTAGAGCTTTAAAAGCTCCATTGCCTGTATCATGTCTTTGTCTCCACGTCCTGAGAGACTGATGATGATGGTCTTGTCCTTTATGTCTTCTTTAGGCATCTTCTTCAAGTAAGCGATGGCATGGGCACTCTCAAACGCAGGGACGATCCCTTCGGCTTGGCTTAGCCATACAAAAGCATCCATGGCTTCATCATCGGTGACGGAGTCGTAGACGACTTGTCCTTTTTCCATGAGGTAAGAGTGTTCGGGGCCTATGCCTGGGTAGTCCAGTCCTGCTGAAATGGAGTAAGCTTCTTCTACTTGGCCATCATCTGTCTGGAGTAGGTAACTGAGCTGTCCATGTAAAATGCCCGGTTTACCCAGTGCCAGTGAAGCACCATGTTCACCACTGTCCAACCCTTTACCTCCAGCCTCTATGCCTATGCACTGTGTTTGCGCTTCGTCTATGAAATGCGCGAACATACCCAACGCGTTAGAACCTCCACCTATGCAGGCCAACACGTAGTCGGGTAGGGTGCCGTGTTGTTTGAGGACTTGCGCTTTGGCTTCATAACTGATGATGCCCTGAAAGTCTCGTACCATCAGGGGGTAAGGGTGTGGGCCTGCCGCGGTACCGATGATGTAGAAGGTGTCTCGTGCGTTGGTGACCCAGTGTCGTATGGCATCGTTCATGGCATCTTTGAGTGTTTTACTTCCTGACTCGACGGCATGGACTTTGGCTCCAAGCAGTTTCATGCGAAAGACGTTGAGCTTTTGACGTTCGACATCTTTTGCACCCATGAACACTTCACACTCAAGCCCCATGAGTGCAGCCACAGTCGCAGTGGCCACACCATGCTGTCCAGCACCTGTCTCAGCAATGACTTTGGTCTTCCCCATACGTTTGGCCAAGATACCCTGTGCAATGGTGTTGTTGATCTTGTGTGCACCTGTGTGGTTCAAGTCTTCACGTTTAAGAAAGATGTGTGCGCCCACTTCTGCACTAAGATTTTGGGCTTTATAAAGTGGAGAAGGGCGTCCTACATAGTGTGTATGCAGGTCGTTGATCTCCGCCCAAAAATCTGGGTCAAATCGGTATTTTTTGTATGCGGTGTCTAATTCGATGAGTGCGGGCATGAGTGTCTCAGGGACATAACGCCCACCAAATTTTCCAAAATGACCCCTCTCATCGGGATCAAACTCAAAAGCACTGGGAATATAGGGTTTCATAATAACTCCTTTGTAGTTGGATTATTATAGTCGTTGCATCAGATTTTTCGTAGTCTGTTTATGGCAGTTGGTAGAAGGGTTAGCGATTTAATACAATATAGACAAGACCACTGAATATCACTAAAAATAAGAGTGGAAACATGATCATACTTCTTTTCTTATCATTTTTTTCGAGTGCTTCTTTTTCTTTTTCATATTCTTTATCTGGCATAAGTGCTCCATTTTTTAATTAGATTCTAGCTTATTAATTTGAGGTCATACTTAGTATTTTAGGGTTTTTAGATCTTCAATAAGAGAAAAAATCATCTCCTCTATGCATACGCTCACTTTGATAAGATCGCTTTGATAAGATCGCTTCATGGATGCCTGTAAAAAAAGCTATAGAGAATTTTGATTAAAATCATCAAAAAGACACCGCTTCCCATACTTGCTAGGATAAATGCATAATACTCATCTTGTGTAATGGCATCTGCATTGTACCCCAGTGTTGCAATAGCGACAATAAATGTCAAAGGCATTGAATCGCTTAGCGAAAAAAGAATCGTGTTTTTCCCACCCCAAATAACTGCCGTACGCGACAAAGGAGCTTATAAGACGAATACCGACCATGGTACTGGCAATAAAAAGTGCTATCATCAAAATTTTGGGATTGCTAAACGCTTCTAGTGTTACAGTGGAGCCAACATGAATAAAAAAAATCGGAATTAAAAACCCAAATCCAAAGGATGAGAGCTTTTCGGGGAGTTCGATTTTGTGTTTAAAGTAAGTGGTAATAAATACACCTGCTAAAAATGCACCTAAAACCACATCAATTTTAAGATACAGCATCACCGCAACCATCAAGAACATCAATCCCATTGAAAAACGGATATCTCTGTGTTTTGTATCATCTTGAGGCATGATCAATGTTTTAAGTGTAGGATACCACCAAAATAGGATATGTATGCTCTTAAATAATAAAATAAATACTATCAGGAATACAAATAGACTACCAAGGGTAAAAGCAAATTCACGGTTGTAGCCATATTCTAACCCACCGCTCAAAATAGTTAGTGCTATAATGCTGATCAACTCTCCTACGATACCGATGCTAAGTGCCAATGCAAGCCATGGTTCATGTTTGCCATATTCTTTGACCAAAACTATGAGCATACCAAGTGAGAAAATAGGGAAAGCAACCAAATATACGATGCTAAGATCAAAATAGAAAAAGAATATGAGGGATGCCGTGTATAGCATGATAAAGTAAATCACTGTTCGATGAAGTAAAGATGACTTTTCAAAACCAAATTCTTTAAGATCGACTTCCATGCCTGCTAAAAACATGAGATATAAAAATCCCACTTTGGCGATGATCATAAAGAGTTCTGTTTCAACTAAAAAACCAAAATATGCCGCAAAACTCCCCATGAGTATCTCAACAACGACTACCGGCACTTTACTTACTCGTGAAAAAAAGGGTGAAAACATGAGCAACAAAGACAATGTCACAACGTTGATGATAAGCGCACTATCCATGTTAAACCTCTCACTACATTCTATGGAGCCTTTACCAGTACAAATTTTCTGCATTATATCTTAAAATAAAGAGAAAATATCATTCTTTATTGACCCGTTTATTATCAATGTGACTAAAAATACAGCTATACTTTCACATCTTTTTATCAAGGGGTATTATGCGTTATTTTTACGGTGCATTTGTCATTTTAGCATTGGGTCTGCTTGGGTCATATTATTTAGGCGGTATTACCGCACTGTATATTACTTTTTTACTGATCATCCTAGAGATATCTCTTTCATTTGATAATGCCGTGGTCAATGCGAAGGTACTTAAAACGATGGATCCCATATGGCAAAAACGTTTTATTATTTTTGGTATACCTATTGCCGTATTTGGAATGAGGCTGATCTTCCCTTTGGCCATAGTCGCATTAGTGACAGGTATGGGTCTCTGGGAGACACTCGATGTGGCTATGAATGAGCCTAAACAGTACGAAAACTTTCTTAAAAGCACAGAATCAACTATTTTTGCCTTTGGGGGATCTTTTTTACTCATGGTCTTTTTAGATTTCTTTTTTCAAAACCGTGAGGTGAAATGGGTTCGATTTATAGAGGGCTCAAAGATCGTAGCACATTTCTCAGGCGTATCGAACATTGAACTCATTATTGCTATTATGCTAGGTATCATTCTGGGGCATATTACACAGGATTTCAGTGTAGTATTGGCTTTTATGTATGGGGTGCTACTGCATTCACTTTTGGGCATGCTTAACCATTTTCTCTCTTCAGAAACCATGCGAAGCGGTATCGCAGGGTTCATTTACCTAGAAGTGTTAGATGCCAGTTTTAGTTTCGATGGTGTCATCGGGGCTTTTGCGCTTAGTAGCAATATTTTTATCATTATGATAGGTCTGGGCGTAGGTGCGATGTTTGTAAGGAGTCTTACACTTTATTTTGTTGCACACGATACTCTCTCTGAATTTCGCTATCTTGAACATGGTGCACACTATGCCATCGGTATCTTAGCACTTATCATGCTCTTGAAAACCAGCATGCATATCAGCGAGATGGTCACGGGAACCATCGGTATTGGTCTCATACTTATCGCTTTTTTACATTCCATATGGGAAAATAAAAAAGCCAATACATAGGGCTAATTCATGCCACTGCACTTTTCAAGGTCTGTGACTATGAGATCAGACATCGTACCAGAAGTGAGTTTTGAACGATCATTTATAAATAGAAAAAAAACATGCGCTACTCTATGCGCATGAAGAGGGTTAATACTAAATAATATAGTAAGTCAATTTAGGGTAATATCTATCTTTTTACAACTCACCATAAATCTTCCTCTCAATCACCCATGAAAGTAAAAACATTCCCAAGTAAGCCATAGCCAAACCAAAGATAACAGAGATCGAACTTTGCGAAAAGTAATGCGTAATATAGAAAAATACCACAAAGAAACCCAGCCCACTCAGACGAATAAACAAGGCATACCCAAATGCACCCGAAGCTTTAATGAACGCAACCTGATAGGCGTTGAGCATGATGAAAAGGAAGAAGAAACTTAAATGGCTAAGGTATAAATAGGCGTCAGCATAGTTAGGGGGAAAGAGCAAAGCGATGATCTTTTCTCCAAATAGATAAAAAAGAGTGACAAAGAGTAGACTCACTGTAAAACTAAAACGGTAAAACCATTTTTTGAGTTTTACTATCTCTTCTTTGTCTTGTTGATAAAACAACTTACTAAGCTCAGGGAGTAAAAAGCGAAATACTGGGAAAACAAAGAGCATGATCATCGCCATGAGGATAGGTTTGGTGACTACTTGAAAGTCTCCGAGTTCATTTATGGAGTAGTAGTGGCTAAAAAAGAAAACAGACATGTAGATGAGCATCATACCAGAGCTAAACTCCAAGGTAGAGATGAGCGATTTTTTAATGAACTGACGCATCTCAGAGTCGATGATGACTCTTTTAATGACAGGCTCTTTACTCTTTTGTGACTTGACTATAAAAATGTAGACAGAGAGTGAAAAAGATGCCATAGTACTCATGATGAAAAGTGCCTGTATCCCTTTAACCCCTGAGACATAAAATGCCATCACAAACCAAAATATGGACAATAACGGCTCTATAAAACTGCTATGGTTCATGACATTGTAGAGTCGGTACATTGCAAGCTGATTACTAAGATAAAGGTAGAGACTCATTGAAATGACGGTGGCTACCAAATACCAATAGTCAATGTTTACACCCAATTGATGTTTGACGTAGGGAATGACAAATGCCCATGCTGCCAACATTGCTACTAAAATAAAGTAACGAAAGATATTGACAATTCCTTTATCATCTTTGAGTTTGCTGTAGCTTACCACCATGGAAGAACGAAAACCGATGAGTACTAAAAGTGAAAATGAAAAAATATCAATAGCCGTGTAGTAGAGTGCTAAACTCTCTTTGTCGATCACTGTGGCAAGGTAAATCTTTAAGCCAAAGCCTAAAAGTACTGAAAAAAGTGAGATCCAAATAGCGGCATAGAAGTGTTGTTGAATGGTTTTTGTCATGTGTTTTCCTGTGAAAAGAAAAAAGAGTGGCTTAGGGATTAAGCCTTTGTATCACTCTCATCTTCATCATATATTGTAAATGCTGGTGGGAATCCCATCATGCGGAGTTTTTGATCGAGTGCTTTTGCGTCATACCCATCTCTTTTGACAGCTGATAATAATTTCATCTGTTGTTCTCTGCTTAATCCTGCCATCTCTAATTCAAATTCTATTTCTTCTAATGTCATATTCTGGTCCTTTTATATTTTTTAATTTTATTTCTTTACTTTGTTGATATATTCATCGTCTTCGTCATCATCATAAATCGTAAATACGGGTGCATATCCCATTGCAATGAGCTTTCTGTCGAGTTGTTTTGCATCAAAGCCACTTCTTTTAATGGAGGAGAGTAACATTCTTTGTTCTTCCAATCTCATGCCTGTCATTTCCAGTTCAAACGTTATTTCTTCTAGTGTCATAGGGTATTCCTTCTATCATATTTTTTAGTATTATTTATCTCTGCAGACAATGTTTCTCCTACAGTAGCATATCTGCCGCGTCCAGAGAACAACATTGGGCTGGCACTTTGGTATTCATTAATATGAATTTTTTTTACATCTGCTATGTAGATGGTATGGTCGCCATTTTGATAAGTGTCACAGACCACACACTCATAGATGAAGTCTGAAGCAGTGAGTAAAACATTGCCAAAAGTATCAACACCTTCTACACTGAGTTTACTCAAACTGAGTTTGTCTTCAGTGTCTCCATGAAGGCGTCCCATGAGACTAACTGTTTCATATTCGCTTAATGGGTAGGAAATTGAGTGTGAAACTGCCATGTTCTGCTAAGAGAGCATGGGTGTGGTTTTCTTCACGTACTGCAACTGCATAACGAAAAGGTGATTTAGAGATTGGCATATGCCATGAAAGCTGGCATAAGGTTTTCCTGACATGCAAGCAAAGCGGTGACTCTTGGCTGTGCATGGGTTGCTTCTTCTAAAGTAGTATAGGTATTAAACAACGGTTCCTCCTTTTTTACATTATTATATAGGTAAAATAGGTGTTTTTGTATGCTTTTTATGTTGATTCATGAAAAATTCAGTGTGCCATACTACTGAGTAGCGTTGCCATACCGGGGGCACTTCCTAGATGTTGTTTGAGTTCTAGGTTTACTTCTGGGTAGATGAGGGTCATCTTTGCCACAATAGCAGGTATGTCAAGTGTCACATGGTTACCTGAAGCTAGAAAGTAGGGTAAGACAACGACATGACTTACACCTTGTTTGACACAGTGAATGATGCTCTCTTCAAGTGAGGGTTGGGCAAATTCTAAAAAGGCAGTCTTCACCACATCATAGTGTGCATCAACCAAAGGTTTGACATTTTCTCCAAGGCGCATCACTTCTGTGTTTGAACTTGCTTTGCGACTGCCATGCGCTACGATGATCAGTGCATTAGTTGGCATGGGTTTTACTCCCTTGGTTCTTGCTCTGATCTGGGTAGATAAGCACAGAGGTGTCAAACCCTGCCTCTTTGGCTTTGGCTAGCAGTCTGTTGAGTGTTCTCTCATCCAGCGTTGGGGTACGTGAGAGTATCCAGAAGTAAGAAAGATCAGGGCCGCTTATCATGGTGTAGGTTTTGTAGTCAGTATCCATCACGATGTAAGAGCCATAAAAAGGGCCAAAGAAAGAAACTTTTAAAAACCCTTTGTCTGTATCGCCTACAAAGTATGCTTTACCTTCTGCGGTCACTCCACTCTTTCTCTGCCGTTTTGTATCCTTTGTTAAGTACCTTCACCCCACCATCTTCTCTCATGGAGTAGGTCGCAGATATCGCTTCCATTCCTTTTTCAAATCTGTGTTCGAGTCTGGCTATCTCATACCATGTACCAAGGTACTCTGTCAGTTTAAAATTTTCAACGGGAGTAACGTTTGCAGGTTTTTTATCTTCACACCCTGTCAGTAGTAGCGCAACAGCGAGTGCAAGGGGTAGTAATAGTTTTTTCATATTTTTATCCTTTTCTAAATAGTAATCGTAACACACCTGCACCAAAAAGTACAAGAGCATAGTTTTCAAAATCATGGTCGTACATAAGTACAAACAGTGCAGAAAGTATCAACACAATTCCTGTAATGACAGGAGAGAGTGACTCTTTGACAGATTTTTCCAAGTACTTCCAGCTGTGGCTTAGAGAGTTCTACTGAGAGGTTCTCTTCAGAGATACGATATATGGCATTTCTAAATGCACGTACATCCAAAGGCAAGGTTTTAAACTCATCAATGATGGTTTCCACAATACTCTCTTTGGCACCCAATGCACGTGGAATATTGTCTTGCAAGATAGGCAAGATATCTTTAATACCGTTAAAGTTCTCGATGTACGTCGTACCCAAGCCTTCGATGATGGCACTCACCCTAAGTATGTAAATCGCTTCTTGTGGAAGTTTAAACGGTAGATTTCTAGTCTGTTCGAGTACTTCAAATGCTAGCTCCTGCATACTTGAACTGTCCAGTGCATCATTGTTGAATATCTCAAACATACGTTCGGTAAATTCTGCCAGTTCAGCAGATAGGAGCATCATAGGCTACAGTACCCAAACGTTTACTGGCACTCACATAGCGTTCATAGTCTTGTTCATTGGCAGCTTTAATAAGCTCAATGATGGCAATACGTGTATCGTTAGGTACACGTTTGACCATACCAAAGTCAAGCAGTATGAGTTTTCCTTCTTTGGAGACAAGTAAGATTACCAGGATGAGGGTCAGCATGGAAAAACCCACGTACCAGCATCTGTTCAGTGTAAAACGTTACCAAGGTTTTAATCAGAGGAATAATGTCGATGTCATGTTCTTTGAGTGCTTTGGCATCATCAAAACGAAAACCTTCTTCAAAGCTCATCACCAATGCATCATCAGAGCTAAGAGATTCATAAGAGGTAGGAAAATCTACATCCATATCGGCATAGGTTTCAGAAAACTTTTGAAGATTGGCCCGTTCTTGGTTAAGACTGACCTCTTTAAGTATCATAGAAGAAAATTCACTAATGACAGCTTCTATGGAGTGTTTGGTATAGTGTGAAAAAAGAGGACGAAAGAGCGCATTGAAAGCTGGTCAGTATGCGTATGTCTGCTTTAACCTGTTTTTCTATGCCATCACGTCTGAGTTTGACAGCGACTTTTGTATCTTTCATCTAGCCATGCATCATGCACTTGACCAATAGACGCTGAGGCGATAGGTTCTTTTTCAAAACGGTAAAACGGATCAGTGTCAAATGCACGGTCAAATACCTTTTGCATGGTTTTAGCATCCATAGGAGGAAGTTCGTCATGCAGTATCTTGAGTTTGTTAAGGTAGGGTGGTGGAAAAAAGTCATTACGTGTGGCAAGGACTTGTGCAAGCTTGATGAAACTTGCACCCAAAAGTGTAATGTACTGTAGTAATTTCTCAGGACTAAGAGGTGAGAAAAATAAAAATCTCTCACGTTTTCGTATGAGCATATAGAGTGTCAGCAATACGCCAAAACACGCCATACTCTCATGGGTGAATAAAGTTTAAGTGTTCCCACTATGTGTCTTTTGGTTTTTTTTCTTTTGAAGGCCTCAATGTCTGCTTTGGTTGCTAGACCCATCTCTTCTATGACTTCTTTGAGCGCTTCTTTGATCTTTTCTTTCACTTTCTCTTCTTCCTCTTCACCACGTGTTTGAAGTTTTTTCATAAAGGTATCGGCATCTTCTTTGCTGAGCTTGCCTTTGTCCTGTAGTTTTTCTATTTCTTCATCCACACGCTCTTTGAGTAGTAGTGCACCGCCTAGACCCGTATATATAAGTTCTTTTAACATGTGTGACTCCTTTTTATTTTATTTTACTCTATCTTAACATGGTTTGATACTTTTATTTTGTCTGTTCATGACTTTGTGCTTTTTTGAGGATGGACTTGATCATATTTCGAAACACCAAATAGTGTACAGGGGTAAGACTATACCAGTAGAGTCTTCCCCAAAGTCCACGCGGGTAGAAGTAAGCCGTTTGCACCAGTTCATTTTCTATGATCTTAAACTCCAACCACGCTTTACCAGGTACTTTCATCTGTGCATAAAGCAGTAGTCTTTCATTTACGGTAAGGTCTTCTACTCTCCAGAAGTCAACACTCTCACCTATACGCAGTTTGTGTGTGTCTCTTCGTCCTCTGTTGAGTCCTGCACCTCCTAGCATCTTGTCTAGCCATCCTCGTACTTCCCATAACCAGTCATAGCCAAACCATCCTTCTTTACCACCGATGGAGCAAAAAGTACGGTACACTTTTTCTTTAGGTATGTTGCCGATTTTCATGCTTTGTCTGTCCATGAGCACCGAAGATGAGGGGTCATCTTTATGTTGCTTCTCCCACATATCATGTCCTCCCCCTGCATCACTCCATCTACTGAAGACTTGATTTTCTTCCATTTCCTGTATGGCTTTCTTGACGGCAGCTTCAAAGCCTATGGGGTGTATTTGGGGAAAGTACTGCTTAGCATGGTCATTTTGTATCACCACTTCAGAAGAAAGTCCTTCTATGAGGGAACGTGCCACAGTGTAAGGTACAGGGGTAAAGAAGTTTAGCCAATACGACGATAGATTGATGGTAAGGACAGGTAGAGGGAAGATCCAGCGTTTAAGACCCAGTGCATGTGCACATCCCAACATCATCTCTTTATAGGTCATTTTTTCGCTGCCTATGTCTACCATGAGATTACCTTTAACCTCTAAATCTTTAGAGGCATTAAGATACGCGATAACATCATCGACCCCGATGGGTTGAGCCAGTGTTTTGACCCATTTGGGCGTGACCATCACGGGGAGCTTTTCAGTCAAATGTCTGATGATCTCAAAACTGGAACTCCCTGAACCTATGATGACCCCTGCACGTATCCACACAGTCTCTATCTTGTCTGGTTGGCTTGAGAGGATCTCTCCTGTTTCTATGCGGCTTAAAAGATGTTCACTGGCATGTTCTTTGACACCAAGACCACCAAGATAGATGATGCGTTTAACACCTTGTTTGATGGCAGCATCTAAAAAATTCTGTGCACTTTGACGGTCCAGTTCTTTGTAGTTTTTATGTTGCAAGGAGTGTATGAGATAGTAGGCAACATCTACCCCTTCGAAGTGCACGTTCAAGTGAAGCAGGATCAAAGGTATCTCCTTGTGCCACTTCAACACCCAGATCAGGGTCAAGACTTTTAGGGTTGCGTACGAGTAGACGTAAGGTGACATCTTCATCTAGAAGTGTTTGTTTGAGTCGTCTTCCTATGTATCCGTTGGCACCAGTGAGTAGCACTTTCATCTTTATTCCTTTTGAATTATCTACAAGTAAGTATAGTGACTTTCTGAGCATGGTTTCATAGCGTTCTTTTGTCAACTCATACAAAGGGTTGTGACGAATTGACATCTTTGGTCTATGAAAGTACATACAATCTCATTATAATAAGCATAAATTCAACAGGAGGCAAGCATGCAAAATGACACAAAACTTGAAAATACTTATGTGATAGGTGATGTACATGGATGTTTTCATACCCTTCAAAATCTTTTGATACAACTACCCCAAGATGCAGAGACTCATTTTTGTGGGAGACCTTTGTGACAAGGGAAACTACTCCAAAGATGTCATCGATCTTGTGATACAAAAGGGCTCTGCCTGCATCAAAGGAAACCATGAACATCTTGATGGAGACTTACCTTGAAGATGCCATCTTTCATGACAAACACTCTCCTTGGAGTTCTGACAAACGTTATGGCGGCATGGTGACATTAGAGAGTTATCACGGTGACCATAAAACGATGCTTTCTCACTTAGAGTGGATAAAAACACTTCCTATGTACTTGCAAGTAGACAAGTATTTCATCACGCATGGCTTTGCTTTGCCTTTTTATGAACATCGCAACAATCCCGAGTTTTACAATGACTTCCTACTCAACCGCTATGAGCATGGTATGACTGTTAAGAATGCATGAAGTGGTCAATATCTTCGGGCATTGTGTTTTTGATGAAGTCGTATCAGGAGAGAACTTTTACGGCATCGATACGGGTTGTTCCTACGGTAAAAAGCTCACTGCCTTACAACTTGGCACCATGAAGCTCATACAAGAACCCATGGATGCAAGAGACTCAGATTACAGCATTAAAGAGTTGAAACTGGTGCACATCGAACTGCCCCGTGATGCACACACCCTCAGCAATTTACGTATGCATATAGATGTGCTTTTTACAGACTTTGACTTAGTCTCTAACCGAAGTGGCAGAGTATATTGTAGAACGTTTTGGTGAGACGGGTAAAAAAGAGATAGAGCATGATGTTAGAGAAAAAACAGCTCTTTATGAAACAGGCGAAAAAGATACTCGAAAAGAGCACTTTATCTTTAAAGTGATATTTATTCCCCATAACTCATGTTCGTTTTATAATGACTATTGCATAATGCGCACTAGAATTAAAGGACTTATAGTGACAACTTTTCCACTTGAAAATGTAAAAAAACTTAGGCAAGAACTTGCTACACACCCGGTATATGCTGCCGTGAAAGACATGAATGATCTATCGATCTTTATGCAACACCATATTTACTCTGTGTGGGACTTTATGTCTCTGGTGAAGTACTTGCAAAATGAAATAGCCCCTGCCAAACCGCCATGGCTTCCTTTTGGAGATGCAGCTGTACAACGTTTTATTAACGACATTGTACTTGAAGAAGAGTCCGATGAGGGGATTCCCCTTGAAGACGGTACTGTCACCTATACAAGCCATTTTAACCTCTATGTTCAAGCGATGGAAGAGGTAAGAGAGGGGAGTGGCAAACGCAGATCAGAGCATTTGTCTCCAAAGTTGCCTCTGATTCTTTGGCTGTCGCAAAAGAGACCATGCCACTACCTGCGTGGCAAAAGCATTTATGGAAACCACCTTTGGCTTCATAGAAAGTGACAAACCCCATGTCGTTGCTGCAGCATTTGCTTTAGGAAGAGAACATATCATCCCTGAAATGTTCCGTGCACTTTTGGATAAGATGAATATCTCACGAGACCAAGCCAAGGTGTTTCACTATTATCTAGACAGACATATAGAACTTGATGGTGACCATCATGGCCCTATGTCTTTACGTATGCTGGATCTGTTATGTGAAGGAGATGAAGTCAAAATTGCAGAAGCAGAAGAAGCTGCACTCGTGGCTATACAAGCACGTATTACATTTTGGGATGGTGTTTTGATGGCTATGAAATAGTTTTTTTCATCAGATAGCCGTCTTTATGATTTGGGTAATAATCCTTTAAGATTTTTGTTTTTTCAAATCCATGTTTTTCATAGAGCGTCATCGCATGGTCGATTGGTGGTTTTGACTTCAAGTGAGTAAGCAGGAGCATTTAACTGCTGAAACGAATACGCCAAAAGTGCTTCTGCAATCCCTTTACCTCTATAGGCTTTATGCCACACCCAAAGAGTAAAGACGATTATACCTTTTTCGTTTCAACCAGAGAATATATCCGACAATTTGATGTTCATGCGCATAGACAAAGAGGTGATTCGTTTGATATGGTAGTAAAATGACCCTCTGCTCATAGGAAAATCATGTGGCGTCAAAAAGTGTCATTTTCCAATGTGATCAATGCTTTGGCATGCTTTTAGGGTTGCTTGGTTATCATTGTTTTTGATAAATGGTGTATTTGGGGATGAGCTTATCGGGTCGGTAGGACATCTTGACCTTTTTAAGATTTTCAAACCCCATGTCGTCGCCCACATTGATATATCTGCTCTGAAAAGTTTCTTTGAGATATTTGGTAAATTCTCTAAAAATGAACTGTGCACATCCCAACACTTCAAAATCGGTCTTTTCTATGATGACACTTGAAGTGGTCTCGTTGATCTTCTCACCCACCGTAAATGCTTTGATCTCATCGTCAATGTAAAGTACCATACCTACCACATCAAGCTTTTCATAGTCATTTAACAGTCTTTTAATGGCAAATCTTTCAAAATAGATCCCGTCCAAAAAGGTTTCAACTTCTTCTTTTGGCATGTAGGCGGTTCTGTCTTTGACCCATTTGTTAAACAGGTTGTGCACACCTTCTTTGTGTTTACCGATATCCAAGATTTCAACTCTGTGGTTGGGGTAGACCTTTTTAAATTTATTGATCTCGTTTCTTTTTGATTTGTACTGATCGCCTTTGAGTTCTATGAGGTGGTCTGCATTGTAGATGTAGTCCACCAGCTTTTTCTCGATGATAAAATCCTGGAGCATGTCAAAAATAACCGTGCCTTCTTCAAGATAGTCTACAAATCCCTCAAGCATATTTTCGTGAATGTATTCGATTTTAGAATAATTCTTATGGCTGTTATGGGTATTCATGATCTCAAAACACTGAAGCATCGCCTCATACGTGTTTTCTTTCTTTCCCAAAGGCGGCAGAAGCATGGAAAGTTCTCCCGAACTTAAGATGAACAAGCAGAAGGTATCATTGACCACCGCATAAAATCCGCTGGCAGTAGAAAGCCATATATAATTACAGGCAAAAGTATAGTCACTGACATCGACATTGATGACGTTAAGATAACTGTCCATAGTGTCTTTGGCATTGCAGGTCAAAGTGTTTGAGCGTGTAGTTTCCTACCGTGAGTGTTGACACATTTTTCTCCAGTATATTTTTTTGGAATTCTACTCCTTTTTTTGACATTTGCATCACAATTTTTTGACTATTTTCACAATCAAAAAAATCATGACTCTAAACCTATGAACAGACAAAATGACACTATAAAAGGGTACGTAGTTTGTATATAATAAAGAAAAATTATGAGGAAAAATCATGCCACACATCGTACTGGAAAATGCCAACAATACCAAAGAGGCTTTTGATGCTGTCACACCATTTGCACAAAAAATAGATGGAGGCATCCTCAAAGTACTGGACAAGTATATCAATGGTGCAGAACAAACAGGCTTAGTAGAGTCACTTGCCATTGAAAACGGTGTAAATCAAAACTTTTTTATACAGCTCTCACAAAAAAAGTCCAGTCTTACTGTACGACTGCTACCCTCTAACTGACCCCGAAAAAACCAATGGCGTCAAAACCATCATGGCGATGGTTGCCAAACAGATCAAAGATACCAATGAGAACATCACTTATGGTAAAAATAATTTAGAAGATTTTTTGATCCATTAATTGGATTTTCAAGGTAAACTAACAAATTATGAAAAAAATCATTATCATTGGTGCAGGACTGAGTGGATTGTATTTGGCCAAAGCTTTTAGAAGATGCAATACGATGTTCTCATACTTGAAGCCAGAGACAGAGTAGGTGGTAGAGCACTGAGCATAGAGGGGCATGACCTTGGTCCTTCTTGGGTATGGCGACATCAGCCTCATATATTGCGTCTCATCAAAGAGCTTGGTTTAGAGACATTTGAGCAGTATACCAAGGGTGATGGAGTCTACCATGCGACCACGACTGAACGTTTTACTCCCCCCTTACAACACTCATTACGTGTGAAAGGGGGCATACAACACTTATGTGAAACATTGAGTCAAAGACTAGAAAAGAGCAAGATACTCTTAAACCATGAAGTCATTGCATGCAGTGACAACAATGGTGATCTTGTAAATGTGCAAACAGACAAAGAAGACTTTGAAGCAGATATAGTCCTCAATACATTGCCTCCAAGGGTTGCGGCAACCTTAGCCTATGCGCCGTTACTCAAAGAAGATGTATTGCAACAAGTTACAAACTGTTCCAACCTGGATGGGGTACATCATCAAAGTCGTTGTCGTCTACGAAAAACCTTTTTGGAGAGATGCAGGGTTAAGTGGATTTGTGTTTTCACACAAAGGGCCACTCAGTGAGATACATGATGCCATCAACATCTAAAGAGGGCGCACTGTTTGGGTTTGCAAGTGCCAAAAATGCACAACATGTCACCAAAGAAGCAGTCATAGAACAACTTGTAGATATCTTTTCTGAAGAAGCAAGAAATTACCTCAAGATATACATTCAAAACTGGAATGACGAAAAGTACAGTGCAACACCACAAGACATTGCGCCACTGAGTGCTCATCCTGATTATGGGTATGCACTCTCGTCTTTTGATGGTAAGTTACTCTTTTGTTCTACTGAAAGTGCTTTTGAACATGGAGGGTATCTTGAGGGTTCACTTGAAAGTGCACATCAGATAGTACAAAAACTTGGTGTTTAGACTTGGGTAGAAAATCATAGGCATCGAGCTAGGTAGCAAGTTTTTTAGTTCCCATGTTCTATGTGGTAAGCAGTAAGGTTTTCTCATTTGACTTTAATAGTCTTGCAGAATATTGTTAAATGTAGACTATTTGTGGTTGAAGTTCTACTATCTTATATATAACTTTGAAATAGATATAATCTTAATAATTAATCTAAAGGGATAGAATGAAACAAATTACAATTCTCTCAGGATACAAAATATTTTTTCCAATACTTGCTTTTCTCATTATCGGTTGTGCCGGTGTAAGTCCTCAACAACAACTAAATTATGAAGCCAATAATGCTTATGAGCAGAACGCATTTGATGCTGCAAAAGAAAAATACAAAACTGCATTAAAAGAGGCAAGAGCAAAGAATGATGTACAGTATGAAGCTATGGCAATGTATGGTTTGGGACGTTCGTATGGTCATCTTTGCGAATATAAAGAAGCTGAAAAATGGTTCATCAAGTCATTGCATTAAGAAAACGTATCCCAGATTCAAATACTGCATATTTATCCCAGAACATTTTAGAATTGGCAAGGCTATATCAATCTGGAAATGAATTTACGATAGCAAACATTGAGTTTGCAAACGCCATTCCATTATTAGAAAATCTAAATATGCGAACACTAGCCCCAATTGGCTATGCGAATCTTCTAGAAAGGTATGCCAAAACTTTACGAGCATCTGGGAATATAAATAAGTCTAAGCAAATTCAAAAAACTATTTATGATTTACGGGTGGCAAATCCAAATACATCAGGTAGTTTTAGAGAAACATCATATCCTTCAGGTTGTAACAAATAAATACTGTATGAAAAATAATGTATGTATCCTAATTTGTAAGGGATACAGGATTACTTGAAGCAAAGGAATAACCGTGAAAAACCTTTGCACTAGATTATCACAAGAGAATTAGGCACAATAATCGCTGACTCTCGACAAATTTAAAATTTTATGTAGGTAGGCTTATTTGCTGATGAACAACTTAGTTGACTGCATAGAAATTGGCATGACTGATGATTTATATAAAGCTAGAAAGAATGTCTTATTTATGCACGTGAACCTGCTAGAGTAATTCTTAAATATTCTAAATTTATCAAAGAGATCAAACAACACATTAGAAACCTTTTCGTAGCAACTTTAGAGTTAGTGAATTTAACTATGATATTGGTCTATACAGTAAAGTCTCAAAATATTTTGCCAGAGTATTAATATACGGTAAGACTTATGGACCTTAACAGTGTTTTGATTTAATAATTTGAGGGTGCTCTTATGAATGCAACTGAAATAGTAATAGTTAAAAGAATTCACTGTTATTATATCCTTTATTAATTATGTACTTCTTTACTCGTACCAGATACATGCCGAATATAACAATAAATTTTCAAAACATCCTTAAACTCCGTCATCAACCCCCTATAAAGCAAAGGCACAAAGTTCCTCTGTGCCTTGTAGTTCTTGCGTGACTCGATGGCCACGTGGTCGAAGAAGGTCTTGCCAGAGTTTTTGGAAGTGTTGTTCTTTTTCGTGCAGTACGGGTACAGAAGCATCGAGTACCTCATGCATCTGTAGTTCTTTGCCGTCATAGACCACTATCCAACCTCTACTAATGTCATGGATGATGAACTGCTCGTTTCGCAGACGCTTGACAAAGTGTTTTCCAAGAAGTGGCAGGACATTGCGTGGTGGTGCTATCTTGGCGTAGAGTAGTGCCGTCTTCTAACATCTCAAAGCGTAAGAACTCATGCATCTTATGGATGGTAGAAAAGACGCGCTTTTGGTACTGCTCTACAGCATAGACCACAGGGTGAGAGAGGTCGTCCAGTAAAGCAAGGTCTTTAAACCCCATGCGTATGTAGAGTAGCAAGTCTCTTTCTCTGGGTACATCATCACACAAGAATACATGGTAGATGCGTTCTATGATCTTCTTGGGGAACTTCTGAGCGATGCTGCTTGAGACTCTCTTGGTCACTTCCACATCTGTCTCTATGGTCACGGGTTCGCTAAGTAGGTCTAGTTTGGAGGTGTCAGAGGTCAGTACTTCAGGGATGCACTTGTGCGTGTAGCTTCGATGCAGTGCAGTCAAAAATCCCTCGAAGCTACCATCATAGAGCCACAGCACTAGATTTCTCCCGTGTTAGTCTGTATGACATCAAAAAGGCTAGGCTGTGCACCTGCTTTTGGTTTTTCCAGTGAGAGCATGGTGCTTTCTATGCGTTCGTACTGGAGTATGGTTTGTTGTACGGTTTTACCTGCTACGGTGATGAAGTAGCGCGCACGTTTGAGAGAGATCTTCATCATCTCAAGATCGACATGGCTTAACTGTTTGACCCTTCTTGCACGCAGTATCTTAGAGACAGATCTTGTACCAAACCCTGGTACTCTAAGCAACATCTCTCTGTCTGCTCTGTTGACCTCGACTGGGAAATGATGCAGGTTACGTAAAGCCCATGTCAGCTTTGGGTCAAAACGTTCATCTAAAAATGGGTCATCTTGCGTGGCTATCTCATCCCACCCAAAGCCATAAAAACGCATGAGCCAGTCCGCTTGGTAGAGCCTGTGTTCTCTAAGTAGTGGTGGTGGGGTGTCTATGGTGGGTAAGTTTTTGTGCGAGACAGTGGGGATGTAGGCAGAGAAGTAGACACGTTTGAGAAGCCCTTTGTTGTAAAAAGCATCACTGAGCTTCAAGATGTCATAGTCACTCTCAGGACTCGCCCCTATGATCATCTGTGTACTCATGCCTATGACTTTTTTACCACGTTCGAGTGCATCATTTTTAACGATGCTCAGTGGCTCAAAAACTTTTGCTTTGCTTTTGTCAGGTGCGAGGAGTAAAAGGCTTTTTTCACTGGGTAGTTCAATGTTAGAGCTGACTCTATCGGCCAGTAGTGTTACCGCTTTGATGAGATGTGCGGAAGCACCGGGTATGAGCTTGACATGTACATACCCGTTAAACCCATGCTCATGGCGTAAGATCTTGAGGCTTTTGAGTATGAGTTCCATCGTGTGGTCTTCAGAGCTGATGATGCCAGAACTTAGAAAAAGTCCTTCGATGTAGTTACGTTTGTAAAAATTGATAGTCAGGTCTGCTATCTCTCTGGGTGTAAATGCGGCACGTTTTAAGTCGTTACTGCTTCGGTTGATGCAGTAGCTACAGTCATAGATGCAGTGATTGGTAAAGAGTATTTTCAACAGTGATATACACCGTCCATCTGCAGAGAACGAGTGACAGATACCACTCGCATGCGTGGCACCCACACCCCCGAAATCGTGTGTACGTGTAGAGCCTGAGGACGAACACGAGACATCATATTTGGCAGAGTCGGTGAGTATTTGTAATTTTTCTTCTATTTTCATAGTTATACTATAACCAAAGAGAGAGAATTGTGGTAAAAACATGGCAAATTGTCATTTTTTTGAATAAACAAAAAAAGTATACGAATCGTCTGAGATAGAGTGTAAGATACACTATGATCAAATTAGAATTTAATGAACCCCTTATAACAGATGATGACGAAGCAGTCCCTGAGGATACTACGGCAAAGAGCAAGTCAAAACAACCGCTCATCAAAAAGCCACTCAAACCTCTCATAGACAAACGCACACTCAACGATGGCGACTACAACCGCATCGTAGAGATGGCTTGGCAGGACAGGACACATTTTGATGTCATATACACACAGTACGGGCTGAGTGAAAATGAGATCAAAAAGCTCATGCGAAAACTCCTCAGTGCCAAAGCGTTCAAACGCTGGCGTAAACGTGTACAAGGCAGAAAGACCAAACATGTAAAACTGTGTGAACACAAGCCCACACGCTTTCAAGGGCCTTGGTAATGCAGCCTTTTTTGCTCTTTCCTCATCAACTCTTTGAAGATGTGAAGAAGCTTGAAGGCTACAAAGTCTACCTGCTTGAAACACCGCTATTTTTTACACAATACACCTTTCATGTACAAAAACTTATCTTCCATCGTGCAAGTATGAAGTACTATGAAGCCTATCTCACATCTCAAAATATAGATGTGACCTATGTGGAAGTTGAACACTATGAAGAAACGTTGCATCGGTTAAGAGATGCCACCTGTTATGACGTGGCTGATTTTAATCTCCAAAAGAGTCTGCAAGAGACTTTAGATACTTTAACTGTATACGATTCTCCAAATTTTTATAACACGCATGATGACACACTTTTTATGCATCACTTCTATGCAAACCAAAGAAAAAGACTCAATATCTTAATGCATGACGGAAAGCCTCAAGGCGGAAAGTGGAGTTTTGACAGCGAAAATCGCCATAAGATCCCCAAAGGAACGACGCTTCCTGTATGGAGACATTTTGAAAATGACTACATCAAAGAGGCAAGAGCGTATGTCAAACGTTTTAAAACCTTTGGAAAGGGTGAACCGTTTTACTATGCTACCACTCATGCGGAAGCCAAGGAAGTGCTGGCTTACTTTTTTGAATGGCATTTTAGTACTTTTGGTACCTATCAGGATGCCATGACCACAGCAGGACAGCCCTTTATTTCACTCTATGCTCTCTAGTAGCATAAACGCTGGTTTGTTAGACCCAAAAAGCGTAGTCAGTGAAGCACTCAGACAAGATGTACCTCTCAATGCCAAAGAAGGGTTTCATCCGCCAGATCATAGGCTGGAGAGAGTTCATGTGTCGAACCTATGAGACTATTGGCGTAAGACAAAGAACCACTAACTTTTTTGCTTTTAATGCTTCCATCCCTCCAAAAGTGCTAGAGGGAAACAGTGGTCTGCTTCCTGTAGATGACGTCATACAAAAAGTACACAAACGCGGTTACGCCCACCACATAGAACGCTTGATGATACTGGGTAACTATTTTTTACTCACGCAACGTCATCCTGACAGTGTCTATGCATTTTTCATGGCTTCGTTCATCGATGCGTATGACTGGGTGATGGTCGGCAATGTCTATGGCATGAGCCAATATGCCGATGGCGGACTCATGACCACCAAGCCCTATGTAAGCGGCAGTAACTACATCTTAAAAATGAGTAACTACCCCAAAGGTGAATGGTGCAAGGTATGGGATGCGCTTTACTGGCGTTTTATCTACTTACATCGAGATAAGTTTGAGAAAAACAGACGTATGCTATTTCCTCTAAATACCTTAAAAAAGATGAATCAAGAGACTTTGCAGGGGCATTTGGAAACGGCGGAAAACTATCTTTTATGGCTAGAGGAGAGTTAAAATAGTTTTCGGTCAGGGTTAGGTGCACATGGTATCGCATGTTTTACTCTGTTCAAAGATCTC
This sequence comes from Sulfurovaceae bacterium, assembly GCA_963698695.1. Lineage (GTDB taxonomy): Bacteria > Campylobacterota > Campylobacteria > Campylobacterales > Sulfurovaceae > Sulfurovum. Next base: position 7,342 of record CAVORT010000011.1, on the reverse strand, counting down.
ATACACTTAAGTAGATATATTTTGTTCTTTTTCGGTACTCTCTTTTTTTGTGTTATTGGTCTCATCAGGGTTTTTTATGGTTTCATTTTTGAGGTTGGTTGTACTCGTAGATGATTTTTTCTTAAACGTGATGAGCAGTTTTGCATCTCTATACTCTGCTTTTAATGTACTTTCATCTGCATCTTGAGGCAGAGGCATACTTTGTTGGTACATGCGTACAGCACTTGAGCTACTGTAGGTGCTGCCTGTTTTGTTTTCCTGTTTTTCTATGATCTTAGCGGTAATGTTCATGTTGCCGTTTTCAGTCTTTATGTCTATTTCATTCTCTTTGTGCTCTGGAATGTTTGTCATCAATTCATAGATACCATTTTTTTCAACAAAATTATTTTTCCCAGCGAGTTGATACGTCCCTAAAGGACTCACAAGGCGTGTTGAACGTTGTTGCATACGGTCATGCATCTTGTCAAACATTTTGTCCATATTTTGCTGCATTTGCATCATCTCTTTAAAGATGTCATCTCCAAATGGGTCTTGGAAAAACGGGATCCTTCACAGGGTCATTGGCTTGGATGGAAAGTGTCGCTACCAGAGGCAACACAAGAAACGAGAGTTTTTTACTTAACATATCATGCTCCTTAGTTTTGATATATCAAATTATAAAAAGTAAAGTTTAACGGAATTTAAATCTACTAGTATACAAGAGACTTCCTCTAAGGTGCAAGCCTCTCTATCTTCCAACCCTCTTGCTCTTTCGTATACAAGATGCGGTCATGCAGTCTGCTTTCTCTGCCTTGCCAAAATTCTATCTGAGTAGGTATGACTCTGTAGCCTCCCCAAAAGTCAGGCAGGGGTACAGAGCCTTTGGCAAATTTCTCTTTCATTTTTTCTATCTGCATCTGTAACATTTTACGTGAAGAGATGACAGCACTTTGGTCACTGACCCATGCGCCTATCTGGCTGCCACGTGAGCGTTTCATGAAGTATGCCATCGACTCAGCAGTGCTTATCTTCTCACAGGTACCTATGACCCGTACCTGACGCTCCAAGTCTAGCCACAAAAACTCCAGTGCCACATGAGGGTTTGCTTCTATCTCTTTGGCTTTGACACTGTTGTAGTTGGTGAAAAACACAAAGCCTTTTTCATCAAATATTTTGAGAAGTACGGCACGAATATTGGGGAAGTTATCTTTTGAACTGGTGGCGAGCAGCATAGTATTGGGGTCTTTTACTTGAGCATTGACCGCTTGAGAAAACCAAGTTTCAAAGAGTGTGAATGGTTCAGTGGGTACGGTGCTTTCATCCAGTGAAGCCTTTTTATAGTCTGTACGCATCTCTTGTAAATCTAACATCTCTTCTCCTAAAGTCTTTGCTTAAAAAATGCCAAAGCATTTTGTACAGCCTCTTTTCGTACCACTATGGGTTTGGGGTAGTCTACTATGTCAGTGTTTAGTAAATAGTCCTCATCATGGATCTTTTTACTTTCCACAGAAGACAAGTTCAGGTACCCACTTTTTGATGTACACCGCCTCTTTGTCAAACTTCTTACTCTGCAAGTAAGGGTTAAAGATGCGAAAGTAGGGTTGAGGGTCTATGCCTGTGCCTGCACTCCACTGCCATGAGAGGATGTTCGAGGCGGCATCATAGTCGAGCAGGTACTTCGCAAAAAAACGCTCTCCCCACTGCCATGGTAAGAGTAGGTCTTTGGTAAAGAATGAGGCACATACCATACGCACACGGTTGTGCATGTCGCCTGTTTGTAACAGTTCTCTTACGCCTGCATCGACTATGGGTACGCCTGTTCTGCCTTCACAAAATGCAGAGAATTTATCTTCATCTTCTATGCCGTTAAAGCCATACTTGTGGTTATGCCATGCAAGGTCAGGGAAATGAAAGAGCAGATAGGCATAATAATCACGAAATATCAGTTGTCTGAAAAAAGGCTCGGTGTCTACACCACTTTTTTTCTGTTCAACTAAAAAACGCAATAGTCCGCGTATGGAGAGTGTTCCAAAACGTAGTTCAACACTGAGATGAGAAGTCGCATCACTCTCAAGGTAGTCTCTTTCTTTAACGTAAGAGGCAAGTTTCTTTTTGAGCTGTGCCAGTTTGGTAGGTACATCATCCATTTTGGGTAGGTTTGGTGTGAAACCTAGGGTTTCTATGGCTAAAGGAAATGCTTCTTCTTTGTCTCCAGCTACTTTTGTGATGCCCTCATACGAGGTTTCATAACAAGTTTGTTCTGGCAAAGGGATATTCTTGAAGATGTGCTTTTGGAAAAGAGTGTTTTAGACTTGTTATAAAAAGGGGTAAAGACGAGGTAGGGTGTGTCGTCATCTTTGAGTACTTCATCGGGTTTAAAGATGTAGGTATCATGTATGTATCTAAAATGTAAAATGTGTGAGACTTTCAAGTCTCGCTCTTTAGCATACGCATCATAGTCACCACTGGCTGCGACTTCATCAAAACCTTTCGCTTCAAGCATCTTAAATATCTCTAGTGGGTCACCCCAATATATTTTGAGATCTAAGCCTTTGTTCTGAAGATGCTTTTTTGAGCTTCAAGATACGCTGTCAAAAATGAAAGCTAACCCGTTTGTCATTCAGGGCAAGCTTAGTCTAAAATATGTGTATCAAATATAAAGATAGGAAATACTTCCCCACCTAAGGAGAGAAGAGGATTATCCTCAACCCTTAAATCTCGTCTAAACCAGAGTATACGTTTCATACTATATGAATATTAAAAAAGATATCTAAGTTTTAAAATAGCACCGGCAGATGGTTCAATACCATAGCTATCTATCTCATCAGCATCGTTGTTATAGATGGTAAAATCACGTTTAAATGTATAGAGCAGATCTGCACTAAGTTCTAAGTTTTCACTCAGTTCGTAACGTAAGCCGATGTTGGACTGAAAATCTTTCGCTTCCACATAACCCTTTTCCTCTATGCCACTGTCATCTGCTAAACGTATGACTGCTTGGGAGTAGATCATCCCTGCATTGAACAGTAGACTTAGGGGTAAGATGATATCCGACATACGCTCTGGGAAATCCCAAGACCATACTCAAGCCATCCTTTTCTCGAATACGATAGGTATACCCAAGTACAGGTAAAGCCAATGTTTTTACTGGGTGGTAATTAGCAAATGCTCCCATTTGGATAGCATGATCATCATCTACCTTATAAGATAAAAAACTTAAAATACCTGCCCCAAAAGAGTTACTGTACTCTTTTTCATATGTGGCATTGACATTGATGGAGTTGAGCATGAACCATTTGTCATTGATGAACACAGGAACATTGGCAGAGAGCCTTATCTGTTCCATGGATGCTATGGGTGTTTTACCTTTGTAAAAGGGTAAAGTATTTTCACTATCCCAGTCAAAATCCCAACGAGAAATAACTCAATCCAAACATCTCATTGTTGATTTTGAATGGTTTGTTTGTAGGTCTTCACACTGGCATCAAACCCTTCAAAGTTCGCATCTGAGAGATAGTCACTTTGGAACGTGACTTTGGGTTGTGTCATTTGTTCAAGTAAAGAGGGGTTTTTCTCTTGAGCATGTGAAACAATGGTTAATATGGCTACAGATAATCCTAGTTTTTTCATTTGCCACTCTTTATGTCAGAGCGTAAGTGCAAGGTCTTTAGGGTAGGGGTGAAGAAATTTTTGACCTAAAAGATACTCTACGTTATACCCTTTGGCAAACATATAGAGTCTGCTCAAAGGTGCGATGAGAGGGACGATCTTGTTTGCATAGTCCTCTATCTGTTCATGGAGCATCTCTTTTTCTACTGGGGTGATCTTATCTTTGACAAAGCCTGCCATGTGTTCAAGTACATTTCTGGTTTTGCGTATGGAGCTTTTTTGTCCTATGGTAGTTTTAAAAACATGTTCATATTGTGTGAGTGTCTCTTCAAATGTAAGGTTCTCATGGTTTCCTACGATTTGACCAAGTTCTCTGTACATGACATCATTTTTTGCTTGAAGCATAAACTTGTAGGACTGATGAAAATCAACCAGGTTTTTCATGCCAGGCTTTGATGCTCTTTGAAATTTTCAAAGTCATCATAGGCAAAAAGCTGCATGACAAAGTTTTCACGTAACCAAGCATCACAGAGTCTTCCTTCTTCTTCCATGGGTAAAAGAGGAAAATGTTCTCTACATAGCTTTGCAAATACACCATCATCTTTGCCTTCTGCATAGCCATTGGGTCTATAGACGATGGCACTGGCAAGACCACAACTAGGAGATTTGGACTTAAAGATGATAGCACGTAGAGGCTTCGGCTTTGAGTCTTTCAAGTTCAGCATTGCTGGTTGCATGAAGTTCTGATGTGAGATTATCAGCTGTTTTACTTGAGTGTACAGCGATGCCATCTTCTTCATGTACAAGTCTAATGGTAGGTCTAGGTGTACCAAAAGCCAAATGTTCTGGGCAAAATGGGACAAACTGTGGCAAAGTTACCAAGTTCACCTGTGATGAAGCGGTCATGTTTATGTCCACCATCAAAACGAATTTTTTCACCCAGTAAGCAAGAAGATACGGCAATTTTCATAAAAATCCTTAGTTTAAAAATGCTGTTTTAAAAGTCTCATCATCTAAGTCAGTAATGCCGATCTCTCGGAAAAATTGTAAAATAGGCAATGATTTCTCATAGTTTGAACTATAGTTTACATCAAAACACTCTAACGTTGCTTTAAGTATATCATCCATTAGTGCTGATTTCTCTTCTTTTGTGTACGCATAGTAATGCTCCATCGCTTTTTCAGGATGTTTTTCCATAAATGCTATAGACTCTTTTACTGCTTTGTCAAAATCTTGACATACTTGCGTATTTGCATGGTAGAAAGGTTTGTTCACAAACAGATCAAGCGCAGAGAAGTTTGCAAATCCACTATTTTTAGCATCAAGATAAAGTACTTCAAATCCTTCATGTTGCGCTTCTATCCCTTCAAAGTTGTAAAAGTAAAGCCATCCAGCATCTGCACCTTCTTTCATGTATTTGATATGCTCAAATCCATTAGGTTCAAATGTAACTTGATCTCTCGTCACCGTAATACCGTCTTTTGCAAAATAACGTTTGATGATCTCAAATCCTATGGTGTTGGTTACTTCATTGGAAACAGGTGTGGTTACGGTAATATTTTCGCCATTTTTCACCTTATCATAAGAGCTCTTTTTAAACAAAACACCACCTTTAGTCTCAAAGTAGCTACCCAAGTGAAAGAAAATTCTCATCAAACTGTTCTATGAGGTGCAAAGGTTCATTGGTAGCAAACTGTATATTACCTGCAACAAGTTCATCGAGTCCATCATAGTGTTCATCTGGGACGATGAGATCGAGGTCAATATCGTATTTGTTAAAGATACCTTCTTTCATCCCGATAATAAACGGGAGGTGATCAGGGTTTAAGAACCATTCTATAGCGAGTTTTAATTTCATATTTTCATTCCTTTAATTAAGTTTGAGACATTCTCTTGAACGTCACCTTTAAACACAGCACTTACCACAGATATCATGTCTGTTTGTGTCGCTGCGATCTCTCCAATATTTGATCTGATTGATACCCCCTATGGCACACACAGGTATATCTATGGCTTCTTTGGCTTTATGCAGTACATTCATAGAGATGATACCCGAGTGCGGTTTGGTAGGTGAGGCAAAAAATGAGCCAAATGCTACATAGTCTGCACCTTCAGTCTGCGCTTCTTTTGCTTTACGGATACTTCCGTAACATGACACCCCTATGATGCCTTTGGGAAAAATCTTTCTTGCCTCTTCTATGGGCATGTCATCTTTACCTATGTGTAGACCATCTGCATGAATCTTAGTAGCTAAATGTGGTCTGTCATCTATGATGAAAGGCACATTGTATTGTGAACACATCGCTTGTAATGCACGACATATTTCTTCTACTTCATCATCAGATTTTGTTTTATTTCTATACTGAATGATATTTGCTCCAGCTTTTAATGCCTCTTGTACATAAGAATGTACCTGTATCATCGGGTGTAAGATGTTCATCTGTAATGACATAGAGTCCTTTAAGCAAATTCGACATATGTTCCTCCTTTTTTATGGTTGATTGGTCCTGGACCATGTCCAATGTTTGGTGCAGTTGTAAGTGCGTCGTTGATAAACTGTTTTGAGATCGCTATGGCTTTCTCAAGTGTATGTCCTAAAGCAAGATTTGCAGTGATAGCACTCGAATAAGAACAGCCTGTACCATGGAGATTACTTGTTTCTATCAGTGGTGTTTGAAACACACGTTCTTGCTGATGAAAATAAAGCTTATCTACACTAAATTTACCTTCTGCCAGTTCAACCACATGGTGTTTGACCAATACAGGGGTAAACAAATTTTGCATCTTCTCAAGCGACTTCACCTCTGCATGCTGATAGCCAAAGAATGCATTGGCCTCGTGTTGATTTGGTGTGATAAGTGTCACATGTTCAAAAAGTGTTTTCATTGCCATCACGGCATTCTCCTCAAGTAAAGGCGAACCAGCCTTGGAGACGGATACAGGATCCAGTACTATTGGTATGTTCAAATCTTTAATGACATCACGCACCGCTTCAATGATCTCTTGATTAAACAACATACCTATTTTAATGGCAGCAACATCAAAGTCCTGAAAGATAGACGCAATTTGTTTTTTAACAAAAGAGGCTTCTACCGGAACAATAGCATCTACACCTGTGGTATTTTGTGCTGTAAGTACTGTGATTGCAGTGGTTCCAAATACACCAAATGCTTCAAAGGTCTTCAAGTCTGCCTGAATACCTGCCCCACCACTACTGTCAGATCCTGCAATGCTCAAAACTACTTTCATATCTACTCCTTGTATTTTGAAGTAGTATAGAGTATATAGAAGACTTTTAGTAGGCTAAAAATGTCAGTTTATTTGATAATTGGAAAAGTGTTTGCGTTATTGACTCTGAGATACCAACTTTTTAACTATAAATAGCTTTAGGGACTTAACAATAGTCTCTTGTAAATATCTCTCTAAAAACCTCAGGTATACGACAAGGTTTCCCTTTGTCGATGTAGACTAAAACAACTTCCATACTAAAAAGCTTAGTATCATCTCTGTAGACTTCCTGTAACAGTATCACTGAAGAGTTTTTAAGTGTTAAGATCTTCGTAGTGACCTCGAGCATATCACCTAGAGTGGAAGTAGCCAAATACGATGCTTTCAGATCTCTGACCACAAATCCACTCTCATCTCCAAGCGTAGGTAAGATATCGTTAGCAAAAAAAACTTCTGACCGAGCTCTTTCACAGTACTTAATGTAATTTGTATGATACACAATACCACCAGCATCTGTATCTTCGTA
>CAVORT010000010.1:0-4595 GCA_963698695.1 Sulfurovaceae bacterium | reverse complement strand
ATCTTAGACTTAATGCTCTACAGAGTACACAAGTGGAAAATGCCACTTGTGTACTAGGCACATACTCCCAATATAAACACCTCTCAGCATACATCCATCACTACACACTTACACCTAGATACATCACATATTTGATACCTAAACCTGTGGAGAGTTAGGCTCACTTGGCATATATTTTTTACTGATAAATACCGACAGGGGTATCTGCACGACATAGGCAAACATAATGGGTAAAAACATAGAGACACCAAAGGTACTACTGGAAAAGTTGAGATGACCAACGCAAGGGTTAAATACCTGGTGAGACTATGCCAAAATGCTGCCCTCTCCTGCGGAGAATCAATATCATATATCAGCTTGAAGCACCAAATGTTAAAAAATAAAATGCCACTACCGCGAAAAAAGAAATAAGGAAAAGCTCTGGTTCAAAATCATAGATCTCTACAAGAAGTTGAGAATTTTGCAAGCCAAACAGATAAAACATAATAAGGAAATACTGATATGACTGATATATGGACGATAGGTTTAATGACCGTAACCAATGGCGTGATCTATATAACTACTCTACTCGCAAAAAACGGTATGACAATCAACAGTACGATCACGGCTCTTGCGAATCTACTGATACTGATTCTGATCATAGGTTACTCCAAAATAGCTTGCACTGTACGTAGCAAACATATGCAACATCAATAAAGAGAGTGAAATAAACAACAAATTGATAAACAGCAATAAAAAACCAAATGACGTATCTGCACGAGCTTCTTGATCCAATGCATCACCATACCGCCACCGGAGAGTACTGCGATCAAAAACAACCCGGCTGTTACACCGAAATCATGGGTCAAAAAACCTATGGAACTGCAAATATCGGCAATAAAATATAATTGACCGCAAGCCCTTTAAAAAGCACTGTTTTGTATTCCCACACCAGTTTGACATGTGCAAACTCAAAATTGAAAAGTGATGGCATGATAAGCGTGATCCCGGCAAAAAGACATATCTTTGGAACTGAATATAAAACCGTCTGTGTAACTTCCCATAAAGAAACCCAAGTACCGCACCTAAGATCACAATAAAAATTAACTGCATGATCACTCTCCCTAGAATCGTAATAGTTCAACATTGTAACATAAGGTAGCCTACTATGACCTCTGTGGGATGTCTCAGTAGTGATAAGCCTAGCTCACTTCATCACGCTGATCAAAGACCAGTACGACCTTCCCATTAAGACCTCTCACATAAGTCATCTATATACTTCTGCTTCTCTTTACGTCTATACTGCATCACCCAACGAGGATGAGGCAACGACTTCTATGCTCTCAAAACATTTATGCTTATCGTTAAAGGCTTTGAGGTATTTGAGGTTTTTACCCTGTCCTACACAGATGATGTGTGGTTTGGCTTGGGGGAATGACATTTGTTTGAGAAGTGTCTCTGTCTATGAAAGGTTCTAGATCGCTATTGTGTGTCTTAAGTCATCATAGTAGTTATAGTTTTTGTTATTTTTTAGCAGTCCAAGCGGCATTACTGTCGTAAAAAAGAAATCACTGTAAAACTTTTCTACCCCACCATACGCTGCCATCACCTCAAACATGAACGCTGCAGATATCTCTACACGCTTCTCAAAACGGTTGGGTATGTCACAGTACTCTTCTAAATGGTACGCATCTGCAAACCCTATGCCCGTGATACCAGAGCCAAGCCGTCCTGGGTTAATACCCACTAGGTATGTGCGGGGGTTTGTGTCTGCATAGTATTTGTCAAAAAAAGTGTGCATGATTCTTTTGGTCTCTGGGTTGTCATAGGGATAGATGGTCTCTACACCGTTTGGTAAAGAGGTGTCTTTGGGTAAAGAGAAGTAGAAGTCTAGTATTTGTTTTGAGAATGTCATTTGCTCTCCGCATTTTTTCATCCATTTCCACCCCTACTGTTTTTAAATCATTTTTCATCATAATAACCCTTCATCCGAAAAAGAGTAAAACCCCTCATTCGAAAGTATAACATGGTCAAGCAATTCAATGCCCACTAATTTAGAAACCTCTTTGACTTCGTGTCACCTCCACGTCTGCCCTGCTCGCTTCGAATGTACCTGACGGATGATTATGCGCGATGATGATACCAGCAGCTCTGTCTGCTATGGCGTCAGCAAACACTTCTCTAGGGTGAACCAAGACCTGGATTTAAGCGTACCTATGAAAACTGTACGTGTGTTGATAATGTGTGAGGCACCATCAAGCGTGATAGTAAGAAATGCTCTTGAGATTTATTGGCTAAAAGATTTGAGTTCATCATATACATCTTCGGCAGAGGTGACACGTTTGTTGGAGCGAACGAGATAACGTTTACTCAATTCAATGGATGCCAGGATCTGTGAAGCTTTAGCTAGACCCAATCCATGAATCGTCCACAGTGCTTGCAGGGTGAGCCTATCGAAGCCATTATCCATAAGTCCACTATCTCCTTGGCCAACTTACGCACATCTTTACCCTGCACACCAGAACCAAGGAGTACGGCTCAAAAGTTCCTCATTTTTAAGAGCTTCTACCCTTTTGTTGAGTAGCTTTTCTCTGGGTTTGTCGTCTTTGTGTAGGTCTCGAAGTGCTGTCATTTGAGAAACCCCATCACCTGCTTCCCACATAATGTGACTATCTTAGCACTTATCTCACCTTGTACAACTAACTCATCCATGACATTCTCCCTAAATAATATAGAAACATTGTAAGGGAAAAAATAGATTATGTGTAAAAACATGACAAATTGACATGTTTTTCATAATACTTTTTATGTTATAAACAACATACAAACCCGTATCTCATCATAACTCACCTCACCATCCAAAGCCTCATATACAGACTTGAATCGTAACCTACCATCTTCAACAAAGTTCTCTTTCAGGTTCTTCGTTTTAAGCTTTAACACCAGATCGTCTACCGTTGTAAAAAGTGTTTCTTCAGGCTTATATTTATTAAATCTATTTCAGGGTCTTCTTCTTTTATCAGTGTAAGATGATTAACGACGGTACTTTTGCCCACACCTCTGTTGTGTGGCCAATTTCAGGAGTGTCTCTGATTTTGCTATGAGGTGTTTGGTCTTCATGTGTGTGGGAGTCACGTAAGCAGAGTGTGAGGGTTTACCCTCTTTGATGTTCTGTATCTCTTCTTCTACCTCTCTTTACTCACTACCCCACCAAGCTGTGAGATATGACTTTCAAAACTACATCAAGCGCTTCTTTAGACAAAGCCTCTAAAGCATCGCTCGCTTTTTTTGATGCCATTTTAATGCGGTCGTCTATATGCAAAATGAGCGGATCTACACGTAAAGCCATAGGGTTAAGCCCCATCAGACGTAAGCCTTCTATGTTCTTTATGCGCGAAAGTGCCACATACCCCTGACCCGTCTCAAAGGTTTTACTGAGGTCTATCTCTGCGGCGTCCAGCGTCATCCCCTGCGACTTGTGTATAGTGATCGCCCATGCCAAACGCAAGGGTACTTGCGAAACGGTAGCTGTCACCTTACCACTGTCGTTTTCGAGTGACCACTCTTCTGGCTCAAGCTTTATCTTTTGTCCTGTTGTAGTAATGACTATGGGCATGTTGTCTATGGGGCTGAAGCTTTGTACTGTGCCTGTGGTACCGTTAACATAGCCCGCTTCAGTGTTGTTTTTGATGAAGATGACCACTGCACCCTTTTTTAACGCCAATGTTTCTAAAACCAAAGAAGATTTAAAGATCTTCTCTATGTTCTTTTCACTTCCCTTATGCTCACATACAAAGAGTTTTTCTTCGCCCGTAAGCTTATCTAGTTCATCTTGGTTGATGCGGTCTACATCGACATTGTGCGTATAGAGTTTGGTGGGGTTAAAATGGGATGCGAGCACTTTTTCGTGTCTGCTTCCAGCAATGTTTCAGACGAAACCGATATCTCTCCGGAACGTATGTCATCGAGCACCCTATGAGTCTGTCATCATCCTGTCTAAACTTCTCCTGAAGGTAACACGTCTGTAACTCCAAAGCTTTCCATGCAGGAGACTGCCATGCAAAACGCTTCTCTTTGGGTGTTTTAGACACTGGAGGCAACTGAAAAAAGTCCCCGCTTATCACGACCTGTACTCCGCCAAAAGGCGCATCTGTCCCTTTAAATCCACGCAGTATCAAGTCCATAGCAGAGAACAGTTCTGGAGATATCATGGAGACTTCATCGATGATGAGCAGTTTGAGTTTTGAAAAACGTGTCTTGAGGTACTTTTTGTCCAAGTAGAAAACTCGACATACCCCTCGTCTATGCTTTCACGTATGCCCAAGAGCAAAAAACGAATGTATCGTCTGTCCACCCAAATGTGATGCTGCGATGCCTGTAGGTGCCACAATGGTCGGATAGACCCTACGCTCTTTTAAGTACCGGGTATAAAGACTAAGCAGATACGTCTTCCCCGTCCCTGCTGAACCGGTGATAAATACATTTTTGCCTGATTTGAGTATGTTGAGTGCTGTATTTTGTTTCATAAGTGTATTGTACCCCATACAGACAAATATCTAAGAGATATAAAGAGAATATTAAGATGATTGTTTGATGAGATACAAGTAAAAGAATAG
>CAVORT010000009.1:0-228188 GCA_963698695.1 Sulfurovaceae bacterium | reverse complement strand
CGCCATCTGCTAGTTTTCTATTGTCTGGAAGTCATAGTCGGTAAATACATCGCCATTGACTACCAAAAATGGTTCATCACCAAGAGTGGTAAAGCCTTTACTATCCCCCCGGCACTCTCAAGACCACCCTCTTCTTGTTCATCAGAATACGCGTATCTTCACACCCCAGTCATGACCATCACCCAAAGCTTCAGGTATCTGGTAGCCAAGATGCGCGATGTTTATAACCACATCCGTAATCTCCTGATGCGCCAACTTCTCTAAATGCCAAACAATAAGCGGTATGCCTCCCACCTTCAACAAAGGTTTAGGAGTCACATCCGTAAGCGGTCTCATACGAGTACCAAGACCTGCGGCTAAAATCATACATTTCATATATAATCATCCTTTCAGTGCGATAGCACATCCATCAATCACACGAAGTGTGCCACTTGTCGTCGCGAACGCCCTTGAAAGCAAAGCGATTCGAGAGACCACGACGACTTTTGCTTACTTTTCTAGAAAAGTAAGAGAGAATCAACGCCTCAATCCCTTCAAGGGTGTTCAAGTAAAGCAAGAGCAATTAAATAAAGTAAGATTATAAAGTAAACCACCCTACATAGATTTTAATAAAGCAATAAACCCATCCAACTCCGGATACTTAGACCCCACCTCAACAATATACTTCAAAGTAAGAGGAATATCCTCAAGATACCCTTCCTTCCCATCACGATGCGCCAATCTAGCAAAGATACCCAATATCTTGATATGTCGCTGTAACCCCATAAAGTCAAACCAACGCATAAAGGTCTCATCATCTACATCAATCCCTTTAATATCTTTAAATATTAAAACAAGTCTGCGTATCTCATCTTCTTCTAGTTCGACATATACATCCCGAAGTAATGAGACGAGATCATAGGTCAAAGCACCTGCTCTGGCATCTTGAAAGTCGATGACTACAATGTCGTCGTTGCTGTCTATCATGAGGTTACGTGAGTGGTAGTCACGGTGTACGAAGATATCTTGAGGCTGTGCGAGTACTTCTTTGGCTATAAGTGCAAATGCGCCAAGAAGTACACGCCCTTCCACACACTCGACACGTCCTACCCAAATGCTCTTTGAGGTACCACTGAGGCATGAGGTTCATCTCTTCAAGTAAGAAGTTCATATCATAAGGCTCTAAACCTTGAGAAGGAGCCTCTTGCATCGTGACCAGTGTCTTGATGGCTTTTTCATAGTATGCTGTGGCATTGCCTTCATTGACCTTATCTAGTAAATGTGTAGAGCCTACATCTTCTAAAAAGATGAAGCCTTTGTTGAGTTCATAAGACTTGATGGTAGGTATGCGTACCTTTGTGTCCATCAGTCTCCATCCTACCCCTATGAAGATAGGCACAGACTCTTTGGCTTGTGAAGCATCCATGACGATACCGCCTTTATGATTGAGCAGGCGGTAGTAACTTCTGGTAGCTTGCATCTCCACATAAAGGCTCAAGTTCTGGCTCTTCCATACCCAGCCACTCTAGCCAGCCTTTTAACTCATTATGCATATATGCCTCCTAATATTGTATTTTCACTTGCACCTGTGACGTCTTTGAGATTGACCTCTTCTTTGTGTACACGTTTGTATGCCAGCCATGCAAAGGTCATCGCTTCTATCTCATCTGCATTTTGTGCGATGGCTACTTCTATGTTTGGCATGAGTGCTTTGATGCGTTCTACCAAAAAAGCTGTTTTTAGCCCCACCACCACAAAGTAAGACCACATCTCTGTTAAACTTCAGTACTTCATTACTGATGCTAAGTGCTGTAAGTTCAAGCAGTGTTCGTTGTACATCTTGAGCAAGGGTCGGAACAGACTGTATCTTTTCTACAGGCTATCATCTGTTCAAGCCATGCCTCATTAAACTTCTCACGCCCCGTACTCTTTGGGTAAGGTAGTGAGAAATACGGATCTGCCATCATCTTGTCTAAGAGTATGTAGTCCACCTGCCCAGACCTTGCCCATATGCCGTCTTTGTCATAGGCTAGATTATGATGATCTACTAACCCACATGTCTAACAGTACATTTCCACAGCCTGTGTCATAGCCTATAAGCTTCTCACCCAAGACCGTGATATTTGCCATACCACCGATGTTTACAACCGATACAGATGCATTAATATTACCAAATATAAACTCATGAAAAGCAGGAGCAAAAGGCGCACCCTGCCCACCTAATAGCCACATCTTTACGTCTAAAGTCTGCCACCACCGGTATACCTGTTTTGGCTGTCGATGATGTTAGGATCACCTAATTGCATAGAAAATGGATGCTCTCCACTTGGATGCATGCCACAGTGTCTGTCCATGTGAACCAATGGCTCTGACAGTCGACGACATCTATATTCTCACGTATCAGTAATGCACCCACAGCCTGCGTAAACAGCACACCTAAACGATGGTCTATATGTCCTACTTGCTCCAAGGTACTTTTACCCTCTATCATGCTTAAGTATATCTGATTTGAGTTCTAAAGGCATGGGGTATTCGAGTGAGAGAGATGCGTTACAGGTGTTGGCATCTATCTCACAGAGTACCACATCTACCCCATCAAGTGAGGTACCTGACATGATGCCGATGTATCGTTCTTTTTGCATAACTTTTCCCATTGCCTAGTTTTCATACAAGTGTACCCTCTTCTATCTCAAAGATTCTTGACATACGCTTAGGTATTAAGCACATATAGGTATACTTGAAAAAAATCATTATACGCTTGGAAGATAAGGAATGACAATGACATACACTGAGTGGTTTTACCAACACGGTGACAAACATATAGCCATTATGGAGAGACTTGAGCATCTGACCATGGACGAGGTCATCAGATATTTCAGATTTGAGAACATGGTAGAAAAAGAGCCCGACTTTTGCCTTTTATATGCAGAAAATAAAAAATGCCACGACGTTCCGGGACTCAACTGTTACCTCTGTGCCTGTCCCAACTTCAGGTTCAAAGAAAAAGGTTACCATACAAGAGAAGGTAAAACACTCTACTCTACATGCAGCATAAACTCCAAAGAGGGAGGACAGTTCATCTCAAAGATGCCATCCACCAGGACTGTACGAAATGCCTCCCCACTCTGAATCTTACATCAAAAATGTGTTCAGCAGGGATTGGTTTCAGATGATGGAGAATGTCTGTTAAATGTGTTATTAGCGAATTTCAACTATACTTCAAAAAACAAATAAATGGAATACTATGAAACTAAGTAATCGCGCGCAAAATATAGCACAATCTGAGATAAGAGCGATGTCCATCCTCTGTAATGAGAAAAACGGACTTAATATGGCACAGGGTCTATGTGACCTTGAAGTACCTTTGCCTGTTGTACAGGGTGCAAAAGAAGGTATAGACTGCTGGTAAGAACACCTATACCTCTGCGTATGGTAACTACAAGCTAAGAGCAGCCATCGCCAAAAAACAAAATGATTTTTATGACCAAGGTATAGAAGTGGACAACGTACTTGTGAGCCTTGGTGCCACAGGAGCTTTTTATGCCACTGCTATGTCACTGCTTAATGAAGGAGATGAAGTCATACTTTTTGAGCCTTACTATGGTTACCATGTAGCGACACTCAAAGTCCATAGGATGTAAGATAAAGTTCATCCGTACTACCCCACCAAGCTATGAGATAGACTTTAACGACCTCAAAAAGCCAAATATCTGAAGATACCAAAGCCATACTCATCTGTAACCCTTCCAACCCTAGTGGAAAAGTCTACACAAGAGAAGAACTCGAAACACTCTCAACTATCATCAACGACAACGACCTCTTCCTCTTTAGTGACGAGATGTATGAACACTTCATCTATGACGGACTAGAGTTTGTCTCTGCATTGAGCATCGAGAGTCTAAAAGAGAGAACCG
This sequence comes from Sulfurovaceae bacterium, assembly GCA_963698695.1. Taxonomy (GTDB): domain Bacteria; phylum Campylobacterota; class Campylobacteria; order Campylobacterales; family Sulfurovaceae; genus Sulfurovum. Next base: position 224,295 of record CAVORT010000009.1, on the reverse strand, counting down.
TTGTCATCTCTGGCTTTTCAAAGATCTACTCTATCACAGGATGGAGACTTGGGTATGCCATCACAAGTAAAGAGGTCATCGACGCCGCTTCTGCGTTTAACGACCTAGTCTACGTCTGCCCTCCTGCCCCACTACAAAACGGCGTACTCAAAGGACTCAACGAACTACCAAAGTCTTACTACACAGATGTGGCCAGTAGAACATCAGGTAAAAAGAGACAAGTTCATCAAAGCGCTTAACGATGCAGGACTTACATGCTGAGTACGTCAAAGGTGCCTACTATGTACTTAGCCGACATTTCAAAAATTGAAGGTGCAGATGACAAAGAAAAGGTGGTGAATCTACTAGAAAAAACAGGTATTGCTGCTGTACCTGCAAGAGCATTTTATAAAGACAGTGAAGGTATCAACCTGGCAAGATTTTGTTTTTCTAAGAAAGAAGCGGAGCTTGATGAGGCTATAGAAAGATTAAAAAACCTTGTATAGTATGGGTATGAAGGTACACTTAAATATATCATGGTACCCTACAAAAATATAAGATATGCGAACACAGAAGGAACACACATGACATACACTGAGTGGTTTTACCAACATGGTGACAAGCATAAACGCATCATGGATAGACTTGAGCACCTCACTATGGATGAAGTCATCAAATACTTTAGATTTGAGAACATGGTAGAAAAAGAACCCGACTTTTGTCTCCTCTATGCCCAGAACAAAAAATGTCATGACGTAGGAACCCTCAACTGCTACCTCTGTGCCTGTCCCAACTTCAGGTTTAAAGAGAAAGGCTACCATGAAAGAGAAGGTAAAACACTCTACTCTGCATGCAGCATAAACTCCAAAGAAGGCGGACAGTTCATCTCTGAAGATGCCATCCACCAAGACTGCACCAAATGTCTCGTACCCCACTCTGAGTCTTACATCAAAAATGTGTTTGACAGAGACTGGTTTGAAATGATGGAAAATGTGTGTTAACTCTCATTCAAATACTAGAAATTAGCACTATTTTTTTTCATAAGACCACAAAATAATCTGTTGGTTTTTGTGTTATTCTGATACAATCATCAGGTATGAGCGCTGTCAGTCTCGAGACATAAATGTAATATAGTTAAGACAAGCTAAAATCCATTTATAAATAACTTTATTTTTTTGAATAAAGAATTATTTGTATTATAAAAATAAAAAAGGCCTTTGATGAAATTGAATGATATTATTATCGATTATGCAAAAAAAATTATTCAAGAAGATCAAAAAAATATTGTTCATCTGTTTTACTATGCTACTATTGAAGCCATTCTCGTTCTATCTATTCCTCTTGCATCTGCCATTGTGATAAATAGTGTATTGGCGCATGCATCACTCTCTATAGTTGTTTTAGGATCGGTAGTGATTGTCTTATTTCTATTTATAACCACTTTACAACTCATTCAAGAGTATATTGTTGAAAAATTTCAACAGAAAGTTTTTCTTAAAACCGGTATAGACGTTGCAACAAAAGTAGTCAATTTAGACCATGAAAATAAATCTGACCAAAAGCAACATCAAAAATTAATGAACTACTTTTTTGACATTACCTCCATTCAAAAGTTTTTTCCTATTCTCTTGCTAGATGGCGTAGGACTTATTGTGAAAATCTTTGTAAGTCTTCTTTTGTTGTTAGCATTTGACTCGATTTTGTTTGCAGCCGGTGCTATCTTCTTTTCTGTCTATATTCTTGTGTTGTTCTATCTTGGAAAGAATGCAGGACAACATGCATTAAACCGTTCGGATGCAAAACACAATACGATTTATTTTTTACAGCATATCAATGCAGAGGAAGGCAGCAAAAATGAAATCCTATCTAGTTTTGATACCTATTTAAATATCTATGCACAAGCTAGGCAAAAATTATTTGAAATCATTATCAGACAACTGGGATTTACTTTTTTTGCGGAAGGATTTATTTTTAGTATGTTTTTGATCATAGGAGGTCATCTTGTGATCAATGGTAGCCTGCCTTTAGGAGAATTTGTTGCAGCTGAGATTGTTGTGACCTCAATCATGTATGCATTAAAAGGATTTGCAAAGAAGCTTGATTATATTTATGATGCGATAGAGGGACTGTACAAGGTCAACAAATTGTCAGTAGGATTAGGAGATAAGTCACATGGATAGATTTGAGTTTGATTCATTACGGCTGGTTGAGACAAATCCTCTTGTCAATCGTATTTGGCGTGTTACTTTAATTATTGTCCTATTTTTCATAGTGATTCTCTTTTTACCTTGGAGACAGACCATTAAGGGGGAAGGTGTCTTGATCGCCAATGACCCCATAGAAAGAGTACAACATATCTCTGCACCCATAGACGGATTTATTGATACTCTTTATGTCTCAGAAAATGAACATGTGGAAAAAGGAATAAAACTTTTTGATATGATCGATCTTGATAAAGAATATAAAACACGTGTCTATAAAATGAAAGAAAATTTTGAACAACAAGCTCAAAATACAGAAGATGAATTGGTTACTTTAAGTCAAAACAAAATCAGTCTTCTTTCACAGAAAAAAATACGTATAGACCTATATGACAAGCGTTATATTCAGGCTGAAGAGGCGTTAAAAAATCTACAGCTGAAACATGAAGCTGAAAAGAAAAACTATGAAATCGCATCAAAACAATTTACAAGAATCAAACATCTCTATAGTCAAAATATAGAATCAAAACAAAATGCTGAAAATGCTGAGAATCGTTACGTCAATGCGAAAACACAATTGGCTAAAATAGAAATAGATATAGAGGTACAAAAGCGCAATTTAACAATCATTGAATATGAAAAAAGTCAATTTATTGAAGAGATTGAAAATCAGATAAGAACACTTGAAAATAGCATGTTGTCGGTCAAAACACGTTTAACTATTTTGAAAAGGGATTATGAAAAACATCTTACAGAGATTGCCAGATATGAAACATCATCGGTTGTTTCACAAAAAGATGGTTATGTGATGCGCGTGTTAGAAAATGACAAAAATACCTATATCAAAAAAGGCCAACCTATACTACGTTTTGCACCCGATGTCAACGTGGGCTCAGTCTTGCTAAGGGTGTCAGACTTCAATATGCCGCTACTTAAAGAGGGTCTCACTGTAAGAATTAGGTTCCACGGATGGCCCGTGCTGCACATTGCAGGGTGGCCAGGAATTCGGTTTGGTACGTTTGGCGGCATTATTCAGAAAGTTGATCCGGTTTTACATGAAGAGGGGTTTTACTATGCTTATGTTGTTGAAGACCCAAAAGAGCCATGGCCTTCTCATAAAGAGTTGAGAATGGGAACTAATGCATACGCGTGGGTTGCTTTGTCCACGGTACCTATCTGGTATGAACTTTGGCGTTTGATGAATGCATTTCCTCCCAAAATGGTTAGGCCGGAGAAAAAATAATGAAAAAAACAGTTCTAAGCTATTGCGTATCCATTTTTCTTTTTTCTCAAGATGTTTATGGTAAAGAAATTTTTACTGTTGATCATATGAAACGCTATCTCACAGAAAAAAACCCCTATATCTACGGTGCAGTGGGTCAAAAGTATATCGATGCGGCACGTATTAAGACAGCTCAAGGAGGCTTTGATACGAGGTTACATGCAGCATATGATAAAAAAGAATACCCCGTAAGTACGGGTGAATTTTCTGATATATCTGTGAGTAAGCCCTCAGAAAACGGCACGGAACTGATTTTGGGATATAGACAAGCTGAAGGCGTTCAAGAATATAACAATATTAAAACCGGCAGTGAAGGAGAATTTCGAGTGGGTGTGAAAGTACCTGTATTTTCACTCTTGAACAATATGAGTGAAAGAAAATATAATCTTGATTCTGCAAAAATAAATGCTATGAAATCAACATTTGAATCACAAAATAATTTAAGAAATGTGTATGCGCGTATTGCCATTTCATATTATCAACTTCTCTATTATAAGGAACTCCTAAAACTTGAAAAAAGACTATTGAACAAAGCTAAAAAGAGAAATCACTTTATTGAACAAAGAGTAAATTCCGGCAATCTTCCAGAGGGTGCAAGACTTGAATCAAAACAACAAATCATTAGTCGTGAACAAAGAGTACTTACAACAGAAAACAGCTATAGCTATGAATTAGAGATATTCTTAAAATATATGACTCTATCTAAAAAAGAATTTGATCTTAAATATAAACTGCCTTCATTAAAGATGTTAAAGAAAGAAAAAGTCATTTTGAAAAATGTTCTCAATAAAGCATTAAAGAGCAGGCAAGACCTCAAAGCTTTAGAGTCTAAAAGAAATAAATTGGATTTAGATACAGAATATAATGCTCTATCGAAATATCCCAAGTTGAATGTTTTTGCCTATGGAGTCCATGATGTTCAATATGGTGAAGGTATAAAAGTTGGATTACAATTTGATATCCCCTTAGAAAGACGGGGATATGAAGGGAAAAAGCTTGAGATACAAAAAAGTATCACTCAACTTGAAGAAGAACAAAATCGATTAAAATTAGACTTGAGAACAAATCTAAGTAATTTGATCTATTCATTGGATATTCTAAATCAAAATATAAATTTAGGTCATAAAGAAACGAAAATAGTTGAGTCGCTTGAGGAAATTGAAAATAAAAAATTTGAAGTGGGCTCCAGTGACCTCTTTCAGGTTAATCAACGTGAAATAACCGTACTGTATACCAAACAAAAGCAATTAGAGTATCACCTGAATGCTTTACTTATTCAACAAAAGATCAAACAAGAAATGGGAGAATTTATTCCTCTTTAAAAGGTAAAAATGGAAAGAGAAATCCTTTCCAATTTAAATAATAAATAAGAATCAAGATTCTATGATAAAAATAAAAGATTTAAACACACTACAACAAAACAGAGCCTTAGTGAGCATCTACAGAGAACACATCAATGACACGCCCATCCAAGGCTTCATCTTAGCCCACTCAAAAAAGTTGATCTTGATCCAGTATGTCTATGACTTTAACTTAGATGGCATCATGATTTTACAACGCTCAGATGTGACGAGTATAGAGTCAGATGAAAGTGGACTATTTCAAACCCAACTTTTAAAAGATGAGGGTCTGTATGATAAAGTAGATTTTTCTATGACTTATGATGTAAAAGACTGGAAAACTGTCTTAGCTACCTTTGGGTCTACACATCAATTCATCACACTAGAAGATGAAAATTCTGAGGAGTATGTGTTTATGATAGGTAAGATGACAAAACTTGGACATAAAAAAGTCTCTGTACATGAATTTTTATGTACAGGGACATGGAAAGAACAAGTCTCTAAGATCTCATACAAAAACATCAGTTCTTTACGTGCGGAGAATAACTATGCGAAGGTTTATGAGAGGTATTTTGAAGAGAATGAAGAAAAGATATCATGATTACTCATAAACATCTTTTCTTCGTCCTATCTTAAGTACTAATAATACAAGCTTGCCATCTTGTATTTCAAATAGTGCACGAATACGTCTTGCTATCACAAATCTGTAGTGATGATAATCTGTGCCTTTAAGTTCTGTAACTTTCTTAGAAGTTTTTAGTACATCAAAGTTTTCTTCTAGGTAGCGTAACTTTTTAGTTATAAGTTGCTGTTCTGCATGGTTAAACTTTTTTAAGTTTTTTATAGCAGTATCGGTTAGTTTTAGTGTGTACACCTATTCTAACCCAAGCTCTTTAAATACATCAGAGGCATCATGTACCTTTTCTTTTCCACTCTTAACATCATCAGAGAGTTTCTGTGCAGTAATGCTGTCTGTATGGTCAAAGTAAAAGTCTAAGGCTCTTTCTATGAGTTCTTTTTGTGTTATATCTAATGTTTTAGAAAGTGTTTCTAACTCCTCAGCCACAACACTGTCAAATGAAATGAGTTTTTTAACTATTGACATTTTATATCCTTTTATATATCTATTTAGATATTATATCACATATCTACGATAATATCAATCTGAATAATAAAATTTCTTACAATTCGTTATACTATCGTACATACATTCTGTATCAAAAGATACGAAAAAAGGAGAAATGATGATGAATATTTCACAATTCACTGAGTTTTTAGGATGGGCATCTATCATTAATATCGGCTATCTTTTTCTAGCTAGCATCATGATGATGTTTATGAAAAGCACCATGTTTTCTATGCATAAAAAGATGTTTGACATAGACGAAAAGGAATTAAACGCTAAGTATTTTGATTTTTTGAGTACGTATAAGATAGTCACATTGGTTTTTATGGTTGCACCGTATATTGCTTTGAAAATCATGGGTCAGTAGGTGTTAGCTCGTTACATCAGTCCTCTGGTGCAATGCATATAGTAATTTAATATCTCATCATCTCTAAGTGTTCCACCTCGAAAAAGGAGGAAGAAGAAAAATATAAATATAGTTATAATTTAAGTATGATATTTGAATATGATGAAAATAAAGCCGTACTAATAAATCAAAACATGGCATTGGTTTTGATGAAGCACAAGAGCTATGGGAAGACCCCTACTCTTTTGAATTACCATCATCACAGAGTGAAGATGAAGAAAGATTTTTAGTTTTAGGTCAGATCAACTCTAAAAACTATACGGCCATCATCACTTACAGAGATACAAATATCAGGATTATTTCCGTAAGAAGATCAAGAGAAAAGGAGATTAAACTTTATGAAAGCATCAGAACTAGATAAAAAATTTGATGAAAATCAAGAAGATGTATTGGAATATTTTGATACCTCAAAAATAAGAATGATTAACGAAGAGCCAAAAAGAGTGAACATAGATTTTCCTGCATGGATGGTACAATCACTTGACAAAGAAGCAAAACATGTAGGTGTAAGCAGACAAGCGGTGATTAAAATGTGGTTGGCTGAAAAACTTCAAAGTTTAAATAATCAAGTGGAAAAGATATAACACTTTAGACTATTATCTCGTTACTCCTGTCCTCTGGTGTAACGTATTGAGTAACTCAATAAAAATCAGTTTATACATACGATAATAACTATATAGGTTCCACCTCGGGAGAGGAGGAACGAGAAAATAATGCATCTACTACATTCGTAAAAAAGAAGCGGATTGATGATGTGTTGAATTGAGATTTAAATTCATTACCATACTTCTAGTAACCTGTAAATTAAGGGTTAATTCATCAATCAGTTGAACATTTCAGATATACTGCATTCTACAGCTATGAGATAGGCAATAAGTACATATAATAAAGAGGTACATTACATGAATAAAGAAACGTTAAGCTGAACATACTCGAAACAGTGTTTAATCGACTACTATATTACTATCTCAACTTCATTGCGATGATGCTTCGAGTGATCAAAAGTCATGTGAAGTATACAAAGTATTCAAATTGTGCTTTATAGTCATTTAATTGAACGTTTAGCTCTACGAAGGGTTTAATCAGAATTAAACGCACTAATTACAGTCATCCTAGCTGAGGATAGAAAACTTATAGATATGCATTTCTTTCATCTATCAACCTTATAAATAAGGTGTTACCTTGAATTTTATTATTTCATTTCGCAGGTTATTTAAAAGTATCTGAAGAACATAACAATGATCAAAATGCTATTCATGATTTTCTATGAGATAAACTCTCATTGTTCTGGTTATATTGATCATCTGCTTATGGCCATTAAGCATACCTAGTATACTCATTTCAGATGTATAACATTCGGTGTAATAAGTTTTTGCAATTCTCTAGATTAAATTGATTCAGGCAAGCCTAATAAAAACAGTATACAATAAGTCTCACTGAATAAACGCATTTTACTCAAAATTATGATCAAACAAAGTATCAACAGGTTATGGTTATTGTACTAAATAAATGTTATATAAACTATATTGAATATAAACATCAAGACTCTATATAATTTACATACGACTAATTTTGTTAAACAAATCAGCATATAATCTATTGATTACACCTCGAGATATAGAAGAATAGTATCATTTGAACAGGCAGATACAAACATTTAATGATAAATATATTCAAAATATCATAATAGCAGGTATTTCAATTCCACTAATAATGATTTTAATGTTACCACTCAAGACAGGATGGCTTTCAAAATAAAGACTAAAATGTCCAATAGCGTTGCTGAACACTTACAAGATGCAAAGACAATGCTTCTGGGATGTAGAATATATGCTTTGAACGCTTGAACCTTTACAAGTCACAAACGTTTATAAGTCAACTTATGGGATGAACATCTTTGGTTAGATATATCATATTCTTCCACGATGGTTTTAAACTTCGAAAATTTTCATTGTAATACAATAATTTGTAGATCAACAAAATTAATCTGTTTTCAAAGCAGTGATATACTTTTGACTATCACTCCATTTTTTGGCTTCAAAAAATATGAAAAATAAATATGTTAGAGTCAGACAGACACGGATAAATTGTTTCATTAGTAAAGGTATAATTGGAGACTATAGATTCTGTTGCAGAACACAATATATCAATCACTCAAGCAGCTAAAAAACTATGACTGAGTTCCATAGTTAATCCTCACCCCTCCCACTAACCATCACCCCAAACGCCACAACAGTCCCACCAAGTATCTGCCAAGCAAACCCAACTTTAAACCCATAAGTTCTCCAAGACTGTCACCTAACACATAAGGCTGAAGTAACAAGTACTGTCATAAACCCACCAATAAGTGCCAACGGTACAGTCGTAGCATTCCCACGTTTGGTAAATATAGCCGCTCCAAACACTCCAAGCAAGCCTGTGTAGGCAAATGCCATCACACCAAGGGCAAAGCTAAGCAGTGGGAGTTCTGTGTAGCGTTGCCAGTAGTAGGTGAGCATCGCCATGAGTGAGAGTGCTACAGCGAAGAAGAGTACTGCGTTACGCCCTGCTTTAACGAAGTGCATCTCATCTACATTACTTCTGCTTTGTTTCCAAGGTTTGTAGAGGTCTTCTACGGCTACTGAACTCATGGCACCTAGTACAGAGTTAGAGCTACTAAGCGCAGCAGCCACTGCACCTACAGTCACAAGCCCTCGCATACCCTCTGGCATCTCATGTAAGATGTAGTACATGAAAATGGTGATCTTCTCACCTTCAAACTTCTGTACTACCTCTGTACTAAGTCCAGAGAGTTCAGGGTGTTGGTAAAAGAGGTAGAGAAGCAGACCTATGAACAAAAAGAGGATGGCTACAGGGATGGTAATGTAGATGCTCATCATAAGTGACTTTTGAGCCTCTTTGGCATTTTTACATGCTAAGAGCACGTTGTGTCATGTCTTGGTCTAGACCATACGCTGCGATGTTCAGCAGTAACCACCCACCAAGTAGCGCCCACACTGAAAACCCTCCACTCATAGACCAGTCTAAAAGTTTTAGCTTCTCGTTGGCTTCAAGTGTACTAACGATAGTACTAAAGTCTGCATCCATACTCACATAAAGGTAGATGAGTACAGCTATACCCGCACCTATGTAAGTGATGGCTTGAATGATGTCTGAAAATATGACCGACTTCACCCCACCAAAGTATGCGTACGCTAAAGCACCAAGCATCAAGATGGTGATGGAGATGGCAACGTGTGTGGGTGTGATGTCCAAAAAGAGTATCATCGAGATGGCAAGTGCACCTATGTAGAGTCTGGCTCCCGAAGCGAAAAGACGCCCTATGAGGAACATCACCCCTGCTTGTTTCTTGGCGCGTGCACCATAACGTACTTCAAGTAGTTCATACACAGTAACGGCATTGATAGCATAAAACCTAGGTATGAGGACTTTGGCCACAAAGATGACTGCTAAAAAAGCTGAAAGGTAAAAACCTATAAATGTTAGGTCTTTCCCATACGAGTACTCAGGTCCACCCAAAAAAGTAGCCGCAGACTGTGAAGTAGCAAGTACCGACATAGCCACGGCAAACATAGGAACCGTGTTCCCACCTACAAAATAGTCACGCGTACTTTTGACCTTCACCTGAGAAAGAAGTACCGAAGTCACGGTTAATACTAAAAAATATGCACCAAAGATACCCCAGTCAAGTGTTGAGAAAGCTGAGTTCATTAACGGCCTTTAGGAGCGCGTTTGAGTCCTAGATATTTTGTCTTGGAGTGTACTTTAACCATGAAGGCATCACCTGGGTCAGACTTAACCGTTCTGTACCCTTTGTCACGTTCAAGCCAAAGTGGCGTCTTTTCCATTTGTCTGTATTCATGATGACCTACAAGGTACTCTATGCTTGGGTACTTTGCTTTGAGGTACTGTACTAAGGCGATGTTTGCTTTGACTTGTGCAGGCGTAAGGTCATCTTTTTTGTTACCCTCTCCTCCTACATTTTCCACACCGATGCTTGAGTAGTTCAACCCTATGACATGACGTGCCATCCAGTTTTCAGGCATGAGTCTATAGATGGTTCCGTCACGTGCGACAAGGAACTGAGAAGAGACGTTGAGCAAAGAAGCTTTAGCGATGTCTTTTCTGTCTGTAAGTAGACGCTCAGGCTGTAGACGTTTGAAAGACTTATCAAAACTCATCTCAGCCGTCCAGTGAAGTAAGATGATCTTAGGCGTTATCTCGATGTTTGAGACCGTTTTGCCATAGTGAGACTTAATGTACTCTTTGGTCATCGCCACACGCTCTGCACTAAAAGCTATGGGTTTGTCTATGATCTTCAGTGTCGTGGGGGCTTGTATGGGTTTAGTGGTGCATACTAGAGGTTTTGCTTCCTCTTTTCCACATGCAGTGAGGGTAAGAAGTGCGAAAGATAATAATAAAGTTTTTGTCATAAAATAAGTCCTGTTTTCTAAGTGAACTTATTTTATCTAAATAGGACTTTAGACTTATTTCCTTTTGATCAGTTTGATAGGCATACCATTTAGACATCGTGTGGTTAATCTCCCTGCAATATCTGGTACAAAATCTGGTTTTAACTCTAATCTATAATGACGTAATATGCTAGCAAGCAATAATATACTCTCTTGCATTGCAAATCCTGCGCCAATACAAATACGCTGTCCAAGCCCAAAAGGAAAATAAGTATTTTTCGTAATATTTTCAGGATTATCAAAACGATAAGGGTTAAACATGTGTGCATCTTCCCAGTATCGTTCATTACGATGCATTAACCAAGGTAAGACAATGACAGTTGCACCTTTTTTCAAGGTTTTATCTCTCATAGTAGTATCGACCTTAGACTCACGAGGAAAAGCACTTACAGGAGGATAGAGCCGAAGTGTCTCTTTAAATACATTGGTGACAAAGTGAAGCTTTTTAGTATTTTCTGCACTAAACTCATCGTTCCCACATATATGCATAACCTCTTGATATGCCTTTTCTTGTTCTTCGGGATAAAGTGCAAGAAGATACAACGCCCACGTCATGGAACTTGCTGTCGTTTCATGTCCTGCCAGGAAAAGCATAGCCACTTGATCTAAGATCTCTGTAAAAGAAAAAGGTTTACCTGTATCTTCATCTGTCACGTCAAGAAGAGAAGATAAAATATCTTTATGTTCATTTTTTTCATTATTAATCATCCCATTATATCGGGGTTCGATGATTTTAGCTAAAGAATTACGTATGACTTTCCCTGTTTGTATACGTGATTTATCTCTACCTAAAAATTTAAATATATTTCCCATGAAAAACATTTTTTGTAAAGTATACTTTATACTTTTTTCTTGAAATTCAACAAATGCTTCTACAATTTTTGTTGCTTCTACTTTAGTCAATTTTTCAGAAAGTATCGTTCTAAAGATGATATCTGCTGTGACAAATGTCATCTCTTCATCCATATCGTGATACCTATTTTCATCTAATGTTTCAAGACGTGCCAACATATCTTTGGCAGCATCATTCATAAGATCAAATACATGCGAGATACGTACCATTTCAAAAGAGGGGTTAAGTAATTCACGTTGCTTTTTCCATACTCTACCATTGGTTGTAAAAATACTGTTTCCCAGTAATGGTTCTAACATTTCATGCTGTAATGGATGTTTGGGGAAAAGCTTTACTTCACTCACTAGAATTCTATGGATCAAGGCTGGTTCATTAGGCAGATATATTGTCAATGTTGGTAATTTGACTTCACCCATTAACATTGTATAACTTCGTTCATACAATCCATCCAACCATGAACTGTTTCTTTTGAAAAAAATCATTAATTGAGAAAATTTATTTTCTGAAGTTTTAGGATAATGCGGGTAAATTTTCATACTGTTTCCTTCAAATAAGAGAGATGTTTATGCCCAGCAGTGATCTTAAAATAATCATACTCTCCAGCTATGTCAGTCGACATCAAGTAAAGAAAATGGGTAAGATATCTGTCTTTTTTTAATGTTTCGTATCTTTCTTTTTCATATAAAGTATGAAAACGAGGAGAACGGTATAGAGGGCCTTCTACTTCAAGACCACTATGTTTATAATAATCTAAGAGTGGAAAACAGGCACCATCTATGGGTGCGGTATAGTCAACCCAAAAGATCTCTTTGTAGGTAGAAATGGTTTTCATATCTTTCTTAAAGTCAGTGGATTGTTCTAAAAAACTCACCAAGGGGATACATTCTCCAACGGTCATCACAGAGACTATGGACAACTTTTCTTTTGACAAATTTGTCTGTTCAAGAGCTTGTGCCAGTACAGGTATGGCTAAGATACACCCTACACTATGTGCACTGATAAGGACTTCATCTATACCATTTTCTTCTGCATGGTCTATGACATGAGCGATATGGGTAGCAAAAAATTTTACCCGTGCATCCAAAGCTCTCATATCTTCAAATACATATTTCGCACAAAAAACATAGATACGTAACAGCCAAAATACCGCTATCTTATCACCTATCCATATCATCAAGCGTATCACAAGATATACAGGGATAAGTGATGCCCCAGCGCCAAGCCAAGCGGGAATAATACTTTTACTAAATTCAAAACTAAAAGACCAAAAAAGATATGCCAATATCAAGGTGAGCAATAGATATAAAACCGGAAAAAAGGCTGGTACCATTTGATTGGGAGAAAGTTTTCCAAACTTGACTATGAGACCAGTAAACATATAGGTCTTCATATAATAAAACAAATCCGTAAAGATAGTAAAAGTGGTGTTTTTCCATCGTTTACGAATGATATCATCCCAGCCTAAAAAGTGATAATTGGTCTGAGTCACATCCTCACCTGTTTGACTCTCTATCTTCCAGCTTTGTACGTGCTTGTCTGTACGTTTACGTGAAGAGATATCCATCTTCATTCCGTTGACTTCAGACTGTAAAGCTGCTTCTTTTTTGTATAGATTGTAGTAATGTCTGGCACCTCGTGGGTCATACCCTGCTAGGTAAAAAGTCTCTCTTTTGCGTACAATACTAGGCATGGTCTTTTTCTCTTAGAAGCATCACTACTATGATAACAGGTGGAATTCCAAGCGCCAAGATATAACTAGGTATATGCAACAAACCCTGTCTGTTGAGATAGAGAAACCCTAATATGAGAACAGCATACGCTCCAAGTCTATACACAGAGAGTGCTGCTTTGGTGTCTTTGAGAGTTTGCACAAGAGTACGTCTGTTTTCTTTGAGTTTCTGCTTCTCTTCTTTCACCGTTTCTACCAGATCTTTTGCTTCCTCTTCCACGACCTCTTCACTATACAAGTCATACGGGTCTTCAAGTTCATCTATGACATCTTTAGAATCATCTATGGTGATAATGTTATGTTCTACTCTTGTGTTCACCATACGTCTATAGGCTATGAGTGATGCCACCATGACAAGTGACGAGGTGATAAAACCTATTTGTGTGTTCCAAAGTACCTTCATATCAAATAATATCACAGAGACCAGTATCAAGATGATGTCGATGATAACGAGGGTTTTAAAGATTTTAAGACTAGTACTTGTCATCGTCTTCTTCGTCATACTTCTTCTGTAGTTCCTGGTTCTTTTTGTAGCTATATTTTGGATCTTCAGCCAGCTTATCAAAGACTTTCTTTTGTTTTTTGTAGGCTTTGTAGACATTGGACACTGCAGCTGCGATACCGATGAGTACTCCTACCCATAACATCCAACCTAAGCCAGTCCAGGAACGTAACCCTAGTCCTAATGCTACACCTATAAGTACCGCGACCACTATGGAGATACCTAGACTTAGAGAGTCTGCACCTTCGGCTATCTTTTTGAACTTTGGTTCTTCTTGTTTATTTTCCATATTATCCTCTTTTATATTTACTCACTATCACCCTTTTTCCTACCTTTAAAGTACAAATATACACTAAAGGAAAATTGGAACATCATGATGCCTATAAAATCTGCCAAGACATCATAAAAACTTGTACTACGGTTTGGAATAAAGTACTGTATGCACTCTATGATGATGCCAAAAGCAAGCAAGGCCATCACATTGCGTATACGGTGAGCCATAGTGCTTGATGCCCTGTTCAAAAGAAAAGATAAAAGAAAAAATGCGATGAAATGTTCCATCTTATCATTGAGCTGCAAGAAAGTGAATATCTCCACAAGTTTTTCCGGCAATACAGGGGTAAACATCAACAGTAACACAAGTGCAAAAAATGCAACTTTATATACTATTTTATACACTATTTTATTTAACTACAATAACTTAGTGTAGTTATCTCCTGCATCACTTCATACGCAGCCTTGATAGCAGCCTCTATCATCTCATCTGTTGTCTCAGTACAGATAAATCCAGTCTCATAAGAAGAACAAGCCAAGTACACTCCTTTGTCTAACATCCCTTTATGGAACTTCGCAAACATTGCAGTGTCGTTATCACAAGCATCTGCAAAATTTTTCACTGGCTTATTGGAGAAAAAGAATCCGAACATGGAACCTCTAACATCTGTGACCATAGGCACATTCACTGCAGCAGCTGCTTTTTGGAAACCATCTACAAGCTTTTTAGCTTTACTAGCAAACTCTACATAAATGCTAGGGTTTGCTTTGAGCTTTTTAAGACTTGTAAGTCCTGCTGCCATGGCTACAGGGTTACCCGAAAGTGTACCTGCCTGATATACAGGGCCTTCAGGAGACAAGTGTGCCATGATGTCTGCTCTTGCACCAAAAGCACCCACTGGCATACCTGCACCGATGACCTTACCAAGCGTGACCATGTCTGGCTTCACAGATGAAATACCTTGAGCACCTCTGAGTGACGCTCTAAATCCTGACATCACTTCATCATAGATGAGTAAAGCACCATGTTCGTCACATAAAGCTCTTAGCCCTTCTAAAAATGCTTCATCTGCTGGAATCAATCCCATATTGCCAGCAATAGGTTCAATAATGACACAAGCAATATCCCCTTTGGCATCTTTAAAACATTTTTCTACAGAAGCGATGTCGTTGTAAGTGGCAAGAAGCGTATGTTTGGTTAAGTCTGCTGGGACACCTGGACTACTTGGTGTACCAAATGTTGCAAGACCTGAACCTGCTTGTACCAAAAGTGAATCAGAATGCCCATGGTAACACCCTGTAAACTTCAAGATGTTGTCTCTACCGGTCACACCACGTGCCAGTCTTATAGCAGACATCACAGCCTCTGTACCTGAACTTACAAAACGCACTTTGTCCATGCTGTCAAACATACCCACGATTTCCTGAGCCAACGCTGTCTCCACAGTAGTAGGTGCTCCAAAACTAAGCCCTCTTTTTACCGCATCGATGACTGCCGCTTCTATGTCTGCATCACAGTGACCAAAGATCAGTGGCCCCCAGCTTTGCACAAAGTCTATATATTTGTTTCCATCAATGTCTATAAGGTATCCACCCTCACCTTTTGCTATGAACGGTGGTGTTCCCTCTACGCCAGAAAAAGCACGGACAGGAGAGTCTACGCCTCCTGGTATTACTTTATATGCTTCTTCAAATGCTGCGATGCTTTTTTCATATGCCATCTTGATTAATCCTTATTTATGTATAATTGCATGGATTATACACTAAAGAGCATAAGAGGAAAAAACATCAGAACAGTTAAGGCATTATTACTCTCTTTATTGTTGCATATACTCATTGTGTTATTATTTATAGTGACATTTAAAGAAGTGGTTTTCCCTCCCATCAAAGTAGCAGAACAGAGCATAAGCATCAACCTCAAACAGTTTGTGCCTCCTGTACCTCAGCCTGTTGTTGTCCCGCCTCAACCCGTTTTACTTCCACCTGTTGTCGAAGAGATACCGGAACCAGAACAGCAAGTAGAACAAGTCGTCGTAAAAAAGAAGCTCTTAGATGAGAAAAAGCGCCTTGTGGTGGATGAAAAATCCAGTGAAGAAAACAATGTCACAAAAGTGTTGCCCAAAGTAGAAAAGAAAACGGTTCAAAAGAAAGTAGAGAAAAAGCCTAGAAAGGTAGTAAAGAAAAAAATCGTAAAGAAAAAGAAGACAAAGAAAAAAGTCGTCAAACGTCAAAAACAAAAGCGTCAAAAACAGAAGAAAAGCAGACGTTCAAAAGACCCTCTCGCACAGATGCTCATGGATGCAAGTACTTCCATGAAACCACAAAGAAGAGCTTCCTCTCCTTCCATTAAAATGGTACGACAGTTCTACGGTAAAGAGTTTGACACATTTACATCTACCCAAAAGAAGTTCATAGAGAAAAACCTCGGAGCCATACACCGTATCACACAAGCCACACTCTCACGAAATGGCTACCCCGATGTGGCATTACGCACACGACAAAAAGGCACAGCGATTGTCTCTTTCTACTTACATCCAAATGGTGCTATCTCAGGACTGAGACTTAAAAAACGTATAGGGTATGCTTCTCTTGATGACAATACCCTAAAAGTCATACGTATCGCCTACAAGGACTACCCAAGACCTACAACAAAAACAAAGATCACTTTTTATGTCGAGTATTCTTTGTATTAAAAAGCTTTCCCCCCTCTTTCCTTACCAAAGCTTCTTCACACTAAAATCACATGAACAGACAAAATAAGACTATGACTTTGCAATTTTTTATCATATGATAAATAAAAAAATGGAGTCTAACATGTTAAAAAAACTTATACTTACAACCGCTTTACTAACGGGACTAACTTACGGTGCTTCTGAGCAAAACAATGCTTCTGTTACAACCGTCGGAACAAAAACGCTCATCACAGAAAAGACTACCTATGATGTGTGGAAACCTACTATCGAAAAAAAGGTATCTAAAGGATCTTGTGAAGATGGCAACTGTATATCAGATCTGGACTGTTTCACAAAAGATGGAGTGATGTACAAAATGGTCACATCAGTACGTGATGAGATCAAAAGGTTTTACAAGAAATTATAAAATTTTTGACTGGTTTAAGTGCCAATCCTTATATCTTTAGGGGTTAAATGTTTTCCATAATCCCTTGACCACTAATTCAGTGCCTTGTACTAACAGAGGGTTACTCTCTACATCAAGCCACTGTATGATCTCTTTCATCTCACTCTCATTCATCACTGTGCACCCAGCAGTAGGTACTTTTTTGATGTGTATGAAGATGCACGACCCTGCACCTTTTTTTGCACCTTCTTCATCTATGTGGTTATGGTTTACCACGATGCCGTACTTGTAATAGTCTTTTGGAAACTTCATGTGTTCTTTGCTCTTGTAATCTATGGATATATTCCTACTGTCTACTATTTTATTGTAAAGTTTCGAGTTGATATCATCTACACAGTGGTCTGTAGCCTTGTAGACTTCATACGGATAGTCCACTACAAATGGGCTGTACCCAAAGGCTTGTTTGAGTGAGAAGATACCCGCAGGGGCTTTACCATCTCCCTCTTTTTTGATGATTTTGGCATCTTTAGGTATGGTGTGTAGCCCTATGCCCCACCCTAAACCATTGCGCCCTAATTTGATGTCTATGGCTTTGCCTACTTTTTTCCAAGACGCATTTGTTTTCTCATAACGTTGTAGTACACCACTAGGGGTAGACCAGTTTTTAGTTGTGACTACGATGAGTTGTTTGGTATCTGGCATTTGTGCTTGTAGTGTCATGAGCACAAAAGTAAGGGTAAGTAAAATCTTTTTTTCATTGTGTTATAATCCTTCTATTAAATCATTAGGTCTTCTACATGGAATACGGAATCATCTCAATCATCATACCCACTACTCACAATCATTTTAGCCATTATAACAAAAGATGTCATAGTCTCATTAGTAGGTGGGATATTTGCAGGGTTTTTAGTACTTAATGCTTACAACCCTGCCTCAGCATTTGTAGCCTTGTTTGATGGCGTCATAACACTCTTTGCTGAGGGGTGGATAGTCAAGACCCTACTCTTTATGCTACTTATCGGTGCCATCATCAACCTACTCTCTGTCTCTGGAGCGGTGCAGAGTTTTGTGGCATACCTTAGCCTAAAAGCCAAACGCATTGACTCCCCTAAAGGTGCGATGCTTCTAGCATACATCATAGGTATACTCATCTTTATAGAGTCTAGTATCACGGCACTTGTCGCTGGTACAGTAGCCAAACCGCTCTTTGACAAACACGGGGTAAGTAGAGAAAAGCTAGCCTACATCTGTGACTCCAGTTCATCACCCATCTGTACACTCATCCCACTCAATGCATGGGGTGCACTGCTCTTAGGACTCATCGTCACGGCCATAGATGCACAAGTCATCTCTGGCAATGCCGTGACCCTACTCATCGCTTCTATACCGTACAACTTTTACTCCATCTTTACTCTGGTCATTCTCTTAGGTGTCATACTCTGGAACTGGGACATAGGCCCTATGAAACATGCCAAAGTAGCACACAGTGACCTACACGACAAACAAACAGATGCAAAACCCACACCATACAAGATGGTGCTTCCTCTAATTGTCATGGTATTTATGGTGCCTGTAGGTCTCTACCTCACTGGTGATGGAGACATCTTCAAAGGGTCTGGCTCTACTTCTGTCTACTACGCAGTGATAGTCACGCTGTTTTTCATCTATGCGTACTTCATACCTACCAAAGCACTCACCCATAAAGGCTTTTTCAAAGGACTCTATGACGGTATGGCTCATATGTTACCCGTTACAAGCATCTTGGTCTTTGCCCTACTCATAGGTAATGTCATAGGTGAACTTGGCACAGCCAAATACTTAGCAAATCTTACTAGAAGGAAACATCAGCCCTGTCATCGTACCTATGCTCATCTTTTTAGTAGCGAGCATCACTGCATTTTCTACGGGGACAAGCTGGGGAACATTCTAGCATCATGATGCCCATAGGTTTGGCACTTGGGTGCAACAATGGACTTGCACATTCCTCTGGTCATCGCTGCTGTCATCAGTGGAGGAATCTTCGGAGACCACTCCTCCCCCATCTCAGACACCACCATCATCTCCTCCATGGCAGCAGACTGTGACCATGTGAGAACATGTAGGACGCAGTTGCCTTATGCTTTGATAGGTGGATGGATTGGCTTCTTTGGCGTTTTTGGTTGCTGGGTGGGTGACGGTATAAGAGATTAAATGAATAATGAAGATGAAAATATCAGTATACGAATATTTAAAAAGTCTAGGCTATACAAATATTACAATATGAACCTGATGGTAATACTACACCAGATTTTCTTGTGAATAACTCAATAGCTATTGAAGTAAGACGTTTAAACAATCAAGACACCAAATTAAATAATGTTGATACAACTTCTAAACCTATTAAAAATGCTATAAAAAAAGATATTTTAAACTATTTCAACAACACAACTGAAAATATTAAATGATACACTTCAAAAAAATATTCAGTTATATTCTGATGAAAAAACTTTAAAAGTAAAACCAGTTAAAAATAAATACAAAGAATGGTGGCTTATTTTAGTAAATCATATAGACATATTGTGATTTGAATGATAATACATATGACATAAAACATACTTGGGATAAATTACTCATTATTGAACCAAAATAATACAAACAAACAAAGGTAAAACGATGCCTAAAAAAACCCTATACATCGCCCGACATGCAAAGTCAAGCTGGGATGATGCATCCCTCTCAGACTTCGAACGTCCTCTCAACAAACGAGGCAAAAGAGATGCTCCTTTTATGGCTGAAAAACTCAAAGAACTAGGTGTCAAACCAGACCTCATACTCTCTAGCCCTGCACAAACGTGCCAAGACAACAGCCAAGCACTACCATGAAGCACTAGGAGGAAAATTACAATTTGATGAACGCATTTATGAAGCATCACTCATGAGTCTCATCTACCTTATACAAGAGACATTTGAAAAGGTAGATAGCTTGATGATAGTAGGACACAACCCAGGACTGACATGCCCTCAATGACAGACTCTCAAATAAGTCTATCTTCAACATACCCACAGCAGCCGTAGTCGCCATCACATTTGAAGATGAGATAGCACCTCATAAAGGGAAACAGGTTTTTTATGAGTACCCTAAAAAGTATCAACAGTAATTATGCTAAAATACAAAAAATAAAGGAACCCCTAGATGATGAAACTCTTAAAATTTCTCTTTGGTATCATACTAGCACAAGTGGCTACCTATACCTTGATAGTATTATCCCCTACGAGCTTAGATATGGCAGGTATCTTGCGTATGGCTGTACCACTGTTTTTTATAGCACTTGTCATCGCCTTTTGGTTCTCGTCTATCTCTACACAACACGGCAAAGACCGCTTCGCTTCAGAAAAAGAGAAGATACGTAAAGACGCAGAAAAAGACAAAGAGCGTGTTATCAAAGAAGCACAAAGAAACATCACAGTAGAAAGTACCAAAACCCATGCAAAAGCCAACTTCAAAGTGGGTGCTGCATTTGCAGGGGCATTGGGTGTGGGTGCATTGTTTGTGTTTGCTCAGATGGTCACGGCTGGACTGTTAGCTTTAGCAGCAACAGGTGGTGCCATGGGTGGGTACTACATCCGAAGCAAAAAAGCACAAAGAGAACGACTTATAGAGATAGCCCCTAGAGATGTAGAAATCATAGAATATAATGAAAAAGATAAATCATGAAATTGTTAGTATCTGCACTAGAACCTTCCTCAAACCTTCACTTGAAAGAGGTGCTCAAACACACGGGGGAGGTAGAACTAGTAGGTATGTTTGACAAGTCTCTAGGTGAGCCACTTTATGACATCAGCCAAATAGCCGTCATGGGTGTAATTGACGCACTGAAAAAAATACGATGGGCATATAAAGCGATGGATGAGATGGTAGCGCTTGCTGAAGATGTAGATAAGGTTCTCCTTATGGACTCTTCTGCTTTTAACTTACCACTGTCAAAGAAGCTCAAAACGGCTTACCCTAACAAAGAGATCATCTACTACATCTTACCTCAGATATGGGCAAGTCGTCCTAAGCGTGCTAAAAAGTTGGAGCTGTACTGTGACAAACTGCTTGGCATACTGCCTTTTGAAGTGGACTACTACCCTCAAGGTAAAGCGCAGTATGTGGGTCACCCCTTGCTTGATGAGATAGATGTACATCGCATCGAGTCAGAGACCAAAGGCTGCATCACCTTTATGCCAGGAAGCCGTAAAAGTGAGATCACCCGTCTGATGCCCATCTTTTTAGAGCTTAGACGTAAGCTTGGTAATGACATACGACCTTTACTTGTCATCCCTCCATCCTTTAGCAGAAACAAGATAGCCCGTCTGTACAGAGGTAACAGAGAGTTTGAAGTCGTACGAGACACACATGAAGCGCTTAGACGTTCAGAGTTTGCTTTTATCTGTTCTGGAACTGCCACACTCGAAGCCGCACTTATAGGTACACCTTTTACGCTTGCCTACATCGCCAAAAAAGTAGACTTTTTCATAGGCACTAAGCTACTAGGCATCTCACAAGTAGGTTTGGCAAATATCATACTGAGCAACTACAACGGTACCACTTTACACAACGAACTACTGCAAGAAAAAGTCACTGTTGACAACTTGCTTAAAGAGTACTACAATACTGACCGACAAATCTTCGCCCAAAAAGCAGAAGAATTAAAAGCATATCTTTCTCATGGAAGTTCTGAGAATGTTGCAAAAATCATCATGGAGTAAAGATGTTAGTTCATATATGTTGTAGCGTTGACAGCCACTACTTTTTAAAAAAACTCCAAGAAGAGTACCCTCAGGAAAAACTTACAGGATTTTTCTACGACCCAAACATACACCCCTACTCAGAGTACTACCTCAGACTACTAGATGTAAAACGAAGCTGTAAGATGCTTGACATTGATCTCATAGAAGGTGAGTATGATGTAGAGAAATGGTTATCACTCGTTAAAGGGTTTGAAGATGAACCTGAAAAAGGTGAGCGTTGTGGTATCTGCTTTGACAGACGCTTTGAAGTCTCTGCACAAAAGGCTAAAGAGATGGGAGAAACAAGCTATACCTCTACTCTACTCACCAGTCCTAAAAAATCACTCCAGCAATTACAAGTCGCGGGTGATGCTTTGGGTGAGACATTTGGCATCAAGTTTGTAGCACCTGACTACAGAAAAGCATCCGGTACGCAAGAACAAAACATCTTGGCTAAAGAAGATGCGCTCTACCGTCAAGACTACTGTGGTTGCCTCTATGCACTGAACATCCAAAGAGACCAACAGAAGAAACTTGCAGATGAACTCTTTGTACCCATCTCTGGACAGGTACAACCTGAGTCTATAGAAGAACGCATAGAGATGTATGAGAAACGCTGGAAGTTAGAAGAAGAAAATAAACCCCACAAAATCATCAAACAACGGTTTTTAAACTGGCGTCTTACTTCAGGACTCTTACGTGTACGCAAAGAGGTAGTCCCCGCGCACTTTTTACCCTACTCCACTTTCAAAGGCGAATACAGCAGAGGGAAGATAGAGTACAACGTTGGCGAAGTATATCATATGAACCGTGATGAGGTACGTTTCATTACTCGGTCTCATTACAATACTATGGCAGGTACCAACTATGCCACTGTGACAGAACTACTTTACAGTCCTCCTAGTTTTAATGCTGAGGTAGAACTACGTGCTAAACTGGGTGTAACACCGTATGATATGTCTATGATTTTAGTAGTCGAAGAGATACCCTCAAACAAGATAGAGATCCTTTGTAAAAGTGAAACCTACAGCGATGTAAAGGAAGTACTTATCGCACTTTAACTTTAACCCTAAGAACAAGTAAACCACTTTTTACCAACTCTTAGGTAGAATATTACAATTTTTATAAAAAGGTTTTCTTGTGCTCTATAACGTCGTTGAAATTCAAAACATCCTACCTCACAGATATCCATTCTTACTTGTGGATAGAATCATGGAACTCATCCCTGGTGAATATATAGAAGGTTTAAAAAACATTTCTATCTCTGAACCTGTGTTTCAAGGGCATTTTCCTGATCATCCTATCTACCCTGGTGTGATGATCATTGAAGGTATGGCTCAGGCTGGTGGGGTACTTGCATTTAAGAGTATGAATGACGAAGATCAAAAAAACTCTGCAAACAAAGTCGTCTACTTTATGAGCATAGATAAAGCAAAGTTCCGTGCCCCTGTCACCCCAGGAGACCAACTCATCTACAAGATCAATGTCATTAAAAACAAAGGTGCAGTATGGCAGTTAGATGCCAAAGCATATGTTGACGATAAAGTCGTAGCTCAAGCTGAACTTAAAGCTATGATAGTCGACAAATAGGTTTTTTGATGTCTCTCATTCACCCTACAGCCATTATAGAAGATGGGGCTATTATAGGTAATAATGTTTCTATTGGTGCGTTTACCCTTATCGGTGCAAAAGCAAAGATAGGTGACAACACTACAGTAGCATCTCATACCGTGATAGCTGGAGATACCACGATAGGTAAAAATAACCGTATTTTCTCAAATGCAGCCATAGGTACCATACCTCAGGATCTCAAATTTGATGGTGAAGATGTACAACTGATCATCGGTGACAACAATACCATCAGAGAATTTACCTTACTTAACCCAGGTACAAAAGGTGGTGGTTCCATCACTAAAATTGGTGACAACAACTTACTGATGGGGTACGTGCATTTAGGGCATGATGTCATCATAGGTGACCACTGCATCATAGCCAATGGTGTTGCACTTGCTGGGCATGTTGAGCTTGGTAACCATGTGGTTATCGGCGGATATACACCTGTGCATCAGTTTGTGCATATCGGTGATTATGTGATGGTGGGTGGTGCCTCTGCTTTAACGCAGGATGTCCCTCCATTTTGCCTTGCTGAGGGTAACAAAGCCGTACTAAGGGGACTCAATCTCACAGGTCTGCGTAGAAAAATAGAACGTGAAGAAATAAACGAACTTAAATTAGCCTACAGGGAACTCTTTGAACAAGGTAAGCCACTACAAGAAGTTGCACAGACACTTTTTGAAAATACAAATTCAGACAAAGTAAAAGCACTTTGCACGTTTATAAAAACATCTAAAAGAGGTATACCTTTTGAAAGAAAAAACCATATTAACAATGAGGAAAAATAATGTCAATTAAAGCATGTAGTTTTTGTGAAACAGCAGAGAGTGAAGTCAATCCACTCATTGCTGGTGAAAATGCCTACATTTGTTCAAACTGTGTAGTCTCAGCTTATAAAATTCTCTTTGGTGAAGAAGATATGGATGATTTAGATTCAGACCTAGATACACACACACTTTACACGCCCAAAGAGATACATACCCTACTTTCTGATTATGTCATAGGCCAAGATACAGCAAAGAAGACACTTTCTGTGGCGGTATATAACCACTATAAACGTATCTTTAAAGACAATGTAGATGATGATACACAAATAGCCAAATCAAATGTCCTGCTTATCGGTCCAACGGGATCAGGTAAAACACTTTTAGCGCAAACCATAGCCAGGTTTTTAAATGTACCTATAGCAATAGCGGATGCAACCAACCTCACTGAGGCTGGATATGTCGGTGAAGATGTAGAAAATATTCTTACCAAACTACTTATGGCAGCAGATGGTGATCCTAAACGTGCAGAACAAGGCATTGTTTTTATCGATGAGGTAGACAAGATAGCACGTATGGGAGAAAACCGTTCCATTACACGTGATGTCTCAGGTGAAGGTGTACAACAAGCCCTTCTCAAACTCATAGAAGGTTCTGTGGTAAATATCCCGCCAAAAGGGGGACGTAAACATCCTAACCAAGACTTCATCCAGATAGATACAGGAAACATTCTTTTCATCTGTGGTGGGGCATTTGATGGACTCAACGACATACTCAAAAGAAGACTTGGTGCAAACACACTTGGTTTTGGTCAAGAGAAACGTTCTAAAAAAGAAGAAGCAAACCTTATACATCTTGTAGAATCAGATGACTTGGTCTCTTTTGGACTTATTCCTGAACTTATCGGACGTCTACATGTAGTGGCGACACTAGGTGAAATAAGTAAAGAAGATATGGTACGTATTTTGATAGAACCTAAAAACTCTCTACTCAAACAGTACCAAAAACTCTTTGAGATAGATGATGTCAAACTCAGCTTTGAAGAGGATGCTCTTGAACATATTGCTCAAAGAGCTATAGACAGAAAAACGGGTGCAAGAGGATTACGATCTATCCTTGAAGAGATATTACTAGACATTATGTATGAACTTCCAGAGCTTGCTGGCTATGAAGTAGTGATTACCAAAGAAGTGGTTGAAGAAAAAGCCAAACCCCTTTACATCAAAAATAAACAAATAGCATAAGAGCAAAAAGGATAAGAAGAATGTTTAAAAGACTATTAGGACTGTTTTCCAACGATTTAGCTATCGACTTGGGAACAGCAAATACACTTGTACTTGTTAAAGGACAAGGTATCAGTATCAATGAACCATCCGTGGTTGCGATCCAATACGATAAACATGGTCAACAACGTATCCTTGCTGTAGGTCAAGAAGCTAAAGATATGGTCGGTAAAACACCCGGCAACATTAAAGCCATTCGTCCGATGAAAGATGGGGTCATTGCAGACTTTGAAGTCACGCAGATGATGATTCGTTATTTCATTGAAAAAGCACATCACAGAAAACGTTTCTTCTCTCCTCGTATCATCATTTGTGTACCTTACGGACTCACACAGGTAGAGCGACGCGCTGTTAAAGAGTCTGCAGAACAAGCAGGTGCGAGATATGTATATCTTATAGAAGAACCAATGGCAGCAGCTATTGGTGCAGGTATCCCTGTAAAAGATCCAAATGGTAACCTTGTGGTTGACATTGGTGGAGGAACCACTGAAATCGGTGTGACCTCACTTGGGGGTCTTGTTATTTCCAAATCCATTCGTGTTGGTGGTGACAGTATTGATCAATCTATTGTTGATTTTATTAAAAAGAATTTTAACCTTCTTATTGGTGAACGAGTTGCCGAAGAACTTAAAATCAAAATAGGTACGGCCATTGTTTTAGAGAAAGAACTTACTTCAACCGTACGTGGTAGAGATCAGGTAGAGGGCAGTTTGGCTTCTATGGAAGTGACTTCTGAGCATATCAGAACTGCTATGAAAGATGCACTTGAAGAAATTGCTGAAGCACTCAAAGATGTACTTGAACAAACACCACCTGAACTTGCTGGTGACATTGTAGAAAATGGTATTGTACTTACAGGGGGCGGTGCATTGATCAGAGGGTTAGACAAATATCTTTCAGATATTGTTAAATTACCTGTTTATATCGCAGAAGAACCACTTTTAGCTGTTGCAAAAGGTACGGGCATTGCATTAGATGAGATAGATTTACTTCAACAAATGGCTTATGAAGACTAGACTCGTCATCATTGCCATACTGTTACTTGTGCTAACAGTACTTCTCACTAGAAATGATGAGCGTATCACCGATACGCTGCTTAACATCATCAACCCTATCAAACAAAATTATAAAAATTTGACGCAAGGGATAGAAGACAAGAGTCAATCCTATATTTTTCAAAAAGAATCTATAGAAAAACTGAGTCGTGAAAATCGCATTTTACGTAAACGTCTCTTAGAACAAAGTCACTACATCCAGCAAGTAAGAAATATCTATACTGTTTTGCCTAAACTCTCTAAATTACCTATTCACAACATCTCTATCACTGAAACAATATCGTATGTAAAACTCAATAGTTTTTCGCAAATCATCCTTACTAAACCTAAAAATTTACTGGATGATAAACTCTATGGATTGATTCAGGGTAAAGTTGTTGCAGGTATAGCCGAACTTCGCAATAACCAACTTTATGGATACCTCACTTCTGATGATAAATGTCGTTTCACTGTTTTTATAGGTGAACATCATGCACCAGGTATTGCAACGGGTTTAAGTACCAATGAAATGACCATCAAATTTATACCCAAATGGCATAAAATAAAAGAAGGTGACAAAGTGGTGACATCTGGACTTGATGATATCTTTTTTGCAGGGATACCTGTAGGTATTGTGACAAAAGTAGAAATACAAAGTTCCTATAAAGTAGCATACATTAAAACCTATAGTGATATTTATCATCCTAAAACATTTTTTCTCATCAATGATGCAAAAGCAACACTGACAGAAGATTTTGACAGTAATGCCACTAAACTAAGACCTTTTAGAGCGTTAACCTTTGTCAATAAAGAAATAAACATTACAAATATGCCTAAGATTGATCAAAATCAAACATCAACACTCATATCAAGTATCCCAAGCCGTATTGACCAGACTCAAGAAGAGATCATAGAACCCGAAGAGCCTGTTGAAGTTGTTGAACTACCTAAGCCTAAAAAAATACAAAAGAAAAAAACACCACCAAGAAAAAAAGCGCCACCAAAGAAAAAAGTTAAACCTAAAGCAAGTACTTTAGACCTCTTCTAGACCAAAAAAATCCTTTCTTTTAAGGGGTTTTTTTACCTCTAGCATGTATAATAACAAACTAAAAATCAAGGGTATCTCTCTATGCCAAAACGTAATGACATCAACACTATTTTACTTATCGGTTCGGGTCCTATCGTTATCGGTCAGGCTTGTGAATTTGACTATTCCGGTACACAATCAGCTAAAACACTTAAAGAACTAGGATACAGAGTTGTACTCATTAACTCTAACCCTGCAACTATCATGACAGATCCCGAATTTGCCGACAGAACCTATATCGAGCCTATCACTCCTGAAGTCATCTCTAAAATCATCAAGAAAGAAAATGTAGATGCCATACTCCCTACCATGGGTGGACAAACAGCACTTAACGTTGCTATGGACATGTATGAAGCAGGTATGCTAAAAGGTATTGAGTTCCTAGGTGCCACTCCTGCAGCCATTAAAAAAGGTGAAGACCGTCAAGAATTTAAAGAAGCTATGCTCAAAATAGGTATGGATCTACCTATTTCACAATACGCTTATAATATGGATGAAGCCCTTGATGCTGCTAAAAACATAGGGTTTCCTCTTATTATTCGTGCCTCATTCACTATGGCTGGTGGAGGTTCAGGTGTAGCCTATAACATGGACGAATACAAAGAAATTGTTCGTGGTGGTCTTGAAGCCTCCCCCATCTCAGAGATTCTTATAGAAGAATCACTACTTGGTTGGAAAGAGTATGAAATGGAAGTCATCCGTGATAAGGCAGATAACTGTATCATCATATGTTCTATTGAAAACTTTGATCCTATGGGTGTGCATACGGGAGACAGTATCACTATAGCACCGGCCCTTACCCTGACTGACAAAGAGTATCAGAACATGAGAGATGCTTCATTCAAGATCTTACGAGAAGTTGGTGTTGATACGGGTGGTTCTAACGTACAATTCTCTATCAATCCAGATACAGGCCGTATGATAGTCATAGAGATGAACCCAAGAGTAAGTCGCTCTTCTGCACTGGCATCTAAAGCAACCGGTTATCCCATAGCAAAAGTTGCAACACTCCTTGCCGTTGGCTTTACCCTTGATGAGATCAGTAATGACATTACAGGAACTCCTGCCTCATTTGAACCAGTGATTGACTATATTGTCACAAAACTACCACGTTTTACTTTTGAAAAGTTCCCACTAGCAAACACAACCTTGACCACTGCGATGAAGTCGGTAGGAGAAGCGATGGCTATAGGTAGGACGTTTAAAGAGTCCTTTCAAAAAGCACTTTGTTCTTTAGAAACTGGGCTTATAGGTTTTAACCCCATAAAGTGTAACCCTGAAAAACTCATACGTGAGATACGTCGTTCAAATGAACACCGTATGTTATATGTGTTTGAAGGACTTAGACGTGGTATGAGTGTAGATGCTATCTTTGATCTTTGTAAGATAGACCGGTGGTTCTTATATCAGTTGGAAGAACTTGCACTTCGTGAAAAAGAGATGGATATTGCCCTACTTTCTGATGCCACTAGATTACGTGTAGTGAAGTCAGAAGGCTTCTCAGATGAGATGATAGCTGAAGTGATCAACAAAAAAGAAGGTTTGGACCTCACTGAAAATGACATCTATACGGCGCGAGAAAAAATGGGTGTACAACTTGAATACAACGAAGTAGACACTTGTGCAGCAGAGTTTAAAGCGCTCACGCCCTACCTCTACTCTACAACAAACATCACAAAACTGCCTCATGTCGATAAGTGTAGTGACTCAATAGAGAAAAAAGTACTTGTCATTGGGGGTGGGCCTAACCGTATTGGACAAGGGATTGAATTTGACTACTGTTGTGTGCATGCTGCCTTTGCACTTGCAGACATGGGGGTCAAGTCCATCATGTATAACTGTAATCCAGAGACGGTTTCAACTGACTATGACATTTCAGATATCCTCTATTTTGAACCTATAGACTTTGAACATGTGAGAAATGTGATTGAACTGGAAAAACCAGATGGTGTTATTGTGCACTTTGGTGGACAAACCCCATTAAAGCTTGCTAAAAACCTCACAGCCATCGGTGCAAAAATTTCTGGTACCACAGCAAAAGTCATCGACCTTGCAGAGGACAGAGAACTTTTCTCTGCCTTCATCAACGACCTTGGACTTAAACAACCAGAAAATGGTACAGTATTTTCAAAAGATAAAGCGCTCATCGTAGCAAATCGCATAGGCTACCCTGTATTGGTCCGTCCTTCATTTGTACTTGGTGGTCGTGGGATGAAAACCGTCTATTCTGATGACGAATTGAACCAATATATGGATGAAGCCGTATCTGTCTCTCACGATGCACCTGTACTTATAGATAAGTTCCTTGATAATGCCATAGAGTTAGATGTCGATGCCATTTGTGATGGTAAAGAGGTTTACATTGGTTCAGTGATGCAGCACATTGAAGAAGCAGGTATCCACTCTGGAGACTCCGCTTGTTCACTTCCTCCAATAAGCATCTCAGAGAAGCTTCAAGAAGAAGTGAAAGAACAAACAGCTGCCATAGCACTTGGTCTTGGTGTGGTTGGTCTTATGAACATTCAGTATGCTATTCATAAAGGTGAGATTTACCTCATTGAGGTAAATCCTAGAGCATCAAGAACTGTGCCATTTGTATCTAAGGCAACAGGTGTTCCTCTTGCTAAAGTTGCCACAAGAGTCATGATACAAGGCGACTTAAGAGAAGCCTTGAAGTTCTACGACACTTTCAACGTGGTAAACTTTGACAAGAAGATCATGGAACCAAATCTCAAAGGTCATGTCGCAGTAAAAGAAGCGGTATTTCCTTTCAACAAACTACCCGGTTCAGACCTCATACTGGGACCTGAGATGAAGTCTACAGGGGAAGTGATGGGTATTTCTGACAACTTTGGTATGTCTTTTGCCAAAAGTCAATTTGCTTCGAAAAACAACATACCACTCTCAGGTAAACTTTTCATTTCAGTGACAGAGAATGACAAAGTACATGTGGGAGAAGTGGGTAAAATGTTTACAGACCTTGGTTTTGAAATAGTCGCTACTGCAGGTACACATGCAGCACTGGAAAGTGCCGGTGTCACGTCAACCAAAGTACTTAAGATCTCAGAAGGTCGTCCAAACATAGATGACATGATAAGAAATGAAGAGATAGCCATCGCCATCAACACTTCAGACAATGCAGGAAGTAAAACAGATGCCAGAACCATCAGACAGTCTGTACTTTCAAACCATGTCGCTTACTTTACAACTATCGCTGCAGCAAGAGCAACTGCTCTGGCCATAAAAGAACTTAAGGCTACAGGTGGTGAACTTGAACCTAAAGCGTTACAAGATTATCTAAGCTAAGATGAAAAATCTTGTTTTTCTGACACAAACCGACACCACTATCGGTTTTGTTTCTCAGGATGCAGAGAAACTCACAGCCATTAAGCAGCGTCCGCCTTATAAACACTATATCAAAGCAGTCAATAGCCTAAACACACTTAAAACCTTTGTCCGTGTACCCTCTTCTCATAAAAACCGTGTGAGACGTTCTCAAAAAACAACTTTTGTCATGCCAAATAAACACTCTTACCGTGTGGTGCAAGACAAACATCACTTACTACTCTTAAACCGTCTCACATGGGCATATACAACCTCTGCAAATCTTAGTAATGAAGCATATGATGAAGATTTTGCCAGAAAAAGTGCTGATGTCATCATAGAGCCTTTACGCCAAAACAGTCAGGCCTCTACTATCTATAAACTTGGAAATAAAACTATAAAAAGGATACGTTAATGTCAGTCATCTATGAAAATAACCACATCAAAATAGAAACAGAAGAGTCAGAAATACCTTGGCTTAAAATATTTACCCAGTACCCCTATAAAGAGATGAGCGAAGTACCCAAAGAAATACGCAATGAAATTTATGACTTACTTGATGTCATTGAAAAAGAAATGCTTGCCTACTACAAGCCTAAAAAAGTAAACATTGCCTCATTTGGAAACTATATGCCCCATGTACATTGGCATATCATGGCACGCTTTGAAAAAGATTCTTACTTTCCTGAGCCTATGTGGGGTGCTAAACAAAGAGAATCTGATTTACATTTACCTCCTTTTGAAGATTTTTGTAAAAATATCACTAACGCTTTATCATAATGTGCTACTTGTACAAAATATTGTTTTGTACAAATAATATGTTATGTATCTTTTTCACCAATAATCCTTTATGATCTTCCCCCCTATTTTTTTCTTCATAAATGTATAATAAACATACTGTGAATTTTATTATTTAACATTGTTACACAAAGATTAATAGGAGTATAATAAATATAAGGGAGGATTAAATATCCTCCAAAAAGGAGCATAAATGGAAATGATTCAAATGGCGAAGAAAATGGAAAAAGAAGCAATCAAAGGTAGTGGTGTGGAGTTTTTCAGGATTGGGTTCGCACTCTTTTTTTTGGTGGCAGTTCTAACCTACAGTTTTTTAAGTACTGGTGCTATACCAAACAATATGTTTTTAGCAATTGCTGCAGTGTTTGGTGCGTATATGGCCATGAACATAGGTGCAAATGATGTAGCAAACAATGTCGGACCTGCCGTGGGTTCAAAAGCGCTTACTATGGGTGGAGCCATTATCATAGCCGCAATTTTTGAAGCGGGTGGTGCATTTATCGCAGGTGGGGATGTGATTAAAACCATTAAAAAGGGAATTATAGATATAAACGCTTTTGGAGGTGATGTAGATCCTTTTATTTGGGCAATGATGGCTGCACTCTTAGCTGCGGCATTATGGCTAAATTTTGCCACGATGATGAAAGCACCAGTCTCAACAACACACTCCATAGTCGGTGGAGTAATGGGTGCAGGTATTGCTGCAGCAGGATTTAGTATAGTCTCATGGGGAACGATGGGGACGATAGCTGCTTCATGGGTCATCTCACCAGTACTTGGTGGTATTATTGCAGCAATATTTTTATATGCTATTAAAAAGACTATCGTATTTAAAGAAGATAAAATTGCAGCAGCCAGAAAATGGGTACCTATTTTTGTAGCAATTATGTCTTGGGCATTTGTGACCTATTTAACATTAAAAGGTTTAAAAAAGATTTGGCCTTCCATTGTGGATGTTTTGGTCTTTCTTCCAGATGCTGAAAAACCTTCTTTTCTTGATAGCATCTATTTTTGGACTTATCGTTGCAGTACTTGTATATCTGTTAGTTAAAAAAACCGTTGCACATAGAGCAAAAGATCTTGAAAACTCTAGAGCATGGTATCAATCAGTTATTTACAGTACCTCTCATTTTTGCAGCTGCACTTTTAAGTTTTGCGCATGGTGCCAATGATGTTGCCAATGCCATTGGACCTTTGGCTGCTATCAATGATGCTGTAATGACTGGTGGTATTTCAGCAAAAGCAGGCATACCTTTATGGGTAATGGCAGTTGGAGCACTTGGTATTGCACTTGGTCTTGCTCTTTATGGTCCACAACTTATCAGAACCGTGGGCAGTGAGATAACTGAATTAGATCAAATGAGAGCATTCTCAGTTGCTATGGCAGCGGCAATTACAGTTATTATCGCTTCACAATTTGGTCTTCCTGTCTCTTCAACACACATAGCTATAGGTGGTATCTTTGGTGTTGGTTTTCTAAGAGAATATCTTGAAGCAAAAAAAGAAAAAAGCATTATAACGCAGGAACAAGATATACTTCATGATGAAAAACTAGTCCTCAAAGCCTACAGAAGCGAACTTAAAACACTAGAAGACAAAGCTGATAAAAACAAAGACGATTATATAAGAGTAGTTGATCTCTATAAAATGATTGATAAAGAAGAAGATATCATTAAAAGATGCAAAAAAACAGTTAAAAAGTGCAGAAAAAGTCAAATATGTGAAAAGAGATGCTGTCAAAAAAATCATTGCTGCATGGGTCATTACTGTACCGGCTGCTGCCATACTTTCTGCAGCTATATTTTTCATGATTAGAGGCATTGTTACTTTAATGTTAAGAAAAATATTATTACCAACCATTTTAATTATTCTGGCTTATGGTTTTTGGATAAGTCCCGAATTTTAAAGAGATATCTGCTGGTGTTGCCATTTTCTTATTTGGTATGCTCTCACTTGAAGAAGGGTTTAGAGCCTTCTCCGGTGGTACCTTAGAAAAAATATTACAAAAATCGACCGATAAACTCTACAAGAGTATTGGATTTGGTGTCATCAGCACTACAATCATGCAGTCAAGCTCACTTGTTTCCGTTTTAACTATTTCATTTTTGGGAGCGGGACTCATTGGTTTAAGTCAAGGTATAGGGATTATTTTTGGAGCAAATATCGGTACCACAACAGGTGCCTGGCTTGTTGCCGGATTAGGGTTAAAAGTAAATATTGCTGCCTATGCTATGCCTATGCTTGTTTTTGGAGTGATACTTATATTTCAAAAAACAAAGTCACTTAAAGGTATAGGATATGTTTTAGCAGGTCTTGGGTTTTTATTTCTAGGTATCCACTACATGAAAGAAGGATTTGAAGCATTTAAAGACACTATTGATCTGGCAAGCTATGCAGTAACAGGATACAAAGGACTTTTTATATTTACAGGCATTGGTATATTTGCAACCGTTGTGATGCAATCATCCCATGCTACTTTGGTCCTGATCATCACTGCTTTAGCTGCGGGTCAAATCAGTTATGAAAATGCCTTGGCATTAGCCATTGGAGCAAATATAGGTACAACGATCACTGCTATTCTAGGAGCGATGAGTTCAAATTACATGGGTAAACAACTTGCTGGTGCACATTTGATCTTTAACGGTGTTACTGGTCTTATAGCCATCATATTTATTCATCAAATTATGTATTCTGTTGATCTTATAAGTAATGCACGTGGGCATAGCCAATGATGATTATGCACTCAAACTCGCTGTTTTTCACACGATATTCAATACAATAGGGGTACTCGTCATGGTACCTTTTATAGGAAAGCTAGTCACTTTTCTGGAATCAGTATTGAAAGCAGAAAGTTCACTATCTGATACAGGGTATGACAATGTCAGATACCTTAATGATTCGGTACTAGAACTTCCATCTACTTCTATGGCAGCGATTATCAGAGAGACGAAACATCTCTATGACAATGCTTTTGAGATCATTACCCATGGTCTCAATTTGAAACGGAGCAATATTGAATCAACTATGACTTTAGAGGAAGTGATTAAAGATGCGTATAGTAAGAAAACTGTAAATATTGATGATTTTTATAGTCATAGGATCAAAGGAATTTATGGTGAAATTATTGACTTCTCTACGAAGGCACAATCCGACATGTCTCCCACAGATATCAAGGTACTGTATAAACTCAAACTTGCAAATAGAGATCTTGTTGAAGCAGTTAAAGACACTAAACATTTACAAAAAAATCTGATTAAGTATTCAAAGAGTACAAATACACACATTAAAGAGCAATACGATCATATTAGAAGAAATTTAGCTGAGCTTTTGAGAAACATCAACATTGTTGCAACCACAGATGAAGAAGATGTTGTTTTATTATTACTTTCTAAAGCTAAAGTACATACTGAAAAATACGATATTGTTGCAAATGGTACACTTGATAATCTTATAAGACAAAGGTTGATCAGCAATGAAATGGCAACTTCACTCATGAATGACAGTGCGTATGCCTATGATATAAGTAAAAATCTTATAGCCATGGCAGAAGTGATTTTTACAAATAGTAATGTTGCTAGCTTAAATGAAGAGATGGCTATTAATGCTGAAGAAATTAAAGAAATTTTAGAAAAAAAGGATGACTAATGGGTGTCAAAAAGTTTATAAAGAAAGTCAAACACACGCTTGGATTGAATGATTATGAGAGAGAAGGCAAAAAAAAGTCTCTCAAAGATCTTTTGAAGAGACTAAGAGAAAGGAAAAGTGATATCAAAGAATCTCTCAAAACTTCTCTAGGTAAAAAAGAAAAAAAAGAACTTCTGGAGGAACTTGAAATCGTTTCACTACAAATCAAAAAAGGAAAAAAGATTCTTCATGAACTTTATTCTTAAAAGATAAGATGGCAAGAACTGAACAAAGTAAAAACAAACAAGGCATTGAAAATGATAGAACAGAAAGAGAACTTGATCGAAATAGAGGGTGATGCAATATCACTAGAGGTGTTAATAGATACATATAAACAATCAAAAGCAGGGAAAAACTCTGAGAATAAAGCAGATATTAAAAGAAAAAATGAACAGGCGTTAAAACCATATCAGGCTGAACTTATTAAGTTACAAAGGCATATTGAAGAGACCAATCAAAAAATGATCATATTATTTGAAGGGCGTGATGCTGCGGGAAAAGGTGGAACTATACGAAGGGTCACACGGTATATGAATGAAAAACATTATCGTATAGTAGCCCTTGGAAAACCTACAGAAGAACAAAGAACACAGTGGTTTTACCAAAAGTATATTGCCCATTTCCCACGAGGAGGAGAGATCGTCCTGTTTGACAGAAGCTGGTATAACAGAGCCATGGTAGAGTCTGTTTTTGGTTTTTGTACCCAAAAAGAGTACGATGATTTTATGAAAGGTGTGAAAGGCTTTGAAAAAGATTTGACTAGACAAGGTACGATTCTGGTTAAACTTTATTTTTCTGTGACCAAAGCGGAACAGGCAAGAAGATTTGAGAGAAGAAAAACAGATCCTCTCAGACAATGGAAACTGAGTGAAATAGATGTACAGGCACAAGACAGATGGGATGATTTTACAGAAACGAAATATAACATGATTAAACAGACTCACTCCCACAATGCCCCATGGACGATCATCCGTTCAAATGATAAACAAGAAGCGAGACTTGAAGCACTGAAGGTCATCTTAAACGCAATCAATTATGACGGTAGAGATGACAGTCTTGAGTATACACTTAATCCTGAAATTGTTATTTCTGGTGCGAGAGAAATTGAAATAATGAATGCCCAAAGAACAGCAAACGGGAAATTTACAGGTTAAATCCGATAAGGAAAAAGAATGCAAAAGAACAAAGATATGAAAAAAGATAAAAATAATACTGATAAAGTACAAATCTGGGTCAAGAAAGAAAATTTAGAATATGATAAAGAATTAAGAAGACTCCAGGTTGAACTTTTAAAATTTCAAAACCATGTGAAAGATAAAGGACTTAAAATTTTAATGGTTTTTGAAGGTCGGGATGCTGCAGGTAAAGGGGGTACCATCAAAAGAATCACTGAGCACTTAAATCCAAGGGGTGCTAGAGTTGTGGCTCTTGAAAAACCTAGTGATAAAGAGTTGTCACAATGGTACTTCCAAAGGTATACTGAACACCTCCCAAGTGCAGGTGAAATTGTCATTTTTGACAGAAGTTGGTATAACAGAGCTATGGTTGAACCGGTGATGGGGTTTTGTACAGAACGGCAGCAGGTTAGATTTTTAAAAGATGCACCCGCCTTTGAAAAGATGATTATAGATGATGATATCCAGATATTTAAGTTTTATTTCTCTGTATCCAAAGAGGAACAGGCAAAAAGATTTAAATCTAGAGATACTGATCCTCTCAAACAGTATAAACTTTCACCTGTAGATAAAGAATCACAAAAATTATGGGATGAATATTCACTTGCAAAATTTATGATGCTTAGTTCTACACATACAGAAGCCGCACCTTGGACTATTGTTAAAAGTGATAATAAGAAAAAAGCCAGAATAAACTGTATTAAACATATTTTAAATTTTGTTGATTACCCAGATAAAATTCATAAAAAAGCAATCAAAGTAGATTGTGATATTATCGTCTATGGTCGAGATGAAGCCATTTCTATGGAAAAAATGTTTAAGTTTTCAGCCAAATAATTTCTAACGATCTTGCACAAAAATTTATGACTTCTTATAACTAAAAACGTTTGAATCTAAATGACGGTACTGGGATCGTTCCGAGAGTAAAGTTGGTATTCAATTTTACTTATCATCCCTTTCAAATAGAATGTTCAATATGCTTAAAGATAAAATCATACACGCAATCTGCTTCCAATACACCCTCTCTTCAGTACCCATTAAGAGTTATTTCTAGATAATGATACTACTTATAATTAATATATTTATAGATTATAAATAATACTTATTTTACATGTAAAGGTAATTGATGCAAAGAAGAGAATTTTTTAAAAAAGCAGCTGCGGTTGCTGGTGTAGCTGCGGTTGGAACCCGTACATTAGACGCTGGAGAGACAGTACAGCCTATCGATAACAGAACAGTATCACCTGTTGCATTTCCTGAAAAAAGACCACTGATCATGTATTCTGACAGACCCCCCTTGCTAGAGACACCAAGAGATGTATTTACTTCAGTACTTACACCCAATGATCAGTTTTTCGTACGTTGGCATATGCCAGATATCCCTACACACATTGATCCTGATACCTATACGATACACATAAACGGACTGGTAGACAAGGAACTTCATATTTCACTCAATGATCTTAAAACCAAATTTGAACAAGTCGAGGTTACTGCTGTACTTCAATGTGGAGGGAACAGCCGTTCTGCATTCCAACCTATCGCTGGTGGGATCCAGTGGGGTTCCGGTGCCATGGGTTGTGCCACATGGAAGGGGGTACGTTTAAAAGACATCCTTGACCAGGCAGGGCTTAAAAAAGATGCTGTATGGATAGGGTTCAACGGTTCTGAAAAAGCTGCTTACTATGAAACTCCTAATTTTATACGTGAACTTGAACTAAGCGAACTTGATGACCATGTCATTTTAGCGTATCAAATGAATGGTGAAGATCTACCGTACCTTAATGGATACCCTCTTAGACTTGTGCTTCCTGGTTACTACTCAGATTCATGGGTAAAGATGCTTTCAAATATCACCGTCACAAACGAATATAAAAAACTCTTCTTTATGGATGTTGCCTACCGTGTACCTGACAATGAAACAGAATCAGAAACGCCAGAGAAGAAATTCCCAAAAACGAAACCTATCAAAAAGATGAATGTTAAATCAGTGATCGGGTACCCTACCAGAGAATCTGTCGTTTCACATAAATCTCACGTTGTAGTACGCGGGGTTGCATGGGATGATGGCCATGGTATCAAAGAGGTTATGGTATCTGTCGATGCTGGGAAAACATGGGACAAAGCACTTTTAGATGATGGTCAACTAGGTCGCTATGCTTATAGAGCATTCAGATACCCATTTAAACCTACAGAGTTTGGGAAAATGACGATTATGACTAAAGCCATCAGTAAGATAGGCGAAGAACAACCATTGGCTAAAGATATCAAATGGAATCACGGTGGTTATAAATATAACGGTATCGATGAAGTTACTGTGGAGGTAGTATAATGAAAAAGCTCATAATGATAGCAGCACTGCTTGCAACACCACTTTTTGCACAGGTCAAAGAAAAGGTAGAAGTACCCTACGTGGCATTTCCTATCAAGATGGGTAAAGGGTTTGATGCTATTCAGACCAACTGTCTGATGTGTCACTCTTTTGGCTACATCACCAACCAAGGTAGACAGTCAAAAGCGTTTTGGCATGGAAAGGTCATGAAAATGGTAGATCACTTTAAGGCTCCTATGGATGAAAAAGCGATCAAAGAAACTACTGATTACCTTTTCGAACACTACGGGAACGGAAAAATTAAATAATACTATAGATAGCACCTCTTTTGAGGTGCTATCTACCTGACATAATTGTTATATCTGGTTCTGTCTCTTTCACTTCTGTTTTCTCTCGTTGTTTTTCTCTCATTCGTTCTTTCTGACCGTTGACTGTTATCTTGAGTACGCTCATTTCTTGTGTTGCTATTGGTTCTTTGGGCATTTACTCTATTTTCTCTCACTTGCTTCACCGTTTGTGATCTGTCATATACTTTTCTTCTATCTTCAGTTCTATTTCTTTGATTAACTCTTGCTTGATTCTCATTTCGTGTTCTGACATTCATGTTTCTTCTATCAGCCGTTCTATTCGTCTTTCTTTGTACATTTCTATACTGATTTGATCTTTGGTATGCACTTTTGTTGTTAAAATATCCATAGCTTCCATTGACCGCACGATAACTGCGTCCATTATAATAACGGGTTCCTCTATTGTAATAGTGTCCTTGACGGAATTTACGCTTACCATGGTAATAGTATCCATTACGGTAATATCCACCATAATAATAAATACCACCTAAATAATAATACGGTCTATCATAATAATACGGATAACTATATGATGAGAGTGCTACAGCTGTAGACAATCCTGAATAGGGATTTTGGTTATAATAACCTGTATTGTACCCTGAATTATATCCCGGTTGTGTAGGAACACATCCCGATATAAAGAAGGCAGAAGAGGCAACTGCAACCAATCCTATATATTTTGTTTTCTTTAACATACTAAATCCTTTTACTTTCTATTGAAACTAACATAAGAATATACCATAAATGTGTAAATATTGTGAAGCAGAATTCGTAAACTATATTCTCTCATATTTAAAAAGCCATTTAAGTAAAAATGGTGGTGCGATGGTGGTAACTATAATGACAAAAATAAGCACTGCATAGATCTCATTATCCAATATGCCGTTGACGCGTCCTACTTCTGCAAAAATAAGCCCTACCTCTCCTCTTGGTATCATAGAGATACCAATCAAAGCCTTTTTTAATGCACTTGTCTTTCTAAGGAGTAAAGCACCCATATACTTGCCTACAATAGCAACAAAGAGAAACACAAGTGCCAAAGACCAAAACTTTGTGGATGTAAAGTCAATTACTCTTAAGTTCATAGAGAGTCCCACCATGACAAAAAATATGGGGGTAAACATTTGGGCTATGGGAGTGATGGCATTTTTAACTTTTTCTAAAAATATTTCATCATTTCTCAAGCCCATACCAAAAGGTAAGATAAAGCGCCTTGAAAGAGCAATTCCTGCCGCAAATGAACCTAAAATTTCAGGTGCCCCAAGTAGGTGGGAAAGGTAAGCAAAAAGTGAAATGAGCGAGATAATAATAGTGGGGATAAATCCAGGCACCTTTTTATGTGCTTCAAATTTTTTCATATATCCAGAAATAAAGTTGGCAAAAACCGGAGCGATGATAAGAAAAAGTAAAATGAATCCCGTCGTATTCAGGGTATTGGTCAAACTTAACTCTTGTGTAATCGCATAATCATAAATAAATACAAGAATGATCACACCCATAATATCATCTATCACAGCTGCACCAATGACGATTTGTGCAATATCAGTCTGTTCTTTTTGAAGATCTTTTAAAACCCTCATCGTGATACCGATACTCGTTGCAGTCAGTGTACCCCCAATAAAAAGAGCGACAACCAGTGTCAGATCGAAAAAATAATACGAGATCAAAGCCGCTACAGTGAAAGGAACGACTGCGCCAAACAGTGCAACAACGATCGCTTTTGCACCTGCTTCTTTTAAGCGATGAATATCTGTGTCCAATCCAATTTCAAAAAGTAGAAGTAAAATTCCGATCTCGGCAAGTACTTTCAAGACATCGTTAACCTCTATGAGCCCTAATCCTGAAACACCGAGTAGGATACCTGCACTTAATTCACCTAAGACCGAAGGGATACCCATACGGGCAAACACTTCACCTAAAATTCTGGCAGAGACCAAAATTAAAAAAAGAATGAGAAAAAAATTATGTATATCCATGTTTAATTGTACAGAAAGTTATTTAAAACCTTATATCAAAAAGTAATCAACTCTTCCCTGAACTCCAAAGGTATCATACCTTTACTTCGCCGTGCGATGGTGTCACGGTAAATCCAAGCAGATTTTATCTCTTCACGCTTTTCTAAACTTATCTGAGGGTTATCATACATCCTTGCATTTTCAAGTTGTCTTTGAGCCTCATAGAGTATGAGTGCAGTCGCAACAGAAACGTTGAGACTCTGTACCATACCTTGCATAGGAATGACAATCACATCAGTCGCTTCAGCAATAACATCAGCACTTACTCCTTCTTTTTCATTGCCCATCACCAGTAGTGTAGGTTTTGTGTAATCGACTTCTCTAAAATTGACAGCCCGCTCTTCTAAGTGTGTGACCACGACTTGAAATCCCTCTTTTTTCTTCTGTTGTAGAAATCTCACCGTATCTCCATCATTCACACGGTGACGATGTGTCCATCGGTGTGCACCTTGTGTGATAGTTTTATGAATACGTAGAGTTTCGTTTTCTTTACTCGAGTAGTAGATGTCAAGTACTCCAACCGCATCAGCTGAACGTATGATAGCAGAGAGATTTTGTGAGCTATGGACATTTTCCAACATCACTTGAAGTCTTGGTTGTTTACGTGTGAGTATGTCATCCATCCGAGAGAGTCTCACCTCAGTACTCATAGACTAAACCCCTTCTACTTTAAGCAGTTTAGTCTTACCTATCATCAGTTCTACTGTCATATAGACACGCTTAAAGACGGACTCTTGTCTGTACTCCAGGTTATGCTTTAAACATATCTCCTGAACAATGGGTTGCATCTTCTGATACTGAGAAAGTGGTAGGTTTGGAAAAAGATGGTGTTCTACCTGATAGTTTAGCCAACCATGCATAAAGTCTACAAGGTTTGTACCGGTTTTGTAATTAACTGAACCCATGATCTGACGAAGATAAAACTCGCCTTGTGTTTTATGTGGTGTATCAAAACGGTAAATATCTCCTGCAGAGTGATTAGGTACGATGACACTAAAGGAGTGAAAATTTCCTATCAGTTCAGCGATAAATGTGATGAGTAATGCATTAAGCACTGCACCCCACCCTAAGGGAATAAAAAGGAGAGGGATCAATACAAATTTGATACCGATATAAGGAAGCAGATACTCTGTCCAAAGTTTACGTCCATTTTTTTTAAGAGGACTCCAAACATGCTTTTTAATCTCAGGGAGTTTCTCTTTTCTACGCGCCTTGTTATCAAGGATACGTAGTGTATTGGGTGCATAATAAACCGGTTTCCACATCATTGCAAACCCATACACGATAACATACCGTAACCATATTGGGATTTTTGAAGTCGTGAGCCATTCTAGATTATTTTCTACATTGTCAGGATCATCATCTTCACCCAAATGATAATGATGCATCACATTATGCTCAAAAGACCATGAGTCAGGTTTAATCCAATCAAGCCAATCTATATAACGTCTAACCCCTGAGGCATAGTATTTACTTGTATAACGCTTTGGTATATTGGGTACCTTGTCGTACGCACCATGAAGTATGGGATGCGTGATGTTTGACCAGCGTGAGACATTGCCGATACCCATAAACACAGCTGCGCTTAGTGCCAAAAACCAAAAGAGTAAGGTACTCACTTCTGTATGTAGTTCCATCACAGAAAGTAGTACCAATAAACCATAGCCTAGAAAAGTTGCCACTCTACCCCAACGTTCCATTTTTAACAAGTGTTGAAAGTCTTCCCAAGATGCAGCACCTAAGGTCGTTTTTATCTTATCAATATCATTTTGTAATGCTTCTTTGTCTACTTTATCGTAGGCTGTATATCTACTCACGGACACTCCCCAATTATATTGGTGATATTATAGTATAATTGCATAAATCTAATACAAAGAATACCTATGTGCGACTTTAATACCCTAAGCGATGAAGAGAAAAAGCTCCACCACGAAAAACTACTACACTGTGCAAACAACTTTGGAGGAAAAAACTTTTTTCTTCAACTGCTTGAAGCCATACGTGAGACTAAACCCCACCCGCTAGTGGCAGGGAACTAAGAGTTTGACATAGAACTAGGCACAATAAAGTGGAACAAAGTCATCTTTAATGACAAAATTCAGATTCTTCTCAAAGCACGTCAAAATGAAAGTAAACAAGGTAACTTTTTGCCTAAAGTGGATGAAAAAAACTACAAGAAGATACTCAATGTTGTGCGTACACTCAAACCTATCGTTTTTCGTGTCACACCAGCAGACAAAGCCGACGGCGCAGGTTTTTTCTTTCAA
Source organism: Sulfurovaceae bacterium (assembly GCA_963698695.1). Lineage (GTDB taxonomy): Bacteria > Campylobacterota > Campylobacteria > Campylobacterales > Sulfurovaceae > Sulfurovum. Next base: position 180,578 of record CAVORT010000009.1, on the reverse strand, counting down.
ACATTTGATGTGATAGATGAAAACACCACCAAACTTAACCCCGTCTTTGATGCCCTCTTCTTCTGTTCCGTAGATACTGTCAAAAAAGTACTCAACTATGAGCCAAAGGCTTAACTATGAGTGAGGGTCAAAAAAGAGCTGACATCAAATACGGTATGGACGTAGGTATCGTTTTAAAAGAAGACCAAGGTACCGGCTACATTACTTACGGTAAAGTACAAAAAATACTCACAAACTCTCCTACCCATCCACACGGTATCAAAGTACGTTTGAGTTCTGGCGAAGTGGGACGTGTCAAAGAGTTTGTCAAATAATGGTGTGCGTTAAATGACTTTATTTATAGACGGAGATGCCTTTCCTAATCTACTTAAACCCATAGTCCTACGTTCCATAGAACGATTGTCTCTTCCTACAAAAGTCATAGCCAACAAAAAGATCAACATTGGTCACTCACAATATATAGAGTATATACTCGTAGATCAGGGTGCCGATGAGGCTGACCATCACATCGTAGAGCTCTGTAAAGAAGGGGATCTTGTCATCACTGCGGACATACCTCTTGCTGACCGCATCATAAGTAAAGATGCACATGCTATAGACCATAGAGGAGAACTTTATTCTGTGGACAACATCAAGCAGTACTTAGCCATGCGAAACCTTATGGAGAGCATAAGAGAGGGTGGAGAAATGACAGGCGGTCCAAAAGCCTTTGGACAAAAAGATGCCCATGCGTTTGCCAATCAACTCAATGCCTTTTTAACTAAATATTACTAATCCTATAAACTTATTGGCATTTGATTGACTATCTTCTTCTTGCCTACTATCTTACTAAGTTCATCACTCTCAACAATCTCTTGTTCTATCAGTTTTAAGGCTAAAGACTCTATTTTGTCCCAATGTGTTTCCACCAGTTTTTCTGTATACTCTTTTGCTGTTTTCATCCAAAGTAAAAATCTTTTTTCTATCTCTTGAGTCAAAAAATAATTGTCTAAACTAGAAATAGCATCAAGATTAATATAGCCTAATACTTTATCCATACCTAATGTACTAATAGCCGCATAGACTTGTATGGAAGCTTGAGAAAGGTCATTAACTGCGCCACTGTCCATATGTTCATCTCCCATTTTTTTAACTTTTGCAGCACGTCCGGCAAGCAAAACACAGACATCATTAAATAACTCTAATTTTGTAACGTTTGACAGTCCATTATCTGCATCATAAGAGACAAAACCAAGCATTTTACTTCTTGGGGCAATGGTGACTTGTTCTATTTTGATATGTGGTAAAAGTAGAGAAGAGAGTATGGCATGGGCTGCTTCATGATAAGCGGTCATCTGAAGCTCTTTTTCAAGGTTTTCCACCATCTGCTTTTCTATTTTATGCCCATATTTAATAATATTTATTTCTTCTATAAGTATCTCTTCGGTGATGACATCTTTGCCATGTTCGACCACATTGAGTGCAGCCATACGACCAAGCCTTTCAAGTTCCAAAGCACTCATACCTGTGATGTAACGTACGATACGTTCAATATCTATCTTCTTGTCATGCGGTTTTTTCATGATCTTTTCAATAAAAAATCTTCTGGCATCTTTGTCAAGTTCTGAGACTTCGAGTAAAAAATCAAGCTTTTGTGCTGATGTTAAAACAGGGTCAATCGCTTCAAGATTTTCTGCTGTGGCAATAGTAAACACCATTGCATCTGTAGATTCCAATACTTTGGCAATATCAGAAAATGAGACATTCGTGATCGCACCTTGCATAATGCCTTTAATGTCTATGTCTTCTAAAATCACCACACAAGGGGCATTTTTTGAAGCTATTTCATACACTTCTTTAATGTATTCGAGTTCAAAAAGTCTCGCACCCGATATCTCCATATACGAGAGTGCAGCTTCTTTTGTAAAAGCCTTTGCAAGCATACTCTTACCCACACTCATCGGTCCGTAGATCAGTAAACCTTTAGGTACAGGTGTGTCAAAACGTTCAAGGGCTTTAGGATTGTTAACAATCTTAATAATCGATTTAAGACGTTCTATGATCTGCTTATGGCCAACAATATCATCAAACCCAATTTTGGACTTCACTAGTTTTGGAGTATCTTTTGTTTTTTTGCTTGACATCTCTACACCTCATACGTTATTTAGCCTATTTTAACATAAGTCTCTACACAATAAAATCAAAATCATTCGGTGTATTTACAGATCTAGTGGATTGTACTATACTATAAAAATGGAAAGGCAACTATGAAGGATAAACAAAGTAATTCACTTAAACGAAATATTACACTGCCTATGCTCATTTTTTATGGATTGGGTAACATCTTTGGCGCAGGTATCTATGTACTCATTGGTGAGATGGCAGGGTTGGCAGGGTTGTATATCCCTCTTTCTTTTCTTCTTGCGTGTGTGGTAGTCTCTTTTACTGCATTGGCCTACGCTGAACTAAGTGCAAGGTATCCGGTAAGTGCTGGTGAGGCTGTCTATATCAACGCAGGATTTAACAGCCCTAAGCTTTCTACCCTTGTGGGACTTGGCATTGCCCTTTCTGGTCTATTCTCCTCTGCAACCATTTTACATGGTTTTCACGGATATCTCAGTACATTTGTACAGACTTCTGAACTCATCACTACACTCATAGTGATCATGCTCATAAGTGCCATAGCCATTTGGGGTATCTCCCAGTCCATCATCATTACTGCACTGCTCACCCTCATAGAAACGTTAGGGTTAGTCTTAGTGATTTACGTGGGTTTTAACTATGTCACATGGGATAGTCAAACCCTAAAATCTTTCACTCCCCCTATGGACGCTACACTGATACATGCGATTATACTGGGTGCTTTTTTAGCTTTTTATGCCTTCATCGGTTTTGAAGATATGGTCAACATCGCAGAGGAAGTGAAAGATCCTACGAAAACGATGCCTAGAGCTATTATTGCTATCCTTGTCATCGCTACACTCTTTTATATGCTTATTGCCATAGTGTCCATCTCTGTTTTACCTCCAGAAATACTGGCTCAATCCAGTGCACCTTTGGCGAAAGTCTACGAAACTGCTACACATTCCAAAGCAACCATATTGAGCAGCATCGCTATGTTTGCAGTCATTAATGGTGCGCTTATACAAATCATTATGGTTTCCAGGATCTTCTATGGAATGAGTACCCAAGGCTGGTTGCCCCATTTCCTTAGTAAAGTGCATCCAAAAACTAGGACCCCTATCCATGCCACTATACTTGCGGGTATACTCGTGTTTATACTGGCGAGTCTTTTCCCAATTCTTACTTTAGCACAATCAACCAGTTTTCTCATATTTATCGTCTTCACGCTGGTGAATGTATCTCTCATTCTTATCAAACGAAAAGACCCCTATCCTCAAGGTATCCATATTTATCCTATGGCTATACCTATCATAGCTATCATTCTTAATCTCATGTTGCTAGGATTTCAGATTTTTTCCATATTTTAAAATATTATATTTTGACTATGCCTTCTGTGTACGTTTACGATAACCTGCATTGACTTTGATTTCCAATCCTAATCGATAGGTTCTTGTAATCAATTTTTTAAGTATATATGCGACTAGACCACTTACCTTTATCTTGTCAAAAAGTATCCCCGTAGCATAATGTCCTCCTAGTGCTATGAACAATCCATCCATCGAAGCGTTAAAGCCTTTTGAATCCGTGATTCCTGCTTTTTTCTTTTTGATCTCATTGGCTACATACACTGCTGCTTTTTCTGCCATTTGTGCGGTAGGCGGGAGTATCTGTCCTTGTCTATCACGAAGTTCTATACAATCACCAATAGCATAAACATTTTTCAACTCTCCTAGCCGAAACTTTTCATCCACCAAGAACTGTCCTATCTTATTGGATTTAACACCTAGTTGATGGTTTAAATCCACTGCTTCAATGCCTCCTGTAAAAATCATATAGTCATAGGCAAGTGTATCTCCGTTCCTAAAATGTATTTTACGCGCTTCAACCTGCTCTATAAAAGTATTGGTAAGTAATTCTACCCCTAACTTTTCAAGTCGTTTTTGTGACTTATTTATGAGATAAGGGTCAAGTCCAGGTAAGATCGTCTCACTGGCATCTATAAGGGTAATGCGTATATTTTTAGCATGTTTTCCAAGTACTTTTTTGTATTTTTCCAAAGTAAAAGCCATCTCAGAGGCAATCTCAACACCACTAAGCCCTGCGCCTCCAATGATAATATGAAAATCACCTTCTCTATTGACCATTTTTTGTGTTAGTTTTTGTTCAATCCGTTTTTCAAATGCTTGTCTTAATCCAAAAGTACGTTCCAAACTTTTAACACCAAAACTATGTTCTTTTAGCCCTTCGACGAAAGAAAAGAAGTGTGTCTTTGCCCCTACTGCAATGATGAGTTCATCATAAGTGATCATTTCATCTGCACAGACTAATTGATTTTTACTAAAATCTATATTTTCAACTTCTACACACACAAAATTTACTCTACTACCAAACCCTTTACACCAATGCTCCAAATCCAATGCCACATCCGCCACATTAAAACGTCCCGCAATGTATCCATAACTTTCTGTTTGCATGTAATGGTATGCATGTTTATCGACTAATGTGATCTGAATATCATCACTTTTAACAAGATGTTCAATCGCACGTAGACCACCATACCCCCCACCTATAACTACAACATGATGCACACCTATCTCCTTACAACTAATATTTGATGCATTATATCCATGAAAGTTGTAATATACGAAAAATGGTGTATTAATTAATGATCAATTACATAAAACTTATATTTATTTACGCTAACATACCTTTATGAATTACACAATATCCCCAGAATTTACACATATTATAGATACGATTGAGACTCATCTTATAGGAAAACGTGAGACAATAGCCCTCTCTTTAGCCACTTTTTTTGCGGGAGGTCACTTGCTTTTAGAGGACATTCCTGGTGTGGGTAAGACAACTTTGGCAAAACACCTTTCACAGGTACTTGGTCTTCACTTTGGACGTATACAGTTTACCTCTGACATGTTACCCTCTGATATACTTGGAGTAAACTACTACAACCAAAAAGAAGGTTCTTTTATCTTTAAAAAAGGGCCTATATTTACTTCTTTTTTACTTGCCGATGAGATTAACCGTTCTATGCCTAAAACACAATCAGCCCTACTCCAAGCGATGGAAGAAGGTGTGGTCACCATAGATACCGTACCTTACACACTTAGCAAACCATTTTTTGTAGTAGGAACACAAAACCCTCATGAAGAAGTGGGTACTTTTCCCCTGCCAGACTCTCAACTGGACCGTTTTATGTGTTCATTTGGCATAGGATACCCCGACAAAATCTCCGAGCGTGAGATACTTAAAGGGAACAAAGGTGAAACTGCTAACACTGTGCCTGCTTTACTTTCCCAAGAGCAGATAAGCACTTATATGCAAAAAGCTACAGACGTCACTTTAAGTGATACTTTACTCGACTTTCTTCAAGAAGTGATAAGCTACACACGTGAAAGTGGGCTATTTGAATCTGGACTTTCTACACGTGGTGCCTTGTCACTGACTGCCATGATGAAATCTTGGGCCATGCTTCAAGGTCGTACTTATGCCACTGCGGATGATTTACAGATGGTTACAAGTATCGTTTGTGCACATCGTTTAAGATTTAAAGAAGGTGCAAGTACAGCAAAAAGAATACACGATGCAATCTTTACGCACATTCATCCAGATACATAAAAGTATCAAACAACACGCCACAGTATTTTCTGTACTGGTTGTGGTACTTTTGTTTGGACTTTTTCTCGAAGCCTACATGCATGACTTTAATCTTGTCTACATCACACTCTTTTTTGTTTTTTCTCTTGCATTTTCAGCAGGTCCCCTAGGCGTGTTAAACTTAGGTAACCTTGAAGCAGACTTCCTTCCCTCTGGACGGCTTTTTGTGGCTCAGGACGGACGCATCTCTTTAAAGGTTCATAACAAATCTACAACACCTTCATGGGCGATCCGCCTACACGGTGATGGTGTATGGACGTCATTACCCACACTCAAAGGTGAAAGTTCCACCACACTGCACCTTCCTCTTACCCCTGAGAAACGTGGAACATTTACGTATGAAAATTGCTATCTGGAAAGTAAGTACCCCCTTTCTACTGCACGACTGACCAAGCACATAAACAAACGCTATGAAGGGTTGGTCTACCCTGAACCTAAAGGAAAGTCACTCAGTACTTTTTTAAATGAAGAAGAAACACACTATGGAGAAGAAAAAGAGTTTGATGGATTACGTACTTATGATGGTTCACAACGGCTTTCACATATACACTGGGCTTCAGTGGCCAAAGGTGAGATGGCTGTAAAAGTCTTCACCAAAGAGACACAAACCCCTAACCTGGTGTTTCATTTTCAAGCTTTAGACGGCAGTGACGAAGCGCGTCTGTCTCAGCTGTGTTTGTGGGTACTAGAGTGCGAAAAACAACACTTTCCTTTTAGCATACAGCTCCCACAACAACGACTAAACTATCCAAAGGAGAGCATAGATGAAATTCTTGAACAACTTGCAAGATACTAAACTCTCTACTTTAGGACTTTTAGACTTAGCTTATGTGATTGTTCTTTTACCATTGCTATTTATGCTCAAGATACCAATGCTGGTATTTATTTTCATCGTGGGAACTATACTCTTCTTAAAAAAGACCCCTGCTAGCACACTGTTGATACTTTTTATATTTTTCTTAGGCATTGTAGCTGTCTACCTCTCTTTGTATGGTGCCTTTTCATTTAGAGGACTTTCACGTTTGAAGCTCTTTCTTGAGCTGCTTGTTTACCTCTTACTCGTTGTTGTTTCCATGCAAAGACTCACACGACACATAAACTACTATTTACTCATATCACCCTTTTTATTACTTGCACTCTCCTTGTTTTTTTACTATGGGATGTTCATGCTCATCTACGTGATATTTGAAATTTTCTTTCTGCTATGGATGATACTCACACACCGTATGGAAGGAAACTTGTTAGAGAGTTTTCGTGCAAGTATGGTGATGTTTTTATACTCATTGCCATGGGTAGTCCTTCTGTTCATTTTTTTCCCGCGTATCTCTTTTGAGCACGCTACCTATGGGTTTAAAGGTGAAAATATACAACGTTTGGGACATGATGGCACAATGTACCTAGACAGCAAAGCGCTCCTTGTCCCTTCTGATCGTATTGTGATGGAGGTGGGTTTTGACAAGGAAGTACCACTCTCATCAACCCTTTACTTTCGAGGAAGTATGTTATATCTAGACAAAAAAGACCATTGGGAACCTCTTTCTGGCCCGTTAAAAAGGTCTACCAAACCTACATTTCCCATAAAGAAGAGCGATGAAAAAATAACAAACTACAAAGTCACACTCTATCCTACACAAAAACGCTGGATATACTTACTTGACACTCCTTACATGACTGTTAAAGATGCCACTCTTGATGCCGATCTCATATCTACAGTAAAAAAACCGATCAAAGAACCCATGCACTATGCTGCAAGTTCTTACCTGAGTCCAAAATTTCCTGACCGTTTAGATGACCTAACCTTTAATGCCTCAACAGATTTTGACAAAGAACAAAACCCTCAAACCTATGAAGCAGCAAAAAAGATAAAAGAGTCATTTTCCAACCCCTCTGATCGAGCCAGAGCCCTTTTAAAGTTTTTCAAAACACAGGACCTAGTCTACAGTTTAAAACCTGAAGCACTTGACCTAAACCATACCACCGACAGTTTTTTATTTGACACACGACGCGGGTACTGTGTACACTTTGCCTCTTCTTTTGTCACCATGTCACGTATGGCTGGCATACCTTCACGCATCGTTACTGGCTACAAAGCAGACAAAAGCAACGGCCTTAAAAACTACCTTGCAGTCAAAGAACGTGATGCCCATGCATGGGCGGAACTCTACTTAGATAAACACTGGGTACGCGTGGAAACTACTGCCACGGCAACAAGCATAGATGCCATCGCACAAGCCCAAGTGATGCCTGATGAACATAGTGCGTTATACAAAACGGTAAACCTTTACCTTATGTATGCCAAATATCAAGTAGAGACATGGATACTTTACTACTCACACATTCGCCAGCTACAGCTTCTAAACTATGCTAAGAGCAATCCAACTTTTATCTTTCTCTTCGGACTTAGCCTAATTGCCTTACTTCTAGCTACCCTTCTTATGGTCGCTTATTTCAAGCGACCACACTTTAGTTCTGAGGGTATAGCTATACTACAACCCCTTTTACATACATTAAACAAAGAAGGCTATGCGCGTAAAAGTGATGAGTCCCTGCATCAATATTTTCTTCGTTATCTGGAAGGACATCCTCAAAGAATGGGTATCAAGGAGATAGATGAATGTTATGAAAAAATCTCTTATGGAAATGACCATTCCAAAGCAAGTAAAGAGGAGCTCAAAAGAATGGTAAAGTCATTTTTACGAAATAAATAAAAATATTTCACAAACTTAATAACGGTTAACTTTGCCTAGCTATAGTGCAATAGCTATTTAAAAGCAACTTCTTAGATGTTTTTAACTAAAATTATAAATCAATTTGGAGATATAACCACCATGATTAAAAAAAGTAAAAAAATGATACTTGCCGGGCTTATGTCTACAATAACTGCTGCCTATTTATTTGGCTCTTTTGCCCAAGCAAAAGACACTGCAAAAGTGACTACAGTGAAGCATACCCCTTCTTCTGCGAAGGAAAAACTCGAAGCCTACATCAAGTTTACACAAATTCTTAATGTCATCGAGAGCCAGTATGTTGACGATATCAACACCACTGCACTCGTAGACAAAGCACTCAAAGGACTGATGACCAACCTTGATGCGCATTCAACATTCATGGATGGCAAATCATACAAGGACCTCTCAGTGCAGACCAAAGGAGAGTTTGGAGGACTAGGTATTTCTATTGGTATGAAAGATGGTGCATTGACAGTCATTGCACCTATTGACGGTACACCGGCATTTAAAGCAGGTGTAAAAGCCGGGGACATTATTTTAAAGATAGATGACAAAGCAACCATAGGCATGACGATAGATGACTCTGTCAAATTAATGCGGGGGAAACCTAAAACATCTTTGGAACTGACTATCATCAGAAAAAATGAACTCAAACCACTTCAAATAAAAATCGTTAGAGATATCATCAAGATTCAATCTGTTTATGCAAAAACCATAGAAGATAAAATACTTTATATTCATGTCACTTCTTTTGACCAAAAAGTGGTAAAAGGTGTCAAAAAGGCTATGAAGGATAACAATAACACCCAAGGTATGATCTTGGACCTTAGAAATAACCCTGGTGGGTTACTCGACCAAGCGGTAGATCTTGTGGATCTTTTTGTAGAAGAAGGTGCTATTGTCAGTCAAAAAGGTAAAGCAAAAGGTGAAAATCTAAACTACAATGCACATAAAAAAGGCACAGACAAAAACACTCCTATCGTCGTACTGGTCAATGGTGGCTCAGCTTCAGCCTCTGAGATCGTTGCTGGAGCATTGCAAGACTTTAACCGAAGCATCGTAGTTGGAGAAAAAACCTTTGGTAAGGGGTCGGTACAAGTGGTCATGCCTATAGGTGAGACAGAAGCACTGAAGCTTACAGTTGCCCGTTACTACTTACCTAGTGGACGTACGATACAAGCTGTGGGTGTTACACCAGACATCATCGTACACTTAGGAAAGATAGAGTTTGAAGAAGACCCTATCATGCTAAAAGAGCGAGACCTCAAAAAACATCTTGAGGGTGAACTTGTCAAGATAAATGGTCATAGTAAAGATATTAATGCAAGCAAAGAATTGAAACTTACTACAGATGAAAACGGAACAGTCATAGATGAAACCATCATCACAGAAGAACAACTTTACAACGATGCACAGCTAAAATCAGCAGTGGATATCTTAAAAGCACTTATCATCACCAACAAAGGTAAAAAATAATGGAAAAAACCCAACTCCTCTATGAAGGAAAAGCAAAAAAAGTCTGGAAAACAGCAGATGAAAACCTATTTATCTCTGAGTTTAAAGACAGCCTTACTGCATTTAATGGCGAAAAAAAGTCAAGCGAAGTTGGTAAAGGTGCCTTAAACAATCAAATCTCAACAGAACTTTTCAAGTACTTAGCTGAGAAAGGTATCCCTACACACTACGTCGATACACTAGACGACAATAACATGCTTCACAAAGCTGCAGAAGTGATATACATTGAAGTGATCGTGAGAAACATCGCTACGGGGTCTTTAAGTAAAAACTTAGGCATAGCAGATAAGACAGTACTTCCATTTACTCTTGTTGAGTTTGACTACAAAAATGATGCACTGGGTGATCCTAAGATCAATGACCAGCATTGTCTCATTTTAAACCTTGTCAACAATACAGATGAACTTGACTACATCCGTTTTATGGCTAGACGTATCAACACACTTCTAGTTGATTTTTATGATGGTCTAGACATCAAAGTAGTAGATTTCAAATTAGAGTTTGGTAGAGATAAAGATGGCAACATCATACTCATTGATGAACTTAGCCCTGACAACTTTAGACTCTGGGACAAAGAGACAGATGAAAAACTGGACAAAGATAGATTTAGACAAGGACTAGGTGGACTTACTGAAGCTTATAAACTAGTATTGGACAGGATCAGAAACCGTGCATAAGAGATGTGACGGGAAAACCCATACACTCAATCACCTATAAACAAATTAATCACAAAGGCAAACAATGACAGCAGTAGTAAACGTATTTTTAAAAGATGGTGTACTCGATCCACAAGGTAAAGCAGCACACCATGCACTTGACTCTCTAGGTTTTGCAGGAGTAGGCAGTGTACGTATTGGTAAACAGATCATCATAAAACTTGATACTGACGACAAAGAAAAAGCGCAAGCAGAAGTCAAAGAAATGTGTGAAACACTCCTTGCAAATACTGTTATCGAAGATTACGAGATTGAGATCAATTAGTATGAAAGTAGCAGTATTAAGATTTCCTGGGACAAACTGTGAGTTTGACACCCAGTATGCATTTGAAAAGTTAGGACATACAACCCAACTTGTATGGCACGAAGACAATGAACTTCCTACAGACATAGACCTGGTCGTTGTCCCTGGCGGTTTTTCTTATGGAGACTACTTGCGTTCAGGCTCTATCGCCAGGTTTGCTCCTGTAATGAAAGCAGTCACACATTATGCAAACAATGGTGGCAAAGTCCTTGGTATCTGTAATGGTTTTCAAATTCTTACAGAAGCTGGACTTTTACCAGGTGCACTAAAACGTAACAACAACCTGCACTTCATCTCTAAACACCAAAACCTTTGTGTGATCAACAATGACAATGCATTTTTAAACAAATGTGAGAAAGGTGAAGTACTTAACATCCCCATAGCACATGCTGATGGGAACTATTACATCGATGATGCAGGATTTGAGAAACTTGAAGCCAATGGTCAAATTTTACTGCGTTACTCAGATAACATAGGAAATCCTGTTGTGGTCAATGGTTCAGTGACGTCTATAGCGGGTGTTTGTAATGAAAACAAAAATGTATTTGGTCTTATGCCCCATCCTGAGCGTGCTTTAGAAGCGATATTGGGAAGTGAAGACGGCATACGTATGCTTAAAGGTTTTGACGTCTAATGTCAGTACTACGTTCTGCTTGGCTGTTTATAACGGTAGTATTTGCCTTTACTACCCTACTTTCTGCCCAAAATGAATTCAAGTACTCCTATATGCCCAAAACCGTATATGAAAACCAACTTTTTCCTGTAACTCTTGTGGGTAAAGATGATAGCACTATCTTAACATTTGACACGACAAGTATCATACAACCTCTTTTTTCAAAACCGCTAAAAGTCAAAAATGGTAACGATATTTTTCATACGTTTTATTTTAAAGCTTCTAAAATAGATGTCCGTATACCCAGACTTTTTCTCTCTTCAGATACCCATGAATATTCTCTTGATGGACATACCATACCACTCTCCTCACTCAGGTCAAATGAAAGATTTTCTTCTGTGCTTGCAGCGGACATGAAGATAAAAAATAACCAAGTCTCAAATTTTGACGGTAAAAATCATATGGTCACCCTTTCTTTAGAGGCGTACGAAGCAAATCTTGAGGACATGGCTCTCAAAGGCATCAATGAATCAGGGATAGAAAACCTCCAAAGAGACAATGCTAAAGTCACAGCAGAGTTCTTTGCTGTACTACCACGTGAACAAAAAGAACTAACTTTTACTTATTTTAATACAATAAAAAAACGCTATGTTCCTTTGGTTGTACCTGTTGAAGTACCCAATGCCTCAGTCACAACACAATCAGACCTTAATCCAAAGGTAGACGCATTTGAGAGGTTGAAACGTTACACTCTCATCTTTTTCTCACTTTTCTTTTTGATCATGTTTCTATGGAAACGAGACTTTTTTTACCTTGTACTGGGGGTCATCTCCATTATTACACTTCTGACATTTTACATACCACATAAAAAAATATGTGTTAAACAAGGGGCACCTCTTTACATCTTACCGACACCCACAAGTACCATAGGTACAAGAATAGAGACGAGGTTAGATACAATGCTTTTAGGTGAACGTAGTGACTTTAAGAAAATAGAATATAAACAAGGAATCATAGGATGGGTCAAAGATGAAGATATTTGCGAGCCTTAGATTTTACTGGGGTGCCTTTGTCATTTCTTTCAATACTGCTGTTTTGATGATACCTGCTTTGATGCTTTTTGGGAAGTATAAAAGTACCATTGTACATCATATAAACCGTTTGACTTTGGCTATGATGGGTGGAAAGTTAGTACAGGAAGGCACTATGGATCCAAGTGCAGATATGTATATCATGAACCATCAAGGCATTGTAGATATCATCGGACTTGAAGCTTTGCAGAACAATCATTTGAGATGGGTAGCAAAAAAAGAGCTTTTTGATACTTTATGGTTTGGTAATCTTTTACATCATGGCGAGATGATCTCACTTGACCGTGGCAACAAAGCAGGACTCATCAAATTGATCAAAGATGTTCAGTTTTCCAAAGAAGTGATGCATAGACCTGTAGCTATCTTTCCTGAAGGCACAAGAGCAAAAGAACAACCCTTACTTTCTTTCAAACAAGGGACAAAGATCATAGCCAATAAACTGGGATTAAAAATACAGCCCATCGTCATTACAGGAAGTAAATGGCTTCTTAATGAACATGATAAAACGGGACATAATGCTACGGTACACTATAAGTTTTTACCGACAATTGATGTAACGCAAGCCCAAGAAGATTGGTTTGAAGTATTGGCAAATGATATGCAAAAGGTGATAGATGATGAGTTCTCTAACTATAATCGCAGTCGCTAGTGGCGGTGCCATAGGTGCAACACTCAGGCTACTGATCAATGGTGCAGTCAATAAAAATTTTGCACATACGCTGCCGTTGGGTACCTTAACGGTAAATCTGATAGGTTCACTACTCATAGGCATATTGTTTGCGTATTTTCATTTCAACACCACACTCTCCCCCCACCTTAAAACATTTATGGTGACGGGGATACTTGGTGCATTAACGACCTACTCAACCTTTGCCATAGAGAGTTTCTTTTTACTAGAAGCTGGGCATTACGGACAAGCTTTTGCCAACATGGCACTCAATGTTTTTGGTACTATTCTCTTTGCAGGAATAGGATATATACTCATGATGCAAATCTCAAAATAGGAAAAATATTGTTAACACTTAGTATGGAAATAGAAAAACACATCAACAAACTCGTAAATCCTCTCAAAGAAGAAGATGAACTACTCGAATCGCTCAAACTCAAACTCACAAAAAAAGAGCTCAAACTGCTCAAAGCATGGGCAGACGGTAGTGATATTGAAAAAGTACAAAAAGATCTTCATCTTGATGAAAAACGCTATGGTGAACTCTCAACTAAACTGATCAAAAAACTTAACCAAGAAAAAGTTAAGCAGGAGATATGCATCTAACTTACACAAATGTATTGATGATTTACTCCATCTCCAAACTCATCAAATACATATCTTCACCATCCACAACAGAAACATCTGTACTTTCGCAATGCTTGCATTGGTAACGTACTTCACTCTGTTCACATTCTTTCTGACAGACGTTACAATGGAGTTTTAGATCTTGAAGTTGCATCACAAACGCTGCACCGTGACACACCGTCTTCTCTTTAAAGGTTTCAAAAGCCGTTTCAAGTAGATGTGGTTCCACCCCACTAAGTTTTCCTATTTTGGTGACCACTTTAACCACTTTTGTTGCATCGTTTACCTTGGCATGTTCTTCACACTGTTCTAAAAGTGCCTGCACTATAGAGTATTCATGCATGGGTTAACATATCCTTGGCAAGAGTTCACCTTTTGGTAAATCTAGATACCTGCTGCTTCCATAAGCAGAATGTAAAATCACTTTACCCTCTTTTTTCATACTTACTTCTCCTATGATGGCTACTTTTTTTGTGGTTTCAAGTTTTTGAAGTGTCTCTATGGCTAACTTTGCCTCTTTTGCAGGTAGTGCGAGGATGCATGTGCCTTCATTGGCAAAATCAAAGGCCTCAAAACCAAAGAGTTCACAAATCCCCTGCACTGCTTGATCTACAGGCACATTTTTCTCTTCTATCTCAATACACACAGAGCTTTGTGCTGCCCATTCATTGAGTACAGCAGAAAGACCACCTCTTGTTGCATCACGCAAGGCAGAGATAGCAATATCACGCTTAATCAGTGCATCAACTGCTGGCCATAAAGTGGCACAGTCACTTTGCAAATCTCCTGATAATACCTAAACCTTCTCGCTCCATAAGGATTGCTGCACCATGACGTCCTACATCACCTGAAACGATGATGACATCACCCACCTGTAAGTTATTTGCAGAAATACCCTCTTTTTCTATCGCTCCTATGCCTGATGTGTTGATAAATATCTTATCTACCGCACCTTTAGGAACCACTTTGGTATCACCACAGACGATCTTTGCACCACATACTTTCAGTTCCTCAGCCATTGACTTGACTATAGTCTCTAGATCATCAAAAGAAAAACCCTCTTCTATCATAAACGCCGCACTCAAGTAAAGTGGCTTTGCGCCCATCATAGCAAGGTCATTGACTGTACCTGCGATGGCAAGCTTACCGATGTCTCCACCACTAAAGAAAATAGGACTCACCGTAAAACTATCTGTGGTGAAAGCAATCTTCCCCTCCACTTCCAACACTGCTGCATCCTCTGCTGCGATGAGAATGTCATTTTCAAAATAACGATAAAACAAATCATGTATCAGACTGTTTGTCTCTTCTCCACCACCACCATGGCTGAGTTGTATATTTTTCATATTAAACCTCACCATACCGATAGTAGGCATTACATGCGCCTTCAGCGCTCACCATACAGCTACCCATAGGTGTATTAGGCGTACAAGCCGTGCCAAACACTTTACAGTCATTTGGTTTAGCCAATCCCTTTAGTATGGTTCCACAAATACAAAGTTTATGGTCATCTATGGGCTCTGTAGGTAAGATGTCTGCAAAGATCTTTTCTGCATCATACATAGCATACTGTTCTTGTAACTCAAGTGCACTATGAGGGATGTCACCTATGCCTCTCCATCTAAAATGTGCACGAGGTTGCATAAATTTATCTATCATCGCTTGTGCTTTTATATTACCCTCTAAGGTCACTGACCTACTGTATTGGATCTCCATTTCACAACGGTTTTCATTTTTCTGTTTGAGTATCATCAAAATACTCTGCATCACATCTACAGGTTCAAAGCCACTTACGACTACGGGTGTAGCATACTGTTCAGGTAGAGGCTGATAGATCTTTGCTCCAGAAATGACACTTACATGTGCAGGTCCTATAAAAGCATTGATCTGTGCACGTCCATCTGCCATGATGGCATCAACAGCAGGAGGAACAAGCACATGATTGATGTGAAAATAAAGATTGGTAATGCCACGTTTTACCATCTGCTCCAAAACAGCTGCTGTCATAGGAGTAGTGGTCTCAAATCCTATAGCAAAGAAAATGACCTGCTTATCTGGATTTTCCAATGCAATTTTAATAGCATCTAAAGGTGAATACAGCGCTCTGATGTCATAGCCATTTGCACGTTCTACTGCCAATGAACTTTTAGAACCCGGTACTCGGATCATGTCGCCCAAAGTGAGTAAAATAGTGTTTTCCATCTGTGCCAAAGCAATGGCATGGTCTATACGCTCTTTAGGCATGATACACACAGGACAGCCTGGCCCATGTATAAAGTCTATATTGAGTAGGTAGAAGTTGTTTCAGACCATACTTCATAATGGTATGGGTATGTCCGCCACACACTTCCATGATCTTTAAGGGTTCTTTTAAGTGTTTTGCTTCTTCATTGATCGCCCAAGCTAAAGCTTTGATGGTGTCTGGATCACGAAAACCATCATAAAGATCTTTTAACTCAAGTTCACTCATCCTTCGGCCCTGGCATCACAGTTATCATCTTCTTCTATGACCTGACGTCGTTCTTCCTCTTCCATAGCTTCAAGCATCTCTTTGTAGACTTCCAGACTTTGCAATGCTTCTGCTTCATCTATCTTGTTCATAGCAAATCCCACATGAATGAGTATATAATCCCCTATATCCACAACATCAGGCATCAAATCAAGACTCACTTGACGTTTGATGCCCATGGTATCGACTGTAGCCATATTGTCTTCATCTATCTCAACGATCTTTGACGGTATAGACAGACACATACTAACTCCTCATACTTCGTTTAAACTCTATCCACTGGATGACTTTTTGTATACTCGCATCATCTTTGGTATTGACCTCAAGGATGTCAACATTGGGTTTGATCTTTCTGGCTTCTGCTTTTTCATGTTCTATGTCATAGTCAAAATGAGGCAAGCAGATCTGTTTTGGTGATAAGAATCAAGATCAGCCTTTGCAAACATCACTGGGTACTTTTCTATCTTATCTCCACCTTCAGGAATGGAAACAAGAACAATGTTCAGATGTGTACCCACATCATAAGAGGCAGGACAGACAAGGTTTCCTACATTTTCTACAAAACAAACATCCATCTCTTCAAGAGGCATGGCATGTAGTCCTTTATGTACCATAAAAGCATCCAAGATGACAGGCAGAACCTGTTTGTATCTGAAATGCAGGAATCCCTTTGGCTTTAATGCGGTCTGCATCACGACTTGTCTCCAGATCACCCTCTATCACACCAAACTTGAACTTTGCCAAGTCTGCCATCTTTTCAAGCAGTGCCGTCTTTCCAGACCCTGGAGAACTCATAAGGTTAATAGCCAGTACCCCATGACTGTCAAAATGACTACGGTTATGCCCTGCTTCATGGTCATTTTTATCTAGTATCTTGGCGATGACTGAAATGGTTTTACTGTCATTGAGTTGGGGATTATGATGTAAATGCTCATGTGCTTTTTGATGGGCATGAGACGCTTCACCTTCATGGGAATGCACTTCTTCATTGTGTACATGCGAATGAAATGTTTTTCCTCCATCATGGCTATGTTCTCCTGCATGTTCCTGTCCGTCAGACTCTTTGCCTCTTATACTACATCCACAATCTGTACACATCTCTCTTCTCCTATCCGACTAATATATTGGTTCCCACAACCAGTGAGATCACACCCGCAGCCGTAAACGCTCTTCTTACATTTGTAAGGTTTCCTAAGAAGTTCTGATTGATGTACAAGCATCACCATACCAAAGAGACCAAAGATCAACATCACCCCAAGGGTAAAGGCGCCTACCATCATAAAGTCCACTTGTGCACCCTGTACCACACCAAGGGTGATGAGCATACCTCTCACGCCTCCTGCACCCATCAGGAGACCCAATGTCAGTGACGAACTCTTTGCTACTACATCACTGTCATGCTCATGTGATTTACCAAACCAAATGTGGATGTGTTCTTTACCCTCATGTTCATGTGTACGAAGCTGTATACGATTTGCATAGACCATATAGAGCAGGTAAAGTCCCATCGCTATGATAACCGTAGCCGAAATGACATCACCATACGCTAATATCTCTTCTGAGATAGAGATACTCTGAAGCACTTTTGCAAAGATAAAAAGACTCACTCCATGCCCCACCGCAAACAGTGAAGTAATGATAAATGTTTTCTTGCTTGTTCTTCCCTATAGAAAAGTCTGCAATCGCCGTAAGGTGGTCAGGCCCAAAGGCGTGAAGTACGCCATACCAAAATACAAGCAGTAGTGATAACTCCATCTTTTCTCCTTAAAATAAATATCTATGTCACTATGATAGTCTTTAAAAATTATGTACGTATTAAAAAATCCATTTCTACTCTATTTTAAGGACTAAGAAGTATGCTTTTTTTATGAAGTGTGTCTATTGTAACCATTCTTAATAACTTATTCAACGTGGAAACCAGTAAAGATAGGATTAGAACCTATCTTGCGTATGAACCATTGTTAAAATCAACTGTTGTACCATTCACATATTCTGGACAAGACGTTGCTAACCAAAAAATGACTTCAGCTGCTTCCTCTGGCTCAGCAAATCTTCCAGATGGCACAAGTTTTTTGAAGTCTGCTTTTCTCTCTTCAGAATTATCTTTTTGCATATCGGTCTCTACCGGACTTGGTGCGATCGCGTTGATGACAATGCCATGAGGGCCCAAGAGTTTCGCGAAGATCTTTGTCGCATTGATCATGCCTGCTTTTGCAATACCGTACCAAATATCAGGATGTCCGATCTGACCAGCAATAGAAGCATTATTTACTATCTTGCCGTATCCTCTTTTTTTCATATCTTCTGCAAATAACGTGATGAGTTCAATGGGTGTATAGAGATCAACATTCATAATTTTTTCTTTTGCTTCTTTTGGGTAGTTGTCATAGGTATATTTTGGTTGCATAAATCCTGCATTGTTGATGAGGGTATCTATCTCACCTATTTGTTCTACCAGTTTTGGTAAACCTTCAACATCCGATAAATCATATTCTATAGTGGTGATTTTTTCATGATCTTTAAAAGGAAAATTTGAAAAATCTCTTGCTACAACGACAATGTCATATCCCACTTCTAAAAATCTCTTGACAACTTCCAGTCCTATACCTTTATTGCCCCCTGTTATAAGTACCCTTTTTAACATTTTGAAACCTTTGTATTTAACTATTGGCATGAAGAGTTACTTTGTCTATGTTGATAATACACTTAAATCTGTCTCGTTAGGTCTCTTTGAAGCGTAATGCATAGAGCAGTTTAATCTTATGGGTTACCACTTACAACTTGGGAACGAGTAAAAATGAAGAAGAAAAAAACTCAAGTACCTCAAATTCAATAAAGTAGCTAAACTCTCCACAGCCAGTCCACCATCACAAAGTTTTGGGACTATTTTGAAGTGTTTATCTTGCAATACAAGGGAGTAAGTGATGAACAGTTTATCTTTTATCTGAAAGAAGCAGAGTGGCGGTTTAATACCATTAACAGCATACAGTCTTAGGTAACATTTAAGAAGAAAAGATTAGTTTACATTTCTTTGTATTTTCATTATAAAACAGCTTCTATATAGACATTTAATTTTATAAAGTTTTTTATAAGCAAGTACTGTAATATTCTATTATAATATTTACATAGAGTGAATGAGAAAAAACTGTATGAAGCATTCTTAAATGGCAACAGTAGTTACATAGCCAAGTATTATAAATATGATCATATTATACTATAAGTATTACAAATAGTCATTTAATTTATCCAGTATAGATGAACAATTACCAGTTAATGCAAAACTAAGTAGTTATGCTGATAAGATAAAAAAAGTGAAGAGAAAAGTTCCTAAATGGCTTAAGAAAACTCATCAGTATAACTACAAGATTTTAAAGGCATATATGAATATTATCTAAGACTATACATCCTATACATTTAGAAATCCTATGAAAAGCATGTTGATATTGGAAGGTATTTTTAGTTCACTATAATGAGTTAAAGACAATATATAAAAAAAACCACGCAAAAATATTTAACGAAACAGATAGAATTTCAAGTTGTGGAATCCTGTGGCTCAGTTAATTGTAGAATTATTTCTAAATATACAAATGGATATGGATAACCAAAGATTGAAAGATCAGTAAATCTACAGATATGCTGATAAAGATTTTATTAAAAAAGATACCAGTATTTTTGATTATAGAGAGTAAAGCAAGTCGCATCTTGGAGACAAGGGAATAATTCTTGTCTGAAGGTAACTTAGATTAATGCTATGTGTAGATATAATCAATCATGGATTAATTGATCTGAATAATGACAATACCATATTGGGACTTTGCTTGTGTTACACTTCAACAAGGAACAAGATGAAGAATGCCAGTATGAATAAATTAGAAAAAAAAGAATTGAGTTTATTGAAATGAATAAACCTTACTAGCATGATCGCATAGCTCACAGATTTAGCATCTCATATTCAATAAAAGGTAAAACGGTTCCAAAATATTATAAAAAAGCAAATGAAAAGTATTCAAAAAGTATCAAACTAGATTCTAAATATGCCGAGAAATATCTATGGAGACGTTGAGGCTTTTTCATTATATAAGAATACTCAAGGACTCAGATATTACTGGAGAAACCTACTATTATCAAAAAGATGAAATATGAAGCCATTGAATTAAATGTAATGAGCTATTTCCTCCGAAGTTTATCGATGACTTTCATGAAGCTAATCCATACAGATCAATGTTAAATACTTATAGATAAGGATTTTTGTGGCTTGGATGGCTATTAAGTAAGCAAAGTGCTCAAATGAAAATATCAATTATTGCTATTGGATGCACTTAAAGTTAAATTGATAGCTATGAAAAAGACTATTTATAAGTAGTTTTATAAGCAGTTCTCTTACTTCATGTCTCTACATTAAAAATATTTACTACTTAACCTAAAAGAGACACCACCTGCCCAAGTGCAATCCCTCCATCATTCGGAGGAATAGCATTCGAGATAACAGCATCAGGAAACCTCTGAAGTACCAGACCCAAAAGCACCCTATTTTGAAACACCCCACCACTGAGAACCATAGGTAAGTCATAAGGTGCATACACCACAGCTATCATCTCTACTAAAGTATGGAAAAACTTTGAGACAGCCACTGCTGTATCTTTCTCTTGTAACATCTCGCTCTACCATAGGTAAAACATCTATCTGCCCATTTTCATACCCAAAACTGTAGTGCCCTACTACATCACTACTGTAGTACTCTTCAAGGTGCATACCACTCTCACCCTCAAAGCTCATCACCTGACAGATGCCTAGCAGTGATGCCACTGCATCAAACAATCGCCCCACAGAAGAACTCAGAGGTGCATTAAGTCCTTTTTGCCATGCTAAGAAGTAGGTCTTTAACTCTACTTCATTAAAGGCTTGTGTCGTTGGGTTTTCTAAAGTGAGTGCCCTCTCTTGATAGAGGTCAAAAAGTAAAGAGAGTGCTACACGTCTAGGCTCTTTGATGGCTTTAGCACCTCCGAGGAGTTTAAAGTAGTTCAGGTGTGCCACACGCTCATACCCCTCATAGTCACACACCATGAACTCTCCACCCCAAAGGTTGCCATCATCCCCATAGCCTGTACCATCAAACGCCACACCAAAGACTTTGCCTTGAAGTTGTTTTTCTGCCATCACTCCTAATATGTGTGCATAGTGGTGTTGGACTTCGACACGCTCAGTCACCGAGTTCACTATGTGCTTCCTGAGCTTGTCGAAGGATGGCATACTTTGTACTCTCATACTGAGGATGTTTATCGTGCACTAGCAGTGTAGGGTTTAAAGTCGTACATACGCTGCAAAGTAGCTATGTTTTTTTCGTAGTACTCCACTGAGCCAATGGAGCCTAAATCACCAATATGTGGAGAGAGTATCACCTGATCTTCAAAACCTATGGCGATGGTGCTTTTTTGGTTGGCTCCCAAGGCTAAAACATTTTGCTTGAGCCTAAATGGCAGTTGCACACTTGCAGGTGCAAAACCTCTGGCACGTCTCAGAATGACTGGCTGATTCTTCAACAACCATCATCACCGAGTCATCACAACCATTCACGATGTCACGATTATGCTCTAACACATAGTCATACACCCCATTAAGTTTCTCTAACGACGCTAAATTTGTACAGATGGGCTCATCTGTGACATTGGCTGAAGTAGCTACCAGTGGGCGTTGTAACTTCTCTAAGAGTAGCAAATGTAAAGGCGTATAAGGTAAAAAAAGTCCTAACCTAGAAATGTGAGGGGCTACACCCTGTAACTTCTCTTTAGTACTTTGCATCAAGACGATAGGTCTTTCTTTTGAACAGAGAATGGCTTCTTCTTGCGCACTAAAGGTTGCATACTCTTTTGCCATGTCACTGTCTCTCACCATGACAGCAAAAGGTTTACTTGGTCTTCGTTTTCTTTGGCGTAGTGTCTCAACTGCTTGTGCATTGGTCGCGTCACACATGAGGTGGTAGCCACCCACACCTTTAACGGCAACGATCTTGCCTTGTTCTAACAGCTCTACTGTTTTTTGAATGTCATCAGAAGTATCTACAGTCCTTAGAATGCTTATCGAGCAGTTTTAATCGTGGTCCACAGTCAAAACACCCTATGGGTTGTGCGTGGTAGCGTCTGTCTAGTGGATTGGTATACTCCGCTTCACAGGCATCACACATCTTGAAAAACTTCATAGAAGTCTCTTTTCTGTCATAAGGTAGATCATAGATGATAGAGTAACGTACCCCACACTGTGTACAGGTGATAAACGGATATCCATAACCGACGGTTAGTCGGGTCAAAAAGTTCTTCTTCACATGCACTACAAATGCTTACATCTGGTGGTACACGTACTGTTTTTTCACCCTCGTCACTGGTGCTGATGATCTGAAAATCATCAAACACTTCATCAGTATCTATTTGAAGATGTTATCTTATCGATGATGGCTAAGGGAGGAAGTTCTGTCTTGTATGGCATCTAAAAAATGTTTGAAACAACGGCTCAGTAGTATTGAGCACGATGACCACACCATGTGTGCCATTGAGTACCGTACCTTTGAGTCCATAGCGGTGTGCAAGTGTGTAGATGAAAGGGCGAAACCCAACGCCTTGTACGGTACCTTCTATCTGTATCTTATAAGTAGAGGGCTCCATGTACTGCATTCTCCTTGCCAATGGGGAAGTTTTTATTCATCAATGGCGTGTATTGTCCTAGTATTCTTTGTATTCTACCATACGCAGACTGATTGGTAATGTTTATACTTCACTGCCAAGAGTAATGGCTCCAAGTGCCACATTTGCACCATCCATACTCAAACGCTCATTTCTATAGATAGGATAGTTGACACTCAAGGCATTATAGGTTCGCATGAGTAACTGACGGTTTTCAAAGAGACCACCACTGAGTGTCACACCATGTATGCCAATATTGGCATCAGCATCTTCTGCCTGCTGTGCGATAAAATCAGCCAATGAATCAATAAATCCAAAACTAAGCAGATAATCATCAAGACCAGCGAGTTTAAAACTCATAGCAGAACGAATGGCAAGTCTCATATCAAGTTGATACCCTTCATCTGTACTGATCACTTTATAGTCAATACGAGGACCTGATTTTCCACCAAACTCTATGGCTGTTGCTTCAAGTACTTCACATGACTTTACATGCATCCTCACCTTCATACAAACCAATGAATAGAAGCTGCCATAGACCATATTTTAGTTATATCAGAGATATCTGTATGCGCTATGTAAACTGTTGTTTTTCTATCTTTTCATAGAGTTCAGGAAATGCATTTTTAAAGTTTTCGACCAAGTCGCATTCCACCTTCATCCATCTTTCAATCGCTTCTAACATATCACGTAGGTTGTGTGATATCTTCATCTCTAAAAAGTACCATAGGTGTATACCCTATCTTACTTAGAAAAAGCAGAAATATGTGAGAGTGTATTTCACGACTAAGATGTATACCACAAAGGCTTTACCTTCTAACTGATGTTCCAGCACAATAGAACGTTGTGCAGCATGTGCTGGTTCAAAACAATGGCATTTTTGGTCTGGTGAGTCTTCACTGTTGGCAACATATCTGTATAAAAGGTTTATTACCTAACAACTATTTTCTATCTACCTGTAATCCATTAGTATCACCATAAGCTTGAAAACCATCATATGCACAAAATGAAGCCGTATTTAAACCCATCGGAACATGCCATGGCAACATATCACGTCCAGATGTAATTATAAGGTTTTCCTCTAATGCTGAAGCAACACGAAGTGTCGGTACATTGTCAGAAAAAACGGCATCGATACCTTTGTTTTTTAATGCCGTAGAAAATGCTAAAGTGACTTTGTCATCAGCAAAAAAAACGGGATAAAAAGGCTTCTTCAAGTGTCATGTTCTGCACGAAATATTAACTTTGGTTTTAAACGTACCGTAGGTTTTTCTACCATCATCAATGCATCTAACTCTCCTTGTGTGATAAGAAAGTTATGAGGAAATATCAGTAGGATCACAATACAAAATACCTTCTCTTCTGTCTTTTTAGCTTCTAAGAAAGAGAAACGTCTTATACCATTATAGGTAGGAAGTGTAACTTCACCCTCTTTAAGTAAAAACTCTGCTGCTTTGTTAAAAAATGCTTCTTCTATTGGTCGCTGTCATACCAGTAGATGTAGTAAGATCTTTTAACGTAAGAGATGTATCACTAAATCCACACACTGCGCATGTATTAAAGGGATTAAGTGAAGTTACTACATTCTCTTGACATTCAGGACAGTAAGGTACTTTAAACGTAGTCGTTGACTCAGATAGTTGTCTTTTTACCTCTTCCGTCCCTTTCTTCTTTTTCTACTGCTTCTATCTTAGATTCTTTTAAAAAGAGAGACTGAGGAACAAGTCTAGATATCTGTTCTGCTAAAGTCTCAAGTGTAGGTTGATCTCCAGAAGCTTCTATAATATAAAAATTATCTTCATTGATACAGAGAAAGAGGGATAGCTGAGACTTCTTCTATACGTTTTAAGAGTCGTGTAAATAATCCATTATCATGGATATATTCAAATTTAAACGCTATATGCATCAAGTGCCCTAAAAGAGTTTGGAAGAATAGCCTGCATATCTACTTCTGCTTTTTTTACTGCATGTAATGCCTTAATGTTTCTAAATAATCCAAAAGTGTTTTCTCCATGAGCGGTACAGCATCTGCTACACCTTCGGAGAGAGAAAACTCTGTCGCTTCTATGATAGTTGGTACCACACCCATGATCATCGTTGGTGGACGATCACCTGCAAGATCCATCATATTGAGTGTTTGTAACATCTCCACTTCATGTGCACTCCCTTGCCAATCTACCGCGTCAGGTACTGCATCAAAGTCAAAAAAGTAGACTTCACCTGCATTGACACCAGAAGCATTGATCGTATCAACAATGATTAGATGGTCATACTCTACAATAATAGGTATGAGTCTTTGAGCAAGTGTACCACCATCCACAATGTCAATCTGATGTTCTCCTTCAAAGTCATACTTTTCACCCATATACTTTATGAAGTGTACACCTATACCTTCATCTCCAAAAAGAAGATTACCAATACCCAGTACTAATATTTTCACTTATCGTCTTCTTTTTTGGCTTTTTCATCTTCTTTTTTAAGATGGTAGTCATACCCTGTAAACATCACATCAAGTGCACCATGTTTAAATCGAATCGCAGACCAGATAACCAAGTAAATATGAATAGGAATAAAGATCAAGTATCCCCACATCGTAATATGGTGTATATAACGTACATTTGCAAGTCCACCCATCCATGCTTCCAATACACGCATAGAGTCATAAAGCCAACCACCTATTCCTTGATGATACACATGTACATAAAGTATAAGTCCAGTCACAGATGCCACAATAACTAAGACCATGATCATCGTATAGGTCAAAAACTGTAGTGGTCCATACAAACCTTTTTTACGTAACTCACCAACGAAAAAATAAGATTTTAACTGTTTGATCCAAGATTTGACACTAAACACATCTTTGAGTGAACGTAACTCTCCATCACTGTCTTTTCCAAAAAAGAAAAGATAGATTCTAAGTATTCCAGAAGCGATAAGAATAAACCCTAAAATGAAATGCCAATTTGTCCACTCTGCATAAAGAAGTTTATCTGTTGAACCTTCAGGTGAAAGAAAGGGTGATGCAATATAAAAACCTGTGATGATCAAACCTGTGATGACCAAAGCACGTATCCAATGTAAAATCCTATTACCACTGCTATAGACAAAATCAGGATGGTCTGAGGTATATTTTTCTTCTTGTCCCATATTTACTCCTTCTCATTCATTTTATAAATAGTATTTGTGTACTAACAAGTAGCTCCACTACTCATAGGGTTGACTTTAAATTCACTAAGTTCTGTACCCTTCATATCCATCACATGCACAGAACATGACATACATGGATCAAACGAGTGTATGACTCTAAGTACTTCAAGCGGTTTAGTCGGGTCTTCAAGTTTTAACCCAACCAAAGAAGCTTCATATGGTCCAATAGTACCATTGGCATCGATTGGCCCTGCATTCCATGTGGTTGGTACTACTGCCTGATAATTTTCAATCAAACCATTTTTAATACGCACCCAGTGACTCAGTGTTCCACGAGGCACCTCACCAATGAAGCGTCCTGTATACTCTTTATCAGGGTCTATCTCAAATTTAGTGTATGTACTGTCATCTGTTTTAATATTCTCAACCAATGAATCAAAAATAGTGATCGCATTATCTGAAATGAGTTTGGTTTGAAGCATACGTGCAGCTGTACGTCCTAGTGTTGTAAAGAAGTGCTCCTACTGGTAAGCCCGTTCGTTTGAGGAAACCACCTACTTCAGCTTTGACTTTTTCGTTTCCTCTTGCATAGTTTACAAGCAGACATGAAAGTGGTCCAACTTCCATTGCTTCACCATCGTAACGTGGTGCTTTTACCCAAGAGTATTT
Source organism: Sulfurovaceae bacterium (assembly GCA_963698695.1). Taxonomy (GTDB): domain Bacteria; phylum Campylobacterota; class Campylobacteria; order Campylobacterales; family Sulfurovaceae; genus Sulfurovum. The sequence continues at coordinate 153,539 of CAVORT010000009.1, read as the reverse complement.
TGCATTTTCATCAATGATCTTTGCTTCACCATTTACAGTATCACCATCTACAAACCCGGTATAGTCTGGATCAGTGACACCATCATACGGCTGAAGCGGTTTAGTCCCTTTATACCATGCATGTGTCACATCTTCTTCGATCTTCATATCATCAATGTCGAACACTTGACTTAGGTCTCCACCTCTGATAATTCCACTTTGGAAAAGGTGTTCTGTTCGGTTAAGCATAAATGCTTCACCTGCCATGAAGTTCTTCACCCCTACGCCACCAAGTACTGTCTCTTCTGTACCATATGCTTCGGCTGCCATAACGATATCTGCCTGATAGGCACGGTCTATAAAATCTTTTACAATCTTATACTTCTCTCTCCACTGAGAAAGTCTTGTAGGACTCAAAATGTCACGTACACACGTTACTCCACCAACCACAAGACTTTGTGGGTGTGGCTGTTTTGCACCAAATATAGCAAACATTTGTGCTGCTACACGTTGCACTTCAAGTGCCTTGAGGTAGTGTGAAAGTGCAATAAGGTTTTGCTCTGGTGAAAACTTATAGGTTCCATTTCCCCAATAGGCATTGGCAAATGGCCCAAGTTGCCCTTTGTCTACAAATGTTTTCACACGCTGCTGTACCGCTTTGAGTTCATCTGTTCCTGTAGCAATTGGTAGATCAGAGTACTTAAATGCCAATTTGGATGCTTTCTCAGGATCTGCACTCAGTGCTGAGACCACATCTACCCAGTCAAGACCGTGTAAATGATAAAAATGTACCGTATGGTCATGCATATAGAGTGATGCATTAAGAAGTGAACGTACAAGTTTTGCATTATACGGTGCTTCTACACCTAAAGCATCTTCTACAGCTTCTACCCCTGCTTTATAGTGTGAATAGGTACACACCCCACAAATACGTTGTGCCATAAGACCTGCATCACGAGGGTCACGCCCTTTTAAGATGAGCTCTATCCCTCTCCATAATGTTGATGAGGAGTAAGCTTTTTGGACTACATTGTTTTCATCTACTTCTACTTCTATACGCAGATGCCCTTCAATTCTTGTTATCGGATCAATTACTACACGTCTGTTACCCATAATTTATCCCTCCTTCCCATCTTTTTTATTCATAAACATACTTGCCACTGCATGTGCCCCGATACCTACAACCGTTGCAGTTAAGAGTGTTGTACCTATCTTGTCAACAGTGGAGTTTAGACCCATCACAAGATGAGATTGGATCGGTTTTTCCAATGGACCCATCGTATCCCAAAAGTCAGGTTCAGAACATCCCATACATCCATGCCCTGCACCAATAGGCCAGTTGACATGCTGATTAAAACGTTCTGTTGAACAGTTGTTAAAGGTATATGGCCCTTTACAGCCTTGCTTATAGAGACACCATCCGTCTTTTGCACCATCATCACCAAAGGTCTCTACAAACTCTCCTGCATCAAAGTGTCCACGACGTTCACAAAGGTCATGTATTCGGTGGCCATACGCCCATTTTGGACGATGATAACGATCTAGTGCAGGTAACGTACCAAAGAGTAAATAGTGCATCAATGTTCCCACAATGTTCGAAGCACTTGGCGGACAACCAGGTACATTAATAACAGGTTGTGAGACAACCTTGTCTACTCCCTTTGCTCCAGTAGGATTTGGCGCAGCTGCCTGAATACCTCCAAAAGCGGCACAAGTACCTATGGAAAAAATCGCTGCAGCATCTTTAGCAGCTGCAGTTACTACATCAAGTCCAGTTCTTCCATGCGCGCCGAGTGTCAAGTACTGACCGTTCATAGCTGTTGGAATTCCCCCTTCAACAAGTAATACATAACGCCCTTTATACTTTTCTAAGGCATTATCAAGATTCTCTTCTGCCTGCCATCCTGCAGCAGCCATAAGTGTTTCATGGTATTCAAGGGAAATATAATCAAAAATGAGAGAGTCGATGGTAGGAGCATCTGAACGAATAAGTGATTCACTACATCCTGTACATTCTGCCATATGTAACCAGACCAGTGGCACACGGTCTGCAAGCTTTGCAGCTTCTGCAAATAAAGGAGTAAACTGAGCTGGTAGTGCAAGCATCGCTGTAATACCAGCCGCCCACTTCATAAAGTCACGTCGTTCTATTCCTCTGCCCTCAAGCATCTGCTCAACTGACTCTTCTTTGATAGACGGTAATTCAGACAACGCCTGTACACGATTTTTCGCTTTTTCAAACAATGCATCAAATCCATTCATGATTTTCTCCTTTATTTTTACTTATATCTAAGTATATCATTATTTTAATGAATATTATAACTTTTAATTAAGACAAAAATGGTGTGATTTAATCCTAAAACCATCCTCTTAACATAAGATACCAATACATAGGTTTTAATTGATACAAGTCAAAGGCCCACCAAAAGTATCGTGGCTCTGCCGGATCTAAAAATGGTATGGTAGGGGCAAGTCCTTCATAGTTAAATTCTGCCATGATAATTTCACCATATCCAGCTTTAAGAGGACATACAGTGTACCCATCAAATTTTTCTACAAGTGGTTTTCCTTCGAGCTGAGCAACAAGGTTACCGACAACGATAGGTCCATGGTGCCTTGCTGACCCTCCTGTCTTACCAAGAGGTATACCACAAACATCTCCAATACCAAATACATTTTTGTATCTTCTGTGCTGGAGTGTTTCTTGGTCTACTTCCAGCCAGCCTTTTGCTGTACCTTTTTGCCAACCTAAAAGTGAATCGACAAGTGCTTGAGGTGGTCCCATAGGCGGAACAACATGTATAAAGTCATAGTTCAACTCCACCATTCTTTTTTCTTCTGTTACATCATACTCACCAAGGTCTTCATCGTATTCACCTTTGATTTCATAGGTTTCTTCAAAAGTGGCAACTTTTTTATTCACATCTATAGCCACAAGATTATGGCTAAATTTGTTGGTGATGGTGTCATATCTTTTTTGTACTTCTGCCAATGACTTATCGATCTCAGGAAGACTAAAAAGCTTTTTACTAGCTGTTGCAAATATATAGTCAGCACCTAAATTATCTTTTTTCAAATGGTCAGCACTCAGATAGAGTATTTTTTGTGGTGCGCCTCCACATTTAATTGGTGTACTTGGGTGTGTGAAAATAGCTTTTGGTTTTTCTCCTTCTGCCGACGCTTTTTTAAGTGCTTCAAACCATTCCCACGTTACAGTACCACCATCAGCAGTACCTTTCTCTAGATCATTTAAATACACACTGGAGATACCATTTTTACCAATATCATCTTCTGTCAAACCCTTGATCCAGTCATAATGATATACCATACCTGTAGCAACAACCATAGAATCATAAACAACTTCTTGCCCCCCACGGGTAACCACTTTATTATTATCAGGATCAAAAGAAGCTACTTCATCTTTAATCCAAGTCACATCATCAGGAATAAACTCTTTATTTTCCTTAACAATATCATCAAAAGTATAAAGCCCTGCAGCCATAAAAATTTGTCCAGGCTGATAAAGATGTTTTTCATTAGGTGCGATGATAGTGATCTCAGCATTAGGCAAAGCACTATGGAGTCTGGCAAGTGCCATGATACCTCCGGCACCTCCACCAACGACTAAAACTTTGACTTTTTTGTCACTCTTCGTATTTTCTTCTTCAGCATGCACTGAAGAAGGTACTCCCATAACGGTAGCTGCACCACCAAGTCCCATGAGTTTAAGTGCATTTCTACGACTCAAATTTCCTTTACCATTGCCATGCAGTACATCTATAACTGCTTTACTTGATGCTATCTTTTTTCTCTTCATTTAATGTCCTTATTCAGCTTTGTAAAAATGTTAAAAAATTTTATTTTATTTTTAATTATCTCTACGGTGCTAAATGATAACTCAGTCAAATTTAAAGCATCATTAATAAGATATAAGTAGTCCTAATTTAATTTATAAATATTTCATATATAAATATAGATTTAAATAGCTATAGATGATGCTTTAATCACCCTAAAAGGTGATTTATTTATGATGCTAAATAGCTGACTTTATACAATATAAAGTTTGTTTGTCTTATCATATAAAAAGGTACTACTTAATAAGTCGTATCATAAAATCTAAAAGGATAAAGACATGATTGAAAAAAAGAAGATTAAAAAGTACATTAAAAAGCAAATGGACAATATGCTCAAAAAAGAGTTAAAGCAAGAAATTAAAAAACATGTTAAAGATTATAAAAGAAAAGAAAAAGTTGATAAGGGTGAAAAGGTAAGTAAGAAGAAATAGCACATAGCTATTTCTCTAATTTAGATTCAAGATGACTGATATTCTGTATCGTTTTTAACACAGAGTCAGGGTTCAGACTCATCGACTCAATCCCTAAGTTTACAAGTGCCTCTGCCATCTCAGGATAATCTGAAGGCCCTTGCCCACAGATACCACTATAACGTTGGTTTCGCTTTGCGCCTTCTACTGCCATCTCTATCATTTTCATGACCCCTGGATCACGCTCATCGTAGTCAAAAGCCACTATTTCAGAGTCTCGGTCTACACCAAGTGTTAGTTGAGTGAGATCATTTGAACCGATGCTTATGCCATCAAAAAGTGCACAAAACTCATCTATGAGTATGACATTATTAGGTATCTCACACATGACGTATATTTTGAGTCCATTTTCACCACGTATAAGACCGTACTTCTCCATAGCATCGAGTACACGTTGTCCCTCTTCTACTCTACGACAAAATGGTATCATCAATATGACATTATCAAACCCCATCTCTTCTCTGACACGCTTCATCGCGGCACATTCTAAAGCGAAGCCTTCTTCATAAGAGGGGTGTGTGTACCGTGATGCCCCACGAAACCCTATCATAGGGTTGGCTTCTTCTGCTTCAAAGAATTCACCTCCTAACAACGAGGCATATTCATTGGTTTTAAAATCACTCATACGTACCACACAAGGCTTAGGGTACACAGATGCAGCGATGCTTGCTACACCTTCAGAGAGCGTTTGTACAAAAAATGCTTCATTCGTTTCATAGGCCTGTGTTAAACCTTTTAACCGTTCCTGCGTTTTTTTATCTGTTTTTTCAGGGTGGATGAGTGCCATAGGATGTGCTTTTATGGCTGTGTTGATGATGAACTCCATTCTGGCTAACCCTATACCTTCTACGGGTAAAGATGCAAAAGAGAAAGCCAGTTCAGGATTACCAAGGTTCATCATCACTTTTGTTTTAGTTGTGGGTACACGACTTAAATCAGTCTGTGTCACTGCAAAATCAAGTAATCCTTCATAGACAAAGCCTGTCTCACCCTCTGAACAGCTGACCGTTACTTCTGTTCCCTCTTTCAATATCTCTGTAGCATTAGGTGCACCTACTATGGCTGGTATACCAAGCTCCCTCGATACTATAGCTGCATGACAGGTTCTACCACCCGAGTTAGTGACTATGGCAGAAGCTATCTTCATCACCGGTTCCCAGTCCGGACTGGTTGTCTCAGCTACAAGAACATCACCCGCTTCAAACTCATCTAACTTGTGTATGTCTTTTATCTTTCGTACTTTTCCTGCACCGATCTTTGTACCTACTGCATTACCTTCTATCAGTACTTTGCTGCGCTTATTGAGTGTATACATCTCTAAAGTATTGGCTTCTTTTCTAGACTCCACAGTCTCCGGTCGAGCTTGAACGATGTATAGTTCTCCATCCAAACCATCTTTTGCCCACTCTATATCCATAGGCTTTTTGTAGCCAGCTTCTTTGGAGTAATGTGATTCTATTTTCACAGCATACTCAGCCAAACGTACGACCTCTTCATCAGAGATACAATACTGTGATCTTAGTTCTTGAGGAGTATCTACATTTTTAGTAAACCCTGTGGTACTTTTGTCATCTTTTTCAGGGTCTGAAAAGATCATCGTGAGAGCCTTATCTCCAAGTTTTCGTTTGAGTACAGATTTGTAGCCTTTTTCTAAGGTAGGCTTATGGACATAAAAGCTGTCTGGCGCGATACTGCCTTGAACAATATTCTCACCCAATCCATGTGCTGCATTGATAAAGACAACCTCTTTAAACCCTGTCTCTGGGTCTATAGAAAACATCACTCCACTCTGTGCTTTGTCACTTCGTACCATTTTCATCATCACGACACTCAAATGGACTTTAAGATAATCAAATCCATGTACATACTTGTAGTGGATCGAACGGTCTGTAAAGTTGGAGGCTAGACATTCTACATAAGCATCCATCAGCGCATCTAATCCTTTGATGTTCAGGTAGGTCTCATTTTGACCAGCAAAAGAGGCTTCAGGAGAGTCTTCTGCTGTCGCAGAACTTCTCACTGCAAGGGTGACATCTTCACCGTACTCTTCTTTTAATGCTTCATAGGCGTTTTTTATTTGTACTCTGAGATCCTCTGGAAGTTTACAGGCATGCATGATGGCTCGACACGCTTTTCCACTCTCCTGTAACTGCTTGACATTACTGGGGTCAAGCGCATCAAGTATAGCTTCTAACTTTGACCATGACTCATTTTCATCGAGTATATGTTTGTATGCCTCAACAGTGACTGCAAACCCATTAGGTATTCGTATACCTTTGTGTGTGAGATTTTGGTACATTTCACCAAGGGAAGCATTTTTACCACCGACTAAATCAACATCACTGATGTTCAATTCTTTGAACCATTTTATATACTGTGTCATGTAAACTCCTTTGATTTATTTTACATCTAAATCATTAATGAATGCTTTTACGCTTCTGCATACTCCTCGACTTGATAAATCAAGATCTCAGGCATTGCATCAAGGCAGTTAGCTTCCATGCCTGCCTTTTGGCAAAGATGAGAGAAAAAGAGTTCAAATGTAGGTAACTGCTTCCATACCTGTGGTAAAAATGTAGCCTGATACATGCCTTGCTTTAAAATGACCCCATCTACCCCTACATCTATTTTTGATTTCAAAGACTCTACAGAGTTATAAAGTAAAACATGAGGTTCAGTCAAGAGTGAAACCTCCACTTTGATATCTTCAAACTCATCAGCTGTAAGAGAAGTGAATCTTGGGTCATGCATCGCTGCACTCTTGGCATTATGGATGATGTCCTCGTAGAGTTTACGATGTGCAGAAATAGTACCTATGCAACCTCTAAGGTCATGACCACTTGTTGTGAGCGTTACAAAACAAGCACCCTCTTCTTCTAACCAAGGGTTTTTGGCTAATGTCTCTTCGAGATCGAGTGGATATGGTATCCTGAGTGCTTCAGCAATGCTCGCACGTGCTAGACTTAAAAGTGCCTCTTTTTTATGTTCCAATTTAAAGTTCCTCCACAAAAGCAGCACTCATATAGCCTACTACCTGTGACGTATCACCACTTGCATCTGCACTTGTACGATAATCCAACAGAATAGGTTTTAAACCGCTATGTCTTGCACTGAGGAGCATCGCTTCTACTCCTATTTTCCCACAGGCTTCACAACCTTTGTGTAACTGACTTACATTGAGTGTTTTCACCGCATCCAAACAAATGCTATCAAGTCTATTTGCTTTTTCCATATCATAGTAATGACTTAAGTCTGTACTGATGACTACAGCGGTACTTGGCTCATCTAGTAAATATCCGATAATCTCTGCCAATTTGTCTGGGTTTTCATCTCCATATACCAATTCAACCACTGAGACATCAGGTTTATAGGCTTTGATGAAAGGTATCTGTACTTCTGTACTATGTTCATGATGCGCTTCAGGCATAAAAGGCAGAGAGAACTTTTGTTTTAGACTATGGATGAGTTCCCTATCCATAGACAACGTTCCTAAAGGTGTGGCATAGTCATCATACTCAGAGATGCTTGTACCCTTTAAATAGACACGGTGGCTAGGTCCTATGACCACAATACGTTTTATGTCACTGTTGCCCAAGAGCCTTAGTGCGATGTTGGCTGTAAATCCGCTGTACACATACCCTGCATGAGGAACTATCACTGCTCTAGGATTGAGTTGAAGAAGAGAGGGATTGTTTTTTAGGTGCGCATCAAGTTTCTCATTGTACGCTGTTATCATAGATATAATGTCATCACCATCAGAGGGGTAAAACTGACCAGAAACTGCAGACTCTCTTGTGCTCATGACCATACTCCTTCTATCTCTTGTCCACAGGCACCACAATGTCCCTCTTCAAGCATCTTAATACTTGTATGATAGCCTGCACGGTCTATCAGTACCGTGTCACATTTAGGACAATGTGTTCTGCCATGGACTGCAACATTCCCCAGATAGATATACTGAAGTCCTGCTTCTTCTCCTATGTCTTTCGCACGTTGAAGTGTCTCTACTTTAGTTGCATCGTGATCTTGCATTTTATAGTTAGGAAAAAATGCACTCAAATGCCATGGTACATGTTTACCCAGATCATTGGCTATAAATGCCGCCATTTCTCTTAGTGCATCATCACTGTCATTATCTCCTTCTATGAGCAAAGTGGTTACCTCGACCCATATACCTGCTTTGACCATTCTTCTGAGTGTATCTTTCACCTCTTCGAGCCCACCTTTAAGTACTTTTTTATAGTAGGTATCATCCCAACTTTTCAAGTCTATATTGGCGGCATCTACCCATGTTGCCATGTCTTCTATCATCTCTACTGATTCAAACCCATTAGAGACAAAAATGTTTTTAAGACCCTTTTCTTTTGCAATGACTCCTATGTCTTTGGCATAAGGGTAGAAAATAGTCGGTTCATTGTAGGTATAAGCTATGGACTTAGCACCTTCTTTAAGTGCCAGATCCACCATCTGTTCGGGACTTACTTTTATCTCTTCATTCACTGTTTTTTCTTGAGAGATATCCCAGTTTTGACAAAAAGGACATTTAAAATTACATCCTACTGTTCCAAAAGAAAGCACTTTTGTACCAGGTAAAAAATGATACAACGGTTTTTTCTCAACCGGATCTACATTCAGTGCTACAGGGTGACCGTAAACGAGTGTTTTAAGCTCTCCATCAACATTTTTGTTCACACCACAGATGCCCACTTGCCCTTCTTTTAATTGACAAGCATGCCGACACAATAAACAGATAATTCTGTCTTTGCCTTCTTCTTTTTTATAATATTCCATCGATTCATGATAGGTCATTTTGACTCCTTACATTTAGTAAACCTTTATACTTAGTGACTAAACTATATTTAATGATATCATATAACTTTAAAAAAGTCAAAATTTTATTACAATACAACAGACAGTGTGTTGGTAGAAAAGGGTTTCTCATGGCTATGTTACATCATATCCCCCTGTAATTTACGTTATACTTAGATAGTTTGCATTACATATGCATTATAAGGGGATTTAACATTCAACAATACTGTACCTACTCTCTTTACACATATATTGCGCCCACAATAAAAGACGTTTATGTTGCCATAGGGTATGACTGTGATGCTGAAGATGTCTCTATTTTCAATCTGTGTCAGGATAAATATGAAACGCTATAAAATTATTCATCGTACCTACTATAACTATTCCAACCGTGTGACACTCGGGACACATCATTTACTTTTGCGTCCTAGAGAAAATCATGAACTCCGTATCGAGTCTTTTGTTTTAAAGTGCACACCTGAGGCTAAAATCTTTTGGCATCGTGACGTAGAAGAGAATTCAGTTGCCATAGCCAATTTTGATCAACCTACACAAAATCTCTTGATTGAAAGCGAAGTGATCATCCAACAGTACAATGAAAATCCTTTGGATTTTATGGTAGCTGATTATGCTATATATTACCCATTTCAATACCAATCTTCTGATAGGTTTTTACTTTCACCCTATATGGTATTACCCGATGAAGAAACACGCGTACTCTTGAATGATTGGATTTTTAATATATGGAGAACAGGTGAAGTGATCCAGACCTATACACTCTTACAAAAACTTGCCACTTTCATCCATCATACATTTTCGTACACAGTGCGAGAAGAACCCGGAGTACAAACTGCCAAAGAGACACTTTCTCTTGGCTCTGGGTCTTGTCGTGATTTTGCGCTCTTGTTTATGGAAGCAGTCAAGTGTTTAGGCTTGGCCTCCCGTTTTGTGAGTGGTTATCTTCATGCCCCACTCATGTCTGCACAAGTCGGCTCTACACATGCATGGACTGAAGTCTACATACCTGGCGGAGGATGGAAAGGATTTGACCCAACTGTTGGAGATATTGTCGGAACAGACCATATACCCGTAGCCGTATCCAGACTGGCAGAATCTGTACCCCCTATTGCAGGTTCGTTCATTGGTTCTGCTGATTCAGATATGGATGTAGGCGTGTGGGTAAGTCTGTGTTAAAAATGCACTGTATGAAAATTAAAGTGGCCAAAAGCATTAATGCCAATCCAGCACCTCACCTACAAGTTGTATCTATTTTGTATCTTCGAAATATCCTACACCTGCACCTATCGCTGTACCAATAGCTGCTGATTTAAGTACTGAACCGCCAGATACAGCACCAACCACTGCTCCTGTACCAGCACCTATAAGGGCACCCTTTTGTGTTTTTGGTCCAATTTGGGCACATCCTGCCATGAATCCTGTTACTGCTATAACAACTAAAACTCGTTTAATGTTCAATATTTTCATAATTATTTCCTATCTATAGAGATAACTCTATTGTATCACTAATATTATTTTTATACCTATCAATTGATGATCATTGTTGTATTTATACTTATTTTAATGACACATCACAGATGCAACACACCGCTATTCTAGATTTTTGATGTCAATAGCAGATAACTTTTTCATAAAATACAAAAAATGATACTTATAAATAATTAAATTTTATGATTAATACATACTATATATTTTATTTAAAGTTTAATATGTTATAACTATTATAACAACATGTAAATATTTTACATACTGTGTATACTAAATATACTCAAAATGAGGATATGAAAATGATTTAGAACTAATGAGGGGGAAGAAATTAAATTTTTTTAAGTTTATACGCAGGGTCGATAATTAAACCATATCTGAGCATAGAGATTTATTTATTATCTCAATAGAATAAAGTACAAAGTGACAAAAGGAAATTATAGTAATGAAAAGAATAGTGATAAAAGTGGGAAGCAGCGTCTTAACAGATACAAAAAGTGTTGCGAAAGAGAGGATGTTGAACCTAGTCTCTTTGATCGTTGAAGCTAGAAAAAAATATGAGGTTATTCTTGTGTCATCTGGGGCAGTCGCTGCAGGATATACAGCAGTTCAATTAAACAGAAGTGTGCCTACAAGTAAAAAAGTGTTAGCTTCTGTTGGACAGCCTATCCTTATGAGTTCTTATAAAAATAAATTTGATATTTATGATGTTCCTATTTCTCAGATACTTTTGACTGAAGAAGATTTTGATTCAAGAGTACATACACAGATCTTTCAAGATATTATAGAAAGAACATTGAGAAATGATATTTTACCCATAGTCAATGAAAATGACATCTCAACAACGCCAGATCAACTCTTTGGAGACAACGACCAGCTATCTGCACATATTACCTATCATACCGGTGCTGATCTGCTTGTGATATTGAGTGATATTGATGGATATTATGATTCGAATCCTAAAGATAATCCAAATGCAAAAATCAGAAAAATTGTCACTGAGATCAAAACAAGAAGAACTAGAGCAGCAACATACTCCAAACTCTCAATTTGCAACAGGAGGCATAGTGACTAAACTCAAAGCAGCTGAGCATATTATGAGTAAAGACCGAGAGATGTTTTTATGTAGTGGTTTTGATCTATCCGCTGCAAGAGAATTTCTTATACATGGAAAGCATAACAAGGGTACACTTTTTAGTAAAAAACTAAAAGAAGTCAAATAAACAATTTAAAAAATATATCAATGATCATAGAAGCATAAATTAGGAGTATTACAATGGAAAAATTTTTACAAGAGGCCAAAGAATCAAGCAGGATACTTATCTACTTTAAGTGGTCGTGAAAAAAATAGAATTTTAAGAGAGATGGCTGAGGCTCTAAGAGCCAACAGTGAGAGCTTGGTCAATCAAAATAAAAAAGATATGGAAGATGGAGAGAAAAACAACCTCTCTTCTGCGCTTATGGATAGACTCTTTTTAGATGAAAGCAGAATAGATGCCATGGCAGTTGCCATTGAGGAGATCGCTGCACTTAAAAGAGCCTGTGGGAAAAGTACTTGACGGGTGGGTAACAGAAGATGGACTGAAGATAGAAAAAGTATCCATTCCTATAGGAGTCATCGGTATTATCTATGAGTCTCGTCCAAATGTTACAAGTGATACAGCAGCTTTGTGTTTTAAAAGTTCAAATGTCTGTATCTTAAAAGGCGGTAAAGAGGCAGAACATTCCAACAAAGCCATTGCAAAGATATTACAAGATGTCCTGGAGAAAAATGCTTTGCCAAAAGCTTTAGTGTCACTCATTCCCGGACTCTTCAAGAGCAGGCGTAGATAAGCTGATAAAGATGGATAAGTATGTTGACCTGATCATTCCAAGAGGTGGCGCTGGGCTTATCAAGCATGTAAGTGAGAATGCAACCGTCAGTGTCGTTAAACATGATAAAGGTCAATGTCATACCTACATAGATAAAGATGCAAAACTTGACAATGCCATTGCTATCGCACTAAATGCAAAAGTACAACGTCCCGGTGTATGTAATGCCATGGAAACATTGCTTGTCGATAGTGCCATTGCACAAGATGCGCTTCCTAAACTCAAAAGTGCATTTGATGAGGCACATACTGAACTAAAAGGGTGTGTAAATACACAAAAAATCATTGAGGTAGAAAATGCTACTGATGAGGATTTTGATACGGAGTATTTGGCAAATATCTTAAATATAAAAGTAGTTGATGGCGTCGAAGGCGCTATTGAACATATTGTTAGATTTAGCTCTGGACACTCTGAATCCATCATCACTGAAAACATTACCACGGCTGAGAACTTTTTGAATGCTATTGATGCAGCAGCAGTGTATGTGAATGCAAGTACACGATTTACCGATGGTGGTTCATTTGGCTTTGGCGCAGAAGTGGGTATCAGTACAAATAAACTTCATGCACGAGGCCCTATGGGAATCGAAGGGCTTACAACGTACAAGTTTAAAATATATGGCAGCGGTCAAGTGAGAGCTTAGATGATTGGCATACATTTTATAACCAAACTATTATTGATAAGTCTTATTTTTTGTAATGTCTCTTATGCATTGGAAGATACAAATCGTTCTACCAATACACTTTTAGAAAAGCCACTCATAGAACGCTATGTCTTTGATGAACTAAAAGCGCTTAGAACTAACCAGCAAAAGTTAAGAGAAGATGTGACAAAGCAGATCACTAAAAGTGAACTTTCAGCAAGTGACAGAGCCATCACTTACGCAACAGATACGATCAACAATATATTTTATATTATTGCAGCTGCGAGTTCTATACTTCTTATTGTTGGACTTAAATCTCTTAAAGAGCTCAAAGAGAACAGTGAACAATTGGTAGAAACTAAAATATTAAAACTTTCTAAAGATTTTGAAGAAAGATTGGTCAATATTGAGTCAAAAGCAAAACAACGGTTTGAACTTATTTTACAAACACAAGAGCACCTTGAACAGACAGAAAAAGTCAATGCACTTTGGAGAAGAGTAGAAGTCGAAGAGAGTACACAAGAAAAATTAAATCTTTATGATGAAATTTTGAAAGTATCACCAGTATGTGTGGAGGCTATGACCCATAAAGCACATACCCTATTGGATCTAGATGAAACAAGATGGGCATTATCTCTGTGTGATCAAGCCATCATACTTGATGATAACTATGCCTTGTCCTATTGGCAAAGAGCACGTGCCAATGCCAAATTGGGAGATGTAGATGAAGCAATTTCAGATATTAAACTTGCTATTGAAATTGCACCAAGTTTACAAGATGAATTAAAAAATGAAAATTCATTTGATAGTTTGAGTGAAAATAAAACATTTATAAAACTATTGTCATAAAGCTCCTAAGGTTTCACACTATAACCACATCTAGAAAATAGAGACAAAGGAGTCAAATACTATGAACATATCAAACAAAACATTGAATGAAGTCAAAAATGTTGCACACAGATGGCAGAGTCTCATCCAAAAAAGCAGAAAAAGTGAAGAGCAGCGTTTTCATGATATGATGCATAAAATGCTTGATGACCCCATGAACAAAATCTTTCTGATCGAGTTACTAGATCAGAGTTTTCGTTCAAAAAATACTACTCGTGTCGCTGACCAATTGGCATATCTATTTGCCAAACATGAAAATACTGATTTTTTCTCCTCTTTTGAACAAATACTCATTTGGCTATTTAGACATGTGGGTATTTATGTAAGTTCCATTTCCATTCCCTTGTTTATTGACTATTTGAGAAATGATGTTTCCAATATTATTATCAAAGGAGAGGATGATCCTCTCCTTAAACACATACAACACAGAAGAAAAGAAGGTACAAGAGTCAATCTCAATATCATTGGCGAGATCGTACTCGGTGAAGAAGAGGCACAGAAACGTATAAATAAGTATATTTTAGCTTTGGAAAACCCTGATATTGACTACCTTTCTATAAAAATATCGACACTCTTTTCTCAAATAATACCCCATGCACATCTGTGGAGTATGAATGAAATAAGCCAAAGGCTTGTACGCATTTATCGTGCAGCTATGCAAAATACTTTTGTAGATCATCAGAATAAAAAACAGTATAAATTCGTCAACTTGGATATGGAAGAATATCGTGATCTAGAACTTACCATCGAGGTTTTCAAAAGCACACTTGAGCTGGAAGAGTTTCATCATTATCATGCCGGTATTGTGGTGCAGACCTACCTTCCAGATACATTTGAACAGGTACAAAAACTGGCTGTATGGGCAAAAGAGCGTGTAAAAAACGGAGGTGCACCTATCAAGATACGTTTGGTTAAGGGTGCAAACCAGGAGATGGAACTGACTGAAGCCAGTTTAAGAGGCTGGGAGAATGTCACATTTTCATCTAAGGTTGAAAGTGATGCAAATTATAAAGTGATTATGGACTATCTTCTTTCTAAAGAAATAGCCCCATACGTACATGTAGGTACGGCGTCACATAATCTCTTTGATCAGGCACTCGCAGTACTACTGGCTAAAGAGCGTGGCGTAGAAGCATTTCATACGGCTGAAATGTTAGAGGGTATGAGCGAGTCGGCATACCAGGTACTTAAAAATGACCAAGTGAATGTGATACTCTATGCACCTATTGCCACACAGGAAACTTTTACTAATGCCATTGCCTATCTGGTAAGAAGATTTGACGAAAACACAGCAGAACAAAACTTTTTAAGACATAGCTTTGGACTTGAAGTAGACAGTGAAGCATGGGAAAAACTGGTAAAAAGCTATGACGATTCTGTGGAGATGATGCCTAAACTCACACTGAAACCAAACCGTATACAAGACAGAAATCGCCCCTTCATATCATCTGAAATTGATATACATGCTTATCAGTTTAAAAATGAGCCCGATACTGATTTTGCTTTACCACAAAATCAAAAATGGGCTGCCACCATTGCTGACAAATGGAAAAATGTAGGTGAAAATGGTGGGTTTAATGCTGTTCCGGTCATCGCAGGAAAAGAGAGTCATACAGGTGAGAAAATAGAGATCATAGACAAGTCACAATACCATGAAAAAATCAAGGTAGGTTACTATCACAAAGCAACGGCTGACGACTTGGAACTGGCACGTAAAATAGCAAAAGAAGATCCCGATGGATGGAGAGATCTAGATGTTAAAAGCCGTCAAGCTATGTTAATGCATGTTGCAGATGAATTTAGAAAAGCAAGAGCAGACCTTATCGGTATTGCAGCTGCGGAAGTGGGAAAAGTATTTACAGAGACTGACGTAGAAGTATCTGAAGCGATTGATTTTCTCAATTTCTACCCCTATAGTGTAGACAAAATATCCAGTTTGAATGGCGTAAATGTCAAAGCAAAAGGAGTTGGACTTGTTATCAGCCCTTGGAATTTCCCTATTGCTATCCCCACAGGTGGTGTGGCTGCTGCATTGGCAGCAGGTAATACTGTCATTCTTAAACCCTCTTCAGATGCACTATTATGCGGATACAGACTTTGTCAATGTTTCTGGGATGCAGGGGTCAGTAAAAATACACTTCAGTTTGTACCAACAAGTGGCTCTTTGGTAGGCAAACATCTTGTCTCAAACCCTGACATTGACTTTGTCATTTTTACCGGGGGTGAACAAACAGCCTACGGTATGATAAAAGCAAGACCAAACATTGCACTCAGTGCAGAAACCGGGGGTAAAGATGCTACGATCGTCACAGCGATGGCAGACCGTGATCAGGCAATCAAAAATGTGATCACTTCAGCATTTGGCAACTCTGGTCAAAAATGTTCAGCTACTTCACTTTTGGTACTTGAAAAAGAGGTCTATGAAGATGAAAACTTTAAACAATCACTCATAGATGCAGCACAGTCACTTGAAGTGGGTTCTGTGTGGGATTTTAAAAATCGTATCGGGACACTGGCAAACTTACCTGCTGGTGACTTAAAAACATCACTTAGCTACCTTGATAAAAATGAGACTTGGGCCATTGCACCCTCCTATGCAGACAATGAAAACCCTTATATGCTCAAACCTTCTATCAGATGGGGGACACAAAAGGGTGACTTCTGTCATATGAAAGAACTTTTTGGACCCGTACTGAGTGTCATGTGTGCCAATGACCTTGATGATGCTATAGAGATAGTCAATGCCACAGGGTATGGACTTACTTCAGGACTGGAGAGTCTTGATAAGCGTGAACAAGAGCGTTGGAAAGAGAAATTGCTGGCAGGAAACCTCTATATCAACCGTCCTACCACAGGAGCCATTGTGATCAGA
Source organism: Sulfurovaceae bacterium (assembly GCA_963698695.1). GTDB lineage: Bacteria > Campylobacterota > Campylobacteria > Campylobacterales > Sulfurovaceae > Sulfurovum. The sequence continues at coordinate 136,649 of CAVORT010000009.1, read as the reverse complement.
CAGCCTTTTGGAGGTATGCGTAAGTCTGCTATCGGTTCTGGTAAAAAAGCAGGCGGATTTAACTATGTCACACAGTTTATGCAACTCACTTATGATGAAACAAATATGTATGAGACCTGTTCTGCTTCTGTGGACTACCTAAATACACTTGAAGCACTCTTCTCCAATGAACAGGAACATGATGATGCCATTACACTCTCACTTAAAAAAGCCTGTCACTTCTCGATTTGGTTAGAGAGGGAGTTTACACAGGAACATGATCATGCAGGTATACGAGGTGAAAGTAATAGTGTTCGATATTTACCTGTAAAAAGTGTCCTTTTACGCGTGGAAGAGAATGATGATCTGTCTCAAATCCTTACTTCTATCATGGCCATCAAAATGGCTGGAGCAAAACTACACCTATCCTTACCTGAAACATTTCAGAGTGCTGAGCTACTTTGGCTTGAGGTGAAAGGAAGCCTATTGATGGATCAGGAAAACGATGGTGACGTCCTCATAAGAGAAAATGAATTAGCACTGATAAAATCACTGTCACATGTTGAGCGTATCCGTTTCTTACAGCCGGAAAATGTATCTGAAAACATTTATGAAGCAGTTGCAGATCAAGCACTCTATATTGCTTCAGATCCATTTATCTCACATGGTCGCATTGAACTGATGCACTATTTTATAGAGCAAAGTATTTCAGACAGCTATCATCGCTATGGCAATCTGGGGCAAAAAGGAATACTATCAAAAGAAGGAAAATAACATGGAAACACCAGTACTAATATCATTTACACTCTACATGGCCGTCATGGTCGCAATAGGATTTTACTTTTACTTTCAAACCAATGATCTAAGCGACTACGTCCTTGGTGGTCGTGGTTTAGGGCCGGGAGTGACTGCACTAAGTGCTGGTGCATCCGACATGAGCGGTTGGCTCCTGCTTGGACTTCCAGGAATGATGTACACGGATGGTTTGGTTGGTGCATGGATAGCATTGGGTCTCTTAGTCGGTGCCTATCTCAATTGGCATTATGTCGCTAAACCGCTTCGTGTGTATACGCATCATCTCAATGATGCTATTACCATACCTGACTATTTTTCAGCGCGTTTTAAAGATGACAGCAATATGCTCCGTATTATTACGGCTATAGTCATTTTACTTTTTTATACGCTCTACACATCATCAGGACTGGTTGGCGGAGCTAAACTTTTTGAAGCTACTTTTCACCTTGACTATTCCACTGCATTATTGGTGGGAAGTATTATTATCGTCTCTTACACCTTTTTAGGTGGCTACAATGCGGTAAGCTGGACTGATTTTGTTCAGGGTATTTTAATGATGCTTGCTTTAGTCGTAACGCCTATAGTTGTGCTTTTTGAACTAGGTGGTATAGAACAAGCCCTAAGCATCATTGGTAAAGCAGATCCTAGCCATTTGGATATTGTCAGTGGTAGTTCTATACTCACTATCATATCTCTTTTGGCTTGGGGACTTGGCTATTTTGGTCAGCCTCATATTTTGGTACGATTTATGTCGATCCGTCATCATGATGAGATGCATCGTGCAAAGATCATCGGTATGAGTTGGATGTTCCTATCTATCATAGGTTCACTCAGCGTCGGTTTTTTTGGTTTTGCCTATGTCATAGGAAACGGCATCGATCTTCAAGACAGTGAAAAGATCTTTATTACACTCTCTGAGCTGGTCTTCAATCCCTGGATCGCTGGATTTTTATTGGCAGCGATCCTTGCAGCCATCATGAGTACGATCGATTCACAGTTGCTTGTCTCATCTTCTGTGCTGACACGAGACATTTATCATGCTTTATTGAGAAAAAATGCTTCAAACAAAGAATTGGTTTGGGTAGGACGCATGACAGTCATCATCATAGCAGTGATAGCATGGTATCTCTCTACTGATCAAAACTCAAGTGTCTTACAGCTTGTATCTTATGCATGGGCAGGTTTTGGTGCGGCATTTGGCCCCTTGATCATTCTTTCGCTTTATAGTCGAAACATTAGCAAATATGGTGCCATCGCAGGTATGCTGACGGGGAGTATGGTTGTCATCGTATGGAAGCAGCTAGAAGGAGGGATTTTCGACATCTATGAACTACTTCCTGGGTTTGTGTTTGCTTGGCTTGCTATAACACTACATAGCAAACTCTATCCGCAAACGTCACAAGGGATACATGCTCAATTTGACGAAGTGAAGTCAAAACTTTCAAAATAAACCATGATCACCTGCATGTCTAGATCCAGGTCCCCCTTAAAGATATCATGCATAAAGTATTTCTTCAAGAGTTGTAGAGCACAAAACTGAAAGGTTTTGTGCTGTAATATTTACTTCATCGAAGCGCAATCCATCAAAAAAGCCTTCCTTATGCTTTTTCTAGTATTTCAATAATGGTATCTTTGGTGTAGATACTTCCCATACCCCAGAGCACTCCCAGTTCAGCTGCATTCTCAGCTAAAGCAGAGATGGCCTCTCTTGGGATATCTGCATCTGCTAAACACACAGGTGAACCGATCTTTGCAAACCAGTTTTCCAAAGCTGCTATGCCAGCATCTGCACCTTCAACACCAAAAACTTCTTTTGCAAAGCGTTCAAACTGAAGCGTATTTTCCTGCTTGTACCACTTCATCCATGCAGGAATAACAATAGAAAGACCTGCACCATGCGCAACATTATACAGTGCTGAAAGTGCATGTTCAATCATGTGATTTGGAAAAGATCCCCCTGCTGTTCCCGCAGGTGTAAGCCCGTTAAGGGCTTGAGTTGCCGCCCAAGCAAACTCACCTCTGGCCTCATAGTTTTTCGCATCTTTTATCAAGATTTCCGTGGTTTCCATAATAGTCTTGATGATAGCTTCCACGATCCTTGAATTAAAATGAGGATGGCTTGAAGCAGTAAAATAGATCTCTATAGAATGCGCTATAGCATCCACAGCTGAGTAAGCAAGATATTCTTGAGTAACGGTTGCCATGAGTTCAGGATTGATCACAGAAAGCACAGGATTGAGCATAACCGATGAAATAGAATATTTCTGCTTTGTCTGGTCATTCATGATCACAGCATTTCCATTCATCTCACTGGCCGTTGCAGCGAGTGTCATGACAGTAAACACGGGAAGTGCTTCAATGATCTGTGCTTTTTGAATAAAAAAGTCCCACACATCTCCATCGTATTTAGCCCCTGCAGCAATCACTTTTACCGAATCAGCAACAGAACCTCCACCCACACCCAGCACAGCTTGAAGCTTCTTATCTTTGGCTATCTTAATACCATCATTTACCCGACTTAAGAGCGGATTGCTTACAACCCCGTCAAGCTCTTCATAAGTCAGTCCTGCATTTTGAAGTGAGATGATCGTATCGTCATACAGGCTGCTCTTTTTAATGCTTCCCGTTCCGTATACCAGTAAAACACTATCAAACCCGGCTTCTTTAATATAGGTGCCTATGTTCTTTTCTTTTCCCTTACCAAACTCTATTTTGGTAGGATTGTAATAGGTAAAATCATTCATAAATATCCTTATTTGTTGAGTGGGAAATTATACCCACAAATGACACTAGGCTACGTAATGATACACTTTAATTAAGTTGTATAGACAAATAATCAGAACAGTCACTTGACTCACATTTTAAGTATTTTGATATTAGGGTATAATATAATAAACTGATCTACGATAAATGACTTTTCTAATGAATTGGGAAAATGTATGATGAAAATGAGTAACATAATTATTTGATATGAGGATCTTATGCTAAATATACCACCTTCTGAATTTAAATATTCTCACTTACATAAACAAGGGAGAATATATGGTTTAGTCACGATGTTACTCACAGCGATCATTATAGCGAGTATCATTTGGAAGATCGAATCCGTACGTTTAGAAAAACAACATGCTGAAATTACAGACATAGCCAACAAGACTATCACGCTTCTTCATAAAAACATTACTCAGAAGTTGTCATTTGCCTATCCCTTTGCTGCGATCATCCGTAATGAAGGTGAGATCCATAATTTTGTATCTATTGCAGAAGAACTCGTAGCATTTGATCCACTTATTTCGGAAATAGCACTGGCCCCCGATGGCATTGTCACACAAGTAGCCCCTCTCTTGGCCAATGAAAAAGCCATAGGATTTAATGTATTGTCTGACCCAAAGCAAAAGGCTGAAGCACTTGTAGCATTTAAAACCCAAAAAATGATATTAACAGGTGTTATTGATCTCGTACAGGGAGGTCAGGGACTCATCGGAAGATTACCTGTCTTTGTAGAAGAAGATGACCTTTTTTGGGGTTTTGTCCTCGTGATCATAAAATACCCTGATATACTTGATACCACGGATCTTAAACATTTAAAAGACAAGGGATATGCATTTACAATTGCCCATGTCCATCCTACTACAAAAGCAGAAAAAACTATCGCCTCTTCACAAAATGTGAAACTCAACAATCCTGTTGAAACAACCATTGAATTCCCCAATGCCACTTGGATTCTTCGTATTTCCCCAATTGACGGTTGGACGGACTATGGTCTTTTGATACTTGAAATTTCATTGGGCATTTTGATCATTCTATTATTGGGATATATGATTAAACAATATATGGAGATCTACTACTACCGTCACTTTCTTGAAAAAGAAATTGAACAGCGTACTTTAGAGATCTCTCAAACTAAAAATCAGCTTCACACACTCCTCAACACCATCCCAGACCTTATATGGCTTAAAAACATTGAGGGTGTGTATCTTCTTTGTAATCCTATGTTTGAACGTTTTTTTGGTGCAAAAGAGGAACATATTGTTGGAAAAACGGATTATGATTTTATCGACAAAGAACTTGCTGATTTTTTCAGAAAGAATGACCGTTCAGTCATGGAAACAAACAAACTCAACATCAATGAAGAGTGGCTGACATTTGATGATAATGGATATCATGGGCTTTTCGAAACACTCAAAATACCCTTCTACAATGACGATGATCAATTGGTAGGTGTACTTGGCGTAGCCCGTGACATTACACAACGCCATAACGCAGAAAAAAGTTTACTGCAAACAGAAAAACTTCTTGAAGAGATGAGTCAATTGGCGCATGTGGGAGGATGGGAGTTTAATGTAAAAACCGGTGAAGGGGCATGGACCCAAGAGATCGCCCGTATACATGATCTTGATCCTAATGCACCTACTTCAGCAGAAATTGGGTTGAGTGTATACCACGGTAAATGGCTAGACGAAATTCAAAATGCTATGGATACAGCTATACATAAGGGTATCGCCTATAATTTAAAACTTCAGATGATCACAGCGCTAGGGAATACAAAATGGGTACATACCATTGGTACTCCCGTCATAAACCATGGTGAAGTAACACATATACGCGGTTCTATGCAGGATATTACCTCCCAAAAAATAGCTCAGGAAAAGATAGAATGGCTAGCCCACTTTGATATACTCACAGGACTGCCTAACAGGGCATTACTCAACGAAAAAGTCAAAAGTGCCATCAATTTAGCCAGTCGGACACACGCACCGTTTGCTGTACTCTTTCTGGATTTGGATAATTTTAAAAATATCAATGATACACTTGGACATGATGTAGGCGATCTTCTTCTCATAGAAGTTTCTAAACGTATGAAAGCGATGATGCGCGAGAGCGATATACTCTCCAGGCAAGGGGGTGATGAATTTGTTATCCTCTTACCAAATGCCACCCCTGATAATGCAGCACATGTTGCTGAAAAAATCCTCAATATTGTTTCTCAAGCATGCCAATTAAAAACGCGAGAACTTACTGTTACGGCATCCATAGGCATTGCCTTGTATCCCATGGATGGAGAGAATTTTAATCAACTTTTGCAGTCCGCTGATTCTGCGATGTATCATGCCAAAAATGATGGACGAAATTGTTATCGCTTTTTTACTCCAGAGATACAAGCACAAGCTTCCCGCCATCTCGAAATAGAAAATGCCCTTCGCCATGCGATCAAGCGAAATGAATTTGAACTTCACTATCAACCTCAGGTTAGTATTTCTACCAAACAATTTATTGGGGCTGAGGCATTATTGCGTTGGAAACATCCTGTACTGGGGATGGTATCACCCGCCGAGTTCATCCCCATAGCCGAAGATACGGGTCAGATCATTGTGATCGGTGAATGGGTGATTCGCACCGCACTGACCCAATTGAAGACATGGTTGGATGGAGGCATGGAACCATTCATCATGTCGGTTAATCTCTCAGCGGTTCAATTTCGCCATCCAAAACTTCTTTCTTCTATTTTAGGGATATTAGAGGAAATTCAACTCTCTGCTGAGTACCTTGAACTTGAATTGACAGAGGGAGCCATGATGGAAAACCCACTCGAAGCGATTGCGCTTATGAATTCCTTACATCAGCATGGTATTCAAATGTCAATTGACGATTTTGGAACAGGATATTCATCATTGAATTATCTCAAAAAGTTCAACGTCTATAAACTGAAAATTGATCAATCATTTATCCGCGATGTTCCTCATGATACGGAAGACAAAACTATTGTAAAGACTATTATTAATATGGCTCATGACCTGAATATGCTCACCATTGCTGAAGGTGTTGAAACAGAAGAGCAATTAGAATTTCTCCATAAAAACGGTTGTGATGAGTTGCAAGGTTATTATATAAGCAGGCCTATTCCTGCAGAAGAGTTTAAAGCATTTGTTGTTCAATTTTATAAGTCCTAATGCTATGCATTCAGTCAATATCAATTCGTTTTGTCAATTATAGGTATTGATTTTGTGTGATATTCAACGGGGTTTTTTCTAACACATAAAAATAATCAACTGATTTTAGCCTATTTTTAGCTTAGCTCGCTACAGTAGGCAATATTATCCTCAAAGGAAAACAACATGGATCAAGAAATAATCAACGAATATGGTGTAAAAATAGCAATGTTTATAGGCAACCCCAAATACCTAGGTACTATCTCTGCTGAAGAAGCCAAAGAACTAGGTGCTTCTGTTTTTAGCTATACCTATGGAAGTGATGAAGTAGGATATAAACTTACACTGCACTGGGCTATCGATACACATGAAGATACTATCAAACTTGCACGTTATAGCTATGAAGGTGTGGCTTCAGGTATCGCAGTGAACCACATGTTAGCCCTCATCTCTACAAACAAAACAATGCCAGAAATGGAGAGTCTTACTTTTTCTGCTTTGGAACGTTTGTTAAGAGACAACCCTAACGTTGAGGCATTACCTTCCCATGAAGCTTATGCAGTTACTTTTGCACTTGATGCTGTCAAACTGGCTGTAAAAAAGTACATCAAAGCAACACTTAACCATGAAGAATCAACCGTACCTTGTGCTGAGAGTCCTATGAGTATTGCCTCTATTAAGAAGTCTATAGCCACACACAACATCCAAACACTTAAAGAAGCTGAAAACTACACAAAAATAAGTGCATCTGATCCTGATTGTGAAAAAAACCTTTTACATCTCATCGCACTCAATAAACAATCCGTAGAAGAACAAAAAGAAGCGGATGATGCCCTTACTGCTGTTCCATTTAAAGACTTAAGCCCTGACCATAGAGTCATTGCAGTCGATACTGCCATAGACAATACGGTGAGAGAATTTCTAGTCATGGATGGTGGAGATATTGATGTACTGAGCGTGAAAGAAAATGGTGAAATATATGAAGTCTATATCTCATATCTAGGTGCGTGTAGTAGCTGTTCGAGCTCAGGTACAGGGACACTCATGGCCATAGAAAATGCACTCAAAGACAAACTTGATCCAAACATCCGTGTTATCCCTATTGGATAATAGATCCTCTTAGCCCCATGATACATTTCCCTCCACCTAGCTGTGAGGGAAACACTCCCTCCTTAGAAAATAGACATTCCTGTTCTTGCAGTAAATAATTCTAATGCCCTCGTGCCTACAAGCGAATTACCTTGTTCATTTAAACCTGGTGACCAGACACATATGCCCATTTTCTTGGGAACCACAGCAACGATACCTCCACCCACACCACTCTTTCCGGGTAAGCCCACATGAAAAGCAAAATCACCAGAGGCATCATAATGCCCACAAGTAAGCATCACAGCATTAATACGCTTTGCCTGCTGTACAGTGATATGTTCTGTGCCATTGAGGGGGTCTTCTCCATGATTGGCTAGATAAAGCATCGCTCTTGAGAGCATTTTTGTATTCATCTCAATGGCACAATGCCTAAAATAGGTTTTCACCACATCTTCTACCTCATTGTCAAGATTGTTAAAACTTTTCATGAGATGTGCCAAAGAAAGATTACGAGAGCCATGCTCCATCTCTGAAGTTGCCACTATCTCATCACAAGTAATAGACGGATCGTCCGATATATCTCTAATAAATTGAAATATCTCTTTTGAGGCCTTGGTACTGTCTCCATAATAATTTATCAGGGCATCTGTGACATTGATGGCGCCTGCATTGATGAATGGATTTCTGGGGATCCCATGTTCGTATTCAAGCTGTACAAGTGAATTGAAAGGATTCCCTGAGGGTTCACGCCCCACTCTCTTATAGAGATTGACACTAAAAAACTTGAGTCCAAGTGTAAAAGCAAATACTTTTGAAATACTCTGGATCGAAAAAAGTGTATTGGCATCGCCTACACTGTATTGTGTACCATCAAAAAGCGTAAGTGACATAGCAAATTGGTTAGGGTCAACCTTCCCTAGTGCGGGGATATAATTTGCCACTTTCCCTTTGTCTTGCAGACAAGTAACCTCTTGCGCTATTTCATCCAAGATCAATTGATAATCCATATTTTCTGCCTTTACATGTATATAACCATAGAGTTTACATAAAAAGAACTAAACAACTGGTTTATGACTATTCATTTGCTGTATCTCCAAAGTTTGGACATTTGTCCATGATATCTTTTAACGCATGATATGTGATCTGATGTGCTTTTGCAACAGCTTTTTCTGTCACATAACCACCTGCAACATTCACACCGCTATAGATGGCACTATCCTCTATACTGGCTTTTTGCCATCCCATATCTGCGATCTTCTTTACATAAGGTATTGTTGCATTTGCCAAAGCAAGTGTGGATGTCACAGGATAATCTCCAGGCATGTTGGCTACACAGTAATGTATGACACCCTCCACTTCAAAAACAGGGTCATCATGTGTGGTTGGTCTGGAGGTCTCTATACATCCTCCCTGATCGATAGCCACGTCGACCAGAACGGCTCCTTTTTTACAAAGAGAAAGCATCTCCCTTGTAATCAAGTGTGGTGCTTTTTCACCAGTACTGTAGACCGCTCCTATGACTATGTCTGCTGTAGGTAAGATCTTTTCCAGATTGTAACGATTAGAGTAAAGTGTTGCAACATTATCGGGCATTAGCTCTTCTAGTTCAGTCATACTGCTTGGGTTTCTTCCCATGATGACCACATCAGCTCCCATGCCAGATGCCACTTTGGCTGCATTTTTAGCTACCGTACCACTTCCTATGATCAATACCCTAGCAGGTAACACACCACTTGCTCCTCCTATCAACAGACCCATGCCATGATTGTGTACTGAAAGGAAATAGCTTCCAACCATCGGTGCGACTCTGCCTGCAATTTGACTCATAGGTTCAAGCAGAGGTACTCTTTTCCCTTCTTGCACCGTTTCATAGGCTATGGCTGTCACTTCTTTTTTTTGAAGTATCTCTGTCAGTTCTCTCAAAGGAGCAAGATGAAGATAAGTAAAGAGTATCTGCCCTGGTTTGAAAAGATCATACTCTTGTGGTTGAGGCTCTTTGACCTTTAAGATCATTTCACAGGTATCAAATATTTCTTTCGCACCTTGAAGGATCATTGCACCAGCTTGCTGATAGTCATCATCAAAAAATCCGCTTTTTTCTCCAGCCTCTTTTTCGACATACACTTCATGTCCGCTTTGAACAAGTAACTTCACACCAGAAGGAACAATACCAACCCTATACTCCTTAGTCTTTATCTCTTTTGGAATACCTATCTTCATTTGAAATTTCCTTTTTATTAAGTGCGTACTCTTTATCTACATCATCACCAGTCAAGCAGAAATACTTCTACGGCACATAAATCAAAATGTCTGTTTTTGTTTCTCTTAAGAGAGAAGAAGCCATACTCCCAAGTAATGCTTTAAATCCTGCTGTGCCTCTTGAACCTACCACTATTAGGTCATCATTGCCTTTGTTTATGTATTTTAGGAGTACTTTTTTACCATTAAATTCTCCATCAAGTATTTTGCCTTTATCCAGTGACAGATCTTTTACCAACTTTTTCATCTCTTTTTTTACATACACTTTAGCGACCCTGTTGAACTCTGAAATATCACTTCCTATCATGGTGTATGGACCGTCTATGTACATCGCAGTCTCTGAACTATGCACCGCATGTATCTTGGCTTTGGGGAAGATGTTTTTTGCAAAGACAATACTTTGTTTAGACTGTGCCAAAAAGTCAGTTGCAGCTACAATATTGGCATACGCATGTTTCACAGGATTTTTCACCACCAAAACAGGTAAATGACTTTCATGCGCCACCTTCTCTGCTGTTGAGCCCAAAAAATGTTTTCTTCCTGATGTGTTTGCCCCTATGATCAGCATATCCGCTTTCAGTAGTTTTGCCTCATATGCCAACACATCATGTGCTGCACCTTCTTTCATCAAAACAGTGTACGGTACTTTATGTTTAGCATTGAATGCTTTTATTTTTTTATCTATCTTTTTTTTAATGTTCTCCGTATCGATGGCGATCTCTTTAGCACCAAAGTAACTCGGTACATCAAACCAGGGCACAGAAATCGCATAGACGACAAAGAGTTCTGCTTTGTTTTCATGGGCGATCATCAATGCCCTTTTTAAAACATGATTTGCTTTTGCAAAAATATCGATACCGATCATTATTCTTTTTACATGGTTCATAACATACCTACCTTTTTATCAAAATTTTTGCTCTTATTTATAAAGTGCATACTTTTATTTTACTCCTATTAAGTCAAAAATGCAACTTTACATCTAAGATGAAAAGGAGTAAAATGAAAACAGCAATATACTCGAATTTTATAAGGTACAACATGACAAAAGAAGTAGAAGTAGCCATCATTGGTGCAGGCTCAGCGGGTCTTTATGCCCTCTCTCAAGTGAAGAAGAAAACCGATGATTTTATCTTGATTAACGCTGGGCCTTACGGTACGACTTGTGCACGTGTGGGGTGTATGCCGTCCAAATCACTCATACGCATTTCTGAGTATTATCATGACCGGACTGATTTTGAAAAAAGCGGTATCCAAAATGCTGACAAACTAGAGGTTTCCATCCCTGATGTGTTACAACGGGTAAGAGACCATAGAGACTACCTTGTGGGTCATACCATCAAGCAAAGCACCGCTCGCCTGGGAGATAAAGTACTCTCAGGCAAAGCGACATTTATAGATGCCAACACTTTAAAAGTGGGTGAATGATGAAATAAAAGCAAAAAAGATCATCATCGCTACAGGTTCTCAGCCCTGTGTATGATCCATGTTGGGATGACTTCAAAGAACACATACTCACCACAGATGAGCTTTTTGAGCAAGAAGACCTTCCTCCTACCTTAGGGGTGATGGGGTTAGGTGTCATAGGCTTAGAGATAGGACAGGCACTCTCAAGACTTGGCATCGAAGTGACTGCCGTACATTCCAAAGCATTCATAGGAGGACTCAGTGATCCTGCAGGTCAATCATACTCATGCTAGAACTCTGCAAAAAAGAGTTTGACATCTGGCTGGTGGTGGTCACGCTGTTTTAAGTAAAGTAGGTGACAAAATACAGATGACCAACGGTGATCATGAAATACTTGTCGATAAAGTGTTGGTAGCCACAGGCAGAAAACCAAACCTAGAAGGTTTAGGACTTGAAAATCTGGGGATCACCTTAGATAAAAATGGGATGCCAAACTTTAATCCACAAACCATGCAGATAGAAGACTACCCCATTTACATCGCAGGTGATGTCAATGCAGACAGAGCCACTGCTTCATGAAGCAGCGGATGAAGGTCGTATCGCAGGGTACAATGCTGTGAACCTCACAAAAGAGATTTAAAAGAAAAGTACCTTTAGCCATCGTCTTTACAGACCCTAACATCGCCTTCATAGGAGAAGACTATAAGCGACATAAAAGAAGATGAACATGTCATCATAGGCAGCTATGACTTTAAAAACAGTCAAGAGCCATGCTTATGAATGCCAACAAAGGCATAGCAAACCTCTATGTACAAAAAGGTACTGGAAAACTTTTAGGTGCACAAATAGCAGTCCCGCGTGGTGAACATTTGGCGCATCATTTGGCATGGGCGATAGAGCAGGAACTCACAGTCTTTGATATGTTGACACAACCGTTTTACCATCCTACCTTTGAAGAAGGACTCTATGGACTTCTTATGGACTGTGTTAAAAAACTGGGCATCAAAAAAGAAGGGGTTTTAGAAATACCCTTTGTCTAATAAGGATAAATAATGGATTTTCATACCAAAGACATTGATGAAACACTTTTAACTTTACAAAGCCATACTTCTGGACTAAGTGAGGAAGAGGCTGCCATAAGGCAAAAGACCTACGGTTTCAATGTCCTTCCCACTAAGCCTGACATTACCATTTTTGCTCACTTTTTACAACAGTTTAAAAGCCCTATTATCTACATCCTGTTCTTAGCGACTTTCATGGCTTTTATCATACAAGAATACACTGATGCAGGGTTTATCCTTGCGGTGTTAATTTTAAATGCCATCATTGGTACCTATCAGGAATATTCTGCCTCGCAAAAAGCAAGGCTCCTCCAAAACCTTATCAAATCCAATGCCATGGTGTTTAGAGATGGTGTTCTACAAGAGATAGAAAGCCATCTTATTGTCCCAGGAGACATCCTGATATTTGAACCCGGAACCAAAGTGGCTGCAGATGTCAGGCTCACAGAGACAAAAAACCTCATGGTCGACGAGGCTTTACTCACAGGTGAGTCTATAGATATGAACAAAGATGCCCTCTTTGTAAGTGACAACACTCACCTACTTTTACCCGAGAGAAAAAATATGCTTTTTGCCGGTACCTATATTTCCAGCGGTAGAGGTGTGGGTGTGGTGTCAGGTACAGGTAAAGAGACAGAAGCAGGCAAAATAGCCCAACTGCTATCTAAAGAAAGCAATGCCAAGATACCGCTGCTTGAAAAAATGGAAAAGCTCTCTTTTACTATCTCCATCGTCATAGGTATCATGGTACTGATCCTCTTTGCCATAGGCCTACTCAAAGGGATGACGTTTTACGCGCTGTTTCTCTTCTCTGTGGCACTTGCAGTCTCTACCATACCTGAAGGATTACCCGTAGCTATTACCGTTGCGCTTACTTCAGCTTCTTTAGCCATGTCCAAACGCAATGTCATCGTACGTAAACTCGCAGCCATAGAAGGACTAGGCTCTTGTACACTCATAGCCTCTGACAAAACAGGCACACTTACACAAAACAAACTCTCTGTAGAGTACTTCATCTCACCCACACAAGTCTACGACACCAACACGATGCATGAAGCCCATGACAAAGTTTACTTAGCATCCATCTTGTGTAATGAAATGCATTATGAAGAGGCAGAAGAAGGTGGGGTTGACTTCTTTGGTGACCAGGTAGACATCGCTTTAGCTCGTTTTGCTGCCAATGCTGACGAGTCCTATGTAACAGGGTCAAAGTCTTATAGAAAGATAGATGAAATACCCTATGAACCTATCAATAGATTTTCTGCTGTGATGATGGAACAAGATGAGAAAGTATTTCAATTTTCCAAAGGCTCTCCTGAGACGGTACTGGAACACTGTGATGTCACAGAGGAAGAAAAAGAAACGATATTAGCTGATGTAGATGCTTGGGCACTCAAAGGGTATAGAACCATTGCACTGGCACACAAAGAGTCAGAGGATGATGAGAAGATCAACCTTAACAACTTTAATTACCTAGGTTTTGTTGCCATCATAGACCCCGTGAGAGAAGAGAGCCCTGAAGCCATACGTAAAGCCCAGAAAGCAGGCATAAAAGTGATCATGATCACAGGAGACCATCCCAATACTGCCCTATGTATAGCCAAAGAACTTGGCATTGCAGACTCTCATACAGGTGTCATGAGTGAAAAAGAGTTAGCGGCTTGGGAGGCAGAAGGAGAAAATGCTGAGGCCTTAAAAAACGTGACTGTATTCTCCCGTGTCACGCCCGAACAAAAGATGAAAATAGTCATCGCTTACCAGAGTCTAGGACATTATGTTGCAGTCACCGGTGACGGGGTCAATGATGCCCCGGCACTCAGACATGCAAACATCGGTGTAGCCATGGGTAAAAGTGGTACAGACATTGCCAAAGCCACCTCTGACATCATCTTGACAGATGATAATTTTGCCTCTATCGTCAATGGCATCGAAGAAGGCAGACGTGCACATGACAACATACGTAAAGTCATCTATCTGCTCATTTCTACAGGCTTTGCAGAGTTGGTTTTGGTCATGCTCTCTTTTATCTCAGGACTGCCTTTACCTCTGCTTCCAGTGCAACTCTTATGGCTAAACCTTGTCACCAATGGCATACAAGATGTCATGTTAGGACTTGAGCAAGCAGAACCAGGGATACTTAACAGAAAACCAAGGTCTCCACAAGAACCAATTTTTAACAGACTTATGCTTAGACGTATTGTTGTGGCTGGCATCTACATAGGTATTGTTGCCTTTGTACTCTTTTACTTTTTACTTGAAAATGGTCACAGTGAAGAGAGTGCCAGAAATATCACCTTGCTTCTCATGGTGCTGTTTGAGAATGTACATGTTTTTAACTCCAGAACAGAATACAACTTCTTACATAAAGTAAACTATAGAAGCAGTAGTATGCTCATTACTTTGGTCATATTTACGCAACTTTTACATATAGCCTGTATGCATATTCCTTTTATGCAAAATGTGCTTTTTATCCAACCTGTCACTTTGGATATTTGGTTACAACTTGCCCTGGTTGCAGTTGGGTTGGTTGTGGTAATGGAAGCAGATAAATGGCTGACATTTAGAAGAACAAAAAGTAGTATATAATATACTAAAGATACTTGATATAAACAGAATAAAAAAGATCAAAGTAAATAAAGCGAGGTGACAGTATGAGAATCGTAATCATAGGTGGTGGCATAGCTGCTGTATATTTGGCCAACCGCATCAAAAAACTTGCATCAGATGTAGATGTACTTATCGTATCTGAAGAAGCATTTGCTCCTTATGACCGGATTCATCTTTGTGGACTTGTAGACAAAAGTGCAACGATGAAAGAGGTCTCTCTAGCTGTTGATGCTACGGTACAAATAGCACTGAATGAAAAGATACTCTCCATAGATAAAGAGGCAAAAAGAATATTTTCAGAACATTCTGTTTTCTCTTATGACAAACTCATCATTGCTACAGGTTCTGTTCCACGAACACTTTTTGACATACACAGCACTAAAAAATGTTGCTGTGTTTCGAAATGCTAATGATTGCCAAAAAATCTCTGAAGGGATACAGGACAGAGAAGTAGTCATCGTAGGGTGCAGGACCTATCGCACTTGAACTCACTGGAAACACTAAACAAGATGCCAAATGTCGAAACACATCACGCTTCTTGGTTCGTGGTGATTCTCTTTACGACAAAACACTGTCCCCACAAGCCAAGAAAAGAGATAGAGTCTGCGTATCTTAAAGAGGGAAAGTAACACTCTCCTATGAAGATGAAATCGTTGAAAAAAAGATTGAAAACAATAAGATTAGCTTTTTAAAAACAAAAAAACTAGAAATTAACAATCCCTTCTTAATTTTTGGTGTGGGCATCAAACCCAACATTGATTTTGCGAGAGATACCTTAGCATGTGACAAGGGTATCTTGACCAACAACAAAATGCAAACTGAATGATGAAAACATCTATGCTGTAGGTGAAGCTGCAGCAAGTAAAAGAGTTAAACTTTATAGCTGGACATGTGAAAGAGTGTACCCTCCAAGCAGATGTTGCCATTGCAAACCTATTGGACTTAGAAGAGAAAACCTTTCATCTTGATGTCATGATAGATATGCTTAAAGTTGACGAATATGAACTTGTAGAAGTAAGGTCTCCTGGTTTTACACAGAATTTTGAAAAGATCTTGATCACTTCAGATAAAGACCACCGTATAGATGAATATTTTGTAGAAAATGACAAACTTACACGTTTTATAGGTATCAACTCCAATGTAGATATAGGATATATCGAGTCTCTCATGCAAGATCTGAAAATATCGATCCTTCTTATCTGTACCAAAACAGACTCATAGGTGAAAGAGGAAGACTTATCTGCTCGTGTGAACATGTCTATAGTCAAGATATTGTAGATACTGTAGTCACCCATGGTGTAGAAAACCTGTTGGAGTTTGGATACGTTCTCTCAAGCAGGTCGCGTATGTGGTAAATGTAAAAAAATGGTTGCAGATGTGATCAATGATTCACAACACCTCATTGATCCAAATATGCCTAAAAAAAGTGCTGAAGATATAGAACGGGAAAAAGAGATTGCTTTGGCACAAAAGCGTATAGACAAATACAACAGACTTCATCCTAAAAACGAACTGGATTCTGAACAGCTCTCTTCTTCTTTAGATGCATTTGATATCTCTGCCAAAGAGGTAAATAACTGGATATCCATGGTTACAGCCACCATGCAACTTCATCCCGAATTTGAGGGGGTCATTAAAAATGGTATCAGACAACTTAAACAGACTACCGATTATCTGGCTTGAGCTTGGCTGACTGTTCAGGAAACTCTGAAGCGTTTATCAAGTCTTCCAACCCTGGGATTGCAGATCTGATTTTTGACTATATTTCACTTGATTATCATGAACTTTTAATGTCTGCAAGCGGAGATCAAAGTGAAAGTGTGTTAGAAAATATTATCAAAGAACAAAAAGGTTCCTATGTACTTATGGTAGAAGGAGCCATACCTATGGCCATGGAGGGTAAGTACCTTCGCATAGGTCCCAAAGGTGAAACGGGTCTTGAGTTACTACAAAAATGTGCAAAAGATGCTGCCCTTGATCACTCTCTGTGGGTACGTTGTGCCCTTGATGGTGGTGTCGTTGCTGCAGCACCCAACCCTACAGGTGCCGTGGGTGTCTCTGAAGCGCTAGGCAGAGATGACATCATCAACCTACCCGGCTGTCCGGTCAACCCCATCAATATCGTGGGGACGTTACTCTCTTACTTGATGTTTGAAGAGTTACCAGCACTTGACCAGTTCCATCGTCCACTTTGGGCGTATGCAGGCAGGATTCATGACAACTGTGAAAGACGTGGACATTATGAACTGGGAGAATTTGTTCAGGAGTGGGGAGATGAAGGTGCACAAAAAGGATGGTGCCTTTTTGAAATGGGATGTAAAGGCCCTTACGCCCATGCCAACTGTCCCACTATGAAATTTAACCAAGGTACAAGCTGGCCAGTGCAGGCAGGTCACGGATGCATGGGATGTGTAGAGATGGGCTTTTTTGACAAATATGCCAATGAACGAAAACTGGAGGAAGAAAAGTAAAATGCCAAATCTTAAAAAAATAGTCATAGACCCCATTACCAGAATAGAAGGTCATCTGCGTGCTGAAGTAGAGATAGACGAAGAAGGTATCGTCAAAGAAGCCTATGTGAGTGGTCAGCTTTTTAGGGGTATTGAGACATCTTAAAAGAGCAGAGACCCAAGAGATGCAGGTTTACTTGCTGGTAGGATCTGTGGTGTCTGTACCAACTCACATTTTAGAGGGGCAGTCAGTACTGTTGAAGATGCTTACGGCATCGTTGCACCTAAAAATGCTGAGATCATCAGAGACCTCATGTCATTGGCACTTTTTATTCAAGACCATGTGACACATTTTTATCATCTTCATTTGTTAGATTTTGTAGATGTCACCAAAGCATTGGAAGCTGATCCAAAGATGACAAGTAAAACAGCCCACATCTACTCTCCTAAACCCTATGCTAATTCCCATGCACACTATATATACGTAAAAGAAAAGTTGGCAAAATTTGTGAACTCCGGAAGGTTAGGTCCTTTTTCCAACGGCTACTGGGGACACTACTAGACTATAAATTAACTCCTGAAGAGAATTTACTGCTGCTTTCGCATTATCTTGAAGCCTTGAAGTTTCAAACAGACATTTCAAAAGCCATTGCCATATTTGGTTCAAAAACACCCCACCCTCAAACCATTGTGGTTGGAGGCATCACCTCTGTGGCAGATATGCTTAATCCTCAAAGACTAAATGATTTTATCTTTATACTCAAAGAAGCCAAAGGTTTTATAGACAGGGCTTATGTACCCGACATGAAACTTTTGGCAACAGCCTATAAACAAGAGATAAAAGAAGGTTCGGGAAGAAGTGTAGGTAATTTTCTAAGTGTGGGTGGATACTGCTTTGATAATGAAAATCTACTTTTTGAAAATGGTGTCATCTATGGTCATGATTTTGAAAATATAGAAAATTTTGATGAACAGTTGATCACAGAAGAAGTTGAAAGAGCATGGTATAAAGATGATGAACCCTACTACACTGACCTCAATGATGATGGTACACTCAAAACTGCCAAAGCAGATGACAAATACTCTTGGATCAAAGCCCCAAGATATAATGGTAAAACGATGGAGTCTGGTCCTCTTGCAAGAGTATTGATCTCTTATAAACAGGGTAACAAATACATCAAGCCGTTTGTTGATGAATTTTTAACATTTTGTGATCTGGAACTTTTAGACCTCTCTTCAACGGTAGGAAGAAATGCAGCCAGAGCCATAGAGACTGCGTATATTTCTGAATATATCTTCAAGTTCATCAACAGGCTGGTTGAAAACATCAAGTATTATGATACTGAGACCTGGACAAAATATACCTTTGAGACGTTACCCAAAGAAGCAAAAGGCAGAACATTTCTTGAAGTGCCAAGAGGTGTTTTGTCTCACTTTATCAATATAGAAGATCAAAAGATACAAAAACTATCAGGTCATAGCACCTACTACGTGGAATGCCTCACCCAAAGACGGTAAAAGATCAGAGAGGGCCTTATGAAGAAGCACTCATAGGCATAAAACTTGATGACCCTTCACGTCCCCTTGAAGTCTTAAAGGTCTTACACTCTTTTGACCCCTGTCTTGCCTGTGCCGTGCATGTCATAGATGTAAAAGGAAAAGATCTTGGAGAGTATAAGATGTATGCGGGGTAGCATCTACTCCTCATCTACCTTTTTTCGCAAGTATTTTTTACCGGCATGTTTTTTCTTTGATTTTAACCGTCGATTGACAGAGCCTTTGGTGGGTTTGGTGGGTACGCGTTTTTTCTGAACGACATTCACACTTTTGATGAGCGCTACCAAACGCTTCAGTGCTTCATCTCTGTTTTGTTCTTGGCTGCGATGCTGTTGTGACTTGATGACGATGATGCCCTCTTTGGTAATGCGTTTGTCTTTAAGTGCGAGAAGTTTCTCTTTGTAAAAGTCT
Organism: Sulfurovaceae bacterium; assembly: GCA_963698695.1. Lineage (GTDB taxonomy): Bacteria > Campylobacterota > Campylobacteria > Campylobacterales > Sulfurovaceae > Sulfurovum. Next base: position 117,107 of record CAVORT010000009.1, on the reverse strand, counting down.
GGAAGTGACGAAGCTTCGATGTCAAAACGCAGGTGTATCGCCACAGAGGTTTTGTTGACCTTCTGTCCACCAGAGCCTTGTGCGCGGATGGCTTCAAAGGTAACTTCGTTTTCGTCCAGAGAGACATTATTCGAGATGGTTAACATGGGGACTCCTTTTTAGACTAAGCCAGTGCATCTAGTGTATGTAGATAGCATAGCATAGTTTGAAGCTTTTTTATAGGGGTAGTGCTTGGCTTTCATGTTTAAATCTATACGATGGACTTATAAAATATACCTACCATTGCAGACACATTGCCCTTAGCTCCATCTATAGATGCTTTTATCATCTCTTGTGCAGTAATATTTTTAAAACTTAAAGTGTATCCTGCTTCTTTTGCCACATACTCCATGAAGATTCTCTGAACACGTCCATTGCCTTCTCTAAATGGATGTAAGATATTAAGTCCATTCATAAACACTGCTGCACTTTTTACAAAGTCTTTTTTGTCTTGTCCTTGAAAATTGGCTTCATCTTTAAGTGCATCGAAAAGAAGTTTTGAAACATGAGGAAGTTTATCATACGCAGTAAAATGTGTTGTACCCTTACCAAAGTCTGCACGTACATCTGACTCATAACGGTCTTTACCTGCCCAATCATAAACATCGCAGAATAAAAAAGCATGTATAGCCTTGAGATGTGCATAATCCAAACACCCTACTACTGGGTTATTTTGGAGTGCAATCATCTTGGCATTTGTGAGTATTTTTTCTTTTTGGTAAAGTTCTTGTAGGGTTGTGGCTTCTAGCAGATTTGAAGCTAAGAGTTCTTTGTCGAAGTCTGTTAGAGACATGTACTACGAGGCTTTAGCCAATGCTACTATCTCATCTAGGGTGATTTCGTTTCTAAGTTGTGCGATGCTTAGGAGTATATCTTTTTCGTTTAGGTAAATGCTTTCTAATGCATGGCTACATAAAGAGTTGAGTATCACATCATATTCATGTACAGTAAGCTGCGTTTTATAGCGTTCTAACACTTGAATGGCTTCTGCTTTACTATGTGTATTTGGGTAGTCATTTTCTACTAACTTCAAATAACTCATCTCTGTTCTCCTTTATGTTCTTAACCGTATTATAGCACATTTTACTATTTATATTTCATCAAAAGGCGATGTCAAAACGCAGGTGTATCGCCACAGAGGTTTTGTTGACCTTCTGTCCACCAGAACCTTGCGCACGGATGGCCTCAAAGGTGACTTCGTTTTCGTCTAGGGAGACATTATTTGAGATGGTTAACATGGGAACTCCTTTTTAGACTAAACCAGTTTATCTAGTGTATGTAGATAGCATACCATATATTTTGCAGTTGTTTGCTATGGGGATGGTGCTTGGCTTAAGGAAACTTGTCTATTCAAATTTAAAAGTACCCAATCCACTTTATTGTTATCACAACTTCTCTTTTGAAATATTAACTTGCTGCCATCTTCGCAATATTACTCCACAAGAAAGATGGTATTTTATCTTCAAGTTTCCATGTTATACTCATTGGCTGAGAACCATAATGCTCTTTATAATATACTTTTCCTAAACATATGTATGTCATCACATTTTTATTTTTATCACGATTAGATTCTCTCACAAAAAGTATAATATATTTATCTAATTTTTGATGATTAATATAACTTACACCTTTGGGTGACTCAGGTTTTGTAGCGTTTTGTGATTGCCAATGAAATAGACTATCGCTAATTGCATAATCATCGTACATGGTTGTCGGGGAGTATTTATCTTCTGTTTTTTCAAGAGTAACAAATAAAAGCTCAGTGTTCTTGTCTTTAATGTTCAAAACACCTTCACGACTACTTGATTTCGTACTTAAAGTGTTAACTTCAAAGGCAGATAAAATTTGTTCTCTTGTGTATCTTGAATGAACTTTTATAGAACATGGATAGGGTAAATTTAAGTTACTTTCAACATAGTTTATTTTAGAAATTAAAAATTGAATTACTTCCTTTAATTCATTGACTAAAAGACTATTTTCACCAATATACTTAATACCTTCATTCACACTAGAAAATTTATTTGCTTCTTGCCAAAAATCATAATATAACATCATCATCATTTGTTTATCAGGTGCTGTAATCAACGTTGAAGAATCAAATTTATTTTCAATAAGTTCTAAAATAAATTGAAAATAGCTAATTGATCTTGTTGAAAGCCATTTTTTACTTATTGCTCTCACCAGTTCCTTCTCATTAGTACTATTAAATTCATTTATTTCACCCGCATCATAACAAAGTTTTGAAAAACTATCTTTTTTATAAATTGATTCTAAAGGTATATTATTAATATTCATGAAATTGTCTATTGTCAAAGGTAAACTTGTGTGATTTTTATAATTTACTATTTTGTTAATTATCTTTCTTCTATTTATTGATGTTGCTTTTTTGATGTTGTTTAGAATATGTTCTTTAGCTTTTTTTTCTAACACAATTGAACAACCAAGGGGTAAATGAGGGAACTCATCTTCTATTTCATCTTTAATTGAACGATTAGATTTACCAACTAAATGTCTAAATTTACCTTCAAAATCATATTCTTCTCTAGCATTTCCAACAAAATCTAAAACTGTTAGACAATCTTTATTGTCTGCAAATCTAAGCCCACGTCCAAGTTGTTGAAGAAAAATCGTCAAACTTTCTGTTGGACGTAAAAATAATAATGTATCAATTTGAGGCATATCAATACCTTCATTAAAAATATCAACAACAAAAAGATAGTTTATCTCCTTATTAACAAACTTAGATTTTATATTATCACGAACGTTATTTCTTCCACTTACTAAATAATCTGCTTTCAACCCAGCTTCATTAAACTTTTCACTCATATATTGAGCATGTCCTTGCGTTGCACAGAATCCTAAAGCTATTACATCGTTTTTATCTGTTAAATAATTTTCACACTTTAAAATAATATCAGACACTCTCATATCACTATTAAAAGCATCTGTTAGTTCTTGTGAAGAGTATTTACCATTTTGCCACTTTATATTTTTTAAATCAATGTTATCACTTATACCAAAATATTGGAATGGACATAGAAGCTTACGATTTAGTGCATCTGGTAATCTTATTTCTGATGCAATTACATTACAAAAATCATTTAAAATATTTGCACCATCCATTCTTTCAGGAGTTGCCGTAAGTCCTAATAATATTACAGGATTAAATTTTTCTAAAATTGGTCTATAACTATTTGCAGAAATATGATGTACTTCATCAATAATGACAAAATCATAATATTCATTTGATAGATTCAAATTATCTATGCTATTTTGTAACGTCTGTACAGAAGCAAAGACATATTCATTTGAATCAGGAACTATCCCATCTACCCATAGTTCACCAAAATTATTATCACGAAGTACACCTTGGAAAGTGGCCCGTGCCTGTAAAAGGATTTCTTTTCTATGTGCTACAAAAAGGAGTCGTGCCCTTTTGTTCTTGTTTTTAAAAGCTTTATAGTCAAAAGCACTTATAACAGTTTTACCTGTTCCTGTAGCAGCCACAATTAAATTCTTGTATCGTTTATGGATTTCTCTTTGTGCTTGTAATTCTTCTAATATTTCTTCTTGATAATGAAAAGGTTTTAGCTCAAAATATGTTGAATAACTATTTTTATCTTTGTACGTTTCATTTTTTAGAGCTTTTTTAAGTTTTTGAGTATCTGCTTTAGTAAAAAGTTCAAACTCCCTATCTTCCCAATATGTTTCAAATGTAACTTCAAATTTTTTAATGATATGTGATATTTCTGCCGTTGTAACTTTTAGGTTCCATTCCAAGCCACTTGTTAAAGCACTTTTAGATATGTTTGATGAACCAATATAGCCTGTATGGAAACCTGTATCTCTAAAAAATAGATATGATTTGGCATGTAGTCGTTCATTTGCAGTATTGTATGACACTCTCACTTCTGTATTTGGTAAGCTTGATAAAAACTCAACTGCTTTTAAATCTGTTGCACCCATATATGAAGTTGTAATAATTTTCAGTTTTTTCCCTGAAGCCGTAAATTGCCTTAATTCTTTTTCAAATATTCTAATACCTGTCCATTTAATGAACGAAACTAATAAATAAATTTTATCTGAGGATAAAATCTCTTTTTTTAGCTCACTTTCTAATGAAACTCCAGCGTTACACCCAGTAAACAATTCACTTTGAGTAAGTCCTGTATATGGGGTGACTTCTTTAATATAATTTTCAAAGTTATTTATATTTGAATCAAGTTTAGGAAGAATAGCATTTAAAATCAATGTATTATTTTCAAGTATGTTATTAGAAAAGTCTTGATTATTAAGTTCTTCTTTTAACAATAAAATAATATCGTTGGAAAGTTTTATCTGTTTTTCAATACTATCTTCACCACTAATAAGGTTTAAAGCAAAATTTATAATCTTAGTTAAATATTGAGTAAGAATTATAGATGCTTCACTTTTTTCAATTTTTGATTTTTTAAGATAAAATTGATTCTCATTTAATAATTCAAGTTTTTCAAATACTAATTTATTAATAAGTTGTTCATAAATACCAGCATATAACATTTAAATCACTTTTACTAAATTATAACTAGAGTCTCTTATATATACTTGTAATTTATATTAAACTTGTATAAGTTACTGCTTCCCATCCCTCCTCGCTAAAATACCCATACTTCAAATATAACCTAAAAAGAAACCAAAAGCATCTCTACCGCAGTCCGAGTAATCTATTCTCTTTGAGGAGTCGATATGATGACACTACTCTTTCAAAAACCCCATGACCTTCTCATCTACCACCTCTGAAGAGGCTATAAGTTCATCTAGTGCTTTTTTTGAGTTCTTTGTACTGTTTCTCATGTTTACGGTCTACCTCTATGAGTTGTTTGGCTAGTGCATTGTAGTGTTTGCTAAACTCTCGAAGTTTTGTGAAGGTTCGCATGATGGCGATGTTTACATCTATGGCAATATCAGATTTTAAAACAGTAGCCAACATATACACACTTTGCTCTGTGAACGCATAAGGATTCACTGAAGAATGTTTTAACTTTTCGAACCGGTCACAATTTGTGACCAGTTGATTTTTTTCTTTTTCATTTATTTGAAACATAAAGTCACTTGGAAATCTTTTTAAATTCCTTTTAACCGCTTGATTGAGAACTTTTGTCTCAACACCATAAAGCTCTGCTAAGTCTCTATCTAACATCACCTGCTTACCACGTAAAGTCAAAATACGACTACTTATCTCACTCTGTACCACTAACGCATCCATGACATTCTCCTAATAATATAGGGACATTGTAAGGTAAAAAATAGATTATGTGTAAAAACATGACAAATTGCACCCCAAGGGCATTTCCTCCCTTCGGTCACGGCACATATTTTAATAAATGGATATGCTAGTAAAATGCATTATTTATGACTGCATAAGCCTTATGCACTCTCCTATAAGTTAATGCTATAATAAAACATTCAAGGAGGGATTCATGCCAAACTCACATAAAATCGTTTATGCCGTCTACATACTGGTGTGGGTCATCATGGCCATAAACCCTAAGTACCCTGATGACTGGTTACTTGAAAATGTATTGGTATTTATATTTTTCCCTTTTGTGATCTGGATGGATATGAAACACAAGTACCATGTGCTGAGTATCGTACTCATCATGATCTTTGCTTCTTTGCACTCTTTGGGGTCACACTACACCTACTCAGAGATGGAACACTTTAATGTCATCACCGAATTTTTTGGTTTTGAACGTAACCATTTTGACCGCTTGGTGCATTTTCTTTTTGGTTTACTTGTTTTTAGCATACTCTTTGAGATGATCACTGCAGGCATACAGTCTGTAAAAACTGCCTTGCTCTTTACCTTTACCATGATAGTGACTATCTCAACATTGTATGAGATGCTTGAATGGCTTGCAGTCGTTGTACTCTATCCAGAACTGGGGAGTGCTTTTTTGGGTACACAAGGAGATGTCTGGGATGCACACAAAGACACACTTTCTGCAATGCTAGGTGCCTTGCTCAATGTGGCTTTTTATAGGTACTATCAAAGACTATGGTTAGCAAGAAAGGATGAAAACCTCTAAAGGTACTGTTGTCCTATTTTAAGCCTAGATCGGTTTTCTTATAGGTAACAACACGCCCATCATCATCTGCTAGATAGACAAACCCTTGGGTATCAAAGGCTAACCCCTCCCAGGCACCCTTCTCTAGCTTTACTTTTTGTACTATCTTCTTCTTTTCAAGATCGTACTGTATCAACACATCTTCTTTGTCACTCACCATATATAAGCTGCCATCATGATATGTCAGTCCTGCCACATCTGCAATATCATGGTTGATGATATCAACTATTCTACCAGGGTAAGGCGTCATTCTCACTACGGCAACAAAAGAATCCTTTTTCTTTTTAGCCTGTTTAGACAGATAAAGGATGTTCCCTGTTTTAGCGATGCCCTCCACTCCTGCCTTTTTATCAAAGAGTTTACGTTTTTTCCCTTCGTAGAGTGTATCTATGGGTGCCTTTTTCATTTTACCCGTGTTTCTATCTACAAGTATGATGCCTTTGTCTTCACGCACAAAGATGAGTTGTTCCTCTTCACAGACGACCCCTTCAAGGTCGTATTTACCCAGTTTTACTTGTTGTAGTATCTTTCCCTTAGGGGTTATCTCATAATACGTTCCTTCATCATTGGCCACGATGAGAGTGTTTGAGTTACTACAGTAACTGATACCTGATGCTTCGGGGATCTTAGCAATCACGTCTCCCGTAAGATCATTGCAAGCCATGATCAAGAGTGTCATAGGTAACCATATAAAATGTTTCATCTTTGTTTTCCAAACTCTAAGCCTAGACTTAGAAGGGCTGGTTTGATCTTGTTTTTGTGAAAAGCAACATCACCGATCTCTTTATAGTTAAAACCACCATGACCATAACAGATAACACTCGCTTCTTTACCACTGAGCATTCCGTCTATAGCATGCGTGATAAAATCATATGCCATCAAGCGGTCATAGACGGTGGGGTTTCCACCGCGTTGCACATGTCCAAGGATGGTGGTACGAGCTTCTATGCCTATTTCAGTTTCAAACCAGTGGGTCATCTCTTGTGTATTGTCCAAACCTTCACATACCACTGCTATGAAGTATGTCCTCCCCTCTGTCATCTGTTTTTTAAAAGAGTCTTTATAGGTATTGAGGTCATATGGTATCTCCGGTATAAGACACATCTCTGCGCCAGAAGTCAAGGCTGAGACCAAAGTCAGATACCCACAATTCCTCCCCATGATCTCTACGACAAAAGCACGACCAAATGATGAGGCTGTATCACGCAAAGAATCAAGCGCATCTTTGATCACATTCAGTGCAGTATCGACACCCAGACAATATTCTGTACCTGCAATATCATTATCTATAGTCGCAGGGATACCACAGACATGAATACCCTGACTCTCTTCACTTAATTTTTGCATGCCCTTAAAAGAACCATCTCCCCCCAAGACAACGAGATATCCTATTTGGTGGGCATGGAGGTTTTCAATGGCCTGCTTACGATATGCCTCTTCCATAAAACGTTTGGATCTTGAAGAGTGTATCTTTGTACCTCCATTTACAATAATGCCTGAGACATCTTTGTATCCAACCTGATAGATCTTATTGTCTATTAAGCCTTCATAGCCATTGTCTACAAAATAAGGGGTGAGCCCTTTTAGGAAACTGTATTCAACAAAACGCTTGAGTGCCGCATTCATACCTGAGACATCCCCACCTGAGCAGAGTATGGCTATATTCTTCATGATTGACCTTTAAATAAATATGATTCATTATAGCATTAAAATGATTTAGTCAGAAAATATGTATAATGTTTTTAGAGGAATAACTATGAAAAAAGAATCCAAAGAATTAAAGCAGATCCAAGCCATTATAAGTGACCCCACTTTTGAGGTTGCAGAAGAGGACAAGAATTTTCTCTACTCCAACGATGCCAGAGGGGTAAGGCTTCAACTTGACTACCTTAAAGCAGAAGTAAAAATGCGTGAACAAGGTATCAACCATACTATTGTGGTATTTGGCAGTGCGCGTATAGTAGAGTTTGATGCAGCTATGACAGAACTTAAAAAGATAGAAAAAGAGTTAAAAACATCTCCACATTCAGAAACACTGTTATCTGCACTTAAAAAAGCTGAAAGTATGGTACAAAAAAGTGTCTATTATGATGAAGCACGTACCTTGGGTCAACTCGTCGGTAAAAGTGGTAAGAGCCCTGAAGATTGTCATGTCACCATGATGACAGGAGGAGGACCCGGCATTATGGAGGCAGCCAATCGTGGTGCATTGGATGTAGGCGCAAAATCCATAGGACTAAATATAGAGCTGCCACACGAACAGTTTCCCAACCCCTACATCACCCCTGAACTCTGTTTTCAGTTTCGCTATTTTGCCATACGTAAACTACACTTTTTACAGCGTGCCAAAGCACTAGTGGTTTTTCCCGGTGGCTTTGGTACCTTTGATGAACTTTTTGAAGTATTGACACTTATACAAACTAAGAAAAGTCCCTCTATTCCCATTGTCTTAGTAGGGAAAGCATATTGGGAAAAGGCCATCAATTTTGAATTTTTAAAAGAAGAAGATGTGATCAAGCCTGAAGATCTTGATATCTTGACCTATGTAGATAATGCAGAAGAAGCATGGGAAAAGGTCATAACTTGGCATAAAAAAAATAAAACCCCACTTTTTGAGAAGTAAGATGACTTCTTTATTGGGGTTTGTTGTGCTCAATATTCTATAGTTTTATAAATGAAAGCCTAGATAGCATAAAATATCTTTTAATCTTTCTTTTTTCTCTAATTTGTCTTGCGTTCTTAAATGTTCTTGTAGATTATCTTCCACTGCAAATGATGGAGATGCCAATAGCGCTAAAGTACCTAATGTGAGTAATGTTATTTTCATGTTCATTCTTTAATATATAAATTATAATTTCTTACTCTCAAAGTATAGGAAAAAAGTATGAAGTATGTATGAAGTTTAAACGCGGAGAAGAAAGAATTAGCGACGCCCTCCACCACCTTGGCTACCACCTGCAGAACCTAAACTACTTCCAGCACCTCCTGAAGGCATCGTACTGTGTCTACCTGTTACATTATTATATTCGGAACCTGAATTAAATTTAAATTTGAACTTAGACTTATTTTTATACTCATATTGTTCTGATTTCTTTTTGTTTTTATCTTCTGATCCAATACCATTAAAGTCATATTTATCTGTAAAAACAAATGTCTTCTTTTTTGGTTTTTTCTTTTTGGATGGTGGGTTTAAGAGTATCTTTTTTTCACCGGATTTTTGTAAAATACTACTTAAGCTACCCGTCTGTGCGTACAGTAAAATGGTACTAAGGATGCAGAATGTAGGAACAATATACATATATCTCATCATAGTACCTTTCTCATTATTTAAGCATATTATAGTTAAAAACTATGAAATGTATGTGAAGTCATCATTCCTCTATTAATGTTATAATTAAAGAGAGGAGTTGTTATGAAAATTTTACTATTGGAAGATGATGTTGCTTTGGCAGATATCATCTCTGAGTACCTTGATGACCATGATTTTGAAGTCGATCTTGCTTATGATGGTGAAGAAGCCTTATCACTTGCTTATGAAAGCTAACTATGACTTGTATATCTTTGATGTAAATGTTCCTGCCATAAAGGGCTTTGATCTGCTAAAAATGTTAAGAGATAATAAGGACACTACCCCCACCATATTTGTTACTTCACTGAATGACATTGAAGATGTGTCTAAAGGTTTTGAGAGTGGTGCAGATGATTATCTTAAAAAACCTTTTGAACTTGCAGAGTTACTTTTACGTATTAAAAACATCCAGAAACGTACCTTTACGCAACAACGATCTTCTCTTATTCAGATAGACACAGATCTGACGTTTGACATAGAGACCGAATTATTAAACACAGAAAATGGTGCCATATCTTTACCACAAAAAGAACTCAAACTCCTCAAACATTTTTTACAACATCCCAACGAGATAGTGACCTTTGACAATCTCTATAAAGTTATGTGGGACTATGATGAAGAGGTATCATCTGAATCCTTACGCGCACATATCAAAAATCTTAGAAAACACTTGAAAAAAGATATGATAGAAAACCTAAGAGGTATAGGCTACAGATTTAAGATGATGGTAAAATGACCATGAAGGCAAGCACTAAAAGTGTACTTCTATTTATGCTGGTCTATATGGGTTCTTTGAGTATTTTTGCTATAGGGTTGGGATATCTTTATTATATCGATGAGAAAAATTCACTCGTAACACAGTTACGCCTTGACATGCGATACAAGGTCCAAAGTATTAATTCTCAGTTAGAATTTTATCATAACCAACAAAGTGAGGATTTTACATTTTACGAAGATGGTTATGACATTGCATTATACAACAATCAAAGAGAACTCCTAGCCTCTACCTTTAATAAAGATATTGATTTTTCTCAGCTATTTTATGTACAAGGAGAAGACTATTATCTTGTCGAATCGATTCAAAAAGAGTATCTTGGTGTAAAATACATTGTGCTTAAAAGAGCCCTTGATAGTGAGAAACTCGATAAGATCATTGATCAGATCATGCGTATCGCAGCGTATGGTTTTGTTTTTCTACTTTTTGTTGCTTTCTTACTGTCTCAAATCATGTTGCAGCCTATCAAGCTGTCCGTCTCTAAATTATCCAAATTTATGAAAGATGCTACCCATGAAATGAACACACCCATAAGTACCATACTGATGAGTTATGAACATATGGACAAAGAAAATCTGACTACCAAACAACTACGTTCACTTGATCGCATCGATATAGCCAGTAAAACGCTTTCTAGTCTTTACAATGATCTCTCATTTGCCTCTTTTCATGATTATATCCAATATGAAGACACTCCCTTAGATGTAAAAGAAGTCGTTTTAGAAAGGGTGAAATATATGGATACCCTTATACATTTCAAGGAGCTACATATGACCTGTGACATGCAGCATAAAACGATCAATATGGATAAAAGAAAACTCATATTAGTCATAGACAACCTTCTCTCAAATGCTATTAAATTTAGTAAAAAAGGTGGGCATATAAAATTAATTTTGACAGAACAGTACTTAAGTGTAAAAGATAATGGTCTTGGTATTTCTCAAGAAGATCAAAAGAAAATATTTGAACGCTTTAAATCCAGTGACAGTCTTCATGGAGGTTTTGGAGTGGGATTAGATATCGTCAGCCAAATCTGTAAAGAGTACCATATCAAAATAGTACTCAATTCAGAGCTTGCCAAAGGAAGTGAATTTAAATTGGTTTGGGCAGACTAAACTACTTTACGCCCTGCATAGTAGTTGATCTTCCATCCATTTTCTTCTTTTGAGAAGTAAAGTTTTTTAGTTTTCTTATCTTCTGAATAGTATATAGTTTGTCTTTCATCACCATTTTCTTCTATGTTTAGTATTTCAATGATCGGTGTATATGCTCTAGAAATCAAATCTTCTGAGAGAAGCTTCTCTACTTGCTTAAGGGCTACATCATCCTCTTTCACTTTTTCAAGTAGTGTTTTAAATGCTGCATCCTTGAAGGAGAGACGTAGACCAAAAGACTCTAACGTCATAAAATAAGATACTTCAGTCATATGAGACTTTACAATGGCAAGATCTCCACTGTAAAGTGCATCATAATATATTCCTATAATATCTTGAGGTTGAAGCATTATTGTGCTCGTGATATCGCAGCTTCAAATGCTTCTAAGTGGTTTAAACTACCTTCTTTGAGTTGCTCATACACATTGGCAACATCACTAGGCATACCTACTGCAGCAGTTTCAAGATCATCTATATCCATCACTTCAATGTGCTCTCCTACTTTTAAGGCATCTAAGAGAGACTTATCACCTTGGATCATAAATGTATCATAATGCTCTTGTAGTATAGGCAGTTCAAACTCCCCTACAGAGTCTTCATCCACATGAGAGATATCCACACCATACTTTGTGCAAAGTTCTCTTGCTGAGTCTATATGTCTTTGTTCTGATTTTTGTATAGAAGCAAATGTACTTTCATCTGGATACACTTCACCTAATTTAATATAAGTATCTCTAGCAAGCTTCTCTTCTTGATAGATGTAAAACAAAGTGTCTTTTTGTTCTTCTGTCAATGCAACAGTAGTATTTTTCTTTTTATCTCTTGCATTTTTAACACGTGCACTTGCAGAGGTTGACAATAATGTCACTCCACTTGCTCCCGCTATTAACATTTTTGATATAAAATTTCTACGACTCTTTATTGCTTGATTCATTTATTGAACTTATAATAATTATTTGTATTCTGAATTATAGAGTAGAAGTGTGAAGGGTGTGTGAAGCGTATGGACTAAGTCATAAAAAACTATATGTTGAATAAATAAATAAATATCAAAAAATAATTAAATGAATATTTATCACCTTTGTGTTAACTTACGCCTCAAGATCTTTATACATGTCCTGATTTTGTATAGAAAATAGTATAAATTTTTATTTATTTTTAAGAATATATATGATAGTCTGAGTTAAATAAAAAGATAAAAGCCAAACTATCTGTAAAGATAGGGCGGAAAGCAATTGGGTCTATATAGAATTATAGATTGCCATGTTACTCTTAATAATTTATTACCCTACTGATTGGGTATATTAGGAGTGTTACTCATATGAAAAAAAAATTTCTTATTACTCAATTTTTACTTTTCTTCTCTACCTTCCTACTTGCAAATAGCACCTACACAGACGATTTCAGTACAGATACAACATTAGAGTATAGTACAGAGGACACATGGACTAAAGGTGGTACTGGGAACTTCAATTATGATGCTACAGGAGAACGTGCTCATGTGTTAACAGGCAATGATGTCGCTCTGGCATTCTCTGGCGATCTCACTTCTTCTACAGAAGGAAGTTTCAGTATAGACTTCCTTCCGGTAAGGTACTACCCAGGTGGTGGTGTCTTTATCTTAAAACTCACTCAGGATGCCAATAACTTTTATCAAATTGAAAATACTGATAACTATGGTGCTGTAGAAATAGCAAAATATGTCAATAATGTAAAAGTTGATTCTGTAGCATTTAGCAGTGAGTATACACAAGGCATAAATTATACTATCACAGTCACTTTTAGCCCAGCTTCTACAACTGTAGAAGCCTTTGGTGATACGTTAATCATGGATAACGATGCGACGCCTATTACTGTCAACTCCTTCTTTGTGGATACTTTGCAACAGGATGCCTTTTATGATAATATTGTCTACATAACAAACCCTAGTGAACCCCCAAGTAATAGTGCCCCTGTGGTAACTGATGACTATGTCACCTTAGATGAAAATGCCACAGTAACTATCAATATACTTCAAAATGATAATGATAGCGATGGAAGTATAGATACAGATTCTATCAATATCATCTCTGATGTATCTCATGGTACACTCTCTATTCTAAGTGATGGAAATGTCGCTTATGTCCCAAACAGTGATTTCTCTGGTTCTGATTACTTTACTTATACTGTAGCTGATGATGATGGTAACATTTCTAATATAGCGACTGTCAATATTACAATAACACCTTACATACCAGCTTCAAACAATAGCACCTACACAGACGATTTCAGTACAGATACAACATTAGAGTATAGTACAGAGGACACATGGACTAAAGGTGGTACTGGGAACTTCAATTATGATGCTACAGGAGAACGTGCTCATGTGTTAACAGGCAATGATGTCGCTCTGGCATTCTCTGGCGATCTCACTTCTTCTACAGAAGGAAGTTTCAGTATAGACTTCCTTCCGGTAAGGTACTACCCAGGTGGTGGTGTCTTTATCTCTAAAACTCACTCAGGATGCCAGTAACTATTATCAGATTGAAAATACTGATAACTATGGTGCTGTAGAAATAGCAAAATATGTCAATAATGTAAAAGTTGATTCTGCAGCATTTAGCAGTGAGTATACACAAGGCATAAATTATACGATCACAGTCACTTTTAGCCCAGCTTCTACAACTGTAGAAGCCTTTGGTGATACGTTAATCATGGATAACGATGCGACGCCTATTACTGTCAACTCCTTCTTTGTGGATACTTTGCAACAGGATGCCTTTTATGATAATATTGTCTACACAACAAACCCTAGTGAACCCCCAAGTAATAGTGCCCCTGTGGTAACTGATGACTATGTCACCTTAGATGAAAATGCCACAGTAACTATCAATATACTTCAAAATGATAATGATAGCGATGGAAGTATAGATACAGATTCTATCAATATCATCTCTGATGTATCTCATGGTACACTCTCTATTCTAAGTGATGGAAATGTCGCTTATGTCCCAAACAGTGATTTCTCTGGTTCTGATTACTTTACTTATACTGTAGCTGATGATGATGGTAACATTTCTAATATAGCGACTGTCAATATTACAATAACACCTTACATACCAGCTTCAAACAATAGCACCTACACAGACGATTTCAGTACAGATACAACATTAGAGTATAGTACAGAGGACACATGGACTAAAGGTGGTACTGGGAACTTCAATTATGATGCTACAGGAGAACGTGCTCATGTGTTAACAGGCAATGATGTCGCTCTGGCATTCTCTGGCGATCTCACTTCTTCTACAGAAGGAAGTTTCAGTATAGACTTCCTTCCGGTAAGGTACTACCCAGGTGGTGGTGTCTTTATCTTAAAACTCACTCAGGATGCCAATAACTTTTATCAAATTGAAAATACTGATAACTATGGTGCTGTAGAAATAGCAAAATATGTCAATAATGTAAAAGTTGATTCTGTAGCATTTAGCAGTGAGTATACACAAGGCATAAATTATACTATCACAGTCACTTTTAGCCCAGCTTCTACAACTGTAGAAGCCTTTGGTGATACGTTAATCATGGATAACGATGCGACGCCTATTACTGTCAACTCCTTCTTTGTGGATACTTTGCAACAGGATGCCTTTTATGATAATATTGTTTATAACCTGTCCTCAGCTATCAATATCACCACTCCTCAAACAGGACATATACAGACTTCTACTACACTCGCAGTAGAAGCTTCTGTCTCAAATTTGGCATATGGATGGGGTGTACAATTTGTCTTAGATGCAGATACATCAGACTCCCAAGTATACATTGATAAAGTTGCACCTTACCAAGGAGAATTTACAAATCTTAGCTTTGGTGAACACCAAGTAGATGCCTATATTATTGATAATACAAATATGATACAAGACGGTGATGAAAATCATGATGTCGTTCAAAATATTGCAGTTGGTGATATCATTGTGGCCATAGGTGATAGTATAACTTTGGGGTATGGAGATGACATACCATCAAATGATGTTTCACTAGATGGACGTAACGATGGAGGTGGCTATACACCTATACTAAATGATTTATTGACTGAGTATAAAGGATATCCGCACAGTGTAATTAATGAGGGTCTCGGTAGTGAAAATACGCTTGAAGGGTTAACCCGTTTACCAACCATACTTTTCAACTATCCAAAGGCAAGTACCTATTTGATCTTATATGGTACAAATGACTCTTCAACTTGGGCACCTTTAAATAGTGGGAAAAACTTGGATATAGGTGATCCTGGTTATACGGGAAGCTATAAAGATTATCTACAACAGATGATTGATATACTTAACAATGCAGGGAAAAAAATAGTCATTGCTAAAGTGCCTGTAGTCCTAGGTTTTTCCTCGCAAACAGGAAGATACACTGAGCCAATCGATGATGAGTTTAGAAATATTAAAACTAGAGAGTTTAATGACGTGATTGATGAACTCATTAGTGACCCATTGAATAATATAACAACCCAATCGCCAGATATGTACACTTACTATAGAAATAACTATCTTAATGAATATATAGATAACCTTCACCCAAATGGCATAGGATACAATTCTATGGCTGACTTATGGGCAAATGTTTTGACAGATTAAATTTAGTAACTTATAGTATCTATTTCACTTGTCTACTTTATGCAAGATAATATAAACATATGATACAATTTA
Organism: Sulfurovaceae bacterium; assembly: GCA_963698695.1. Lineage (GTDB taxonomy): Bacteria > Campylobacterota > Campylobacteria > Campylobacterales > Sulfurovaceae > Sulfurovum. Next base: position 100,995 of record CAVORT010000009.1, on the reverse strand, counting down.
TGTAATTAAAAAGAATGGGGAGAATATAATAAACTATGCTATTTAACTCCTATACATTCATATTTATGTTCTTACCAGTAACTTTTTTTATCTACTTTTATCTTAATAAGATACATCTTACAGAAGCAAGTAAAGGTTTTTTAGTTTTTGCTTCTCTGTTCTTTTATAGTTGGTGGAATATAGTCTTATTTGCCACTTATACTTGTCTCAATGTTATTTAATTATGTGTTAGGAAATACTCTCTAAGTTTGGCAAAAGAGTAAAAACGTTCGTATCTAGAAAATCTCTTTTAACATTGGGATTATAGCTAATCTTGCTTTACTAGGTTATTTTAAATATTCAGACTTCTTTATAGAAAATTTTAACGCTGTATTTAGTACAGGCTGTCCCTTTATTACATTTGCCCTACCCTTAGCTATCACTTTTTTTACCTTTCAACAAATTGCTTATTTGGTTGACTAGCTATAGATCAGAGAAACAAAGAGTATGACTTTTTAAACTACGCTGTCTTTGTTACCTTCTTCCCTCAGCTTATTGCCGGTCCAATTGTCCATCATGCAGAAATGATGCCTCAGTTTGCCAATGTAGAAATAAAGTTAAAAACTATAAAAATATTGCGACTGGACTATTTATATTTCTCTATTGGTCTCTTTAAAAAAGTAGTCATTGCAGATACTTTTGCTGTATGGGCAACCACATGGATTTGATATAGCAGACAAATTTGAATTTCTTTGAAGCTTGGGCAACATCTTTCTCTTATACTTTTCAACTTTACTTTGATTTCTCCGGTTATACAGATATGGCTATAGGTAGCTGCCCTACTCTTTAATATCAAACTACCTATTAACTTTAATTCTCCGTATAAAGCACTCAGATATTCAAGACTTTTGGAGAAGATGGCATATTACGCTCTCTCGATTCTTAAGAGATTATATTTATATTCCACTTAGGTGGAAATAGAAAGGGTAACTTTCGAACCTACAACAACTTTATGGCCACTTTCATTACTTGGTGGTATTTGGCATGGTGCTGGTTGGACATTTGTATTTTGGGGGCTTTACATGGTCTTGCATTAGTCATTCACAAGCTTGGAAACAACTTGGTTTCACGATGCCTAAAGTCCTTGCATGGTTTATTACTTTTAACTTTATCAATATTGCTTGGGTATTTTTTAGGGCTAAGGAATGGGATGATGCTATAAAGGTTCTACATGGCATGTTTTTTGGTCAAATTATTTTGCCTTCACCTTTAGAAAATAAACTAAATTTTTTAAATAATTATGGCATAGAGTTTGGTAAATGGTTATCAGGTATAAAAGGTGATAGAGAAATATTTATTTGGCTGATTGTTGCATTTGTCACTACACTCTTTTTCAAAAATTCGATGCAACTCCGTGAGAGTTTTAAAACAAATTTTATCTATATGTTCAGTACCATTGTCTTTTTCCTTTCTATTTTTGTTTTGTATAGAAAAAGTGAATTTATCTATTTTAATTTTTAAGAAGGAAATATATGTTAAACGCTAAAAAATACACTAAAATACTTTTATTGTTACTTATATTTATTTTTACTTCTGTTTTTATTTATGCCTACTACTATTCAAAATTTTATCCTCTTCCCCTAACACATAGAATCTCACTAGATGCTAAATTAATGTTTATTAGAGATATGCCACATAAAGACATGGTAGATACAATTATCGTAGGTTCATCTATGGGTCTTGATAATTTACATGGTGATACACTAGCTGCATCTTCTACAAAAGTAAAGAAGATACTCAACCTATCAGCATTTAGTATAGGTGTCACGGGATGGGAGAGAATCTGGAGTATTATAGAATTATTTCCTAATGCGAAGAGGATTATATACTCTACCCAATCATTAGATTTTACTGAAGACAGAATATTTGAGGAATTTGATCTGGATTTTGTAAAAAACTATACGAAACTCGGTAAGAATGGCACAAACATTATATATAGTTTCTATACCTATAAACATATATTATCCTCTATTCCACGACATTGGGACTGGGAGAGTAAGTTCATGTCAAATAATAAATATACTTACTTAGAATTTGACCATACTGGAGGTATTAGCTTGCATATATATGGTGATGATATAGACAAGAAAAAATGGGATGACACTTATGCAGCTGAAACGACACAAGAGAGTTATCTGTCACTTACAAGACTGATACAAAGTACAAAAAAACAGAATATAAAGTTTTATGTTGTTGTACAACCATACAGAAAGGCTTTACTTAAAAGAGATAATGAACTACGTAAAATAGTTCATAACTATTATAGAATGCTTGAAGGTACTACACGAAAAAATGGTGCTAAATATTTAAACCTAGATCAAGAACTAAATATGGGTGATGAATACTTTGCAGATAGAATTCATTTAAATGACAAAGGTAATGTGGTTACGTCCAAAGCAGTTGGAAGATTTATTGATAAATATGAATAAGTAAGTCAATGAATCTAAGGGACTAAAAAATACCTTTAATTCGAGAAATGACTCTTGCCATTACAGTTCTGCCTAATACCTTTTTTATATAATACCATTTACCACGTTCTTCGATAGAGGATATGACCACATTACGAAAAAAATACTCACTAAGAGATTTGTTGCCTGCTCTTTGATGATACAGATACAAAGCATAATCTGTCTGCTGGTGTAAAGTTCTTCTCTCTTCTTCTGTTTTTCCTGTATAGTCACCATCACTATGAAGTCTATATTGGGCTGGTTTTATATCTTTTAAAAACTTACCTTTACCATATGCACCCAATAATGAGTAAAGAAAATGATCGTTACTAGGTGAACAATGGTATTCAAATGGATAATTCTTAATAATATCTATATTTCTAAAACATACAGTACAACTTCCTGTATTGAGACGATGTTGCTGTATTTCTAGAGACGTTTTATCATTGTTACTACTTCCAACAACGCGTTCAGGTGTACCGTTTTCATGAAATGTTTCCATTGCAGTATATGTCAAGACATATGCATCATTTTTTTCTAAAAAATCTACTTGTTTCTGTATCTTAAGAGGGTCAGTCCAGTAATCATCACCATCACATAATGCAATATATTTCCCTTTAGCCCTTTGCATATTTTCTACAAAGTTCTTTCTTAAACCAACATTCTCTACTCTTAAATTTGCTTTTACAATACTAGGGAACTTATCAACATACTTTCTAATAACATCCGCAGTTCCATCAGTTGAAAAATCATCATCTATAACTATCTCAAACGGAAAATCAGTTTCCTGCATAAGAAAACTATCTAGAGCTTGAGCGACAAAATTTTCTAGATTATATGTCCGACAACAAATACTTGCGAGTGGCGAAGAAGTACCAGCGTTCCAATTCTTAATAATCTCATCCTGTGTTATATCTATCATATATTCTTTCCTTTTTAAATTCATTGTAAATATTTGTAGTTACATTATAAATTTTTTTATTTACTAGAAAGTGTAAGCCTCACTATAAATTAAAGCATTCTAATCATAATAAATTCGTTCTTATAGTCTTCTCCAAATAATAGAAAATTTTACGTTAATACAATTATATCATATTCATTCGGCTTCATATTTTCAAAGAGCTGTGAAATCTAAAATTATTATAGATGATAGTTGAATTATCATTTTCAACAACAACAGCATGTTATTTGGTTGCATAAGAAATAAATGTAATGATTGAGTTGATAAGTCTATAATCACTTTTAGTAAACTCATCTGTTATATATAAAAAAGCATTTTTATGAAGCATTTCATACGCAGTATATTTAACTTTTTCTATAGGATCAAATTGAGATAACAATTGTTTCTATAGTAGCATCAAAAATATCTGGTCTCTGACATATATTCTACTACCTTAAAAAGCAAAAGTCTAAAGTAAGCCTCCCCAAAAACTGTACCACCTAAAACAGAATAATTCTGATAAAATAAATCAGGAGAATTCATGCGAAAGAGTAAGTTTACAGAGAGACAAATTGTTGGTATCTTAAAAGAGATAGAAGACGGTGCACCCGTAGTTGAGACGCTAAGAGAAAAAGGTATCAGTAAAGACACCTACTACAAATGGAAACGTAAATATAGTGGACTAGAGAAGCGGCGATATCAAGAAGCTACGTGATCTGGAAAAGAGAATACAAAGCTAAAAAAGATGTATGCAGAGATGGCATTGATGAATGAAGCTCTCAAGGATGTGATAGAAAAAAAGCTCTAAAGCCTGATGATAAAAGAGAAACAGTAAAACATATAGTGACACATTTTTCACTCAGTATCAATCAGGCGTGTAGTATGGTGGCTATACATAAATCAACCTACTACTATGTGAAAAAACCAAAAGATGACAGTCAAGTCATTGAAGCGCTTAATAGCTTAGTAGATAAATACCCTAGAAACGGTTTCTGGCTGCTTTTCAATAGACTTCGTAAGCTTGGATAGACATGGAATCATAAACGTGTATATCGTGTCTATAAAGCTATGGGACTCAATATCGTAAGACGTACAAAGAAACGTATTCCCAAACGTATTAAAAAATCCTTTACAAGATCTTTATCATCCAAATGAACAGTGGAGTATGGATTTTATGTCAGATACGCTCTTTGGAGGTAGAAGATATCAGATATTAAATGTCATGGATGAACTTAACCGTGAACTCATTGAGTTTGAAGTTGGTACGTCCTTGCCTGCACGTAAAGTCATTGAAACACTTCGCAGAGCCATTGACTTTAGAGGTAAACCCAAATCCATACGTGTAGACAATGGACCTGAGTTTATCTCTCACAAGTTAGAAATATGGTGTTTTATCATTCAATAGAATTGAAATTCATACAGCCTGGATGTCCGTACTCAAAATTCAAGAGTTAAACGTTTTAATGGTTCTATGAGACGAGAGTTCTTTCATGCTTATTTATTTGATACATTAGATGAAGTAAGAGAAGCAGCCAAGGAGTGGATTGATGATTATAATTACAGTAGACCACATCAGTATTTAGATAAGTTAAGTCCTGTCGAATATTTGAAAAAGTACAATTTAAAACAGATTATTCGTGGTTAGACTGGTTTGGTTTAAGGGGAGGCTTGCACACTAAAGCAGCTTCTTTTTTATCTGCTACTCAAAATTTTAATATTTAACGATATCTAAAGAATAGTTAAATAAATGTTAGTTTGGTATGAGGTGGAGCATAATATCCCTTCATCTCATAGATATTTCATGCTTATATTTAGAATATTGGAATATAGTCGGTACTTAACGTAGTAATATCCTGACTGGTACGTGAGCCATCAGCATGCATATAATAGATGACATTTCTTCCTGTATTGTGTCTCCACAGGATGTCAGCGACACCGTCTGCATTGAAGTCACCTAGACCACCGACTTCATAGTCAGTGTTAACCGTTGTGATCCGCTTACTGGTACGTGAACCGTCTGCATGCATATAAGACAGATGACATTTCTTCCCTGTATTGTGTCTCCACAGGATGTCAGCGATACCGTCTGCATTGAAGTCACCTACGCCACCGACTTCATAGTCAGTGTTAACGGTCTGTGATCTGCTTACTGGTACGTGTACCGTCTGCGTGCATATAATAGATGACATTTCTTCCCTGTATTGTGTCTCCACAGGATGTCAGCGATACCGTCTGCATTGAAGTCACCTATGCCACCGACTTCATAGTCAGTGTTAACCGTTGTGATCTGCTTACTGGTACGTGTACCGTCTGCGTGCATATAATAGATGACATTTCTTCCCGTATTGTGTCTCCACAGGATGTCAGCGATACCGTCTGCATTGAAGTCACCTATGCCACCGACTTCATAGTCAGTGTTAACGGTTGTGATCTGCTTACTGGTACGTGTACCGTCTGCGTTCATATAATAGATGACATTTCTTCCCGTATTGTGTCTCCACAGGATGTCAGCGATACCGTCTGCATTGAAGTCACCTATGCCACCGACTTCATAATCAGTGCTTACAGTTCTGATGGTCTTATTGACTTCAGTTCCATCATCATTTATGTAGTAGATCATATTTGTTCCTGTATTGTGTCTCCAGAGGATTCTGAAACACCGTCTGCATTGAAGTCATTTGCTGTTTCTATATTCGGCCGTAGGAGTTATGATAATTGTACGAGTTGCTAAAGCAGTATTACCTTCTGAATCAAATGAATAATAAGTTAAATATTGATAGTACCTACTGTGGAGGTGTCAATGGCTGTAGTGAGTCACTGAAAACTGTTTTTACTCCATCTTCAGCGTCTATCGCAGATACGCCAGGTTCCATATAAGGCGTATTGAGAGGAATGATAAGTGGATTTACTCCAGAGACTGTAATTTGAGGTGCATTACCTGTGGTTACATTGACTGTTCTGGTTAGAGTAAGAGCACTATTACCTTCACTATCAGTTGCTGAGTAGGTCAACTGGTAATTGCCACCACTTGAAGTATTGACTGTACCTGTAATGGTCGCACTACAGCTGGCATCGTAATTATCTGCACAGGTAGCACCTTGTTCTATGTAGGATGCTCCAACAAGAACATTGACTGAATTGAGGCCATTGAGTGAGATTACCGGTGAGTGGTATCAAGGATATTGACAAATCGGCGTTGACTTGAGTTGCTACATTACCTGAAGAATCAGTAACATCATACGTAACGGTATATGTACCGACAGTATTGACATCAACATTTGATGCATTGAAGATCAACATTAGTAGTGATGTCCCCATCAGCATTATCTGTAGCAGTTGCGCCTAGTTCACTATAAGATGTACCTACTTCCAAGACAAGGTTAGTACCTGTGAGTGTTATGACCGGTTTGTTGTGTCAGATATGACAACAGTTCTTGTCACTGTTTCAGCCGGATTCCCAGCTGCATCAGAAACATCATAAGTCACACTATAATCTCCTGGTACATTCATGTCCACACTGCTAGTATCAATTTGGATATTGGCTGTGATATTTCCATCGACATTATCTGAAGCCATAGCACCTAATTCTAGATAGATATCGCCTACGGTGAGTATCTGAGGGTTATCTCCAAGGAGACTAATAATCGGTTTTGTGGTGTCTGGTGTAGGCATTACTGTAACTGTTCTTGTCACCGTCTCTGCTACATTCAGTGCAGAATCTGAAACATCATAAGTGACACTATAGTCCCCTACTTTATTCATATTCACTGCAGTGGCATTGATCACGATAGCTTCTGTGATATCTCCATCTACATTGTCATGCGCAGTAGCTCCAAGTTTTCTGTGTAGATATCTCCTACAGTGAGTATCTGAGGGTTATCTCCAAGGAGACTAATGACCGGTTTAATAGTCTCTGGCACAAGTGCTCCAATTCCCAATAAATCTATATAATCCACCCTTGCGAACTCACCAGTTCTTGAAACAGCAACGATCTTGATCTCATCCTCTGTTTGCAATACAACCTCAGGAATAGTTCTCTCTATCCATGCATTCGTATCTTCAAATAAGGTATAGTTCTCCAAGAGAACATCATTCACATAAAGACTAATGGTAGAGATACCATCATCTTCATCAAAATATCTGATTACCATGTCATATGTACCACTTACACCATTGAAGAGTGTGGTAGCCAAATTTTCTTGACCAATATTAGAGGCATTGATCATCTGACCATTTGAAGCACTACTAGCATTTTGAATGACATACCCATTAGACAAACTGAAGCTCTCTGCTTCGATTCTATAATCTTGTGGAATGAAGGCAATCACACGTACGGTTCTGGTCACTGTTTCAGCTGGATTCCTCGCTGCATCAGAGACATTATAAGTTACACTGTAGTCTCCCTGTATATTCATATTTACACTGCTGGCATCAACTTGGATATTGGCTGTGATATCCCATCTACATCGTCATTCGCAGTGGCGCCTAGCTCTATGTAAGTACCTCCTACGGTAAGTATCTGTGGATTGGCTCCGATGAGGCTATCACCGGATTTGTGGTGTCTGGTGGAGGCATTACGGTAACTGTTCTTGTCACGGTCTGCGCTGCATTCAGTCCAGAATCGGGAAACATCATAAGTCACATTATAGTCCCCTACTACATTCATATTCACTGCAGTGTCATCGATGACGATAGCTTCTGTGAGATCTCCATCTATATTGTCATGCGCAGTGGCTCCAAGTTCTGTGTAGGTATCACCTATGGTGAGTATCTGTGGATTGGCTCCGATAAGGCTGATTATTGGGATACGTCTGATCACCTGTTATTGACATCATATCTATCCGATATTCCGTCTCCATCCACATCAGTAAAACTTACATTGATATTTTGAATGACAATGTTATAGACACCACTATTGTTTATCATGCACACAAGTTGGTTCGGAAGCTGTGTTCGCATCCATGAAGAATCATAGGGAGTATCTATGAGCTGAAAGTTCATTGCGAAATTGGTACTAATCTCATCCGTACTGTCTGTCAGTGTATAGTCACTTAAGGATACCCTTCTTGCTGTCAAATTTTCCACCTATAGAGATGATATCTCCAAATTCAATAGCTTCAGGATTTACCACAACGTCTGCTTTAGGCATCATCAGTATCTTTGTCACAAGTGTGGTCATCTCTGCACGGCTCACTTTTCCTTGTGGTATGGCGAGGTCACTGGTAAGAAAGAGTCCATAGATTCTGCTTATCTGTGCATATCTGAGCATCGCTTCGTTGCTGAAGTCCTCTGCATCATTAAATATGATATTGATATCAGGGAATGAGGAAAGTTTATCATCCAGTCCAAGTACTTTCGTCACGATCTGTGCTACCTCTTCACGGCTAGGATACAAGATACTCAAATCACCTCCAAGATCAGAGACCGCTCCAGTATGACGCGCAAAAGTATAGTAAGGCATAGACGATGACGGATAGGCATCCCAGTAATAGTTTGCTGATACAAGTTCTACTAATCCTGCCTCTTTAGCTGCACGTATCACCATTGAAAGTACTTCTGCCATAGAAGCATTATCATCTGGACGAAAGATACGTTGTGTCGCATCACTAGGGTCAGGCTCTCCTGAGACGATACCCGCTAACGTTGCAGCTGCAAGGTCAGTAAAATGGTGGTTATCGGTGTTCGGGTCTACATCTGAGTAGAAAGTCTGGATAGTGCTGCTATCAAAACGCAATACTGTGATATCTATATCTACACTCTCTTTGCCATCATTCAATGTAATAGTAATGGTATGGAGTGTTTCACTGTCAGAAAATGAAACATTAAGACTATTTCCAGAGAAACTTACACTGCCCCCGTCACTGTTTCTTACACTAAGACTCACTATATCACCATCACCATCATAAGTCTTGATATCCATAGAGAGAGTTTCACCTATAGTACCTGTCATTTGTTGGCTTTGTCCGTCTGCCAGACGCGGTGCATAGCCTGAACGTACTGTTGCCCAAAAGGTTTCAGAGTTGCCAATCTTTACATAATTATCATTAGTGTCTTTAAGTTGAAGCGTAATGGTGTTGATTATATTTGATGCATTTGGTGTGACGTTCATGGATACAGTGTTGCCACTTATATTTATGGAACCATAATTATAAAAATCACTACTCAACACTTCTACACCATAGCCTGTAAGGTCTACTCCAAATCTCCATTCTTTCGTGAAGGCCTCGAGTTGCAGGATATTATCTTCTGGATTTTCCGAAACAAAACCAACCTGCGGAATCACCAAAGTTCCTATTGGTTCACCTCGTACACAGCGCAAATAGTGACTAGCCGTCTTATAGTCGTAGCCGTGCCACAAGCTAGTATCGAAATCGACGCCCCATGCGCTGGGAGGGCTGAAGCTGGCAAGGGTAGTAGAAGACCAATAGTACGACAAGGCTGTATTTTGAAAATATGCTATATCTATAGCTGGGTTGTAGCGCGATCGATCTGTTATGGAGAGTAACTCTTTTTTATTTGGTAGTCGCCAGTCATCATATCCACCTAGTGTCAGCTGGTTTTCACAGTAGTCAATTGCTGCTGTCCAGGTTCGAGTATTTGTAGCAACTGTGGCATCATCCTGCCACTGCAAACCTGTTGTAGTGTCTATCACAATATCTCCACTACGGCTGAACGCTCCAAAAAGTAGATGAGTCACGATCAAAATCGAAAAGATTAGTTTCATGTAGTCCCCCTAGGTGAAATGGTCAAAAAGCAGACAATCCGTGAAGGTATGTAGCCATAATCATTTAAAGAATTTTTCAAGTGTATTAAGTTTTCAAAAAGACTGTGTTCATAAGCTAAAACATTATGTGTATTGCGCTTATGTTTACGACAACAAAAGTTGACTTCATAAAGTGTTTTGAATGTTACCATGGTTTTATTGTCCGTCTCGTACGCAGCGCACATAGTGTAGATGCATAATATCCGTCCTACTATCGGTCTTAATGTCGTTGTTTGAGACACCACGGTAGAAGTCCACGTACCACGCGTAAGAAGTGTCATAGGCAAAGGGGGTAGATGTCCAATAGCGTGAATAGGACAAAATGATTTTAGTAAAACTGCTTTCTGTAATAGAAGGATTGCCTGTTCCATTATCTACTATGGTCTCCAACTCCACCAAAGTAGGTAGTCTCCATCTTCCCCCATCAAGCTGTAAAGCAGCACAATAGTCTATAGCCTCCTGCCATTTACCCTGCTTAATAGCATCAGCATTGTCACTATAGTCATCTTGCCATTCAAGCTTTGTGACATTGTCTGTGACCACACCTGTAGAGCTACGGCTGTAGTCTCTCGTTAAACCTTTTTGATAATACCCATCATCAAAATCGACATAACTTGTAGTTTGCCCTGTCTTAAGTAACAGTGAAGTAGCATCTTGTACACTAGTATCAGAACCTTCATCTGTTAAATTCTTAGCCCACACACCTGTATCACCTACGGGCAAGGTATATGAATACCAACGCACTTCATTATCCCCTTCCCATCTAGGTGGTTGGGTGACTTGTACTTCATACATCTCATATGCTTCATCTCGAGGTGAATTAAATACTAAGGCACCCCTTACAACATCATACATAGCTTCCACTCTTGTAAATCCTTCTCCTTCTACTCGGTAGACCATATAGTAAGGTAAGTCAAGGGATGCATTAGCAAATATCTCATCTCTATAAGATACATCCTTATCGAAGTATACTGCTATACTATCCCCAAAACTACCTGCTGCTATAGGTAAACGTCTCGAGAAGACATCTTTTTCTTGTTTCAGAGTTTGAGCTTCTTTCATTCTACTGATCTCACGACCTTCTTCGGCAAGTATAAATTGGATGCGTGTAGCTATGGCACTATTAAAAGATACTTTAAAGAGAATATTATAATAAAAATGTGGGCTGAAGGAAGTGCCTTCATATAAAAACATTTTTTTCATTAGGGATTCAGTATCATAGATATCATAAAGAGAATTTTCTTGAAATGCCGAAATAATCATATCTGCCACACTAGCACCGGCATCTCCTACGATTGTATTCAAATAGCCTTGAAGCTCAAGATCTTCTTGTACTGCCATTTCTTTTAAAGCATCTAGTGCTACAAGAATTTTCTGGTCATTGGGAAGTTCTGAAAATGTATCTACACTATAAAAGTTATTGAGATAAATAATATTTTTAGAAAAATCTCTAAAAATTTGGGATAAAACATACGTTTTCCCTACTACATCACTGTAAGTTGGACTTAGAGCATTATATATTTGTAATATGCCATGAATATCTTCTTCCCTAATAGTCTCATTAAGCTTCTCTTTTTTAAAATAAAGTTCCGTTAATTGATTCACGATACGTTCACGACTTTCAATAGTATTTTTATGCACTAAAAAAATATTATGATTTATTTCTTCTATGGCGTTATCTCTAAACTGCATATAGACAGTAGATTCTAAGTATGCACCTAGTGATATAGCACCTAATACCTGAGACCAGCTAACATTAGTGCTTTTCACAAGACCTTTTGCAAAAATATTTTTTTCCCAAAAAGTTGCAACTACACTTTCTGGAGCCCATTGAGCAATCTGTGCTGTTATCTGGGAAGCAGAAAGGTAAGTGTCAAAGACATTTTCTGCCCCAAAGGCTAATGCTTCCTGACGTACATTTCCATTACTATCAATCGCTTTGGAAAAGTTCTGTACCATATCATAGGAATTTGTAGCCAGTGACAACATATCCAGATCAAAGCCAGCTACTCCAACCAAACTACTTAATCTGACATATCTTTGCGAAGCATCAATATTTTCTACCTTGACTTGTTCTAGTATCTCCTGAAGTACTTTAGTATCCTCAATCTTAACAAAAAGCTCAGATGTTGGATCAAAAAGCGAATAAGTATATGGTTCAAATTCTAAGTAAACATTCATCGTTGAATTATTATCTAATGCACTAGAGGAAAGGGCATGCAAAGCATTGTCAGAAACGAACTTAACTACTGAACCAGCTAATGAGTAAGTCGCCAATTTTTCCATCACGACTTTTTCTTTCTCTGATCCGTTAGAGCAAAAATACTTTGACTCCAAAGACCAAAAAGCAATAAGAAAGAAATTAAAAACTTTTTAATCCACATACTATCCCCCTTTATCAAAACAGACTAAACTAGTTTAGAGGTTTTTTTGTAAAGATTTTTAACAATAATCTGTATAAATCTTCACCTTAATTTTTGAACTTAAACTCACACTCTTTGAGATTTAATTTAACAGCTCTTTTGTCTATTCCATTAAACTTTACTAATAATATTTTAGCATAATTCCAACTAAAATTCTATTTCAAGTACAGTATAAAATCAGAAAGATGGAATGACCAATATGATTTAATTGGTGCATCACCAGATTAGAAAACCAACTAAAACAAATAAGCGCACTTCACAATGAAAATAATTTTATGAAATTATTCTATATGGATATTCTGAATGATTTTTAAATATGGACTATGCTATTATTCTTTGAAGAGAGATTAGATAAATATCTATAGGTATGACTTATTATTATCTGAGACTCACACGAAATTTTATACATAATCTAAATTGAGGTAGAAAGTTGTCTTGATTATTTGGACCAAGAGGTCCTATAATCCTATCTAAAATATTTTTATCATAAATATTGCTAATATCAACTACAAAAAAGAGTTCATTACTTCTTACTGATCTTTTAAAATAAGAATTATTTGAACATGTAAATCTCTTTTAATTTGTTTCCATGCAAGTTTTACAGCAGCTTTTGAAAAACGCCATTCAGTATCTAGTCTCAAGTCATGCATGCCCTCTAATGCAAATAATTTATCTTTTTGCTTATTAATAGACAAGGAATGCGAATAAATACTATCAAAATATAAGGTCTTATCAAAATTAGGTGGAAGCGAAATTGTTCCTCCCATCTTGCCATATGGAAAATATTCATTTAATATTGTTAAATTATTTGAATATAATGTAAAATGATTTGAGTAAAGAAATAGCTTTCCATCTTGCTTACCTGCTTTTTTTATGGCTTCAAAGAGTGCAACTGATGAGAACTTGTGATCAGGATGAGAATCTAATGCTGGATAAGGTGTAACTATAATGTCTGGATCTACTTCTTCAATTAAATAAGTTAAATTTTCAACAAGTGAATTCCAACTTGAATTACCTGATAAATTATTAGCTATAGTAGAGATATTTTGTTTTCTAAATGTATTGATATCTGAAATATTTGTCTTTGCCCCACTTACAACTTTGGATTTATCATTAAACATATCTGTCAACGTTCCATCAAAAAAACCGAGGTTCAAAATATGCTCTGGTGGTATACCCCCTAACATCGGAATGGTTATACTGTCAAAAGTTCTAAGTACTCCCTTTTTTAAATAGTGTTCTTCTTTATTTTTATAGATTTCATTATAATTAAATTCTCCAGATTCACCTGCAGTTACTGTGATAATATATGATTGATTATTGTCACTATAAAGTCCATATGCAGCTATCTCTGCATCATCAGGATGGGGCGCGACAACAAGTATTTTTTGTTTCCTTATATTATTTTTTTTAAAAGATATTAATTCTACAGCATCTTCATCTAAGGAAATGTACTTTCCATTAAGTATAAGGTCTACTTCACCTTTTTCTAGTAAAGAACTTATATTGATATATCTTATCCCCTTTGTATCATGCTCAAAATATTGAGTGATAGATACATCACCAGCTGAAAGTTCGATGTATGGGTAAAAAAACTTACTCATAAAAGTAGTTTCTACATTAATTTTTAAAAAGGCTGTTTTATTTATATCATTACTTTTAAGCAAACTTATTTTTCCATTTTTAAAATCTAATTTCTTTATATTTGCATTTGATTGATTAAAGTCATAGACATAACTTTTACTTGTATCGTATGGATATATAGCAAGATCTCAGCATTAGTAATTTGTACAAAAAATATGATGCACTTATCAATAAAATAGCTAATATTGTATATATAAAAAATTTAATCTTAAACATTATTTTCCTTCTCTCTAATTTTATCATTATTTCACTTTTAATCATTCTAACCTTTATTCAATCTTTTTTCTAACCATTGGCATGATCTGCTCTAAAAAATAATTAAAGGAACTTGTTCTCATTAAATAATTTATTAGAATATAAGTAAAAGTAAAGATAATGCCTTTTAGTATCAGCATAATAATATCTATTTGATTTAAATTCTCAGTAATTAAGTCCGTAAAAATAACTGCAAAAATTGCAATACCGGCTTGCACAACAAAAGGCTTTGCAAATGTCATAAATGACAACTTTGATCTCACGCGAAGCAAATAAAATATTTAAAAAGAGATCCCATAGCCCTACAACGATCAGACCATACAGGAAGGCATTTATTCCCCATATATATAAAACTACAAAATTAAGAAGTGCAATCAATACTTTGTAAATTGCCATTTGTAAGATGATCTTGGACTTTCCCCTACTCATTAAAACATTCATCAATAAAGCACCTATAGGACGGACAAAACCACTTAATACAAGAATCTTAAAGATATATACAGATGGCAACCATTTAGCTCCAAAGAGTAAAACAATAAGTTCTTCAGAAACAAGATACAAACCACCAAGGAGCAAAAATGTAGCAAAACTAATAACCCCATAACCTTTTATAACAATTTGTTGAAATCGAAGCAGATCATTTTGTACTTTACTAAGTACAGGAAATAAAATACTCATCAAACTCTCAGAAGAATACCTAATGACAAAAAGATTTAACGATTTTGCCCGCTGATAGAACCCCAAAGATGCCGCATCAAAAAGTTTACCTATAATCAGGTAATCCAACTGTGTAAATACCTTATCAATCAATCCGGTAAGAACATTCTAAAACCAAATCCCCATAACTGAAATAGTGCCTTAAATGAAAACTGCAAAGAAGGTTTCCAGTGTGCACTATTCCAGATCAAAATATTATAGATAATACCTTGTAATAAATTTTGTGCAACCAAACTCCATACTCCTGCACCATAAAAAGCCAATGAAACACCAACTATTCCACTTATCAATGCAGAAATAAGACCCATCTTGGTTAGAAGTCTATAGTTTAATTCTTTTCTTAGCTTTACGGCTTGGAGACTTGAAAGTGCAGCGATAATAAATGAAACCGACATCACTTCTGCCAAAGGAATCAAGTTCATGAATTGTTATAAAAATCAGCTATTTCAGATGCAGAAAAATAAGTGATCACACTCAATACAGAATGCAATAGAACATTTAAAATAAAAAACAGAAGTATAATGAATAGGTAAAACTCTACGACGTTGTATCAATGCTGCACCAAGACCAATGTCGGTAAAAATCTCAGCAATCCCAATAATAACCATCACCATAGCGATCAAACCAAATTCAGATGGTTCTAGCAACCTTGCTAAAAAAATGGAAATAATAAAACCCATACCAGTTCGAGCTATCTTTCCAAAAAAATCCCAGATAAAGGCTGTTGTCGCTTTTTCTTTTAAATTATCCAAAACTAAACGCCTTATCTGGTGCTGAAATGTGTCAAATTATTTATCTTTACAGTATAACTGTACAACTTTATCTTACTAACTATAAAGTCTCTTTAATAGCTTTTGTACAAAGACACTTCTTATATGCCATGGACGTCTCAATAAATGTTTTATAACATACTTTTTAATTTCGCCCTTATATTGATCATCTTGTGATATAGCGTAGTAAAAGAGATATGGTTTAACTCTAGCTTGTGCCGACATTAAGAGTAAATCACTAATTCTTACTTTATCTATCTCTTTTATAAAAGGTTCAAAAGCAAAATCAAGCGACTGTAAGTATTTGTCCTGTTCTCCAGCCTTTGGTGCAGTGGATGATTCTTCTCGTATAAAAAGCATTTCGTCTATCATTTCAAATCCAAAACCATTCATTGCTAAGTGTATCATTGTAGACATATCTGAAGGTGCTGTGCCAACTACATCAAAAAATCCACCCATTTTTAGAAAAGACTCTCTACTATAACATGTTCCTGAAGGTGTTAACCCAGAATATAGCATAGGTAATGGAGCGTACATTCCTATGGATGTTTCATTATAAGAACCTCCTCCTTGCTTAATGAACGAGTTAGAGTAGTCTCTGAACATACGATGACCCCAAAGTACATACTTTTTAGGATATAATTTTTGTTCTAATTTATGTGCAAATACCTTTAGCGCATGACTTTCAAGATGATCATCAGAATGACAATAAAGAAGATATTTTCCTAATCCTTTTTCTAGACATAGATTATGATTATCAAATAATGACACTGTTGTTTCATTTGTAATAATTCGTATTTTAGGATCATCATATTGACTTAATATCTCCGCAGTGTTATCCTCACTTGCATTATTCACAATCAATACCTCATAAGGTACAGTTGTATCTTGATTAAGAGCTGAGTCTATAGTCTTTTTAATTGTTTTATCATTATTGTATGTTGGTATTGCAATAGTAAAAAGTGTCTCGTTCATTTTGTTTCCTTGTGATCATACACATGATAAATTTCTTTTGATAAAAGTATATCATAGTGTTTAATAGTTATTGCATAATATGCATATAATTCATACAATAAACATTATTCTCAATCTAACTCTGCTATAATTAAATCAAAAAAGTGAACCACTACCTATGAAACAACCCTATGATAATATCGTAATACTCACACGACAGACACAATTAATCTGGTGGTTTTTTGTTCTAGCCCTCTTAACAATTTATTTTAAGTTTAATTACATAGGAAGTATTTATCGTGAAGGTTTTAGTGTTGCTATAGATAATTATATGCAATGTCATTCCAATTTAGAATACATAAAAGTATTCTCTCTAGTCTTTCTTAAAAGTTTTGCTGAGATTTCTATCTTTGCCATATTACTTTATACTATTTTACACAAGTTCATGCATCTAAACTTAAAAATAGTTATTATTATAACTATATTACTAGTAATGTTGATTGGTGCAGCAAATCAATTATCATTGCAAAGTGTTCGAAGCCTTCTAACCTATGATAGTTTGATGATAACCTTTGACTGGATGAAAGACAACCCAAATGTTATTAATAGTTATATAACCAAAAAAAATTTAGTTTATTTTTTATTGTCAATCTTTATATCAATTTTACCCATACTACTCTCAACTAAACACTTTCAAATACGCCCAATTATCTGGCTTAATACATTACTTTCCTATATCATACTTGTACTAATAGTCATATCTTTCTTACTCTATGGATTTATAGGTACATTTATCAAAAAAGATGTAAACTTACAACCACTAGATGGATATTGGAGTTCTGTAACTAGTTCTTTTATTGGTGGTAACAAGACTAGTCTAACTACAAGAAAAGTCCTATCATTACAAGAATTAAAGTCTAACTATCAAAACCTAATTTATTCAAATCAACATGAAGAATATAAGTCATCAATAAATGTAGGTAAACGACATATTATTATAATAGGATTGGAAACTGCACCAGAGAAATACTACCCTATAGTGAATAATCCAAAACTAAAAAATTTTTATCAGATGAGTCAGTCCTCTATTATCTCACATAAACACTTCACTTCTACTCCCTATACTTTCTATGCATCATACTCTTTACTGACTGGTACTTATGTACCACCAGAAGGGAGTGCATTAATATATGGAGATATGACTTTTAATGGTTTGGGCAATATACTCTCTAAACACAATTATATTTCAACATATATTGACTCATACTATGTTGACTGGCATGCAGGTTCAACACATGAAAAAGTCATTAATCGTCTTGGCTTTAAAAATCTTTTTGATAGAAATGACTATGACTATAAGACTAAAATAAAAACATTAGATTCACAATATAAAAAAGAGCTCTATGCAGAGACAAAATCATTTGAGCAAGTCACAAAGACTATTGACAGTGCTGTCGCCCAAAATAAAAAGTCTCTCATCTTTCTTAGTACTAGTCTAGGACACTTTAACTGGAAAGCTACTAAAAGCCATAAGAACTTAACAAATAAAGAAAAAATACTTGAACTTGCTTCGGTTTTAGATGCTTTACTTGGAAATCTACTAACTTCATTAAAGGAAAGAAATTTGGACGACGATGTCATTATTGCAATTACAGGTGATCATGGATTACGCTACCTTGAGGAATACACATCACTCAATGAAAAAGACACTGACTTGGCTGTTGCCTTCAACGTACCATTAATGATTTACATACCAAATAGACTTGAGAAGCAAATTACATTAAACCATGCAACTTCTCATGTAGACCTTACACCGACTCTATTAGAACTTGTAGGGATAGACACATCTAAGTATTTTTTTCATGGAGACAGTATTCTCAACCCTGCACTTAAAGATAGAATGATTTTCACAATGAACCAAAGTTTAAAACCTGAAAGCTCTTTTTATAAAGATGATATCTTTTATTCCTATAACGATCTAAGTGCTGAAGCGTATAGTTCTAATGATAAACAAAAAACTGAGAAGAAATATATTCAAGACATCATACATAATGCTAAAGAACAATTTAATGATTTAGGTGCTTATAATTTAAATAAAAACTAATATTTCAATAAGACTTTACCTAAACTAATCTAATTTGTTATAAATTAAATTGTGATATATATTCTGTAAGTAGTGTTTTAACTCTATGATCTAAGTACAGTTTGTTATTTAATAATTCTTCTGCAAAACTATCTGAATCAAGATTTGGTGCATCCCATATATGATAAACAACTTCATCTGAAATATTTGGTTCTAAATAGTTTTTAATAAAAAAGTATAACCTGTGGTCAAATGAAACTGCAGATACATTTTGTATTTTAGTTTGTTTAGCTATCTCTATAGCTAACTTTTGCATTTCATCTTTATTATCTTCTTTTAAAAGTTTGATAATTTTTTTAGTTGGCATATAGTGTGAAGTATGCCAACCAGCTTTACTAACTTCTTTAAAAAATGGAAATGTTGTAGTCGATTCTATAATAAATTTCTTCTTGATTTGATATTTTTTATCTAAATATTCCAATCTTTTAATCGCTTGCTTATAATTATTTTGATCAAGGTTTTTAAAGTCAAACCAAACCTTTTCAATCTTTTTAACGTCAACCGATGATAGAAAGTCTTCCATTTTGATGCCCATAACATCAGAATGATGACCAACATGAAAATAATTCGTATCATTATCCCCAAAACTAATATCAAACTCAAACGATCTAAAACCATCATTCCATATATCTTTCAACTTTCCAATTGAATTTACTCTATGAGGGATAACCCTACTCGAATTGTTATTATCTATAAGATATTGTGTATTAATTTTCTGCCAATAGATATAATTACTTTTATCCGCATAGTTTATTTGACCATAAAGAGCCAAAGCATCTTTTGCATCAAGCTTATAATTCTCAGAGAACAAGTCATATTTTGAATTGTATCTATCAGTCTTTACATCAAATAACCCTATCAATGTATCATAAAACATATCATTGGAAAAAAGTGTACTCTTATGTCTTACAAATGTATTGTATTTATTATTATATATTTTTTTATAGTCTTTCGTAAAGTAAGCCATCATTGGAATTTGTGTCGTTTCATAGGTAAATACAGAAGAAAGATGACCAAGGTTTTTTATCACATCTTCAGCATATTCTGCCATGTATATAAAGCCACCAGTACCTTGTTCTTTTTGAAACTCTTCAAGAAGTGAATTAACAATATAATCATTGTAATGTATGCCATTATCATAATGATTTATATTACTGTTTTTAGACGCAACTGTTCCAAATTCACCAAGCTTTACCTTTTCATTATAAAAAGTATATTTATCTTGTGGATATCTTGATGAATAGTTCCAACGATTTGAAAGATAAACAAAAATTACTCTGTTACTATCCATTTTTTTTGCTAGTATTTTTTTGACTTCACTTATGAGTGTACTATGATTCAGTGATACAAGATGATCTACCTTGCTTGTCATAACAGATATTGGTTCATCCTTTGCACTGGTGTTCTCATGGGTGTTTATCCAGTAAGTCTCAATATTTGCCTTATTTAAAACATCAATAATTGAAAGAGAATCATAATTTTTATTATTATATTGGTTGATTTCACTCAAAGAGAAAGTAAATAAAGGCATTGAATGAACATAACTAGAATATGCATTAGTAAATAACAATAGATCACTATTTTTAATCTTTTCTGTCAAAAGAGGTGTTGTATTTCTTATGTATCCATAAAGACCCATATGTTTTTTATTTAATGCTTCTGAAATAACAACAATATAGGTTTCTCCTTGTTTATCTTTGCTAGCTTGAACCTCCATTGTAGTTTGTTCTCTTTTTTCTTCACTCTTCTGACGAAACTTCAATGCATCAACATGATTTCTTGTATCATGTTTAGCTAAGTCTTTAATAAAATAAATAAGTCTAATATCATGACGTTTGCTTATAACTATAAACAAAGTCAGAATAATAGAAAAAAAGAGTAATAATTTTGTCATTTTTGATGTTACTTTATTATCTATCTTAAGCCTTAATAGTAGATAACCCATCAAGATCGTAGAAAATAAAACTGCTATTGTCCACCAAGCAGATATGAATTTTACTCTAGACTCTACAAAGTAACCTAGGTGAGAGGCCATATAAATACTATCTTCAATAATCCTACTCTCAAAACTAACAGCATAGAGAAAATATAAAACCAGAATAGCATATGAAGTTATCGCAGCGGCATAACCAAACACCTTAGCTATTTTTGGCCAGTGAAGTCCTAATATTTGATAGGTAAATAAAAAAACAAATGTAATGAACATAACAAGTGAGAAATAAGCAAATTCCTGATTAGTATTAAAAGACTCAAAATTTAGATAATCAGAAAAAAGTAGTAATATAAATAGTAAATACGTATTTATCGCTATATTGAAATAATTTTTTTTATACATATATACAAAAAATAAAGACCATAATAATGGGACTAGTAAGTTATGGGATATAAAAATAAAATGTACAGAAAAAACAAATATAACTATAAATAAACTAATAAGAAAGGGATGCATTAATGAATTATTACCTTTTTAAATAATTTTAAATTTAAAAAGCATAGCATATATTGGGTTAATATAAAAGAATAACTTATTTTTAATTTATATATTATCAATTATAATAATATTATCATCCTAAATTAGTTAAACACTTCATAAACAAAAATTAGAAAGCTTTTAGATAAAAGATTGTATTATAATTTATATGCATATCCAGTAAGGGAGGGAAAGTGAAGGTAGTAGTATTAGCAGGTGGTTTTGGCACACGAATAAGTGAAGAATCTGATATTAAACCTAAACCAATGATAGATGTAGGCGGCAAACCAATATTATGGCATATCATGAAACTTTATTCACAATATGGTTTTAATGAATTTGTTATTCTGCTTGGCTACAAAGGTTATTAGATAAAAGAGTATTTTGCTAACTTACTTCATTCATCAAAGTGATGTCACTATCAATTAGATAATAAAATGGAAGTACATAATAACTCTTGAGAACCCTGGAAAGTAACACTGTTGATACCGGTCAAATACTATGACGGGTGGACGTGTAAAAAGGGCACAAGACTTCATAGGAGAAGAACCTTTTATGTTGACATATGGGGATGGTGTTAAGATATCAACATTGAAAATTTTGTGAAATTTCATAAATCACATGGTAGAGCAATGACTATGACATCTGCACAACCGGAAGGTAGATTCGGTGCACTTGATATAGAATCTGATGGTCATGTATCTAAATTCAGAAAGAGAAACCAAAAGGTGATGGCAATTGGATAAATGGTGGTTTTTTTGTATGTGAACCAAAAGTATTTGATTATATTACAGAGGGTGATAGTACTATATTTGAACAAAATCCTTTGATGAACTTAGCAAAAGATGGAGAAATGTTTGCATACAAACATGAAGGCTTTTGGAAGCCAATGGATACATTGAAAGATAAAATGGAGCTCAATAAAATGTTTGATGAAAATAATGCACCGTGGAAAGTATGGAAATGACTAACCTCTTTTCAGGAGTATATACAGGTAAAACTGTACTTTTAACTGGACACACAGGATTTAAGGGTTCATGGCTAGTTTACTGGCTTACACAAATGGGTGCAAAAGTCATTGGATACTCTCTGAAGGCACCTACAACACCAAATCATTTAGACCTTCTTGATTTTGAGATCACTTCTATTATGGGTGATATTAGGGATCAAGAGAAATTAAATTCTGTCTTTAAAGAGTATCAGCCAGAGATTGTATTTCATTTAGCCGCACAGCCTTTAGTAAGGCTCTCTTATGATGAACCTGTTGAAACATATGATACCAACGTTATGGGTACCCTAAAAGTATTTGAAGCTTGTCGAAATACTAATTCAGTTCGAGCGATTGTTAATATCACTAGTGATAAAGCTTATGAAAATAAAGAATGGATATGGGGATATAGAGAAAATGACCCAATGGGGGGATATGATCCCTATAGTGCCTCCAAAGGCTGTGCAGAACTTGTCGTAAGTTCTTACCGAAACTCTTTTTTTAACCTTAATGATTATGGCACTAAACATAATGTCTTACTAGCCTCATGTAGAGCAGGTAATGTCATTGGTGGTGGTGACTGGGCAATGGATAGACTCATGACAGATATTATGCTCTCAGTAAGTCAAGGGTTAAAGGTACAAATTAGAAGTCCACATGCGACACGTCCTTGGCAACATGTATTAGAACCACTTAGTGGTTATTTAGCTGTAGGACAAAAACTACTTGAAGGCAAAAAAGATTTTGCAGAAGGCTGGAATTTTGGTCCGGAACAAGAAGGATCTATCTCTGTTCAAAAAGTGGTAGAAGCCGTTAAAAAACACTGGGATAAAATAGACTATGTTGTAGAGCAGCCTAAAGAACAACTACATGAAGCTAACTTACTTAAACTTGATTGTTCTAAAGCAAACATAAAACTTCAATGGATCAGTGTTTGGGATAGTCAAATGACATTTGAAAAAACAGTGGTTTGGTATAAAAAATATTATGAAGAAGCTCGTATATCTACACATGAAGATTTAGAAAGATATATTCAAGATGCACAAAATAAAAATATAGCATGGACTAAATAATGGACTTTATAACAACAGAAATAGAAGGTCTTTATCTAATAAAACCTAGAATTCTTGCTGACAGTAGAGGAAAATTTATAAAAACTTTTCATGCTGATACTTTTCAAAAGCATGGATTAAAATACAATTTTCAAGAGAGCTATTACTCAATATCACAAAAGAATGTACTGAGAGGAATGCACTTTCAAACACCTCCGCATGACCATGAAAAAATGGTTTATGTATCTAAAGGTTCTATTTTAGATGTTGTAGTAGATATACGAAAAAAATCAAAAACCTACGGCAAGTACGTAAGCCAATATTTAAATGAAGAGAATGGGTATATTTTTTACATACCAAGGGGCTGTGCACATGGATTTTTATCATTAGAAGATGATACCAACGTTACCTATATGCAAACTTCCATGTATGCTCCAAATAATGATGGAGGTATTAACCCTCAATCATTAGGATTTGATTGGGGTGAAAAAAATATCATAGTATCTGAGAGAGATTTAACATTTCCAAATCTTATAGATTTTGATACACCATTTATAGGGTAAATAATGAAAATAATTATTACAGGAAGTACAGGATTTGTTGCAAAAGCACTTATAGATTCACTCATCAAAGAAGATCATGAAATACATGCCATCGTTAGAAAACATTCCAATAGAACAGGTATCAATAAAAAATCTATCTTTTTTGTAGACGATGGTAATACGCAAAATCTTATAAACTATTTTCAAACTATAAAACCTGATGGTGTAATACATTTAGCTTCACTCTTTTTAGCCCAACATCAAGAAAATGAGATAGATTCTCTTATCCTTTCCAATATAACTTTTGGGACAAGACTATTAGAGGCATCTGTCAAGTCAGATACCAAATGGTTTATAAACACTGGAACATTCTGGCAACATTATGATAACAAAGAGTATAGCCCTGTGAATCTTTATGCTGCAACTAAGCAAGCCTTTCAAGATATTGCCAGGTTTTACTACGAGACTGAAAAAATTAATTTTGTCACTATAAAACTCAATGATACATTTGGTGAAGGGGATACACGAAAGAAAATTTTTAATCTTTGGAAAGGCTTGGCTGAATCTGGAGATAACCTAGGTATGTCTCCTGGTGATCAAGTCATAGATATTAGTTATATCGATGATATTGTAGAAGCATATACCCTCATGATTGATGCGTTAAAATCAGATACTTATTTTACTTATACAGGTAAAGCATTTGTTGTAAGCTCATCAGAGCGTATGCCCCTCAAAGAACTAGCTAAAGTCTATGAAAAAGTAACCGGGAAAACCCTTAACATTACCTGGGGAAAACGTCCATACCGTAATAGAGAAGTAATGTTACCATGGAACAGAGGTACCACAATACCAGGCTGGAAACAAAACACATCATTAGAAGATGCCATATTAAAAACAAGTAAAAGTTAAAGGAGAAAATAAATGAGTAATAAAACAATTGTACTAGGTGCCGGAATATCAGGAATTTCTACTGCCTATCACTTAGGGTTAAAAAACATTGATGCGACCATCTATGAAAAAGATTCTGAGTGGGGCGGTCTTTGTGGTAACTTCACACTAGAGGGGTTTAGGTTTGACAAATCAGTACACCTCTCTTTTGCTAGTGATGAATATGTACAAAAACTCATGTATAGTGAGACACCTTACCATAAGCATGCCCCTGAAGCTTCTAATTACTATGAGGGCTGCTGGATAAAACATCCAGCACAAAACAACCTCTTCCCCTTACCTGCAGAGACAAAAGTAAAAATTATTACAGATTTTATAAAAAATGCAGATAAAGAACATGACATTACAGACTATGAATCCTGGCTACGAGCACAATATGGTGATTATTTTGCAGAGAAGTTTCCTATGCGATACACTAGAAAATACTGGACTGTAGATGCTAAAGAGCTATCTACTACATGGGTTGGTACGAGACTCTCTCAACCCAACATAGAAGAAGTACTGCTAGGATCTTTTACTTCAGACATCCCTAATGCCTACTATGCAAAAGAGATGCGTTACCCTAAACAAGGTGGATACAAAAGTTTCTTAAAAACTATGAGAAAAGAGTGTACGATAGAACTCAATAAAGAAGCTAGTGCTATAAACACCAAAACAAAAGAAGTAAGCTTCAAAGATGGGAGTGTTGAAAAATATGAAAACCTTGTATCAAGCCTCCCAATAACGCACATGATAGAACTATTGCCTGATGTACCTCAAAATGTCATAGAAGCGAGTCAAAATTTACTTCCAGCATCAGTGGGTATCGTCTCTTTTGGTTTTAATAGACCTGAACTAGCAGAACACCTATGGTATTATATTTATGATGAAGAATTCTTACCGGCTAGATGCTACTCTCCAAGTATTAAATCACCTGATAATGTTCCCGAAGGATGCTCTTCTGTACAGTTTGAAGTCTATTTTTCTAATCGTAAAGACTTACCATTAAAAGGGGAAGACTTAATAGAAGATATCATCTCAAGGAGTACTAAAATGGGACTTTTTGAAAGAAAAGATATCGTTGTTCAAGATGCTAGGATACTCCCTTATGGAAACATTATCTTCTATGAAGGTATGGAAGCAGATAGACAGATCGTACTAGACTATTTGGATTCACTTGACATTTATGGAGTAGGTAGATTTGGTAAATGGGAATATCTATGGACAGACCAGTGTGTCCTTACAGGTAGAGATATTGTAGAAGAAAAGTTTTAACTCTCATGCCACTCATAGATAAAATAACCATTATTGAACGTAAAAAACTAAGTGATACAAGAGGTTGGTTTATGAAAGTGATAGATGGTTATGAAAAAGGCCTACCTAATCATACAGGTGAAATATACCTTACTTTTGCTTCAGGACTAAACCAAATAAGAGGGGGCCACTATCATGACAAAGCAACTGAATGGTTTACTCTTCTTCAAGGAAAAGCTGATCTAAAACTCATGGACATGAATACGCAAGAGACGACTATTATAAAACTTTCAGCGGATGAACCAAAAACTGTCGTTATTCCTCCTAAAGTTGCGCATGTATTTATAAACAAACAAGAAGAACCTTTTTTACTCTTAGCCTACACAGATGAACTGTATGATCCAGTAGATACTATCCCTTATTTATTTGAATGAGATTTAAAAAACCATATACTTATGAGTCTCGTCCATAAGAATTATACATAATCTACACATACACAATAGGATCAACAAACCCAGCCTCATCAAACCCCTTGAGTCTCAACCGACAAGAATCGCAGACACCACATGCTTTCTCTTCAGACTTATAACAACTCCATGTATCTTCTAGTGGTACACCCAATTCTATAGACTTTTGTACGATCTCACTTTTCTTTAAAGCTACCAATGGCATCTTAATTTCTATATGTGTCTCATCTTTTGTACCTAGGTTTATCGCTTTTTGCATTTCTTCTATGTAGTTCTGACGACAATCTGGATAACCTGAACTGTCCTCTTCTACGACACCAATAAAAAGTGCCTCTGCTGCATGTTTTTCAGCCACAGCTGCAGCGATGGAAAGAAAAATACCATTTCTAAAAGGTACATAGGTAATCGGTACTCCCTCTTCTATACCACTTGTAGGTACTTCTATGCTCTTATCTGTAAGTGCAGATGCACCGATGGTCTCGAAAAATGGCAAATCAATTTCATAACTTTTAACAGCGCTTACGGAAGTGGCGATTTTTCGAAAACATGCTACTTCTTTTGCTTGAGTACGCTGACCATAGTTAAAATGTAAAGCGATAATCTCATAACCCTCTTTCTGGGCTATTTTTGCACTTAAGGCACTATCCATGCCACCGGAGATGATACATACACAACGCTTCTTCATTTTACTTCCTTGGCACCATTTTTATTACTGCTATTTTACCAATATTTGGGTAAACTTCCAACATGATAGATTTGGATAATCAAACAGACTTAGCGCTTGACCCTAGTAATTTAGAAGTCATTGCTAATACACTTTCATCTAAAGAAGTAGAACTGATCATCACTGATGATGATACGATGCGTTCTCTCAATAGTGAATATAGAGGAAAAGAATCCGTCACGGATGTACTTTCGTTCCCTCTGGATACCCCATATACTGATCAGGCATTGTTTGGAATGCCCTTAGGCTCCATCATCATCGCTGCCTCTTATGTGAAAGAAAATGCAGCATACTTTGGTCATAGTGAACAAGACGAACTCTCTTTACTCTTTATACACGGAATGCTACATCTTATAGGTTTTGACCATGAGACAGATGATGGAGAGATGCGGTCTAAAGAAAAAGAGCTTATAGAACAGTTTGATTTACCAAAAAGTTTGATCGTCAGAACAGAGGAGTAGTAGTTTGAATTTTGTTATATTTATTACCGCCATGGGCGTACTTATTTGGGGTGCCGATATGATCATTAACCAAAGTGAGCGTATCGCACTTAGATTTAAAATACCTGAGTTTATCATCGGGGCAACACTCATCGCACTGGGTACTTCTTTACCTGAGATGGCAGCCAGTATCGCGGCAAGTATGAATGGAAAACCAGATATTGCTATAGCCAATGTCATAGGAAGCAACATCCTTAACATTACATTAGTTCTTGCTACTGTCTTTATTATAGCCACCAACATCAATCCAGATCGAGACTTCTTCGCCAAAGACAGCACATGGGCCCTGGTGCCAGTACTTATCTTTATCCTCATGGTTATAGATGGTGTCATTTCACGTTTTGATGCAGTGCTTCTACTTCTTCTTATGGGCGCTTACCTACTCTTTTTACTTCAAGATGCAAAAGATATACCAGAAGAAGGTTTTGAAGATATCGAGGAAATAGATACAAGTGATTTTTCTTGGATCAAAACACTACCTGTACTCGTTAGTGCCTTTATTTTAGTAGTTGTTGGAGCACATTTTACAGTAGAAAGTGCTTCAGAAATAGCCAAAACTTTTGGCATCTCTGAATGGATTATAGGTATCATCATGATCTCATTCGGTACTTCATTGCCAGAGCTTGTAGTAAGCATCTCAGCGGCTGTCAAAGGCAAGGTAGATATGGCGATAGGAAACATTATCGGCTCTAACATGGCTAACACAACAGTTGTCATAGGTGCAGCAGCTCTCACAAGCCCTCTAAGTATCAATGCACCTGCTTACCTCTTCGACATTGCTACGATGATTATAGCGACTCTTTTACTCGTTTTTATTACAGCAAACAAACTCTACAACAAATCAGCCGGTATCAGCCTTATCATTATTTTAGGTCTATTTTTAAATAATACTTTACAGAGTATATAGGCACCATTTATACTCATCTAAAAGGAACTATTGTTATCTAATATCTCAGAGGGGGCACCCTCTTTTTTAAAATATCCATTTTTATACAACCACTTATAAATATCTGCAGCGATAGGGCCTGCTGTACTACCACCATGACCACCATGTTCTACCAATACTGTAACTACATATCGAGGGTTGTCATAAGGTGCATAAGTAGTTATCCAAGCATGAGAACGATGAAAATAGGCCAACTCAGATTCAAGTAAACGCTTCTTTGTTGACTGAGGGATAGACGTGACCTGTGATGTTCCTGTTTTTCCCGCCACTACAATGGGCAATCCACTCATCGTTTTATAGGCAGTTCCACCTCTCATGTTACATACATCATACATCCCTTGCCTGATCTGAGTTAAATAACTTTGATCAAATACCATAGGTTCAATGACCTGCTGTGTGACATTGTTATCAACCACTCTTGCAATGCGCGGTTTCACTAGTTTAGAAGTAGCAAGTAAACCTGTGTGTCTAGCCACTTGCAAGGGGGTAACCAAATCATATCCTTGTCCTATGGCAGAGATGACCGTCTCACCCATATACCATGGTTGCTTGTAGCGTTTCATTTTCCAGGCTTTGTCTGGCATAACACCATTATATTCTCTTGGTAGATCGACACCTGTCTTTACACCCAAACCAAAAGAACGTAAATGTTTTGACATATTATTGATACCAACTTTTAAACTCTTCGAATAAAAATACACATCACAACTCTCTCGTATAGCTTTACGAAGCCTTACCGTACCGTGACCCCATGATGCCCAGCATCTAAACTTATGCTTACTTTGTCCTAAAGTAATATGACCACTGCAGTGTTCAGGGCTATCTAAAATGCCCTCCAATGATTTTGAAAAGGCCAAAGCCATACCCATCTTGATGGTAGACCCAGGAGGATAGGTCCCATGAATAAATTTATTGGTAAAAGGATGTGCAAGGTCTTCTTGTAGGGCATTCCAATCCTTGAAACTAATACCTCCTACAAATAAATTGGGATCATAAGAAGGATAAGAAACTGCAGATAAGACTTCTCCATTTGTTTTCATGACAATGGCAACGCCTGTAGAATCACCAAATCTCTCATAAATCATTTGTTGTAGATTAATATCTATATTCAGCTGAAGATTTTTATTGTCCAGTGGTAATTTTTTCTCTAAAACCTCTATGGCCTTATTGGTTGCAGTAACCTTCGAAACTTCATATCCCAATTCACCCTGAAGAACAGTATTATAATACTTCTCCAAACCAGTTTTACCTATGGTTCCCACTTCATTGACTACCTCGTCTTTTTTGTTTTCTTTTAAGTTGGAACGCCCTGTATACCCAACGATATGAGCACTATACCGACCATATGGGTAGTAACGTTTAGTCTCCGCTTCTATGATAGTTTCAGGATGTAAGCTCAACTTAGGATACGCACTCATCATATTAGAATAATGTATAAAATCTACCACTTTAATAAACTTATGATTATAGGGTGAATTGTGTTTTTTATACACTTTAAGCATAATGGTTTTGTTAAGATCGGGAAATGTATTGACAAGTCGGTCTACCACTTCTGTAAGCTTTTTATCATTTTCTTTTAAATGTGGCATAATAGAAATAGAAAAACCTATCTGGTTCATCGCAAGTAGATTACCATTGATATCTGATATCTCCCCTCTGACAGGCTTTATAAAAAGTTTTCTCTCTACATTTTCTTTTGCCAATCTCTCATAATAAAAATTTGACTTAATACTCACATCATAAAGCCGTGCGATCATTACCCCCCAAAATAGTATAAACACAAAAATGACAAATTTATATCTCATAGTATTACTACCATCAGGACATCAACAATCAGTGAATAGAGTAAGATAGTATCTAGCACCACCGAAGAACTTTGGAAAATAAAGTCATAAAAGAGTATAGATCCCAGATAAAAAGCATCTAAGAAAAGCACTGACAATATAGGTTTACAAACCTGACAACGTCTAAAGTGTGTTAAATGATGATAAAAGATCACGTACATAAGCAAAGAAGAAATAATAGTTAAAAATAATGGCAAAGAAAGATTGACTTCAAGGTTTATAAAATACACTACAGCAAATAGTACATAATGTAATTTTTCCTTTTCAATGCCCAGTATCATAATATAGCCCATTATTCCAATGAGCAGTGGCAAAAAGACATAGATAGAAATAAGCATAGGATAAAAAATAATAAAAAAAAGTATGAAAATCCACATCATAGGACGTTGCAGTGACTGAAAAAGTGCCTCCATCTATCTACAAAATCCTAAACTATTTTATAGACCAAAGCTATTTCATTACATACAGGAAAATGAATACACTTGATACAATCTGCCCAAATCTTATGCTCAGGAATAAGCTCTTTGTTGATTTCACTAAAACCCAAATTGACGAAATATGTAGGTAGATAGGTCAATACAAGTACATCTTCTTCTACACCTAATACTTTTGCTTCGTTCAGTGTAAATCGCACAAGATCTTGCCCTATTTTTTGTCCACGATATGCTTCATCAACGATAAAACTACGTATCTCTGCCAGACGGCTAGAGTGTACATGTAAGGCAGCATACCCTACAAGTTTCTCCTTGTCTTTAGCTAAGACATAAGAGCGTATATTAGTCGCAACTTCATCTTCACTACGGTTTAAGATCACTCCATCTTTCACTTCTGACATCACCAATGTCTGCATTGCAGGTATATCAGAAAGTTTTGCTTTAACCAACTCTACCATTCAACTATCCTCTGAGTTTTTTTGTATTGTTTTACTCACTCCAAAAATAGTGTCCAATATCTCATAATGCACTCTGTCATGTCCATTCTTTTTAAGATTTGAGACGCTGATAGAACCTGGAAAATCACGTTTGAGTTTACTACGTTCTTTTTGATTCAGTTTGTCTATTTTAGTAAATACCGTAAGGTATCTCTGATCAGGACGTATAAACTCAGAAATATATGTTTCCACATCATCATCTATCTTTGCATGTGGATGACGTGCATCTCTTAAATGTACAAAAAGACGTATTGAGACTCGATGCTGTATGAACTCTACAAGATTCTTTTGCCATACTTCTTTAAGCGTTTTAGAAACCTTCGCATACCCAAACCCTGGTAAATCCACAAAGCGAACAGGGTAACTCTGTTCATCATACAGATAACGTGTTTCAAAAAAGTTAATGAGTTGTGTTTTACCAGGTGTTGCAGAAGACTTGGCCAGGTTTTTACGTCCTGTAAGTGAATTAAGTGTTGAACTCTTACCCACGTTTGAGCGACCAAGAAAGACCACTTCACTCATATCTTCAGGTAGAGAATCTGCAATACTTTGTGCCGATTTGATGAAGTTCGCTTCAACTACGCGTGGTGTACTCATTTAGATTTTTCCATATCAAAGATGAATTTTACTGGCTTTTTCTTATTGCCTTTTACATTGGCATTACCTGTTTTCATATTAAGTACGATCTCATCTCCATTGACATGGCGTTTGTTTATGAGATCATCTATCACTGCTTTTCCCGTAAGTAAATATTCAGATTTGAAAGGGAAATAGATTACTTTATTCGCAGAACCTTTATAAAAACTGTTTTCATTTTTAAATTCAAATGATACTGAACCTATAGCTTCATATTTATTTGTTTTGTTATAATCATCAAAATAGACAATAACTTTATCACCATGTAGCCAGCTTGCTGACTGTTTAATCTTAACATTACCAATAAAATGTACCATTTTTTGCATATTGATTGCATCCATAGTGTCAGAAGTAATTTCTACTTTTTCAGATAAAAGTGAAACGGGTAAGAAAATGAAAAATAATATTTTTAAAAAATGCAATGAAAAACCTTTTATTATTTGAAGATATTGTACCATATATTACTTGTCCACAGTATAAACTACAGCATCAATCCCCGTACCGTGTGCTTCTTTTTTAACTGCATTATACTGCAATGAGGTGCCATGTATAGTATTTTTATCCATCTTTGATACAAAAGGAGAAGTAATATATAATATTTCTGTTTTTTGATTATATTTTGCATGCTGCGTACTATACTCAAATCCATCTTTTTCGTACAAACTGACATTACCGTCCAAGTACAATATATTCTCCTTATATGTACCTTTGTTTGCAAGAAGTTCCTCTATACTAGTCGTATAATACTTTAAATGTTCTAAGGTTAAAACACCTTTTTCACGTACACCATAGGTACTCAAAGCCTTCGCTTGCATTTTAATACTGTCAACTTCTATAAAAGTTGTATCTGTAAATTCCAACTCTTTATGTGAAATCGTCTTATGAGAACTTCTATTGGTCAATTCTACCATAGTGGTTGCAGTCACTATCACTATAATCATCGCTATAAGTAGTATCTCTAGCTTTAATCCCATAGCTCAAGATACTTCTCTTCAAGTCCTTCTTTTACAATAAGATGTTCTATCATCTCTCTCACTGCGCCATCTCCACCACGTTTTGTCAAGATTACATTTGCTATTTTATCTACATAGGCACTCGCATCTCTAGGTACAAAAGACATTTTTGCAGCTTTAAGCATAGACAAATCATTTAAGTCGTCACCAATGGCTGCCACATTTTCCATTTTGAGATTTAACTTTACTAAAAGTGATTCCAAAACCTCTTTTTTATTATCTATACCTTGATAAAAATGCTCTATACGTAACTCTTTTGCACGACGAGCCACAATATTTGATGAACGCCCTGTAATAATGGCAACTTGTTTACCCAGTTTTCTCCAAGAAGCAATAGCTAAACCGTCCTTGACATTAAAAGATTTAATTTCATCACCATTTTCACTATAAGTAATCCGACTATCAGTCATTGTACCATCCACATCAAGTACGACAAGATCAATGCTCATAGTACACCCTTTGTGCTAGGAATTCCCGCATTTTCATTGACTGTCACTGCCCGACGAAGCGCTACGGCAAGAGCTTTAAATGCACCCTCAATGATGTGGTGTTTATTTTTACCACGATTATAGATCAAATGCAAAGTGAGTGGTAAATTAAAAGCGAATGCCTTAAAAAATTCTTCGACAAGCTCTACATCAAAGTCCCCTACTTTTCCACCTATAGGCAGTTCAAAAACTAAAAATCCGCGATTTGAAAGATCTATATCACAGGTCACAGATGCTTCATCCATGACCACAGTAGCATTACCGAAACGCTCGATGCTTTTTACAGGGTAAATTGCTTTTTTTAGTGCCTGACCTATGACGATACCTACATCTTCTACTGTATGGTGGTCATCTATGTGTGTATCACCTTTGCAGATCACATCCATATCTATATGTGCATGTTTTGTAAAGGCTTCTAACATATGATCATAAAATCCTACACCCGTGTTAATATTTGCTTTACCTGTTCCATATAGAGTTTAACTTTACAGATATTTGTGTCTCTTTCGTTTCTCTTGTTACTTCTATCATTTTTATTCCTGCTTAGTATTTATATTTCTCTTTAGTTGGTCACAATAAATGCGCCTGGCATATTATTGGCATTGGTAAAGTCAACAGCTTCTTCTTCAGATGTGAATCCCATGAGCCATACACGATACAATGGTGCACCATCTACATCATCGAATCGTTTGACTATAGGTGTATAACGTGCATCCATTTGACTGTATCTTCTTTTATATATTTGAGCACCTTCGTAATTTCTAAATGCACCAACCTGTACTCCAAAATTTGATAAGACCACTCGGGTCTGTGTACGTAATTTTTTGTTTCTTGCAATGGTTGCTGTCGACTCAATCTTACCGGCAAATCCAAGGACTTCTACAGAAACTTTGGCAATACCCATTCTATCAAGTCCCAATTTTTTACCTGCAGCATAACTACAGTCAATTATACGCCCCTGTACAAAAGGACCTCTGTCATTAATACGCACAACTGTACTAGTTCCATTTTGAAGGTTTTTAACTTTTACCATAGTATCCATAGGCCATGTCTTATGTGCTGCAGTTTCAGCATGCATATTATAGACTTCACCATTACTTGTGTATTTCCCATGGAAATTTGGTCCATACCAAGAGGAAATCCCCTTCATCACTTGTCCAACTTCTACATAAGTAGGATGATAACGCTTACCCAAAACTTTATAAGATCTCATGGTTGCTTTATGTCTCGCTGCAGAAGTATATTTTGTTGCTTTGGGCTTTTTGATCACTTTTGCTTTTTGAGAACATCCTGTGGTGAAAAATGTTAGACTTAATACCATTATAGAAAAAAAGAAAGTTGAACCTTTATGCAAAAAACCTCTCTTGCACATGTTATGAGTCTTCTTTTAAAAAATCTTCTGACAATACTTTAGCAATGAAATCATCTTCTTCTTTCGCTTTCATCTTCAATGGTATGTCAATACAGTACTTTTGTATAGTATCATATATTTTAACTGCATCAAATGGTTTTGTAATAAAATCATCTATACCAGATTTTTTTTCTGTACCTTTTGGTGGTACCACAGCACCCAGAGAAATAATAGGTACATGATTCAGCTGATTTACCCCTTCATAATATAAAATTTTAGAAGTAGCTTCAAACCCATTCATGATTGGCATGTCCATATCCATATCCATAAATATAATATTAAAATCTTGTTCTCTGCGTAGTTCAAATGCCTTTTGACCATCAGTTACTATCGTTACATCAACAGAAAAACTTTTTAAAACATTGGAAATAATTTTTTGCGTAATAGCATTGTCTTCCACAACCAATGCATGAATATTTTCAAATTTTTGTGATTTGACTATAGTTTCTTCAACCTCTTGTTCAATTAATTGAGGTGTATCTAATTTACTTTCAGCAAATATGCGTATTACTTTTCTCATCGTAATAGGCCCATAGACAATACTAGAAAAAGCATACTTATGACTATTGATTCTTGAACGTAAAGTACCCGAAGTAATGAGTGCTTTTTTACAAGCTAAGCTAGAAGATGCTTCTAACTCCCCTTCTAGTCTTGTATAATTGTGATAAAACAACATTAAGTCTGGTAACTCTATAGCCTCATCATTATCAAAAAGTGTATCATAATAATAAATTTTAAATTCTGCACCAAGGTATTTTACATACGCTGCAAGATTATCATCAACTTGACGATTTATATCTTCTACTGGTAATGCTAATCCTACTTTCATGCCTTCAAAAGTAGGATAAAGTTCAGCATCAGCATTCTTGTCTTTTTCAAAGTTTAACGTAAAAAAGAAATGTGTACCCTCTCCTTTTTTACTTTCCAATTCAAGCTGTCCACCCATACGTTTAATAATTTTATTTGAAATACTTAAATTTTTAATATCAAAATTGGCTATTGTTTCTATATAATTATTCTCTGTAAATGCCCTTTTGATCTGAGCAAGTTCCTCTGCTGTATATCCTATACCTTGATCTTGTATTGAGAATTTGATAGTCACCAGGTCACTGTCACAATGTACATTCTCCACAAATATATCGACTGTATCATAGGCATTACTGGCTTCAAGTGCATTATCGATCAAATTTGTCAATATGTGTAGCAGTTTAGTACTATCCCCCTTCACTTTATATGATAAAGAAGGGTCAATATACACACCTAAAAGAATATCTTTTTGATCGGCTTTCATAGTATATGTCTCAATAGCCAACTCAATTGTTTTAACCATATCAAATGTATTATTTTCTATTTCAAGTTTTTGAGTAGACACTTGCGTATCATTTGAAATTTTACTTAAAATGGTATTAAGGTTATCAAAACTATTTTCAATCACAGACACATAATCATTTTGTTCGTGATCTAAAGGCGTCTCTTTCAAGAGTTTGGTATATCCTGAAATTCCATTTAGTGGGGTACGTATCTCATAAGAGATATTATTGAGGAAAATTGTATTTGCCTTATTATCAGAATCAGATTTAGACTCTTTGTCATGGAGTGTTTCAAAACTTGATGCAATATAATCATACGCAATTTTTTGACTCGCTGCATCATTGGAAACATTTATTGTTTTACCGTCAGCAGTGAGTTGAGATACTTTAGTCAGTAAATTAGTCAGTGATTTATTGTCCTTATTTTTATGTCTTGAAACAGACAAAAATAACCACAATCCCAAAAGTGATAAGAGTATCGCACCTAAAGAAAGTAAGAATGTCATAAGTACTTTCTCATTAGCCTTAGCTACAGAATCATAAATATTTCCCAATAACTTAGTATCCACACTGCTAAGTACTTTTTGTTTTTTATTGATAAGACCAACCCAGGTAGCAACATTGTATTTATAAAACCCACTAGAGGCATATGACATCACATCTATACGTACATCTTCTATCTCACGTAAAAGTGCTTGAAAACTTTCATCTTGCATATAGGGTTCTAAGTATGGAATGTTTCCAACATTACTCTCCAGTAAACTAGAACGAGAAACACTTTCATCCCAATAAATAAGGTTAGCAGCAGGAATTGCTTTTTTAAGTGCTAAATAATAAGAAACCAAAGCCTTCTCTGATGCAGTTGCATAAGAGATATCTGACATCTTTATAAATGCCTGTATCATTCTTTTATCACTATCCTGACTACTATTTGGTTTTAATGCAAGATTATACTTCTTAATGACTGTATGCATATCTTTATCCAAGTCACCATTGACTAACTTTTCCACTGCCATATTGCCATTATTTTCAATGGCGTTTCGTATGTTAAGTATCTCTTTTTCAAGCGCATAAAGAGAATCGTTTTCTTGTTGAGTTAAAATCGCTTGCATAACACTGTCTGTGGTTTTTTTAGTAGGATCACAAATTTTATTCATGAGTTCTTCATCTTGACTTATTGTAGCAACACAAACAATTTCATTTAAAACAGAATATTCTAATGACTGAAGTAATTTTGTATTCTCCAATTGAATTTTAAGACTATTATTTTTTGTATACTTTTCCCAACTCTCATAGGCAAAATAGCTACCTCCAAAAAGTAAAATGAGCATCGGCAATACTATAATTGTAACTACTAAATATTTTTTAAACATGTTTTAACATCCCTTGTATGTAATCAAAAACTTCCCTACTTAACCTTGAATAGCATCATTTTAACATAAAATTTATTTAGATGTGCCCACCAATGTTGTTTCAAAGATGATTTTACTCACAGGTATGACCAAAAACTGATCCAAAGTCAGATATTCATTTTCCAAATGATTAGCCTGTATAATTTCCCAACTAGATGTATTGTACTTGGATGCAATACTTTCAAGCGTCTCACCCATTTTCACATAGTGAGACACAAGGTGTGGTTTTATGGGTAGATTATCTGTTTCAAACTCATAGCGTAAATAAAAAGCAAACACTTTTTCTAAGGGTATACGTATACTGTATCTCCTTTTGTTCTTGGGGATGAGACCATTTTTTATTTTCAAATTAAGTTTTTGTAATGCGCCATATTCCATTTTTATAAGCGTAGCAATATCTTTCAAATCAGTCCCACCCTTTACTTCAACATCTATGAAGTCACTCTTCACACCATAATCAACAAATGAAGAGTAACCCAATATATTATTTTCTCCAATCATAGCAATCAAAACTATCTTTTTAATATACTCACGTGTCTCCTTAGGTACATATTTAAACGTTTCATCCGTCAATACACTGAGTGCGTCTGTACCTGCACGTCTAATTGCTTTTTCAACACATCCTTCTCCACAGTTATAAGCCATAGCAGCCAAATACCATTTACCAAATTGACGATACAGTTTATTGAGGTAATTACTCGCTGCAGATGTTGAGGCAACCGTATCACATCGTTCATCATAATCAGCACAAACTGTTAAATTATAATGTTTAGCTGTTGCGGGCATAAACTGCCACAAACCTACTGCTTTTTTAGGTGAGACAGCATCAGAAGAAAAACCTGATTCAATCATAGAAAGATAGATAAATACATCACTCATACCTTCATCTGCCAATAAACCTTTCATGGTAGGAAGTATCTCTTTACCACGCTTGAGTGAACGTTTATAAAAACGCTCTAAAAACTTTTCATTTTTCAAAGAAAAATGAATAAACTCATCATTGAATATATAGGTATGGTCTATATCAAATTCATTAAATACATAGGTATAACTTGGGTACTTTTCATCTAAATCCAAGGCTTGAGTATGGACTTGTAGCGTCAAACATATAAAAATAATTTTTAAAATAAACTTCACACTATACTCATTAAAAAGAAAAAAGTCTTTGGGCATTTTGAGTACTTATTTGAGCAATCTCTTCTGGGCTACAAGAAGACAATTCTGCCATTTTTTCGGCTACAAGTACTGTATAACTTGGTTCATTACGCCCTCCTCGATGTGGGTGAGGCGTTAAATAAGGTGCATCTGTTTCAATCAATAACTTATCAAGAGGAATTTTAGGATAGACATTCACAAGTTTTCTGGCATTCTTAAAAGTCAAAACACCGCCTATTCCATAATAAAAGTTTTTCTTTGCAAGTTTAAGTAAAGACTCATCTGCATTGTAACAATGTAATACTCCTCCCTCATTCCCTGCATACATCTCTAAAAGTTCTAAACAATCTACACTAGATTCACGAATATGTACAATAAGTGGTTTTTTTATCTTTTTAGCCCAAAGTATCTGATCAATAAAAATCTCTTTTTGCCTCATCTTTTCTGCAGCAATCCCCTTTTCATCCTCAGGTAAACGAAAATAGTCCAAACCACATTCACCAATTGCCACACACTTGGGATGATTTACAAATCTTTCTAAATAAGACTTATCATAATGTTGTGCATCATATGGATGAACACCTACAGAAAAAAAGATGTTCTCATACTCTTCAGATAAGGATACAGCTCTTTCAAGTGTCTTAGGATCAGCCCCGGGTATGATAAATTTACCCACACCTTTTTCTTTAGCATTTTCTAAAACCTGAGCTATATCTTCATTATATCGTTCATCATCCAAATGGCAATGTGTATCTATAATCATCTACTACCTATACTTTTTATTTAATTATAGCAAAGTTTTTACATTCCAATACTTCATATACCTTAACATAATTTGAAATAAGCTATAGTAAATATATTAAAAACATGTGTTTTAGAGGGGAGAGAAAATAGTTATGCTTGGTTTTATATTACTGTCTGTTTTTCTAATTGTATTAGGGACGATCATTTTTATTGAAATAAGAAATGAAAAAAGATACCAGGCAACACGTGCACAAGAACGTGGGAAAAGCTTTAAAAAGAAAGATACAACAACACCAACTTCAAAGAGTCCCGAACCTACTAAACCATCGATAGAGAAACAAAAAGAAAGTTCTATACCCCCAAAATTTGAAAAAATATTACCTCAGGCTCATTATCCAAGATTTTCACACCAGCGACTCATAGATATGGGACTGAGTGATGACGAAGCCAAAGAGTTTGTCCGAGAACTTATCCCACAACTTGAAAGTCAAATTCCACTTATTGAAGCCGTATTAAATATTCCAGATTTTCATCAGATGGAAAGCTTAACCCATAGTATCAAAGGTTCAGCTACTAACATCGGTACAGGAGGCATTTCAGATTTATTGGTTGACTATAACACCTATTTGAAATCAAATACAGACAGTGAGATAGCTACAAGCCTATTTTGAACATTTAAAATACTACACGCAAGAACTCAAAATACAGTATAGTTAAGTTCTCAATTTTCTGGCGAACTCCATCGCTTCTTTTGTAGGATTTTCCCCAGCTATAATACGTGCAATTTCATGTACACGTCCTTCTTCGCTTAACAGTGTTACCTGACTTTCATTACCATCTTTAGTAACAACAACATGTTGATCTGCCTGTGCAGAAAGATGTGGCTGATGAGAGATTGCAAAAATCTGATAAGCCTTTGAGAGTTTTGTGATCATTTCAGCTATGGCAATAGATTCATCACCACTTACGTTCGCGTCTATCTCATCCAAGATAAGTACACCCTCGCGTTGCCCTTCTTGAATCGTAGAAGCCATTAGTGCCAGACGCACACGATTAAACTCACCGCCACTTAAGGTAGCTGTTTTAGATGTTCCAAGTATAACATCCATGCTATCACTACCTATATTATCCAACTCTTTAGAGGTAAACACAAAAGATAAAGATGGTAACTTCAAGGTTTTTAAATACCCTTCTAGGACAGATTCCAAAACATTCGCTTCTTTTTTCCGTAAAGAAGATATTTGTCTAGCCAATGTAGAAAGTTCAACATACTCCATACTTAAAAATGATTCAAGCATGCTTTTATCTTGTTCTATATTTTCGTAACCTGCCAGCTCTTTCTTTTTAGTCTCTTTATAAACTAAAGCTTCCTCTATGGAACCATATCGCTGCTGCAAGGCTGTAATATCTGAAAGTCTGTCTAATATCTCTTCTACATCCATATCTTCAAGTTCAGCGGCAAGATGTTCTGTTTCATCAAAGTCTGCACGTACTTGATTCATAGTGTCTGTAAACATGGAGCCATCTTTGTCCAGTAGTTTATAGACTTCCTCGACTGCACTCTCTGCTTTAAAAATCGCCATAGCATCACTTAAAGAAGCTTTTATTTTATCTATATGGGAAAGTTGTTTTTTCACTTGCATCAGTGTTTCATCTTCACCCAAAATGGGATTGATCTTTTCTATCTTCTCTACTTCATACGTAGCAAACTCTATAAGTTCAGCTAACTTTTTTTCGTCTTCTTTCATTTTACTAAGCTCTTGACTTTTGCTCTTGTAATTAGCATAACGTTTTTTATATTCTTTTAGTATTTTTTTGTAGCTTTTATCTTTAGAAAGCAAGGCCATATCTAACATAGAGATGAGTGTCGTAGACTCAAAAATGCTCTTGTCACGAACGGAGAGATACTGCACAAAAGGAACAAACATTTCAGCCAAAGCCTTTTTGGAAATGTTCTGACCTGCTATAAAATAACGTAGTTTCTCTTTTTTGAGCGTTTTGAGTGTAAGTTCATCCTCTAGTTCATATGCTTCACTGACAAGTGTTTTAGGTTTTGTAACTGTCACTTCACAAACACTTGCAGAGCCTTGTGTTGTGTGCCCAAAGCTTCCCAGAATGGCTGACATGAGTACTGATTTGCCTGCACCTGAAGGACCTGTAAAGACTACTAAACCTTTATCAAACTCAATGTCTACTTCATTAAAGGTGACAAGCTCTCGAAGATACAAACGTTCTATCAATGCTGACTACCCCAGGAGAGTTTTTCACGGAGTACTGAAAAGTAATTACGCTCTTTTCTATGTAAGAGTTTTGCACCTCTTTTTGCTCCCATGATCACAAGTAGATCTTCAGGACCCATCTCATAATCATCTTGACCATCTATCACGGCAATAATACGTTCTTCAGGAGAAGAAAGTTCAATGGTAAAATCTGCAGGAACCACCAACGGACGCTGTGTTAAAGAGTGTGCCATAATAGGTGTCATAATGAGTGCCTGTGTAAGGG
Organism: Sulfurovaceae bacterium; assembly: GCA_963698695.1. GTDB lineage: Bacteria > Campylobacterota > Campylobacteria > Campylobacterales > Sulfurovaceae > Sulfurovum. The sequence goes on along the minus strand of CAVORT010000009.1, from coordinate 58,581 downwards.
GGTACATCACTGGTCCTCCTGATGCCAGGCTGTAAGCAGTAGATCCAGTAGGAGTAGCGATGATGAGGCCATCACCTTTGTAAGTATTGAATCTTTCACCATCTATAGAAGCATATATCGTTGCCATCTTAGAAATAACAGGACGAGTAATTACCACATCATTGAACGCAAAAAAGAGCTTCTTTTCACCATCTTTTTTCTGCACATACCCTTCTATCATCATACGGTCATCTATGCGGTATTCATTTGAAAGTAGCTGCTTTAAAAAAATATCTACTTCATCTATAGTGACATCTGCTAAAAACCCCAAATTACCAGCATTGATACCTACTACAGGCTTTTTAAACGCATAAGAACGCCGGACTAAAGAGAGCAAAGTACCATCTCCACCTAGTGAAACTAAGAAATCAGCCTTATCACACATCTCATCAAAGTCTAGACCCTTCAATCCTATCATCTCAGCAGAGCCTTTAGCCAATATGACACTTATGCCCTGTGCTTCAAACTGAGACTTTATCTTCTCATATAATGGTTTTATCTCTGGGGCATGAGGTTTCAGTATGAACCCTGCTGTTTTTATCTGTGCTAACTTTTCCAAAAAGACTCTCTTTTGCATTTTATAATAGTAGAGTAGCATAATCTAGCTTTGTAGGTGAAAAAAAGCTCATATTGACATATAATTTTACCCTTAAACTATATTTAGCTATAATCGCGACCATATTAACTAGAGGATTACTCGTGAGAACTCATTATTGTGCAGAAGTGAACGAACAACATATCGGTGAAGTCATTACCGTAGCAGGCTGGGTGTCTAGCCGTAGAGACCATGGTGGACTTATCTTTATAGACCTTAGAGACAAAGATGAAGTCATCCAACTTGTGTGTGACCCTGCAGACAACGCAGCTGCACATAAAGTAGCTGAAGATGTGAGAGACCAGTTTGTCCTTGTAGCGACAGGCAAGATGAGAGCCAGGGGAGAAGGACTTGAAAATCCTAAACTCAAAACAGGTAAAGTAGAAATGGTTGTAGACAAACTAGTTATCGAAAACCGTTCTAAACCGATGCCATTTGAGCTGAATGATGATAAAGTAAATGAAGAAATAAAACTAAAGTATCGTTACCTAGAACTACGTACACAAAAGTCTTATGACATTTTCAAACTCCGTTCCAAAGCGACCATTGCTGCACGTAATGTACTTGATGGACTTGACTTTCTTGAAGTTGAAACACCTATTATTACAAAATCTACACCCGAAGGTGCAAGAGACTACCTTGTACCTTCACGTGTACACAGTGGTGAGTTTTATGCACTCCCACAATCTCCACAGCTCTTTAAACAATTACTGATGGTAGGTGGATTTGACCGTTACTTCCAGATAGCAAAATGTTTTAGAGATGAAGACTTAAGAGCAGACAGACAGCCAGAATTTACACAGATAGATGTTGAAATGAGTTTTTGTGACCAAGAAGATGTCATAGAGGTGGCAGAGAAACTTATCCACAATGTATTTACCGCCTGTGGTTTTGACATCCCTGCTACATTTAAGCGTATGCCCTACTCTGAAGCTATGGAAAACTACGGTTCAGACAAGCCAGACATGCGTTATGACCTTAAAATGGTAGATGTGATTGACATCTTTGAAAGATGTGATAACGAAATCTTCTCTAGCATCGCATCTGCGCCTAAGAAAAACCGTATCAAGGCACTTAAAGTACCAAAAGGTGACGAGATATTTTCAAAGCGTCAGATGAAAGGTTTTGAGGACTACGTACGAAAGTTTGGTGCTTCAGGCCTAGGATACTTCCAGATGAAAGAAGACGGACTTAAAGGACCGCTTGCCAAGTTCTTCACAGAAGATGACCTTCAAGCGATTGTCGATAGATGTGAATTGAAGCTTGGGGATGCAGTGTTCTTCGGTGCAGGTGAGAAAAAACTTGTACTTGACTACATGGGACGTTTCCGTATCTATCTTGCAGAGATCATGGAGATTATCCCTCAAGATGTCTTTGAATTCTTATGGGTCATGGACTTCCCTATGTTTGAAGTAGAAGATGGCAGAGTCAAGGCACTTCACCATCCGTTTACTCAACCAAAGACTCTTGACTATGATGACATAGAAGAGATAGAGTCTATCGCTTATGACATCGTACTTAACGGCACAGAACTTGGTGGTGGATCTATACGTATCCATAAAGAAGAAATGCAAGCAGAGATCTTTAAACTACTTGGTATCAGTGAAGAAGAAGCACAAGAGAAGTTTGGTTTCTTACTGGATGCACTCAAGTTTGGTGCACCACCACATGGAGGATTTGCACTAGGTCTTGACAGGCTGATCATGCTTATGACAGGTGCTTCAAGTATCCGTGAGGTCATCGCATTCCCTAAAACACAAAAAGCACAATGTCTTCTTACTCAGGCTCCTAGCCCAGTAGATGACGAACAGCTTAAAGAGCTTAGTTTAAGAATTAGACAAGCAGCACCAAAAGCATAAAACAGCTAAAAGGTGGGACCAAGGTTTCCACTTCAACAAACACATCAAAACAAAAAAGGAATTATCTTATGAAAAAACTATTTCTCATTATCGGAGCACCAGGTTCAGGAAAAACAACAGATGCGAGTATCATCGCCGAAAACAACGATAACATCGTTCACTACTCTACAGGTGATATGCTTCGTGAAGAGGTAGGATCAGGTTCTGAACTTGGAAAAGAGATAGAATCTTACATCTCTAAAGGTGCTCTGGTACCATTAAAAATCATCGTAAATACGATAGTTTCAGCTATCAACAATGCACCTGTTGACAATGTCCTTATTGATGGTTACCCAAGAAGTACAGAACAAATGATTGCTTTTGATGAACTTGTAAGTAAAGAAAACAACATTGATCTCGCTTCAGTCATCGAAGTACGTGTCTCTGAACAAGTTGCGAAAGACCGTATCCTTGGTCGTGCTGCAGATGCTAAACCAGGTGAAGAGCGTAGTGATGACAGTGTAGAAGTATTTTTTGATAGAATGAAGATCTATACAGAACCATTGGCTGAGATCCAAGCATTCTACACTGAAAAAAACCTTTTAGAAGTAATAGATGGCGCAAGAACATTGGAAGTTGTGGTTGCAGATATGGAAACTTTTGTAAAAAGTAAAATATAAATTCAAATCTTCATTCATACATTAAGGGTGTTTAAGCACCCTTTATTCTCATTTTAACTATCATAATACTAACCTTAATAAAAAACATACCAAAAGGATATTTATGTCAAAAACAATTTCTAAACTCACTACTGTACTACTACTACTTGTATTTACAGCCGTCTCTGCACAAGCAGCTAAAATATCTGCATACTTTGATGCCCCCTATGCAAATGAAAAACAAGTAAAATCTCAACTTGAACAATCAGGTTTTAAGGTACTTGCTACTTATTCACCTGCTAGTAAAGACTACTTAAAAGTAATGATCTTTACCAACAAAGAGCTCCAAGGTATTGCAAGCAAAAAAACACGTGGTTTTGCTGCCATTCAAAGAGTATTGGTTAACGATAAAACAAAAACCGTACGTGTAACAAACCCTGCTTACTGGCTTAGAGCATTTATGCAAAAAGATTTTAAAGTTGGAAGTGAAACAAATATCCAGGGTGCTATCGCAAAAGCTCTAGGTAAACTCACAGCAACAAAAGATACAGTAAAAGAAGCAGACCTTGCAAAATATCACTACGCTATCTCAATGCCATACTATGAAGATATGTTAGAGATCAAAAAAGGTGAAGGACTTGCAGCTAAAATTAAAAAGAACAAAGTTTTTGAAGTATCATTAGGCAATGGAAGTACCCTTGTGGGAGTAAAAATGTCAAAAGGTACCGAAAAATTTATTGAAACAATTGGTGAAGAAAATGCTTTAGTATTACCATACACACTTCTTATTGAAGATGGTGTAGCGTATGCGCTACATGCTAAGTATTACCTTGCAATGTCATATCCGTTACTTAGTTTGGGTCAATTTATGAAAATTTCATCTATTCCAGATGCTATTGAAAGAAAATTAAAAAAATCTTTTAAATAGTTTACACAAAGAGTCAGGAGAAATCTCCTTTCTCTTTCATTTATAATATCTTACTCATCCATATATGCTGTGACATTGTATGTTTCAACTAGTCCATCTTCTGCTAAACATTCCTTCTCAAAAAAATCTACTATTCCCTGTCTTTGACAATGTTTTTCAAAAGCTTCGACACTAACCCAAGATTCATTAAATACTATGGGCATACTTATCCCTTCTGCAAATGCATTTTGTATCTGTTTTGTTACCCGATACGACAAACATCCCTCTTCTCTAAGAGTATCTGGTTCCAATGCTTTAAGTGTCTCAAAGAGTAAGTTAAACTTACCTTCTTTAGGAGTAAATTGTGCGATACAGTAAAGTGTTTTAGACATAGAGTTCCTTTTATTTAATCATAACATAGTTTATATTGTATTAACTATAATAATTATAAATAAATACTATACTACTATATCCGTAGATTTAATTGATATTAAAATATTATTTTGATACTATTATCTTTACACAAACTAAAACAAGGAAGATAATTATGAACAAAACGACAAAAATGATAACTAAGTTAGTCACCCTGTCACTTGTTGCAGCAACAACACTGCATGCAACCAATGGAGATAACCTTATCGCAGTAGGTACAAAAGCAAGATCTATGGGTGGTGTTAGTATAGCTATGAGTCATGGAGCAGAATCTGGATTAGGTAACTCTGCACTGATTACAAGTGTAGAAGGGACTGAAATTTCATTTGGTGGTACACTGTTCATGCCAGATATTGAAACAACCTTTAATGGTATCCCTGCTCCTTCAGCTACCAGTGATGCAGATATAAACATGATTCCAGAAGTTTCAATAGCACATAAAATCAATGACAACTGGTACATTGGAGTAGGTATGTGGGGAACAGCTGGTTTGGGTGTTGACTATAGTAATGCACCGACGGGTGTAAATGCAAATATGGTAACCAATCTACAACTTTTACAGTTTGCCGTACCAATTGCTTATAAAAATGGTGGGTTAAGTCTTGCTGTAACACCTGTTATGCAATATGGTAACTTAGATATTAATTATGATGGCACAGGATTAGGTGGTGGACAAACTGGTGCAGGTTTAGCGCAAGACTTCGGTTTTGGATATAATCTAGGTGTCGCATATGACTTTAATAATGGTTTGACTTTAGGAGCGTTATACAAATCATCTATTGAAATGAATTATGATAATCAATTAAGTACTGCTATGGCAGGCTTTGGTATAGTTGGTTTTAGTGATACACTTGAACAACCATCAGAATATGGTGTAGGTATAGCATATACTACAGGTCAACATACTTTCGCATTTGACTACAAAAAAATGAATTGGTCTGATGCTAAAGGATATAAAGACTTTGGGTGGGAAGATTCTGATATCTATGCATTTGGTTACCAATATGCACAAGACAACTGGGAATTAAGAGCTGGTTTTAATTATGGGAAAAGTGCTGTTGTAGAACAAGCACAAGATGGTACGGCTCTGCCTTCACTAAATAATACACTCAACCTTCTAGGTTTCCCTGCAACTTCTGAAAAACATTATACATTTGGTGGTAGTTATGGGTTTACAGAGCAATTCTCTCTTGATTTAGCTTATGTTTATTCACCAACTTCAACTAAAACATTTAGTACAGCTGGATTTCCTATGAGCTCAGTTACTACTGACCATACAGAACACAGTGTTTCTTTTCAGTTAGCTTATAAGTTTTAATCACCACTTCAACTTTTAAATTAGAGATGCTTTTTAGCATCTCTTCTAAACTCACCTTTATCCAAATTCTTATACTTATCAAATATACATCCAAAACATAGCATTTGGTCATTTTGTATGCTACAAAAACATATCATAATTTATGCAATAAACAACATAAGAATTATACGCTTACATTTAATGCAAGAGTAAACGAGACTCATATTTATTTAGTAGAGGATTACTCCTCTTTATCATCTTTTAGTTTTTGTGGCTGCTTCACATTTTTTTCTCTTTTATTAGGGAAAAATGACTTGACATTATCTATGAGTGTACACCATGTGCTACTATTGTCTTCTTCACACCCATAACCCTCATACAGTGATTTATCCTCATGTTTCTTTTGTTTAGAAGGAAAAAATGACTTGATATTGTCTGTCAATACACACCATGTTCCACTTCTATTACGTTCTGCTTTTAAAGCTTCTGCATTATCCATTAAGACTGGGATGAAAAACAATGAAACTAATGTAGCGGCTATACTTCCAAAGATAAGTGCAACACCCAATCCGCCAAATATAGGGTCTGTAGCCAATAATAAACTTCCTAGTATAATCGCTATAGCAGTAAGCATAATTGGTTTTGCACGTGTTGCTGTTGCAACTGCTATGGCTCTTTTCTTTTCCATTCCTTCACTTGACATTAAAGACTTTGAAAAGTCTATAAGTAGCAATGAACTTCTCGCACTAGATACCCATAAGTGAAATAAATCCTATCAGTGATGTTGCAGTAAGAAAGAAATGTGTATCATTTGCAAAAAGTTGTATTTTATCCGTGATCCAGTGTCCTACAATGACCCCTATGATAGAAAGAAAACTACCCACTAGCACAATGCCGCTCAAAGCAAAAGATTTATAGTATATCACCATCAGTAAAAACATCAAGACCAATGCAGCGATAAACGCACCGCCAAGGTCACGGAAAGTATCTAATGATACTTTCATCTCACCATCCCAACGTATGAGTACTTCAGCCCCATTTTGCTTATCTACAGCATGAAGATCGAACATATAAGTGTTAATCCCCGGTACTTTGCTCATATTATATTCTTCTTTAAGTACTTCAAGCATCTTTTCCCTTGCTTCAAGTAGAGGATAGACCTGGCTGACCATGTCACACTCTGCAGTAATCGATAACCATATTTTTAAGATTTTTTCTAAAAATATTTGGACTTGATTTCACACTTTTTATTTCAACGACTTCAATGATAGGTACCATCATCCCTCTATTGTTCATAAGTTCCAATGAAATGAGCTTATTTAATAAAGAGTTTTTTGTATCAAATTCTACTAAGACGTGTTTCATCATCAAGTCTTAAAAAAATTGGGATCTGATCTTGCTGATTTTTTGTATTTTTTTCAGCTATGGGCATTCCTTTAAAAGCAAGATATATAATCTGATTGACTTGTTCAACATTGAGTCCACTCAATATGATCTTTTCCTTATTCGGTACAAGATCATATTTGGTATAAATATCATCCTGCATCACATCTACATCAACCAATCCCTCTGTATCTTCAAGATCTTTGCAACTTTTGCTGACATTTTCCGTAGTGCACTGTCATCTAAACTATACAACTCGACAACAATAGTCGCTAAAGTAGGAGGGCCTGCAGGCATCTCAATAAACTTTATAGTAGTATTGGGAACTATATTTCCACACTCTTTTTGAACAAATGGACGTAATCGATGTACCATCATATAAGTGGGTTCATCTCTGTCATGCTTATTTGTAAAGTTAAGCACTATCTCTGCTTGACTTTTGAGTCGTTTAAGTGCACTCCCTTTTACCAAACCTGCATAATCAAGTGGTGCACCCTGCCCCAGATATACTTCCATATCTGTGATCTCTCTTTCTTGTTTCAGATAATTTACAATACATGTCGTCACAGATTGTGTTTCTTTGATAGATGCATTGGTTGCTGTATCAACATAGACAGTCATAGTATTTGCGCTTTTACCGGGTAACATACGTGCTAAAACCATTTTGGTTGGTATCATCATCACCGCTGCAACCATAGAAAAAAGAACGATGAGTGTTACAATCCATTTATTACGCTTACTGTTAATGATCTTATAGACGATTTTTTCCATTAATTCTCTTCTTGAATAGGTTTGTGTTCATGACTTTTAAACTTAATAAATTTACGAGCTAAATAGGGGGCAAATACATACGCCACAAAAAGAGAAATAGCAAGGGCTACAGGTACATTGAGAGGAATAGGTTTCATAAATTGTCCCATCATACCCCCACAAATCCCATAGGTATCATCGTAAGCATAATAGCGATAGTTGCAATGTTCGTTGAAGGACCTATTTCATCTGTTGCCTGTATGATAATCTCATCAAATTCAAGTGTCTTCTGACTCTTTAAGATGTAATCTTCTATGTATATTTTCGATCACAATAATAGCATCATCAACGATCAGTCCCAAACTTAAGAGAAATGCAAACAGTGTAATACGATTGATCGTCTGATCTGTCATCAATGCGATGAAAAGAGTAGCCGCAAGTATCATAGGTACAGCAATGGTCACAACAAGTGACTCTCTCCATCCAAGAAATGGTACCAAGATCAATGCAATAATCAGTATCGTGATCATCAAATGGTGTACAAGTTCATTGACTGCTTCATTCGCCCGTGTACCATAATTACGTGTCACTATAAATCCAACACCATGTTTCAATAACTCTGCTTTTGATTTCTGGATCTCATCAATGGCTCTTTGGGCTATGGTAACAGCATTCGTACCCTTCAGTTTAGAAATGGTCATCGTAATCTGGTCTCCTGCATCACGAAAAAGATTTGGTCCAGGTTCTTTTTTATCATTACCTGATGTATCTTCTTGACCTGCCAACCCTTTCCTATAAGTTATGGAAGCTAAATTATAATTTTGAACATCGTAATTATATTCTACTGTGGCAATATCTCTCACATAAATAGGTGATCCCCCGTATTGAGCAATAATAAGTTCATTAAGATCTTCTACATCATCCAAAGCATTCTGTACACCAAATACAATCAGCTTACCTTCTGCGGTCTCTGTATCTATCTCTGGGGCATTTGTAGAAATGGATTTAACAGCTTGTGCTACCTGTCCTAGTGAAATATTATAAGCAGAGAGCTTATGTAAGTCAATCAATATATTAAACTGTGGTTTTTTAACACCTTTTAGTGTGGTTTTTGCCACATTATCCAGTGCATTGATATTTTGTTGAAGTTCTCGTATCAGCTTATAAAGTCTGATGGTATCCATATCCGCATTTCCTGCTTTATAAAATGCTACCGTCAGTATAGGTATATCAATATCAATATCAAAAGGTTTCACCAGTGGAGGTAGCGTTCCCTTTGGAAGTTGATCCATATTTTGCATGACTTTGTCATAAAGTTTAAGATTGGAAGATTCTCTATTCTCTCCTATAAAATACTGTACATTTACCATCCCGACATTATTCATAGCCGCACCATAAATATGCTCTACCCCTTTGATTTCACGAATACGTCTTTCTAAAGGTTTAATGATAACATTTGTGATTTCACTGGGACTAGCACCGGGGATGGCAACAATGATAGAGCCACCACTTACCTCGATTTGGGGATCTTCTTCTCTTGGCATAATTTGTAATGAAAGAAGACCCAAAAGCAATATGGAAACAGCTAACACAGGTGTAAGCGGATTACTTAAAAACCCTTTAGCCAGATGTCCTGCAATATTTTTTATTTTATATACTTCCATAATGTCTAGTATATCAGTAATATACATAAACATAACTATTATTTATTAAATAAGATAAATAATTATTTGTACTAAGTCAATATTATCTTAAATATCTCCTTCATTTTTTATGAAATATATGCATCCCAGAGTGCCGTCTAAGAAAATACAAAAATTCACACTAGTGTAAAAGTTTTTTCATCTCTTCTATCTCTCTTCTGAGTAAGTCCACTTCATTTTTTAAGGAATAGACTTCATGCTTTAGTTTCATGTCATTGTTCTCATCAATGGAAATAATATCCTTTTTAACTGCTGATTCAGTATGTTCGTCATGTAAGATATAGATAGTTTCTTTGCCAGCTACATCGACTACTTCACTCTTCAATGTAGCTGACTTTACCATCTTCATAACATTAAATATACTTAACTTATGTTTTACCGCATATGCCTTTATGGTTACTTTTTGCATGACACTCCTTTAGTGTTGACATTATACACAATTGGTTCATCTTTATTTGATATAATAATTAAAATAGTAAAGGATTTTTATGAAAAATACTATCTTCAACCCTCTTAAACTGATCATTTCACTTATACTTTTAACGGCTACTTATGCAAATGCCGAATCAGCTTCTGTTCTTAATGCCAAAGCGGATGATGCAATCAAAAAATTTACACAAAAAGTACAAGGTGGTGAAAAATTTCTTTCACAAGTTAAAGGCTATCTTGTGTTTCCCTCAGTTGTTAAAGGTGGATTTGTAGTTGGTGGAGAATATGGAGAAGGTGTACTTCGTGTCAATCATCAAACTAAAGACTATTACAGTATTGCGTCAGGATCTATAGGATTTCAGGCCGGTATTCAAAAAACCTCTTATATTATAGCCTTTGTATCAAAAAATGCTTTAAATAATTTTATGAAAAGTGATGGCTGGGAAGCTGGTGTAGATGGCTCTGTCACCGTCGTTGACTTGGGTTTAGGAAAAGATATAGGGTCGATTAGTTTTGAAAAGCCTATTTATGTTTTTGTATTTGATGCAAAAGGTTTAATGTACAATCTTACCATCGAAGGCACAAAATTTACAAAAATAATACCAAAATAACATACGATAACAGTTTGACTTGCTATAATAAATGCATTCATAAAAAAGGAAAAAAATGAAAACAACAAAATGTAAAGTACTACTGCTTGCAATGCTCATAGGGTTGACGACATTTGCAACAGCAAAATCGGCAAAGACATTAGATTACGATGCCAATATGGCTATTAACAAGTTCATAGCAGAAAATAAGAGTGCTGATGCATTTTTAGTGAAATCAAAAGCATTTCTTGTTTTCCCTAGTGTAAAAGAAGCTGGCTTTTTTGTAGGTGGTAAATATGGTGAGGGTGTGCTTCGTATAGGAAGAACGACTAAAGGATACTATTCTATGACTGCTGCGTCTATTGGTATGCAAATGGGTGCACAAGAATATGCTATGATCATTGCATTTACTTCAGATGCAGCACTAAACAAATTTCTATTGGCTGATGAAGAGTGGGAAACTGAAGTGGATGGTAAAATTGCTGTAGCTGAGTGGAATTCAAAAGAAGAACTTGACATTGACTATAAAGATCCTATGGTTGCATTTATTTTTGATTCTAAAGGGTTGATGGGTTCTTTCTCTATGGAAGGCACTAAGTTTGAAAAGATAAAAGCAGACTAAACGTAACTATATATCCTCTCTTTTTAGCAAAGCTTGATTGCTTTGCTAACCTCCAAATTGACTAAAATCAAAAATATTATTTGACATTTTGTGCTATAATTAAATATATAAAATTTAAAGGACGAACAATGAGACCATTCAAAAATGTATTTCAACTACTCGTACTACTATTAACTATTAGTACTTTTACAATGGCTGGAGATTCTGCACGAGAAATTGATGCAGATGCTAACAAAGCACTTTCAGAATTTTACAATGAAGTCTATGGTGCAAAAAAATTCTTAGCCAATTCTAAAGGGTATGTTGTTTTCCCTAGTGTCAATGAAGCAGGTTTTATTTTTGGTGGAAGATATGGTGAAGGGGTACTTCGTGTTGGGGATGAATCAAAGTCTTATCACAGTATCACAGGTGCTTCTATGGGATTTCAACTGGGAGCACAAAATTACTCTTTGGTCATCGTCTTTACCTCTGATTATGCACTTAAAAAATTCATGACCGATGATAAATGGGAAACAGATATGGATTTCAACATAGCAATGGCTGAGTGGAACACCGAAGAAGAACTAGACGAAATAGACTTTGGTTCGAACATGGTTGGTTTTGTCTTTGACTCCACAGGTATGATGGGTAATTTCACTTTTGAAGGTACACGATTTGAGAGAATTCACCCCTAAGTATTTTTTTCTTTAAGTACTGGTTTTATACTGGTACTTATATACTCGAATGCAAGATTTATCATCTCATGATTGTTTATTTGGATCAATCATTAAATCTATTTTTATAGGAACACTTTTGACATAATTCCTCTACAGCTTTACCTTCTTTAAATCCTTCTAGCATGTCTGTTGTACGTTTTGTCGCCAGAATATCTTCTAAACTAGCATCATGCAGGTCACCAAGCTCAATGATCCCATCACAGTCTAAACAGCAGGGAACAACCTTTCCAGATGCTAAAATGGCTATATGAGACTGAAGTCCTTGACAAGTACCGTGCCCGTAATTTTTATTCTTCAATGATGGCCATTCAAAGTAGTTGTCAAAATGCACGAGTATCTTAGAAGCTAGACGTATAGATTTTGGGCGTTCTTTGTAGATGATATCTAGTGATAAAGGCACAGAAAATGTTCTGCTTAACTTTGCAAAAAGAATCTGATTAAAGTCTCTCTCACTCATCAACTCATCCAAGTTCCATACACGTAGGTTGATGAAGAGTTCTTCCTCTCGTTCAAGCTTAGCCTCACACAACGCAAGTACTGGGGTAATATACTGTTCAAATGTCAAAGAAGTGTCATTTTTGTTGAAGCTATTCAGTGAAATGTTTATCTGCTTCACACAAGGATGAAACAGTGTATCATAGCTGTGTTTTTTTAAGAAATAACCACTGGTTGTAAGCATCGCTTTTAGCCCATGTTTGTGTATGATATCTAAATAGTCTGAGAGGTTAGACTGAGTAAGAGGGTCTCCCACTACGTGACACGCTATCTCTGAAGTATATATCTTGGCTTGCTCTATCACTGATTCAAAAAAGACTAAATCGATCTCTTTATTTGGAAGTTCTTTGGTAGGACAGAAACTACAGCTAAGCCCACAAACATTCGTCAATTCTATGTATATGCGATAAAACTTCATCTTAAACAACTATTTCATACAAGTTGAAAGGTCCGTGATATTTTTGGCTCTGTTCACACATGGTATACGTGATTGAAGATAGATGAGTTCATCTTCAATCTTATCAAGCAATGTACTCTTTCTTTCATCATCCCAAAGTATGATAAAATCATCTTCTTCTCTACCCAATTCTTCTTTCATCTGATTCAAATTAGTCATACAGGTATTTGCATCAAAAGGATTTTGGACCGTTTGCAAACATTCACGTGTTTTCTTCATACTTTCTAAAAGTTGAGGCAATAACTCTTTTTGGTGTTCATATATATTTTGACCTATTTGATTAAGAAACTCTGTTTTTTCTTTTTTAGTTATACCAAGTCTATTATTATTTTCAGCCACTTTTTGCTCTACCCTTTGTGCAACATCTACAAGTACTTCTGTAAAATATTCAGGTTTTGATTCATTTTTAGTTTTGGCTGTAGAGGTAAAAAGTGCAAAATCTTCTAAAGGATAGTCAGGCAATACACATTGGGCTTTACTGACATTGATGTCAAATTGTACATCACTGGCAATCTTACGGTAGTATATACCTAAAATCTCTGATTCTAATTTGAGGGGTACCCCTTTATAGATACATTTTTTAATACCTTGACCTTCCCAGATATCACAAGGTAAGCCAGCTATTATCTCTTCACCTTTTTTTTCCAAACCCTCTGTTTCACGCTCTTTCAAACTATTAGATATACTGTTTTTACGTTCGTGTATCGTTTCATTTTCATAATCTACAGTAAAGAGAGACTCTTTTGTCTGTTTTTCAAAGCTTTTAATTATTTGCTTACTCTGCAGTGCACCTGTGGTCAGAATAGTACCTTTTTCTTCCGCTAACTGTGTCATACCCCAATCTCTAAAACGTAGTTTTGCTGTACCATTTAGTGTGAGGTTCGTCTCTTTAGTCAGTCGGCCACCCCCAACTATATCGTAATATACTATTCCTTTTTCTATCTCGTATGCCTGGGTGAGTGTCTCAGCACTTAAAACTGACCCATAACCGATCATCATTAGAAAAAATATATTCACTTGCTTCAACATCCATAGTCCTTATCCAGAGGTAATCTTTAATTAATGGAGTTATTGTAGCAGAATTACATTCTATACAGTAAACAGACGATAACATTGTGAGCTTTTTTAGACTATACATCATTTAAAGTACACGATGCATGCCACTATTAACATTTAGTGCTGTATTTTTATTTAAAGTTTTTTGTCCTTCAAATAGTCTTCTATAAACCGATGAGCAGTACAAAATCCATTACATCCCTCTTCTTGACACATGGCACCAAAATGACTCTCTCCTTTAAGATGTGTTCTCTCTATCCATTTGATTTTTAAATTTATGATATGTTCGTTTTCCTTATCCATCTCATACCCAACTACAACTTCACACTTCCCCTTTTTACACTGCAGTGCATACTCACAATTACCTTTACCATCTATGAGCACATACCCGCGATTGTTAGCATTCAAATACCGAGCATTTACCCACCCCTCATGGAAATCTTCAGAATAAAAATTTTGCGCAATCTGATAGACTCTGCACCATGTTGATTTACCAACAGTCACACACTTCTCTACACCCATCAAAGCATGAGGAGTCTGTGTTCCCACTTTTTTGGATGTATACTCAGGCTTTTGCCTGATATTAAGTACATCATCTTCTGCTACCCCTACTACTGAAGCAAACAAAGGCGAATCTTCAACACTAATCTCTTTAGCATGAGATAAGATAAGTGTTGAGACAAACAGTACCGCTATAAAAAGTATATTTTTCATTTTATCACTTAATCTCTGTTTCATTATGTATTGCTTTTATGGTGTTGACATCAATGCAAAACTATTTTTTCCATACCGCACATCGTCTTTTTCATAGGTTTTTTCCATACAAAGCCCATTACTATTGACATATGTAACATAACTGTAGACTTTAAAATCCCCTTCTCCACTCACATTGATATTACCATCTTTACGTTTAGTCCCATACATCATTGCCTGTCCAACTATATCTCCATTTATATACCCAGCATCTTTACAAGTAAATGTTGGATCTACGATACCTGTAATCCCCATCTTCTTACTATCTTTGGCATAGGCATTAAGTTCTTTTATCGAGAGGTTTTTTTCTATGTTAATCTGATCATACTTTTTAAAGTCTATCTTCTTTACAACATTTAATGTTTTACTTTTTTGTGTCTCTTTACTCATATCAGGTGCACTACTACATCCAACTATACCTAATATACATACTAATCCCAATACTGTCTTTTCCATTTTTAATCTTTTTTAATTATATAATACATACTCAACAACCAAATGATATTTCTCATTATTTGGTTTACGCAGTACATACTCTTTCCATGTGTCATCTAAATACTCTCTTGCTTCTTTAAAATCAAAGTCATGTAAGGCACGATATCCCTTTATACGAAGCTTTCCATAATGTCCTTCTGCTGTTTTAAAAAGTGCCACTGTCCCAGGAAGTATATGTTGATGACTTATCCTGCCATCCCTCAGAGCTGGTAGCTGTGAAATATAGCTTTTATCTGTAGTCTCAAAATCGTTTGTAACCACCTCGACTGTTGTACCGTTTTGAGCGACAAGATTTCCTGTTGTCTCATCTACACGTTGCCACCAAAAGTCACTTTGACGGTTTGGACCTAAGGTATTGGTCTCAACATCCCAACTGTATGTACCCAAAATGACTGTACTTGCATATCTTTTACCCTCATTTTTCACAGATGCAGTTTTATTGCATCCCACTAAACCTAACACCAATAACAAACCTAAGACTATATTTTTCATTCTCTCTCCTTCTAATTTTCTGGCATACACATTTCAAGTGCTTTAAATGTTTTTGCATTTTTCACACAAGGTATGGCACTTTCAAATGCATTTATCTCTTTAAGTAAATTGGCTTTAATCGTCTCATTCCATTCCGAATGGTACTCAGGATCCTCACTCTCCATGAGTCGTTCACAGACATTGGCTTCTTTTGCACTGTTGGCCTTTTTAAAACACTCTCTTGCCTGTGGGATCATCTTTACATCTTCAAGTATCTCTTGTTTGGCTTGGTCTAACATAGATTTTTCTCCACCCATAGCATTCATCATGGCCTTTTGCATCGCTTCTGCCTGTTCTTCTGTCATCTGGGCATTGGGGTTACTCATATCCATTCCTGAGTCTTTTAATGCACCCATCATGGCACCCATAGCTTTCATCGCTTTTTCCATATCTTCTGGTGAACTAGGCGCATTATTCATACCTTTGTCCATAGGATTATCAGTACCTAAGAATCCACCTTGCATGTCTTCCATAGGAAAGTCAGGGAGTTTAAAAGTATCTTTACTTAATGAAATTTCAAACTCTGCCTTTGTTGCTATCTCCATGTTTTTCATACCCATGATGTTAGACTCTACACGTAGTGGTATGCCTTTATAGATACACTGTTTTACCCCCATCAACTCCCATACTTCACAAGTGTAACCAAGTACTTTATCTGTACCTGTCTTCTTTCCACCCATGCTCTTCATCATATCTTCACCGGTTTTTTGCATACTCTTTTTATCACCAAACATCTTCATCATATCCTTTGCAGGATTTTTCATACGCTTGATCTTTTTTTCATTAAAATCCACACTGTAGATATAATCATCTTTCATATACTGTATCGTATGCGTTTTCTCTTCTTTGGTTTGCCCCATGGCCACTTCTTTACTCACCTTCTTCTCTTCTACAAGATGCTTGAACCCAAACTCATCAAAAGTAACTTTCTTAGTCCCTTTCATATCCATCTTTAACATACCCATGACATTACCTGAGGTACTTATATCGTACTCTATCTGACCACTCTTTATTTCGTATCTTTGCATCTTGTCTGCACTTGCACATAACATTGTAGAAGCTATTACTGCTACTGTTGAAACTTTCATTATCTTTTTCACATTTCCTCCTTTTAAACTTTTTAAGATTAGTACTACTAAAGTATAACATATTTATAAATCAAAAAAAATGATGTATGTTAATGTTTTGATCATAGATGAGGAGATATTAAATGACTGGTTGAAATTATTGTTCCATCCTCTCCTGGGGTGGAACACATACACAGTTATTTACTTTTGGGAGTTACTTTCCGTTTGGAGTCTGATGTGGGTTACACCTGAGGACAGGTGGAACCAGTAAGGAGTACAATCAGAATAGGCGCTTAAAACATTTTAGTAATAACTGGTATTATTGTTATGTTTTTTAGGTTTTTTTAAGGTGGTAACTGACCCCTATACCTGCCTACTGCGTCATAAGTGTAGGTACGTGTACCTGCACTTATGACTGCATGGGGTTTATTGACATCATAGGCAAATCAGTCAATCTTTAGGGCCATGTTCTACAGCTCAAAGGATTTGCATCTTTTTCAAAGCCCCATGCTTTAACAATTAATGATTTAGGGTCAACTACATAAAAATATTTACATTTACCTATCCATGCTTTGTTTCCACTAAAGTTTGGTAATATTTCTTCTGAGTCCCAATGATAAACTAAATCATCATTTTCATCCTTCGTAATATGCGTAAACCCTTGTCCTGTCATTAAAAAATTACCTCTTCGTAATTCCCCTGCATTCGGAAACTTAATTGGTTTCAAGAAGGAAGGTCTTTCCCCAATTGCTATATCCATAGAACCTCTAAAGTCCTCATAGCCAACCCTATAACATCCACTAAACAATAATATCACTAGTAAGATTACAATATAGGATTTCATTATCTATATCTCCTATCCATATTTTTTATTGTTGTATAATACGAACCTGTTGCAGCTGTTACCGTTAAAAGAATAGGGGTCAGGTGATAATGATAACTCATTTCCTACTCCTCCTGATCACAGCATTCACCGCAGGCTGTGACACACCCAATACTTTAGCAATCCTATGCTGAGAGTAACCTTCCTCTATGGCTTTGAGTATTTGTTTATTTCTCTCTTTTATATCTGTGATCTTTTCAAACATGTTGACCAGATCTTCAATTTTAGGTTTATTATTAACATTTGGGGCTTCCACTAAACTTGAAGCAGTTTTTAGTTCTTGTAGTTGTGCGGAGTCTACAGGGGTAGTTAAAAAAGCTTCTATAGCCTCTCTGTCGTCTTTTCCTCGTTCCCACGTTGTACGTGGGAATGCATACTCCAATTGATAATTAAATGACAATTTGACATCTTTCCACACTCCCACATATTTATGAACTATAATACATGAAAAAAGATAAATTTATGGGTAGAAGCAGATATAAAATTTATGAACCAACACATCCACATTTCATCACTTGTACTGTACTCCATTGGATACCACTGTTTACAAGACAAGAGAGTGTAGAGATACTCCTAGAAAGTTTTAGACATCTCCAAAAAAGTGATAACCTAAAACTTTATGCTTATGTGATACTGGAAAATCATCTGCACATCGTAGCTCAAAGTGATGACATAGCTAAAAGTATGGCAAAGTTTAAAAGACATACTGCAAGACAACTCATACTACTTTTAAAAAGAGAAAATGTTAAAACTATTCTTGAACAACTTGCTTTTTATAAAAAATCTCACAAAGCTGATAGAGAGTATCAACTATGGCAAGAGGGATTACAACCCAAACTCGTACAGAGTGATGCCATGATGTTAAATAAAATCAATTATATACATCAAAACCCTGTTAAGCGTGGGTACATTGATGAGGCTTCACACTGGCGATACTCTAGTGCTAGAGATTATGAAGATATGAATGGGTTATTGGAGGTTGAGCGTTTTTGGTAGTTTGGACTGGTGTATGCGTTACCACGTACAACGTGGGAACGAGTAACATATATTTTGTATATATGGTTTTAATTTATGACCTACATTGGTATGTGGGTTACACCTGAGGACAGGTGGAACCAGTAAAAGCTTTATTTATGTATCAAGACTTATTTCGTCCCAATCATCAGTACCAAGCATCCATTCTAGTGCTCTACGTCTTTCAATAATTACATGACTATCTATATACACAGATAGTTCTTTATCATTTAGACTGGAATCAACAAGTGCCCAATGAAGACAATAAGCTAAATCAGATACTGGTATAATTTGATTAATAGAACGTAATTTGGCTTTTTCCCTATATCTTGTAGAACTCTCATTATTTTTTAAATCTGGAAAGCACTTAACGAGCCTGTTATCGCAAACTGAATCAAAAGCAATAGCCTTAACAAAACCAAGAGCCCAAGCAAAAGCATTTAATGCTTCAACTTGAAACTGAAAATTAACATTATCATTCTTCTTATTGTCTTCAAGAAAATCTCTTTCTGATTCGCTTAAATAATCAATACAGTCCTCCTGAATCAGCCATTGAATAGCTGAACCCTTATCATAACCATATGAGCAAGCAATGACAACATGAAGTGCCAAACTGCGACCTATAATCTCATCCTCTGTTCGTAATTTTAAATCAGTGCTTAGTAATGGTAATTCTAAGTTAACTGGGTATCCTAGATTGCTAGCGGAAGCTAACGATTTTTCTCTTATAATTTGAAAATCCATAAAACCCCTTTAATAAAATTAATAATAATCAGCATAACCACCTGTACCATCTCTATGTAAAATATTTTGAAGACCTTTGTCTCGATGCACTTCTTTTTTTAATAACTGCATATATCCAGGATTTTCCTTTGGGTGGTGCCATTCAGTCCCAGGAGGATTTTTTAATCCACTTTTCCCAGATTTCATATGCCGTAAAACATCTTTTCCTAGAAGTTGATTCATTCCTTGTCTCGTTACACCTTTACAAGGTGTAACGCCTACTACAAACATTAAGAATAGTATAACCTAAGTCAATCATTAAATAGTTATAGATTTTAGCCTTGTTCCATCCTCTCCTGAGGTGGAACACATAGTCACATATATTTTGTGTATATGGTTTTGATTTGTTACTTACATTGGCATATGGGTTACACCTGAGGACAGGTGGAACCAGTAAGAATAGAAGAATAGGGGTCAGGTGATAACGATAACTCATTTCCTACTCCTCCTGATCACAGCATTCACCGCAGGCTGTGACACACCCAATACTTTAGCAATCCTATGCTGAGAGTAACCTTCCTCTATGGCTTTAAGTATTTGTTTATTTCTCTCTTTTATATCTGTGATCTTTTCAAACATTTTGACCAGATCTTCAACTTTAGGTTTATTATTAACATTTGGGGCTTCAACTAAACTTGAAGCAGTTTTGAGTTCTTGTAGTTGTGCCGAGTCTACAGGGGTGGTTAAAAAAGCTTCTATAGCCTCTCTGTCCTCTTTATGGTTTTGTACCACCCATGCATCTTTTAAGCACTCAGGTATAGCTTTGTGATCTAAAAAATAATGGTAGGAACTATATGGATACGCTTCTATATGCTTGACCATATTGGCTTTAAGTGGGTTTTGTTCTATGTAGCACATGAGTGTATAGAGGTAAGCCTCATCGATGACGTACCATGACTTAAAACGTCCTTGCCATAAGTGTCCTACTCTTTTATATTTTTTATTAAAATATATGGAGTAATTCATGTTGAGTTGTCTCATGAATTTTGAGAGGTTTTGTCCTCGTGCCTGCGGGATTTCATCTTTTTTTATTTCGAGTAGTAAATGATAGTGGTTACTCATCAGACAATAGTTATGCAGAGTGATATCGAAGCTTTTAGCATAAAAGCACATCAGTTCTTCAAAGTACTCGTAGTCTTGGGCTTCTTTAAAAACCACTCTTTGTTCTACACCTCTGTTGATGATGTGGTAGTAGCCGGGTATTTCTATTCGTGGTTTTCTGGGCATACTTTTTCCTTATGAAATAAGTATAGTATAGAGAGGATCAGGTTATCATTATCACCTCGTATAATACAAATGTAGCATTTTAGCTACCATACAAATGGGAGTTTGTTGGGTGTAATACATCGGATGTCACCGAAGCGGTTATGATATTTAATAACTAGCTTGAGGGTCAGTTAGATAGTTGCACTATAAGCTTGAGTGGTAACAAAATCGGCAGTTGCTAGATTGGATTTCACGAGGTCAAGTTATGTGTGGCTGATGCTACAAAATTCACACAGAGGTTCTCCTCTGTGCTAACGAGCTCTCTAAATTACTTTAAAGGCTCTCAATATGTATTCTATCGGATTGGATATTTCAAAGTCAAGTGTGAATGTGCATGTACCATTAGGAAAATTAGACTTGGAAATAGAGAACAGTACTAAAGCATTCAAATCACTCTATTCTAAACTCAAAAAATTGTATAAAAAAGAGAGTGAAAAACTTACATTTGTCTTTGAATCTACAGGAAGTTATTCTGTATCTCTCTATCGTTTCTGTGCAGATAAAGGCATCAAGGTTTTTATGATAAACCCCAAACAAGCTAGAAACTTTGCCAAAGCTATTGCACAAAGGAACAAAAGTGATAAGATTGATGCAAGGGTACTCTCAGAAGCTATCATGATAGCAAAAGAGAAAGAGATAAACATACCAACCATTGACCCTTTAGTTGAAGAGATGAAAGAGCTTATGGTTTACTATAAACTCAAAGTAAAACAACGCACACAACTTTCAAACCACCTAGAGTCACTCAGTGTAAAAGAAGGGAGCAAAGCACTCAGTCGCACGATTAAAGCAGAGATTAAATCTCTCAAACAAAGTGAAGATAAACTGATAGAACAGGTCTACGCTATGATAGAAAAAAGTAAAATACTAAAGTTCAAATATGATGTTATTACTTCCATAAATGGTATTGGTAAAATAGGAGGTATTGTATTGTTACATCTGTTTATTAAGTATCCGCATGCCAACCAAAGACAAATAGTCTCCCTTGCAGGACTTGATCCAGTGATGAGAGAATCAGGAACTTCAATTAAAGGGCAAACACGTATATCTAAAGCAGGTAACAGACTTTACCGAGGTACACTTTTTATGGCTGCCATGGCATCAACCAAACATAATGCCAAGATGAAAGCGTTTTATGAAAGACTCAAAGCCAATGGCAAACATACGACACAGGCACAAACTGCTGTTATAAGAAAGCTTATTGTTGTGGCTCATTCTTTGTATAAAAGTGGGAAAACTTACGATAAAGAACTTTATAAAATAAGTACAGGGATACAATCAGAATAGACACTTAAAATATTTTAGTAAAAACTGGTACTATTGTTATGTTCTTTAGGGTTTTTTAAGGTGGTAACTGACCCCTTCCCCCTCTCTTACATCTCGGGAGAGATGGAACGAGTTAAGCTTTATAACTATATACAATTGCTCCATCTGCATATGCTTTATGTATCGTTTTTATACCTAATTTCAATAAATCATCTATCCATAAGTTATCATCAAATTCTCGTAGTGGCATATTGATAAAAAATGTATCCATTACTTTTTGAATATCATTTTCATCAGTTTCAATTATAAAATAATTTATTCCCGTGCCAGCTAAATCCGTTGTGATAAAAATATAATCTTCTAAGTTATTTACTTTATCAAAAATCAAAACCTTTTCAATCGTATTATTAGGTATTTTTACATTTATATAATAAATTTTTGCATTTTGTTGTGAATGTAAATAATCATAGAATTTATCTGTTTCATATTTAGGTGGGTTTAAATCAGCATAATATATATCTGCAAACTCATATTTATTTTTTATTGTCATATAAACTCTTTACTATTAATATTTTTTCCATGGAGCATTCCACGGTCTATGTGCTTTCATATCACCAAAATGTATGTGTATTCTAGTAGGTGAAGGATTTGGGGCATTATCAATCCTAAATACCGGTGTTCTTTTCCATTTAATTTGGAACAATGTATTTCTACTTTTTGTAGGTCCAGTTATTTCCAAACTTTTATACAAAGACTTAATAACTTTTACTGCTCCTGAAAGTGGGGATAAAACACCCGCTTCCTTAAGCTCTATTTTATCATAATCTATATCTGAATTATTTTGAAAATTTTCAAAGAATAAGGGTCAGGTGATAACGATAACTCATTTCCTACTCCTCCTGATCACAGCATTCACCGCAGGCTGTGACACACCCAATACTTTAGCAATCCTATGCTGAGAGTACCCTTCCTCTATGGCTTTGAGTATTTGTTTATTTCTCTCTTTTATATCTGTGATCTTTTCAAACATTTTGACCAGATCTTCAATTTTAGGTTTATGATTAACATTTGGGGCTTCAACTAAACTTGAAGCAGTTTTGAGTTCTTGTAGTTGTGCCGAGTCTACAGGGGTGGTTAAAAAAGCTTCTATAGCCTCTCTGTCCTCTTTATGGTTTTGTACCACCCATGCATCTTTTAAGCACTCAGGTATAGCTTTGTGATCTAAAAAATAATGGTAGGAACTATATGGATACGCTTCTATATGCTTGACCATATTGGCTTTAAGTGGGTTTTGTTCTATGTAGCACATGAGTGTATAGAGGTAAGCCTCATCGATGACGTACCATGACTTAAAACGTCCTTGCCATAAGTGTCCTACTCTTTTATATTTTTTATTAAAATATATGGAGTAATTCATGTTGAGTTGTCTCATGAATTTTGAGAGGTTTTGTCCTCGTGCCTGCGGGATTTCATCTTTTTTTATTTCGAGTAGTAAATGATAGTGGTTACTCATCAGACAATAGTTATGCAGAGTGATATCGAAGCTTTTAGCATAAAAGCACATCAGTTCTTCAAAGTACTCGTAGTCTTGGGCTTCTTTAAAAACCGCTCTTTGTTCTACACCTCTGTTGATGATGTGGTAGTAGCCGGGTATTTCTATTCGTGGTTTTCTGGGCATACTTTTTCCTTATGAAATAAGTATAGCATAGAGAGGATCAGGTTATCATTATCACCTGACCCCTATACCCTTAGGTCTGGTACTTCTGATTGAAGGTCTGAACCAAATCTATTGGCTATTGATATCCTCTCCTCTACGAGTTGTTTACGTCTTCTTGTGAGTTTTTTTAGTTGTGCATTACAGTCATCTGATACAGTAATTTCTTGCAGTACTTTTTTGGCTATAGGTAAGTGCTTCTGTAAAGAAAAAAGCTCTACTATCTTTCTAGCATCTATCGCATCAGTTTTTGCTGCTGCTGGAAATATCTCTTTGAAACGAGAAAGTTTCACATTATTGACATTATAAAGCTTGTATCCTTTTTTCAGGATCAGACTATCAAAAGGTCTTGCCCAACCATTGTATCCTTCCATGGCTATAGTGATAGTTGCATCTCTTTTAGCTGCTTCATCTTCTATTATTTTAAAGAAATGATCAAAGCCTTTTTGCGTATGTGTGATTTCAAATTCATTGAGTATATTGCCCAAGCCATCACTTATTGCTACAGCATGATTTAGGCTTCCTACATCGATACCGATTTGTAATTCATGGGGAGTGTATAGTGCGTTCATTGCTCTATCCTTGTGTGTAATTCCATCTTACTCACGTCTATGTTCAGAGCCACGATTTTAAAAGTTAAAATTGGCACCATTCCAGTCAAAGACCTAAGATGGTGCAAGAGACAAAGGCAGCAATTCAGGTGAAGCTACTAAAAAGCCGACCCCTACAGCTACACCTTTGTCCATATTTATTATATCACATTGGATTTTAGGTACAATTATCTACCAAACCTTAGTCTTGAAATCATTGCTTTATCTCTTGCTACTGATAATGATAGACCCATATGCTTACATGCTCTACGTGCTCTACGAACTAGACCCACCTTTAGCCTTTGTATCCAAAATGCGAATTTTCCCTGAAACCATAATTCCAGTATGTTGAGTAGTTATAATTCCACCAGAAGCGCTATAGGCATGCTCATTGATTTCATGCTGAGATTCATAAACCCTGCCACCAGCTAACTCATCTGCAATTTCATTCCATGCCTCAGTCACTTGCTCTTCAGTGCAAATACCTGCTCCTTTAGCTACGATGAGATACTCTTTCTCAGATAGTTTTTCACCACTGATATCTATAGCACCCGGCTTCCACTTTAGGGCGCTGAAATCATTGGGATTCTCCTTTGAGAAACTCACCCCACTCGAAACACAACCTACTAATGAACTTACCAATGCTAGCAGACCTAATAACAACAATAGCTTTCTCATAAATTTAACTCCAACTATTCATTTAACCAACACTTTACCCAAATCAACCCGAAATATCAATATTAAAATATACGAGGTACCACCTCGAGACAGGTGGTACCAGTAATATCTCAGCATATTCATGAAAACATAGGGGTCAGGTGATAATGATAACTCATCTCCTACTCCTCCTGATCACAGCATTCACCGCAGGCTGTGACACACCCAATACTTTAGCAATCCTATGCTGAGAATAACCTTCCTCTATGGCTTTGAGTATTTGTTTATTTCTCTCTTTTATATCTGTGATCTTTTCAAACATTTTGACCAGATCTTCAACTTGAGGTTTATTATTAACATTTGGGGCTTCAACTAAACTTGAAGCAGTTTTGAGTTCTTGTAGTTGTGCGGAGTCTACAGGGGTGGTTAAAAATGCTTCTATAGCCTCTCTGTCCTCTTTATGGTTTTGTACCATCCATGCATCTTTTAAGCACTCAGGTATAGCTTTGTGATCTAAAAAATAATGGTAGGAACTATAAGGATACGCTTCTATATGCTTGACCATATTGGCTTTCAGTGGGTTTTGTTCTATGTAGCACATGAGTGTATAGAGGTAAGCCTCATCGGTGACGTACCATGACTTAAATCGTCCTTGCCACAAGTGTCCTACTCGTTTATACTTTTTGTTAAAGTAGATGGCGTAATTCATGTTGAGTTGTCGCATGAACTTAGAGAGGTTTTCTGCTTTGTATTTCCAGTAGTAAATGATAGTGGTTACTCATCAGACAATAGTTATGCAGAGTGATATCGAAGCTTTTAGCATAAAAGCACATCAGTTCTTCAAAGTACTCGTAGTCTTGGGCTTCTTTAAAAACCACTCTTTGTTCTACACCTCTGTTGATGATGTGGTAGTAGCCGGGTATTTCTATTCGTGGTTTTCTGGGCATACTTTATTCCTTATGAAATAAGTATAGCATAGAGAGGATTAGGTTATCATTATCACCTGACCCCTATACTCTAAGATTAGATTATCGTTATCACCTGACCCCTATGTAGGCTTCGCTCTGAGACCTCTGTGCTGAGATTGTGGTAGTAGAATGGGTTATTTCTAGGTTCGTGCGTTTTCTGGGCATACTTTGGCCTGGTGTATGCGTTACCACGTATAACGTGGGATACGTTAGTCATTAGCCACCTGCATCACCTAGCTCATCCTCATTATACATATAAAGTTATTCCAAGTTCATTTATTTTACATATAATCTTTTATTTCAAAAGCCCCAATCTAATGTTTTCTTCCGTATCATTAATATAATAGTATATTTTGCCCTCTTTTAATATTTTACTTTCGTTAAAACCTATTGTTCCATAATTCATGTCATAGTGAAACTTTATTTTGCAACAATATATTTCTTGTCACATTTATACTCTATTATTGTGCAAGGAAGAGTATTCATTTCTTGCTCAACAACTCGATTTACTTGTTAAATTTCACCTCCTTATATCTAATAGCCTCATTACATAAGTATGTCCATTTGGTATTCTATCCTCGATACATGCATACATTTACATTGCACACCTCTCTAAGATATCAGTTGAACACTACAAAATACTTATATAAAAGTTGTTACATCAATTACTCTTACCGTACTGCCGTTTCTCCATAGATAACTAGACTACCTCTTGCTAGTACCTAGGATTCATGCAATCCAACTGAATTGTTAGAAGAATCTCCCATTCATTATTTTATATATAGTCTCATGAATAATTGTCCTAACTGCTTGGGTTTCATTTAAATTATCCCCACCATATAAAGCATCGTTAAATACATTCTATTCCCACTGCTGGAATATCGTCTATATATGCCCAATGTCCATAGCTTCCAGTCCATCGGTACTAACTTTAGAATATAACTTACGTGCTTCAAACACTCTTTTCCTGAATTCCAATTTTCTGTCCTCATTACTTTTGCGATAATTGTCTAATCTTTTTAATACAAGGGCTCTAGCCTCCGCATTAAACATATGCACAAAAGCCCCAGTCACAGCCCCGTTAGAAAACTTACCGCCACCAATCTCCGAAGCTGTTCCACCAACCACGGCTGCTATACTTGTTCTCAACCCAAAACCTCCTGCACCGTCTCCACCCATTGTAGTACCCGGACTAAAGAAACTAACCCCAAGTGATCTATAAAGTATAGGGGTCAGGTGATAACGATAACTCATTTCCTACTCCTCCTGATCACAGCATTCACCGCAGGCTGTGACACACCCAATACTTTAGCAATCCTATGCTGAGAGTAACCTTCCTCTATGGCTTTGAGTATTTGTTTATTTCTCTCTTTTATATCTGTGATCTTTTCAAACATTTTGACCAGATCTTCACCTTTAGGTTTATTATTAACATTTGTTATAGGGGTCTGGTAATCGTGATCGTATGTCCAGCCTACCCAACTTCACCCATATAAATATACCACATTATCAAAAAAATATTATAGCAAACAAAACTTGGCTACGATTACAATCACTGACCCCTATGTTCCTATGCTCGAAAGAAAGGTTTCTTTCGCAGTCTCAGGACAGGTGTAACCAGTTAGTGAGTCATTTATATTTATTGTTAGACTCGTATAGGCACTTAATATAAAAAGTAAAGTTCTTCACAAAAAACAAACCTACAACTAAAAGATATATTACCGAAAGAGTTGTATTAATATAATCTCTTAACATTGGTACGATAATAATTGTAATAAAGAGGAAAAATGTTATCCATCCTCTTTTTGTATTATCTTCGCATAAAGTCTTCATCATCAACCTTTATTGATTCTTTCACTATTATACCTGTTACTACCCCCGCCCTTCCCTTAGGCATACCAACATCAACAATACCACCATTCATAGCATTAATAATAGATGAAATAGCACCTTGTTCACCAATTACAATCAACACTCCTTCTGATAGTATTGCAATACTATCAAAGAATGCAGCAGGTATAGCTGACTCAACACCTCCTCCTGTAATTGTAGCAAGCGGGTATAGGGGTCAGGTGATAATGATAACTCATTTCCTACTTCTCCTGATCACAGCATTCACCGCAGGCTGTGACACACCCAATACTTTAGCAATCCTATGCTGAGAGTAATACTTTCTCATTTCATCAATTGATATTAATCATCTTCTATAAGCTAAAAACTATAAGAAATATCAGCAAAGATCATATCATTATCTTTCACGCTGTCAAAGAGAGTAGAACCACCGATGTAGTCAACTACTCCAAAGTTAGTGTTTATGCCCTCACCTAGCTCATACTTGACCCATGCACGCTGGAAACCGCCTTCATCAAGCTTCTTACCGTAGAGTGATATGAGGTAGTTGGCTGTGAGTGAGGCATTCATGAAGTCTGAACTTACACGAAAAGCATGTTGGTAGGTGTCTTTTTCCAGTGGGGTTCTCTCATTTAAGAGTCTTACATCGTAGTTGTTTAGGTGACGTAAAGAGATATCATAAGAGATGAGCGTATCTGCTATGCCTTTGTACTCTGTCCCTATGAGTGCATCTGTTCGCTTAAAGCTCTTGTCTTGGGTAGCAGTGTATTTGAGTCCGTTGAAGTATGCTAGTTCTGTTTTAAACAGCCAGCTTCCCGTAAGTACGTTAAGTGCGGTACCGAACATCGTCACCTTGTCATGTGTGATGGTTGGTTGTGCACTCATGTCTACATACCCTGCATCATCATGCAGACGTGCCGCGTAGAAGTTGACATCCCAACCTGTGAACTCTCCACCCACACTTAGAGCATACGTGACATCTTTGTACGATTTTTCAGCTAGATTAGGGTCAACTGCAGGGTTAAACGCTGAGCCAAAGGCTGGTGTTATAGAAAAATGTTGTTCAAGTACCGCTATAGGTGTGATGCGCCAGTTCCCCATAAAGAAGTCAAACTTCGCCATAGTCACAGGCAAACGCAGATCTTCGATGTCTACCAAAGCAGGACGACGGTTATCCAGTGGGTTGAGTACATCGGTGATGCGTATGGTGTCACTACGCCCCCATACCACCACTTGACGTCCTAATTTCATATCTAGACGCTCAGTGATACTTCCTTCTACGTAGGCATCAAAGAGTCGTACCTCTGAACGCTGTTCATTTAGCTCATCTTGGCTGTAACGCTCATCACGTAAATCATAGATAGCATCATAGTAAGCTTTGGCATTGGCCTTCACTCTCCAGCGATTTTCAAACTTGTGTTCATAGTCTAAAAAAAGTGAAGATTTAAGTGACGTGATGTTGTTATGTGGTTTTTTGCCATTATAGGAGTATGCTATCTGTTCGGTGATCTTACCCGTAAATCCAGAGATGACTGCAACAGGCTCAGTCATCATTATATGTGACTGGTCAATACTTTGTGAATCAACTTGCACTAAACTCGTCGAAGTATCATCGAAACCATCCATGATATCATCACTCTGTTCTACTTTGACAGGAACATCATCAAATCCTCCCATCGCATCTTCCACACTCTCCGCATACAGTAATGAAGAGAGTAAAAGCCCACCCAATGCCAACTTGATTGTCATTCCTAGAGTCCTTTTTCTAAACGTCTGGTAGTAAACATCCCATCATCTATGGACTTGTTGAGCTTAATATTTGAAAACTTCAAGACAGTCTTATGGAGAGTACTGCTACCTTTTTTAGTGGTCATCGTCATCTCATCAGGTACCCAGATACCTTTTTCTTTGTGTAGTTTTGGCATATCGAGGTATTTTTTCTTACCATTTTTCATAAAGTTGATCGCTCTTACTACCACATAGTTGTCCTGTCGTACCAGTGCGATACTCTTAGTGTAGCCTGACTCTTTAATGACTTTGTTGTTGCGTGGTGTAGACTCTATCATCCATGCTTTTTTACCTCTTACTTCCGTTTCTTTCAGAAGTTTAAAGTCATAGTTTTCCAAATCACGATCAGTCATATCAAAATACGAAAAATCTGAACCCATAAAACTTGACCACTCTTGTCAGCACTTGGGATACGTTTTACTTTTTTGAGTGCGGGTAAGTAAAGCCACTGATCATCATCTCTACTTGCTTTGTCGTAGTCATAGGTTAAAAATGATGTATTTTTTACATCTGCAGGAGACTTGAAAAATAGTATACGATGTTCATCTGCACCAAAATCTTTCCCATAAGATTTGATGTCTCTGGTTCTTTGATTACCATTTTTATCTATCAGCACCATCAGCATATCTTGCTCAAGTGTTTTACCATCATCTCTGGCATCCATTTTCTCCATGATCTCTCGTGCTTTTGCATCATCTGCCAGTAAGTTTGTTGTCATGAGTGAAAGACCTAAAGTCAATCCGATCAATAGTTTTTTTGAGTTCATATTTATTCCTTTATGTTTTATTTTCCTTCGACAAGCTCAGTGAACGCTATCTTTAATTTTTGGTAGCTGAGCCTGTCGAAGCTATTTTATCCAGCCACGTTTGGCAACCACCATCATGAGTGCAGGTGCGAGTAACAAGTCAGATAAAAGTGCCAACACTATCACTGAACCTGTAAGCAGACCAAAGTTCTGCACTGAGATCATATTTGCCATCATGTAGGCATAAAAACCTAATGAGAGGACAATCGTGGTAATCACCATCGCTTTACCTGTGGTAAAAAAAGTCTGCTCTATCGCTTTTGCAGAGTCACCACTCTCAAGGTAGTATCGCCTAAAATTGTGCATAAAATGTATGGTGTCATCCACAGCAAGCCCTATGGCTATGGAACCGATAAGCAAAGTAAACATATCTAAAGGAATGTTGGCGACATACATGAGTAGCAGTCCCAAAATGATAGGTGCTAGATTGGGAATCATGCTAAGCAGACCCATACGTACAGTACCTAAAATAAACATCATCATAAAGGAAATAGCAATTGCAGCTATAAAGTAACTCGTCACTGATGAACTTACCGCATGTGCAAAAGTGTTAATAAGTAGTGGAACCATTCCTGTGGCTATGACTGTATCATTTGGGAATGTTTTTGCTGCGGTGTCTTTAACGTAACCTAGAACCTCTACTGCTTTGACTGCATCTGTCCATGGGAGTTTCACCGAGATACGTGCTTTTGAGAACTGAGAGTCCACCACATCTTCAAGGTCATCCGAACCTGAGTTTTCAAATAAAAGTAATTCTTGAGAGACAAGATTAGCATTGTCAGGTATGGTGTAATAGGATTCCTTATTCTCATGTAACGCTCTGTTCGTCTCTTTGACTATCGTAGCAAGCGAAATGACTTTACCTATGTGTGTATAGCTATCGACATACTGTTCCATATCTGAGGAAAGCTTGTTTAGTTTATCAAGTCGTTCAGGGTCATTCCATCCATTTACCGTCTTTGTATCGATGATGAGCTCAATGGTGACAGAACCATTCATCTGCTCATCAATGACTTCTGTAGAAAGACGCTCATAACTGTCTGGTTGGAACCATTTGAGTGGGTTATGTGAAAGACTTATTTGTGTCGCTGCTGCCAATGCAAGCACGACCAAGATGGTACTCATCACAATAATACTTTTATAATGTCTAATAGGAATAATAGAAAGTTTTTTCATGACTTTATCTAATTTTCCTGCCTCTGTTTTTACTTTTTGTTTTAACTTCGTGATGCTCAAAAGTGCCGGTAAAAGTGTCAAGGTTAAAACCAGTGACACCATGACCCCTAAAGAAGCAAAAACACCAAGGTCAGAGATAGGTGCAACTTCTGAACCAGAGAATGACCCTACACCGATAGCAGTGGTGACTGAAGTCATCGCAATAGCTAACCCTGAATGTTGCAGCGTATAACGTATGGCTTCTTTTCTAGAACCTGTAAGTATTGAACTTATCAAAGAAGATAGACAAGATGTGTACCGTTGCCCCGATACTCACGGCCATCAACAGTGACGGAACGATCTGTGTAGGTAACTTAAATGCCACCCCTGCCCACGCCATCGTACCAACCGTTGCCAGTAAAGATAAGATGATCACAATGACTGGATAAAGTACTGCTGAGAGACGTCTAAACATCACAAATAAGAAAATGATGATAATCAGAAAAGTAATTCTCATAAATTTTTGCATATCTGCGCGCATTTGAGTTTTTAAGGCGTGATTGACAGAAGGGGAACCTGCCACATAGATCTCGATGCCATCTTTTTTATATTTTTCTACAATTTCAAGAACTTTATTGACTATTTCAGCATTCTCTTTATCTGTTAAAAATGGTCTCTCTTTTTCTTCTGTACTCTCTGTAATTGCTTCATCTTCAAAACCTTCATCAAAAGCATCTACATCTGAAACTTTCTTTTGTCCTTCATGAGAGTAAGCATCTGTCTCTATGACTATGGTAGTCATCTTTCCATCTTTACTTATAAACAGATCTTTATAAAAATGTGATGCCATAGCTTGTTGTTTGATAACAGCTACTTCTGCTTGCGTGCTAGGAAAAAGTTCTCAAGTAAATCATCTGTTATGAGTGTATCGCCCTCACCTCTAGTGTTTCTTACGTTGTAAAGTGATGTCACATCATCTAAATAAGGGTACATTGTTTTCAAGTTCTTCATGCAGTGCTCTGAGTGTTTTAAGAAACTTCAAAGTAAAGATGTTATCACTTTTGAGTGCGACCATCACACGTTCATCACGTCCAAACTGTGCTCTAAAAGCATTGTATTCTAAAAGTACGGGATCATCAGGATGCATAAATCCTTCTGTAGAAGTGTCCATTTTTATCTGAGGAATATGTGAAAGTGGTGCCACAAGAAGGGCAAGTACCACAAAGATAACTTTAAATGGGTTATCATGTATGAATCCACCAAATCTACCCATGAGAGATTCTAATTTATTGTGCATTTTTTTCCTTTAATTTGTGTATTTTAACTTTTGTATATGGACTGTTTATGTATTTATATCTTTTCACACATCTAACGAAGCTTACCGAAGCCCCTCATCAAACTTAGAGTCTAAAGAAAATTTAAACTCTATCTTGTCTTTGAAAAAACCTAACTCATCAGATGGCATGATGTCTACAAAACTTATCTTTTTGTCTAATCTTTTTTTGATACGTGCTTTGAGTCTATGGAGCACAAGTACCTCATCTACAAGTATGTCTTTTATCTCTGGACTGTTGGCTACAAATATCTTACCTTCTGTATAGGGTAAAAGTTTCGCTCTGTCTATGTTTCTATTGACCGCTACAGAGTCTATGAAGTTGTTGTATGTGGGGGTCAGTAGTTGTTCTTTTAAGTATGCTTTTTCTTTCTCCCCTACTTTTTTGAAGAATGAGATGGGCTTTTTATACTCACCTGAACTCAGATCATCTTCTTCTACACCGATCTTCTCAGCAAGTTTACCTATGTTGTAGTGAGGCAGGATCACCCCAATGGAGCCTACCATAGCATTTTTATTGGCTATGAGAGGTTTAATGGCTGAAGCGATGTAGTATCCTCCAGAAGCTGCTACTGACTGTACATACATTGTGACTAACTTCTTTTTGTTGTAGTCTTTGAGATATTCGCTAAGTTCTTCTGAGGCTGTGGGTGACCCACCAGGGGAATTCATAATGAACAGTACTTCAGCATAGTCTTTATTCTCTTTCACCTCATCCATCTTCTCTATGACATCATTGACATAATCCTGCGTAACTGGCATATTAAAGTCAACCACTGCTACTTTATCACCAAGTGGTATAGCTTTATCAAGTACACCATAAGACTTTGCTATCCATACAATGAGTGCTATCTCTGCTACAATTGCCACGATGAACATCCATGTCTTTATCTTAGCACTGACCAGATCCCAGCCTGCTTTTTTCTGTTCCAATACTTCTTTATTCTCTTTCATTCCAAAACCAAATATTTTCATGACTGTTTCCTTTATACGCTATATTTTCCAATGCAACACATCATCACTCTTACACGTCTCTTTCACTGCTTTCATCAGTTCAGGAAAGAAAAAGAAGAAACTCATCTTCTAATGTATGCCGTACTTTGGCGATGAGTGGGATGTAGCGCGTGCAGGTATCTTTAGCTCTAGCACGGTCTGAGAGCCTGTTGTCTATACGTTCAAAGGCTGCTACTACCCCATCCATATGTTCATAACTAGTCAACTGACGGTTAGCCACTACACGTTTGATGACATCTTGTGCTTTCTCTGGGTACTCTTCTATGGCTACAAGTGCATGAGCGCGGAAGTCATTTAAAAACTTTTCTCTAGGTGTATGGCAAAATGTATCCCAGTGGATACTCAAAAAGTGGTCATACAGTATGTCAAGCACCACACCTTTTAAGTGTCCTCGTGGTGTCAAACTTGCTTTGCTTTGCTTAACGATGTCATGTGAGTCCGTAAAGGTGTCTATGCTAAGGTGTGTTACGATGCCTCTATGTACACGCTCACTTGCACCTTCCCATGCTTTTGCTTTTAGTGGGTCAGTAAGGAGGTTTCCCAGTTGGTGTTCTATGTGTTTTTCGGAAAGAAGTACGTGTGCAAGCCAGTTCATTTGTTACCTTGTTTTATTGACGTTTATTGTATCTCGTGTATCTTAGAATTGGGAGTGTGGTATATGCAGTCTTACCAGTTCTACTTCCATGCAACTAACAACCTTTTAACCAATACAATGAAAGTCACCCAAAAAAGTCCCAAGCCCAATCCTGCTATGACATCACTAAGCCAATGTACATCCAAATAGACACGTGAAGCAGCGATCATCAGTGGCCAGAGCATACAAGCAATAAAAAGAAACACTTTTATCACTAATAAACGTGTTCTTGCAACAAAAATGAAGTAAAGTGCAACAGACATTGCCATGGCCATAGTAGCATGACCTGAAGGGAACGAATAACCTGTAACCTCTATCATAGCATCATGGGGTCGTAAACGTGATACGAGCAATTTAATCGTACTAAATGCCACTGCTGCACCACCAACCGCCAAAGCATAAAATAAAAGATCTTTATGCCATTTTTATAAAAACATTAAAGCCATAAATACCGTAGAAAACAATATGATCCCCAACTCTCCGTTGAAATTTGTCAAAGTGATCATGATTTTATTAAGTACAGGTGTCTGTACTTCATTGACATGGATACTTACCCAACGGTCAATGACCAAGATATACTCTTTTTCTATGACATCTTCCGCCATTTTTGCAAAAAGATAAAGCCCTAAAATGTTAAATCCGATCAGCCATTTATTTTTTTTCATGAAATCGCAAATTTTCAGTTTTCATGTCTAGACTTCAAAAGTATAAAAAGTACTGCTAGCAACAGCGTACCACCAAGTGAGAACTCTAATGCCATGTCCATACCAAAATGCTCCCATATCAGACCGCTGACATAAGCACCCAATGCACCAAAAAGTGCCACACCTGCATAAAACACCCCATAAACAGAACCTTTATTATCTGCACTTTTGATATGTATGCGCGATTGGCATTGAGTGATGCCACGGTAAAGAGCCCAAAAAATACAAAAGCGATCCATGTAAAATAGGTGCTTTGAAGATAGAGAAATCCTTGTGAAGCTGCCCCACAGACATACGCAAATGCCAAGATGTGTTTCACACCAAATTTGTCTATTAGAATCGCCGAAACAAATAACTGCTCACGTCTGTACCCCTGAATAGACCACAAAAAGCAAAGGAATGACCGCGGTGGCGATGCCTACACTTTTAGCCTGCATCGTAAAAAAAGCCGTACTAAAAGCAAAAAGTAAAAATAAGAAAATAAAAGAATAACGATACAATGGTCTTTTTATCGTTTGGGGTCAAGGAAAATGATCGGCGTAGTGTCAGTCTTTGGCTTAGGAGTATCATGTACACAAAAAAGACAATGAGTACGATCCCTGCTATACCAGGTATAATTGTCACATAAAAGATGTTGCGTATCACCGTTTCACTCTGCCCGAAATACCATAAGAGTCCAAACAGAATGAGCGCACCGCTGAGTTCCCCTGCAATGTCCATCATCTTATGAAAGCCAAAGGTCTTGCCTGAAGCGTTTTCTTTACTGTAATGCGATATCATCAAGGTCTTTAGGGGCAGAACGTATACCTTTACCCAGTCTTTCCAGTGCATTCAACCCAGCAACACTGTGATAACCCTGCGAAAGCCCCATAAGCGGTTTACTTAGTGCAGAAAGCGCATAGCCTCCCACCACAAGTGGTTTGACGATGCCGTAACGGTCAGAGATGTAACCGGAGAGAAGACGTAATGCATATGAGACAAACGTAGCAATGGCTACAATGAGACCCAACTTGTCCATTCCCTCATGTAAGAACAATACCACAAAGATAGGTAAAATAGGATTGATCATCGCAGATGCCATATCAGTAAAAAAACTTACCCAGCCTAACATCACTACATTTTTATCGATGGTTTTCATACTATCTTATGATCTCTGGCTATTATTCTACCTAATTCTATCATCTCATAGGCTCTGTTGAACTCATAAAATCCACAGGCATCATTGGGAATACCGATGATGATATCAGGAGAATAGCCTGCCATTTTACATTCAAGTACAGCATTTTGCATGATATCTATTGTACGTCCGACTATATCAAACATACTCATCTGATCAAATGTACTTTTTTTCTCTCTGGCAAATAGCTTTTCAGCCTTTTGTGCCATTTCCAAATACATCTCTTCTATCCCACTTACCTTTTCTCGCTCTTTTTTAGGAACATTGATTTTGTATTCTTTACCCACATGCGCACTAAGATTCACTGCTATAGTCATGTCTGTGTCATCTGCGATGGTAGGTGCTATAGGCAGAGGATTCAGCACACCGCCGTCTATCAAGTATCTATCTGCTATTTTCTTGGGTGTAAAAACTGTAGGAATGGCAATTGAAGCTCTAATAGCATCGATAAGTCTGCCTTTTTGAATCCAAACCTCTTTTTGTTTAATAAGGTCAGTAGCAACAGCGGTATAGGGAATGGAAAGATCTTCGATCAGCACATCTCCGATTATCTTTTCAATCACATGAAATACCTTATCTCCTTGTATAATACCCGTTCCAGTAAAAGAAAAATCAAGTAATTTCGCTACACTAAAAATATCTAGTGTCAGCGTCCATGTTTTAAATTCATCTAATTTTCCACAGGCATAAAGTGCCCCAACAAGTGCACCCATAGAGGAACCTGCTATAGACTTTATCTCATAGCCCTGTGCTAAAAGCTCTTCTATGACACCGATATGTGCATAACCTCTTGCTCCCCCACTTCCAAGTACTAAAGATATCTTTTTATCATGCATCACAACTTCCTTTTGTTAAAAATTCGTCGGCTCTTCCATGGTATAAAGAGTCTCTTTTATGGCATCCATTTGTGACTCAAGCACTTTCTGTGCATCCTGAAGTCCTTTATTATAAAAATAGGGTCCTATCTCTTTACCAAAAAAATCTAGAAGAAATTCTGCATCAAACTGCCCTATCTCATCATCTAATTCTAGTGTGAAATAGTTTTTGATCTTCTGTACAATATGCTCTTTTTCTTCTTTAGTTAACTGTATTTGTTCCACTACACTGTCCCTTTTTCATACCATTTTCTTAACCATGCATCCATTGGATACATCAGTCTATAAATCGCAGGTACTACCAACAAGTGTTAAAACAGTAGAACTGATAAGCCCACCTATGATTGCCAGTGCCATTGGTGCATTCATCTCATGCCCTGCACCTGTACCAAATGCCAGAGGCAGCATAGCACCTATCATCGCAAAAGTGGTCATAAGAATAGGACGTAGTCTTTTCTCACCTGCTTCAAGAATGGCTTCATTGACCTCTTTCCCTTCTTTGATCGGCCTGATTGGCAAAGTCAACCACCAAGATGGCATTTTTACCTACCATCCCAAGCAAGAGGATAATCCCGATCATAACAAAAAGACTGAAGTTATTGCCTGTCAAATAAAGTGCAACAATGACCCCTGTAAAAGAAAGTGGCATTGCCACCATGATGATAAACGGCTGTATGATAGACTCATAAAGTGCTGCAAGTATCAAGATAGATCAAAATCACCGCAAGAATGACTGCACCACCAAATGCTGCATTGGTATCTGCCATATTTTCAATATCACCTGTATAACGATAATGATATCCTGCAGGCAGGATATCTCCTATTTTGTCATCTACGACTTTCATGACAACATCCAAACTGGTCTCATAGATTCCTGAGGTTACCATCACTTTTCGCTCACGGTCATAACGGTTGATAGAGGAATTACCCGTTTGCTCTTCAAAAGTAATTAGCCCTTCAAGTGAAACAAACTCACCCTCGACTGTTTCTCACCTGCAGTTTTTTGATATCATCAATACTCTTTCTATACTTGTCTTCAAAACGTAATGTGATATCAAATTCTCTACCATTCTCTTCATAATAAGAGATGGCCTGATCACTTGAATAGGCACTCGATAGAATAGCCGCTATATCATTGGCACTCACACCTGCTCGTTGTGCATTTTCTCTTAAGATATCTTACTTTATCTCAGGTTTTCCACTCTCATAATCTCTATCTATCCCTACCACACCTTTAGTCTCTTTAAGTAAATCCATCAACTTTTGTGTTGTTTTATCCAACACATCAAGATCATGACCCGTCACAACTATCTGTACAGGCGCATTACTTCCACCTGTATCAAATGGTGCAACTTCTTCAACAGTAATGACCATATCTTTAATCGTTTTAAATGTATCGTCATACTTTTGTACCACATCTTCTTGTGAAATACTCTTCTCTGCTACAGGTTTAAGCTTCGCATAGATTTTTGCTTTATGGATCTCTTTTGCACTGTTATACCCTATGGAAAGGACAGAATACTCTATATTCTTATCCTTCTTCATCTTCTCCAACATGGGACTCATTTTCTTCTTCATCTCTTCGAGACTTGTTCCTACGGGTGCTTTGGTAAAGACTTGAAACTCACTGTTGTCTTCCATAGGTACAAAATCCATCCCCGTAGAAAGCTTCGTAGAGGCAACAAGTAAGCCAACCGTCACGATGATAGTAATCCATTTAAAGCGAATGAGAGGTTTAAGTATAGCGACATACACTCTATCAAGTTCCTACAAAAAACGGCTCAGTCATATGAAAAAACCAACTCTCTTTCGCACTTAATACACGCGCACCCACAGTAGGTATAAACATCACCGCCACCAGATAAGAAAGCACGACACCAGATGCCACAGTCATGGCAAATGAGTTAAAGAACATTCCCACAATACCATCCATAAATGCAACAGGAATAAATACAGCAAGCAATACGGATGAAATGGCTAAAATAGAAAATGCTACCTCTTTTATCCCTTCAAAGGAAGCTTGGAATGGCTCCATTCCTGCCTCCATTTTTTTGGTAATATTTTCAATAACAACAATAGCATCATCAATAAAAATACCAATCGCGAGGGTTAGACCTATAAGGGTCAGTTTATTTAAGTCATACCCCATCCATCAATAATAGCAAACGTACCGATGATAGACGTTGGGATAGCCAGTGCGGCTACCATCGTAGCCGTCACATTTCTAAGAAAGAAGAATACAATGATAATCGCTAAAATAGAACCGTAAATAAGGTCAAAGGTAACATTATCTATGTTTACCATAATCTTGTCACTTTGGTCTTGAAGTAGTTGCAGGGTATAGTCTTCCCCTGCAATACTCTCAAGTCTAGGCATGACTTCCTTAACACCTTTGATAATCTTCAAGTACATTTTCACCTGAGATTTTTTTAACCTCTA
The DNA here is from genome assembly GCA_963698695.1 of Sulfurovaceae bacterium. Lineage (GTDB taxonomy): Bacteria > Campylobacterota > Campylobacteria > Campylobacterales > Sulfurovaceae > Sulfurovum. Next base: position 18,851 of record CAVORT010000009.1, on the reverse strand, counting down.
ACATCACCCCTTGATTACCATTATAAGTGGAGTAACTGCTACTGTCACTCAATCCATCTTCCACACGAGCAACATCTTTAAGTTTAACACCTGGTTTGAGTATCAAGTCTTGCAGATCATCCACACTGATAGCATCTGCTTTTGACTTTGATGATAGTCTCTTTTTGGTCACTGATAAGTTTACCCGCTCCTTGGTTGATATTTTGTACGGCAATTATATTTTGAATATCAAGTGGTGTGAGGTCATATTTATTGAGTTTAAAGGGATCCACATAGATACGTATTTCTCTGTCTTGATAGCCGATAATATTAACTTCCCCTACTCCTTTGATACGCTGAAGTATAGGTTTTATTTTTTCATCTGACATACGCATAAGTGCTGTGACATCATTGGTTTTTGTAGCAACAAAAAGGTTGATAACCACACCACTTGCACCTAGTTTTTTAACGATAGGTTTTTCTACTTCATTAGGAAGAACGATTGAGCCTATCTTGTCACGTACATCATTGGTCGCCTCATCAAGATCTTTAAAAAGTTCAAACTGTATCGTGACCGCAGAGAAACCTTCATAAGACGTAGACATCAGTTTATCGATCCCGTCTATACCACTGACTGCTTCTTCAAGTTTATCAGTTACTTTGGTCTCTACTGTACTTGCATCTGCACCATTATAAGTGGTTTGTATGGTGACAACAGGAAAGTCAACATTAGGAAAAAGATTGACAGGCATTGTTGTATAGGACATCAGTCCAAATACAATGAACGTCAATACTCCCATTAGAGTGGTGATGGGTCTATTTATGGCAAATTTATACATCTTATCCTACTTTGTTGTGATGTAGCCATCACCAAAAAGTCCTACAGGAAAACCCTGAGCTTTTACTTCTGCAGACATCTTTCGTGATTTTGGATCAATGGTTGGATATATTTTATAAATAGTCCCACTATAGCCAGTTTCATCACCGTCTACTTGATAGTTAAAACTATCTCCGACACTCACTTTATTGTGGTATTTTTGATCAAACTTTAAAATGAGTTTTCTCTCTTTTAGACTCTGAATATCAAAAACCTCTGTAATCATCTGTCCACTGACGACATCACCTACCTCTACCTTTTTTGAGGTAATAATACCTTCAAATGGTGCTCTTAAATACGTTTTATCTAAAAGTGTCTCTTGATACTGCAACTGTACTTTTGCATTTTCATATTTGTAGACGTAGCTGTCAAATAGAGCTTCATTAATGTGTTGTTTTACTTGTTCTTGTCTTTCATATTCCCTTTTTGCATAATCCAATGCTACTTTTGAGATATTAACCATTGCATTGATGTCATCATTCATCAACTCCGCTAAAAGTGCATCTTTTTTGACATCTGAACCAATGTCTGCATGCATCTTATCTATAATACCACTACTGCTAAATGCCAGAGAAGCACTCTGCTCTGCGTTCACATCAAATGTTGCATAGATCTCCTCTGTATGACCCAAAACTGTCAACAGTGCCATAATCATTAAAAGCTAAGATTCTTCATTTTATAAACTCCTTAGGGTCTTTCCCTGCATAATAATAATAAATAGATTTGCTAATCTCGTAATCGTAAGCTACCTCTTTTACACGCGAAAGTGCTGCACTTTTATCACTTAATGCATCTAGATACGTTATATTGTCAACTAACCCTTCTTCATACTGTTTCTTTAGCGTACGGTAACTGCTTTGTGCAGCACGTAGTCCGCTTTTAGCACTTTTAAGCTGCGAAAGAATCGTTCTCATTTGCTTTTTAGCTAAGCCGAAATTCATCTTCTGCTCTCTAATCATATGGCTATTCTCACTCTGAAGAGCAAGTTTTTGGTACTGTACTGCTTCACGCTCTTTTTTCATTTTTCCATTATCAAAAAGACGCATGTTAACTGAAAACTGCAATTTATTTTGATGATCAGGAAGGATATCCCCACCAAATCCGGAATCTGCCAAATCACTGTATTTTGATTTATTGTATGTATTTTCTACTCTAAGTTGTGGCTTGTAACCAGCATCTATGGCATTTGCATTTTGTTGTAAAGCTTTAACATTTGAGTCCATTATCTTGATACTTTCAAAAGGTTCAAACCCAATATGTTTAGGCTCCTTCAAATAACTCTTTTTAAGGTTACTCACTGACATACCACTTTGTAGCTCAAGATTATCAAATCCAGTAATAATGGCCAATTTAAGAGATTCTATATTGTATTGGTTATCATCATAGACGGCTTGCAACTTGTACACATCATCTTCCATCGCAAGACCTGAGACTTCAAACTTTTTCATTCGTTTAATTTGCGCACTAAGGTCTTTCTCTTTTTCACGTAGTGCATGTAGATTAGCCTGATACTTTCTCACCGTATAAAAACGATTTACAATGTCAAGTGTGACACTCTTTTCAAATGCCTTTTTTTCAAACAACGATGCTTCATATTCAAACTCCTTGGCCTTTTTAAGTGCATTTTTTCGTCCACCGTCATACAGGTCAACACCTACACTGATGTACCCTGATGTCGTTTGACCTGGAGCGACCAGCGTATTTGGATTGACCTTGCTGTAAGAAGCACCGGCATCTACAGTTGGCCAATAGGCACTCTTTTGAGCGTCAACTTCTTTCATTTTTGCCTTACTTTGTAGTGCTTTTGCATGTATATTTTCATTATGCGTATTTGCATGTTGTATCAAACTCTTAAGTCCATAACTTTGCGAAAAAACAGCGAGAGGCAAGAGAAGGAAAAATAGTATTTTAAGACTCGGCATTTTGTGCCTCCCTGTACTGCATTTTAATTCTTGTCATTTGCTATCCTTCTTTTTAATAAGTGCAAACAAAGCTTCAACAAATTCATTTATATGTTCTTTAGGTTCTATTGCATTTGTTTTGGTATCTACTACCAATCCTATTGAGTATGTATGTAACGTAGATGTCAACGCTTTTGCATTTGGTTCAATTTCACCTTTAGCAATAGCTTCATCTATAATACGTTCAATCACAGTGAGAAACCGTATACGACATGCTCTACTAAACTCTATCATCTCTTCTATATTCGAAGTAAGCGAAATCGCAAGAAATTCTCTATAGATAGTCAGTTGCTTTTCATATTCTGCACTACTAAAAAGCATTGAAAGTGATCTTTTTATTTTCTCTTTTGTACTGATATCTTCGTCGATCAATGCATACAGTTCTTTTTCGTGTTCAGCTATAAATACAGAGATGATTTCAAAAACAATGTCTTCTTTATTGGTAAAATACTCATACACTGTACCTTTACCTACTCCCGCACACTCTGCTATTTTAGAAATAGTGATATTTTTAATACCATGTTCAAGTAGAAGTTCTCTCGAAGAAAGTGCAATAGCCCGTCGTTTGTCTTCTTTATTCACTATAATTGCCATCAATATCCTTTTAAATGACTGACCATCGGTCAATTAAAAGGATAACCAATTATTTCTTAAAGAAGATAGTACCTGTATGAAATGTAAATAAATATGAGTTTGGAGAGTTAATCAATAAAAAATCTTTACTGACTGATCTCGTTTTTGATAGCGTGACGTAAGACTTGGTAGAGATTACGATTAAATATGTACTCTTTAGCGTTAAAAAATGTTTCGAACATGATTTTCCATAGGGTTGAAAAGTTTTCCTCACTTCTTGTTCCACAAAGTTGCATTTGCATTTGATGTTCTAACTTGCTTAATGCTTTGGCATGTAACACATAAGATTTAAGTATCTCATATTCTACTCCCACCTTTTGAAAATGCTCTACCAGTTTCACAATAGATGCTTCTTTATCTGTAAAGTCATTCACATCCAAAGGCATTAAAATACCATCTTCTAAAAGTTGTTCTAAAAGTACTTTATCTACATGAAACGTTTGTATGAACCTATCTTTTGTGTAGTGAACGGCATTGGATGGTATCGCACTTAACGTATTCATAAGAGGTTCTAACATTCTAAATGAACTGGATAATGACTGGTTTTTATGTTGGAGTGCATATCGTATCTGCTCGTTAGAACTGCCTATTTGTTCTTTCATATACAGAATGTATTTGATAAGCTCTATATGTTCATCATTGTAACGATGTACATTTGACTTTATCTTCTTCGCCTGAGGTAACAAACCCTCACGTATATAATATAATATAGTTGATTTAGGAACATTTGTTTTTGTGACAAGTTCAGATATTTTGTATTCCAAATATTTTCCTTTTTTTAACTTTATGTTTTATTTTAATATAAGAATTATACCCTATAATTATCGTTAAGTTAAACTTAACGTTTTCCAAACATAAAGGACATGCAATGGCACATATAGATTTACCGGAATTTGAGGACATGTCACCAGCGATTCAGGAAAAAGCAAAACCTATTTTAGAAAAGACTGGAAACTTAGGCGAGATATTTAAACTCTTAGCTATAGATGAAAATATCTATTTTGCAACGGATGGCATGATACAGAAGTATTTGTTAGATGAAACCAGCCTTTCTTATGATATTAAAGAAGCTATTGCATTACTTGTATCTAAAGAGAACGGATGTGTGATGTGTGTTGATGTGCATAAAAACATTGCTAAGATGTTAGGTGTGTCAGAGGAACGTATCGAAGAGATCTTGAAAGGTGTTGATTCTATTGATACTACTGATGCAGAAAAAGCCCTTTTGAACTTTTGTATTAAAGCTTCAAAAAAAGACAATTACAAAATACTAAAAGAGGAAATTGACGCACTGAAGACATTTGGCTTCACCAATGTGCAGATTGTTGAAGCTGTGGCTATCACAGGATATTTCAACTATATCAATACCCTCTCCAATGTATTTGATTTAGGATAACAGATGAAATACATTAAAATGATTTGGAACATCATCCGCCGCATTGCTGTTGGTATTTGGGATTTTATTTTCTTCTTCTTCGGTATGCCCTATGAAGAGCAGGCTAAAAAATACAATTTGGATGCACATGATAAGGCGATCAGAGGACCTGAAAATCCAAAAACGAAAAAAACATTCTATAGAGCCAATAAAGTGAGTAATGATTAGATCATACTCACTTTATACCTTTAGCCACCACTTCTTCAAGCTCACCGAAGGCGCTATCCATAGATTTAACAATAGCACTTGCATCACTGCCTGTAGGTACTTTAGTTGAAAACAATCTTGCTTTGACTCTCTGTGTCTTCATATTTTCCACTTCCCAGTTAGCATCTAGATAAACATACTCACCCTGTGCTATGAAACGTGTGACATGTACCTTTACTTTAACGTTAGGCTGCTTATCCACACCCCATGGATAGGCATAGACATTTGGCTGGTTAAACTTCTTTTGGAAGAAACCTATGAGTCTCTGAGTCAGCCCTGCATCCAGGTCTTCTGCCCATGCAGCACCAGGAAGTAATTCTATCTGGCTTGAGGACTTTGCCACAGCAATATCACGCTTAAAAAGATACTCTGGCACACTGACTTTTTCTACTCCTATGACCTGTTTCGTATAGACATAAGTATGTGTAGGTTGTGAAGCCGTTGAGAGTACATATAAGTTGCTAGAGAAACACCCTGTCAATGTAAAGATACCTAGAAGTGTTATGATTGTTTTTTTAGTCCATACTGTTTGCATTATTTATCTCCAAAGATAAGTGAATTTGGTTTACGGTTAAGTAATTGCAGGAACTGCTGCATCTCTTGTGACGTTTTTGTAAGTACTTTGAGTGTTTCTGCTATTTGACGCATCACAAGAGAGTTATTGTCATAACCTTTGACTGTTTTTTTGGTAGTCTGGAGTGTTTTTGTCAGTTCTTTCATCGTTTTGTTGAGTTCAGTCGGCATTGTTTTAAACGCACTGGTGCCTGTCATTGCATTGAGATTTTCAATTGTCTTTTTGAGGTCTACAAGTACCTGATGTACAGGCTCTGCATTATCATCCACAACATTATTGATAGAAGCAAGTAGTTTTTCCAAAGGAAGATTATTGATCTTTTGGAGTACTTTATCTACTTCATCCATCACACTGCCCCCCTCGTTTTTCATAGATGGAATACGTACATATTCTGTACCTTGTGCAAGACTTTTTCCTGTGGTATTTTCATCAAATACCAAGTCAACAAAAAGTGATCCTGTGAGTGGGTCTGAAGCAGTAAATTTGGCTTTTAACCCTTCTCTGATAGCATCATAAAAATTAGTATTACATGTGGTAACATTTTCATCTTTAGACGTAAAAGAAGAAGTGTCTATATCAACAAAAACTTTCCCAAGTATCTTGTGGGTATCCTTGTTGTAAGACAAAACTATGTCTTTTACACGTCCTACCTCATACCCTTCATACTGTACTAATGCTGCGACTTTAAGTTTTGCAATATTATCTTCTGCCATGATCTCAAATGTATTGATATAGTCTCCACCTTTTCCTACCTGCATCCCTTGTGCTAGACCACCATTTTTGTAAAGATGAAACACATACTTGTTAGGTACGGTATCGGAAGCATCTTCTCCGCTTGATGAAAATTCTATACCCCCTTGCACTAGATTTGACAGAGGTGCAACATTGAAATCAATTCTACCATTGTCAAAACTGATATCTACAGCACTTTCTACCCAAAACTTAGAATCTCGATGCACATAAGCGACATATTCTTTCTTGATAAAGATGACAAAATCTATCTTCTGCCCATCCAGAGAAATGTTCACAAATTCTACCTGACCTACCTCCATGTTCTTCATATGTATAGGTGTGCCTTTTTTAATATTGTACCCTGAAGGTGAAGTAAGTTGAAAGTAGACCCCATCATCTGTCACACGATAGGCTTCTTCCATTCCATAAAAAGTATCTACAAACGTTTCACCCTCTTCTGAGTACATATTGATGTACGTTCCTGAGATCAGGGTATCTAATCCTGAAACACCTGAGACACCCACTTCAGGTTTTACTATCCAAAATTTAGCATTTTCATTGAGGTAGCGTTTTGCTGATTTATCCATACGCGCGATGACAGTCACGCCTTCACCTTTGTTCTGTAGAACAATCTTTTTAACTGTACCAATGGAGACATTTCTATACTTTATCTGGCTTTGTCCTGCGTTCAATCCTGCATTTTCAGGAAAAACAATGCGTATCTCAGGTCCAAGTTCTGAAAAGTACTGGTATGCCAGCCAACCAGCAACAACAAGTGCAATAAAAGGCACTATCCAAATGGAAGTAATAAGATTAAATCTGGTAGATTCTTCAACCTTTGGTATCTGTTTTGACATTATTTATATTCCTTTATAAGTCGTTCATCAAATGCATGTGCAGCTAAAAGTGTAAAAAATACGGATATGGCGAATGCAGTCGCTGCAGTTCCCGCAACTATCTCCACATTAGCCAAATGTATGAGTGCCGCCAATATAGCTACCACAAATACATCAACCATAGACCACGGGCCTACAGCTTCTGTCATAAAATAGAGTTTATGTTTATTGACCTTCGTATCTTTACCCAGCGGGTATTTTACACTAATAAGCAAATAAATCAAAATTAAAAACTTCATCACTGGTATGACAATAGACGCAAAGAAGATGATAGCTGCTATAGGGTAAGAACCATGCTCCCACAGCATCACCACACCACCGACGATGGTACTCCCCTCCACTGCACCAAATTGCTTAGTGATGAGCATAGGATAAAGGTTTGCAGGGATGTAGGCTATGATAGCTGCTATGAGAAATGCCCAAGACTTTTCTGTGCTGAATGTACGATGTTTATAGATGGCAGACCCACAACGACGACAGACATTTGATTTGCCTTTATCTATATTGACTGCTTCACACACAGGGCAGCGTATGAGCTCTTCTTCTTTTACCTCTATCATTCCTCTTCCTCTTTCACATAAGTTCTTTTTCGAAGCATCCATACTTCAGCAATATGAATTGTCTTGGTGATATACAAGTCCAACAAGACATAGATCAACAATGCCCAAAAAGCAACCCCCATGTGTATCTGTGCGTATCCTATGAGTTTAACCAATGCTACAAGTATAGAGATAAGAAAGATGTCAGACATACTCCATGGGGTAATGTGAGAGAGTAATACCAGCAACTCTTTACTGAGTCTCTCTCCTTTTTTCATTTTCAAAAGGCTAAAAAGAAGCATGTTGATGCCAAATATCATCAAAGGAAAGATAAAGATGAGAAAAGCACAGAGCAGTCCAACCACATAAAATCCATTGTCAAAAAGTGCTATGAATGTCTTTGGTATGGTGATGAACTGTTCGTGTCCAAGGATCTCTATCTGAACCAAAGGAAACGCATTGGCAAGTACAAAAAAGATAAATCCTGTGATACTCAGTGCCAAACCATGTTCTACAAGTTTGGAGTCATACCGGTAAAGTACATCACCACATTCCGTACAACATGCCTTTGTGCCATCTTCTATAGGCACTTCTTCATGTAGTGTGTAACATTTGTGACAGATGATAAGGTTATCGAGGGCATCTTCATTTTCAAGTTTCATGGTTATAATTATAGCTGATATATATAAGGACAATAATGCGTATTCTTTCTATAGGCAAAACAGTTGAACATGATGGCTTAGATATTAGGAATATCAATGAAGTTGATTTAGTAACACTCATCGATGTAGAATCATTCAACTACATCATCATCAACGGTGGAGATGGAACCATCAGGCGTGTCATCAAACAACTACATACTTTGGACACGCTACCCAAACTCATACTCAACCCCACAGGCTCTTTTAACGTCATAGCCAAAATGCATCGTGTACCTAAAGTAGAGGCCGTACTGGAAAAACTGGGAAAAGGTGAGGTGCCAAACACACAACCCCAACAAGTCTACACCCTCAACAAAGAAGTCTTTTTGTTCTCAGCAGGAAACATGGGAGACCTACAGCACATCTTCCTCTCAGAAACCCTACGTTTTGGCATACTCAAAAATGGCATAGCCAAGTACCTACTAGCCGTACTCTTTCTTTTTCCCGTACACCTCATCATGACACCTTTTATGCTACTAAGCTCCAAACGCTTTTTCATCTTTACCCCCGCTTCGTTCATCAGCAAGTTTGGAAGCTTTTACGGAAAAGTAGAAGAACCTATCACCATAGACCTTGAAAATGGCTACAACCATGTCGAGTTAGATGGAGATGTGGTGACTGTTGAGGAGTCTGTATTAGAGATAGCTGCTGTGGGGAGTGTTGAGGTTGTTACTCGGTAGCGTAGCTATTAATTATTATAAGGATTGTATCAAGATGTCAAACTTTCATTTAATTTCAGGTTGGAGTAGGCACCCCAAGGGCACTTCTTCCTTTCAGTCAGGGCACATTCCCTCGTACAACAAACGAGAAAATACTATATATTAGGCTCAAGTAATGATAGGAATTGAATTGTTCATAATTATTTCATTATTTATTTATACTATGGTCTTTTTTGTTATGAATAAAATAAAAATCCATAATATTATAAAAATCATTTTTGTTGGTGTGGTTTTCGCTGGAGCCTATTTAAATATTTCTCAAAATGGTAATGTTGTTAAAGTATTAAATATTGCTATTTCAGATGAAATTAGAATAGTATCGTTTATCATAACTATTATATATATGATTTCAATGTTTATATTTTTTAAAGATAAAAAAGTGATATAGGATTTTAAGGGTCTAGTATGCGCAAGGGGTACATAGATCAGTTCCCTACTTACACGTGGGAATGCATACGAGAACATGAATTAGCAGAAAATCTCAATATCCAATAGTCCATTTATCTCTTCATAATCCCTAGCACTGGAGTATCTCCAACTACGAAGAAACCAAACCCTTATAATACTCCACCACCCGACTATCCACATGTATCACCCTACGCAAGTACTGCGTCAAGTCCCCTTTGTTAAAATCTAACTTCAAATGCTTAGGGTTGATGGCTCGTGAGATGGCGACGTAGAACTGGCTTGGTGCGAAGATGTTGTCTACATTACATACTAGGTTGTCTATACTCATGCCTTGAGACTTGTGTATGGTGACTGCGTAAGCGAGTTTGAGGGGAAACTGTGAGAGTGTGGCTAGGCTTATGGTCTCTACTGTACCATCTTCTTTTACCAGCATATCTACAAGGTCAAAGTCGTGGCGTTCTACGCGTACGTACTCTTCCTCTTTTTCTACTATGAGGTGATCATCTTCTATCTTTCTGAGGATACCCCGTTCCCCATTGACGAACTTACCCCACTTGTTTACCGTAAAAAGTATAGGTACCCCTTCTTTGAGTGTGAGTTGTTCTGAGATTGGCAGCATGTTTTTCCAGCCTGAGAGCTTTTTTTCATGTACATTTCCGAACATCTCTATGTTTGCAAAAAGTATGGTCTCTTCTGTGTCGAGTTCGTTGATCTTAGCTCGGTTGGTTTGTTCTACTTCTAGGTTACGTCCATAGAGGTAGGTAGGGTCTTTTTCCATGCTGTCTGTGTTCCATAACCTAGTCATATAAGCGACTATTTCTTCATCACATATGCCTTTACGTACTTTAGAGAGTATGTGTGTGAACTCTGCATCTGTGGTACGTTTCATCTGGGTAAGTTCTATGACCATCAGGTCGAACCTATCCCAAGCCATGGACTCAAAAGCGTAAAGTTTTTCTCCAAAGACATCATTTCTACCATTTTGCTTAGAGACAGGCGGTAACTGAAAAAAATCTCCTACAAAAAGTACTTTACCTAAGTAGCCGTAGTTGTTTAGTCTGTAGGCTATCATGTCAAGTAAGTCTGTACTCACCATAGAGATCTCATCGATGATGATGAGGTCTGTGGCTTTAAGGATCTTCTTTAGATCGGCCAGACGTTTTTTCGCACGTTTATCACTTTGGTTGAGTGCATCAAAATTAGAAGAGATACCAAACACAAAAAAGCTGTGTACAGTAAAGCCACCTATGTTTACAGCAGACACACCCGTAGAACCTAGTGAGACTACCTGTTTTGCACGGTTTCGGTAGTCTTTGATGATCTCGTTGGTGATGTAAGACTTTCCAACCCCTGCACCACCGGTCAAAAAAACATTGGAATGTTTTAGGGCTTCGAGTACTTCTACTTTATCTGCCAAAACCAGCCTTATCTAACCAGCCTTTTTGACAACGGCTTCGCATTTGCTTACCACTTTGTAGTAGTGTCTTCAAATCATCACTACCTGAACCAAGATGTAACCATAGCTCAGTGACAAGTCCACCTTTACACTGAAGCTCTACTCGATTTCCTGCACCTCTGCCAAATGTTTTGTCGGCAAGTGTACGTACTTGTTGTAGGGTAATTTGTTTACCTATATTTTGTGTAAAGAACTTACCTAGTGCAGAACGGTTTACTTGATTCACAAGGTTTATGGCATCAGCATAGTATTCATTGGCATCAGTACCATAACATGTACCGTGTTTGACCCACTCATGTTTATGAAGCTCTGAAGCATAGCCAGGCATCACCTGTTCTAGCGCATCTTCTACATTTTCATCTAAAGCCAAACAGGGTAAGTCTCTCCAACGTTTATTTTTATCTGCATATATCAACTCTTTATCTACATTACAATAGACATTATTTCTAGGTTGTGGCCACAAGCCGTGAAGTACAAATTGTGTTTCATGTGGCTTAGATCGTAGTAGTGAACCAATATCTCTTTTACACTCTTTTTTGTAACGGTGGGTTTCACAAAATGCATTATGCCAAGAGAGTGCAAGAAGGTTCTTCTTAGAAGTTTTATTCTTTTCATATTTTTTAGTATGTTTTGGATTATTAATACTTTTAGAAGCATGATCAAGTTCATCTTCAATGCTAACTATAGTACTTTTAGCTGGACTTACATCATCTCTATTGGTTCTTTTTTCAGTCTTGGTAAAACAGCTGTCATCTACCCATCTTTGGGCAGGCTGTTCTCCTTTGATGAGTACAAGGTTTTGTCCTTTATGATGTTTTAAAACTGTGTATTTTGTTGCGGCATCAAGATGTACACCATGTGTGTTTTTCTTGTGTTTCATGTCATTAAAAGCAGGACATTCTTTACTTGGGTATGCATCATAACGTGCGAAAAGTGTAAGTGTAAAAATCAATAGGATAAAAATAAGTTTATGCATGATAGTGTGCCTTGGTGGAATTTGTGTATTATACTGTAATATAAAGAGTAACTCTATCTGCCCTTGCCTACATACTAAACAACGCAAATGCGTGCATCAGATATACAGCACAAGGCTAATCTAGCCTGTTACTTTTAAGAATTCTACTCAACAACAGTGAAAAGTTCTACTTCTGTTTTTTCACAATCGGTAGAAGTGTTACTGCCTAATGTGACGTCCGTACAAGACTCTTTAAGTGAAGAGATAAGACCTGTATCTTTCGCAAAGTAATGTTTCATAGCCCCTCTTCCTTCTACCCTCACATCCATGTCACTAATGGCACCTACTCCACTTTCATCTTCTTTACAATCAAATAAGAGTACATCGTTATGAACAGCCTCAATGTAAGCACTTTCTAGGACTTTTTCATCAAGATGGGCAGTGAGTCTACAATCATAATTGATTATGAATTCAATCCCACTTTCTAACTTTATACTTGTGTAGCTTATTGCTGTATTACCGACTTTAATCATTCTTGATATCTCATGTGTCTCATTATCATCTGCATAGAATATAGAGATATTTCCATCACTGATACTATAGGTATCTCCGGTTGAGACTTGTACCAAGCTAGTATTTACCTCATAGGTTTCATTTATTGAGGTGCTACTCGCCAACATATATACTTCTTGAGGATCATCTTTTTCATATACTCTATTCAGATAAACATTGGTCTGACTTTTTGTAGGTATGATATATTGGCTTAGATCATATGCCACACTTGTATCTGAACTATCACTATCAGAAGTACTACTACTTCCACACCCAGACAAAGCCAGTAAAGAGAATGTTGTTAAAATAAGCCATAAATGTTTCATTGTTTTCCTTCAAACTATAATGGGCAAATTATATCTTACAAAACTGAAAAAGTTGAATTATATTTGGCTATGATATCACTATGATATTTGATAACCTGAAGACCCTCACCAGCGACTATGGAAACAAACGAAAAAAACCTTGTAGCCATGTACGTAAACGCTCCAACATGATGCTTAACCCTCTCAACCTTACACATCTAAACCGTATAGATGCGTCTCAAGCTGATATGATAACCCTGAACCTAGAAGATGCCATCGCGCCTAGTCGCAAGAAAGAAGCACTGCACAACATAGCCCTCTTCCTTTCACACATAGAACAATCGAGCAGTTTTATCATCGTACGTACCAATCCTTTTCTTGAAGGTGGTGCAGAAGAGATAGCCTTTTTGAATGATTTTGCTTTTGATGCTGTGCGTGTGGCTAAAGTACAAAATCAAACTGAAATAGCACAAATACTCACACTGCTCTCTATAGACAAAGAACTGCACATCTCTCTAGAGACTAAAGAAGCGTTTGAAGCCCTCAGGACACTTCGCATAGACGAACGCTTAACCACTGCCAACTTAGGCATTTTGGATTTACTCACTTCCCTTGGACTCCCACAATCTCTTGTAAGCCTTGGTAACCCAACCATAGACTACATCCTTTCGAAGTTTTTAGTTGATGCCAAAACTGCAGGCATTCATCCTATCTCATTTATGTTCCAGGAATATAACGATACAGAGACTTTCAAAACATGGTGCCAGCGTGAAAAGATGATGGGTTTTGAAAGTAAAGCCTGCATGGGTCCCAAGCAAGTTGACATTGCCAATGAGATATTTGGTATTAATAAATATGAAATAGCAAGAGCCAAACATATCAAAGATGTATTTGAACAGCAAGCTTCCAAAGACATCAATGGTTTCATGGATGACAAATATGGTTTCATTGATGAACCTATCTACCGTGATAGCCTACTCATACTAAATAATATATAAGGATTTACATTGAAATATATCAAACTACTGCTACTGGCTTTACTCATACCATTTTATCTGCCAGCCAATGACGACAGACCCCCAATAGCCTATGACTATCTAGCTAAAAAAGAGGTGCAAAACTTCATCTCTATGATGGTAAACAAATACCACTTTAAACGTAGCTATGTCACTTCTGTACTCAAGTCAGCCAAACTGGACCGAGACACCCTCGCACGATACACGGGTAAATACAAAGTAGGTACAACCAATGGTTCATGGGAGCGTTACAAAGCCCATGTACTTGACCCCGTGAGTCTCAAAAAAGCAAAAAAGTTTAAAAAAGCTTACTACAAAACACTCAAACGTGCCTCTGACGTTTACAGTGTCGATATGGACTATATCGTTGGGTTCATGGGTGTTGAGTCTAAGTTTGGCGAATACACAGGGGACTACAATATCTTAGATGCCCTAGCCACCCTCGCCTTTCATCCCAACCGCATGAAGAAGTTTTTCAAGTCTGAGTTTAAACATCTTTTTTTACTTGCACGTGAAAAAGGATATAATATTACACAGTTAGAAGGCTCATTTGCAGGTGCGATGGGTTGTGTGCAACAAGTCCCTTCTGTAGGTCGTACACATAAATCTGACTTTAATGGTGATGGCATCACTGACCCATGGGATTTAGAAGACTGTATCGGATCCATCGCTAAGTTTATGCATAAAAACGGTTGGAAAAAAGGTGCCCTTGTAGCAGTGCCTACCAAATTTAAGGGTAAACGCTTCAATAGTATGAAAACAAGTCATAGACGAACCAAACCATTAACTACTATCTTAAAGCATGGTATCAAGCCTCTAGGACGTTTCAATGAGCCTAAAGCTTACCTACTTAAAAACAGAAACCTCACACATGATGACATTTGGTTGGGGGCAAGAAACTTTAGAGTCCTCACCAGATACAATAACTCAACAAGTTACGGTATGGCAATCCACCTTGTCGCGGAGCATGTGAAATAAAGCTATATTTGATAGAGCGATAAAAATTCATGTTTAGGGACAGCTTCATTGAAATAATATCCTTGAAATCTATCACAACCCAGTTCAACTAAAAAATCAAACTGTTCTTTTGTCTCTACTCCTTCTGCAACGACTTTGATCTGAAGTAATTTGGCAATAGAAACAATGGCAGGTACTATGGTTTTTTCTACATTACTTTCTAAAAGATGACTTACAAAGCTTTGATCTATCTTCAACTCGTCTATAGGCATAGCATGTAAGTTTGACAAAGATGAGTATCCCGTACCAAAATCATCCATAGAAAAAGAGATACCAAGTGCTTTAAACTTTTTCATGGTTGCTATCATCTTGTTTACATCTTTAACCAGTACACTCTCAGTCACTTCAAAGTAAACTTTTTCTCTTAATTCGGGTGTCAGATAAGTATCACATAGTCCCTCAACACTACTGTAAAATGTACTTGAGAGTAATTGGCGCACACTGATATTGAGAGAAAATTGTTCTAAAACCATCCCCTTTTCATCCCATTCTTTAAGTGTTTGAAACGCTTCTTTCATCAAAAAATACCCAAGTTCCAATATAATTCCTGTTTTCTCAGCAATACCTATGAACAATATTGGTGGGATATAGGCATCATATTCTTTCCATCGGACCAATGCTTCACATCCCACTAACTTTTTACCTGCATTAAACATAGGTTGATAATAGAGTTTGATCTTTTTTTCTTGCATCGCAAAATAAAGTTTTTGTTCAATGTTTAAATCTCTTGCAACACGTTTTGAAAGGTCATCATTAAATAAAATAACCCCATCTCTCCCTTGAGATTTTGCTTCATACATAGCAATATCAGCTTCTTTGATAAACTGAAGTGTATCTATTGGCATATGTTGGATCTGCTTAATACCTATGCTTGCACTCAAATATAAGTGATGTTTATCCACAATATAGGGTTGTTTAAGTATTTTGAGTAATGCCTCAGCAACAACATAAGGATCATTGGCACCATAAAGCTGATCTTTGTGTTCAATGCTTACCAAAGTAAACTCATCCCCTCCAAAACGTGCAACAACATGTTTTTCTTCTGCAAAATCTTTAAGGCGTTGAGAGACCGATTCAAGTACTTTATCTCCTACATCGTGGCCTAGTGAATCATTAATGGATTTAAAATGGTCTAAGTCAATGAGTAACAGATAAGCTGTTTTTTTTGAATCTTTTAATCTATTCATGAGGTCTTCAAGGTAGATGAGAAAGTAACGGCGGTTATACAGACCCGTTAACATGTCATGTTTTGCTTGATATTCATTCTTTTGAATCAAATGATACGTATTGAACGAGGCATAAAGTAGGACACCTAAAAAGATCAATGTAAAAGATGTCAATACATAACCATACCATGTATCTATCAAAAGAAAGTAAGCTGATAATGGTAGCAAAAGTATGAACAGTATAGGTACAAACAGTTTTTTATCTACCACCAATAACGCAGAAGCAACCACTGCTGCTCCGAGTTGTGTAAAGATAGCAATATAATGTAGTTTACTCTCCAGATTCCCCTGCATACAATAAAAAGATCAATGTCCACAGTGAGAAAATACAATAATAAAATACTTTTAACTGTTCATACCAAGATGCCAGTTCACTGGGTTCCATAATGCGTTCTTGATATCTTACATAAAGTTTCCAACCCCAAAAAGAAACCATGAGCATCAATGCATACCAAATCAATGCAGGTATGATAATATCATGAAACCAGCCAAATATGACATATACCAACCCAGGCACAAGAGAAAGTGCAATCATTAATATAATATGATTTTTAAAATGTTGATAATATCTCTGTTCTTTCATACGGAATTATATCCTATATGTATATGATTATACTGCTAACAAATGACCAAACTCTTTTTTTGTAGTGTGTCGTACATTCATATTATGTCTTCTAAACAGAATTTCAAAATCTTCAGCCTTAAGCGGCTTGGAAAAATAATATCCTTGAAAAATATGACAACCCTGCTCCAACAAAAATCTAAATTGTTCTCCTGTCTCTACCCCTTCTGCAACGATACGCAAATGAAAGATTTGAGCCAAAGACAAAATCGTAGTGATCATCATCTTATCAGAATCTTTCTCTCCTAACCTACTCACATACGAACGATCAATCTTCAATTCATCAATAGGTAATTCCCGTAAAGAACTTAAAGAAGAGTATCCCGTACCAAAATCATCCATTGAAAATCTAATATGTAAATGTTTCAAACGGTTGACAATATCTACTACCTTATTAATATCTTCGGCTAAAAGGGTTTCTGTGATTTCAAATACTAACTTCTTTTGTGTATTTTCATTCAGATATTTTTTACATAAATCTTCAATATAATAGACAAAAGAACCATGTAATATCTGTCTTACACTAATATTGACTGAAAACTGTTCTAATTCTATACCCTGATTATTCCATGTCTGTAGTTTTTTGAATGATTCTTCTAAAATATAGCTCCCTATCTCAATGATAATGCCTGTTTTTTCAGCTATACCTATAAAAATATCCGGAGATATATAACCCAGCTCACTATTATTCCAACGGCTTAGTACCTCACATCCAATTATTTTTTCTCTCTCATTCACCTGGGCTTGAAAATAGAGTTCAATTTCATTGTTAGTCAACGCAAAATAAAGCTTTCTTTCTATCTCAAGTGTGTTATCAACCTGTTTCGCTAAGACCTGATTAAAATTGACGACACCATCACGACCGTTCTCTTTCACATCATACATAGCAATATCTGCATCTTTTATCACTTCATTTACTTTTGTGACTTTTCCATCTAAAATTCTGACACCTATACTTGCAGAAATATGTAAATGATTATAATCAATGACATAGGTTTCTTTTAAAATCTCTCCAAGTTTTTGTGCAAAAGCATTTACATGCGCTAGACATATTTTTTCATTGTCAAATTCATAACTCGAGATCATAAACTCATCCCCACCTATACGAGAAATCAGATGTGTTTTTTCACAGTACTTTTTGATTCGCTGAGTCACTTCAATTAATAGTTGATCTCCTACATCATGCCCTAAAGAGTCATTGATCGTTTTAAAATAATCCAAATCTATCAACAACATATACGCAAACTTGTTTTTGGATGCCAACGCATTTAACATTTGATCTAAATACTCTGTAAAATATCGTCTATTGTATAATCCTGTCAAGGGATCATGCTGTGCCTGATAATAGATCTGCTGTATGAGTTGATTGCTATTATTAGACGAATAAAGTAATAAACCTAGAAAAACGACTGCATAGAGTGAGAGAAAATACGCATATGCTTCTTGTATATTTGTAAAATAAATTACTAAAGGATACATAAGGATCAATAAAATAGGCACAAACAGTTTTTTATCTGAAAACAAAAATGTTGAGGCTATAACCGCTGCACCGATCTGTGTAAAAACTGTCACCAAATGTAAATTATTTTTTGTTTCGTTTGAATAAAGCATAAACAGAACTGTCCACAATCCAAACATCATATAAATAAATAATCGTACACTGCTATACCAACGATCAAGTTCTTTCAACTCTACATTTTTATATTTAAACTGTCTATAAAGATGTACCCCTCTAATAGATACAAGTACAATAAAGGCATACCAGATAGTTGCTGTTTGTGCTACACCGTATACTGTACAAAGTATGGTATACCCCAGTCCAGTAAAGAGTGACCAGCCTATCAGTAATAGTATTTGTTTTTGTAAAAAATCATAAAATTTTTGTTCATTCATAAAGAAATTATAATTAAAAAATGTCAAGAAAAAGTCAAGAGATATCTAAATAAGTTATAATCATCTTTCAATAAAAGTATATATATGGTAAAAACTAAAAAAACATACAACAAGGTACAAAATGTCCAATCATAAAATACGCGTCTAT
>CAVORT010000008.1:0-157485 GCA_963698695.1 Sulfurovaceae bacterium | reverse complement strand
CTTTGCATTGAGCAAAAGCTGTTGTTTTTTTAATTCTTTGTAAGTGTGATAGTTACTATAAATTTTTGACCAAATATTATTATCTAAAAGATCTTTTTTGAGTGCATCATTTTCTAGTAGTAAAACTTCTATTTTACGGTCCAGTTTCATTTTTTCTACTGCAGTTTCATTGACATCACCATGAGAATAAGTGAAAAGAATGCCCAATATTAAAAGTGCTTTTATCAAGTTAAAACGCATATTATGCTCCAAATCTTTTCAAGACTTTTTTCACAGTTGTATCCTCAATGCCAGATATCATTTTATGATTGCCGATACCATCAGGTAAAATAAACTTTATACTACCTTTTGCTGACTTTTTATCAAGGAAGAAGTGCTCATAGAAATCTTCTACATCTTTGATAGCGTATTTCGTTGGTAAATTAGCTCTTTCTAAAAGTGCTTTTACAGCATCAGCTTCATCTTGCGTAAACATGCCTAGTTCTACAGCCAGTGCATTTGCCATGACCATTCCTATGGCTACAGCTTCACCATGAAGATATGTTTTGTAGTTTGTCTCATTTTCAACCACATGTCCAAATGTATGACCATAGTTGAGTACGGCACGTATACCTGCTTCTTTTTCATCTTGGTTTACAACCCAGGCTTTAAGTTCAACAGATTTACGAATCATCTCTTTGACCGTATTCGGATTATTGCTAAGTCTGCACTTTGTAAGTAATGAAAAAAATCTTTATCAAACATCACAGCCATTTTCACGACTTCAGCTACACCTGCTGCAAATTCACGTTTAGGAAGAGTCTTTAAAAATGCAGGGTCAATGTAGACTGCTTTGGGTTGATAAAAAGCACCTATGAGATTTTTACCATACTTGTTGTTAACACCTGTTTTACCACCCACAGAAGCATCTACCTGACTGAGTAGTGTCGTAGGTACCTGTATAAAATCTATACCTCTTTGATATAAGGACGGCTGTAAAACCTGTCATATCACCAATCACTCCTCCACCAAATGCAATGAGTAAAGACTTTCTATCAAGCTTATATTCAAAACATTCATTGAGAATATCTTCGATAGTTGACAAGGTTTTATACTCTTCACCGTCAGGTATAGTTACCACATGAAGTTGTGTGGCAGATATTTTTGAGAGGAGTGTGTCTAGATGATACCCTGATACAGTAGGATTAGTCACTATCACCACTGAAGTGTCAAAATTAAGTGCTGGTAAAGTATCTATGGTGATGTCATATTTAATGTTCTGAGTTTGTGCTAATTTATAGGGACAATCATCTAAAGAAACCTTGCACGAAATAATTGATTTTTATCTATTTTATCTTATTTGTCATTAAGTCTCGTTTTAAGGGACGTCTACGCATCATACTTTTCGTTCTCTGTAGTGCAAACGGAACAAGTAGTTTTGGATGTCTATCTGTTGTAAGTATAAAGTCTTGTATTTTGATTGAAATAAGTTTCATTAAACTAGATTGATTTAGACGATCATCAAAAGGTGCAATTTGGAGAATATTTTTCATATTTGAAAGTTCCCTTATGGGGTTTGAGATCTTTTGTTCGATGTCTATTTCCATATTAAAAATATGTGTCAGCGTCTCGTAATGTTGAATAATCATTTCTTTGCTTTTAAATTCTCCTTCAGGATCAAAATCAGCAAGGAGAAGAGTTAAGTCCTAAGGTCTCGATATATCAAATGCTGTAGAAGAGATAGATTCCATCTTTTCATTTTCATCCATAAGAACAACACAATTGTTAATGTGAGTCAGTAACTTGTACACCAAATAGATAGACAAGCTTTCTTAAGGTCATATAGGGTCTCTTTTAGATTATCCGCTTCAAATGCTTTGATACTGTTCATCACAAGGCCTATATCATGTTCATGAATGTCATACTCTATAAGATTAGCTATATTGTCATCTTCATAACAAACTGAAATCATAATGTTTTTAGACTCATACGCTTTGATCTCATCTATCAGTTTAAAATTGTTCGGGTAATGTATACGAATATACAGTGACTTGTTTTCAAGTTTTTCAAGCAGATACAAACTCTCTTGTAGGTAAATGAGTGCCTTTTCCTGGTCATATCTTAAATCAAGTAATAAGTAAATGTCTTTACCGAAAGGTTCTGGAAAAAGTCCTATACGCTTGTTTATAGTCTTGTAGACACCGTCAAGTACCAGTGGTTTACCCACAATAAGGAGTGTGTCATTTGGACGTATCATAGTTGCCGTGGTAGGGAGTATCTGTTTTTCATCACGGTAAATCGCTGCAATTTTCCACTTACGTTGTAGTATGCTTCCAACATGTCTGTAGGCATAAGAGCTTCCAAAAGGCACATGAACTTCCATAATCTCACCACGTCCTAAGCCAACATTCTGGGCGACAAGAGGTACGTTTGGTAAGTTATCATAAAGATGTGCCGCTATGAGTTCATCACTATGTATGATAGTAATATTCTTAAACTCTTTACCAATCTCATCATTGTCCCATTGGTTAACCAAGATGATTCTGGCATTGTTTTCTATCAGGCCAATGTTTTTGAGTACATATTGTGCATCTTCCATATCTTCCATCACTACAAATATGTTGTTAAAATGGGTGTCTTTCATGATGCGAGAGAGTTTAGAAAAACTCGTAGGGTCTTCATTTATCTGTGTAATGTTTTTGCCCATTTTGGGAGGTATAGAGCCTGATTCATGGCAAGTCACATAGTAATGATTTTCAGCCACTCTCTTTTTACCTACCCAGTTTACAAAATGTTTGGCAATGCTGCCACTAGCTAAGATAAGTATATTTTTCAATGTATGCCCTATATGATTTAGATATAATACTGTTCTTTAAATACCACTAACAGTATGAGATTTCCAACTGTATGGAAATAAAAAGGACATTATAACACAATGCAATTTCAGATAGATAAAAGAGACGGCCGTGCTAGAGCTTGTACCATAAAAACGGCGCACTCTACCGTAAGAACACCCGTGTTTATGCCTGTAGGTACCGTCGGTGCAGTCAAAGCACTTGATGCTACAGATTTAGAAACATTCATTGAGCCAGAGATCATCTTAGCCAATACTTACCATATGTATCTACGTCCGGGTGATCATGTGGTAGCTAAAATGGGGAAGCTTCACGGCTTTACAAAGTTCCCTAAGTCTTTTCTTACCGACAGTGGTGGTTTTCAGGCATTTTCACTGAGTGATAACGTCAAAATTGATGAAGGTGGTATCACCTTTGCGAGTCACATTGATGGTTCCAAACACTATTTCACCCCTAAAAAAGTGATAGATATTCAACATAACCTTGGATCAGATATCATGATGATACTCGATGATCTTGTAGCACTTCCTGCTACACAAGAACGCATCGCAGCAAGTATAGACCGTACGACACGCTGGGCACAGGAGAGCATTGATTACTTTAGAGAAAAACAAGAACAAGGTGTGGGTACAGAACAAAACATCTTTGCCATCATCCAAGGAGGAACAGACAAGGCATTTCGTGAAAAGTCTGCGCGTGAACTCTGCGCTATGGACTATGATGGTTTTGCCATTGGTGGGTTATCTGTAGGAGAAGCCAACCAAGACATGTATGACACCGTAGAGTGGACAACACAGTTCATGCCAGAAGATAAGCCTCGATACTTAATGGGTGTGGGTACACCAGAAGATTTGGTAGAAAACGTTGCGCGTGGTGTCGATATGTTTGACTGTGTTATGCCCACTAGAAACGCACGTAACGGCACACTTTTTACAAGTTTTGGAAAAGTCAATATCAAAAAAGCAGAATATACCACAGATGAAAGTCCTATAGATCCTGAGTGTGGCTGTATGGTCTGTCAAACCTACTCACGGTCTTACCTCAGACACCTTTACCGAGCAAGAGAGATTACTTATTTTAGACTGGGGACTATCCATAATCTCTACTACTATCTTGACTTAATGAAACAGATGAGAGAAGCCATAGAAGAAGAGCGATTTGAAGCGTTTAAAGTTGCGTTTTATAAAAAACGCAAAAAATGACTTATGTAAATTTATTTTTCCAATAATTAATCCATGTCACTCTTAACTTCGATTTCTTTACTTTTCTAAGATCAGAAGGCAGGTTTTGACGTAAGTTCTTTTCTAGTTTTTTTGTGAGTTTTTTGTTTTTCATAATTGCATTAAACCCACCTGCTCCCTGCTGATGTGTCGCATAAAGAGAAAATGCAGACACCTTAAGCCCATATCTTTTTAAACTCTTGATGTTGTCTTTCATTATTGCTCGAAATATTTTGTCTTGATTGTATGGTTTTTTCCATAAATATTTTGCTATGTTTAGTTTTTCTGCATAATAAGCTGCAGTACTAGGCATAATCTGATATCGACCATACGCACCTGATCGCTTGTTTTTAATATGATAACCACCTGAGGTTGTTTCAATTTTTACAAGTTTATTAACGATATGCTCTAATTTATTGACACTCATCCCAGCAACTTTTGCAAGTTTACTACAAGATGCCTGACCAGATGTACTCATAATTAACATTATCCAGGGTATCGATGCTTTACGTAGCTTTTTCTCGTGTCTTACAAGTAAACCCAGTACTCTCTTCATACGTATTCCTTTACATTAATTTCGTATCGTTAACCTTAGATTCATATTGCCATTTTTGTCATACTCTTCTATCACTTTAGCATCTAGTGATGGTTTTCCTGTGATAAGTGTACCTTTGAGTGTGTTGAGTACATGAAAAAAGTTTTTATTAAAAGGGGTAGTGATTTCTTTAATTTTTTTATGGTGTATCACTTGTACTATCTCCTGGATACAATGTATATAATACATTTTATTCATTGCCCTTTTCATTTTGTACTCTTTCATGATCTCGATATTTTTTATCCATACTTGTTTATCTATATCGGTTAAATGATGTAAGTTTTTTACATATTCAATTTGATCTTGTATTTTTTCTCTATATCTTTGACATTCTTCAGTAATACACTCTTCAATGCTATGATCATAATGTTGTAAAACTGTATGTAACTGATCTTCTTCTAAAATTTGATGTTTAAATGGGTGAGAATAAAAAGGTTTTTGGTCATAATCATTGTCTATATCTTTAAGTATCTCCAATGCAGTCATCAAATAGACATATTTATCTTCTTTAGATTTTATATAAACGATTCCATGATGCGATATCTCAACTCGCACCCCTACGTAATGTAACTTCGACATCAATTTTCCTTTTTTATAGAAAATAGGTCATTTATAAAAATCTTTAAAAAATCCTATTAATCATTAAAGTTATACCTTATTATAACAAATAAAAATAAAAATAAATTCTAATATTTATATATTTATTAATATCTAATGCTTATACGGTACTTTTGCAGAAGGTGTCTTCTTGGATGTTTTGTCAAGATGTACATCCTGATCATCAAAAAAGATATCTGCTTTGAAGGATTTGACTACCCTTCTTTTCTCTACACCACCTAGGAAAAAGGCTTCATCTACTCTTACATCCCATGCATTAAAGGTACGTATGACCCTCTCAAAGGTCGCAAAGTCACGTGCTGTGATAAGTGAAGTTTTGATGGGTGCTTTTTCCATAGGAAACTTTTTTTGTATTTGAGAGATCACTTTAAGAAGTTTGGCAAAAGGTCCTTTGGGTAAAGGATTTTTAGCATTTTTCTTTTCATGTTTTATAAAAGCTTCAAGTCCATGTTTTTGGTATATCTTTTCTGATTCATCAGAGAAAAGCACAGCATCACCATCAAAAGCGATGTGTACATCTTTTCTCTTGACATCTTTTTTGTATTTTTTAGGGATGATCCTTGCTGCGGCTATACCCACATTGATAGCCTCCTGAACATCTTCTTCATGTGCGGAGAGAAACAAGTCTACGTCAAATGCTTTAAGGTAATTAGAGATAGGTGTACCCGCTGTCCAACCTGCTCGTTCTACATTGAGTTTGTATTTGTCTATGGAGTTTTTGATGCGAAGTCCTGTAGCTGCATTGTTACGTGAGAGGATGATGACTTCTATGAGTTTGTCATCAAAGTGTTTGTTAATACGCAGGATGTTTTTCACAAAATCAAAAGCAGCTCCACGTTTGAGTAATTTGTTCTCATTTTTGATTTGGTATTTGTAGTATTTTTTTAAACCCTTTTTTTCAAACATTTTGTTTTCATCTTCCAAGTCAAACAACGCCCTAGAAGAGATAGCAATCACCAGTTTCTTTTTCAAATCATAAGCCATTAGGTTTCCTTTTGATGTATGTGATATTGTAGTGAATTATACTTTATGAGAGAGTATGATAAAATCCACTCATCAAAATCAAGGCTTTTTTTATGGAAACACTTTTTGTCTACGGCACACTCATGCCAAACTGTCCTAACGGACATGTGTTAGAAAACATCGTAGGTAAGTTTGTGCCTGCTACAGTGACGGGTGAACTCATAGGTGCGGGTTGGTCAGCTTCTATGGGGTACCCTGGTATCAAGTTAAATGCTAAGGGAGACACAGTCCATGGTTTTTTGTTCTACTCACATAACTTAGAAAATAACTGGGAATACCTTGATGCTTTTGAAGGTGAAGAGTTTGTGCGTACAGAAGTTACCGTAGAACGTTATGATGAAATGGATGTCGATACCTTTATCTATACACTCAAAGACACTACAGAAGAACTCGAAGACTAATCTGTAATATTTTTGCCACATATCTAGCACATATTTTAGTTATACTTTTAATTATATATTATATTTAAAAGGAAGAGATATGAGTTTTGGAACGATTGTTTTATTGATTATTGCTGCGGCTGTGGGTTATCTTATTATGGCGTACAACAGATTTGCGTCACTTAGAGCAGGCATGGATGCTTCATGGTCTGACATAGATGTACAGCTTAAACGCCGTTATGACCTTATACCTGCATTGGTAGATACGGTAAAAGGCTACAAAGAGTATGAGGCAGAGACACTTGAAAATGTTGTCAAAGCACGCCAACAAGGGCTAAGTGCCGGTACCATGGATGAAAAAGCAGCAGCAGCAAACATGATAAGCGGGGCACTTGGGAAAATGTTTGCCTTAGCCGAAGCCTACCCTGACCTCAAAGCTAACACAAACTTTTTAAAGCTTCAAAATGAACTCTCTAACCTTGAAGATGCCATTCAAAGTGCCAGACGTTACTACAATGCGATAGTCAGAGACTATAACTACAGACTGGAAGCCTTTCCTGACATGTTCATCGCACAGAAGTTTAACTATACTTCACGTGACTACTTCGAACTAGACGCCAGTGAAGCTGAAGCTGTTACAAAGATGCCTAAAATAGACTTTTAATAGCATGAAAAAGCTACTACTTGCTGCCCTCCTCTTTTTGGGGTTTGGGGTTGCTGCTTATGCAGAGAAAATTACCAACTATCACATCGATGTCACCGTGGAACAAAGTGGTGAACTCTCCATACTAGAGTCCATCGAGTATGACTTTGGACAGGCTCAAAAACATGGTATGTTTCGTGACATTCCTTTTACTATAAAAGTCGACTCACGTGTAGTTGACTTGGGTCTGTATGATTTTTCTGTACAGATGGATGACAACATCGTAGAGTGGAAAAAGTCTACCATGAAGTCTACCAAAGCAGGTGAAATAGTACAACTTAAAATAGGTTCTGCCTCTAGTTATATTACGGGTAAACACCTCTATAGTATACGTTACCGTGTTAAGATGGGGGTACTCCCCTCTGCACAGAATGAATCTGCCGATGCAGTACGTTGGAACATCGTAGGTACAGGATGGAATATACCTCTAGAAAATATTAAAGCCACATTTAAACTCCCTCACTCTATCTCACAACAAAATGTAGACATATCTACCTACACGGGTGTCTATGGTGCAAAAACGTCATCGGCAACAAGTGTATGGGTGAACCCCAGAGAACTTCAAGTTTCTGTAGCCAGTCTCAAACCTTTTGAAGGAGCTACAGTTGAGTTGGCTTACCCTCTTGGGCTTTTAGAGCAAAGTGGTAGTGAAAATGTCAAAGCAACATTTATGGACTGGTTTTTAGCCAATTGGCACTGGGGTGCATTAGTAGGCTTTCTACTCTACTTTAGAGATATGTTCAAGCGTTATACCGGCTTTGTAGATAGACGTTCCATCGCCGTACAGTATGAAGCCCCAAAAGGACTAAGCCTTCTACAGTCAGGTCTTGTACTTGATAAATTTGCCGACAATGAAGACTTCTCCGCTGCCATACTGGAGCTTGCACACTTAGGCTACATTACCATTGACCAAAAAAGCAAAAACAGTGACCCCATTTTGATGCGTACAGATAAAGTAGTTGAAGGCTTAACCATGGATCAAAACCACTTACTCGGTTCTACGCTTTTTAAAGGGAGTAAAAGTTATATCATGTCTGGGGGTTCCGAGTCAAAAGCAAAAGCACTGCAAAAAAGCTTTACACATATTAATGAAAACCTCTATAAATGGTCTGTCAGTGATGGCTATATGGCGGAAAATCCACAGCGTGTACGTAAAAGCTTTTTATGGAAGAGTATCTTATGGTTGTTACCGGTTTTAGCTTTGGTGGCGTATACCCTCTTTTCTAAGTATGGAGAGGAAGCGGTATTTTTACTTGTCTTCCCTCTTGTATTTGGAGGTGTGGGGTTTGGGTTAGTATTTGGTCAGAAGCAGTGGTCATCAAAATTTTTTGGTCTAATCTTTGCAGTAGCGGGTATGGTGCCTCTACTTATGTTCAGTCAGTATGGTATCAGTATACAGTCAATACTCGTAGGCCCTCTAGGTGTGTTGATCGTACTCATCATTATAATGATTGTAGTCTATAAAAAAATAGGAAAATTTACACAAAAAGGTGCGTATGCCTCTACCAGTCTTTTGGGTCTTAAAGAGTTTATGAAACGTGTAAAAGTAGATGAGATAAAAAGACGTTTAGAGATGGACCCTCTCTATCTTGAAAAGATGTTGCCTTATGCTGTTTTATTTAAACAGACAAAACACTGGCTCTCTTTTTATGATGTCCTTGATGTAAAAACACCACATTGGTATGCGGGTGATGTGCATAACATGGGACATCTTTCAAAGTCTGTCAGCAGTGCATCAACCCCACCTTCTTCTAGTGGTGGTGGCGGATTCTCCGGCGGGGGAGGCTCTTCTGGCGGAGGTGGTGGCGGTGGCGGTGGCGGAAGTTGGTAAACATACTTCCCCACACTCCTTAAATCACTTTGTCTTCTTTATTGGATAGTATTTTCGTTTTTAAGTCCTAAAACCCACAACTCCACTTTTTCATTTTCTCTAGAGTCTCTACGTTTTGTTCTTCTTGAGGATGCTCTTACATCTCTAGTGAGGTGCAGTTCTTTTCTAAAACGTTTATGGTTTCGCAGTTCTTCTATGATGGGGTGGGCGCTTTCTGCATTCACTACTTGTGCGAGGTTAGAAAAGATGAGGACTATTTTCCCCTCAGGAGTAAGGTGTTTTTGAGCTTGCTCAAAAAACCTTGGGAAGAGATCTTCTTCATAATACATGGCTCTATCGATCCCCTCTTCGAGTGCATGTTTGGCCAGTAACCAAGGAGGATTGAACACAATCAAGTCCGCTTTTACATGACAGTTTTCAAATAGATCACCATGATTGAGTGTGATGTTCTTTTCAAAGCCTAATCTTTTACTTTCCTCTGCCACACCGATGATGGCATTTTTATTGGTATCTGTTGCAAAAATGTTTTCAAATCCATTCTGGATGAGTTGAAAGGTTAAGATACCAGACCCTACACCTATGTCGATGGCATTGTCTTTTGCGCCATCATATTTTTTCAACCATTTGTCAAAGAGCTTAAGATGATCGAACCGTGTAGGGAAATATGTTCCATAATAAGGCTTAAGTGTTACATCTAAAGTTTTGATCTCTATGCCCGTCTCATACCACTGCCATGAGCTGTTCATACCTTGCATTTGGGGAAATGAGACATAAAATTCAGATACATCAGGATATAACACGCTTAACCAGCCACTATCAGGGCATTTTTTAACAGTGAGTTTATTGTCTATCACTTTGAGTAAGAGTCGATGAGAAGCTTCTCTAAAGGCAGCACGATAATCACGTTGCCCTTGAAAACTCTTGTCTGTGTGTTTAAGTAAAAGGTTTTTTCTTAGTTCCGTGAGTACTTGTAAGCCATTACTATAAAACTCTTCGACAAGCACATACTTTCCGTCAATCATCTCTTTGACCGTTGCCTCTGTATCCATTTTTCGATAGAAGCTTATAGCATCTATCTCTGTTGTTATAATATCGGGTCTATCTGGTAGGACAGACGGTAAATCGTCATTCATGTTATTATGCCTTTTATCTTATGTTGCAGTCTAATGGATACATGCTTTGTTCTGGTTTGGTTTCTGCTATATTGATGATATATAGCAGAGAAATAGTGTTCTAATCTAATATCCCACAGGATATAGCTATAATTCCAAATTATATATATTAAAAGGTATCCCATGACTAAACAAATCATCACATTTTTAATTAATTTATTGATTGCTGCAGCCGTGATATTATTTAGTTTATCACTAAGTTTTATTCTTATTTTTCTACTCTTGCAATTTAACATTACTTCAAGTGAGATCAACAGTGCTCTTGTGAGTATGTTTATCAGTGGCGTTGTAGTTTCTTTAAGTATAAGCGTGAAGGGTTTATTTAAAAAAGACCAAAGTCTTTTATCCGAATATTTATTTATAGGTAAAATGACAGCTATTTTAGTTGTAGGTATGATGCTAATTAGATATTTTAATTTTACTGCTTAAAGACCATAGACTTTGTCATTTTTATATAGATCTTATAAATTGACTTTAAAAACATGACAATATGACATATTTTTAATATTTTAGACTCTTTTTGTCTATAATCTACCTATGTATAACAAAAAGAAAGAACGACTTTATATCTGTGATCTACTGGAAGACCCTGCAGTGGCTTATCCTGCTTACTATGTGCTCAGTACTTCTATGCATCAAAATGAAATGCTACATACTGCACTTGTCGCTTTACATACTTTTGATTTTTCTTATTATGAGACGGCACGAAACCATGAAGACATCTTTGCCATGTTACATTCTGGTACTTTTCCTATTTATAAAGAAAAGTACATCGTAGGATACTTTGGCAATAAAATGATGTACTTAGAGTCGCACGGATGGAAGGGCATGCCTTCTACTGAAGATATCTTTAAGATGGAAAACTGGCTTGTCTGTTAGCGTATAAATTAAATAATTTGAACAAATCATAATTATAAGTTTTTAATTAAGACTAGTTTTATCTTATTTAGCTATAATCCAACCATAATCTTAGGTAGTTAGACATTTTTTTATTCTTCCTCCTTTTTTAAAAAACTTGTTTCGTCCACCAACGTTGCAAACCCTGAAGTCGTTTAAAGCTACCTAAGATTATATTTTCATAGACATTTCAAGCAAAAACTAAAGAGCATAGTGAAAACGGTTTTTACCATCCCTTTTTGACTGATACATAGCTAAATCTGCTTTTTTCTGAAGATCGAACACCACTTCTTCCTCTTTAAACCCTTTACTCGCATAAGTAGTAACCCCAATACTAGCAGTGATAAAATCAATTTCATCAAAATATGGTTTGCCCAATGCTGTGATAAGCTTATTGAGTTTCGACTCTAAAGGCTCTGTATGATGAAAGATAACAACAAACTCATCTCCCCCAAGTCTGGCAGAAAAGTGTGGTGCACTACAGATAAGTTCAATTCGCTTAGCTGCTTCTATGATGACCTTGTCACCCATATGGTGTCCAAACCTGTCATTGACCAATTTGAAGTTATCCAAATCAATAAATATCAGACTCATACTTCCTAACCGTGTATCCTTATCTTTGATACGCTGTATCAAAGTATTTCTAAAATAAGCTCTGTTTGGTAAAGAGGTCAACTCATCATGTTTGGCTTTATAACTCATCTCTTTGAGGTTCTTATCAAGTATTTGATTGGTTTTATATAGACTGGTCATCAAACTCACATAGGAGAATGATACCAATAACACTGACAATAATATTGCCGTCATGATAAGAGGATTCTCTGACCAGAAGTGATGGGTCATACCCAGTAGTGACAAAGCAATGAGAGAAGAAATGAGTGAGAGTGCCATGTAAAACAACCCAAACCGTGTACCGTTTGCTATGATAACCCACAAATACATTGGAATAGCAATAATTCCATACTCATCTGCATTATAAATAACAGCTGTTAAAAATACAATATGGGTCAATATGAGTACAATCTTTCTTGTACTTTGTAACGCCATAGGAAAAGTATGGATAAAGAGATAAAAGGCACCTATCGAAGCGAGGTAACCCAAAATCAAACTGATCCCCCAAAACTCATGTTGACTAGAGGCAAACTCGCCCTGTCTGTACAACAAAAGTGTTACAACCAATCCTAATAAACCAAATATCAATGCAGTGTAAACTGCTTTTTCTTCTTGGTTTGGGGTGATTGTCTCATAGGCAGGTGTGTTTCGGGTAATTTGCATAAATATATCTTATATTTTTATGCCTTTGCATGTTCTGAAAAGTCATGAGCTAAACTGATATTTTCCCATGCTTGTGTATTTGGGTGTAGGTACAGTCCGTATTGAAGTCCTGACATGCCCACTGTTGTGGGATGTCATTTAGGAAATACTGACCTTCACCTCTCCATTGAGTACGTCAAAGGCGACATTGGAACCTTCTGTGACCTTATCTTCTAGTATAAGTTCTGCAAGTCTGTCTTCAACGACTTCATAGAGTGCCCTTTTCAACGGACGTGCACCATAGACCGGATCAAATCCTGCTTCAGCAATGTACGCCTTCACATTCTCAGTAAGTGTGATAGTGATATCACGTTCAGAAAGCTTTTTCTGGATATCTTTAAACAAGATGTCCACAATGCTTGTTATAGCTTCTAAGATCTAACGGATTAAAGATTACTTGTTCATCTAAACGGTTAAGGAACTCCGGCTTAAAGTTTTTCTTGAGCTCATCTTGTACCGCGATTCTTCGCTCTTCTTTATCTGTAATGGTCATGATCTTATCTGACGCGATGTTAGAGGTCATGATAATAATGGTATTTTTAAAGTCTACCGTTACCCCTTTGTTGTCTGTCAAACGTCCGTCATCTAGCACTTGCAAGAGTGTATTAAACACATCAGGGTGTGCTTTTTCTATTTCATCAAAAAGAACTACGGAGTATGGCTTTCTTCTAACAGCTTCTGTGAGCTGTCCACCTTCATCATACCCGACATACCCTGGAGGTGCACCCACCAAACGTGAGGCTGCATGTTTCTCCATGTACTCAGACATATCGATACGTATGAGTGACTTTTCAGAGTCAAACAAGAACTTCGCAAGTGTTTTAGCCACTTGTGTTTTACCAACACCTGTTGGCCCAAGGAACATAAAACTTCCTATAGGACGGTTCAAGTCAGATAGCCCTGCTTTGTTACGCTTGATGGCACGAGCCACAGCTTTAAGTGCTTCATCCTGCCCAACTACCTCTTCTTGGAGTATACTTTCAATCGCAAGGATTTTCTCTTTCTCGCCCTGAAGCATCTTAGAAACAGAGATTCCTGTCCATCGGCTCACGATACTCGCTATCATCTCTTCATCTACAGAGTTTTTAAGTAGCGTACCCTCAGACATCATCTGTGTCCATTTGCTCTTCAAGACCTTTAAGTTTTGTCTCTTCAGCAGGAATTTGTCCATACTCAATCTCAGCAGCTTTATTGTAATCACCATCACGTTTAACATGCTCTGCCTGTGTTTTAAGTGAGTCAATCTTGGTTTTTACTGTATGCAATTTCATTAAAGACATTCTTTTCATTCTCAAACTGACTCTGTAATGCAACACGCTTTTCATCAAGGTCTGCTAGCTCTTTCTCTATCTCTACAATTCTTGCACTATTTTTGTCACTCTCTTCCATTTTGAGTGCTTCTTTTTCTACCTGAAGGGTAGAGATCTCACGTTTAGACTTTGCCAGATCTGTAGGTTCAGACTCTATCTGCATTTTAAGTTCAGCGGCTGCTTCATCTATAAGGTCAATGGCTTTATCCGGTAAAAATCTATCCGTAATGTATCTGTCAGACAATTTTGCCGCTGCAATGAGTGCCGAATCGGTGATATTGACATTATGGTGTGTTTCTAATTTACCTTTGATCCCTCTAAGGATCTGTAACGCTTCGTTGATACTAGGCTCATCTACTTTGACCGGCTGAAAACGTCTTTGAAGCGCTGTGTCTTTTTCAAAGTACTTTCTATACTCTTTAAGCGTCGTAGCCCCAATGGTATGTAACTCACCACGTGCAAGTGCTGGTTTTAAGATGTTTGCCGCGTCATTTCCACCCTCAGATGCTCCTGCACCTACAATCGTATGGATTTCATCGATGAACAAGATGACATTCCCAGACTCTTTGACTTCATCTATCACAGCTTTAAGTCTGTCTTCAAATTCACCTCTGTACTTTGCCCCAGCGATGAGTCTGTTCATATCTAGACTCATCACACGCATGTTTTGAAGACTTAACGGTACTTCTTTGTTGACAATACGCTGTGCTAAGACCTTCTACAATGGCTGTTTTACCCGTACCAGGTTCCCCTATAAGAATGGGGTTGTTTTTCGTTTTACGGATGAGTATCTGCATCATACGCTGTACTTCTTCATCACGTCCTATGACAGGGTCAAGCTTGCCGTCCAGTGCTTTTTGGTTCAAGTCATCAGCGTACTGTGCCAATGCTTCTAAGGTCTCATCACCTGATTGTGAATCTATCTGTTTACCTCCGCGGATGCTTTCTAACGTCTTTTCAAACTCAGAAATATCAAGATATTTTGACATCGTATCACGTATGAAACCTTCTCCTACATTGGCCATAAGCCATGCATCTACTGCCAGATACTGGTCACCGTTTGCAGTCATCACACCTTCTGCATTTTGAAGTGTACGTACAAGTTTTTGTGAGAGTTTAATATTCTCTTTGGTCACCGTTGAAACGGTTGGCAATTTATTGGCTATACTTTTTGTTTCTAACTCTATGGCTGCTTTATCTACATTCATTTTATTGAATGCTTGGTGCAAGATAGAACCAGAATTGGTAAGTAATGCCCAAATAAGATGTATCGGGTCTACTTCCTGATTTTTGTTGTGTAAAGCAAGAGACACACCTGACTCGATAGTCCCTTGCATTTGGTTTGTTAATTTTTCTAATATACTCATAGAATAACTCCTTAAAATTGTTTAAATATAAATAATTATACAACCTTTAGTCACTTATTGTCAAGTTTATTTAGTTGAATAGTTAAATGATGTGTATTTATCGTATAGTATAAAAGAAATACCCTATAAGCTTTTGGGAGTTAGTATCTAGTAAATTTCATAAGAAAAACTCATAGCTATAGATCCTTATGGTTGCTAAAAAGATATATTATGTATGAAGCTAAGTGCATCATCATTAGCCAAGTAGTAACAATTTTTTCAAAGGGTTCTATCTGGGGAAAGCCTATTTGTAAAAATGTTTCATAGTTACGCCTAAATACTTTAAGCATGTATATAATACGGTTTAACTTTATATAGTATATAAATAGTTTAAAAAAGAGGACAAAAAAGGAAAATACAAAAATGAAAAAAATATACAATATATTGGAACCATTAAATTTAATATATTATGAATATGAACCAAAGATGAATCTTTTAATATTAGATAAAAATTGGCCTGCAAACTACACCTTTAGTGAATTGATAAAAATCACTTATGCACTAAGTAAAAACCATATTAATTTTTTTATTGATGAAAATAAATCTATTGTTATAGCCGATTCAGATACCTTATTTAAGAAAATAAAAAGATATTTTAAATCTACTGTCCTAAACATAAGAAATAGTAGGATGAATATATACATTTTGAGTGATAAAAAAGTCAAATGGGCAAAAAACTTACCTGTATTTGAAATACAACCTATAAAAAAAGATGTTGATTTTTCTACTTATGATGCTTTGATTTTTACATCTAAAAATGCAATTTATGCGCTTAACACTTTTGATCAAACTTGGAAAAAAAAACCAGCTTATGTCATAGCACCTGAAACTGCTAAAATAGTTAAGCATTTAGGGGGAAACCTTAAATTTGTTGGAAAAGAAAAACATGGAGACCAGTTTGCATTAGAGATAGTTAAAAAATTTAAACATGAAAAGGTTCTTTATATTAAGGCCTCTAAAATCGTATCAAATATTGTAGACATTTTAAATACAAATGATATTGTATGTGATGAATTAACAGTATATGAGACCGTCTGTAAACAATTTGATGAAAAAGTAAAATTACCTAAAAATTCAACGATTATATTCTCTTCTCCCTCCACTATTGAATGTTTTTTAAAAAATATATCTTGGGATGAAAGTTTCAAAGCTGTATCAATAGGAAATACAACCGCTCAGTATTTTCCTAAAAATATCACTCCTGTAATTTCTGATACCACTTCCTTAGATTCTTGTGTGAAAAAAGCTATAGAATTAAACAGTTAGGTTAACCAAACTCTTTATTTTAATACGAGTGAACACCTTATATAATACATAACTTTCTAAGGTTTTAATGTTTTAGTAAAATAAACTTTATGTCATCTATTGGACTAGTACATTTAATGATTTAAGAAAAGTTTTTTTGCATCTTTTGTTCGATTGTACAGTATTTCTCTTTCAACTTTTGCTCGATGGTACAGTACTTTTCTTGCAGCTTTTTCTCAATTGTCATGTATTGCCCGTGTAGCTTCTGCTCGATTGTGGAGTAGTTCTTTTCTTGTTTTTGTTTGATTGTGAAGTATTTATTGTGCATTTTTTCCTCTTTTCTGTAATTTAATGTTATTACTTCAACCACTATAGTCTTTATTGGCAACGTATTACCCAATTAGCTGTATAGAAAATAATCATTTTTCATCCAATGAAAAATGATTGATAGATATGCCCTTGTAAAAAATATGTTTAGAAGACGCTTAGAGATAGATGCTATTCACCAAAAAGAACATTCTCTTTTTGGTGAATCATTCTTGAAGTAAAAAAGCTCACGATCAAAAGTGTTAAGATCGGGATAAAGAAAAAATAGAGCAAGAGCACATCTGGTCTAAAATCCCAATAGGAATCAAAAAGTAATGTGCTAATGATATAAGAGCCGATACTACCTAGAATTATCCCAAAAGTACTTGCAGCCTAAAGAGATCAAACCAAATTCAATTAAAAAAGAGTTTCTGATGGTTTTATTATTTACACCGATCATTTTTAATCTTAAAATATTATTTTTTTGCAAATTCATTTGGTATTGAATGATAATAAAACTCATAAGAAGTCCAACAATGATAGAGTAAAGACTCATCTTGTCCGTTATATTAGTCACATTTTTTACTAATTTTGAAAATGATTCAAATAAATTTTTAACATCAATAACAGTTAAAGATGGAAAAAGATCAGATAACTTTATAAGCATTGTAGTGACATCATAGTCTCCTGAAGAGATGGTAGCTAGTACTGTTTTAGGTGCATCATCTAAAGCACCTTCTTGTAAAATTAAAAAGAAATTTGGTACAAATTCAGTCCACTTAACGGTCCTGATATTAACAACAACAGCTTCTAGTTCAAGACCTAAAACATCAAAGACAAGTGTATCACCTAAGTTGATGCCTCTTTGTCTGCATACCTTTTTTCAACACTCACCTCTATGGGTTTAGAAAAATCTTTTGAGTCATACACACCACTAAACTCTCGTCCTTCGATGATCTGTTCACTCTTCTTTAAGTTTAGTTCTATATGAGAGATTCACTGTACTATTTTTAAGTCTTTATTTTCTGCTTTTAGCGATCCTATAAAATCAATATCATTGACTTTTATGATTCGTCCCCGGATCATTGGTGAAATATTTTCTAAACGTGCCCCCATACTACTCACTTGCGCTTCAATATCTTTAATCTGTTCTTCTTTTGCATCAATGACAAAAAAACGAGGTCTGTCATCAACACTTTGTGTTAACGCAGTTGACAAAGATGATCCCACTTGAGGAATAAGACTAAAGAATGTTGTACATAAAAGTATGGCAGTAAATAAAGTCAAGGATGTTTTCTTTTGCCTCACAATATTTTTAAGAGCCAATGATAAAGAGAGACTTTCTAAATGCCCTGAAAAATCAAATTTCTTTAAAATGACAGAGCCAATCGTAAAAAATAAAATGATGAGGATGAACATTGCTCCTGCAAAGAGAAAACCTACATTTTTAACAGGTGTTACAAAGTGAGAGATAAGTAACAAGAGTATGATGAAAGGCATAAAACCAAAAACGTATCTTAGAAAATGATCTCTTTTCTCTTTGTAGTAAAGGTAAAATCAAAGGAAGTCCTACACTTAAGCTTAGCAACAATAATACCAGTGAAGATTTCAAGAAAAAATAATAATCCAATGACAAATCAAAATTAAAATCTATCAGTTTTTGAATGAAGGGACCTACAAACCCAGCAGACATTGTCATAAGTGAAAAGACAATAATACTTGAAATGGTGATCAGTACAAATAAATGTAAAAGGTATGTAATAGCTCAAACTTCTTTTACTCAAACCAAGGTCGCTTAAAACGGAAATATCTTTTTGATGCTTTCGTAGAAATCCTGAATAGAGATAAATAAGCCCCACAAGACCTAAAAAGAACGACACAAGTGAAACTAAAGACAAGAAGTTTGTAACAAAGTTTAAAACACGTAATAAACGATCTCTACCGTCATTTGGGGAGAGCACTCTCATGTCTTGGTCAATACTTTTTTCTAAGTCATTTTCAATTTTTTCTAATGTATCATTGTCCAAATTTTCTTTAAAAAGATAGTTTAATGTATAAGAAGCCGTCGATCCGAACTGTAAGAGTTCAGTTATTTTTAACCCCTCTTCACTGATATAAATCTTAGGTATAAAGCCACTAAAGCTTATTGTTTTCAATGTATCTTCTTCTATCACCTTCTTTATAATAAAGCTTGCTTTACCAATTTTTATCTGGTCTGCAAGTTTTAAGTCAAGAAGATCTAAAACTTCTTGATAAACCCAAACTTCATTTGATTTGGGTAAAGATGAGCCTTGGGGATAGCGTGATTTGTCCTGAAAAACCAATCCTCCATAATAAGGATAGCCTTCATTTATCTTGACTATTTCCATAAGTCTAGCTCTTTTTGAGGATGCTATCATACTCACAGTAGAAACCCCTTGGGCAAAACCTTTTATTTGGGGAAGTTTATGTTTGATTTCTTTTATTTGTTCAGAACTTATAGGAAATCTAGAAGACACAACAAGGTCTGATCCAAGTAAGATCTTTGCTCTAGTATCTAAAGAAGTTTCCATACTTCCTTTAAAAAATTGTAAATAAGAAAGTGAAGCAATGGCCAAAGTAAAGTTAATGATAAATATCAAGCTAAAAGACTTTGAACGTAGCTAGAGCCTTATAAACAAGTTCCAGTACTAGCATTGCGTTAAATTCCCTGAGACAAGTTCATACGTTTTTTCACAACGCGTTTGCAACCTCTTTTGAGTGAGTTACCAGAATTAAAGTGGTGTTATTCTTTTTGATAAGTTCAAAAAGTATATCCATCACTGCATTGCCCGTCTCATCATCTAAATTTCCACTTGGTTCATCTGCTAAAATAATTTTAGGATGATGAATAAGTGCCCTTGCTATGGCAACACGTTGTTTTTCACCCCCACTCAGCTGCGCAGGGAGATGATCTAGCCTATGTGAAAGTCCTACACTATTTAAAAGTTCTATGGCTTTTTCTTTAGGGTTGGGAATATGACAAACTTTTGCCGGGAGCATCACATTTTCAAGCGCATTCAGATAAGAAACCAAATGAAAGTTTTGAAAAATAAAGCCTATATTTGTAGCTCTAAAATCATTGAGTTCACTTTCTTGTAAATCTTTATATGAAATAGAATTTAAAATGATATCACCAGAGTCTGGTTTAATGATCCCAGAGATCAGTGAAAGTAGTGTGGATTTACCACTTCCAGATTTTCCCATAATGGCAACTCTCTCACCTTCATTCAAATGAAAATTTAAATTCTCAAATATGTCGATCTTCTGTGAACCTTGAAGGTATGATTTTTTGAGTGATTTTAATGTTAACATTATAGATCTTCTTTTATAAATTCAAACACTTTTTTTGCAATATGTTTATGACCTTCTTCATTTGGGTGAATACCATCTCTTTGATTAAATTCTTTTTTTCCAGCAATCCCGTCTAGTAAAAAAGGCATACTTTTTAGATGATATTTAACTTTTATTTGCTGGTACATTTTTTTAAAACGTTCTGAATACTCAGGTCCATAATTGGGCGGTATAAGCATGCCTGCTAGTAAAACTTTTGCATGAGATTTTTGAGCATACCTAATAATTTCTTCTAGATTTTTCTGACTTTGTTCAAGGTCTAGACCTCGAAGACCATCATTCACGCCAAGCGCCAGAAAAACGATAGAGGGTTTCTTTTTCAAATACCATTTAAGACGAGCAAGTCCATCACTTGTGGTAGAACCACTCACCCCACCATTGATAACGATAATATCTTTTTTAAGTTCAGTTTGAATCAAAGTCTCAACGAGTTTTGGAAAGGCATCTTGCTTACTAACACCAAGTCCTTCAGTTAAAGAATCTCCCAAAAAGAGAATAGTATTGGCCTTAGCAATGAGTAGATTAAATAAAAAGAAAATGAGTATAGTTTTTTTCATGGGTAATCTTATCTGAAATCAAAAAGTTTGTCTACATGAGATTTTTACTGTATCAAAATAATGAAAATGATCTAAATTTGAAATGTCTAATTGAGGGGTAAATTACTCCTTAAATCATAGTTAAACAATAAATTGTGCTTTAATTAACTTTATCTAAGTTTTTATGAAAATGAACTTTAATAAAAAAAACAATTCATTATGAAACCATCCATACTGTACAGTTTATAATATTTCCAGTTTCAACTTTCCATTGTCTGCATTATTTTCTCTATTTGCTCAATTTTCGCGGGGTCTATTGGTTTACTCATTCCTATGGCATATAAAGCAACCATGACAAAAGTCATCACTAACGCAAAAAGCATCATCTTCTTGTTACCAAGATACTTTTTTATAGGACCAAAATTATAATAAACGTGAAATGCTCCTGACAGTGTTAGTAAAATACCAAATATCTTGTGTACTGGATGCATTTGTAACTGAAATTCCAAACTACCTAAAACGATCATTGAAATACCAGAGGTGCTCAATGCAACCAAAGAAACCAATAGAGTCAAAGAAATCATTTTTCTAAACATTGTATATCCTTTATGCTATATTGATTTGTTTAGGTTGAAGCAATCCAAACAGTTTTTTTATGGCAAGATAAGGCACAAACAGCACAATCCCAAATGCTGTACTGAACTCTGTCCAAAATGAACTATCTGGATCTGCTTTCCCTTTGAGTCTACTTTGTAGTAGGTCTATAGAAATACCATGTATATTTCCCATCATAATAGCTTGAATGATACCAATAATATCATTGGCTTTTTCCTCTCCATACGTATCAAATAGTCTTTTTACCGATTCTGCATCAGGGTTTGCCTGAGTTTCTGCATAGTGTTGTGCAAAGAGAAGTGCAACAGACTCTTCATTACTTATATCCCCTACTTCACCCGCAAGGAGTGCTTTTATCTCTTCTTCACTCATGCCGGACTCTAAAGCATGCTTGGTATGCAGATAACTGCAGTATCTGCATCCATTCACTTGGGTTACTGCAAAGGAGTATCTTATTTTGAAACTGCTCATCAAGTCTACTTTTAGCAGATTTTACAGCTTTGAAGTTTCCAATCAAGTCACTTAAATAACCGTAAAATATTTTTGTACTAGTCAGTCTTTTTTCAAAATTGATGGTCTATCATTTTATGATTTTCCCATTGAGATAAACATTGGTTTCCATTTCTGTTTCATTTTGGATACCTTCTCCGGCAAAACACATACGAAGAGCCTGTTTAGCATAGTTATTTACAGCTTCTTTGTCTGCATCACTTTTTACAATCACTCTGGTAATGACATCGTCAAGATGACCTTTCATACTTGGAGTCATAAAGTTCTCTTGTTGATAGTTAAACTGATGTTCAACCCTAAAGTCCTCTATGTTAATACCTTGTTTTTTATAAAGCATCTTACTTGCTACAAGTTGACTCTTTAGACAAAACGACGTACCTACTGTAAAATAGGCTCTTGATGTCGGTGCTTTATCGACCCCCTCATACCCACGGCTATCATCAGCATATAACTCCCAGGTCTCATAGTTTTCAGTCAAAGATTTTGCTCTAACTTTATGCATATAGGGTCTTGTTGCATCATGTGCAGACTCTGCTATGGCTATTTCACTAAATACCATTGGGTTCGGGAAATTCCCCATCTCCACTGCAAGATCTTTTTCTACTTCCACTGTCTCTAACATCAAATCAGGCGTTACATTGGTAATGGTTCGCCCGTTATCAACAGAGATAGGTGATGTTACTTTCCCTGGACGTGCTTGTAGCCCAAACCAATCATCAGAGTTAACAAGTATGTCTACATCTATGTTGCTTTTATTGGCTAAGCCTTCACCTACAGCCCAAGCCTTGAGTGCCATCTCTTTTAATGCTTTGATCTTCTCAGGTGATTCATTACTTTTAATGAGAATATTTGAGATAACTTTATCCGTAAATCCAGTCCACTTATCTGTCATGGCATCAGTCCATCTAAAAAATATTTTTGATTCTATTTTGACCTCTTCAACTTCTAATCCCATGACTTGTATCGCTCTTTCAACTTGCGTGAGTAAGCTTGAAGAAATACCCGTTGCATAATAGGTTAAAGGATTTGGGGCAGTTTGGTGATGGTGAGCACCACCTTCATCACTTACAAGTTCCCATGCACTAAATGCATCTTCACCTACTGGTTTTACAAGTGCTTTTTTAAGAAACGGTGCCTCTTTATTTAAGATATTTTGAGTGGTGGTAACAATATTTTCAGAGATGGCACCATTTACCGGCGTTGCTTTTGTAGGGGTAAATGTGATAGGACGCGAATAATCACTTAGTCTTTTTTCAACTTGATATACTTTTTCATTTTGTGTAATATCTGATTTTTGACTTACATCATTTTGTGCATAGACTGAAGTAGTCGAGAGAAGAAGTACTGTGATTAATGACAATGTTGTTAATTTCGTTTTCATTTTATTATCCTTTTATTTTTGTTATGTCTAAGTATATAAAGAAGGAGACTATAAAAACTAGGTAGATAGATTACAATTTATGGTAAATAACGGAAAAACCCTCTAAAATCTATGTCGTTTGGTAAATTCTGAAGGTGTGATACCCTCATGCCGTTTAAAAAACTTTACCATATTTGTAGGTTCATCAAAACAAAGTTTGTCTGACACCTTCTCTATCGTCAAACTTTCGTCAAGTAAAAACCGTTTAATTTGTAAAATGAGATGCTCATCAAGATATTTTTTGGTGGATTTTCCTAGGTACTTATTTAACATATTCGTTAAAGTCTTGCTGGAGACATCTAACATCTTCGCATAGTCATTGACATGTACTGCATAATTATGCTCGAAGGAAAGTTGTTTAAATTTCATATACAAAGATTTATCTTTATGCTCCAATGATAATCTTTGGGACAATCTTTCTCTACTTAACTTGAGAATCAGAGCTTGAAGCAGAGGACGGAGTATGCGTTCTTTAAAGTCATCCATTTTGATAATGAACTCTTTTTCTAAGACTTGGAGAAGTTTTAAAACATCGTCATACATGAGATCATCAAGTTGCATTTTGGCAGGGTAATAAATATAATCAAATATCTCATGTAAAATACTTAACTCTTCATTGACAATGAGACGGTTTAAAAAACTATCTGTAAAGGGCAAAAGATAAGCATCTGAATCTGGGTTTATCTTAAAGTTGTGTATTTGATCTTTTGCTATAAAAAAGACCGTACCTTTTCTATAACTGTAGGGCACAAAGTCTACAGTATGTAGACCTTTGCCCTCAAATACGATCATGATGACATTAAATCCAACCCTATGCGGTTTTTCTATAGAGTGATCAAGGTTACGACTATGGAGTTTTTGTATCGTTGTTAAATCAAACTCTATTTGTTGTTCATTTTCTTTTTGAAATACTGCATTCGGTATTAAATTTTCAATTTTCTGTGATTTCATAATACATTGTAACAAATTTATCTCGAATACTTTGGATGTATTATACTGCTAAATCAAATTCACTGTTAAAAACTCATTTCTAAAATCAATTAACCTTCCTACAAAAAATCTATCACATTCTTGATAAAAGAGTCAAAGTGGCATGTGCCCTGTGCCGTCAAGCTCTAGCAACTTAGAATGTTTGATACGCTTTACAGTCTTCCTGCCTAGTTGCGGATAGTTACCCATTTTCTTAGCTATTTCAGGAAGTACCGAACCTTTGCCCAATGCAGTTTTGTCACGCTGACCGATGATGAGTAGGACTTGCATACTCAACTGATCAAACTGATGGCAAACAGTTTGACTGAAGATCATTTCACTGATGAGTGCTTGATTCCATGCAACTTTGGGATAGTCTGCTCCAAGGGTGAAACTTGCAAGTATGTCGACCCACGGCTGGTATTTTTCTTTCCACATGCCATCATAATACGTTGTCAACTGATAGCGATAAATATCTTCAGCCGTCTTGTAAAGTTCACTCTTATACAAGAAGTCAAAAGAAGGGTTTGTGACAAAACGCTGCCAATATTCCAACCCAATGGGATTTTCCAGTATGAGTTTTACCACGCGTTCAGGGAACATTAGAGCGTAACGTGTCGCGAGCATCCCTCCCATTGAGTGACCTAAAAGATAGCTATTAAAACTATGTACATCATTTGTTAACTTTTGATTGATGTATGATTAATACGTATAGTTTATAATCCTACCAGAAAAGGTAACCAAAAAGACTTTTTTTACAGTTTGGTTACCTTTTGAAGTAGAACTTTATCTCCTTGAATACTTTTAAAGTTCTACTTTTTTTCTTTGAAAAATTCTAAATTCTAGTGCAAGAAAGTACATTTTATATGTCTTCATTACCACGCAAAATAATTTTGATTTACCTATCATTTTCAGTTTTACTAAACTTTTCTTTCACTGCCATGACCAAATAGAAAAATAATGGTATAAAAATTGTTCCTATCAGCATAGCAGCAGTCATACCACCAACCACTGTGGTACCAATAATATGTCTACTAGCAGATCCAGCACCCGTACTGAGAGCAAGTGGCAAGGTACCAACTATAAATGCCAAAGAAGTCATAACAATAGGCCTAAATCTAAGTTTTGCCGCTTCTATGGTAGCATCAAGCAAACCCATTCCATTTCTTAATTTATCCATTGCAAACTCTACAATCAAAATGGCATTTTTAGCACTCAAACCTACTAAGGTGACTAATCCTACTTGAAAATATATATCAGCCTCTAACCCTCTTAAATAGACACTTAACGCAGCTCCAAATATAGCAAATGGTATAGAGATAATAACAGCGATAGGAATACTCCAACTTTCATAAAGTGCTGCAAGGATCAAAAATACAAATATCGCTGCATATAAAGTGGTGTAGCTTCCCTCATTTGCAAGCTTTTTCTCTTGGTAGGTTGTACCTGCCCAGGCTATGGTATATCCTTCAGGAAGAATGCTGGTTGATATCTCTTCAATAGCATCTAATGCATCACTAGAAGCATACCCAGCCCCTGGATTTCCTGTTACAACCGCTGAGGCAAACATATTAAATCTTTGGATAACACTGGCATTTACTTTTCTCTCCAAATGCACAAGTTCACTTATAGGGATCAGTTCCCCTTGGTTCGTTCTTACATAACTATTTTTAAATTCATTTTG
Organism: Sulfurovaceae bacterium; assembly: GCA_963698695.1. Lineage (GTDB taxonomy): Bacteria > Campylobacterota > Campylobacteria > Campylobacterales > Sulfurovaceae > Sulfurovum. Next base: position 131,525 of record CAVORT010000008.1, on the reverse strand, counting down.
AGTTGCTCTATATTGAGATTCCGATTGGATATTGACATGAAATGTTCTGCCGTAAAGATTAAAGTCATTGATGTACCCTTTACCAAAAGTATTTTGAATACTTTGAAAAATAGACGCTATAGAAACATTCATCGCTTTTGCTTTTTCTCTATCTACGGTTAAAAAATACTGCGGCACATTGGTATTGAGCGTCGTTCTCATACCTGCAAGTCTTGGGTCTGTTGCAGATTTTGCTAAGATCTCTTGTGTGAGTTGATTTAAAGTAGAAAGTTCTCCACCTGTTCTATCTTGAATCCACATCTCAAATCCACCTGTTGCACTCATACCCCTAATTGGTGGTGGGTTTACAGGGATGACAAAAGCATCTTTACCTTGCATAAACTGTCCCATAAGCTGACCTGCTACGACTTGTGCGCTTTGGTTTGCATCAGGTCTTTGATCCCATGGTTTAAGCCTTGCAAACATAATTGCAGCGTCTGTTTTATAGGCAAATGTTACAAGGTCAATACCCGTAATTGCTCCAACTCCAATCACATTTGGATTTGCCAAGAGTTGCTTTTCTATCTCTTTGGTAATCTCTGATGATGCCCCTAGTGAAGTCGAAGGCATAAGGTATGTCAGTACCATAAGTACACCTTTGTCCTCGTTTGGTACAAGTCCAGATGGTGTTTTCAGCATAAGACTATACGTTGAAAATAAGAGTCCGCCAAATAATAAAAGTGAAAAAACATATTTTTTGATTGTAAATTTAGTAACGCCTATAAACTTAGTCGTTAGCCAATCAAAAAAATCATTGAATTTTCTAATTGGATAAATAGGTTCTGACTCCTCTTCTTTTAAAAATAAAGCACAAAGTGCCGGCGTTAAAGTCAGTGCTACAATTCCAGAGATCACAACTGCCATAATAATAGTAATAGCAAATTGTTTATACATCACACCACTAAACCCTCCACTAAATGCGGCTGGAATAAAAACAGCAGAAAGTACAAGAACAATAGCAACAAGTGGCGTAGTTAGCTCTTTCATGGCTTCTATCGTGGCATCTTTTACACTAATAGTTTTAGTTCGCAAGATCCTTTCAACATTTTCAATAACGATAATAGCATCATCAACCACTAGGCCAATGGCTAAGATCATCCCAAATAGTGTCAGTAAATTGATAGAAAAACCTGCAATATAAAGCCCCGCAAAGGTACCTATAACTGATACAGGAATAGCAAGCACAGGAATGATTGTAGCTCTAAAATTTCCTAAAAACAGATAGATTAAAATAGTGACAAACAGAATAGCTTCAAGGAGTGTTTTAACCACTTCGTTGATCGATTCATTTACAAAAAGGGTTGCATCGTATGGAATTTGGTATTCTAGATCTTGAGGAAATTTATGTGATAACTCTTTCATGGTTGTATCAATTGCTTTGGAAACCTCTAAGGCATTTGCCCCAGGGGCTAAAAAAATACCAAAAGGTACCATAGGTTCACTATTATACCTAGCCATAGTATTGTGTGAATCTGAACCTAGTTTTACTTGTGCTACATCTTTGAGCTTAAGCGTTGAACCATCTGGGTTTGAACGGATAATAATATCTTCAAACTCAGCTACATTTTTAAGCCGACCTTCTGTAGCAATAGAGTATGTAAAAGGTTGAATTTTTATAGGCTCTGCACCCACTGTTCCCGTTGCATATTGGTTGTTTTGACTTCGAACAACCTCATTGACTTCTGTGGGAGTAAGGTTGTAAAATGCTAGCTTATCAGGGTCAATCCAGATTCTTATCGCATAATCTTTTGCACCAAATACGGTAATATCGCCAATACCTTTAATTCTTTTTAGATCATCAATTACATTTATCGTAAGATAATTTGATATAAATGTGGTATCGTGTACATTATTTTTTGAGGTAAAAGCAAACACTTTGAGCATATCCGGAGATCTCTCGTTTACAGTGATACCTTGTCTTTGTACCTCTTCGGGCAATTTATTTAAAGCCAGTTGTACTCTATTGTTGACATCAACTTTTGCATCAGATACATCTGTTCCTACTTCAAAAATGATACTAAGAGACAAAACACCGCTAGGTGAAGCAGTAGAGGTCATATAGGTCATATTGTCTACACCATTAATCGCATTTTCTAAAGTGGTTGCTACCGTTGATGAAAGTGTTGCAGCATCTGCCCCCGGATAGATAGCTGTCACGTTTATCTGTGGAGGTGTGACTGCCGGATACTCATTAATGGGGAGCATTTTTAAAGATATAGTACCTGCAAGTATGATCAATACGGATATGACGGTTGCAAATATAGGTCTATTTATGAAAAACTTTGAAAACATCTAGTTTCCTTTTTCATTTATGATTTTATCCACTTGTACATCTGCACCTGGTTTTACCCTAAAGAAGTTATTGACTATCACCTTATCACCACTTTGAAGTGGTCCACCTGCTACAATATAGTGATCACCAGTTTCTTTACCCAGTATGACAGGTTTAACAGCAGTCTTACCCTCTTTTTCTACAAATACGATTGTTCCTAATGGATTTTGTAACACCGCTTTTTGTGGTATAGTGATAACCCCTTTTTGAACGATATCATTCAGTACAACCCTTATGAAGTTTCCAGGCATTAAAAAGCTATCATTATTTTCTACTATCGCTCTCATCTTTACGGTTGATGTATTTTGGTTTATATTTACATCAATGAAATCTATCATACCCTTGTATGGTGTAGGTTTATTATTGATCTCTATATTGACATTGATATGTTTATCTGTTGGTAATGACCATAAACCATTTTTGATATTTGCATAATCACTAAGAGGCATAGAAAAATCAATGTAAACTTTTTCATTTTGTGTGATAGTGGTAAGTACTTGTGGTGGAGTGTTTGTCACTAAATCTCCAATATCAACATTTTTTAAACCCACAATACCAGATATGGGTGCTTTTACTTTTGTATACTCATAGTCTATCTTTGCCTGCATACGTTCTGCTTTGGCTAAAGACAAAGTTGCAAGACCTTGTTTATATTCAGAAAATGCGGTATCTTTTCTCTCTTCACTTACTGATTTCGTGTTATAAAGTTTCTGTATTCTATTCCAATTTAAGGTGGCATAATTTAAAGATGCCTCACTCACTTTAACCGATGCTTCGGCAGCATGTAACCTTGCTTTATAGGTATTATCTTCTATCGTATAAAGTAGATCACCTTTTTGTACTTTTTGCCCCTCTTTAAAATATTGCTTTTCTAGTACGCCTAACACTCTCGAGACAACTTTAATGTTTCTAAATGATTTTATCTGTGCTGGGTATTTTAAAAGTATTGGTAAACTTTTGGCTTTTGGAACGACATAAATATCTGCTTTGGGTGGAGGCATCTTAGGTGCTTCTTTTGCTTGTATCAATGATGACATGAGCAATAATGACAGTACTGACATAGCTACGGATTGTTTTACTTTTTTCATTTTCTAAACTCCTTAGGGTCTTTCCCTGCATAATAAATGGTTTTTCTCATCTTTATTTCTACGTTTTTCTGCTCTATTGTCAAGAATTGCAAAAAATATTCCTTTTTATGACTGACCGTCGGTCAATCATGTATTTTAACGATATTTATCTTAAAAAAGAGTACTATTGATTTTATGAATGTTGTACTCAAAAAATTCTACTAAACCCCTACCCCAAAAACACATTAAAGCACAATACCAAACCGAACCCCAACAATAAAACACTAGAAAATAGACTTAACATATAAGACACTTTTTGTGATATCTTGTGTTTAGATCTATGTATCACATACGGCATAAGTATCACCCAGAGAAATATGGCACAAAGCAATCCCACTATGGTCATAAGGGGGTCTAATTCTTTCTTTACAGTGTAACCTCCTATGCTTAACCAAAAAGCGACTGTATAAGGATTGACAAACGTAAGCATGAAACCTTGTAGATAAAACTTTATACGCCCTTTAGATGATGTTGTTTGTTTTGAAGTCTCCAACATCTTATGACGACCTTTAAAAATGAGGTATGCCATGTAGAGTAAAAAAACACTGCCCAATACACCTAGACTATTTAATACATAGGGGTGATTAATGTATGTAACAATACCAAACAGAATCAAGGTCAAATAAAGGGTATCAGCACTAAGTGCACCGAAACCTATGGCTATGGCACTTTTGTAGTCTTTAAGTGCAGTATTCATAATGAGTATATTGATAGGTCCAAGGGGGATGGCAGCTCCCATTCCCAGTAAAAAACCTTCGATAAAAGAGATGAACATTCAAGACCTTATTTATATTTATATTTATATTTTACGCATAGTATATAAAATATACTTACAATGAGATCGTTCAAAACAATGATCGCTTTATCTACCATGATATAAAACACTTAAGTTTTACATGTATATGATTGATAGGAAACACAAGGTTTATAAACTTATCTTTTTCTACCGTAATTTTAGCCCAAGTAACACTTCTATGCTATAATCATCATATTTAAAAGAAGGATATGTACTTTATGAAACACATCATTTCACAAAAATACAAACGTTTTATTCTTATTTTAGAAATCTTGATGCTTATCATACTCTTACCTATTGCCTATAATTTTGTACCACTCAATGGTGGTACTAAGACATTTTATATACCTTCATCAAATGAAAAAGAAGTCATCCTTACACTCCAAGAAAATGGTTATGAAGTGACATGGATAGATAAAATGATGTTAAAATGGAAGCAACTGCCAGCGGAAGGATGGTATACCCTGCAACCTGAAAACCATGGTCGTTTTTCATTTTTTATGCATCTTTATAAACAACAAACAGATGAACTTATGGATGTCATTGTATTTGCAGGAGAAACCAAAGTTGAGCTTACAAAACGTTTAGCCAACGATATGAAACATGATGAAGAAATACTTCTAGAAAGCTATAATTCACTTGCACGTTTTAAAGAGGCCGACATTTTTTCAGGGCGATATACCATTGCACGTCAAGCAGATGAAAATACTACAATGGGCTATATATTTAAAAACTCAAGAGAAAAGTTAAGAGCATTTAAAAAAGAATATCTTAGCAAGACATCTGACACTATGGATCTGAAAATCGTTCATATCATCGCATCTATTATACAAAAAGAGAGTAATTCTGTTAAAGAGATGCCTTTTATCTCTTCAGTCATTTATAACCGCCTTAAAAAAGGTATGAGACTACAAATGGATAGTACGCTAAACTATGATGAATATGCCCATACTATCGTCACTCCTGAACGCATAAGAAATGATAAAAGCTACTACAACACTTACAAACACAAAGGCTTACCTCCACATCCACTAAGTTCTGTCACGCTAGATGCCCTTAAAGCTGCCATCAAACCCATAAAAAGTGACTATCTTTTTTTCATGTTGAACAAAAAAGGAACCCATGACTTTACGTCCACTTACGACCAACATCTAGAAAAGCTAAGGGCATTTAGAGAGTACCAAAAAGAGCGTAAAAAACAAAAGGAAGAAGCTGAAAAAAACAGAGTAGAAAACACAGAACAAAATGCCACTAAAAAGAAACCTTTTGGTTTGAGTTTTGGCACATCAGCGTTTAAATAAACCTACTATCTTTTCCCACAAAGTAGACTCTTTCAAAAGACCTTTTTTATAGGTTTCATTGGTGTATCCATGCATTTGCACTCTTAACATATGTCTTTCAAGTGCTTCACGTGCTTCTTTGAGTTTGACAGGTTCAAAGTGATCTACTTTAAATTCATCCTTCTTAAGATCATTTTGCATCCAACACCTTTTCTATCTCTTGCATAGCATCTTCATTTTTAAGTCTAAACTTGATTTCAATACGTCTAGAAGCTTCTTTATCTTCCACACCGTTTTTCTTGATGACATCTAAGTATGCTCTACCCGAAGCTGTCATGAGAGGCTGAATATTATGCTGTTTAGAAAAGTCTAACGTCAAGAAGTATTCCATGACTGCAAGTGCGCGTTTTTGAGAAAGTTCAAGGTTAAACATATAATCGCCATCACTATCTGTATGCCCTTCTATGATGATCTTATCAAGATGTGGCTTTATCTCTTTATCGGTTACCAATGTACCAATATATTCTTCAAAAGCCTTTTTGAGCTCTACTTTAGCTTCATCCTTCAGTGTAGACTGACCTACATCAAACAAGATGTTAGACGCCAACCTTAGTGAACCGGTTTTTTTGTCTATGTTTATTTTAGAACCCAGTGCTTTTTTAAGTGCAGCCACTACTTGTAGTTTGATACCTGTGAGTGATTTTATCTTGGCTTTTTGCTTTTGTAGATTCGCCACCAAATCATCATATTGGGTTTTTTTATCATCCATTGCATTTAATAGTGTTAAAAGTTTCTCATCGTTGAGTTTAACACTGTTTTTTGCTTCACTGAGCTTATTGGAAAGTACAACCACTTTACCCTCATAGTCCTTAAGTGATTTTTTCTCTTTGTCTAAATCTTCTTTTGTCTTTTTTAAACTACTTGCATTGGCATCAAGCATTGCTTGTACTATGACTATCTTTCCACTTAGTTTGTCTGCTTTCGTATTGGCAAGGAGTAACATTTTGTTTAGTTTTTCTATCTCTGTGAGTTTGAGTTTTAAAAGTCTTTCATTCTCAGAAAGCAAAAGTTCTTTTTTAGCAAGATCTGCATTTTTGCGTTGTAACTCTTTTTCTTTTTCACTTAACTGTGATTTGTCTTTTTGTATCACTACACTACTCTCTTTGAGTAACTTGTCTTTTTCTAAAATGTAGCTGTCTTTTTCATTCAATAATTTATTTTTTTCCAATAGACTGCTATCTTTTTCAGTCACTAGTGCCAAACTTTTTGCCAAAGAGTCTTCTTTGTCATGCAATTGTTCTTTGAGTATGGATGACTTGGACACTATAGCCCCGATGAGCAAGATAAACACAAAAAGAAGCCCTGCCATCAAGTCTGCATACGATATCCAAAAGTTACTATCAGAGTCGGTGTTGTTGTTTCTAAACATACGTTTACTTTTCTTGTTTTTTGAGTGTTGCCATGTTTTTAAGTATCAACTGGTTTTGCTCAGAGATGATACGAGCAAAGGTCGTAAGCTTTTCAACAGCCTGTCCTAATTCACTGTCTATCTTATCAAAAGTATGCTCTACACTGCCATCAAAACGTTCCATACTTTTTTGCAAATTCTGGGAACTTTTATTAAACCCTTCTATATTATGTTGCATCATAGACAGCGCGTCCATACTGCCTTTTTTCGTTTTAATACTTTCCAAAGTATCACGTAAGTCACCCGAGACCTCTTTCATATGAACAGTAAGTTTTGTAAAACTGCTGCTTGTGTCTTGTATAATGGTGGTAAAATTTTTAAGGTACTGCTCATTAAGTTCTTTAATGAATCCCATATTAAAGGTATCTTTGAGCGTTTGAACTATCTGCTGATCTTTAAGTTCTCCCTGCATATGTTGGTGCTTGATAAGCTCAGACTCTTTCCAGACTCTTGCACCATACAATTTTTCCAGATCATAAATCTGTTTATCTATCTTCGCCATACCTCTTTTTTCAAAATAAGTCCATATCAATGAAAGCATAATCCCGTAAATAGACGCATAAAATGCCGTACCTATACCAGAAAGAAGCAGTGATATCTCACGATCAAGTGCAGAAGTATCTTTGACGGTAAAATCAGGCATAGACAAAGCAATAGCAATGAACGTACCCAAAATACCAAGCATAGGAAACACAGAAGGAGCCACACGTGCAAAGTTGTCATTACGTATATCCTGATAATATTCAGCGATAAAGTGTTTGACGTGAAGTGTAGACTTTGTTTTCCCCATAATGGTCAACGCATTTTCACGCAACGCAGTATGTAAATCCTCTTCCATTCCTTTAAATGACCCTCTAATATGACAGACAGCATAGTTAGCATTGTGCCTCACAAAGAAAGAAAAAACCATAAATATAAATGCGACTATACCTAGAGTATGTGCTTCAACCTTAAGTGGGATGAGACCTATATAAGCAAGTATAAGCCCAAGTAAAAAAAGAAAAGGGACAAAAAGTATGGCTACAGAATTGGCCGAACATGAAGGAGCGTTTTGTTTGTCAAATGATTGCATGGAAAGTCCTATGATGTATAATGAAAGTAATTATATACTAATTATATAAACAAACGTGTTAACTCTCAATCCTATAATTTGTATGATACATAATATCTGTCGTTTCCATATCTATTCTCTCTTCAAAATCAGTAAAAAATACATTTTCTGAGTTTTTGTTTTGTTTTAAAGTGATATAATTCTCCACCGTTTTAAAAATCACCTCTTGAATGGTATACGCTGTTGATTTTAGTTCAGAGGCTACACAATACGTTTCTGTTCCCCCATTCATATGCGTATTTGAGAGAAGAATTTCAGCAAACTTTTCTGCACCTTTATGGTCAGTTGATTGGCAGACAAGAACATAAACATTATTGGCTTTATCAATCTCAAACAAAATGTCTGTTTCACGTTTCCATTTTTGGAGTACTGACTCTAACTTTAATCCCTTAGTCGATATCAAGATCATCGTAAGTGTTGTTTTATGTCTATGTTCCATAAGATAATATAAGAACTCCATCGTTGTTCTTAGGGTGTCAATCATTTTTTTTGCCAATTTTACTTCATCTTCATGAAAAGAAATATCACTCACAATTCTTCTCTCATTTGAAACCATATGAATCCTTTAAAATGATAAGTTTAAAGTAAGTATAACAAAAAAATTTCATTGTTCCTTAAAAATTTCTGATTTTTTTTTACACTCTTTCGAGTCTGTATTACTAAGGTAAACAACTAACCCGGACACAAGAAGCATCGTCCATTGCCAAACAGGGATAAATAAAAAAGAAAAATGAGTCCCTAGCCTTCTTTCCATATATGTGGTATCTAACAAAAAATAAAGCCCTACAGAGACTAAAAATAAAATGACCGTTCTTGCTGTAAGGATGGCAGTTTTATCTTTGGCAATCCACGATAGGTAGAGTAACCCCACATAAGGGGACACTGCAAAAACTGTGAAGGACACAAGCCCACTTCTTATACCAGTATATGCTGTAATCAATATGGCAAGTACACTAAGTGTGTAAAAAAATATTTTCATGGGTATCTCTTTTTTAAATTAACAAACATTCTAACATATTTTTTATTGTACATACATCACTATTTCGCTATAATTCGCTTATGAAAAAAATAGCCTTATATCTTCTATTATCAACCACTTACATATTTTCTAATATTAACGCTGTGGTGAGCATCTTACCGCAACAAACATTTGTACAAGCCATCGGCGGTGACAAAGTCAATGTATCTCTGATGGTACTTCCGGGAAACTCACCACATACGTACGAACCTAAACCTTCGCAGATGATAGATGTTACCAAAGCTGATCTTTATTTTGCTATAGATGTTGAGTTTGAACAGGTTTGGCTTCCGAAGTTTAAAAATCTCAACACTAAGATGAAAGTCATAGACTTAGCTGATGGCATTAGCAAAATACATATGGATCATGGTCATCATGATGAACACGAACATGAAGGTGAAGATCCACATATCTGGACTGCCCCTGCAAATGTCAAGATCATCGTTCAAAACATCTACGCTGCCTTAGCAAAACAGGACCCTCAAAATAAAGGTTACTATAAAAAGAATTTGGATGCATATCTTACTACCATAGAAAATACAGATGCACAGATAAAACAAATCCTCTCATCTTTAACGGATTCACGTAGCTTTATGGTATTTCATCCTTCTTGGGGTTATTTTGCTAAAGCGTATCACTTAGAACAGATCGCTGTAGAGATAGAAGGGAAATCTCCTAAACCTAAAGAGATCATAACCCTCCTCAAAGAAGCAAAAAAGGAAAAAGTGGGCGCCATCTTTACACAACCAGAATTTTCTGACACGACCGCTAAGATCATCGCTAAAGAGTTAAATATTCCTGTAGTGAAAGTAAGCCCCCTTGCTAAAGAGTGGTCACAAAATTTACTGAACATTGCTAAACACATCGCAGGAGCTCACTAACGTGACTGTCATAGAAATAAAAAATCTCTCTTTTGCTTATGATAAACAAATCATTTTGGAAAATGTCAATCTAAAAGTAGAAGAGAAAGACTTTTTAGCCATCATTGGACCAAATGGTGGGGGTAAGTCTACCCTGCTCAAACTCATATTGGGTATCAATACCCTTAAGACCGGCAGCATCTCTGTACTAGGCAAAAAACCCGCACAAAGTCTCACCCAAATAGGCTATGTTCCACAAAACACCAATATCAATACAGACTTTCCCATCAAAGTCATCGAAGTCGTACTCATGGGACATGTAGAAGGCAAACGTCCTCTTTTTGGATATGGCAAACATGAAGTACTCTGTGCAATGGGTGCCTTAGAACAAGTCGGTATGGCAGACTTTGCACAAACGAAAATAGGCTCACTTTCTGGTGGACAAAGACAACGTATCATGATAGCCCGAGCCTTATGTGCTCACCCGCAGATACTTGTATTGGATGAACCTACTTCAAGCATAGACATTACAGGCCAAAAAGACATCTATGACTTACTTAAAGTACTGAATGAATACATTACTATCATCGTAGTCAGTCATGACATCTCTGTGATTTTAGAGTATGCCGAAAAAGTAGCACACGTCAACAAAAAGCTCTCTTATCACGACATCTCAGATATGCAGTCTACCTTCCATGCACAAGGGAATGATGAACATTTCTGTGAGATTGAGCTTTTACAAATGTTAAAGAGTGATCATAATAACACTTCTAATAATTTGGTATCCAAGCCTACCGAAGGACAATGGAGGAGCAAACCATGATAGAAGCACTCTCTTTTGAATTTATGCAACACGCCTTACTTGCTGGTTTACTGGTAAGTTTTGCTGCCGGTATCATCGGTTCACTTATTGTGGTAAATCGTATGGTGTTTCTAGCAGGTGGGATTGCACATACTTCTTATGGGGGCATTGGACTTGCTGTGTATTTTGGTCTACCTATTTTTCTAGGTGCTTCACTTTTTGCAGTCGGTGCTGCCCTACTCATAGCATCCCTCACACTTAAAAAACGTCACCGTATGGATACTTTCATTGGACTCATCTGGGCTGTAGGTATGGCCATAGGTGTCATCTTTGTCGACTTGACACCAGGGTACAACGTCGATCTCATGTCTTACCTTTTTGGGAGCATCTTAGCAGTTAGTACGCAAGACTTGTACTTTATGGGAGCATTGGTGGCACTCATACTGATTGTTGTGACATTTTGGTACCGTGACATCTTGGCTGTCTCTTACGACTCAGAGTATGCCAGCTTACGTGGGGTAAACGTCAAGTTTTTCTACACGCTTATCCTCATACTCTCTGCACTCACGGTAGTCATAGCCATCAAAGTAGTCGGACTCATCTTAGTTATCGCTATGCTTACCATACCTGTTTACATCGCGGAAAAACTCTCCAACAGTCTCTTTTCCATGATGTTTCTCTCTGGACTTGTTGCTACAATCTTTACACTTGTAGGCTTATGGCTTTCCTATACTTACAACCTTACTTCTGGTGCGTCTATTATCATTGTCTCTGCCCTAAGTTTGGGGCTTTTCCTTCTCATTTATCGTGGAAAATGATAGTGTCATGCAAATAGGACTAAGATGAAAACCATACTATTTTTCTTAAGCATGTCATTTGTACTTAGTAGCTTTTATTTTGGCGTAGACCCAGTTGGATACCTCTAGACCATGGCTACCGATTTAACTACAACTGACTCTACCATGACTTTTTTGCAAACCATCGGCGCACTCAACGATGAGACCAGACTTACCATACTTCGTTTTATAAATGAAAATGGTGCAGTGTGTGTCTGTGACATAGAATCAGCTTTTGGCATGATACAATCACGCATTTCAAGACACCTAAAGATACTTAAAGAAGCAGGTTTCTTACGCGTAGAACGAAAAGGTCGCTGGGCATACTACTCTATACGTTCTCCATTAGATAAGTTTCGTCAGGATGTTTTAAAAGAAATATCTTACTTGGAAATGGATGTACCTAAACATCACGCTCAATGTAACCCATAAAAAGTTAACTACTTTAAAATCTTACTGCTAAAATACTACTAAATAAATAGATTAAGAAGGTTACACATGGCAGCAGGACTTTTAGCACTTTTAGATGATATCTCAGTACTTATGGACGATGTAGCAACTATGTCTAAAGTAGCAACTCAAAAAACAGCAGGCATCTTGGGCGATGACCTAGCGGTCAATGCCGAAAAGGCCTCAGGCTTTGCTTCTTCACGTGAACTCCCCGTACTTTGGGCTATTACCAAAGGCTCTTTTATTAACAAAGCCATTATCTTGCCACTTGCTTTTTTGCTTTCTGCCTTTGCACCTTGGCTCATAGTACCCATACTGATGATAGGGGGTATTTACTTAGCCTATGAAGGTATGGAAAAGATATATGAGTACTTCTTTCATAAACATGAAAGACAACCGCTAGCAAGTCTAGAACAAAAAAGCAAAGAAGAAGTCCTCGCAGAAGAAAAAGGTAAGATCAAATCTGCCGTCATCACAGACTTCATCCTCTCTATAGAAATCATCATCATAGCACTTAGCACAGTCTCTGACCAACCCATGGCAGTTCAAATTGGTGCAGTCACTTTCGTAGCTTTTGTGGCAACGGTAGGAGTGTACGGTATCGTAGCCCTACTCGTACGCATGGATGACTTCGGGTACAAGCTCATCGCTATGAACGGTGGAGAAAGTAAACTGGGTTCATTCTTCGTACTTGCACTTCCTAAAGTCATCAAAGCACTTACCGTCATCGGTACCATCGCTATGCTACTTGTGGCTGGTGGTATTTTTATACACAACTCAGAGTTCGTTCATCACCTTGTAGATGAGATACCGTTTATCTTTGGTGATCTGTTGGTAGGTGCGATTATTGGTGCGATTGCTTTGCCTGTGGTGATGATAGCTCAGAAGATAAAGGGTTAACTTCCTACTTGTTACGTCTCTCTGAAGCGTAATGTATTTTTCAATAGCTAGATGGAGTAGTGTTCTTTGCCATCTAACGATGGATAAAAAGATTATCTTAGCTAAAATTATTGTATGGATTACACCTTACAAAGATGTAATGTGAAAACATACTAATCTACAAAGGGAAAAAGATGAAACAAAAGATAAAAATAATCATTGCAGTGTCATTATTACTATTTTCAGGCGTTGCTCACTCTGATAGTTTTAAAACAGAAGAAGAGATGCGTATATTTAGTGATACATTTATAGAACAAATGGTTAAAGCTGAATTTCAAAAAGGATTCGACTCAGCAAAAGTATATTGGCCTCTTCCTACAGTTGAAATTGATGGGATAGTGAATCAAATTAATCAACAATGGCCTATGGTAAGTCAACGTTTTGGGAAACCTACGGGAAAAGAGTTTGTAAAAGAAGAAAGAGTTGGAGCATCATTTTTACGCTATTATTATTTACATAAATTCGATATCCATGCTATTTACTGGAAAATAGATTTTTATAAAGCAAAAGATCAATGGAAGATCAATACTATAAGATTTCTTGACAATCTTGATGCACTCTATGAATAAAACTATTCTTCTTAATAATTAATACTCAGATATGTATTGTATATCTCTACTCAACACATATCAGCTAATAATGCTGTTTATACATCAATATATCTTGATATATAAACAATAATACGCTACAATATTCTCATCTAACAAAAGGATACCAATGAAAAAAGTCCTCATTCTCTGTACAGGTAACTCATGCAGAAGCATCATCGCTGAAGCGCTCGTCAATGCTGAACTAGATGGCATACGTGCTGAGAGTTCAGGTGTAAAGGCTTCAGGAAGAGTGAATCCGAATGCTAAGAAAGTATTAGAAAGTGAAGGCATTTGGAAAGATGCATACCACTCTAAAACACTCGATAGTGTGATAGACAATGACTACGACCTGGTAGTCACAGTATGTGGCCATGCGCAGGAGACTTGTCCTATGTTTCCAAAGCCTGTAAAGACCATACACGTAGGGTTTGAAGACCCAGACGGCAAATCATATGAGGCATTTGAAGCGACACTTGCTGAGATAAGAGAAATATTATTACCACTAGTAAAAAAGGAATTGACATGAACAAAAATGTATTTAAAACCGGTGAAGGTGTAAAGATCTCTTTCACGGGAGCAGTAGAGAAACAAAACATTGTACAAATGGTAGAAAATTGTGCTACAGGTAGCTGTGAGTGTATGAGTGACGAGACAAAAGCCAAGATCACCAACATGGAAGTCTCAGGAAAAGATGGTGACGTAGCACTAAACCTCTCAGGAGACATAAGCAAAGAAGAGATAGAAGCTGCCTTGGCAAAATCCAAAGTCATCAACAGCGAGAATAACTGTTGCTAATCTTCTAAGAAGACTATACTCCCCCTACTTCATCAAACTTACAACAAAGTAGTAGGGGTATAAAAACGATTGATTTCCTCTTCATACATAATCTCATGTTCAAGTAAAAGATTTGATAAACCTTCAATTTGATCCCAATGATCATCAACCAACCTAACCGTTCTTTGTTCAGCTTCTGTCATCCATCTTTCTACTGCATCATCAATTCTTTGATGATTCTGTTGTGTGTTGCCTTTGTTGGTAATGTGTGGGTTGCTATTTTCACCACTTTTAATGTTAATGTATTTTAGCTCTTTATCCATACCATAGTGTGCTATTGCCATGTAAGCATCTAGTATCGCATGTTGAAGATCAGGAGATCCGTCCATATCCATACCAAGAATACTTCCATATTTTTTGATTTGTGCCAGTCTACCCGCTAACGATACACAAATTCTATTTTTGATATCTTCAATCGTCATATTGGTATCTAAATCTTCATAATTGTTAGTGATAAACCCATTTTTGTTATTTCGTGGTGTTACAGAGATTTGTTTGAGTTTTACATCAGGCATAAGTACTTTCAAGATGATCGTATGTGCAGCCTCTCTAATGGCTGTCTTTTCAAATATCTCTTCATTGGATACATGTGAAATGTTTTCACCATACTTGACTGCATTAATCTGTTTTACCAAGATTTCTTGCGTTATTTTTGGTAAGCTATGTCTGATACAATAATATGACGCCTCTTTACTCACAAGTTCAAGTTGCGCACCTGTCATCCCTGCGGTATATGTCAAAAGTTTATGCATATCAAATTTACCACTTGTGGGTTTATGTTTGATAATTTTGTCGATAAAGTATTTTCTAGCATCTTTATCTAAATCATCTACTTTGATATGTATCTCAATTCTTCCTGGTCTGATGATGGCAGCATCAATGTTCTCCTTATAGTTTGTCGCTGCGATGATAAAAACATGCTCATCCGGTCTGTTGGAGAAACCATCCATTTCGGCTAAAAATTTATTGATCTGCACCTCACGGTTGTTTCCTTTTTCACGCATACCGATGGTATCTATCTCATCAATAAATATAATCGATGGGGCATACTCTTTTGCTTTGGCAAACACTTTTTTTATCTTATCTAACTGTAGAAGTTCCACACCCGTAATAGAGATAAAAGGAAGTTGAGCTTCTGCAGAAAAAGCTTTTGCTAAAAGTGTTTTCCCTGTACCCGGAGGGCCATAAAGAAGCATTCCTTTAGGGGGTTGTACATTAAAGTCTTTGAGTAGTTTTGGTTCTTTTAAAAAGTTAATTACCTCTAAAAGTCTATTCTTAGCATTCGTATGACCAGCGATATCATTAAAAGAAACATCCGGTATGTCAAAAACCAATCCATCTTCACTAAAGTCTTTAATACGTTTCACTTGTTTAAACCTACACTCTTTTACTTTATAGATTATCACGCCATCTTTATGACTAAACATAGCATCAAGTTCAAGTTTGATGTTTTTTCGAAAAAGTTCCCTTACAAGTTTTTCATTTTTTATAAGTGGTGTTAAATTTTCATCAATAAAATCAATCGCTTTTTTTGAAAGTGTCACCTTGATCTCTTTGTATTGTGCTATATCGTCACCCAAATTCACCATATAATCTGCCACTCTACTAAAAAAGGTTTCACCTACTTTATTTTTAATACGTCTTGCATCCAGTTCTGGTGCGAAGAGAAGTATTTGTGTTTTGAGAAAGTTTGAAAAATGTTTATCTACTATAAAAGCTATCTTATAATTTGCACTAAACACTTTTTCATACTCTAAAAAAGCTTTTTGTCCTATAGATTCATACGCCCCATAACTTAACTTATTAAACAAGACAATAGTAGCTTGCGAAAATCGTGAAATCAGTTCAGGGATAATCGCTTTTTGAAACCCACCTGTTTTAATATTGGTTTTTTCTTCTCTTTTCAGTGCGTCGAGTATCATTGATTCAGCTTGAATATAATCATCCTCAATAAGTTTGATAAACTTATTGTCTGAATACAATTCTTCCCCCAAACTGGATGTAATAATAAATATGGTCTCTCTAAAATCAACGATAAAATTTGCATTACCGTCATTGTAGACTTTGTCTTCAGCATCATTACATGGCTGGTCAGTTATTTTATCCCAACCACAGGCATCTCTCATCACGCCACCCTCAAAGATAGAAAGCAAGTTCGTCTGTATGACATTATCTGCTTTTTCAAAAGCATCTAGCACAATGATAGATTTTGGATTGTCATGCACAAATCCAGTCAATTGTCCTACACTATACCCAGACCAACCCTTTGGATATCCATACAACTCACCCCCATTTTGTTCATGATACTGTGTCATATCAAACTTTCTTATCTTATACTCATTCAAGCTTTGAGTCATCAGTTCAGCTAAATATGTTTTACCTGTTGCGGGTGATCCTAGAAACAAATACGTTGACTTAGGGCCATTCTTTTCTGTTAATATATTGGTTTTTATGCTATTAACGATAGCATCTATCGCTCTATCTTGACCAAACAACTCTTGTGTGAGTGCTGTTCTAAGTTTGTTTGCAACTTTTATATTATCTTGACCATTATTCATCATATTATTCTTTTAATTTGTATTTTTCATAAGACCGGTAGCGGAATATTCATCATAAAATACCATAAAAAAATTAGATTTTGGTTTTAGATGACATTTATTATACGATTGTATCAGCCATTTTCACATAAACCTTCACATGAACCGACTAATTATTCCTCAAAAATAATAATATCATAAGCACTTGTCTTTACCAATGCTTTGCTTACATGTACAGAACCATTGCGGTTAACTTTACTTAACTCACTTCTTAGTTGCTCTATCTCTTCTTGCATTTGATCTATTTGCTCTTTGAGTTGCAAAGCAACATCTACCCCAGCAAGATTTACACCCATTTGACGTGTAAGTCTCAATATAAGTTTCATACGGTCAATATCACGTTGAGAGTACAGACGCATACGCCCTTCTGTACGGGAAGGTTCAACTAAACCTTCCCTCTCATACTGTCTCAATGTCTGAGGATGGATCTCTAACATGGTCGCCACAACAGAAATAAGATAAACCGGTTCATCATAACTATGCATCACTAGTCCTTTATTAGAGTTTTGCTTCAATCATTGCTTTTAGCTCAGCATCGAGTGTATCCACATCAGGCAATACAACATTAGCCACTAAATATAAGTCACCTTTCATTGCTGTTTTTCTATCAGCAACACCTTTACCTTTAAGCCTAAACTTCTGACCATTTTTGGTGTTTTGTGGTACTTTAAGTGACACTTCTTTTTCTGGTGTATCTATCGATATCTTACCACCAAAAAGTGCTTCTTTAAGAGGAACATCAAAATTCTTGTAAAGGTTGTCACCTTTTCTTTCGTATTCACTTGAAGAAGCCACTTCAACCTGTATGAGCAAATCACCAGCTTGTCCTTGGTATTGTTTCCCCTTACCACGTACACGCATCGTCTCACCAGATTTTATACCTGCTGGTATCTTAATATCAAAACTTTGTCCGTTTGCAGAAACATTGTGCTTTCCACCAGTGATAGAAACCATAAAAGGAACCGTAATACGTGCCTGCATATCAAGATCCGGTCCACCAAATCCCCCACCAAAACCACCGAAGCCACCACTAGAAGCCCCACGACCACCGCCAAACATTTGTCGTAGGATTTCATCAAGGTCAACACCGCCACCTTGTCCTTGAGCAAAATCATGAAAATTTTGACCACCAAACATCGAGTCTCCATACTGATCATACTGTGCTTTTTTTTGTGCATCAGAGAGTACTTCATATGCAGCATTAATCTCTTTAAACTTATCAACAGCACTTTCGTCTTTATTGATATCCGGGTGGTATTTTCTTGCGAGTTTTCTGTAAGATTTTTTTATTTCTTCGGCAGAGGCATTTTCACTCACACCGAGTGTTTCATATAAACTTTTTGACATTTTATTCTTTCCATTTTTAATTTAACAAGTATTATACACTATCAAAAAGGTTTAGTCAATGTTAATCAAGTTTTATTATTTATAAGGGACGGTTTTGTATCCTTCAGCAATCATTTTCATGATGCCACCCTTAAGGTTTATCACCTTATATCCTAGTTTTTCAGACAAAAATTCACTTACCATACCAGTACGTGACCCAACCCTACACATGAGTGCAAATGACTCATCTTTTTTGACTACCATGTTGAGTTGATTTAAAAAGCTCTCTACATCAAAATGCCCTTTTTCATCAAAAAACATAATCGTGTATGCACCTTTAACAATACCGGTTTCTCTCCATTCAGCAGGAGTACGTATATCAATAATTTTTATATTTTTATCTGCAAACTGTGGCGTTGCCCAAACCTGTTGGAGTTCCGCCATTGCTGATGTAGCTAAAAATAGTAATGCTAAAATAACCTTTTTCATTTTGTGACCTTATATTTATTATAATTTTATTTTTTATTATTGTAGCAAAATAAAGTAAAGTAATCGTGAATTGTGTACTCTTTGAGTATAATATAGTATGATTTTTACACATATACATGACATACATGCCCCAGAACTAAAAATATATCATCAGTTTAGAGAACATGCATTTAAAGCAGATGGAAGCTTTGTAGCAGACAGTCCAAAAGTAGTTAATTTACTACTAGAAAAAAACATACAAGTCAGAAGCATACTAGCCACACAAGAGTACTACGATACACACAAATCACTCATAGAGGATAAACATGGGGCGATACTCTATCTGGCTAACAAAGAACAGATGCAAAACATCGTAGGACATAAAATACACCATAATGTCATGATGCATGGCATACGCCCACAAGAGACTGCACTAGACAAACTTGACGATCAGATCATCATGCTAGATGAGATAAGCTCCACCCAAAACATAGGTGCCATAGCACGTTCTGCTGCAGCCATCGGCATACATTCTTATCTTCTCCCAACCCATGGACCTCACCCCTACTCTAGACGTGCATTAAGAGTATCTATGGGGCATATTAGTATGCTTAAGACCCATTTATATAATGACATAAAACAAACCATCTTAGCTTTAAAAGATAATGGTTACCGCATCTACGCAGCTGAAGTGACAGAAAATTCCACTTCCCTTGCCTCCGTAAAAGTATCTAACAAATGGGTTCTACTCATGGGACACGAAGGCTCAGGACTATCTTCAGAAGTATTGAACTTATGTGATGAAGTAGTGACAATAGAGATGATGGAAGGTGTTAAAAGTTTCAATGTTGGCATTGCAGCATCCATAATGATGTATCAGTTTCAACACCAGATAAATACATAATTCATTATCTTAAAGTACATTAATATATTTTTTGATATAATTAATCCAAATAACTATTAAACACAACAAGGAAATGGGATGAAAAAGGGAATCATATACGTACTAATGGGACTTATGCTAGCAGGTTGTACCGCTAAAGAAGATTATATCTTATTTAATGATACAAATGTCACACTACCAGAAGCAAAAAAAAGTCTAACGCCTATAGACAGAACGATTTTTGAATATAAAATTCAACCTCACGATAGAATTTCAATTACCATGTACAACCATCCTGAACTTGGAACATCCAGTGTTCAAAGCCAAAGACAGGATACTACTGGGGTATTAGTCAATGCTAGAGGCTTCGTTAGGTTGCCACTTGTTAAGTCTGTGCATGTTGCAGGACTTACGCAAACAGCTGCACAGAAAAAAATAGAAAAAGCATTTGAGGCTTATCTTGAAGATGCAGAAGTATCTCTTGAAGTTCTAAATAAAAGAGCTTATATACTTGGTGAAGTAAAAAATGTTGGAGAAATGCAACTATTCAATGAAAAACTTACACTTTTACAGATATTGGCAAAAGCTGGTGGTTTTACAGACTATGCAAATAGAAAAGCTATTGTCATTATGAAAAATAGAAAGAATGGTGTGCATACCCAAACAGTAGATTTAACAAACATAAACTCTATTGCATCGGCAAACATCATGATTTACCCGAATGACATTATTTATGTATCACCAACAAACCTAAAACCAATTAATACATCCATCGGACAAATCACTCCTGCATTACGCTTGCTTACGAATGTACTATCACCAGCTGTAAGTATTAAATACTTATCAGATAATTAGAAATTAACTATACCTAGATGAAGCCTCTAGAGAAGAACAATTATAAGTATAATGAAGAAGAGTTCAACTTCAAAGAAGTGTTGAATACACTCCTTCATTATAAATGGTCAATTCTCATCATTACATTGTCAGTGTTTTTATATGCAATGATTACTCTTTACTTCAAGCCCAACATCTATAGTTCAACATCTATAATTGAAGTAAAATCAGTTAACGGTGGTACTAATTCTGGAGGTGACTTTTTAGGAGAAGCTTTCTCTGGTTTTGGTACCTCAAATGTAAATAAAGATTTGGAAATCTTAAAAACCTATCATGTGAACAAACTTGTACTCGATAAAATAAACTTTCATACACGTTATTATATAGACATAGGTTTGAAACAGGTTGAAATCTATAACAGCATACCCCTAGATATCAATAATATTACTATTCTTGATAACAAAATTGTAGGTAAAAAAATTAAAGTTATCCCTGTAGAAGATGGTTTTCATCTACAGGTAGAAAATACATTTAAAAGTAAAATACTACATACACTTTTTGACAAAGAAATCACAACGTTAGATAATAAAAAGATATATAACTATGGGGAGAGCATTAAAAATGCCTATTTTGAGTTAACTATTAATAAAAAAGAAATATCCCATGAACCACTTTATTTTGTTTTATTATCTAATAATAGAAGTATATATGAAAATATAAAAGGCAATCTCCAAATTACCCAAGTCAATCCTGATGCACCATTAATAAATATTACTTATACTGATACTATTCCTGATAGAGCTGATGCTTATGTCAATGCCGTAGTAGAAAGCTTTATACTTCAAAGTGTGGCAGAAAAGAGTAAGGGAAGCAATAGATTAATTGACTTTATTGATAAACAACTTATTGATATAAAAATGAAACTTGACAACTCTGAGAAAGAATTAGAAAAGTATAGAATAGAAAATAAAGCTATTAATCCAACATTGCAGGGAGCAACTTATATTAAAGAATTAAGTAACATTGAAATAGAACTCTCCAAAAATGAATTAAAAGCACTATTAATACGAAACCTTTTAGATTTTTCAGAGAAAAACATTAATGCAATTGGACCATCTTTAATGGAATTAGATGACAAAACTACGCTTACACTGATATCTAAATTACAAGAAGCTGAGATTGAAGAAGAAGTCTTAAAATCACAATACTCAAACAAACATCCAGGTTTAACACCAGTTAGAATGAGAATTAACTCTATTAAAAATAAAATTAAATTAAATATCAAAAATTTGGCATCAAGTATGTCACAAAGAAATACAAATCTTGAAAAATTAAGAAGAACTTATGAGAAAAATATTGAATCTTTACCAACTCAAGAGAGAGTATTAATTAACCTCCAAAGGGACTATGATGTTAGCTCTGAAACCTACAAGTACCTACTTAGGACAAAATCTGAAAATGAAATGTTAAAAGTGGCAATACTTTCAGATTACAGAGTCATCGATAGTGCCTATCATAGATGGTACACCTATTGCTCCTAAACGCATGCTCTTTTTAGTTGTATTTCTTATGGTCGGTATAATTCTTGGTATAGTACAAGCCTTTTTACGTAACTTCATGAATGATAAAATTCAAAATAAAAATGATGTTGAGAACCTAACTGATTTGCCTATCTATGGTGTTCTTCCCGCATTAAAACAAAAAATGCTAAAATTGGAAGTTTTCAAAGATCCAATGTCTCCTTTTTCAGAAAGCTACCGAAGTTTACGCACAAATCTACAATTTGCACGTAAATCAAATCAAGCCAATGTAGTTTTAGTTACATCCAGTACTTCAGGGGAAGGGAAAAGTACTACTGTAGCAAATCTAGGTGCCATATTTCAAATGGCAAATCACAAATCAATTGTTATCAATCTTGACTTAAGAAAGCCCACACTCCATCATTATTTTGAAGTAGATAATAGTATTGGAATGAGTACCTATTTAAGCCGTAAGCATAACATAGAAGAAATAATACAGACGACTCAGTATGCTAATTTAGATATCATTGCTTCCGGTCCTATTCCCCCTAACCCATCTGAACTCATACTATCAGATAAACTAGATGAGTTAATCAATACATTAAAAGAAGTATATGACTACATATTTATAGATAGTGCTCCACTAGGTCTGGTTACAGACACTATGCATCTCATGCAATATGCTGATATAAGTCTTATTGTTTTCCGAGAAAATTATGCTAAAAAATCATTTGTTTTGGATCTCAATAATCTAGTAGAGAGCCATGATCTTAAACACATTGGTATAGTGATAAACTCTGCAGATATGACATCAAAAGGTTCTTATGGATATGGATACGGATATGGATATGGATACGGAGTTCAAGAAAAAAAGACTGTCAAGTAAAATATTATTTCTATTTATTATGACGTCTTTTTAACCGCTGATCAAACAAATTCAGATATATATAAAATAACAAGATAAAAAGTATAAGCGAAAGTAAATTATCTGCCTGTCCAATTTGGTATCCGATAATTGAAAATACAATTTGCATCATAGTTAACATAATAACTGTATATCGGACATCTTCTTTTACACTAAATAAAAGATGATGCATATGATTTTTGTCCGCTTTAAATGGAGACTGATGTCTCTGTATTCTACGCGTCATTACAATAAAGGTATCTAATAGTGGTATTGCAATAATGAACAACACAGATACTGGTGTAATATATTGCACGGATTGTATTGTTAAAATGACAATAATTGTCCCCAAAGTCAATGAACCACTGTCTCCCATAAATACGCTTGCAGGATTCCAGTTAAATATTAAAAATGTTAATAATGTAATGATAAAAAATGAAGGAAGTATCATAAGTAATTCATCCTGATGTATCCAGCCTATAGCAAAAAATGTTGAAAATATTACTATAGACAATGACGCGGCTAAACCATCTAACCCATCCATGAGATTTAATGCATTAGTATACCCTGCCATGGCAAAAAATGTAAATGGAAACACCAACCATAATGGTAACTTTAATTCAAAGTTAAGATATGTACCTAAAGAATATATGGCAAAATCATTTATGTATAACAATAATGTAGCCATGAAGATAAAGAAAAACTTTATTTTGGGCGATACATCTTTCATGTCATCCCATATGCCAACAAAAAGCACTAAAATGATAGCTAAATATATATAGTAATATGACATAATATGTTCAAAATGAAATACTAGTAATACTAGTAAAGGTGATAAAATAAACACTATACCTGCAGCACTTATTTTTTCATTATCATGCATACTTCTTATATTGGGTATGTCAACAAATCCTAATTTTGCAGCATATTTTTTAAAAAAATAGATACCAAAAAAGGTGATGATAAATATACTGATTAGTTCTATAATTGCCATATTTTATACTCCATATTCCCTATTTACGATGGTTATTGTAACATATCAATTGCAATATCTAGCTATATTAGATTTATATAGTTTTTATGCTATACTATAAAAATTACTACTTAATTTAGTAGCTTAACACTTAAGCGTGAATTGGGGTAATACTTTAGTAATACTACTCTAGTATACTATTGCAATTAGAAAAAGCCAAACCTGTTGTGAAACAGTGTACGGAAAGCTTAGGATCTCAAATAAGAGACAGCCAAGTTGCCTATACTTAATATTAGTAAAAATATAAATGATTAATTTCATGGTATCATTTACTCCTCACACACTCATATAAACTTTTTCTTAAATATAAAATTAACTTAAATAAGGAAAAATTGATGTTTATGTATAAAAAGATTATCAACTTCTTGCTTGCACTATCTATAACTTTTTTAGTAGGTTGTGGTGGCGGTTCCAACACTAGCTCGACAGATTCAACAACTGTTCCAAAAACCATATCTACAGAAACTGCTACTACAGTGTCTTCCCCAAGTACAACTACTTCTACAGAAGCTACTCCTGTCCCAGTAAACATATCTCCAGAGATAACAACATCCATAAAAATAGTAACTCAAAAAGGACAAGTTAAAGATAGTTTAACTGGACAAGGTATAGAAAATGTTACTGTTAGTCTTGGTAAAGCTTCAACTACCACAGACTCAAACGGATCCTACACACTCAATAATCTTTCTGAAGATGATAACGCAGTCATAAACTTTGAAAAAGAAGGCTATTTCCTAGGAAGTACCAAGATTCAGATAAAAGAGTTCTTTCTTGATGGTACTACTTCTGCTAATTACCTAGAACATACTATGGATGCCTATGATAACCAATGGAGTTTTGATAGTAACACTAGAGCTTTGGGTGGACATATCGATGTACCTTCTTCAGCCTATGCAGATAACGCTGGAAATATATATAATGGTACAGTCTTTGCAACACTGGAGTTTCAAGATATGACTACAGAGTTAGGTAAAAAACTCTTTCCCGGATCTTTTGAAGGATTGAATGCCAATGGGGTGATCGAACAGTTTGCTTCTTATGGTTTAATGCATATATCATTTAAAGATACCAATGGCAATGCACTACACTTTATAGATGGTACAATAGCAACATTGACATTTGATGCTGTTCCTTCTTTGGAAACACAAAACATGATTCCACTTTGGTATTATGATTACGATAAAGGATTATGGATCGAAGAAGGATTTGCTGAGTTAAATGAAAACGGTACATACAGTGGTGATATCTCACATACTGGGACATGGAGTATAAACAAGCCCATTGAAAATGATCCAGGAATCTATCGTGGATATATTTACTATGAGAATGGTAATGCTGTAGGTGATGCAAGAGTTTATGCTATTGGATCTAATTGGATAAGCAGCGACCTGACAACAGATGAAAATGGTATGTTTGAGTTAAAAGTTGCACCAGGTGAAGCATTTCAACTTAAAGCATACAATCATAAATGGAAATATGAGGCTACCTATAATGGCATCATTCCGGCTATCGCTTCTGGCGATATTATAGAAGATTAAAAGGATCATCATGAAGAAAATTATAATATTATTTATATTGCCATTAGCTATATTAATGGCAACAACATTTACAATGACAAAAGAAGGACTATTCCCTGAGACACAAACAACTCCAACTGATGCAGAAACACAAACTATTGAAGCTATAGAAGTATCAAACCATGCTCCCACTGCTAGTGATGTATTTATTGAAGGAGTCGCAAGTACAGGTGGGAAACTCACACTGAACTATAACTTTAGTGATATCGATGGGGATGCAGAGGGTCAAAGTACTATTGCCTGGAGTACCCCTACGAAAGAACTACAAAATGGAACCAATAAAAGTTTTACAATCCCTCCAGGCTATGAGGGGGAAGAAATCGGTGCTTGGATCAAACCTCAAGATATACATGGGTTAAGTTCGTCCAATGTCTTTGCTGCAAGCAATAATTATGTCACTATCAATAATGACAAAACTACTACAACCCTTCCAGTAGCAGAGCCAGTTGTAGTATCAACACCAGAACCTATACCAGCGCCAACATTAGAGACAACAAAAAATACAAGTAAATACCTTGAAGAAGTTAATCTTCCAAAATGTGATGCAAGTAATCCTGAAGTACAGTTTATTAGAAGTAATGATGACTGGAAAACAATTAATAGTAGTTCTAAAAGAATTTTTTGTGTTTCTCCTGGGGACTATAAATCACTTGAGAATATTTCAATCACAGCAAGTGGTACTGGTGAAAAGAGACGGTATATTATTCTTAATAATGGTAATGACCTGCATCCAGGACAATTAGATAAAAGCCAGATTGCTATCTATTTCTTTAAGGTTTTCAAATGCAGACTATTGGACACTTGACAGACCAGCACATATTAATTCAAATGTTGGAACTGTTATAGAACTTGTTAATGGTTCATCAAACAATATAATTAACAGAATGTATACTGATGATATAGGTGGTTGTGTGCAAATAAGACATGATTCAAATGATAATACTATTCAGAATAGTAGGTTTACCAGTATGAAAGTAACCTTCAGATATGGTCTGTATAAGTCTTATAAATTGGGGTTCCGATTACTATGAAATAAAAAATACTAAAGTAATAAATAACGAGTTTGTAAACCAAAACGATGGTTTTCAAAGTAATAGAAGCCCTAAATACAGTAATGCGGAAGGACGGTACCAAGATGCTAATGTAGAAGGTACTATTATAGATGGAAATTGATTTCTATCTAACAACTCAAATTGATATGGAGAATGCCATTGACCTTGAAGGTAGGTTCTGAATAATGCTTCAAATCCATTTGTGGTTACAAATAATAGGATGTGGGGATATACTGGTCGCTTCAGGAGGAAATGGAGAAACTTGTATGGTTGCACATTACAGTATAAAAAATGTCATAATTAAGGATAATGTTTTCTTTAATTCTAAAAAAGGGTTCGTCACTGGTTCTAATGCGACCAGATCTCAGGATTTCGACTAAAGGATTAATAGATGGAGAACTAGCAAATAATCTTTTCTATAATTGTGGAGCTAGTAAATTATCCAATCATATCATTCGGTGCTTCACGTAGGTCTGATGCCCACGATAATACAATTATAGATGGAGTAGGACTTTATGAAACATTTGCCTACAATGCAGAATCTACCTTCTTCCAAAATAATACTCTAGTAGATAGCACTACTGATGTAGAGTTGATAAGCAATAACTATGCTTTTACTAACGCAATAACCTCTAACAATTTGAACGGCAATCGTGCTGAATACACACAAGATTATACTTTTACTAGTGATAAATTTACGAATAGTCCAAGAATAATTACTTTACCGAATGTAGTAAAATAGACCTTGGATATGATCTTCTCCATAATGAGGCTTATGGTAGCTGTTGAAATTGATACTTGATAGATCTCTTCAACATGAAGTTCTTTCAATAATATTTAGCATACTATCTGCCAATTTCTTTCGATCATATTCCTCAGCTAAACGTCTACAGCCTTCTTGGTAGTTTTTATAAGCCGATTGGTCATTTTTAAGCAGATTTACTTTTGCAATAAAATCTTTCTCATTTTCTGGCTCAAAACAAAGCCCTGCTCCATATTTATCCATGATTTCTTTAGCCTGGCCTTCTACCCCAAGTAATGTTGGTTTTTGCATAGCTGCTGCCTCAAAAATTTTGGATGGAATGACTGTTTTAAATGTATCTGACTTGATTAAAGGAGCTAAGGAAACATCTATAATTGACAAATATCTTGGAACTTCCTCTTTCGCAATAGGGTCTAAAAATGTAATATTTTGCAAAGACAATGCCGAAGCTATTTTAATAATTTTACTCTTCATAGAACCATCACCGATAAATAAAAAATGTATACTTGCATCATTAATCTTTGAAATAGACTGCACAATAAAATCTAAACTATGTGCCATTCCATGTGTCCCGATGTATCCAATAATAAACTTATTTTCCAGCTTCAATGACCGCAATAATTCAAGATCTTTGTCTCGAGGGAAAAATAAGTCTACGTTTGAACCATTTGTCACAACTTCAATCTTATCAGGTTCTATCCCACGTTGTATAAGATTGCTTTTAAAAGCGTCTGTCACAGCTACTACTTTATCTGCATCCCTATAAAGGCCTAGTTCTATTTTTTCTAACCAATCAAGAATACGTTCCTGCTTCATAGCTCCAACAGTGCGAATAGACTCAGGCCAAAGATCTCTAAGCTCAAAAATCCACGGTTTTCTTCGAATCTTAGATATACCCCAAGCTGCCCAAGTAGTAAAGAACTGTGGTGACGTAGCGATGACAATATCATGCTTCTGAAGCAACCCCACCCAGAATGCCATAAATGCAAAACTAAAATAATCAATCACTCTTTTAACAAATCCGCTATTTGCAGACATATAGCTCCATACACGTATAACTTCTATACCATCAAGCTGTTCTTTTTGATAAAGTTTATTTTTATAACCATCATATATCTTCCCATGTGGAAAATTTGGAGCACATGTGATAATAGTCACTTCGGCACCCTGCTTTGCCCACTCTAAACAATGCTCATATGTTCGTGTGGCTGGTGCATTGACTTCAGGAGGAAAGTTATCTGTTATAAACAGTATTTTCATAATATGATCTCAATTTCTAATTTATTTGTAAATAGTATTTCCACTAATTTAGCTTTTTTCAATTTATTAAACTCAGGTGCATAATTATAATCATATATTTTGAAATTTGAACCTTTGATTTTTATCTTGACATTATCAATTTGTACACCACCATCAATTATAATCGGCTCAATTTCAGGATGGAAATGTAATCTTGCAATAGCATTGTGCTCTTTTTTAGAAATGATCATATCTATAATTTTAATCTTTTGATTTTCAAATAAAAACTCTCGCTGATGTAAAGCATCTAGTCTTTTTTTATACCCGTCATGTATAGCCCTAACATAATTATCTGATTCTTCTAGATTAACCACATATGCACGATTTGCAACTCTAAAACTACCCCAAACTTCACTTTGGTCGAGATCTTCCAATTCTACTGTATTATGAGAAGCTGTTGAACGTTCTAAAATGCGTCTTTTATTTGTTTCATAGGTTGAAAGTCCAGTATCAACTATAAACGGTTTTCCATCAACGTACAGTTCAAAATTAAAAGTATCACTGTGGGCATGACCAGGAATGTAATCTGGGCCTATGTTACCAATATCCATGATCATCTCATAACGCTCATTTTCTATTTTACGATAACCACTGTCATGTAACTCCAATTTTTTTTGTTTTTACTTCTAACGTAGATCGCATACTCATTAAGTTCTTTTGTCGTCGGTGCTATTTTATTGGTACTGTCATTCAATAATGGAATATCTACCATTTTCATATGTAATGGTATTTAACCAACCCAACATAATCTCAGCTTTACTGATAAATAGTTCAAGTAATTCATGATTTTTCCAATTGTTATTTTGAACCAAATTAATACAGTCAAGTACTCTTAAGAGCATGATCTGATGATACATTGGACTTAACTCAAAATGGGCACCATCTTTTAAAATCTGTTCTTTAAGTTCATCTTTTAAAATCTTTTTTGCCTTTAAATATAACTCTTCATCCTGAAAATAATAGGCTCCAAAAAGTAAAGAAAATGCATTTTCAAGTAAGATGATTACCAAGAAGATGATATTCAATATTATCCATCAAAATATAATATTGAGCATAGAGTGAATCATTAATTTTTTGATCTTCATTTCATGATTAGTTAAAAATTTAATCCAATTTATTCCTCGAAGAGAAATTGGAAATGGCATTAAGTCCATCTTTGATATCATTTGACTTATCTAATAAAATCATTAATTAAGCTTTAAGCCCTTCTTCTTTAGAGATATCCTTTTGATTCAAGATAATCAAAATATGTCAAATTATATGTCCATAATTTACCATATCTTGAAAAATTCCAATTTATAATTTCATCAAACGTATGTGACTTATTTAAAAATATAAATTTATTTTTGCTGTATACATTACTAAAAAGAATAGATTCCTTTAGTGTCAGATGTGTTACAGATGAAGAAATGGACGAGATATAAACAAAAGAATTGTATTTTCTAATTCGATTTCTTATAGTATAAAACAATCGAAAATAGATTTGTGTAAACTTAAGATATTTTATTGTATTTAAAAGTCTGTTTAATTTATGCATTAGTAAGTCGGTCTAAAAAAAGTTTTGTTTGTATGTCAGACTTAAAATCATCAAATTTCTCATAAGCATTCTCAGATATATTAGTATAATTATCATCATTAAAATATTTAATTGCATACACCAACTCCTCAACATCGCCAGGCTTTACAAGAATACCCGTTTTATAAGAATATACTATTTCCTCAATATTTTTTAATGTTGTCGAAATAACCGGGATACCCAGTGAATAGGCTTCGATAATAATCCCTGGATATCCTTCTTTATAACTAGGAAGAAGAACAACATCATACTCATTTAACTTATTCATTACTGCCTTGGCTTCTAATGCACCACGATATGCAACATTAAATTTTTCTAAATATTCTTTCGTATATTTTTTATCTGTAATAAACCCAAATATATCAATTGTATAGCTACTGTCTAACTGCATTGATGCTTCTAATATTTCATCAATACCTTTTTCCTTTTGAACATGGCTGATAAAAACAAATTTTTTATGAAATCTTCTTGGCAAAGCAGGCTCTATTGTTCTATTTCTCACATTGGGAAACCAAAAACAATTTGTATTAATGTCTAAAAAAAACTGGACAACATGCTTAATTTCAAAAAACAAGATATTCATATTTGAAAAAATAAATCTCAAAACTATTTTTTTTATTCCCGTACTATTAATATAAACTCGTGAAGCTTCACCACCAAATTTTCTAAGACTTGTTTTTTTGTTAAATACTTTTCCTATAAAAATAATGATTAACCCAAGAAGTATATAATCCCTTGAACTATGTAAAGATATATGAGTACATCTTCGCTGTTTTATGAAACTTTGTAGTATTATAGAAAAATAGGCACTAAAGATATTTAGATAATTTCTTTTATTTGTATCTATAACATCATATTTAATATTATGTTTATCAAATTGATGAATCAGTTCTTCAAATACTGCAATTGCACCGCCTATAAATAAAGGATCTTTCTGATTAATTCTAGGTCCCATTAATAAGATCTTCAAAAATAAATCTCCTTCAATTTTATATATTAGTTATCAAGTTTTTATTAAATAATAAAAAGTATTAAGTACAATGATACCAAAAAGGTAATATGTAAATATCTTTTTAATCTTATTTATTTTAATAAAATAAAATACATATAGCGCAGTAATGTATATAATAGGATAAACACTCATCATTCTTCTTGTCATAGGTTCTGAAGACATTAAAAATAAAATTGCAATTGCTACTATTAATAAATATTTGACTTTTTCATCTATAAGAATTCTAATATTTTTTTTCAATACAGCATAAAGCATCATAATAAATATAAAAGGCCAAAAAATACCACTCATAACATATATAGGCATATCATCTATAGCTATAAAAATGGGGAAAGGCTGCAACTGACCAAAAGATACTTTAGCAATATAGCTCATAGGAAATGGAAGTTTATTTAAAAGTACCCCAAAGGAGCCAGCTGATGCAGCAGCGATAGATCTTGCTGTATTTACATCATCTAACCTTACAATCATCCCAATAATCTTACTTTTCATTATAAAGGCAACCAAAGAAAACAATACCATAAAAAAGATATAAAATATCAATTTTATTGATGTAGATTGTAATTTTCTAATATGCAAATAACTATATAAAAGTATCAGACCAAATAAAACCATTCCGGATTCCACTCTCAAATAAATAGTGATAAACGCAATTAAAAAAAGAAACACAAAATTAATAAAACTGATTTTTTGTAAAAAAAGATAAATAAATATCATATATGCCAAAGCTATGTCCACATCTCTCAAGAGAGGAGTAGAGTAAATAAATATGGCAGAGAATAAACCATAAGCCAATGTTGCATTTAATGCAAAAGTAAAATCTTTAAATTGATACTTTAGAGTTGAAAATAAAACAACTGAAAACAATCCACCTAAAAAAGGAGAAAGGAGTTTGTGTACAATTATACTATTGGTACCATCAATTATAATAGAAAAGTATGCGATGAGTGAGGAAAAAACAACGTGTAAAGGTAATTCACTAATTTTAAAAACAGAGAATAGATCAAAAAAAAACTTTTCTCCAGATACATAAGGTAGACCAATATATGAAAACTTGTAAAGAGTTTCTTCATCAATGTAATCAAAAGGTAAATAATTAGGATAATAACTCAGTAAAAGATAATGATTTATTAATGCATACAATAAATATAATGAAAAGAAAAATACAAATAATTTTATTTTTAAAAGTATCTCATGCTTGTTTGAAAAAAGTATAATAAAAAAAATACTCATGACAATCATAACTATAAATAAAAGAATAGGTGCAAAATATCCCTCAAAGACAATTGTACTTAAGAAGACTAAGGATATAGTAAAAATAAGTATAGCGATCACATCTAAACTTTTTGAAGTATGATTACGATTTTGTGCTATATTCATTAACTACTATCTCTTTCTTAGTTTCGATTTATAAAGTTCCAAGTATTGAGAAGCACATGCTCTCATAGTATATTTTTCTTGGTACAATTCAATTATTTTTTCTCTGTTTCTTAAAGGTTTATCTATAAATTTATATAATATTTTTACATAACTTTCAACTGTTATTTCTTCTGAAATATAGCCATTCATACCAGGGATAATAATATCTGACGGTCCGCCTGATGGAGTTGAAAGTACAGGTACTCCCATAGAAAATGCCTCTAATGCTGCTATGCCCAACCCTTCATAAGTTGAAGTCAAACATAATGTATCTGAACATAATAAATAGTCCGCTACATTATCTTTTCGACCTAGAAATTTAATATTATCCGGATACTTATTTTCACTTTTACATAAATTAGAATAAATTTTATTAGGGACGGGATCATAGCCTACAATACATAAGCAAACATTTTGACCATTATCAAGAAGTTTATTGAATGATTGGATCAATAAAAGTGTATTTTTTGCTTTTTGAATGCGACCAATATACATAAATACCAAAGTTTCTTCATTCATTTTTAATTTATTAATATAATATGCGACATTTTTTGATTCAGGAGAAATAGAAAGTTCAGAACTTCCATTATATATCAATGTACTCAGATTGCTACCATATGTCTCTTGTATTGTTTTGCTAACACTTTTACTAATAGCAACCGGTGTAAAAAGTCTATTAAATGAATTAAATAAAATTTTAATGTATTTTCTAATATATTTATTATATTCTTTGTGTGCCATAGTATGTACTGTATACACTGACGGAATTCTTTTTAATAAAATAGGTATAGAGGCATAGACCAATGCTCTTCCATTTAAATGAATAATATCAGGTTTAATATGGGATAAAAGTTGGTAGATTTTAAAAATCATCTTCACACTGTACCCACCTTGTTTATTTAAAGAGATTAAATTAACCTTTGGAGATATCATTTTTACTAAAGGTTGATCTTCTGTAATACTATCTAGGACACAAAGATAAATTTCATTATCTGAGATATCTGCCTGCGTATTACAAATGTCAACACAAAACTTTTCTGCGCCTCCCAGTATGAATACTTGGTAAGATATGTAATATTTTCATTTGTTCCACTAGTTAATTTTAAATATTTTTTTCAATACATTAGAATTAAAAGGATCTAGTACCAAGGCTCTACCTAGATTTTGAATTCCCTCTTTATAGTCTCCAAGCTTTAAGTTTGCATTAGCCAAAATATATAATTTGAGTGCATAATCTTTTTTATTATATTTTTTTAGATCTTTACCATGTAATTTTAAATACAGAGATATTCCTTTTACACTATTCCTGTAGTATTCATCTGTTTTGTCGCTTGTCTTTGCAGTCCCTCAGTATCCAGTTGATAAATTCTTACTTTCTCCAAAGAATGTAGACACTTCTCTTTTTTTGAAAGCGTAAACCAACTAATAGCTTCATGGGCATTCACACTTTCATCAAACTCAAATCCATCATCAAGTACCTTTTTACTTAAAGTGACTACCCATTCACCGGAAACATCTTCTTGTTTCAATGTTCCTTCATAGTCCACAACGATATTATCATATTTTGCAAAACAAGCAGCATCTCCATTGTCATACACTACTGCAAATCTAAAATAGTCATATGCAGAATTTATCTCAATGGTTGTTTTCATTTTTTCAAGTGCATCAGGGAAAAATTCATCATCACTATCTAGAAAAGTAATCCAATCAGAATCTTTAGATACATTATTTAACCCAATATTTCGGCTACATTTACTCCTCCGTTTTTATTTGGACCAATATATCTAATTCTTGGATCATCCAAATACTTTTTAAGTATTTCAAATGTGTTATCAGTTGAACCATCATCTATAATGATCATCTCATAATTCTGATAATTTTGATTAAGTATAGAGTTAATGGCACGTTCAATAGTATGTGCTCTGTTATAGGTAGGTGTAATAATGCTAAATTTCAATTTTATCCCTTTAAACTAATTCTTCA
Organism: Sulfurovaceae bacterium; assembly: GCA_963698695.1. GTDB lineage: Bacteria > Campylobacterota > Campylobacteria > Campylobacterales > Sulfurovaceae > Sulfurovum. Next base: position 96,797 of record CAVORT010000008.1, on the reverse strand, counting down.
TTCATTAAAAATATCATATGCATAAACGTTATTTTCTTAGCAATTTTCTAAGTCTAATAACATTGTACACTCCAATAAACTTTGATAGATAATAATACTTAGTTCCTTTGTTTATGATAGGTTTATCAAATCCCAAATACTTTAACTTTTCTTCTGTTTTTTGTACAAGATCACTATGTTCCGGATACACTAAAAATAAGTATTTAGAATACACAAAAGCCAAACTTTTTCTAATTTCAAATCTATTCATATCATTTTTGAAGAGTTCAACATAAGTTGTAAAAGAATCAAAAATAGACAATAAAGCTTTCTTGGTGACATTTCGAGAAAGACTATTTTCATTATCTGTACGGTAGTAAGATATACTATCTTCTAAAAAGAGTACCCTATTGGCATTAAAAACAACTCGAGCAAAGAATTCCCATCATCATTTGTCGATAATGATTCATTCCACCCTCCACTTTTGGCTATTAGCTCTCTTGGTGTGAGCCATAGGAGTGTCGTAATAGCCCCTCCACTTGCCCAAAGATCTAGAAGGAACTGTTTACTATCATCATAATCTTTATTGACCGGTGGATTTAACCAAATAGTATTTTTTATATTTTTTTGGAAAACACCCCATTTTCCATAAACAATTGTATTGGCATCCTCATGCATCAGAACTTCCATCTGTAGACGAATCTTATCTGGATGTAAGATATCATCTGCATCAAGGTACTGAATAAAATCTCCAGAAGAAAGTTCAAATGCTCTTGTTTCTTGCAACCCAAGCACCACTATTCTTCTGTACTTCAACTTCTATATGTTTATTCTCTTTTTCATATTTTTTAGCAATTTCTAAACTAGCATCAGTCGAGCCATCATCAACAATAATAATCTCAATATTCTCATAGGTTTGGTCTAAACATGACTCAAGAGTATCTACTACATACTCTTCAGCATTATATAGTGGTATTAAAATTGAAACTTTAGGATTCTTAATCATATATTACATTTTCTCAATAGTTTTAATTATACTACTAGAATACTACTTAAGTGGTACTTGCCACAAAAACATCTTTTAACATAAAAAAGGTTCAGGAGAATGTCATTTTATATAAACCATTAAGTCTTTACATCCCTATTAATGATACTATACAGTAATACAATTTGAACTTACTATAGGCTAAATGATGAAAATTTTAATGCACGCACAATCTATTGGGAATGCAACTGAAACCTTTATACACCAAGACGCAGTACATCTGTCAAAAAACAATGATTTACTTTTTATTTGTGACACAATATCTGATCAGGGTGACTATCCTCTCTACCAGAATATAAAGACAATCGATTCAGACAAGATGAGTATATTTTCTAGGATACTAATCAAACTAGATATACATATGAACCTCTATAATAAACGCTTTTCCAAAGCATTAAACAACATCATTGACGAGTTCCAACCAGATGTTATTCACTGTCAATTTGGTATTCAGGCACTTAAATTAATCGATAATATGAAAGACAATAATATACCCTTGGTAATTCAGTTTCGAGGACACGATGCAAGTGACCTCCTAAATAAAAAGTCTTATGTCAAACGTCTACGCGAAGTATTGGCTAAACCCAATTACTACTCTATATTTGTAGCTAACTCATTACGGAACAATCTTAAAAAACATGCTATCCCTGTAGATAAAAGTATGATACTTCATAGTGGTATCGACCTTGAAAAGTTTGTTAGAAAAGAAAGTGTAGCACATGAAAGTTTTACTTTTTTACAAGTCTCATCTCTAGCAGAGAGAAAAGGGATAGAGTATACGTTAGAAGCATTTGCTCAGTTTATATCTACCCAAGAGTCAAAAAACTTTAAATTGATTTTTACTGGTGATGGGGATAGAAAAAAAGAACTTGTGAAATTAACAGAAGTGTTACAGATTGGGGACTATGTTGAGTTTGTAGGTTTTGTTTCACCTATTGAAGCAAAAGAACTCATGCAAAATGCTGATATTTTTGTACACCACAGCATCACAACCGATGACGGAAACCAGGAAGGAATTCCGAATGCACTGATGGAGGCAATGGCAATGGAATTACCTGTGCTTAGTAGCTATCATTCTGGTATACCTGAACTTGTAACAAATGAAGTCAATGGATACCTTGTAGAAGAGAGGGATGTAGAAAACTATGCACTACGTATGGCAGATATCATTCACTGGGAGAAAATGCCAATTAATAGAGAAGTGATTGCGAATGAATTTGAAATTGGTATACATATTCAAAAACTTCAAGATTTTTATAAAAAAATAGTATGAATTTTGATTTCCTGTATAAGGCTATAAATAGTTGATTAAAAAGTCGAACTATTTGTAAATACAGGATGGAAAGTAATTGTTCTTCTCATCTAAATAATCTCTATATGCTAAGCATCTTTCTTCTACTTTACTCATCCAACTTGTATCAGTAACATTTTTTAGTCCGCATGATCAAATCATCCATATGTAACTCATCTATGTGTTTTTTACCCATCACCGCAAGTAAAGAACGTACACCATGTAAAAGTTGATGGTGATAAAATGCGACATGTTTTGATTTTTCTATGATAAGATACTTACTTCTTTTAGCCTCATTCATAGTGGCAAGCCCTACAGGACAGTCCCTGCCGTTGGCACCGGAACACTCTCTGGCACGTATACATCCTGCTGAGATCATAAATCCTCTGGCAATGTTGATAAAGTCTGCACCATGACAGAGTAGCTCTACCACATCATCAGGAGTGAGTACTTTTTCACTGGCGATGATCTTGATATGCTCTCTCAAGTCATACTCTTTGAGTACACTATTGACGATGAGTAATGCCTCTCGTATAGGTAAACCTATTTTAGACATCATCTCAAGTGGTGCTGTAGCACTTCCGCCATCCCCTCCGTCTATGGTCATAAAATCAGGAATACTTTGACCGTCAAGTACTCTTTGATGTAAAGCTTTTGCATACTCTTCAAAACTCTCTTTAGTAGAAATGACGATCTTAAATCCCACTGGTTTATTTGAGAGATTTTGTAAACGTTCTATGAAGTTAAAAAAAGTCTCCATATCTGTGGCATAAGGAAAACGATTTGGACTAATAAGGTCTCTATGTGCGGGGATGCCTCTATAGTAGGCGATATCATCACTCACTTTAGTTGCTAGTAGTTTGCCCCCTGTTTGTTTAGCTCCTTGAGCTAATTTTACTTCCGTCATACGACAAAAACGCATCACTTTAGCATATCGTTCATCACTAAATTTTCCCTCTTCATCTCTCACACCATAAAGACCTGAACCCATCTGGAAAGTAATGTCCGGCACACCCACAGGTACACTTTGAGGGAACATCTCCAAAGGGCTACTCCAATCGATACGAAAATAAATAAGCTTATCCCTATCAAAAATAAATGACCCTTTGTCTTTTTGTCGTATCACCATACTTCTATATAAACGTTGTGAAACCTCTCGGTTAGTTAATACTCTCATCACTCTATAAATAGATTTGGAAAACCAAGTACCTTCTTTTCTTTCAAGATATCCATAATCACAATCTTTTAAATTAAGCGTAGCCAAAAAATTGGAGGTCAGCCCACCTTCTCCTGTGTTTATAGGGAAATGTCCATTAAAGGCGCCTCTGGCAAACGCACGTGTCCCTTCAGGAGAGATAGACCCATCACTCATGGCTGAACGTCCTATGATACTTCTACTTTTGAATGGTTCTGCTCTCTTTTCACCAAAAAGAACAGAAAAATCAGCCTGTACTTCATGTATCTCCTTCACGAAGTTTGCATGTCTAAAAAGTGTTTTTTGGTTACCATAAGGAGTAGAGGGAGAAAAAGACAAATAGGGATTTTTTCCATCTGATACTTTATTGACCCATTCAATTTTTTCAAACGAATCATAGTACGTTTCATCACCGAAATATTGTCTCATAGGACTTCGTAACATGTAAAATAAATAACGCATACGCCCCACAAGAGGATAATTGATCAAAAGTTGATCTTTTCTTTGTACAAAACGGTCATAAATAGCTACAACGATCATGACTAAAACAATCACAATCAAAAAGAGTTCAAACAGTATGCTCCAGTCTGACGAAATGACAGTAAAGTAAGAGAGTAGGTTTTCCTTATTCATCTTTCTCTCCATCAAATAAAAGTCTGTCTAAACTATATTTTCCTGCTCCATATGTTGCAAATAGCATAAGGAAGATCAAATAATACAAGGGGATTTCAAAACCTCCATCACTGGCAGAAAAACCGTGAGAAATGTGTACAAAGAATATGGCACCTATCATTACCAAACCTAGAAGGATAGATATATAACGGGTAAAGAGTCCAAGAAGCAAGAGAATGATACCTATGGATTCAATACCTGAAACAAGGTACGCCAAGAGTGTAGGAAAGGGTATAGAAACACTTTCAAACCAACTCACCGTTCCATCTAAATCATTGATCTTTAGAAGCGCTGGAGATGAAAATCCATAGGCAATGACCAGACGAGACAGCAAAAGTATGATATTTTTTGGATACGAAAACAAGACATACAATTCCCCTATAAATTCTTTCATGATCGTCTCCCTTTTTGTACACAAGTATTACATATTTTTATTATACTCTATAATTCGTGTAAATAGTATGTATCCATAGTAATAAAATTATAAGATGCTATTTTAAAGGTAGTGCAAATTTGAAAATAAGAAAAGTTTTTATAAGGTTACATAGTACTTTTAAATCGACATCCACCCAAAGTCACAGTCTTCCCTTTTTGTATCTCAGATAAGATGTAGGCAAGTGTTCCCTCTGCATCTGTTTCTGGCATCTCTTCACTTATCATACGCAAGGCATCTTTTTGGCTTGTTTTTTGCCATTTTTTTTCGTAAGTATATTGGGTGTATATCTCCATCTATTAAACAAGACCTAAATCAGCAAAAATAGGTTCTACCTTTAGCCACCATTCTTCAAGCGTATTTGTAAGATCTGAAATAGCAGATTTTTCTTCTCTCCATTCTTCTATCTTCGCTATGATGGCGGGTTTCTCTTCTTCACTAAAGTGTGTAGATTTTTTTATCTCTTCTAGTGCTAACTCTATTTTCTTTTCCATGGCTAACTCCTTTGCATTATTGTAGTTCAATCTCCTATAATTGTCAATACGCTATAATCGCGTGAATATATAGCATGTAGGATGATACCATGAGCGAAACAGTAGAAAAAAAAGCAACATACAACCCCAAAGAAGTAGAAGATCATTACTATAAACTCTGTGAAGAGCGTGGGTATTTTGAGATAGAGGGAAACAAAAGTATTCAGGAAAAAGGTAAAACCTTTTCCATTATGATGCCTCCTCCCAATGTTACAGGAAGCCTACATATTGGTCATGCCCTCACCTTTACACTACAAGACATCATCACACGGTATAAGCGTATGGACGGGTTTAAAACACTTTGGCAGCCAGGTACTGACCATGCGGGTATCGCTACACAGAACATCGTAGAAAAACAACTTCTAGCAGAAGGTACGACTAAAGAAGAACTTGGACGTGAGAAATTTTTAGAACGTGCTTGGCTACAAAAAGAAACCTCTGGCGGTAACATCGTACATCAAATGCGTAAACTGGGTGTGACACCTGCATGGAAACGTGAACGTTTTACCATGGATGAAGGGCTTAAAGAAGCCGTAAAAGAAGCCTTTGTTACACTCTATAACGAAGGTCAGATCACACAAAATAACTACATGGTGAACTGGTGTACACACGATGGGGCACTCTCAGACATCGAAGTAGAACACGAAGAAGTCAACGGTAAGTTCTACACAATGATCTACAAATTTGCCGATGGCTCAGGAGAAATTCAAGTAGCGACCACCAGACCGGAGACCTACTTTGGAGATACTGCGATCATGGTACACCCTGATGATGCACGCTACTCTGACATCGTAGGTAAAGAAGTTCTTCTGCCTCTTACCGATAGAAAGATCAAAGTCATTACTGATGAGCATGTGGACATGGACTTTGGTACAGGTGTCGTTAAAGTTACCCCTGCCCACGACCAAAATGACTACGCTGTTGGTAAAAGACACGACTTGGAGTTCATCAAAGTCTTTAATGAAAAAGGTATCTTAAATGAATACTGTGGAGAGTTTGAAGGACTAGAGCGTCTTGAAGCGCGTCCTGTCATTGTCAAGGCACTTGAAAATGCTGGCTACATCGTCAAGATAGAAGATCACGTGCATCAGGTAGGACACTGTTACAGATGTAAGAACATTGTAGAGCCTTTTATCTCTGAGCAGTGGTTCTTGAGTGAGAAGATCGCTGAGAATTCTATCAAAGAGACTAAAAAACACAACAACTTTCACCCTGCTCACTGGATAAACTCCTACACTGCATGGATGGATGAGCTTCGTCCTTGGTGTATCAGCCGTCAGCTTTGGTGGGGACACCGTATTCCTGTGTTTACCTGTCAGACTTGCGGTCATCAATGGGCAGACAAAGCAGATGAGCCTGAGGGTTGTCCTAAGTGTAACTCTAAGAAGCTAACACAAGATCCTGACGTACTAGACACTTGGTTCTCCTCTGCATTATGGGCAATGTCACCTTTGGGTTGGGGTAACAACGGAAAACTGCCTGAACTCTACAATGCGACAGATATGGAAGATTTTTACCCTAACTCCTTGCTCATTACCGGGTTTGACATTATGTTCTTTTGGGTAGCACGTATGATGATGATGAGCGAACACTTCACAGGAAAACTGCCGTTTAAAGACATCTACATGCATGCACTGGTACGTGATGAGACACGGAGCAAAAATGTCGAAGTCCAAAGGTAACGTTATAGACCCTCTTGATATGGTTGAAGAGCATTCTGCAGATATCATACGCTTTACACTCGCCTACTTGGCAGTGCAAGGTCGTGACATCAAGTTAGGTGCTAAGAACTTGGAACAGTTCAGGAACTTTACAAACAAACTTTACAATGCAACTAACTACCTACAGCTCAATGTTGAGACATTCCCTGAACTCAAAGACATAGAAGTTAAAACACCACTTGGACGCTATATGCAATCTAGGCTTGCTTTGGCTGTAGAGAAAATACGTACTTCTATCGAGTCTTATAAGTTTGATGAAAGTGCAAAAACACTTTACAACTTTGTATGGAATGAGTTTTGTGACTGGGGTATTGAGTACTCTAAAGCGGACAGAGAAAGTATTGTTGAGTTAGGGGCTATTTTTAAAGAGACACTTAAAATGGTTTCACCATTTATGCCATTTATCTCTGACCATTTGTACCATAAACTCTCAGGTACAACACTTGAAGAAGGTGAATCACTTATGGTCATGCATTTTCCTAAAGAAATTAGTAGAGATGAAGAGGCAGAAAAACTATTTGCCATCATAGAAGAGTCTATCACTGCACTTCGACGTGCGAAAGTTGTTATAGACATGGGTAACTCTAAGATAGACAAAGCCTACATTAAATTAGACTCTAGTATAGACACTCAAATGGCTAGACCATTTATAGAAAAACTGGCTAAAGTCATAAATATAGAGTTTGTAGATGCAAAAGTACCTGACTCCATTACTGATGTCTCAGATAACTTAGAAGTCTACTTACCTACTGGTGAGATAGACATGACACCTATTATCACCAAACTGACACGTCAAAAAGAGAAGTTAGAAAAAGAAATTCAAAAACTTAACGGTATGTTAAACAATAAGAAGTTTATAGCCAATGCACCAGAAGAAGTACTGGCGACAAACAAACAAGCATTAGAAGATGCACAAAATAAAATGAGTAAAGTGAGTACTGAACTCGAAGGATTTGGTGTAAAATGAGCACACTAGTACAAGAAGCATACAATGCCCTACTGGCAAAAGAATACGACAAAGCACTTGAGCTCTATACGGCTCTTGAAAAGCAAAATGACCCTGTCTCTTATTACTACCTGGGTTTTCTCTACTTTAAAGGCCATGCTGTCCCACAAAATACAAAGAAAGCCTTTGACTACTTTCTGGAGTCAGCAACGAGAGAAGTACCTTTGGCGCAATTTGAAGTGGCACTGATGCTTGAAAACGGTGAAGGATGTGAGAAAAATGAAAGTGAGGCAGCATTCTGGTATGAAGAAGCAGCTAAACGTGGTAACATCGATGCCTTTAATAACTTAGGTGCTATGTACAAAGAAGGTCGTGGTGTATTACAAGACTACAAAAAAGCATTTGTACTCTTCTCTAAAGCTGCCCAAGCAGGCAATGCAAAAGCACAGTTTAACCTAGGCGCACTGTATGACACAGGTTTAGGGTGTGAAGAGAACAAAGAAAAATCTATAGAATGGTGTAGAAAAGCCGCGTACCAAGGCCATGAAATGGCTAAAGGGATCATCAAACGTATGCAGTCTGATGGACAAATAGTATTTTAAGCTATTGCCTTTTGGGTTAAAAATTTCTTTGTGAACTCATCTGCATGAAGCGGTTTAGAAAAATAATACCCTTGATAGCTTAGCTCATCATCTAGCTCAAGTAGTAACTTTTTTTGCTGTTCATTTTCTATTCCTTCTATGATAATATGATAATCAAATTGACGACCTATATCTAAGATGGTAGTCATAAGAGCAACATCTTTTGGATTTTGTCCAATGTCTTTTACAAACTCTCTGTCTATCTTCAACGTATGTAAAGAGAGCTTTTTCAAATATGAAAGTGAAGAGTATCCTATGCCAAAATCATCAATAGCACATCTGATTCCATAAGATCGTAAGTCATTGATAACCCCTTGTGTTTCAGAGAAATGATCAATAAGTGAACGCTCTGTTATCTCTAAAATCACATCAGAAGTTTGTACATCATAAGACTTTAATTTTCTTAAAAATGCTTTTGCAAAATCTTTCTCTAAAAATTGTTTGGCATTGATGTTGATAGAAACATACTCCAATTTCCAATTTCCTTCATTTTTCCATTGGGCTATTTGTTGACACACTTTATCTATAAGCCACCAGGTAATCTCTGACAGAAAGCCAGATTTTATGGCTAATGGAATGAACTCTTCTGGTGAAAGTAAACCTCTTGTTGGGTGTGTCCAACGTATGAGTAGTTCTGCAGAGAGTAACTTCTCATCTTTCATCTGTACAATAGGCTGGAAAAATAATTCGAGTTGATTATGATAGGTAGCATACGCAAGATCATGTTGGAGTAAAAATAGATCTTTTTGTTTCATATCTAAAGATTTATCATAATATGAAACATGGCCATTGTCAGTTTTAGCTTGATACATAGCAAGATCGGCATGCCTGATCATCTCTTCAGTACTACTGTATCCTGGCTCAATAGTAACAATACCTATACTCGCTTTGATATGCAAATACATCTCTTTAATAAAATAAGGCTCCTGAAATATCTCTTGTATCTTTTCTGCACATACTGTTGCTTTTTCTTGAACAGTATCTATATCTGAAGAGATATGTGGGATAATAATTAAAAATTCATCTCCCCCTATCCTACTTACCCTACTTTTACAATCTAACGCTTTTAAAAGACGCTCAGAAACAGCTAAAAGCACTTCATCACCTATAGCATGTCCTAAAGAATCATTAATGCTTTTAAACTGGTCTAGATCTAAGTAAAAAAGAATTGAATAAAAGGTCTGATGTTCATTTTTATTCATAAGATCATCTATATAGTTAGTAAATCCTCTTCGATTTAAGAGTCCAGTAAGCACATCATGTTCAACCAAATATTCAAGCTCTTGCAGTGCATTATGCTCTTTTGTTTTGTCTTCAATCATTCCTACACCGCCATGAACAACATTATTGGAATCAGAATAAGGAAACGCTTTGGCTTCAATCCAAAAGTCTTTACCATTAAATGAACGGCATGGTCCCTCATAGAATTTAGGGCCATGAGTCAATGGGCTAGAAAATGTTTTAATTCCACGTGTATCACAAAGATCATTAAGATTCATCCCTACCGTGCTTTCTATACTATGGTCAAATAGCTTACTCAATTCTTCATTACAGTCCAATATTTCTAAGTCTTTGTTGTATGTAAATATACCAAGAGGCGCATTTTTAAAAAGACTATGAAACAAAACGTGCTTTGATTCTAAAATTCCAATTGTTTGCTTCTGTCTGTAAATACTATAGATAGTGGTCACTTGTGCAATAAAATAGAGAAATATTAGCACTGAGATCATGCTATTTAAAGGCAGTGACTCAAGTGAAGCAAGAGTAATAACAAGAGGTAATAAAAGGATGGCCATGTAAGACATACTTAATTTTATATCTTGAGACAATGAAAATGCAGAACCAGAGGACAACCCCAATAAGACACTCACAATAAAGAGTTGATAATAAGACTCTACTTGATGAATATATATAAAACCCAGAGCCCCATACGCAAGTGCGGCAAGAAGTGCTTGAATCACAAATCGTTTATGCCATGTTTTTATGCTATAGCGATTTGGATGACTTCTATAAAGAAATGTATTATAAAATCTATACATGGTAAGTATAAAAAGTAATGCATACCAAAGTATAATGTTTCCCTGAAGCATCGGATAAAGAGCTACAGTGACCAATGTTGCCAATAAAAGGTATACTGGAAAGCTCTTAAGTGATAAAGCATATAGACTTTCAACCACTGATTTATCAATGCTTTGCAAAGCTTTTATTTCTGAGAGTATTATTCTTAAATTCATGGCATATATTATAGTATAACTATTCTTTACAACTCAGCACCTGTCTTGATGATATCCAGTCCAAATGACTCTCTTAGTTTTTGTATCTCTCTACTCAATTTATTTTCATGATTATCTTCCTCTAAATCCATCAATGAAAGTGTCTTTTTATGGTGGGAAGTAAAGTTTGAAATATTTATGGAAATCTTTATAGCTCCCTGATTAAGTACCAATGCTTCATACATCTTTGCAAGTTCAGATTTAAATAACTTCTCAGAAAACACTCTATCTACAGTAATACTTTGTTTGCGTCTCACTCCATATTCATAGTTTATTTTCAGATAATAAGTTGTAGGATTGACTTTCATGGCCATAGCTATATAGACAATATGTCGTGCCATGATCATCATGCGACGTCTTACTTCATCTGTATCTGTAATAGTATCAAAAGTACGACTGATCCCGATAGACTTTCTCTCACCTCTCACACTAATACCTTCTCCACAAGTACCAGTCACACGACCATAGAGTTGAATACCAGGTTTTTTCCATGACATAAAAAGTACTTTCTGCCGTTTAACATCCCCCAGTGTCTTGATGTAATGTTCTAAAAGTCTTTTTTGAAAACCTTTACCTATGCCAGGAAAGTCTTTAATGGGTATATCTTCTATATACGCATCTATGTCCTTCACTTCAAAAACACCATAGGGCTTGGCAGACTCAGTTGCCAGTTTAGCTATCCACTTTGCCTTTGAAATCCCTATGGAAACGGGGATATCAAATTCTTGAAGTATCTTTTCTTGTAACATTTTTGCAAAGTCATATACCTTGTCATCTTCTATCCAGCCAGAGACATCTCCAAAAAATTCATCGATACTGTACTGTTCAACTTTGGGTATATGCGCTCTCATAAAGTCATGTATCTTATGTGAAAGGGTATGATAAAGTGGATAGTTAGAAGGTACCACCGTCATCTCAGGACAAAGCTGTAAGGCTTGGGCTATAGGCATAGCAGTCTTTACACCATGTGCCCTGGCCTCATAGGATGCTGTCGTAACGATGCCACGTATTTTTTTACGTCCATCTATCTCATCCACAAAATAAGACTCAAACGTCTTTAACTTATCACTGTAAAATACAGGAGCCACAAAGGCCCCAGCGTTGTCATTCATGAGTTTGATATCTGTACGCTTTTTGTTAAATATCTCTAAATTCGAGCGTGAGCCCACACACATAGGTATATGCTTTAGTTTAGGGTTTACTGAGCGCTCTGCTGATGCAAAAAAACTATCTATATCTATATGAAGAAACATAACCTGAGTATATTGCATAAAGAAAGTAAAATAGATAAAATAGCTCAAATTGACATTTTTTTTAATCAAATTCAGTTCTCAGTTTAAAGAGCAAACAAAAAAATCTACCCTAAGTATCAATTCATATAATCTTCAATAAAATTTATGTTATACTATATTATAGCCTTATTGTAAGGCTTAAATAAAAAAGGATGAATATGGAATTTGTGTATATAATTATCGGTGTAGTGATAGGTGTTGTGGGTGTACTTCTACTTGATGTAGATTTTTTTTCAAACAAAGTGGCTAAAAAAGAAGAAGAAGTTGACGAAAAAAATGAATAGTAATAGTTTAAATATCGTTATCTAAAAAGTATTCTATTGAGGGATTAAAGTGGCGGAGAGTGAGGGATTCGAACCCTCGGTAACCGTGAAGCTACACACCCTTAGCAGGGGCGCGGATTAAACCAACTCTCCCAACTCTCCATGTTTTTGTGGGTGAGATTATAATGCATTTGGGTTAAACTAAAGCTTAAAAAAAGAGGTTTTTTTCTTTTTTATGCTTTTTTCAATACTACTCTGTTTTTACCATTTTCTTTTGCTTTATAGAGTGCTTTATCTGCCCTAAACAAAAGCGTATTAATATCATCAGATTTTTCGCTACATGCTAGACCAAACGTTGCTGTGATATTTTTACTATGTGAGAAAGAATACTCATCTACCATTTTACATATTTCTTCAACTTTACGTAAGGCACCTTCTTCATCTGTTCTTTTTAGTAATATAAGGAATTCATCCCCTCCCCATCTAGCAAGGAGATCATCCTGTCTTAAATGACTTTTTACAAGTGTACTAAACTCTCTGAGTATGGTATCACCAGCAAGATGTCCGTATATGTCATTCACGGCTTTAAAATCATCTATATCTGTCACAACCAATGCGAAAGGATTACATTCTAGTAATTCTTTATTTAATTGAATATCCAAATACGATTTTCTATAGGTTTTTGTTAAAGGATCAATTTGCAGTTCAACTTCAAGACTTTTATGCTTCTTATGTAGTTCAGTCACTTTAGAGAGCGTAAAAAGTTTATGCGTCGTTTCTATTTGACTGACTTGAATGACAAACATATCATTTTCTATATTCATAGAGAACTCATCTCCATATATAAGCTGATAAAGTTCATCATAACTGTTTAACATCTCATCATAATATTTATAAAATTTCAACTTCATCTTTTTTAAAGTATCAAGATTATTTGCATTAAAATAGTTTAGAAACTTTTGGTTAGCAAACACTATTTCATCTTTTTCATCAATAACAAAAATGAGGGAAGATTGGTTATCCACGACTTTTTGAAGGGTATTATTGAGTAAAGCAGCTTCATTACTATACTGTAGTATTTGCCTAGCCGCAATGGAGTTACTTGTAATATTATGAAGTAGAATGATTGCTGTATTTGCATCACAATACTCTATAGTGATATTGACATAGTATTCATTTTTATAAACAGACTCAAGACTATAAAGAGAGTACTTCTTTGTAAATATACTTTTAACTTCTTCTTCATTACCTACCAATTCAGGTAAGTAATCTAATACATCTTCACCTTCTTTAGGGAGCGAGCAAAAATATTTAGTAACACCTTCAGAAGCACCTAAAACATTTAAGTTCGTATCTACTAAAATATATTCAAAAATATTTTTAGATAAAATAGCATTGAGTATAATTTGTATATTTTTCATAGTATCATTTCCTTTGTTATCATACTAAAAAGTGTATCCACATTCATATCTGATTTTGCAGAAGTCAAAAAGACATTACCCGCGACATCGAGTGCTTCTATTTGTTGTTTCGTGAGCAAATCAGCCTTGTTATAAGCTATAACATGTTTTGCATCCCCATTTATCATCAAAAAAGTATTGATATGCTCGTTAAGACCTGTAATAGTTTCGTGTCTGCTTACATCACCCACAAATATAGCACCGCTTGCACCTTTAAAATAACTATGAGGTATACTTTTTGTAGGTGTTTTACCCTCTATATCCCAAATAAGAAGTTCACACTCTATATCACTTAAAATCATCAGTTTTTTAGAAATTTTTACACCGATAGTCGTAAGGTAACTGTCATTAAACGTGTTATCAACATATCTGCTAATGAGGCTTGTTTTACCAACACCAAAGTCCCCAAGGAGGAGTATTTTTTTTCTAATCATAAATCATTGACCCCTATTATTTAAAATCTCTTGAAGTCTTTTATTTAACAATAATACTTCTGATTCTCTTTTTTCACGTTCATGTTGCAACATTCTAGCCAAGTTGCTTGAAGGTATCGTAAGTTTATTTACCATAGGTTTCTTAGTATGTCTTGCCAGTATTTCTTCTATTATATTAGAATCTTCTAGCTTATTGACTATTCCATTCAATATGATACTGTCATTTTTCATTTCCACATCTATGACATAACCTGCTTTTTCTTTGACTGATGATTCTATTATATATTCTTTGTATTTTATGTCTAAATAAAACATACTAGTTATAAAAAAACCCATGCCTACAAAAATCATAAGATACTTCATTGGACTTATCTTATCATCTACATTATTTAAGGTACTTTTTGCTTTATTTATATCTAAAAATTCATGCATGTTCTTAGAGAGTGATTGTATCTCTATGGCGCTATCATCCCCATCAAAATTTTGGAAAAAAGTAGCATATTTTTTAACTAAAGAGGCAAAAAAATGATTGATTTTCAATCGTAATTCATGATCAGGTTCAGAATCAAGAAAGGCAATGATATAAATAGACCCAGCACTCTCTATGTATAGTGTTGCACTACCATAACTTAGTATTTGTACTTCGTTTTTTGATGTATGACTTTGTACCCAGTCATTGATAAAATCTTTAATCGCAGAGGCCATAGATGCTACCATGTGAGGGTCGTCGATCTCCTTATCTTTGAGATACGCATTGGCTATCAGTAAGCCACTCTCTTTTTGTATGATAAACAATGAAGATATCGATACATCACTGCTCTCTTCCAGTAGCAGTTCCGTCTCACTCACACCGGTTATCTTAGACTTTAGTTTACGCTTGTACTTATCAAAAGAGAGGCCGTCTTCTATTTTCTCATTGATCGTTTCTAACATCTCTTTTATAGCTTGTGATACGTATTTGGATATCATACCACCCATGATGGGGTAGAGAGAGTCTATCATCACATCTTTATTATTGGCTATCTCCTTAGATATGGCAGGGGCTATCACTTTTTGAAGTGAGTAACTTAATGCCTCAGGATTACTACTTGAAGTTTTTGTGATAATTTGTGTGAGATAGTCAGAAAAAATTTTTACCGTTCTTTCATCTTTGTCTTTCAAGCGTTCTAAAAGTAGCGTGTCAAAAAGTGGTATCATGCGCTCCACTATCGTATCTTTGTCCTCAGAGCGAAAATCAAGTGCATCTAGTTTTGATTCTAGTTTTTTTAGCTGTGCAAGTTCATCATATAACAAAAGTGACTTAAGTTGATGTAACTCTGAAGTATTATTTTCCAGTTTTTTGTTCCTCAGTAAGCAACATACTCACATCTGTACCCTGTATCTTCATTGCAACATCTAAAAGCATTTGGGCCATTGAATCACGAGAAAGTTTAGCATCTGAAAGTGTAGCAAGTTTTGCCTCTAAGGTATTATAAATATCATTTTTTAGGCTTGCAATACTTTGAGCCATGTTGTTATTATCATCGGAGATATTTTCTTTTAAGATATTGAATTTAGTAGTAAACTCATCTTTTTGATTGTTAAGGTTATCTTGTAATGTCTCATCCGCAGCGTTCATAAGCTCTTTGAGTTTCGCTCTCTCTTTTTGTGTACTGGAGGAAAGATTATCTATCTTTTTCTCCAGCGCATCTAAAGAACGCTCTGTTTCTTTTTGTAATTTAGAATAAGACTCTGTAAATGTCCCTTTCATGGTCTCTTCCATGCTATTTAGAGCAAGCGTAAGGTGATTGAACTTTTCTTCAAAATCTTTGATTTGGGTACCAAATATAAGGTCTCTTATTTGGTCTACATTATTTGTGTTGGTATCTGACATGGTATCTCTTTTTTTAATTCTTTTAAAATAGTTTAATCGTGAAAGAGCAGAGGAAAGTGATCATCATGTGTTTCGCAGAAGAATAGCAGTTTACACAATTGGCGGTCTGGCAATCTTAGACAATTAAGACCCATGACTTTCCGTCCCTGTCTCACAACAAGTATGGCTTTACAATTTTTTATGTTTTTATTATACCATGAATAATATCAAAAAATGTCACACTCCAAAAAATATACACTAAACATTTGAAACAGCTTTTTATTGTATGATGTTAAAAATTATTAAAGGACAACAAATGTTTCAGAAATTAGCACCAATCATTGTATTGATTCTTTTTGGTATAGGTGTTTACCTCATGATGCAAGGTATGGATAACGCTGTAGATATGACTAAAACGAAGAAAGAAATTAAAAAGTAGCCATTACTTTTAATATCTCTTCTACTTTACTTTGTGGATTAGCGTCTTGATAGATAGGACGTC
The DNA here is from genome assembly GCA_963698695.1 of Sulfurovaceae bacterium. Taxonomy (GTDB): domain Bacteria; phylum Campylobacterota; class Campylobacteria; order Campylobacterales; family Sulfurovaceae; genus Sulfurovum. The sequence continues at coordinate 80,265 of CAVORT010000008.1, read as the reverse complement.
CCACAACAGGAAGATCAACCCCTTCTTCATTTGCAAGTTGTAGTGTAGCCACACGCTCTTGATCTCCTGCATCTTCACCAAAAGGTCTTATACCGGGACAAAGTGTTAAAAATGTCTCAGACGTAACATTTTTGATAGCCCTACTCTCAAACGTCGAACACACCACCCCGTCAAGACCATTTTCATAAGACATTTTTGCAAATTGTTCTGCTTTTTCATCTATGCTTTTTTCATAGACTTGTTGAAAATTAGCTTCATCAAACGATGTTAACGCTGTCACGGCAAGTACCAATGGACGATTTTTATAAACAGCCAACCTGTCCATTACCGTTTTCATAGCCACAGTACCTGCACTAGCATGGATGTTAAACATATCCACACCCAGTTTGGCTATCTCCTCTGCTGCATCTGCCATGGTGTTGGGAATGTCATAGAGTTTAAGATCTAAGAATATCTTGAAGTCAGGATTAATCGCTTTAAGTGATTCTATAAAAGGTTTTCCATCACGAATGTAAGCACGAAATCCTACTTTCATCCACACGTTGTAGCCTTTAAGTGACTCAGCAAGTGCTAGATTTTCGTTGGCTGATGGCAAATCAAGGGCTACACATAGTTCCATAGTTCAAACCTCTAATAATTTATTGGTATAATAATACCTTAAAATCAATAAAAGGCTCAACACACATGTTTGGAAAAGAATCAAAAAGATACGATGTCGTACAATCAGTTATGGACACATACAACTACGCTAAATTTAACACTGCTAAAGGTACAGTTTGGGTAAAACTTTACCCTGAAGATGCACCTAACACCGTTGCAAACTTTGCTCACCTTTGTGAACAAGGTTTTTATGACAACCTTAAATTCCACAGAGTGATCCCTGGATTTATGGCTCAAGGTGGTTGTCCTCATTCAAAAGACAATCCAGCTATGGCAGGAACAGGTGGTCCAGACTGGGCTATTGACTGTGAGACTGACACAAGTAAGCAACCACATAGACGTGGAACACTTTCTATGGCACACGCTGGACCAAACACAGGCGGAAGCCAGTTCTTCATCACTTTTGCAGCTACACCACACCTTGATGGTGTTCACACTGTATTTGGTGCAATAGAAGAAGATGATACTGAGAGTTTTATGGTACTTGACCAAATTGATCAGAATGATGATATTGTTTCTATTGAAGTGGTAGCTTCAAAAGTATAATCTACCTGCTCGTTCCCATGCTCTGTGTGGGAATGCATATATCAACTTATTTGCTTAATTTCCAATTATATTGAAGCGAAGCGTTGTTTCTCTCTTCATTTTTTTAAAAAAACGAAGCAAAGTTAGCAAATGCGGTTTACGAAGTGAAAACTTCTTTAGAAAAAAGCGTCGACCTTCTCGAATCGCTCCGCTTTCAAGGGCGTTCAGGTCGACATTATTTTATAATAATGGAGCGTTGAATGTACGGATATTACCGAGTCGCCGCAGCGGTCAATAAGACAGTGGTAGGTAACCCCAAAAAAAATGCTGCAGAGATCATAGCTCTCATTAAAGAAGCACATTCTAAAGAGGTTAGTGTCGTTGTATTTCCAGAGCTAACGCTTACAGGATACACTGCTAGTGACCTCCTTCTTAACCAAACGCTCATTGCCTCTCAAGATGAATCACTCGGATATATATTAAAAAATATAGAAAAGATCAGTACTGTGGTTATCATCGGTATAGCAGTGCTAGAAGCTGATAGACTCTATAACTGTGCAGTCATTATACAAAATGGAAAAGTGTTAGGTGTTGTACCCAAATCTTACCTCCCTAACAAAAAAGAGTTCTATGAAAAACGTCAGTTTACCACGGGTCGAGACATCACTAGAACAACGACGGAACTTTTGGGTGTTGAAGTGCCCTTTGGTGTGGACTTACTCTTTACCGACAAAAAAGACATGACCTTTGGTGTTGAGATATGTGAAGACCTGTGGGCAGTCACACCTCCTTCTAACCACATGGCAAGTAATGGTGCCAACCTACTCTTCAACCTCAGTGCGAGTAACGAACTCATAGGTAAACATGAATACCGTGAAGAGTTGGTACGTACACAAAGTGCACGTTGTATGGCAGCCTATGTCTACGCCAGTGCCGGTGTAGGTGAAAGTACCACTGACACTGTCTTTGGCGGACACAGTATCATCAGTGAATATGGCTCTACATTGACTCAAAACGAGCGTTTTAACTTAAAAAGTAACCTTATCACAGCTGATGTAGACCTAGAACGTCTTAGATGGCTCAGACTCAATGAGTCTAGCTATGGTGATGCCAGACGTAAGCGAACCAGAGTTATCACAGTAGATACTCTGCCAAACATCAGTAAGATAGAACGAGAGATCGATCCTATGCCGTTTGTCCCTTCACGCTACGCAGACAAAAAGCATCGCTGTGACGAGATAGTCAACATCCAAGCACATGGTCTCATCAAACGGTTGAGCCATGCACACATTAAAAAAGCAATTATAGGCATCAGCGGAGGACTTGACTCTACCCTTGCCCTGCTCTCCACACACAGAGCCTTTGAGATGATGGGGTGGGACACCAAAGACATCATAGCAGTCACCATGCCAGGCTTTGGTACTACCACACGTACCAAGTCAAATGCTATGAAGCTTTGTGAAGCCCTAAATGTCACACTTAAAACGGTGGACATTACTGACATTTCACTCAAAGAGTTTGAAGCCATAGAACACGACAAAGATGAGCTTAGTGTGACGTATGAGAACGTTCAGGCACGAGCAAGGACTTCTATATTAATGAATATGTCAAATAAAGAAGGTGGACTTGTCATTGGTACAGGTGACTTGAGCGAGATTGCTTTGGGCTGGAGCACTTACAATGGTGACCACATGAGCATGTATGCCCTCAACTCAGGCATACCTAAAACACTCATACAGTACGTCATCGAGTACTACAAAAGCAACGAAGCCATAGCAGACATCATAGACGATATATTAGACACCCCTATCAGCCCTGAACTCCTCCCTCATGAAGGTGATGAGATAGTCCAAGAGACAGAAAGCATCGTAGGACCATACGAGCTTCACGACTTCTTTTTATACCACTTCATCAAGTACGGAGCAAAGCCTAGTAAAATACTACAATTAGCGACCATAGCGTTTGATACTAAATACGATGAAGACACCATAAACAAATGGCTCAAGCTCTTTTTACGCCGTTTCTTCACCCAACAGTTCAAGCGTTCATGTATGCCTGATGGACCTAAAGTCGGTACCATTTCTCTAAGTCCTAGGGCGGATTGGAAGATGGCTAGTGATGTGGATTTTGAGGTTTGGTTGGAGGAATTAAATAAAACTCCATGTTTAAATTAGAGTGTTCATTGGTACGTTGGTAACCATACACCAAGAAGAAAAACATTCCTGCAAAAAGTATTGCAATACATGTACTCTCTAACTTTATACAAATATTGATATACTTGTACACAAAACAAAAAGTATTGGGGAAAATACAATTGAGTCAAAATAGCATAAAATCATCTATACACAATGCCATTCAGTATACACTGCTTATTAGTGTTATGTATATTATATATAAATTTGCCAATCCTGACTCACCTTCAGGTACTGAATTTATCACTTATATTATTCCTATGGTCTTGACCAATATCATCTTTGTTGTTTTCCCATTGTTGTTAGTATTTTTTTACTTTAAAGATGGTAATGCAATTGATACTCTAAAAGAAAATATACTTCATAAAAATGGCTCTCAGACATCAGAGATTCAGACTCGTGAAACCTTACGTGAATACCACAGTATGCTCAAAGAAGGCATCATCACACAAGAAGAGTTTGAAAGTATTAAGAAAAAACATTTAAAAAGTTTACACAAAGATTAAACTACTTATTTAGTCATACAAATTTGCATTGGCTCCCTACTAACCTCCCACTCTTAGCTATACACACTCTCCCGAGTGGGAATGCATACATCACTTCAAACCACTCAGCTATTTAAATCCATTATTTCATGATGAAAACAAAAGCTGGTTAGCAAATAAAAAAGTTACCACTTCCGAATATTAGGTTAGGTATGAGGATTAGAATAATGCGTATGTATGAAAAGTATAGAAATAAGAAGAAATACATGGGCATGATGCCCATGTATGTAGAACGTATGTGAATTAAAACTGGTAACCGATCTTAGCAAATACTTTTGCGTTATTGAGGTTATCTTCTACACCACCAAACTCTGCATCTGTTGTCCACTCGTATTTTGCTTCAGCACCAACGAAGAAGTTTTCAGTGATGTCTTGTCTAAGGCTTGCACCTACACCGTAAGTAAATACTGTGTCATCTTCGTTACCGATCTCTACTCTAGCTACACCAAGTGTTGGTCCTACACCAAACTTAGTTCCTTCAGCGATGTCAAACATGTAGTGTGGGTTGATGTTAGCTTGTAACATTTGAAGTCCATCATGGTCGTAGTTTGTGATCTGGATCTGTTGTCTAACAGCATCAGAGATCAAACAATCAAATGAAAATTCTGCTCCGTAGAAGCCTTTCCAATCATTGTTATCACCCTCACCTCTCATCACACCACCAATAAGTGCCAATGCAGGGTTAAAGCTGCTTGATTCTTCTACCATCGGTGTTTCTACCATTGGTTCTACAGGGTCTATGTCCCCACCTGCCATCATAAATGTTGTTGCTGCTATTGAAAGTAAAACTATTTTTTTCATTTTGTTTCCTTGAATTTAAATTTCAAGCGGGATTATACAGCAAAAAAGTTACTTATGCGGTAATATTTGTTTCATTTTTTCCAGAAAATGAATCAGCTTATGAAAGCAATGTAGTTGCTAAGGTCTCTCGACCCCAAGTTTTATCTTTTTCTTGTATGATTACTTGAGTAAACAGTGGGTGTAAAAACACTCAAACTGTCATAAAATGATGTAGAGATAAAAAGGTGCTAGATAATGAAAAAAATAGGTATATCCATAGATTATGGAAATATATGTACAGATTACAATACAGTATATTTGGACAGAGACAACACAGATCCGGATACTTTTGCGTGTATGACAAAAGTAATGCAGTGGCTAAAACCGTTTTTGTCTGAACTTATGGAGACTTTTGAGTATGGCATTTACAGGATGAACCAGAAGCCTCAGTTGAACTTAGAGGACATTGTACAAAAAAGATTTCTTTTTTATTCTCTAGAAAAGGCTTTAACGCCACAAACGTTTATTTTAGAAAAGGAAAGCAAACAGTATGTTAGTTTACCCCAATGGGCTGCAGATGGTAAAGATAGCTTGCTCATTCAAAATGATGATGAGGGAGAATGCTTATACTTATACTTTGATGAGCACTCTGCTCTACATGAGTGGCTCAAAGAAAAACTAGGTGACCTTGCCCAAGATGAAGTTCCTTTTACAGAAGCATAGTTACCCACATCGTTCGTATCTCATCATGTATTTGAGATGCCAAACAAGAACTTAATGAAAAATATATTAGAATGCAATCAAATAAAACAGAAGCACTAGCTTAATTATATAGAAGGATATACAATGTCAGTAATAGATTTAAAAAAAGAACATACACTCTATGATGAAAGTAAAGAAGGTGATGGTGGCATCAATTATCAAGGTCATGGTGCTGCATTTTTAAAAAAAGACTTGAGTGAGCCATTATATTATCTTGAAGACCTGGAGAGAGAAGAAGCACAGGCATTTTTTGAACAGCCTATGGAGTACCATTTTGGTGAGTGTTCATTGGCTTGGGAGTTTACCGCAAAAGAACCAATGGGCAAAGGGAAAGTGGCTATGTGGTTTGCGAAGTATTGGAAAAATGGTTACTATGAAGAGCCATACGAATAATAGAATCCTTTAAACAACCACTTCCCCGCTCTCTTGAGTGGGAATAGCTACTCCACTATACACCACTAACCAATCCAAATCTATTTTTTTAAGATGAAAATCAACCTTTAAACACAAGTCGAGATACGGTACACTATTGACTATGCATTCCCATGTAAAGCATGTAAGCAAAAATGATAAAGGAATATCAATGCAAAAACCCAACCCTTTAAAACACTTCACCCAAACTGCCCTCCAAGGGCTCTTTGGGCTACTCCCTGTTGTCATCATCGTCATCGTCATACTCTGGCTGTATGGAAAGATAGATGCACTAGTGGGTTGGGCCTTTACTTTTGTAGGATTTGCTCCTGAGAAACATCAGTTTTTATGGTTTTTACTGGCTTTATCTGTTTTTTTCATGTTGCTTTACGTTATGGGTCATCTCATGAAAACCAAACTTATTGGATTCTTCGAAACCCTACTGGGTAAGATACCTGGATACTCTACGGTCAAAGACATCATCAACATCTTTAACTCTTCTAAAGAGGGAGAGAACAAAGTCCTCGTTGTCGCCATACGAGGCTTCGCAAATGAAGGCTATAACATAGGGCTCATGTACTCACAAAAAGAAAGCATCATCAAAGACCACTACACCGTCACTCTCTCCATGTCCCCTATACCCAACGGCGGATATATGTTTGAGGTACATAAAGACAATATTTTTGTGATAGACCAAGCAACTTTTGATGATAATTTGCAATACTTACTCTCTATGGGAGTAAAAAGTTTTTCAGAGATCACAAAAAATGAACCTCAAAATCCAAATGATTTTCTGCTCTTGAGTGATTGGCTTGAAAAACATAAACATCCAATATCATAAAGTGCTATAATAAGAAATGGGACAGTAACTGGTACCCTCTAACTATTAAGGAATATATTATGGAAAAAGAATTTAAAGAGATCATAGAAGAGTCAAAGAAGTCACTTGAAAAAGCAGAGGAGAAGATAGAAGCGTTAAGTGCTGATTTCTCTGAGGAAGTAAGTGAATTTTGGGGTGAATTGAAAAATCGTTTTTCTAAAGTCAATGACAAACTTAAAGATGCGTACAATGAGTTTGAAGGCGAATCACAACTCCAAGCAGAGTTGAGTATGATGGAAGCACGTGACAGACTTGAAAAAATCAAAAAAAGTGCAGAAAACTTTGCTATCACTACTTCAAAAAAGACAAAAGAAGAGCTAAGTATGACAAGCCTAAAGGCCCATCTTGCGAAGATGGATGCAGAAGACAAGTGGGAAGAGACGAGAAAAGAATTGTCTCATACCTATGGAGAGTCTAAAGTAGAAGTCGAAAAGTTAGCTAAAAAAGCAGGGAAAGAGATCAATGAGATTTTCCAAAAATTGACAGATTTGGTCTAGTGACTAATTTTTACTGACTAGATTAAGCGATCGATCAATTGATCGATAATGGTGGCTATAATTCCGTATATAAATTAAATCATTAGAATTTATAATGATATCTAGGTTGATTCTATCAACCTAGGTGAAAACAAACACTTTTAAACTTCGCTTACCCTCTTCTTATTACCATCTATCAACATGATGGAAATACCTTAAATACCTACACTTCATCTTATTTACCCTTCTGTATACGTATGAGATAAATAATAAACAATGCATTTAAATAATATTTTTTTATCAAATAAGCTTAAGTCTAAGAAAATTAGATACAATAGTTGCGATGAAAGATGAGTTTCGAGTTCATCTGTCGTGTGTTAAGTGTTATTGCTAGACCCCGAAAGACTCTCTCTGATTTGGATTCCACTTAAATTTAAGTGAAAATTATTACCCAAAGGTACAAAAAAATGGCAACATTAGTAAACGGAACTGTTAAATGGTTCAACGATGAAAAAGGTTATGGATTTATCCAACAAGAGAATGGTGGAGATGATGTATTTGTACACTTCCGTCAAGTTAATAACGACAGCGGTGGACGTGTAACACTTGCTGAAGGTCAAGCAGTAACATTTGAAGTAGGTGAAGGTCAAAAAGGCCCACAAGCAGAAAACGTTACACCTTGCTAGAAAAGAAAATGGGCTTAGCCCATTTTCTCCTTATATAAATTCCTCTAATAATTCACTTTTAAATCTTTATCATACGATATCTCAAACAACACTTCTATTTTTTGCGTTTCATTCCCCGCTAATGCTAACTTCATTTCTATCTGTCCGTCTTTTAACATTTTGTAGTTTACTTTTTTCTCAGCGTTGATGCTTAGTAGTTTTGATTTGATCTCTTCAGTGGTAGAAGTAGGTATGCGGTCTATGAGAGTAAGTGTCTTAGCTTTATCTGACTTGTTTGTAATGACAAGTCTAAATCCATCTTTTTTACGTGCCGTTCCACCAAAGATACCTGTTTCACGTTCTTTCAGTACAATGGGCTTACGTATAATCTGAATATCCTCTTCTACTTTAGTGTAGAGGTTGTACTTACCATCAGTGTACTCCCCTGCTGCATTTTCATTGATGACTTCTGTGTTTGACTTTATTTTCCATCTGTTAGCGTCTATTTGAAATTTGGGTGTAAAAGAACAGACATGAAATGCTCTGGCATTTGCATACGGGTAAGCACGTACATCACACGTTAATGGTGCTTTCCAAGTCATGACTTTTACCTCTAGTGGCATTCCGGTTGAAGGAAGCATGAGATTTTGTATCTTGTACTCTCTTGCATCTTCATAAGAGACCACGGGTGCAGACATAGGTGCAGCAGATCCCATGACTATGTCTTCAGCCATCATAGACATATCTGCACTTTCTTTTCGCATCATAGATTTTGTCTGGACTCTTTTTACTTGTGGCACGTACTTAGATACTATCCAAGGGTTAAAATGTACCGGATTTACATACTGCTGAGCGGAACGGTAGTAAAACATGGCAGTATCCGCATTGATGTCTACGCCAGATCGGTTAGTGATGCTAAGGTTTTGTGTAACCGTGACTTCATTGTCGTCTTCTATGTCCGCTTCATAGTTTGTTGAAAAGGTCACATTGCCATAAGGGAGAGTGAGTTCTAGCTCTTTGTTGCAGGTATCAGTTATCTCTATTGCTAATTGTGTAGGTGCTTGTCTACGAAATATTTGTTTTTGTCGTTCTACTTCATTGAGAAGTTTTTTTTCTTTAAACGAAAGGTTTGCTTGTTCTTCTCCTATAAGTCTTGCCGCATTGATCCATACCGAAGCATCTAGATCTGTGGGACGTGGCAGGGAAACAAGCTGGTCTATCATTTTGATATTTGCCTGTATCGTATTTAAGGATAGCTCAGTGCTATGTAGTGTCTTAAGTTCTTTGCAAAGCCTGTCATCATCAGGACAAGAGGACATCGCTTCAAGTGACACCGTTGAACCCTCACATTTAGCAGATACACCTTGTACGAAACCTATGAAAGTGTCACTGGGTGTGTAGGTATAAAAAGTACGGTCTTGGTAGACAGCCAAAGAAGAAGCATAACTTACTCCTCCTGCTAAAAGTAGTGTAGAAAGTGTTTTTGAAAGTGTCATAATCATCCTTTATAGTAGGACAATTATAGGGTTGTTTAGTTAGCAGATTGTAAATAAGCCTTATTTTTTTTCTGTAAATATTTGTGGATAGCAGCTACTTCATCATCTGTAAGGTAGTAACTTGGCATCACTTTATGATAGCTACTTACAGCGGTTATCATCTCTTGGAGTGTTTTCTTACGTATATCTGCCCCTTTGATGGCTTCTTTACCGTGAATGTCCTGATATTGGACGATGACTTTTCCCTCGCCTGAGGCGCCATGACACTCAGTGCAACTTACACCTCTAGGGTGATTATAGAGCATTTGACCATACTCATAGTCTGAGATAAAACTTTCTATAATATTTTCTTCAGACCACAATAGCAAAGGCAGTAAAAGTAGTAAAATCCTCATCTCGTTGACTCCACATTAGTTATTTTTGATATAATACCTAAAAAATTATAAGGTTGTCTCCATGCAACTCATAGACGGTAAATCAATAGCCAATAAAGTTCAAGCTAGCGTAGCCTCACAAGTTGAAGCGCTCAAACAAGAAAAAAACATAGTCCCCGGACTTGCTGTCATACTTGTAGGTGACGACCAAGCAAGCCACGCGTATGTTAAAATGAAAGCAAAAGCGTGTGAAAAAGTAGGTTTTTACTCCATCACACACAACATGCCAGACACCATCAGTCAAGATGAGATCATCGCAACCATAGAGATGATGAACAACAACCCACGCATCGATGGTATACTCGTACAGCTCCCTCTGCCAAAACATGTCGATACAGATAAAATACTTGAAGTCATAGACCCTAAAAAAGATGTTGATGGTTTTCATGCTTACAATGTAGGTCGTTTAGTCACAGGACTTGACTGTTTTGTTGCCTGTACGCCACTTGGTGTGATGAAGATGTTTGAAGAATACAAAATAAACCTCGAAGGTCAAGATGTCTGTGTGGTAGGAGCGAGTAATATCGTTGGCAAACCTATGGCATCACTCCTTCTTAATGCAAATGCGACTGTTACCATTACGCATATCTTTACAAAAGACCTTAAAGCACATACCTCTAAAGCTGATATCGTTGTTGTAGGGGTGGGTGTACCTGGACTTATCACAGAAGATATGGTCAAAGAGGGTGCTATCGTCATTGACATCGGCATCAACCGATTGAAAGATGGTTCACTTGTAGGGGATGTAGACTTTGCCAATGTCAGTAAAAAATGTTCTTTCATTACACCTGTACCCGGTGGTGTAGGACCTATGACCATTGCTATGCTACTGGATAATACGCTTAAAGCGGCAAAAGGAAGACTTAAATGAAGAAATTTTTAAATGCTTTTTATAAATTTTCATCTTCATGGACTGGAACCATCATCATCGTTCTTCTTCTCATCTTTTTTGTGGCGCAGTCATTTGTCATCCCGTCTGGTTCTATGAAAAGAACTCAGCTCATAGGTGACTTCTTGTTTGCCAAGAAGTTTTCATATGGTATCCCTACCCCGCACTTACCTTGGTTAGAGATACCTTTACTTCCAGACTTCAACAACAATGGACACCTCATAGAAGGTCCCAGACCTCAAAGAGAAGACATTGTCATCTTTCGTAACCCGCAAACTCCTAAGATTCACTTTGTAAAACGCTGTGTTGCAGTCGGTGGGGATGAAATACTTTTTGCCAACAAAAAGCTCTACATACATTTCCATGATATGCAAGACGAAGCAAGTATCAAAGCAGCCTACCCAGAGGCAGAAATAGTCACACTTAAAGACAAACTTTGGGTACTCAACCCATACATGAGCAAATACCCAGGTATACAATATGTTCCAGAATATGAAGGGAACTCTTTTGATCTCATGGTACAGAGTTACCAATCAAACAGAAGCATAGACATGATACCTGTACATGTAGATGAACTGCAGGAAAACCTGTTCTATACAAAAGTAGAAAAAGACCACTTTTATATGATAGGTGATAACCGTGACAACTCCAATGACAGCCGTTTTTGGGGTGCTGTTCCATATAAAAACATTGTAGGTAAACCTTGGCTTATCTATATGAGTCTTGAGTTCCGCTCTTATGACCAAGTATTTGACGGCATAGGTGGAGGGAGAGACCATGATAAACTCAACCGTATCTGTCCAGATATGGACATAAGCTCAGAAGCATGTGAAGCGCTATGGAACAACCAACGGTACACTGTACGATGGGGACGCATAGGTAGACGCATAGAGTCCATACAACGTCGAAGCACCCATAGAATAAGGAAGAAATAAGTGAAGAAGTTTTACATCGCAACAGACCACGCAGGATACGCTCTTAAAGCATACGTTAAAGACTTCGTCACAGACTTAGGTCACCAGATAATAGACCTAGGCCCTGACTCAGCAGACCGTGTAGACTACCCAGACTTTGCTAAAAAATGTGCAGAGGCAGTACTGGCTGATGAAGGAAGTTTCGGCATACTCATCTGTGGTACAGGCATAGGCATAAGCATCGCAGCCAACAAAGTACCAGGCATCAGAGCAGCGCTCTGCCACGACCACTACACAGCAAAACTCACACGACAACACAACGATGCGAACATCTTGTGTTTTGGTGAGCGTGTGGTAGGTAAAGGTGTCATAGAAGACATGATAGAAATCTTCGCCTCTACAGAATTTGAAGGTGGTAGACATGCCGGACGTGTGGCTAAGATAGAAGGTTGTTCTCTTGGAGCAGACTTAGGGTAACACGCGTAAGCATTTAAACATTAATCAGATGAAGTCTGCCTCTGTTGTGGCGAACGTCCTCGTAAGCGGAGCGATTCGAGAGGCACAACGCTTTTTTTGTTTCGTTTTTTCTAAAAAAAATGAAAGAGAACAACGCCACAGTCAATTAAAAAGGAAATTAAACAAAATGAACACTCTAAGCAAAGAAGAAAAAAAAATCATTTTAGATAGCATCCGAGACATCCCCGATTTCCCAAAACCAGGCATCATCTTTAAAGACATCACAACCCTACTTTCAAATCCAAAAGCCTTAGACACACTTATGACACATCTTGAAAACCGTTATAAAAGCTATAACCTAAACTACGTTGCAGGCATAGATGCAAGAGGTTTCATCTTTGGGAGTATACTTGCAGACAGACTGGGTGTGGGTTTTGTTCCTGTACGTAAAAAAGGTAAACTTCCCTACACCACGGTAGCAGAAAAATACAGCCTAGAGTATGGCTTTGATGAAGTGGAGATACACATCGATGCCTTTGGCGAAAAAGAAGGTGCAAGAGTCTTACTCATAGATGACCTCATAGCCACAGGCGGTACAGCCAAAGCAGCAGCAAACCTCATAGACAAAGTAGGCGCACACTGTGTAGAAGCCTGCTTCATCATGGAACTGTGCATTTTTAAAAGGAAGTGAAGGTTTTAATGCACCTGTTTACTCTGTTTTGAATATTGATTAAAAGTTGATTTCATGAAAAAAACTTCCGATTTCATGGATTTAATTACTTGGTTTAAAAAATCTCATCCATTAGTAGTTTTCATTTATGTCATTGGATTTATATCTGCATTTGCGACTTATGTTAAAAAAGATTCTTTTATTTATATCCCTTCTGGGCTCTTTTATCAGTACACAATATATTTTGTACCAATCATTATAGTTACAATTATTCTTTATCTTCAAAGAAAACCTTATTTAAATTATAACTCTGATGGTGACAGAACATGGTTATACAGACAACCATTAAAATTTAGAAAAATACTAAGATTATTTGTCAATGTAATACAAGTTCCTCTGATAACCATAATCATATATTATTCTATTGGGGTCTTTGCATCCTACTTTCCGCAAAACTATTCTCATTATGCACACACAACTACAGTTACATGGAAGGAATCATCTCTAGTAAAAAGTCATTATAGATATCAATATTATCTAGGAACAGAAATGACTGATCAATTAATGCCAAGTAAATATAAATTTATACATGCAGTCATCACTGGCTTTAGTAGAAACTATTTTTTAATCAAATTAAAAACATATATGGATTTAAATGTCAATCAACAAATTACTGTATTACGTAAAAGTTCTTTATTTTGGGGAGATTATATCTATGACATAGGGTATACAAAATCTGATCAACACTATAGAAATTCAACAAATCAATTAAAAAAGAAAAAATCCGTAAAAAATCCAGAAGAACAAAATCAAGAAATCAAAGAAAAAATGATAAAGCATCAAAAGGATTTTGAACATATGATACATCAAAATGATGTAAAAAAAATTGTTGAGAAAGAAACACTAAATGCGACTTATCCTAAATTAATTAAATATGAAAAAGAGTATATTACACAATAACTACATATAATGATTAAAGTGTTACACCATATTTTAGAAATACATTAATAATTTAGAAGGTCAACTATGCGAGTCTATCTGTTTTTTTCAATCTTTTTACTTCTTATCTTTTCTTTGCACTATCTCTTTTACTCAAGAGTGATTAAAAAACTCTTGGTCTCAGATAACACCAAAAAAGCCCTGAGTATGACACTCTGGCTGAATTTCATATTTAACGTACTCTACGTACTGGGACGTTATACAAATATGATCAATGATACATTCTATTATCTCTTCTCCTTGTCCATCGGGGTTACTTTTGTACTTTTACTCTATATCATCATTCATGAGATACTTCATGTTTTTCATAAAACACTCAAAAATGTCGATATCTCAAAAAGAAACTTCATCAAAAAAAGTGGTGATGGTGCCATGCTAGCTCTGTCTACTTCTTACGTGACTGCAGCTACTTTTGAGGGGATGAAAGAGCCTGTGGTGAATGTCGTGGAGTTTAAGAAGTTTGACTTTAGCATCGTACAGATCAGTGATCTGCATATTGGTGGTCTTATAGATGAGAAGTTTGTAGAAGCTTCTGTAGCAAAGATCAATGCCCTAAAGCCAGATATTGTCTTTATCACAGGTGATCTGATAGATACCGCACTTGAATACATTGAAGATACTATACGAAAACTCGATAATATCTCTGCAAAACATGGCGTACATTATATCTTAGGAAATCATGAGTACTTTCATGAACCACTCAAGATCATAGACTTTATAAAAACGACCCACATCAACCTATTGCTGAATGAAAATATCACCATAGATGCACTGAAACTCAATGTCGTAGGAGTCACTGACCGCATAGGGTATAGGACGGATGTACTGGTACCCGATATAGATAAAGCCTTTAAGGGTATAAACCCTGAGTATAAAACCATACTCTTGGCGCATCAACCCAAATTTGTAGAAGAACTTGGGAGAGTACACACCTGAACTCATACTCAGCGGACATACACACGGTGGACAGATATGGCCTTTTGAGTACTTGGTCAGGCTACAGCAACCTTATGTCAAAGGTCTACACCAACTTTCTAACGGAAGTCATATCTATGTCAATTCCGGCATTGGATTTTGGGGACCACCGATGAGACTTGGTTCTCAAGCAGAAATTGCGTATATTGTGTAGTCAAGGGCAAATTATAACCTCTCATTGGATATAATCACCCTAATTACAAGAAAGAGAAATAAATGGATTTAAATAAAGAAATATATATTCCCAAGCCAAACCAAAATGACCCGGATGAGTTAGGACACTTTGGTAAAATCGAAGATGGTAATGTCAGATATGGTGGCCGTTTTGTACCTGAGACACTTATGCCTGCACTTGAACAACTACGTCTTGACTACGAAGCAGTACGTTTTGATGCAGACTTTTGGAAAGAAGTAGACTACTACTACAAAAACTATGTAGGTCGCCCTTCTGCACTTTACTTTGCAGAGAACATCTCGAAAGAGATAGGGGCAAAAGTATACCTTAAACGTGAAGACCTAAACCACACAGGTGCACATAAGATCAACCATACCGTAGCACAAGCTATATTGGCTAAAAGACTAGGTAAAAAGAAAATCATCGCTGAGACGGGTGCAGGACAACATGGTGTGGCGACTGCAACTGTAGCAGCACTGTTTGGTTTAGAGTGTGAAGTCTTTATGGGTGCTAAAGATGTAGCACGTCAAGAGCTCAATGTTTTTCGTATGAAACTCCTTGGTGCTAAAGTACACGCGGTAGAAAGTGGAAGTAAAACACTTAAAGATGCAATGAATGATGCCATCCGTCATTGGGTGACTCATGCCCGTGACACTTACTACCTCATAGGTACAGTCGCAGGCCCTCATCCCTACCCTATGATGGTGCGTGACATTCAGTCTATCATTGGTTGGGAAGCAAAAGCACAACTTGACATTGTGGAAGGCTGTTTACCCGACAAGGTCATCGCATGTATCGGTGGAGGATCCAATGCGCTTGGCATCTTTAGCCACTTCTTAGAAGATGAAAGTGTCGAGTGCATAGGCATAGAAGCTGGAGGAGAAGGACTGGACTGTAAACATGGCTGTTCTTTGGAAAAAGGAAGCCCCGGTGTACTTCATGGACAACTGAGCTACCTTCTGCAGGATGAAGACGGACAAGTACAAGAAGCACACTCTATCTCTGCAGGGCTTGATTATCCAGGTATTGGGCCAGAACATGCCTATTTGAAAGATATGAAGAAGGTCACCTACAATCACATCACAGATGATGAAGCATTGGAGGCCTTTGTATGGCTGTCTCAATCAGAAGGTATCATCCCTGCTTTTGAGAGTTCTCATGCCATCGCGTATCTTAAAAAAATGAAACCAGAAGAAATCAAAGGAAAGACTATTTTGATTAACCTTTCAGGCCGTGGAGATAAAGACATGATACAAGCTAAAGATATACTCAAAGACAAATTTAGATAAAACACAAAGGATTGTAAATGAATTTTAGATTAACCGCATTACCAATGGCAGACTTAAGTGATGAACTAGAAGTGATCATCGTTGTAAACAACGACACAAAACATCGTTTTGTACAAGACAAAAAACTACTTAAAAAAGCTGGGTTTAAAGGTGGGCAAGATGAGACTTGTTTACTTCTAGGTGAAGACAGACTCTACGTAGGTGCAGACTCTTTAAAAAGTGCACATATAAGAACTGCAGCGGCTATGGCCATCAAGGCACTTAAAGGGACTCATACAAGTCATCAAAGTGGCAACCTACACAAACAAAGGATGTACCTATACACTTCGTGCCATGGTAGAAGGTTTTATCTTGGGTGCGTACAGCTTTGAGACATACAAAAGTAAAAAAAATAGTTGAAAATAAAACACATCTACTATCTCACTTGAAGAGTACTCCCAGCTTAGATATGGACATAGAAAAAGCTTCTGAAGTAGTGCATAAAGCGCAGATCATCTGCAGATGCTACAAACTTTACACGTGACATCGTCAACACAACACCTGATGACTGTTATCCTGATGTGATGGCAAGTATCGCTGAAGGATTAGCTGAAGACACAGGTCTCAAATGTAAAATACTCAAACCTGCTGAACTTAAAAAAGAAAAAATGGAAACACTCCTTGCCGTTGCACGTGCAAGTCGCCACAAACCAAGAGTGATACACCTTACACATAAACCTAAAAATGCAAAATGTGTTGTCACACTTGTGGGTAAAGGACTGACTTATGACTGTGGTGGACTTAGTCTAAAGCCAGCTGATTTCATGGTAACGATGAAGTCTGACAAAAGTGGCGGTTCTGCTGTACTGGGTATCATGAAGGCCGTAGCTGAAATGAACTTACCGGTAGAAGTACATGGTTTTGTAGGTGCTGTGGAAAACATGATAGGTGGTGATGCCTACAAACCAGATGATGTACTTGTGGCTAAAAATGGTAAAACCATAGAGATACGTAACACTGATGCAGAAGGTCGTTTAGTCCTTGCAGATACACTCTGTTATGCACAACAAGAAGTCCAAGCAGACTACATCTTTGATTTTGCAACACTTACAGGTGCTTCTGTAGTGGCTGTGGGTCACTATACATCATCCATTATGGGACACAACAAAGAAGTACAAAAACTTGTTGTTGATTCTGCACATAATGCTGGGGAACTGGCAACTGCATCTAGACTTCAACCCATACCTCAAAAAGACCATCAAATCTGAAATAGCAGATATCTGTAACATCTCAAATACTACGATATGGTGGCGCTATCACTGCAGGTCAATTTCTCTCTGAGTTTATAGACAAAGACCACGACAGAAAAATGGGCACACATAGACATCGCTGGACCTGCATTTGTTGAACATGCTTGGGGTGAAAATCCTCACGGTGCCTCTGGTGCAGGTGTGAGAATGATGGTGAAACTACTGAGAAACTAGCAAAATAATAACCTTC
The DNA here is from genome assembly GCA_963698695.1 of Sulfurovaceae bacterium. Classification (GTDB taxonomy): domain Bacteria; phylum Campylobacterota; class Campylobacteria; order Campylobacterales; family Sulfurovaceae; genus Sulfurovum. Next base: position 62,593 of record CAVORT010000008.1, on the reverse strand, counting down.
ATGATAAAAGCAACTCTTTTTTCTGTTGTCGTACTTTTTACCTTGTCTGCCTGCCAAGGAAGAAGTATGCCTACACATCCCTCTTTACCTGAACCTTTGTCACTCAAAGACTTATCAGACTTAAAAAGTAAGATAAAAATGCCTGCTTTCCCCAATATACCTTTGGTCAACAAGGTGATTCCCACCTCTTCAAAACAAACAAAAGATAGACTAAAGAAGAAAAATTTCACACATAAAAGTGAAAGCTTTTCAGGTGGTAGAGTATCTGATGGACTAGATATGGGTATGGTACGTTTAGGTCAAAGCAGTAAGTATACGAGGCTTATTTTTGATACATATAGATGGAATGAAGAAGAGTTACCCACTGAACGTATGGATCATTCGGGAACCTATATATTTACCTACGAACCCAATGAGAAACGTATCACTGCAATCATAGATGGTTATCGGGCTTTCTCAGCGTTAGTGGGAGACCAGAGTGAACTGTATAAAGGAAACCCTATTGTACAAACCATACATTTAGATGAATACTTAGATAACAGTGGTTTCAAATTTGTCATAGAGCTCAAACAACATGTCAATGTCTACGTCTATGAACTGCATAATCCTGGTAGAATCATTGTCGATATGATTCCACTCTAATTTTCTATTTTATTTTTTGGATTAAGATAGAGTACATTGTCTTCTTGATTGATATAAAAACGAAATTGCTTGAAAAAGTTCATACCCAGCAAGCCATCTATCCCCTCTCTTTTAAACGGAGCAATGGTTACTTCTATGTTTGAAAGTGCCAAATTTCCTATTCTTAGGCTCTCAGCTCTACCTAACTTGGCTCTGACATCATTACCCGCTGTCTGCAAGACTAAGTCATCTCTTATAACCTCTAACATCGACGCTTTGTCTTCATCTATAAATATGTAGGTAGCACCTGTATCAAGTATAAGGTTAAATGCCGTATCGTCCAAAAACACACTGGCTATGTAGTGGTCTCCATATCTTTGTAGCGGTATAGCGTATTGGTACTCCTCTTCCTCTTCTTTGTCTATGCTGTTTAAAAGTGTTTTTACATTTTGGGCATAGACTTCATCATACTGAAGTGCCTCAAGTAATACCTCCGCTTCTTCTACTTTGTCAAGCTCCATGTAGAGCTGTGCCAAACGATAGCTGTAAAAGCTGTCTTCTCCATCATAGGCAATCATCTCCTCTAAAAAGGCTATGAGCATAGCATACTCTTTTTTATGTATAAGCTTGTCAATATATTGCACAGCAACCTCTCTAAGTTGTATGGATGATCTTTTATCTTCTTTTTCTGAGACATAGATCTCTTTTGCTTGTATAATGAGTTCTATCGCTGTTTTGTACTCTTCTTGCGATATGTATGTATCTACCATCAAGGTAAAGACCTCAGGATCTTCTACTTCATCTAGGTATGCCCGCATGTAGACGAATGCTTTAGCTACATCCGTACCCACAAGTCGGGTTAAGTAAACCAACATCTCTTTAGAGTTTCGTTCTTTTTCTTCACTGTCTAAAATGAATTCTATGGCTTCATAAAACCTGTCTTGCTGCAATAGCATAGATAGCGTCATACTCTCTTCATTGTCTGTCACACTATTTGTTTTGGAAGAAGGTTTTAAATGTACTGTAGCTTCCTGCTTTTCATTTTGGTATGTTCGATGCATCACAGCATCTTGTTTAGGAAGCGTGGTGCTAAAGTAATCTTGTGACATCCACGCTAACACTATAACCAAGACTAAAAGTAAGATATTTTTAAACATACGCTATCTTACCCTATGTAGTTAAACGACATGCCAGTGCCTCTTCGGCCAATCTATCTGCAACCATCTCTTTACCATTGAGTACATGGTTGATACCAAGACCTTCTATGATCTCTTTCTCAGCAGAATTGACGACTTTTACAATACTGTGTATATCCTTACCAAAGGTGACGATGTTTTCACAGATTAGTTGCATTTGTACTGCGTTTTCTATGGTTACAATGATAGCAATAGCATCATCTAAGTTGAAATGTTCCAGTACCATCTTCTGTGCAGCATTGGCTAAAAATATAGCTTCTTCCCCCTCTTCTATGGCTTTGTCTACTACTTTTACATTGTGTTCAAGTATGACATAGAGAAGTTTTTTTTCTCTAAACTTTTTAGCAAGTGATTGTCCAACAGGCCCATAGCCGCAGATGATGACATGGCCCCGAAAGGTAGCACCTATCAGTGCTCTTTGTCTTAAAACTTCTGGCTCTTTAAAGAACCTGTTGACTATCTTTTTAATACTCTTTAGGACAAAAGGTGTCAGTATCATAGAAAGGACTATCGTGATGATCATAATTTGATTGAGTTTATCGTCTATGAGATGTTGCGCACTTGCTAAAGCAAAGATAGCTAAAGAAAATTCACCTACTTGAAACAGTGCAAATGCTGTTTTTAGTGCTGTTCTTTGAGGAATAAAAAATCGTAACATACCAAAAATAAGCAGTCCCTTTATAAGTAAGATACCTACAAATAATACGGCTATGCTCTCTCCATATTCTACAAAAGAATGCCATTCTATCTGCATACCAATGGTGACAAAAAACACCCCTAGTAAAATGTCTCTAAAAGGTATAAGGTCGGCTTCAATGCTGTACCGATATTTGGTCTCAGCCAAGGTCATACCTGCCAAAAATGCACCTAAAGAGTAAGAGAAGTCGAAATAATGTGCCAAAGCAGAAGCACCCACAACCACAAGTAATACCGTTACTAAAAATATCTCTTCTGAGTCACTTGATGTAATCCAGTTAAAAAAAGGCTCTATCGTATATTTTCCGCCTATGAAGATAATCAGAAATACTACCATTGCAGAAACAAAGGTCTCTAGAAGCAGTACACCCACAGAATCTGTAGCTGAAGTAAAAAATGAAATCATAAGTAATATAGGAATAACAGCCAAATCTTGAAAGAGTAATATGCCTAAAGTAACACGACCATAGCCAGAGTGTATCTCTTTTTTTTCATTTAAAAACTTTAACACAATGGCCGTAGAAGAAAGAGAAAGTGCAAAACCCACTACAATAGCAGACTTCGTTTCTAAGCCTACTAGCCATGCAGAGAGTGCAGTAAATAGAAGTCCAGATACTATGACCTGTAATCCACCAAATAAAAACACTTCTTTTTTCATACTTTTCAAGTGTTGTACAGAGAACTCCAACCCTATGGTAAACATCAAAAAGATGATACCAAACTCTGCTAAATGAGCCAATATCTCTTTCGAGTCTTCATCAAAATGGAACATAGATGAAATAACTAACCCAGAGAGTATGTAACCTATGACAGTAGGTATGTCAAACTTTTTTAAAAAAACATTCAGAACCGTTGCAATAGAGATCGTCACAATAAAGATGATAAGCGCATGTTCCATGATATACCTTGATGTTTTTATGTATTATATACTACCTAAATGAAACGCAACCTATCTGGTCATATATTTTAAAGTTTATTGAGTAAAAATAAATAGGTTTATAATAGTATGTTATGTCAACTACCTTAATATCATTCCATACTGGAAATAGATAAACTCAACCCCTCTTCACTAACATTTCGATAAAATCACAGCAATATAATAACGAAGGAATACCATGGGACTAGGCATCGGACTTGTTGGACTACCAAATGTAGGAAAATCTACAACATTTAACGCACTGACTAAAGCACAAAATGCAGAGAGTGCAAACTATCCGTTTTGTACCATTGAACCAAACAAAGCTGTGGTACCCGTACCAGATAAAAGACTGGATGAGCTTGCTGCGATAGTAAATCCAGAAAAAATACAACACTCGACCCTTGACTTTGTAGACATCGCTGGACTTGTCGCAGGAGCTAGTAAAGGTGAAGGTCTTGGCAATAAGTTTCTAGGAAACATACGTGAGACAGAAGTGATACTACACATTGTAAGATGTTTTGCAGATGACAACATTGTACACACAGAGGGAAGCTATAGACCCTATACGTGATGTCGAGATTATCGAACAGGAGTTGCTTTTTGCAGATATCGATGCAGTACTTAAACGTATAGACATGCTCAAGAAAAAAGCCAGAGGCAATGACAAAGATGCCAAAGAGCAACTTGAAGTTGCTGAAGCACTTTTAGCACACATCGAAGATGGCTCACCAGTTTCAACTTTTGATGACTTAAAATCAGATGGTTTTTCGCGATGAACAAAGAATTACGTCTACTTACTTCAAAACCCATCATTTATGGTGCAAATGTCGACGAAGATGGTCTGGGTGAAGACAATGAGTATGTACAAAAACTTAAAGCCTATGCAGCTGAACGTGGCTCTGAAGTTATCAAACTTTGTGCTAAAGTTGAAGAAGACATGGTAGACTTTGATGATGATGAAAGAGATGAAATGCTTGCAGATCTTGGTGTAACAGAGTCAGGACTGGAGCAGATCATCCATAAAGGATTTGATACACTAGGGTCTGATGAGCTTACTTTACCGCTGGAGTCAAAGAAGTACGTGCATGGACCATACGTAAAAACACCGCTGCACCTAAAGCTGCAGCTGCCATACATAATGATTTTGAAAAAGGTTTTATCCGTGCAGAAGTCATAGGCTATGAGGACTTTATAGCAGTTTAATGGTGAGCAAGGTGCAAAAGATGCAGGTAAAAACCGTCTTGAAGGTAAAGAATACATTGTTCAAGATGGTGATGTCATGCACTTTAGATTTAACGTTTAAAGGAGTTACATGTGAAAAAATTACTTTTAATAGGTCGTCATTGGCTTAGCATTGGTAGGGTGTGACAGTAAAAAAGGCACATTTTTAGAAACTGTAGTCAGTGAAAATTCACATTCAGAATCTGTAAATAAACTCAAAAAAATCATTGAAGAGCAACAAGTTTATACTCTTTGAGACCATTGACCATAAAGCCAATGCTACAGCAGTTCAAATGAACATGAAGCCAGAGACAGTTGTTGTCTTTGGTAACCCAAAAATGGGAACTGTTCTCATGAACTGTAATCCTACTATGGGCTTAGATTTACCACTGCGTATCTTAGTTTCAACAGACTATGAGGGCATTACAACTTTTACGTATACAAATCCAGAATACTGGTCACTCAAACACAATGTAAAAGACAAAAACTGTCTTAGCTATACTTAACAAAGCCAAAATAGCACTTGCAGACTTGGCAAGTAGTGCAAGTGTCAAATAATGCTTATCAGCACCAATGAGATACTCTACCGAATACAAAATTGCTTTAAATCTTACTGTTGAAGAGATGCTAAAGGCTTACCAATTAGAAAAGTATGAAATGGATGTTTCACACTTAGAATCACTGCTTAAACGTCGTCAAGACAAAGGATTTATGCTTTGTAGTTATGAAGAGCTTGGTGTCTTTTTAGATGGTTTAGTCACACTTAAGCGTGGTCCAAGTCCTCAAAAAAACTCAAAATGATGAAGTAGAATTGAGTAACAATCTTATACTTAAAAAATTACGTATTGCCTTGAACTTAAAGAAGCAGAAACAGAGATTATCTTTGGTTTAGCAGATGTTGAGCTAAGTAAACAGCAACTCGCTTCTCTTTTTCGTAAAGAAGGACATAAAAACTTTAAACCTTGTTCAGATGCATTACTTATGTCATTTTTAGAAGGTTTAGATGAGTTTTACTTTGTGGATGATGAAGCGTTGTGAAACACTAGTAACTTTTTAACACGCACTCAACTCTTTAAAAAGTCACTTGAGAAAAGAAAAATAACAGAACTCTACACTCAAAACATTTAAATAACAACACTCAACCTCACAACTAAACTGTACATGTAAAATAACCTGCTTCTGTAAAGATGCGAAGTGGTGAACAAAATACCTCTACAGTTCACAAAAAGAAATTGAGTATATGCTTGCCTCAAAATCTACTCAAATTAAACAGTTATCCATGTCCTTATGAAAAAGGTTGGCATTTAACAAAAAATTAAAGTCTCACTTTTGATATAATAATAATCCACTTTTAAAACCAAGGAATAGATATGACACTTAAGAATTACTAAAAACTTACCCATCACTTGTAGATTATGCCTATAGTACCTGTTCACGCAGGATTTGATGAAGATATAGATACTTTTAAAGTTGTAGCCTATCTCATTAACAAGGTGATTAGATGCTGTAAGCTTCCCTCATAGAAGCAGGTTATGATGTTAATAGTTCAGAGACTGGCGACTTTGGGTCTTCACTCCTACATAATGCTATACGTTATGATCAAATGGAAATCTTTAACTATCTTATAGACCAAGGTGCAAACATTGATTTTAGTAGATGCTGTAGGCTGGACACCACTCATGGAAGCCATCATCGATAGCAGAATACTAGACATTTGGCAAAGATGCTTGTAGAAAAAAGACTGTGATCAAACGCTTAAAAATAAAAGAGGTGTGATGCAAAAATGCTTGCCATGAAGTTTGGCAAAGAAAGATTTTTTAGCTTTTTTAGACTAAAGGTAGAGCATGAAAACGTTAACCTGTCCCAACTGCCAAAAGAAATGGACTTTATGGCATTTTTGAAATCTGCACTACCCCATGGCATCTTAAGTGTGCTCACTGTTACAACAAATTCACTTCGACTTGAAAAAGTATGAGTTAGACAAGGCTTCCTACATCGCTGTTACTGTAGGAGTATTACACTTACAGTACTCTCACATTTCCAAGCTACCTCACTCACCTATGCCGTGGTACTTACCGTCAGTTGTCGTTGGGTTTGAATATCTCTTTTTTAATGCAGTGAAGATGTTTGATGTTGGGTTCTTAAGAACTGAGGCTCAAGAGGTTTTAATCAATATTAAAACCCATAAGTAAAGTGCATGCTGGTAAATAATAGTATCTCATCCCTGGTGCAAGTGTGTTTTGTTTATAATCATCTATATGTATTTTTATATTCTTCATTTGGGGTGAAATATTTAGTCATTCTATTTTCCATTTTTCAATCTTTTTTTATCACCATTGGACTTCAATCTATGAACTGGAAACTGTTTCGAACATGAAATTCAATTTAGTAGTATCCATGAGGTTCAGACTACATATTAAAAAATATCATTAATTTATTATTATTCATCCTCTATTAATTTTAAGTTTTCAAGAGATTAAAAGATAATAGCATACGACTCTTAAGATGTAGTTATAGATATTACATTGCTAATTATTGCAGAGTGGTATCACCTAAGTATCCGATGAACATAATTAGAAAATGAGATACTAAACTTCCAGAACCAATTTCACAGGACAGTGGTCACTTCCCATGATATCGTCTAATATATCTGCCTCAATAATCTTATCTTGTAAGTCATCAGAGACATAAAAGTAGTCTATACGCCAACCTACATTCTTTCCCCTTGCCCCTGCTCTATAGCTCCACCAGCTGTAACGATCTTCTACCTCACCATGAACATGTCTAAAAGTATCTATAAAGCCTGAAGCGAGAAGTTTATCTTGCCACTCACGCTCTATGGGTAAGAAGCCTGAGGTTTTTTCATTGGCTTTTGGACGTGCAAGATCTATGGGGTGGTGTGCGGTATTGACATCTCCACAGACTACAATGGACTTACCTTGTTTACGCAATTCTAAGATATGCTCTAAAAAACGGTCATAAAATCCCAACTTGTATGCCAAACGTTCATCATCACGTTGTCCATTTGGAAAATAAACATTAAAATAGAGCAATATTATCAAAATGATACTCATTAATACGACCTTCATCTAAAATATCAACATGGTCACACCAAGCTAAGCCTCACCCTTTATATCTGTATAAAGTGCAACACCTGACTGTCCTTTGTTCACTGAAGAGTTGATGCTTTGAAACTTGTAGTTACGTTCAAAAATACCCTCTGGGATTTGATCTGCTTCTGCTTTTATCTCTTGAAGTCCTAAAAAGTCTACATCTGCTTCATCTATCCACTTGAGTGCATCTTTTTTATCTACTGCACGTATACCGTTTACATTCCACGAAATAAAGGTAAGTTTTGCCATAAATGATTATCCTACATTGTAAAGTTTTGATAGAATAATAACCAAATAGATTAGAAGATGTAGATCTATGGCACAAGCAGACAAAGAACGGTGGAATGAAAAGTACCAAGATAATAAGATACCCGATGAGCCGATAATACTAGTCAAACAATATGCAACTTCGGCTCGTGGTAACCAAGCTCTTGACATCGCATGTGGTATGGGTAGACATAGTAAATACTTAGCTTCTCTTGGTTTTGATGTAGATGCTCTAGACATATCCTCAGTTGCCATAGAATCACCTTCAAGGTATTCCAAACATTCATGCTATGGAAGTTGATTTTGATACGTATACATTCCAAAAGAAAAGTATGACATCTATAGTCTGCACCTACTTTTTAGAACGTAAACTCTTTCCTCAAATGGTTGAAGCACTGAAACCAAACGGCATCATTCTTTTTGAAACATTTGTACACCATGCTGACAAATGAAAGAAGCACCTTCCAACCCTGCATTTATGCTTGCAAGGGGGAGCTTGAAGCATATTTTGTCCGATACATGTGAATTAGTAGATATACGAGAGTTTTGGGATGTAGACTATTTAGGTTATAAAACGATGAAAACGTCTATGGTTGCAAGAAAAAAGTAGTGAATATGAGAACGTATAGGAAATCTTCTGGGCAAATGCCCAGAGAAGCAAGAGTTAGTTTATATACTTACCGTTGTACCTTTACGTACATTTTTAAAAATCGTTTGTGATACTTTGTAAGGAAATCGTATACATCCATTTGTACCTGGGTTTCGTTTTACGTACTTACTTGCATGTAGACCTATGCCAGAACTTGTAAGTCTCATCCAGTTTTTAAGTGAAGCACCTTCATATTTGCGCTTTTGGACCTCTGTACTTTCTTCTGTCACCCTTGTAAACCAGTTTTCCATTACGATAAATCTTACCAAAGATAGTTGAACGTTTATCAGAGATCTTTTCTGTGATTTTAAATGTACCTTGTGGTGTACTTTGGTCTCTATATATTCCTGTATTTGGCTCTAATTTTCGTTTTGCCCCTGTTGTACATGGAGAACAAAGTGCCACTTTTCCATCTACATAAAGTCTTTACTCTCTGCTCAGAAATATCTACTTTTAATTTGTGTTTTTACCTGAGCTCTTGACAGAAGTGTTTTATCTTTCATAGACTTTAAAACTTTTTCGAAGATTGACTTTCTTTTCAAATTCTGCGTAATTCCCAGATACACCTTTAGTTCATAAGTGCATACATTTTTTACTTTTTTATCTTTAGGAAATTTAATTTTTTTGAGATTTTATCAAGTTTGACTTTTGGTCTCTTTACCTACCCAACCATCTGCAGGTTCTAGTTTGTATTGTTTTTGAAATGCTATGACTGCTTTTTTAGTATTGTCACCCCACTCTCCATCTTCTTTAAGATTGATATTGAGTTTTTTATCTCGATTTAAAGCTATTTGAAGGTTTCTCACACTGTTAAAATCGTTTACGCATTGATGTTTTTCTGTCCCTTCACACAAGTCATCATGACTTATAAAGTAACCTTTAGCTTCGTGCCAAAGAAAAAAACATTAAAAGTAGCTAGTAGTATTTTGCTAAGTCTCATACATCGTCTCCAATAATTTTTGATGATAAATTTTATCAATTTAACATTAATTAAGTATAAATGTACACTTAATGAAAGCTGAAAGTATTACTTATCTACAAAAATATACTTAAAATGTCAAAATTGTCAATACTATACAACAGTTGAAGAAAGAAGCCCTATGAGTCCACCAAAGACACCACCCCACACTACTAACCAACCCAAGTGTTCTTTGATGAGTTCCTGTACTAACTCTTTTACCATATTAGGGTGTTAGTTCTTCCAAACGTCTAGTGATGAGTCCTTCTACTGAATCTATCATATCATCAGAAAGTGCTGAACTTTGTATGTGGTGGTCAAGCTGTGCTTTAAAAGCAGAAGAAGAGACTATGGTACTCACTGCAGACTTTAAGTTTGCGTGAAAAAGGCTCACGTAGTCCATCCAATGCCTCTTCACCTCCAAACATAGAAATGGCACCGCCAAACTTAGACTCCATCACTGTTTTGGACAGTGCATCAAAAGCAGGAGAGAAGTCTGCTCCTTCTACTAAAGGAGTCAAATCTATCTTCTGTTCTTCCTTAGAAAAAAAATCTCCCAACTGTTCTTTGGTAGAAAAACTGTTTCATGATCATCTCTCGAATGGAGTCTTTAAAGGTATCAAAGTTTTTTTCTATGACACCAGAACCATACAAAAATGGCACTTGTTCAAACAACATATGGATGGCAAGTTGGTTTGTGATAGCTCCAGAGAGTGCAAATAAGCCCTGTAAATAGCAGTGCATCATGGTAGTGAGATGGTACGATGAAAGAGAGTACTATGCATAAAATAGAAATTAGATCGGTAATAAATGATTTTGACATTGTTTTTTCTTTAGTGTATTTTTTATGAACTATAGCATAAATATGATCTACATATTCAAAGGACTTGACACCCTGCCCTAATGTTTAAATCGTATTTTATCTCGGACAATATCTAACAATTTCTTTTTTACTTCCATAATACACTCCTAAAAATAGTAGGACATTATGTCCTCTATTGCCAGAAATCAACAAATAGGGGAACACTTTGTCCAGATATTGGCTCATTACCCAGTAAAAGGACATAAGCAATTTTTATGATTGTATAGTTTTTCTAGGAATAATAGAATAAATATGACAAATTGACATATTTTTATAAATAGTCAGACATTTTTGATATACTACTAATATGAAAAATAAAGCAATAGCGGGACAAAGTATTCCCCTAATAAATAGTTATGTGTCATGGGAGCACCGATGTCTCGTCGCTATTTAACTTTATCTGAAGCCGAGTCTGCCTTGAACAGAGGAAAACCAATTGAATGTTTCCTAGGCTCCTGTGAAAGGGGCACTCAGCCCGGGATAAAGTGGTTTTCAATATCTTACAGCGAGGAAAAATTTTGCCTCAAAATTCACGAAACTGCAGATCTTGGAAACGAAGACTTCTTGGATCTATACGGGTTTGGCCCATTGAATCCAGAACTTGAGCTAGACGAGCCCGACGAAGAAAAAATATTTGATGACTTCAAATCGGCCATAGCAGAGATAGAAATGATGTTTCCATCCTCATCTGCCAAATTTGTAAACCAAGGAGTAATTCAGGATGAGTACTCAGAGTTCATTTCAAGAGGCAGGAAATGACACATAACAAACGCATGCAGCCGGACGCCAGCAAAGCTGGCGCCGCTGATGCGGGGCGTTAGCATCCAAAGGAGATGAATATGTGGAAAGTATATACAGTTAAAACACTATACAGAACCACAGCATTTGGAAAACCAAAAAAAATAGATAAATTTTATCGTAAAGAACTCGACCTTATTGAAGAACGGATAGTAACAATTAAAGCACGTAATTTTGATGAAGCTATTTTTAAAGGAGAGAAAGAAGCAATAAAGTATGCTTCTGAAACAGAATATTCGAATCCTTATGGGCAAAAAATTAAACAGAAGTATATTGGTTCAATAGATGTATATGAACCCTATGAAGAACTTGAATCAAATATTGAAGTATTTTCAACTACTTACTTAAGTGATAGTTCTATTACAAACTCTAAGCTCACAAATAATACAATGGGCAAAATTTATAAAAATGAAAAAGAGTTAAGAACAAAGTTTTTTAATAGCGAGTTTAGTGGAACAATCTAAACATGCTAACAAAACGCAGGAGCCAATATGAACCCGCGAGCGGATTCATATTGCTCTCCTTAAACGTTATCTCGGACGCTACGCATCCGAGATAACGGGGTCGCGGGCTGAACACCCGCTCGTCATCTGCTGCTCCGCACCAGATAACAAGCGGGAGCATCGAGCACCCCAACAAAAAATTTTAATTTTTTGTTCGCGCGTCGATGTCCCGCGACCCCGTTATACAAAAAGCATTACGATAGGAAGCTATAGCCTCTGTTATCTCAATTAAAGACAAAACGTATCTATCGTTCTAATTAATTTTGAACATAGTTAACAAGTTTTAGAAAGCAATAACATCACCCTATCAATATCTTATACAAGTCATTTACCGTCCGTACAGCATCATCATGATCTGTAAAACCCCAGTCTACCATAATGTAATCTATCTCAGCTCTTTGGCTTGCTACTTCATCTCGGGGGCCATCACCTATAAAAAGTGTTTCATGTGGACTGTGGTCTAACTCATCCAAAATTTTGTGTAACATATCGGGATGAGGCTTGCCTTGGGGTACGTCATCATAACAAGCGATGGCATCAAAGAGATGATCTACATTCAAGTGCGTGAGGGACTCTAAAGTAGAAACTCTGTAGGCATTGGTTGCTACTGCAAGTCTGTGCCCTTTGTCTTTGAGTATCTCAAGCATCTCTTTGATACCATCATACAATACCAGTTCATTTTCATGATGATTGGTGTAATACTCTGAAAACCACTTTTCATGATCTGCATCAAAAGCTTTTGCATGGTAAAAGGTTTCTGCAGGGTCTATGGTATGGTCGTTTACAAGACGTAAAATATGGGTTTGATCCATAGGCGCAAAGCCTAGGTTATGACGTACATGGTTTATGGCATTGGCTATGGTGATAGAGCTATTTACCAGCGTACCATCCATGTCAAAAATAATGAGTTTTTTATCCACTATTTAGGTATCTCTTTATTTTTAACTGCTAGTTTGTTAAACTTAACGTAGATAGAAAGACTCACTAAAAGTAAGGATACAGCAGTGATAAGATACACCGCAAACTCCAGCTGTGCAGGATCCGTAAGTGCAAACTTAAATACAAGCATTAACGCTTCAATAGAAAGTGCAATGATAATAGAACCCAAGAAGCGTATCATGGTCTGATGACCATCTCCTGCCCCTTCTTTCTTCTCTTTCCCTAGTACTTCTTCTTCAAATATCGCTTTGACTAAGTCAAAAATAGCAAGCGAGAGAGTCAAAAGAATGGTTGCCTTAAACATCTCATTGATATCAATGGCAGTAAAGTCAAGTCCAAAATGTAAAAATGCATTAACCCCTGTGACAAAAAGTAGAAGCGAAACACCTGCAAGTGCCAATGAAAAAGCTGTATAGGAAATTTTACTTAATGTTCCGAAAAATGAGTCAACTGAGCTTGGATGTATCATACGCAAAATATTTGCCATAGTAATATCTACACAAATGATACTGATCAAATGATCTTCTTCATCATAAATTGGAAATCCAGCTGTGACAACCATTTTATTGCTCACATAAGATGGATAGGGTTCCGTAAGTGTACATCGATGTTCTCTGACCGTTTTATAGAAATATGCCCTGTCACTTCTACTATCACCTTTACCTAAACCCCTAAGCTTTTTGTCTTTGGTAATATTTTCCGTAACTTGTACACCATTGCCGTCAAGCGCATAAATAGATTCTGCATTAGACATACTCTCATTTAGCATTTCCAATTTTGAAAGCACAGTAGCTACATCACCATTGATAATGTTTTGAGAAATATGTCTACCTATAATATAACAGAGGTATGCTCTGGCTTTTGCACGTATCTGTGCATACTCTTCTATCTCTTTAATTTGCATATTTTATCCCTTTTATTTATGATAATATATAATTAATTTTATAGTACTTTACCTAAAATATCTGTAAATTTTACTTTTTGGTTTATGGCTACTTCCGGGAATATACTTCCTTTTTCTGAAAAAGTCAAAATAGTTGACCCCATCTCAAACCATCCATAGAATTCTCCACGTTCTACCCATAGATCATCATAATCATAGTGTATCGGCTCTCTTATCTCTGAATTTGTTCTTACTTTTTCTTCAAAAGTCACCACCATCTGACCTACATTGAGTGCTGCAACAAGTACCAAGACCTGTCTTCTGCCCTTCTCATCTTCACAGTCAATGATGACTCTCTCGTTTTCTATAAAAAGATCACTTCATATTACGAAGCAAAGGGAAATTTACAGGATAGTGTTTACCAGGAATATGCGTCAATGAATTGACTTTGAGACGCATAGGCATATGGTACCGATGATAATCTTTAGGGGAGAGATAAAAGTTTATAAACTCTCCTCCTTCTACTTTACTGGCCAACTCCCTCTTGATGGTACTGACCAAAAAGTTCTCCTATATCGTACTGCATCCCTTTTATCTGATAGGCTTTTCCCTCATTAATGGTTCCTGCATCAGTAATAAGTGCATCTACTCCTGAAATCAGTGCATCTTGCATCTTCTGGTAATGCTCTTGGTACTTACAAAGGCTCTTGTAAAAAGTTTGTTTAATGTCGGATACTCACTTGGTGCTTTGAATTCTGACATATCAAGTCCCATGAGTTTGACATACCCTTTGTTAATAAAATTTTGTACGTATGAGGAAATTCTTTTGAAGCAAACTTTCCAAAGCCTGAAGAGATGACTGAAGTAAAGTGTTTAGACATAGTTGATGATTCCTCATGATTAAATTATTTGTATTATATCCAAAATACGTTATTATCTTTTTTACTAAAGAAAGAGGACATCATCATGGCAAAGTACATACTATTTGACACAGAAACCACAGGTGCGGGAGAAAATGACCGCATCATACAAATCGGAGGTATGATCGTCCATTCTAAAGATGAGATAGAGATCTATGACGAACTCTGTTCCACACAAGTACCCATCTCCCTAGAGGCGATGGAAATACACAACATCACTCCTGATGTCATAGAAAATCAGCCACCCTACGCGGAACTCACCTTTGCCAAAAAGTTAGATGAACTCAACAACCAAGAAAACTTCCTCATAGCCCACAATATGCCTTTTGACTTAAGTATGGTCAAAAAAGAAGGATTTGAGAACCTCTACACGCTCATAGACACCCTGCGATGTGCCAAACACTTACTTCCTGACACACCTTACCACAGACTGCAGTACTTACGTTATGCACTTGAACTCTACAAAACAGAAGGTGCAGAGGCAGCTAAACTAGGTGTCACCATCAAAGCACATGATGCCATAGGTGATGTGTTAGTGATGAAACTTCTACTCTCCAAGCTAGTAGCCCTAGCCAAAGACAGTTCCCGAAGAGAAAAACCCTATGCAAACCCTCGCAAAACTCACACAAACCCCTGTACTTCTCAAGACATTTAAGTTTGGTAAATATAGAGGTAGAGAGGTTGCTGACATTGCAAAAGAAGATGCTGGTTACCTAAAATGGATGCAGGGGAATATGGAGTTGGATGAGGATATGGCGTTTACGTTGGATACTTATTTGGGGTAAATATTTATTTACTTTCTAATATTTCAATTCTTTCAAGTAAAGTGTTCGGGTTTATTGAAATATAATGATATGCAGATGCTATGTTTATGAATCTTTTAGTCAAATAGTCCTTGTGTACATCTGATTCATCTAAAAGAAACCTATAGAACTCTAAAGCATATTCATTTATTAATTTATGATTTCTTAGTTCAGATAATGAAATGATATACTTTTTACTAAAGTTCCCGACAATCATTTTATTCGAATAAAATAGTTTTGTATCTTGATAGTCCAAATATTGTTCATATTCTGCACGGCCTGATAGTTGATTGGTTTTGTTTTTTTCAAGATAATTAGAAGAATTGCCAAGGTTTTTTTTTCTGTACTGTCTCATTCTATTCTTCTCTTTTCATATACTTTTTAAAAAACGTGAACAGTCACTATACCTACTGAAAAAATGATAATTGAGACAAAAATATTAAAATAAGAAAGCTCACTCTTTGGATGCTAAAGCTACTATCAGAACTAATGTAAATAATGAAATGCTTAAAAAATAAAATATTTTTCTTCTCTATCATCCATAAAACCCTTATGCTTATTTTAACTCGCTTCACCTCCGCAGAGTATGAAATAAAGGAAACTAAATACATTCATTTTCAGACGTATCCACTTACATTCATCGAGGCGTTGTTCCTCTCTTCATTTTTTTATAAAAACGAAGCAAAAAATCGTCGTGGCTATCGAATCGCTCCGCTTTCAAGGTCGTTCGCCACGACAATGTTTTATAATTAATGCCTAGGCTATCGCCAATTATATAACAAAATCACACGATTACATTTAAACGAGTAATCAATCGTTTCTTTAAATTATTTATGTCGCTTGCATTTTTTTCTTTTTTGGTTACCTTTTTCTCTTTTGTCGCAGTACAAAAAAGAAAAAAGTGACAGAGAAAAACAACGCCTCAATGTGGAGATGAGGAAATCAAATTAAAAAAAGTGAAGATTACCCCTTCAACTTCTCACCCACAAGCTGATTAACCACTTGAGGATTTGCCTTCCCCCCAGTAGCCTTCAGTACTTGCCCTACAAAGAAGCCTAGAAGCTTAGTGTTACCTGCTCTAAACTTCTCAACATTATCTGGGTTTTTAGCCATAACTTCATCGATGATAGGTGAGATGACTGCTGGATCACTTATCTGTACTAGACCTTTTGCTTCTACTATCACGGTTGGGTTTTCACCAGACTCGACCATCTCTTCAAAGACTTGTTTGGCTATCTTACTTGAGATAGTCTCATCATCCACCATTTTAACAAGTTCTGCTATTTGAGCTGCAGTGAATTTTAGTTCATTTGCTTCTTTCTCTTTTAACTCTCTAGCTACCTCATTTGCCACCATATTTGCTAGACCTACTGGACTATTTAGTACTGCTAGCGCCTCTTCATAAAAGGATGAGAGTTGTTCATCTCTAGCTAAAATATCAGCAACCATACCACCCAAATTAAGTTCAGTAGTATACTTATCAAAGCGTGCCTGTTCAGTATCACTCATAGGTGCTACTTCACCATCTACTTGTACTTTTTTAGCTTGAGGCTTAGATGCAGGTGTATCAGTTGGCTTAGTCTTTTTTCCCCAAGAGTCTTTGAGTCCTACGATTTTGTTAAACACTGGGTTTTCATCTGTGTAGTCAACGGGATCAGCATAAAAGTATCCCTGTCTTTCAAACTGGAATCTCTCATCAGGCTTTTCTGTGATGACCGCAGGTTCTATAAGCGCATTTTTGATGATCTTTAAGGAGTCAGGGTTTATGTCCTCTAGTCCCTCAGGCGCTTCATCTTTAAACAATCTGTCATACACTCTTACTTCTACAGCTTTAGCAGTCTTGGCATCTACCCATTGAATGGCACTTTTCACTTTGATACCACTACTGTCCTCAGAGCCACTTTTAGAGTTAGGGTAGTACTCTGCTTTGATCTCTATGACCTTACCCTTTACATCTTTAACCACTTCTTTACACGTGATGATGTAACCATGTCTAAGTCGCACTCCCTGCTCAGGGGTAAGACGGAAATACCCTTTTGGAGGGTTTTCCATAAAATCGTCACGTTCGATGTATATCTCTTTAGAGAAAGGTATCTTTCGTGACCCCTCTTTAGGCACGTCATGTGGGTAGTATGGCGCATCGATCTCTTCAGACCCCTCGTAGTTTACGATGGTTACTTTAAGTGGGTCCAGTACTGCGAGTACTCTTGGTACTTTAGTATTGAGATCATCTCTTATGGAAAACTCAAGCTGTGCAACATCTACCATTGAGTTTGCTTTTGCTATGCCGATGCCATCACAAAAATTTATAATTGACTCTGGCGTATATCCTCTTCTTTTGTAGCCGGCGATCGTAGGCATACGAGGATCATCCCAGCCACTCACTTTCCCACTAGTCACCAATTCTAAAAGCTTTCTTTTACTCATAACCGTATAGTTGATGCCGAGCCTTGCAAACTCATGCTGGTAAGGACGATGCATCTTAAGACCAAGTGTATCGAGTACCCAATCATAAATAGCACGATTGTTCTCAAACTCTAGGGTACAAATAGAGTGCGTAATGCCCTCAATATAGTCAGATAAACAGTGAGCAAAGTCATACATCGGATACACATGCCACGTATCTCCAGATCTATAATGGTGTGCATTTCTGATACGATACAGAAGTGGATCTCTCATCTTCATATTGGCAGCACCCATGTCTATCTTGGCTCTTAAGACATGTTCACCATCTTTAAATTCACCCTTTTTCATACGCTCAAACAAGTCTAGGTTCTCTTCTACTGAACGTTCAGCGTATTTACTACGTTTTCCTGCTTCTGTGACCGTTCCACGGTATTCACGCATTGTCTCTTCATCAAGGCTATCTACATACGCCTTGCCCATTTTGATAAGTTCTACGGCGTAGTCATAGAGTTCAGGGAAATAATCAGAGGTATAATGAACATTACCATCCCAGTCAAATCCGAGCCACTCTACCGCATCTTTAAGAGCCTCAACGTATTTTGTATCTTCAGTAGTGGGGTTGGTGTCATCCATTCTAAGGTTACAGTGACCATCATAGTCCTGCGCAATACCAAAATTGATACAGATAGATTTAGCGTGTCCAATGTGTGGAAAGCCATTAGGCTCAGGGGGAAACCTTGTTACCACCTTATTATACTTGCCTGATTTTAGGTCCTCTTCGACTATGGTACGTAAAAAATCTTTGTGCTCGCTCATGATTATTAACCCTTCAGATATAAAGTGTTGTATTTTATCTAATTAGAGCTTATCAGATGTTAGATAGGTCTTGTTAACCTAGTTTCCTCTCCTGTGATGAGGCACTATGCTGTTGTTTTGTGACGATGTGTATTTCATTTGGTGACAGGTTCTTATTTGTAGAGAAGTGTAACTATTTATTATTAGTATGATGATTGAGGATCAACAGCTGGAGCTGTTGAACGAGTAAATAAAACATACGACTAGTTCAATCTACAAATACATCAATATATCTTGATATATTAATAATAATACGCTACAATCCTTTTATTAAACAAAAGGATAACCATGAAAAAAGTCCTCATCCTCTGTACGGGAAACTCATGTAGAAGCATCATTGCTGAAGCACTCATCAATGCTAAGCTTGAAGGTATAGAAGCTGATAGTTCTGGTGTAAAAGCCTCAGGTCGTGTAAATCCAAATGCCAAGAAACTTCTAGAAGTAAAAGGTATCTGGAAAGAACGCTATCACTCTAAAACACTTGAAACTGTGATAGATAACCATTATGACCTTGTCGTAACAGTGTGTGACCATGCGAATGAAACCTGCCCTATGTTCCCTAAACCTTCACCAAAAATACATGTAGGTTTTGAAGACCCAGATGGTAAGGGCTATGAGGCTTTCGAAGAGACATATAAAGCGATAGAAGAGATACTACTTCCAAAAATCGTCAATGCTCTAAATTAAAGGAAATAAAATGAACAAGAATGTATTTAAAACAAACGAAGGTGTAAAGATAAACTTCACTGGCTCTGTGGAAAAACAAAACATTGTCAAAATGGTAGAAAACTGTGCCACAGGAAAGTGTGAGTGTATGAGTGATGAGACCAAAGCCAAAATCATAAACATGGAAGTAAGTGGATACTGATGGTGAAGTAAATCTAAACCTGACTGGAGATGTCAGTAAAGAAGAGATAGAAGCTGCCCTGGCTAAATCTAAAGTCCTAAACGAGACACCATGCTACTAGCCTCTTCGCTCTTTATCCTCACACTCATCTTTGTCATTTGGCAACCCAAAGGACTCCAAATTGGTACAACTGCCATCATGGGAGCTATTGTTGCCTTAGTACTTGGCGTGGTGAACTTTGATGATGTCATTACTGTCACTGACATCGTTTGGGATGCGACGCTGGCATTTATAGGTATCATCATCCTTTCACTTGTACTTGATGAGATAGGCTTCTTTGAGTGGGCAGCACTGAAGATGGCACGGCTTAGTAAAGGTAATGGAAATCTGCTTTTTATTTACATTTTACTACTTGGTGCACTGGTTGCTGCTTTCTTTGCTAACGATGGTGCTGCACTCATCCTCACCCCTATCCTTCTGGCCAAGATGAAACACTTAGATATGAAACCTCTAGCTATCTTTGCTTTTTTAATGGCAGGAGGGTTCATCGGTGACTCAGCATCCAACCCACTAGTCATCTCTAACCTTACAAACATTGTTACAGCAGGGTATTTTGATATCGGTTTTTGGGAATATGCACGTAACATGTTCCTTCCCAACCTACTGGCTATTGTAGCTTCACTTGCCGTACTATGGATATACTTTAGAAAAGACATTCCAAAACACTTAGATGTTGAGAATCTTGCTACACCTGAGTCTGTCATCAAAAACCAAACCATGTTCAAACTAAGTTGGTGGTTTTTAGGACTTTTAATGTTGGGGTACTTTATAGGTGACTACTTTAACTTGCCAGTCTCTGTGTTTGCACTGGGTGGTGCGCTCATATTTTTAGCCATTGCCAACCACTTTAAGGCGGTAAAACCCCTAGAGACCATCAAGTCAGCACCATGGCAGGTAGTATGGTTTTCTATAGGGCTTTACGTGGTTGTTTACGGGCTTAAAAATGCAGGGCTTACAGAAACTGTGGCCTCATGGATAGTAGCACTTCAAACACAAGGTGAAGCCACTGCCATCATAGGTACAGGATTCCTAGCAGCGGGACTTAGTTCTATTATGAACAACATGCCAACTATCATGGTCATGGACATCGCCATTGACCATGTAGGTTATGCAGGAAATGAGGCGCTTGTCTATGCAAATATACTAGGTTCTAACCTTGGACCTAAGATGACCCCTATCGGTTCACTTGCTACCCTACTGTGGTTACATGTGCTAGCACAAAAAGGTGTCAAAATAGGCTGGGGAGAGTACATGAAAGTAGGATTGGTTATTACACCACCTGTTTTACTTATTGCATTATTAGGTTTACTCTAATCATTAGTAATAAACCTTATAAAGTTATGTCTTTTATAAGGTTTTTAGAACAAAATATTTTCGATATACTATTTAGACAGCATCAACATTTATCTCTCGTAATGGTATGCACTTTTTAATAACTTTTACTTGCTCAAGCTGTCCTCAGTTGTAGTGCATATCAAATCAATCACACCACAAAGCATTCCAGCTCATAAGAGGAGGGAACAAGACGAGTGGCTAGAGTTTATCTCATCTTACATGTAAGTTTCTAAGCTTAGAGGGTTGATGCTCTTGCCCTTTAAAATATTTATTAATGTAAACACACTATAATACATTTAAATAATGCCAAAACCTTTGGAGTACATCAATGCTTAGAGTCGCCCTCTCTCCTACTGGAGATATGCACATAGAAAGTCTACGTGTAGCCATAGTCAACTACCTTGTGGCACAGCAACTAAATGTTGGTTTTCTTATACGCATAGAAGACATAGATCAAGCATCTAACATAGAAGGTAAAGACACGGAGTTCCTGCAAATCTTAGAAAAGTTTGCACTTAAACATGACAGAGCCATACACCAAAGTGAAAATGTACACATACACCAAACACTGGCTATACGTCTACTAGAAGAAGGCAAAGCATTTGTATGTACTTGTAGCCCCAAAGAACTTGAAGGTGAACGTTACAGTGGAAAATGTTTTAATAGAAGTAAAGAAGAACTTGCTCAGATAAAGCAGAGTGCTACTCCCTTTGTGTTACGCATGAAAAAGCCAGAAGCAAACATCACGTACCATGACCTCATACAAGGTGACATGGCCGCTACACCTGATGAAGTAGACTCTTTTGTCATCTTAGATGCTGGTGGGTTACCTACATACAACTTTTCCTGTGCCTGTGATGACATGCTCTGTGGTGTAACTACCATCATAGAGGAAGAAAAACACCTTCCAGATACCCCCATACAAATACACATAAAATCTCAGTTAGGTTATGAAGCAAATACAAGCTATGCACACCTTCCAAGCATGCTTAACCAACAAGGTGAAAAAATATCTAGCAGTGATAAGGAAAGTTCTATACAGTTCTTGTTTGAAGAAGGCTTTGTACCGGATGCCATTATCAACTACCTTTTACTTACAGGTAATGAGAAGATTGGTGAAGAGATATTTACACTGCCTGAAGCCATAGAGTCATTTGACCTAAACAACCTCTCAACATCACCCGATACATTTGACTTAGATACACTAAGAACTATCAACAAAAAACACTTAGAACGCATGGATGACAGAGACCTTTCAACACTTTTTGGATTTGCAGATGCAGACATAGGCAAACTTGCAAAGCTCTACCTTGAAGAAGTCTCTACCACGAAAGAGTTGAACAGTAAAATTAAAGCTATATTTAACCCTAAAAACTTTGAAGGCGTACACGCTGAACAGATGCGAAGCTTGGAGAGCATCGTACAAGATGCACCTATGTTTTCAAAGTTTAACGACTTTAAATCGCATGTCAGGAAAGAGTCTGGTCTTAACTATGAGAACATTTCTAAACCACTGAGACTTCTACTTACTGGAACAGAAAATGGCCCAGAACTTTCAGACATTTACCCATTTATCAAATCATACTTATTGGAGATAGCCTCATGAACGCCCTAATCTACGCACTTGTACAAACACTACACACCGTCATCAACCTTTATATCTGGATTGTTATCATTGCAGCTTTGATCAGCTTTGTACGTCCAGATCCCCACAATCCTATTGTACAAATATTACACCGCTTGACTGAGCCTGTCATGAACTTTATTAGACAGAAAATGCCTTTTGTAGTTTTCTCAAGCATAGACTTGTCTCCACTTGTTGTTATCTTAGGGTTACAACTTGTAGACAACTTTATGATGCGTGCGATATTAGGATAATACTCTAAAATGAAAATCAAATATCTTATAGTAGTCATAACCTTTCTAGTGTCGGCTAATAGCCTTGAAGCCAAAAACCTTAGCTTTTATGAAGTACATAAAATGCCAAAAAGTGTGGAAAAAGACTTTTATATCTGGCGTTTGCTCTCACAGAAAAGTACCACGACTATGGAAGCTAGAAATATTATACAAGAAGCCAGTAATCTTAACAAAAAATTACTGACTGCCTACAAAAACAAAACAGGATTTAATGCTCCCAACATAAAAAGTACCTATGTTGCCACTCCTGACCATATATGGAAAAACAGAAGCAAGGCGAACAAATACTTTAACGAAGGGTTAAAGTTATTACAACAAAAAAAGCCTAAAGAAGCCTCTGGATACTTTGATGTGGCAAGAAAACACTACATCAAACAGGAAGAGAAAGACAAAGCACTCTTTTGGCTCTATATGAGTACAAACGATGTGAGGTACCTGAAACATCTGCAAGCGAGTGATCATCCTAATATCTATACACTCATGGCTGCTGATACTATCAAAGGTAGGTACCCTAAGACCATCACTGAGAAATTTAGGAAAAAACGCAACTTTGGCTTTGATGTTAAAAACCCCATCACTTGGGCAAAAATAAAAGCAGAAATGCATAGTAGTTCAAATGCTCGTATAGATGATTTGGCTGATGAATATGCTGCACAAGAAAGTATAGGTATCTATACTTACCTCAAAGCTAAAGCATCTGAACATAAAAAGTCTTACTTTCCTATGCCTTACCGTGATGCGATGAAAGGTATGACACCCCAACGTCAAGCACTCATATATGCCATCGCACGACAAGAAAGCCGATTTGTACCTGCATCAGTGTCACGTTCTTTTGCCCTGGGCATGATGCAGTTTATGCCTTTTCTCATCGAGCATATTGCCAAAGAGAAAGGTCAGAAGATGAAACTTGAAGATATGTTTGACCCTTACAAAGCCATAGAGTATGCAGACTACCATCTAGACTACTTGAACAAATACCTTTACCACCCACTTTTTGTAGCCTATGCCTATAATGCAGGGATAGGATTTACAAAAAGATACATCAAGAGTGCAACAAACTTTAGAAATGGACCTTATGAACCCTACATGAGTATGGAGACTATGCAAAACATTGAAGCCAGAGAATATGGTAAAAAAGTCTTATCCAATTACGTGATATACCTCAATAAACTAGGCGTCACTACACGCATCTTTCCACTTATGAAAACACTCACTACCCCATCTAAAACTGACAGGTTTAGATAACAGGTTCTTTTTTAGAACCCTTTCTTCGTCAACACATACTTTGCTACTTTAGCAAAGTGCAGTGTTCCTTTACCATAGTGGCTACTCTCCAGTGTAAGTTTAAAGTCTTTCTTGTTTGTATGTGCAAAATGTACTAAGTAAAATTGCATCCATTCAGATTTAAAGGAGATGTCCTTTAAGTATGGACTATTTTTTTCTAATACTTTAATGCTTTTAAATGTTTTACCATCAAGTGTCAGTGAAAGCTCAGGAGAAATCAAACTTTCCGTCTCTTCTGTATATAAGCCCACCACAAAAACTTCATCTTTATTCTGATTTTTCTTTGCTGTTTGTTTATAAAGGTATGTGGCCGTTAAAAGTACTTTGGTCACGCTGTTTTCATACAGTTGGATCTTCTCTGTCTTTTGGAGGTATTTATGGTATACTTTATGTGTTTCATAGTCTTTGATAAGCGCTTTTTCTTCTTTTGAAGTACAGCCTACGATCAGAGCCAATGCAAGCATCGTTGTCACCATTTTGAGCATATCTGCTCCTTTATATTTCCTCAAAGTTTAACATACATTCAATAAACATTTAAGTATAATCTCACCAATAGAGATAAAGGTTTATTTTGTACAAAAGAGTTGCGGTAGCATTTACAGGGCCTTCAAACAGTGGAAAGACCACACTTGTCGAAAAAGTGTCACGACATTTGATAGAGACACATAAGGTAGCGATCATCAAAAACGATCCTAAAGACAAGGCAGTATTTGATGTAGAGGGCAAAGACAGCCACAAGTTTAGTCAGACAGGCGCTGAAGTGATCATCACTTCCCCTACCCGTACCACGTACTTCTCACAAAGAGAAAAAACATTAGACGACATCGTTGCCATGATTCAAGACTTTGACATCTTGCTTATAGAAGGTCTTAAAACCCTTCCTTTACCACGTATTGCAGTTTTTAGAAATAAGATCGATGAGAGTTATTTTCATTGCAGTGAAGCCATTGCCATCGATGACAGCATTAATCTTACAGACTATGCTATTCCAGAAAATATCGATATACTTGACCTTAACAATACCATTCAAATCATAGAGTGGATCAATGCACATGCGAAAAATATTTAAACAAGGAGAGAGACATGCTAACTATATTTGAGACTATCAAACACATTGCTATCAAGATTGATCATGAAATAAAAACGGAGGATCTAGGGTACAGCGACAGCTCAAATTCATCTGGTGAAGACCAACTGAAGCTTGATGTCAAAAGTGACTATATCATCGAAGAAGCTTTTAAAGATGTCTCTATTGTAAAGGCCTTGGTCAGTGAAGAAAAAGAAGGTGTTTTAGCACTACATGAGCATGGTAAATACACCATCTGTTATGATCCTCTTGACGGCTCAAGTTTGGCTGATGTAAACCTTTCTGTGGGGTCTATCTTTGGTATTTATGAAGGTGAACTCAAAGCTGAGAACTTAGTAGCCTCAGCATATGTGGTCTATGGACCACGGATTGAATTTGTTTGGGCAACCAAAAAGACCAAACCGCAGCATTATAGAGCGCAAGAAGGACTTTTCAATTTTATCGATGAGATCACCCTCGATGAAAAAGGAAAACTCAACGCTCCAGGGGGGACACAACAAAACTGGGAAAGCCATCATAAAACCTTCATAGATAAACTATTTGGAGAAGGGTATCGTTTGCGTTACTCAGGTGGTATGGTACCAGATCTTCACCAGATACTCCTCAAAGGGGGAGGACTCTTTTCTTACCCTGGTACCTCAGACAAACCTGATGGGAAACTCAGACAACTCTTTGAAGTGATCCCTTTTGCCTTTATGTATGAGCAAGCTGGTGGTCAAGCAGTAGATGATAAAGGAATGAGACTCATGGAACTCATCCCTAAGCATCCACACGACACGAGCCCTTGTTTCTTTGGTTCCAACTACGAAGTAGAAGCACTTAAAGTGGCATACGGAATAGCGTGATGTCCGAACAAATCATCGA
The DNA here is from genome assembly GCA_963698695.1 of Sulfurovaceae bacterium. Classification (GTDB taxonomy): domain Bacteria; phylum Campylobacterota; class Campylobacteria; order Campylobacterales; family Sulfurovaceae; genus Sulfurovum. The sequence continues at coordinate 36,590 of CAVORT010000008.1, read as the reverse complement.
TGAATGGCAACTTTTACTGGCACAAAAAAAAGAGTCACTGGAAAATTGTCAAAAAGAAAAACACCTTAAAAGCTGTATGACATGTGAAGCATTACTTGAATGTGAAGTAAGAGATGCCTATGTCAAAGCAGTGTATGACAGCATGAGTAAAGGTCAAGGCGGAGGATTTGAATTTTAATCAGATTTCTCTATCAACTTCAACTTCTCTACTCTGCTCATTTTCTTTTTAATCTCATACTCTCTTTTAGACGCATGACTTCTATCGGTATGTTCTTCACTGTAAACAAGCTTTACGGGACGTCTAGTACGGGTATATTTTGCACCTTTGTCTGAACTATTGTGCTCTTCTATGCGTCTACTCAGTTCTGTAGTAATACCAGTATAAAGGGTGTTGTCCACACATTGGACGATATAAATAAAATACATACTGTTTTGAAAAGTACTTAGATTTTTTCTAAATCATACATTTTAAAGTGAGGAGAGATTTTGGGTCCGGCAATAAATAATATATCAGAACTTTCCATCGTTTTTATAAAACATTTGATCTTTTTGAGTTCATTAAGGGCATATTCGTAAATGACAATGGCAACCTGCTTCAGACTAATCTTCATATAATCACTCACTTTGATATAGTAAGTGCCCCTCATACCTTTTGCTTTATAGTATTTTTCATTATTAAATACATAACATTTTTTATTAATGCATTTCTTTTCAGATGTCATGTTGAGTGATGATGTCATACAATAACTCCTCTAAAAAAATTAATATTAAAATATATTAATATAAGATTACTTAAATATTGCCTATGTGTCATGAATATCTTCAATTTCATACGGTTTAAAGTAGACACGGAGTGTATCTTCTGAAATAGCGATCTTTTTTCTTACTTTATCAATCTTGATCAAGCCTCTTTTTGATTTCATGCCATTAAATCCATATGTACCCAGTTGTATCATATATTGTGAACTAGGTTGAGTGTTAAAACTTTCTACTTGTATATAATAGCTTGTATTCAATCCAATAATTTTATAATATTTTTTATTGTCAATAGCATAAATTTTTTTATTGAACAAAAGGTTTTGTTTCATCTCGTGTTCCTTTTGACGAAGTAACCTTTGCTCATTTAGATCACTCCAAATTTTTTTCTTATCAAAAAGTGAGAGCAATGCTGTTTTATAAATATTTTTACGTACACCAATTTCCTGGGTATGTGTGCCATTTAATGTTATCATCATCCTAGTTCCTTTCACAATAAAATCTGTTGTAACTTATATTACTTTAACTTATTTGTATTACCTTAACATTACCTATATAACCCCTCAAAATAACCAATACCACAGCATCATTTAGATAAAATCCAATCTATAATTTTACACCCAAAACTCATTTGTTTAAGGAACTACCCTATGTCAAATACTTGCCACAAATCTTACATTACAACCCCTATCTATTATGTCAATGACATCGCTCATATCGGTCATGCGTATACGACTATCATCGCTGACACACTTGCACGTTACTCTCGTATGGCAGGACAAGATACTTTCTTTCTCACAGGAACAGATGAACACGGACAGAAGATAGAAGAAGCCGCAAAATCAAGAGGTAAGTCAACCCAAGCCTACGCAGATGAAATATCAGCAACCTTTAAAAACCTATGGGATGACTTCGATATCTCATATGATAAGTTCATTAGAACGACTGATGCAGATCACATGAAGGGGGTACAAAAAGCCTTCTCTGTGATGCATGAAAATGGTGACATCTATAAAGACACCTATAAAGGTCACTACTGTATCTCATGTGAAACATTCTTTCCGGCCATTCAGTTAGTTGATGATGAATTTTGTCCCGAGTGTGGGAAAAGTACCACTATCGTAGAAGAAGAGAGTTATTTCTTTAAGCTCTCAAAGTATCAAGATAAACTCCTTGCTTATTACGAAGCACATCCGGAGTTTATCTTGCCTAGAAGTAAGAGAAATGAAGTGATCCGTTTTGTAGAAGGTGGATTACAAGACCTTTCCATCACACGTACTAGCTTTGACTGGGGTGTAAAACTGCCCGTTGAAATGGATGACCCTAAACATGTCATGTATGTATGGCTTGATGCCCTTATGAACTATGTGACTGCACTTGGATATGGCACAGATGATGCAAACATGGACTACTGGCCTGCACGGGTACAACTCATAGGAAAAGATATCTTACGTTTCCATGCCATATACTGGCCGGCATTTTTAATGAGTCTTGACCTTCCTCTTCCTACACACATCGCCGCACATGGTTGGTGGACACGTGATGGTGAAAAGATGTCAAAATCTAAAGGAAATGTTGTCAATCCAAAAGAAGTAGCAGATGCTTACGGACTAGATAACTTCCGTTATTTCATGCTTCGTGAAGTACCTTTTGGAGGAGATGGTGACTTTTCACAAAAAGCCCTAATCGACCGCATCAACTCTGATCTTGGTAATGACCTTGGAAATCTGCTTAACCGTCTCATTGGTATGTCTGGTAAATACTTTGAAGGTTCAGTGGATTCATCCAATGTAGCCAAATACTACCAGTCAGAACTCGATGAAGTCCATGCATCTCTGGAAAAGTTGGAGCCTCTACTCTTTGAAATGCAGATACACCGTTACCTCGAAGAGCTTTGGAGACCTCTGACTGTAGCCAACAAAGCCATAGACATGTACCAGCCTTGGACACTCATGAAAGAAAATAAAGAAGAAGAAGCGATGGCACTGAACGGTCTTATCGCTGCTATTTTGGCAAAAGTATCAGTGATGTTGTATCCTGTCATGCCTGCTGTATGTACGAAGATTTCCAATGCCTTGCATTTCACCATAGACAATGACTCTTGGACACGACTTGCAAAAGGTACGGAGTTACTAGCACCATTTACACTAGAAAAGATAGACCCGTTATTCCCTCGTATAGAAGAACCTCTACTTGAACAGATGGAACCCATAGATAGCAAAACTGAAAGTAATCCCGTCAAAAAAGAAGCAGTTAAAGAAGAGAAAGAAACAGAAGGCATAGCCCTTATAGGCATAGACCAATTTTTTCAAACTTCACTTAAAGTTGGTACAGTCGTACACGCGGAAGAAGTACCCAAAAGTAAAAAACTTCTTTTACTTCAGGTAGATGTAGGTGAAGCAACACCGAGACAAGTAGTAGCGGGTATCAAAGAATGGTACTCAGCAGATGATATGCTCAACACACAAGTATGTGTTGTAGCCAACCTCAAACCAGCTAAATTGATGGGTTTAAAGTCAGAAGGTATGCTTCTTGCAGCCAAAGATGAAGACGGCCTTTGTATGGTACGTCCTGAAAAACCAAAAACAGCTGGAACACCCATAGGTTAATAGATGAAAATAGAAGACATTTTAAACCTCACTGAGGGAACACTCACCAACACACCTAAAGTACAAGCCATAGAGTCAGCAACGGTCTATGTCTCTAAAGTAGAACATGGTGATCTGTTTTTCTCCTCTAACCAAGAAGAGATAGACCAAGCCGTAGCTAACGGTGCGTACGCCATTGTTTATGATAATGAAAACATAGTAAGAAAAGACGAGGAGATCGCTTGGATAAAAGTTTCTTCCATCCAACTTGCTGCCTACAAACTCATACGTTATGTGACTATCAAAAAAGAGGCTCAGTTCTTTTTACTCTCTGAACATGAAATGACTTTTTTAAAGATGATACTCACCCATAAAACAAATATTGTTTTTATCTCTAACGACTGGCGTAAAGCCTTTGAACAGATACTCAATTCACAAGACTCACTCTTTGTGGGTACAGACAAAGAACTGATGCAGCTCATCAAGCCAGATGTGAAAAAGCTTGAAAGAGAAGTGGATGGCTATGTAGTCTCTGACACATTGTTTAAAACCACATTTAAAGTAGGAGGCTTTGTCTATCAAGAAAAAGACCTTATCCCTTTTCACCTAGAATATCTTTTAAGGGTGATTCACTTTTGTGATGTAAATGCACTACCCTACTCACTAGAAAAACTCAAACACACCAAACACTTTACGCCTGTCTTCATAGACAGTCAACTTCAAAGTGCACGTTCAAACCAAAGTGACAAAGTTGCCATCTTTACAGACAACATTGCTGACATCGTGGAAGCCAGAGAGTACATTCGCCGTACGAACACTTGGGTAAAAGGTATCGTTATCACACCACCTAAAACAAAAGTCCCGGGTATTGACAGACCACACTGGTTTGAAGATGAAGAAGAGGTAAGACAGATACTTAAAAATACTCTTTTTAACTATGCCTTCATCTACAATGCAGACAAGAGCATCTTAAATACCATCAAAGAAGAATATAGTCTATTTTAGACTTTAGGCTTCTTCATATAAATTATTTTCCTTTATGTTATACTTTTATGATTCTATAGATAAATCTTAAAAAGGAAACTCCCCCTTGAAACATCCTAAAATACCCAATATTATCGATGTTGAGGCATCAGGATTTGGAGCAGGAAGCTACCCGATCGAAGTAGGTATAGCTCTCGATAATGGGAAAAGATATTGTACATTGATCATACCTGAAACAGACTGGGTACATTGGGATGAAAAAGCTCAAAAAGTACATAACATTACGCGTGAGAAACTTAGAACATATGGTAAGTCTATAGCGGTAGTCACCGCAGAATTAAATGAACTGTTCCATGGAAAAACACTTTACTCGGACGGCTGGGTTGTAGATAAACCCTGGCTTACACTCTTATTTGATCGCGCAGGAAAATCCATGGAGTTTTATGTCAGCCCATTAGAGCTCATACTTTCGGAGGATCAAATGGACATTTGGCATGACACAAAAAACAAGGTCATGCAAGAAATGAATTTGATGCGACATAGAGCAAGTAATGATGCCTCAATTATACAAGAGACCTATATACGAACACGTTAAGTGAACCGCTATCAATTTGAAAAGCCAGAAGAGTAACTTTTTCTCATTACGACCATATTCTTGGTATTATCCCCCACAAATTCACACCCAAACATCTCACATAAAACCTTAAATGTCTTGGCACGAAAAAAAACAATGTGTGTTGGGTCTTGGTGATAATACCACTTTTTAAATGCCTCCACATCATTAGGATGAAACTGTGTTTGAAGTGCCAGATACCCACCCTCAACTAAACGTTCCAATAGACTTTCAAAGACTTCTTTAGGGTGATGTAAATGCTCAAAAACTTCTGTAGAGACAATAAGTTCATATTTTTTACTATCATTCAATTTATTGGGATGATATATGGGATCATAGTAGTCACAATCCATACCTTCTTTTTCTAACATATTCGTTAGAATTGTACTCTCTCCACAACCAAAATCTAGTGCAGATTTGGGATGACTGATCAAAGGTAAAGTAAAGTCTAGGAAACGTTGAAAATAAGCTTTATAACCTGCATCTTCTTCATCATTTGTATGCAAATTATAACGCTCTTTTTGTGCGTCAAAGTCTTGATAACATTCTGGAGACTTAAAAATATACTCACATGCTTTACAGTGATAGTATCTAATGCTGGTTTTTTCATGTACAAATGATTCAGTACTTTCATCACAAATATGACAATTCAATTTCCATCCTTTTAATCAGTGTTATGTTACTATTAACTCTATTAATGCAAGGATGACTTAATGATGAAAAGAAGAGACTTTTTAACCACTACTGCACTAGGTGCTACTGCTTTAGCTGTCAGTGGATGCCAAAGACCAGATGAGAAAACAAAAGATGGTTCTGCAAACATCAATAGAGGTAAAAAAGTCACACTTAAACTTGCTACTTCTTGGCCAGCACACTTTCCCATCATGGGAACAGGTGTCGATGCTTTTGCCAAACGTTGTTTTGAACTCTCTGGTGGTAGCTTGGAGATCAAAGTATTTCCTAAAAACATACTCGTCCCTGCCCTGCAAGTCTTTGACGCCACATCTGCTGCCCAGATAGATGCTTTTCATTCTGGTGTTTATTATTGGAAAGGCAAAAACCCTGCATTTTCTATCTTTGGAGGTATGCCACTTGGACTTACATCTGAGGAGATGATCACATGGATGAAATTTGGCGGTGGTTATGAGCTATGGCGTGAGTTGTACGGTAAATTTAATCTCTACCCTCTTGTAGGAGGAACGACAGGACCTCAGATGGGTGGCTGGTTTAAAAAACCTATAAATTCACTAACTGACCTTAAGGGTCTTAAAATGCGCATACCAGGTCTTGGTGGTGAGGTCATGAAGAAACTTGGTGTCAACCCTGTACTCCTTCCTGCTGGAGAGATATACACCTCACTCGAACGTGGCACTATAGACGCTACAGAGTGGGTAGGACCAGCCTTAGACAGTATGATGGGGTTTGCCAGAGCTGCTGACTACTACTATACAGGATGGCACGAACCAGGGAGTATCTTGGAGATCACCTTCAACAAAGCAAGGTGGGAGAAACTCAGTGATGAACACAGAGCTATCATCACAGCAGCCACAGAAGAGATGACAGGGAACATGCTTCAAGAGTTTAGGTACAAAAATGCCAAAGCTTTACAAGAACTACCCTCCAATGTACAGATAAAGACATTCCCTAAAGAAGTGATGGATGCAGCGAAAGTAGCTTTAGCTGAAGTACTGGAAGATGAGAGTGCTAAAAGTAGCGACTTTAAGCGTGTTTTAGAAAGTTATGAAGCCTTTGTCAAACTCAACCAACCTTTTGATGACATCAGTACAAAGAACTTTTTAAATATACGCGGTTAATACTTCTTATTAGTATATTCCAACACATCATTCTCCGAAAGATCTGCTACAAGCCCCATAAGGTGTCTGAGTGAAAAGAGTGTGACGTTGTCTTCTTTGTCTTTTTTAAACTCTGAGCTGAACTTGTTTTTAGAGAAGATGACATAATGTTCTACCTCTAAGTGTGCTTGGGTGCACTTCTCTTTGAGCTTCGTCAGTTCTGACTTCTTTGTTTTTGCTTTACCATACTTACATGTCCCAGCTAAGTACGCGCCTGACTTTCGTTTTGCTAAGATGTCCAGCTCAACATTTTTCTCGTAGTATGCTCCGATGTTCACGATGGGGTCACCCTCAAAGGCTTCTTTAAAGGCACTTAGTATGAGTTCTCTTACCAGTTGTTCATAGACAAGGTTTGAGAACTCTGCTTTGACTTTAGACCAATGTTCATTCATCTCAGTAAAGTCCCCCTCTTTAATGCCCTTGTAGTAAGGAGAGATAGCAGAAAACCAAAAACGCATAAAAGGTGTCACAAACAGTAGTTTGTCTGAGATGCCATCTTTCTCATCCATAGGTTTTTCCACAGACTTGTCAAAGACCAAAAAACCATCTTTGATGAGGAAGTCTATCAGTTCCTCCCCTTCTTCTCTACCAATGTTTACTTTTTTAAACGCTGAGTGTTCTCTTCTGTCTCCTGAAGCTATGGCAGTTAGCATCGCATGATAGGTGGGTTTTGAATGTGTGATTTTTGTGATGTCACCGTGTATGTACCTGTAGTTGCTAAGGACTTTTTGATCTATGAGTACTTCAAGGGGCACAGACATATCGACCGTCCATCCCATACCCCCAAAAACAGAAAAATACTGGACTGCTGTCTCAAAATCTGTGGCATTGTTTTGGTAACAAAAAGAGCGAAATTGTGCTAAGAGTGTAGGATGTTTTGACATGGGTACTGACCTTATTTAGTTTAGATATTATACCTAAGTTGTGCCTATAAAAAGTTCTGTACTCTAGAACCTGTAAGAAACCTCTACAGCCCATGTCTGTAAACCTACATTTTCATTTTCAATGGGTATTTCATTTGCATCGTGTTTTGCGTAACGTAGCTGTACCAACACATCATCAAACTCGCGCCCTACTGAAAACATAAAACTTCTGTCAAATGACATCGCGTGGTGCTGCACTCTCATGCCATCATTCATCACTGCAAATATACGCTCTCCGGCATATACCCCTGCTCCTAGATGCCATGCTTCATAGTCTGCATGCAGTTTTAAACCTGCGGTGAAGTATTCTTTTTTGGTTTTTTGCGTAAAGGGGTTGCTTAGTCTGTTTTGCAAATAGATATATTTCCCCACAACAGCACCCTTTAAAGTGACTTCCTCAAAAGCCATCTTCTTGCTTAACTTCACATCACTCTGATACACATTAAAATTTTTGTAGTCACTGACATATTGGGTAAAATGTAGATTTTTGTACTTGTACCCTAGTCCCACTACTTTCCCATCATCTACTTCATCCATGAGGTTATCATTTATCCCTATATAGGACAGTATGACTGCATTGCCTTTACTCAGTTGGTATTGGTACTTAACGCTGTATTTGTTGACTAGCAAGTCTTTAGGTACAGTAGGCTTTGTCTGTGTATTTGAATGTTCTACATAGACCTGCACATGATGCGCTTGGTTCTGATAGTCCATCTCCACACCATAACGACGTCCATCATCTTTTTGTTTTGAGTCGGTGAAAGACAAACTTTCATAGTTGAACTTTATCTGGCTACTGCCTACATGTTCATGATGTTCTACCACTTCAGCAAAAAGAGATGTGATGCTTAACGTAAATAATGTTGCTATTATAAAAAATTTCATTCGTTACCCTTGGAAATATAAACCGTAGTATAACTTATTATATTTATAATCAACAGTAATCAATTTAAAATAATAGACGACGCTACACACCAAAAAAACGACGTGATCTTTTACATCTAAGCTCTCGGCCAGTCACCTGAAGGCCATGGTTTCTCTTCTGAGTTAAAACTGACATAGAGGACAATTTCTTTTGCATACTCTGCCATATTTTTTGAAAATTCTAAAAGTTTTGTATTGGGTTCACCCTTTATCCAACTATAAATGAGTTGACCTACTGCAATGATAAAAATCACTATAGAGATAAATCTACCGATGATAAGATACAAAACGGTATAAAGTACTCTTGTCAAATCTGCTTTTGTTTTATCTTTTATTTCCATTTCTGCCATGACCCTAATCTCCTTTTTTCTTTATTATAACAGATTTTACACCCTACTTTTACCCAACATACTACAAACTGGACTTCTATGAATCATTTATAGTATGCTATAGGTATTAAATATATCGATTATAAGGAAATACCATGAAACAAGAAGAATTACTTAACCTATATCTTGAAAAGTTGCGTGTTTTATGCATGGAAAAAATGTCAGAAGAAAACATCAGCGTTATAGAGGCTTTGAAAGCGTCTATACTCTATATTGAGGGTGAGATGACTGAGTATTAGAACACTAAGTTAGACTTGTATGGCATACAGGAGAAGTACTCTATGGGCTAAAAGTACTACACAAGATCTTTATAGGTCAGATACACTCTCAAGTCAAATTCAAGTTGATGATACGCTGGTTCTATATGTGTACAAAGTTTATAAAATGCTTTATTGTGTTCTTTCACTTTGAGGTGAGCGAGTTCATGGGTGACTATCATGCGTAAAAAAGCTTCGGGTGTATGTTTAAACAAATGTGAGATGCGTATCTCATTTTTAGCTTTGAGTTTTCCACCTTGCACACGTGAGACAAATGCATGCGTACCCAATGCCGCATGGACATCCCGTATCTTGGTGTCGTACATAACTTTTGCTATAGGAGGTGAGCTTTTCATGTGTTCATTTTTAAGTGCCATCACATACGCGTAGAGACTTTTATCTGAGGTATAGTCATGTGCATCTTTGTACTTGGGAAGTATGTAGTCACCTAACTTATCTTGCTCGATGAGCATCTGTACTTGAGCTTGAAGTTTGGCATCGTAGCCATTGAGATATTTTAACATTTGAGATTATACAATTTATTTGGATAAGATACTACCATCACACTCCATACATAAAGAGAGAAAATGACACCCTTAGAACTAGCCGAAGAGAAAATAGCCCACTGTAAAGCAGAGCAAATTCCTTATTTAAACCTTGGTGATCTAGACCTAGAGACCTTACCAGAATCTATAGGTGAACTCACATGGCTGGGTGCACTCTCCCTCTCACGTAACAAACTAACTAACATTGATGCCATAGCTCCTCTGATAAACCTACATAAACTGGCTTTTTCCAACAACACTATAGAGTGCATTGATGTGGTGAATAAGCTACCCAAAATAAGACATATTTTTATGAAACATAACAAAATAAGTGATATAAGTCCACTAAGAAATCTAGAAAGACTCAAAAAAGTAGAAGCCAATCATAACAACATCTCAGATCTGCAGTACCTCACACATATGGAGCTGTTGGTGTTTTTAGATGTCGCACATAACGCACTAGAAGACATAGAACCCATACTCAAAATACCTAGTCTTGTGTGGCTATGTATTGAAGAAAACCCTCTAAACCCTTATGTATTAAGTGATGTTAAAAGTGCACTACCTAACTTACGACATTTTACTTATCAATAAACGTAAAGTTACCCAAACATACTTTTAGTTGCCAGTAAAGTAACCAGTCCCACGATGACAAAGATACCAAAGAATCTTTGGTAAAAAGCGTTATTGATCATCGTAGAGATGATAGTTCCAGCCAACACAGATACTGCTAGCAGTCCATAAAGTACGAATATCAAAATGATCATATCTTGTGAAAAATACATCGGTTTTTCATCTGGCAAAACAAAAGTTTGAACTCCTACAGTCACTATCCACAGATAGAGTACCACCGTAAAAAATGCTGTCCAAAACAAAAACTGTATTTTCCCACTTCGTATAAGCATCATTTTCCTTTTATACCACGCTAAAGGTATCACTACAAATAGTGTATAATGTCACCCATGAAAAAATACTTAATCATCACACTTATCACATTTCTTATGCTCCTCATCGTTCTGGCAGGTCTTTTATTTACCCAAACAGGAAATGATCTTCTCAAACCCTACTTAAAAACTGAACTTGAAAAACAAGTCGGTCTACCTGTAGAGATTGATCTGTTTACCTTACGCTATGACCATACGAAACTTAAGATCGTCATCAACAAAGCGCTGAGTATAGATGTACAAAGTATCTTTAACCTCTTAGGACTTAGCTTTGATGGCACCTACACTATCTATGCAAACAACTTTGTCTACAACAAAATAAACTTCAAACAGGCTAACATCAACGGAGAGTTTAAAGGTGTCCCTGATGACATCTTGGTCAATGGCAAAGGTAACACGTTTGATGCACCGTTAAACTATTATTTACGCATATTAAAAGGTGATGCCAAAGAGATAACTTTTCAACTCAAAGACATGAACCTCTCTGACATCTTGGAACTTGCCAAACAGCCACCTATAGCCAAAGGCTTGGTCGATGCGAACGTGACCATCCCTACCCTTGTAAAAAGTGAACGTAATGCCCATGGTATCATCCATTTTGAAGGTATCATTTTTGATGATGCGCTGATGAAAAAAATTTTCAAGGTCTCTATGCCTGAAGCGATGCAAATGAATGGGCTGATCGATGCGAATGTCACAGATACCCAAGTCATGGGTGGTGCTACGATGCAGAGCAACATTGCAAATGTAAATCTCAAAGACTTAAAGTTTAACACCCAGACCAAACACCTCACCTCAAACTATCTAGTAGACATCCTCAGCCTCAAAAGTCTTTCAGCACTGTTACATACCAAGATGGATGGAGCTATGGTACTTGAAGGGCATGTAGAGAAAGAAAAAACATTAAAAGTCACAGGCCTTACCAAGTCTTTAGGAGGAGAGATACACTATACACTCATAGACAAAAACTTCAGCTCATCCATAGAAGCAGTGCCTGTTAAAAACATGTTACAAATGTTTAGCTTTCCAGCATTTGTGGATGCACAAGCATCTGGTAGGTTAGATTACAACCTTTCTAACAAAAAAGGAAACACAACACTTGCCATGGAAGCGTTTAGACTTGCATCTAGCAAAATAACCAAGAGCATCGCTCTTATGATACAAAAAGACCCCTCTTCCATTGTCTTTGGTGAAACATCATTAGATGCTGCCATCCATGGAGATGAAATCAACTATACCCTCATGGCTAAGGCCCTTGATGCCTCTATCACAGTAGATGAAGCGACCATTGACAAAGAAAAAGATACCCATAATGCCAAAATACAATTTGCTTATAACAAATACGCTGTTGAAGGAAGTGTTGGAGGTTCCATCAGGCAACCCCGTGTTGGCTTTGACACCACAGGGTTTATACCCGATGTTGACTTTTCTGAGAAAGCAGAAAAAGAGATAAAAAAGTTTTTCAAACGTCTATTTTAAACTCATCTCTTTGATGTGGCAACACTAGAAAAAGTCCCCTTTAATAGAGACCACCCCTTTTTGGATGAGTCTTGACATAAATGAGCTATTTGTTTTATCTTCACTTGGTGCAATCTTTTGTAACAAGGCAAACTCTTCTACTCTTGTATCCAAAAAGCTTGTATCAAACTTACCTTTGATAAAATCAGCATCACGCACGATCTCTTTATGTAACGGTATATTTGTCGTCAACCCACCTATAGTATACTCCTCCAATGCTCTTCTGGCTTTTCTCACAACCCCATCCCAATCAATAGCCCATACTATCAATTTTCCTATCATCGAATCATAGTTTGGAGGGATAGTATACCCACTGTAAACACTTGTATCCAATCTAACACCTGGACCACCAGGAGTCAGATATTCACCAATCGTCCCAAATGACGGCATGAAATTATTTGTAGGGTCTTCCGCATTGATACGAAACTCTATGGCATACCCTCTAAAAGTAATCTCCTCTTGCAGGAAATGGAGTTTATCTCCTTCTGCAAGCTGTATCATACGCTGTACGATGTCTACACCCGATATGATCTCTGTCACAGGGTGTTCTACCTGAATACGTGTATTCATCTCGATGAAGTAAATGTTATCTGCTTCATCCACAAGAAATTCCATGGTTCCCACGCTTTCATACCCTAAACGGTATACCGCTTTTTGTGATATTCTGTATAACTCTTTACGTACTTCATTGTTTAGTCTAGGTGAAGGGGATATTTCTATTACTTTTTGGTGGCGACGCTGAATGGAGCAGTCTCTTTCACCAAGATGCACCACATTACCAAATTTATCAGCGATGATCTGTACTTCAATATGCCGAGGGTTTTCAACATATTTTTCTATGAAAACATCTCCTTTTCCAAAATATTTTTTAGCTTCATTGGTTGCAGCTTCAAAGAGTTTTGTAAATTCTTTTTCTGCTTTTACAATGCGCATACCTCTACCTCCGCCACCAAATGCTGCTTTGATGATGACAGGAAACCCTATCTCTTTTGAGATCTTTTTAGCTTCATCCAGATCAAAGATAGGATACTCAGTCCCCTCAAGGACAGGAACACCTATCTCTTTCATAGCCGTTTTAGATGCCATTTTATCTCCAAAGAGTTCTATATGCTCTGCTTTTGGACCCACAAAAATAATATTATTTTCTTCACAAGCTCTTGCGAACTCTGCACTTTCAGATAAAAAACCATATCCTGGATGAATGGCATCACATCGGTTCTCTTTGGCTATCTTAATGATATTTTTATAATCCAAATAAACTTCAACAGGATGCCCTTCCATGAGAATGGCTTTGTCCGCTTTTTTCACCCATACACCTTCGGTGTCGACTTTAGAGTGAATCACTACACTAAATATATCTAGTTCTTTACACGCCCTCATGATACGTAATGCTATTTCACCACGATTTGCGATAAGTAATTTTGAAATTTTTTTCGCCATTATATTTCTCCATTTTTTTATGATATTATACCTATTGCCAATGTATTTTTCTATACAATATTTGCTATAATATTATCTACCTTTAGTTAAAAAGTTATCCAAAGTTGATATTTAATAAAAAAGTACATGCTTAAAAAACGTAAACATTTCAAATGATCTCATGTTCTATATCTATTTCCTAGTATTTTTTGTTGGTATACACCAACAAGTCATCTTGACTCAGATCATCAAGTAAAGTAGACAGGTCTTTCCCTGAGAAAAGAGTGAGATTGACATCTTTCACCTCCTCTACTTCTGTAGAAAATCCATTTTTAGAAAAAAGGACATGATCTTCTATGTTGAGTTCAGCTTGTTCACACATCTGTTTAAGGGTGTTCAACATGTGAGGCTTGGCAGCATCTTTAGAGTACTTGCACGCACCTGCAAGCATCTTACCTGACTTTCTTATGGCGAGTATTTGCATGTAGGTCTGCTTATCATAGTAAGAACCTGTGGAGACGATGGGGTCATCTACAAACTTTGCAGCTAAGCTTTGCTGTACCAGTTCCCGTACCAAGAGATTACTCAGCAAGATAGGAAAATGGGCTTTAACCTGATGCCACTTGTGTGTAAATTCAGAAAAGTCACCCTGGGCTATGCTCTTATAGTTTGGAGAAATAAACGCAAACCAAAAACGCATAAAAGGCAGTGTAAAGACAACCCTGTCTGACTTGGCATCATTTTCATGTAAAGGTTTTTCTATGGAAAGGTCAAACTTCAAGAGACTTTTTTGTTCCAAGTAGTCCATAGCTTCTTCACCCTTGTCCCTGCCTATCTTAGCCTTTTTAAAAACATCATGCTCATGCTCCACACCCAGTGCCACAATGGACAACACCATATGGTACACAGGGTTGTTATGTGTGTACTTTGTCATACTCTGATGTAAAGGCTCATAGTGACGTAGTACTTTTTCTTCTATGAGTACATCTACACTCTTAGAGGTATCGACATTCCACCCAGTGCCACCAAACACTGCAAAATACTCCAAAGCCACATCAAACTCTTTGATATCGTTCTGGTAAGCAAAAGAGCGAAAATGTTGTAGGAGTGTTGGGTGTTTTGCCATAGAGAAACCTTGTTTTAATAAAGGGATTATAGCTTAAACTTTTGTATCTATTCTCTTATATATTATAGCATTTTTGCTTTTTCCTGTTCTTCCTCTTCTTTAGTAAGTTTATCTGCAACCGCACCAGGCGAGTTCGTATGGCGTGCTAAAAGATTATAAGCGACAGGAACGATAAAAAGTGTAAAAATCGTCGCGGCAAATACACCATACAAAATGACGACACCTATCACAAAACGTGTTTCAGAACCTGCACCACTTGAGATAACTAAGGGTATTGCACCAGCGATGGTCGTAAGTCCAGTCATAAGAATCGGGCGAAATCGTATTTGGGCTGCCTGTATCAACGCTTGTGAAAATTCGATTCCCCTGTCACGCAGTTGATTTGCGAATTCGACGATCAAGATACCATTTTTTGCAGACAGACCCACGAGTATAATAAGTGCAATTTGCGAATAAATATTGAGTGAACTACCAGTGATGTAGAGTCCAAACAAACCACCTCCCATGGCCAGTGGTACGGTAAGCATGATGACAAACGGGTGTATATAACTTTCAAACTGTGCAGCAAGCACTAAAAATACAACAAGCAGTCCTAAAACAAATACAAATAGTAATAGATGACCCTGATTTGAGAAAGTCACGGCTTTGTCCTTTATAGTCGACAATCACTGTTTCAGGCAAATGTTTTTTAACCATAGCATTGAGATAGGTAAGTGCTTCATCTAAACTATATCCCTCTTTAAGATTGGCTTCAAGGGTGATGGCGCGTATGCGGTTATAGCGTGTGAGTGACTTGGACGCACCATACTCTTTAATAGAGACAAGATTGGAGAGTGGTATCATAGATCCCGTACGGTCAGATCGCACATAGATGTTTTTTACTTGATCAAAAGAGCGTTGTAGTGCTCTTTCACCTTCCACGATGACATCATACTCCTCACCTCTATCTAAAAAGGTGGTCACTCTTCGTCCACCCATCATCGTTTCAAGTGTTGTTCCGATTTCGTTGATGGATACACCAAGTTTTGCAGCCCTGTCATAATTGATCTCAAAATCAATTTGTGGACGTGTCTCTTTATAACTGCTGTCAAGTCCTACAAGTCCAGGGTTATTTTCAGCAATTTTTTCAAAAAGTATATCTCTCCACTGGGCAAGTTCTTCATAGGTTGACCCACCCAAAACAAATTCTACTGGTTTTTGAGCTCTTCCTCCCAATCCTTGACGCATGATCGTAAATACACGTACACCAGGTAGATCTGAGAGCTTTTCACGTATCTCAGCCATGATTTTCGTCGCAGGTCTACGCTTTGACCAATCTTCAAGTAAAACGATTGCCATACCATCATTAAAGTTTGACAATCCATCAAAACCACGAGGTGTACGAACCAAAAGACGACTGACTTGTTTCTCTTCAACATAGGCCATTAAGACGCTGTTCTATTTCCGTCATATACTCTTCCATGTATTTGTGTGTTGCCCCTTCAGGGCCATTGACCATAACAAAAAAAGCACCTCTGTCTTCTTTGGGGATAAACTCTTGTTTCACCTGAGGATAGAGCCAAGCGGTCACTCCCAACAAAATAAAAAACAGTACGCTCACAAGTAGTGGTAATTTGAGCATTTTACTTAAAAGTTTCAAATACATCTTACGTAAATATTTTAAAAAACCATCCATAAAGCGTACAGTAGCATTTGGTTTTGAAGTTTGTTCAGAGAGTATCTTAGAAGCAATCACAGGTGAAAGCGTAAGTGCAACAAGAGATGAGAAAGACAACAGCAGCTGAGATAGTGAGCGCAAACTCCGTAAAAAGCCTACCAATGTCTCCTTCTAAAAAAGTAATAGGTACAAAGACTGCGATAAGTACAAGCGTTGTTGCAATGACTGCAAAGCCCACTTCTCTAGCCCCACGGTACGAGGCCACAAGTGGGGTCTCCCCATACTCTTTCATACGACGTACGATATTTTCAAGCATAACGATCGCATCATCAACCACAAGACCAATGGCCAAGTACGAGCGCTAACAGTGTCAAAAGGTTGATAGAAAAACCAAAAGCATAGATGAGCATAAAGGTTGCCACGATAGATACAGGGACGGCAACTGCAGGTACTAACGTGGCACGAATACTTCCTAAAAAGAGATAGATGACCAAGATAACACAAGCAATGGCGATAAAGAGTGTCATATACACTTCTTTAATGGAGGCTTCAATAAAAATAGAACTGTCATAGCTTTGTTCTATAGTCATACCCTCAGGTAGGGATTTGTTGAGTTTTGCTGTGAGGGCTTTAACGTTTCTGGCTACTTCTATAGTATTTGCAGTAGATTGTTTGATAGTACCTATCCCCACCATAGAGACACCATTACCCCTAAAAAAAGTACGATCCTCTTCTACACCAAGTTCAACACGCGCAACATCTTCAAGGCGCACAAGATACCCATCTGAACCTTCTTTTAAAACCAACTTTTTAAAATCTTCCGGTTTTTTAAAGTTTCTGTCTATCCGTGCTTGAAAGAGACGTGTATCTGACTCGAGACTTCCAGCAGGTAGCTCTATATTTTCAGCTTTGAGTGCTGACTCCACGTCTGAGACACTGAGGTTTCTAGCGGCAAGTTTTTTACGATCTAGCCAAATACGCATAGCATAGCTAAGCCCACCCCCTACTCTGACTCTAGCAACTCCACCAAGTGTGGAGTATTGGTCTACAAGATAGCGCCTTGCATAGTCAGTGAGTTCAGGAACACTCATCTTTGTACTTGCAAGGTTTTGCCAAATGATCACATCATCATTACTGTCTACTTTTTGCACTTCTGGAGGATCTGCCTCTACAGGTAGATCACCTTGTATCCCAGCGATGCGATCACGTACATCATTGGCAGCTGCATCGATATCACGGTTGATAGAAAACTCTATCGTTACTCTTGACAGTCCATCATCTAGAAGAAGATTCAACAAAGTCTATGCCTTCAATACCTGCAATACGTTTTTCAACCAGTTCAGTAATGCGCGTTTCAACGATGTTTGCAGGTGCACCCAAGATAAGAAACTTCAACAGTCACCACAGGTGGGTCAATATCAGGATACTCACGAAGTGACAGACGATCAAAAGAGACAAGCCCAAAAGCGATGAAAAGGAGTGATATAACAGATGCAAAAACAGGACGTTTAACAGAGATATCAGAGAGTATCATTGGCTTTTCTTTTCCATCAATTCTACAAGAGCTTCATCCCCTTTTTTTATCGCTTGTATCATGATGGGTTTACCAGGTTTTGCTTTCATCGAACCATGTATAACAACTAGATCACCAGCCAAAAGACCGGATAACACCTCTACCTTACCTTCTTGCCTTACACCAATCTTGACCAAACGTTTTTCTACCGTTTTTTCTTTCTCTTTTTCAACAACGACTAACACAAAATTCTTTTCAGCATTTGGAATAAGTGCTTCTTCAGGAAGTACCAGTGCTTGACGGACATTCTTTTCTAAAACGATTTGCATTAAAAGTCCAGACTTAAGACGATGGTCAGCATTGTCGATGAGCGCCCTTACACTGATCGTACGTGTAATAGGATCTATTTGATTGTCTATCTGTACTATTTCACCATGAAAAACTTTTTGGGCAAATGCATCTGTTGTTGCTTTAATTTTTATGCCCGGTTTGAGAAAAGAGAGAAAAAGTGAAGGCAGTGAGAAATCAAGTTTCATGACACTGTCATCATGAATGGTAGCAATAAGCGTATCAGAACTAAGCATAGCACCGACACTGATGTTTCTAAGTCCTATAATACCGTCAAATGGCGCTACTATACGGCGTTCATCCATTTGTGACTTGATAGCATTGATGCGTGCATTGGCTTTTGAAACTTCTAGTTTAGATTTATCAAGATTTGTTTGTGCAATAGCCCCTTTTGCGATCAAGGGTGTAAATCTTTTCACTTGTTTTTTAGCTTCTTCTAAGATGGCATTTTGCTCCTCTAGTGCTGCGAGTTCTTCTTCTATCTTCATCTCAAGCAATAACGTGCCTTTTTTCATACGCTGTGCATCATCAAAGTGAATGGCTTCAACACGTTCAGTCACTGTTGACCTGAGTTCTACACTCTCGTTAGCATGTAAGGTTCCTAGTGCTTCGACCTGGTCTTTGAAAGTTTGATTTTCTACTTGAGAAACTATGACTTTAGTTGCAGTGTCTGCCTGTACGAACTGTGTAGATAGTATAAGAGTCAACAGGACTAATATTTGTGTGTAAAATTGTTTCATTCTTTAAGTTCTCCTTCCACTGCACCCTGACAGCTAGATATGATAGTATGTGTACCTACAAGCTCGGAAATCCATATCCACTTGTTAATATGATATACCTCTAATCATCAAGACAATCATCTAGCCACCATCTTACCCTACATTCTTTAAATAAAGACTATCCATATAATTTTCCAAAGTTCACTTTTGTGTCTATATTCTGGCTCTTTATTTCATGCTTTATCTTAAGAGTATTTATTATAAAAATAAATAATATTAAATTATACTATTTCATTAAGCTGATGTATGTATAATATATTACAATCAAAAGGAGTAATACAATGTTGAAAAAGATCATTTTAGTGACAACCGTAACAGTTGGTTTAACCGTGAGTGCCATGGCAACAGAGTTCATGGATAAAACATGGGCAAAAAGCACGTGTGATGCCTGGAATAAAAATGCTACGCTTACTACAGGGCTTGCAAAATGGGCTACGAACAATAAAGACAGAGGATATAAACTTATCCAAATATACCGAACGCAATGTGACGCTAAAAGTAAAATACAACTCAATATTGTCAATAAAGGCGGTAAAGCTATTTGTACCTATGGGGGAAAGCCTGATGGCAAGAAGGTAGATTATGATGTTGATTATCTTATGCATGCTACCGATGCGGATTGGACCTGTATGGGTAAAGGATCGTTTGGATGTGGTGCAATGGGTGCGATGATGTCAGGAAAACTAAAATTCAAAGGTCCTAAAGGTGAAGCAATGACAGTGATGAGTCCTTTTGGATCATTTCTTGAACTTACAGGTGCTGTAGCAGGTAACAAGGGTAAAACGTGTCCTAAATAAAGGCATACCTTCACCTGAATACGCTTCTGGTTACGACGGTCTACGTCGTAACCACATACCTTACACTTCTCTTCATTTCTCTCAATTTATCCAACAAACTATGTTAATATCCTGTACAATACTAAAGACGAAAAAACAAAAAGGTTTGAAAGTATGATCATAGATAGATTGGAAAACGCTAAGCAGTACCACTTTGGACCCGCTTGGACAAAAGCATTTGAATTTTTAAATACCCTTTCCCCAGAGACTGAAGAGAAAAGATACACCATAGACGGTGACAATATCTTTGCCATCGTCATGAGTTATGACACCTGTACGGCTGAGACATCACTCTTTGAATCACACCAAAAATATGTTGACATACAAACCGTTCTCATAGGTGCAGAAGGTTTTGAATGTTCTTTTACCAACACCCTGTCCTCCCAAACTCCCTACGATGATACCAAAGATGTCCAATGGTACAAACGTACAATCCCTGGGCAAACACGTGTAGAGGTATGTCCTGATACATTTGTCATGTTGTACCCTCATGATGCACATATGGCCGCGCTGATGACAAATGAAAAACCCGAACATGTCAAAAAAGTAGTCGTAAAGATAAAAAAAGAACTTTTACATCTTTAGGAGGAGAATATCATCTCTCCCCACACCCTAAAATTTACAGTGTGATCAAAAGCGCTGCTTCTGGGCTCATCACACGAAATGAACAGCTTTCCATCATAAAGAGTGTGAAGCTATCCTTTTTTTCACCGACATAGCCGATACTCACATCCAGTCCGTTGTATAAGGTAAAATCCCCTCCACGTTGCGATAGTGCCAAGATCTTGTCATTACCCATGGCTTCACATACCACAAAAAAGTCTTGACCCAGCATGGCTTCAAGACGATCTTTAACACTCACTCCCCCTTCACTCTCACCCACTAACTTAATGAGTGTTGATGTAGACAAGATGAGCTTATAAGGGCCACTTACAAATTCTGAGCCAAATGCACCGAGCATGGATGATACGGCATCGATGAGCCCTTTGGTGTCTTTTGCTTTGATAGGTTTGTAAGGTATATTAGCAAGGATACCTTCTATGTTGGCTTCTTTTAAGCCCGATAAAATGACATTGTTCTCAGCATTGCTAAAAGCATTGGCTACTTTCTTAAAGACCGCATCATCAAAGTCCGGCTTATCACGCTTAAACTCTTCCACCACTTTTTTTGGCAGTTCAAACTCATGGCGTATTTCAACCATTGACAATGGCACTCTCATTTGTACTTCCAGTCCGCCTTCAGATTTTAAAGAAGTGAGATTCCCCGTAGGGATGGCATCCGTCTCAAAAGGAACGGGTGTAAAGTCAACCGTACCACGCAACTTTAGTCTTTGACTCAAAAGTGCAGTAAATTCTGTATCTATCTGATTCCAAATTGCTGGGGCAATTGGAGAAGATTCTCTATTTAAAAATTTCATCACCATTCCTTATTTATTACTTCCGATTTGTAACACACCGCCTGATGCGCCAGGTTTTCCCTTTGCAGGTTCTGTCTCTTTGCCTGTCATGCTCGCCTCATGCGCGATAATATCACCTTCTTTAAATAAAAACTCACGCATCATTTCGTCCCACTTTGGTGAATTTCGTCTGAGCCATTCTAATCCCATACAGGCATGTTCTATCTCTTCGTCACGGTTATGCTCCATGATCGCTCTAGCTTCCGGATCGGTTGCAGCTTCCGCGCGCTGGTTATACCAGTCGACAGCCTCAAGCTCTTCCATAGTGCTTTGAATCATACGATGATAATCTTTTGCGAAGTCTGAGAGTAAATTTGAATCCTCATGTAAACCTTCATGTGCCATAAGTGCTCCTTCGTTTTTTTATAATATACCCTTGGATTGTAACATATTTTCATAATAGCTTTTTTAATATCTTCCATTTAACTAAAATATATGTTTGATATCAATCTAGCCATATTGCTTACGCTCGTAACACCACAGTAAAGTCTCCATCCATATAGCCTTCTTTTATCTCTACTTTTGCACCAAGCAGCCCACAGAGTTTTTTCATCTCATGTATTTTCCAGTAAGAAAAAGTACCTGCACGTTCTTTCCCTTCCAAAAGATTAAAAACAAATCCTTTTCGGCTTTTTTCAAAACAACGCTGTATGAAAAGTTGGGTTTCAAGTCGGGTTAGCAGGTTCATGGACCCACTGGAAACATACCAGTCCGCCATAGGTAAAGTGTGACGGAGTACATCACACTGCAAGATCTTACAACCTGTACGAAGCTTTGCCTCTATCACCATAGGTTCACATAAGTCTAAACCAATGTATGTCTTAGGCATATTCGTTTTTTCTTTGAGATAAAGATAAAAATCCCCAAATCCACATCCCGCATCCACAAGTATCTCGTTTTTCACATCACCTAAACAGGAGACAATGGCTGAAAAACGCTTTTTTTGTGACTGTTCAGAATCCCAAGCTACACCACATGCAGAAGTGCCGTAGGTATCGATGTTGTCTTGATAAAATGTTTTTTGATCAATGCGTGCCATGTGGAGTAGATTGTAGCGAAGTTAGGGTTAGAGGTGAATGCCTGTGCTTTTCATCTAAAGGTATATTGTAGTGCATCTTTTCATTTTTGACCCATACATCACTCTTACGGGTTTCATATATATAGGGTTAAACGCTATAGGAACCAGTACAAGAGTGAGATCATTCCAAACCATCCTATTTGAGCGAATAAGATAGATTTAATATAGGTAGGTATAGACTAGATATAGACTATAAAGGAAAAACATGAATACTACAAAAGAATTATTAGACTTGTGTGGTTATGTACATAACGAAAGCTCCCTTCATAGAATAGAACAGATCAAGAAGAACTACTCTGAATTTGACAAAATTGTAGAAGCACTACTTGACCTTAAGCCTTATCTGGAACATAGCGATTTTTATTTATCTTTAAAAGATGATTATGATTTAATAGAAATTAGAAATGATCTATATGATGAAGATGAGTTACTCATGCTAGATGGCGATATTGTTGTTTGGGCAAATCTACATCATATTGAGTTTTTGGAAAATCCTGATAATGTGTCTATTTTAGGGTTTAGTCATGATGAATATGAAGCTTAGAGGTCATCACAAAAAACCATAGAAAAAACGTAGAAGAGATGCAGAAAGGTCAAGATACATTTTCCGCATATCTATCAACAGCTTAAACTGTTTGTTTTTGTTTTTATCCGTTCTCATAATAGCTATGGGAACGAATTACTATAAAATATGCCTTGCTTATTTAAGCATAGACCCTAGCATCCATAGTTCTTTTTCAAACACGGCTACATTATCATCAGCAAATGCCGCAGTGGCTTTGTCGTTGGCTTCATCAGCCGCATCACTCAATTGCTCAAATGATTTGTGAAGGTACTCAAAGTCCTCGATGATATTTTTCACGATCTCTCTAGATTTGAAGGAGTCACCTTTCTCTTCTTTGATCTTCGTAGCTTTTGCCAGATCTGACATGGTAAGGTGTGGTTTCTCACCTAGTTGTATAACTCTTTCTGCTGTATCATCATAAAGAAGTGACATGCTGTTATAGATTTCTTCCGTTTTCGCGTGTACCGGTGCAAAGTCCATACCCTTTACATTCCAGTGGTAGTTATGTATTTTGATCACTAATGCATGTGCATCAGCCTGAAGTTGTTTTAATTGTTTTGTTACTTTACTCATTGTTTTTCCTTTATTTTGTAATCTTTTACATGTCAATGATAATACATCTAAGCTTAAACAAAAGATAAATTTTATTATTTAATAATTATTTTCTTTTTATACTGTTTATTTGACATTTTATAGGTATCATATGTCGTTTTATATGCACGATAAATACACAAATGTTAACTATAGTACAAGAATGATTGCTAGTAAAATACAATACTTAAAATCATCCCTTAAATATAAAGGATCTAACATGAAAAATTTATTGCTATTGATGGCACTTGGCTCTACTACACTACTTCCTGCAGCTTCTATCTCACATACAAATGCAGACCAAGAAGTACGCCAAAAAAGAGACAACCTACATCAAAGAACACCATCTCAAGAGCAAAGAAGACAACCCCAAAGACAAATCCATCCAAGAGAAATGAATCAAAGAGATACACACAGGGTTGATACAAAAAAAACCATGAGAATGCAAGAACAGCCCCAACGTACCAAAACGTATCAAGAGCAAAGAAGACAAGCACCAAAACAAATCCATCCAAGAGATACACAAAGAGTTGAAACCAAAAAAACCATGAGAATGCAAGAACAGCCTCAACGTACCAAAGTGTATCAAGAACAAAAAAGACAACCTCAAAGACAGGTTAATCCAAGAGAAATGAATCAAAGACAAATGATTCAAAGAGATACCAAAAGACAACCTAGCAAAAGCAGTTTTAGAACACAAGCACAGGAAAGACAAAGAGTTAAACATGTTCACCAAAGAGACAGTGTCCAAAGAACGTTTAGAACACACGAAGAGTTTAATCGTGCCAGACCACGTTTAAAAGCCAACTATTCTAACATATATCATAAAAGGGACTATCAACGTCATCACAATGTAAGACAACCTGGATTAACCTATTTCATCAATAACTGGTATTTTATTTATCAGGATAGACATGCACCTTTTTATGATAGTTTTGGCTATTTTTACGGATTTTTCAATGAATATGGTTATTACTTTGAAGGCATTTTTTATTCTTATGACAGATACTATACCTATGAAGATCGTTTAAGAGGAAGAGGACTTTTTGATGACAGATATTATGCGCCTTATCTTGAAGATGGCTATGATGACTGGTATGACATGTATGATGATCCCTATTATAATTAGATAAGTAAGATGTCAGATATACTGGCATCTTACCCCTCTCATTCAATCAAAGATACTGCTTCACCCACGTTTGTATGTCTTCACTATGACGAGCGCCGACAAATCTATCTACTTCTTTCCCCTCTTTAAAGACAAGCACCGCAGGTATACTTGCTATACGTTGCTTAGACCCTAGTGTTTGCTCATCATCGTTATTGATCTTCAAAAACTGTGCTTGCAGTGGCATGGCGATGGCTGCGCTTTTGAAATGGGGTGCCATGGCTAAACATGGACCACACCAAGGTGCCCAAAAGTCAACAACCACAGGCAACTCAGAGTTGGTGATGAAGTTCTCCAAGATCTTTGCATTCCCCTCAATGGGCTCAGAGTCTAAAAGTGACTCTCCGCACTGCGTACAGTTCTCTTCTACATAAGATTCTTTTTTCTCTACACTACTGACTTCAAGACAATGGGGACACACAACATTTACATTCATAAATTAACACTCCAATATTTTATTTCTATTTTTCATTGTTAGTATTATAGCAAGTAAAGTAAAGAGTCACAGACACTCAACTTTATATTAACTCCACCCAAGCAAGATCTTATACAACGCATAGGCATCATCTGCTCCTGCCAACTCACGTATGGAGTGCATGGCATAGGTTGGTAGACCCACGTCAAGTGTTTCGATGCCTAGTCTTGTTGCTGTGATGGGTCCTATGGTTGAGCCACAGCCCATATCTGAACGGGTGACAAACTGTTGGTAAGGTTCACCTACACTTTTAGCCACATGCATAAACTTTGAGATACTGGTGGTATTTGAAGCATATCGTTGGTTGGCATTTACTTTGATGACAGCCCCTTTATTGATGTATGGGCTATGATTTTTGTCGTGCTTGTCTGGATAGTTTGGGTGTATGGCATGTGCATTGTCTGCACTTATCATCATAGAGGTACGTATCATGTGCATGTATGCATCATAGTCAGGGTACATACGTGTAAGTGTATTTTCTAAAAAGCTTCCCGCTGCCCCTGAGCTAGAAGCACTCCCGACTTCTTCATGGTCACTAGCCACTAGAAGCATGGGCGTATCTGCATCCACTGAACAAAGTGTTAAAAGCCCTACATAACAAGACAAAAGGTTGTCTAACCTAGCAGAAGCTATAAAGTCATCTCTTAATCCCACATAAGAGGCTTTTTGTGTGGCATATAAACTTAATTCAGAGGCGTAGAGTGCTTTGACATCTCGTATCTCATTTTGTGCCAACTGCCAACGTATGAAGTCTTCTAAATCAAAGTCATCATTGGTTGAAAGTATTGGAGAAATGTCTGTTTGTTGATTGATTGATCTCACTTCATTTGCCTCTCTATCTAAGTGTATAGCAAGTGACGGGATGATGGCTATGGACTTGCGTACATCTATGAGTGTTTCTTTTATCTCATTTTGTGCATTGAGATAAGAGACTTTCCCTGCCAATGACAAGTCTCTATCAAACCAAGGGTTAAGAAGCAGTCCACCATAAGGCTCAACACCAAACTTCACCACACCATGCTCTTTGATGACAGGGTTTGGCTTGAGCTTTAAATTAGGTGAGTCCGTATGACACCCTACCATCGTGTAGTTAGAGGCTTTGGGGTAAGTAAATGCTATGAGTGAAGAATCATTACGTGTCACATAATATTTGACACCCTCTTCTAACGCCCATTTATCTGCTTCAAAGAGTTGAACAAATCCAGCATTTTCAAGCATCATAGCCATATTTTTGGTGGCATGAAAAGGGGTGGGTGATGCATCTAAAAAGCCTAGTAGACCTTCATTAAAATCTTGTTTGTTCATTTTGTATCCTCACTATTTTATGAGGCATATTATAGCAGAGGATAATTTTAATAAAAAACAAATGTATTATTCAACAATTTTATGTATTATGGAGAGAATTAAAATGTTAACAGTATTGTTTTACATTTCTAAAACAAGGAAAAACTATGAAAGACATAAAACAAACCTCTGCCACTGTAGAAACGCTAGACGATCTGGCACCGTTGGCAGACTACTCACTCATGGACACACTTAACAGTGACCCTGACGCCACGCAAGACGGTGTGGATCACTCACCACGGGAAGTCTTCTCAGGGCACTATGTCCCTGTAAATCCTACACCCATTGAAACCCCAGAGTACATTGCACACAGTAAAAACTTTTTTAAAGAACTGGGCTTTGCCGATAGTCTTGGCCAAGTCACCTGACTTTATACGCATGTTCTCTGGCGACATTTCACAGGTACCAGAACCATTACGAAAAAGTAGGTTGGGCAACGGGGTATGCACTTTCCATCTATGGTACCGAATACTACCAGCAGTGCCCCTTTGGTACGGGTAACGGATATGGTGATGGTCGTGCCGTTTCCATCCTTGAAGATGTGCATAAACGGTCATCGCTGGGAGATGCAACTTAAAGGTGGTGGCCAAACACCATACTGCCGTGGAGCAGATGGTCGTGCCGTCTTACGCTCGAGTGTCAGAGAGTTTTTAGCACAGGAGCATATGCATGCACTTGGCATACCCACATCACGCTCTTTGAGTTTATATACCTCACAAACAGAGACAGGTCAAACGTCCATGGTTTAACCAAGGCTCATACTCCAAAGACCCTGAAGTCATGATAGACGAAGCTGTGGCTATCACCACCCGTGTAGCACCGTCCTTTCTTCGTGTTGGACAAGTCGAACTTTTTGGTCGTCGTGCCCGTAAAAATGAACACCCAAAAGCCATGGCAAGAACTAGAACAAATTGTCTTACACCTCATAGACCGTGAGTACAGTGAGGTCATCGACAAGAGTTTAACGACTGCAGAAAAAGTACTCCTACTTGCCAGCGAATTTCGCTCTCGCCTCACCTCACTTGTGGCAAACTGGATCCGTGTGGGCTACTGCCAAGGAAACTTCAACAGTGACAACACTGCAGCAGGTGGTTTACACACTTGACTATGGGCCATTTGGATTCATAGATATGTTTGACCCGAAGTATCAGCCATGGACAGGTGGTGGAGAACATTTTTCTTTCTTCAACCAACCCGTAGCTGCCCAGCGTAATTTTCGTGTATTTTGCATCGCGTTAGCACCTTTACTTAAGTCAGATAAAAACGCACTTACGCAAGCTAGAAGAGATACGAAATGACTTTCCAAAAGTCATGCAAGAAGAAATGGAAAAGATGTGGGCTGCCAAGCTTGGGCTTGACACGTATGATGCAGCACTCTTCAAAGAACTTGCCATGCTCATGATGCAAACTTCTGTAGACTACACCCTCTTCTTTCGTGAACTCTCACACATTCCTGAAGACATTACCCCACTCACAAAAAGTTTTTACAAGGACGTAACGTCTAATGAAAACATCCTGAAAAGTTGGTCAGAGTGGTTGGAAAAATGGAAATCACTCATTCATGCTACTACACCCGAGTCCACAGAGAAACTTTCTAACGAAAATGAAAGGTGTGAACCCAAAGTACACGCTACGAGAGTGGTTTCTTGTCCCTGCCTATCAGAAAGCCAGCAGTGGAGACTACACGCTCATCAAGGAGTTACAGGAAGTCATGACAAACCCTTATGATGAGCAGTCTAAAGAGATGGAAGAGAAGTACTATAACAAAAAGCCCGCTGCGCTCTTTAAGATCGCAGGGTGTCTCCCACGTAAGCTGTTCTTCTTAGTGTCTTATGTATGTCTGCGTAGACGTTTATCGTGCTTTTAAAAGTATGATAGGTCTATAGATTTTATAAAAACTGCGGCGTAAAGGAGCGCAGCCTTTAATTTTCTGTATATAGGCTAACGCATTGGTGACGGCGTGTTGATCCACTTCTATCATACCAGGTGTTTTGTAGGTCAACAAGTAGTCAAACCCTTCAAATGATTCACCTTTTACCTTGATAGCATACACCATGTAAAACAACAGATCGGCCAGATCACACACGGGGATCATGTCTGTAAAGTCTTTGTCGAACTCTTCTATGTACTCCTCAACGATGCTCTTCATCGGACATCAAGTAGCATCCATAAAATGCTGTTGTCTATCTTCTCAGGTGCCTTTACCTTTTCTAATAAACGCTTATATACCTCTTCATTCCCCGCTATCTCTGCAAGTTGTTCATCTGCTTGTGATTTGAGAAATGCGACTCTCTCATCTTTTATCATCAGATCTCTGTACTCTACAAGGACATTTTCTGTTATTTGATAGGTATTCATTGTTTCTCTTTTTTATTTTAATTTGCAATTATCACATTCTATTCTAAAGTTTCTCTTTAGTACTTAAGGTATAGCCCTATTGATGAGTTGGCATTATAGCGAGTAAAATAGATATGTCAATTTGTCATGTTTTTGATTATTATGAAATACTTGGGGTAATATTTGTATGCAGTTTATACCCCAAGGGCATTTCTTGTAGGGCACTTGTTGTTTCTCAAAACAACAGTTACAGCTGTTGTTTGCACCCCAAAGGTATTTCCTCTGGGCATATTCGCTAGTTAAATCTTGACTGCGAAAGGGTGTGAGCACCATGGATCTCATAATCCTAATACTTACAATTATTGTAGCATTTTTAAAGTAAACAGTCACAGACCCTCAACTTCTCCAACACCTTCACCATCGCCAACGTATCTAGCTTACAATACGCCAAAAGTGCGTTTCTCATCTTCTCTTTTTTAGTATCTTCCAGTTTTGACCTATGTGCAAAGACATTCATG
This sequence comes from Sulfurovaceae bacterium, assembly GCA_963698695.1. Taxonomy (GTDB): domain Bacteria; phylum Campylobacterota; class Campylobacteria; order Campylobacterales; family Sulfurovaceae; genus Sulfurovum. The sequence goes on along the minus strand of CAVORT010000008.1, from coordinate 7,086 downwards.
GCTTCACTGCCCTTTTGTACACCCTCCAAATCTTTGTATGCTTGATGTGACAATTGAATAAAATATATACATAGCATCATAGCCATCACGTTCGTAAATGCTATATAATCAACAGATGAAACTCTGGAGTAATCAATGAAAACTGTCTATATACTCAAAACAGGTGAAACTTTTCCTTCAACCAAAAATAAATTTGGAGATTTTGATGCGTGGGTCATACACTTTCTAGGAAAATCAACTAAACGTATCAAAGTTGTTCATATCCTTGAAAACCAAAAGTTACCCAATCTACAGAGTGCTGCAGGGTTCATCATCACAGGGTCACATGCGATGGTCAGTGAAGAGTTGAACTGGAGTGTAAAACTTGAAAAATATATCAAAAAAATAGCTTCAAAAAACATTCCGCTTTTAGGTATATGTTATGGTCATCAGCTTATTGCAAAAGCTTTGGGCGGTACAAGTGACTTTAACAAAAAAGGCAAAGAGATAGGAAGAGTCAAAATAAAAAGCACACTAAATGCTTTAAATGATCCTTTGTTTGATGGCTTTCCTAAACAATTTTATGCATTTGAGACACACTACCAAAGTGCAGTAAAATTACCTCCAAATACAGTCATCTTGGCTTCTAACCATAAAGATCAACATCAAGCCGTAAGATTTAGTCAATCTATCTGGGGTGTGCAGTTTCATCCTGAGTTTGATGCAACTATTATGAAAGAGTACATTGTAAATCAAGAAGATTCTTTAAAAACACTAGGCTTTAACCTACATAAACTACTCCAAAATGTAGACAGATGTACTATAAGCCATAAAATACTGGTTAATTTTATGCATATAGTACAGAACAGAAACTTTACAAACCACATCTAACTCATTCAATACTATCATAGGTTGATCGACGTTTTGTCCTTATAAAATGCACCGTAGAATGAATTTCAATTAAAAACAAAAAGAGTGATGAACTCAATGAGATCATGGAAGCTATAAAAAGAGATGAGATAGCCACCTGACCATTAAATCCAAACAACTCACTTGCAAAGATGGTTAAAATGACCATCGCAACCATATAGACTGTCAATGTACCTAAAAAAATAGACAAATTAATGTTCTTGAGTCTTTTCAATAAAGACAATCTTCGATCTTTAAGTTTCTGAGGTACGATGAAGTCTGGGTCTGATTTAGTTTCTATAGAGATTTTACGATCAATAGCATTGAGTTTATCTACAACTCTTACAAACCTACTTGTAAATACGTTCAAAAGACCTGCAACACCGGCTATGAGAAATACAGGCGCTACTGCTGCTTGAATATATGTGGTGATCTCTGTGATATTATTTTCCATATTTTGCTCTTTAGTTTGTTTATTGACTATAGTATCACAAATACGAATAATAATCATAAGATATTTGTATCATTTATAGGCAATTCATCTTAGCTTATCCCTGATACAGATTCTTGGTACGTGTATGCCAGATACGCACCTCATAGAGTGTCGATTGGTATATTTTCGTTATACTTTAACAGATAAAAACAAGGCTATACCTCATGAACAAGTTTGTACTCTTTATCGCCTTCACACTTATCTCGTTTTCACATCCTGGAAGACTGGACAAAGATGGTGGACACATATGATGAAAGTACAGGAAAGTATCATTACCATGATAGTAGCAAGGGAACAAACATTGACCCCTTTCATTCACCTATACGCATACAGATACTCAAGTACTGTGCTCCCCATGGTCGGGGACAGGAGTTTGCGTCCATAGAACGTTGTCAAGCTGAGAAAAAAATGCTTACCCAGAGAAATAAAGGGACTGACTATAGCTATGTGTGTGCTGTAAAGTAGCTTTATGACGCTAGTGTTTATGCTAGTCAAATCTTAGATTACGTACTTTAGGGACTAATCCAAAGATTTTTTCAACTCATCATACATCTTATCTCTTTTCCCTATTCAGTACCAAAACAATCATCTCTTCCTCTTTGACTTCATAGGCAAGTCTGTAACCTGATGTACGACAACTTATCTTATATACATTGTCATACCCTCTGAGTCTGTCTTTGGGTATCTTTGGATTGACTAACGTTCTCGGAGTTTCTTTAAACCGCTCTTTGATACTCGAATCTAACTTTGCCCACTCTTTTTCTGATTTTTTTAAAAAGAGAAGTTTATAGGTCATCTATGGAAACTTCTACCAAATCATCTTCAGTATAGTTAAGTCTTTCGCTCACTTCTTGTGCCAGATAATAGTCATCGACTATACCATCATCTTCTCATAGAGTGCACTAGGTACGATGTATGCACTGGGTTTGTTGTGATTGAGTATGGCTACTGCTTCACCCCCTGCTTCGGCTATGACAGAAGAGGACTCTTTTTTGAGTTCAGAGATACTTGTAGTATAGTTCGCTAAAATTTGTGTCATATTTCATATCCTTTTTAGTACCTAATTTAGTACTATATTAGCTACTTTTTTAGATAATGTCAATACTGAAGTTATATACTTACTACTGTTAAACATCCCTCAACTTCTCCAACACCCTCACCATCGCCAAAGTATCAAGCTTACAGTACGCTAACAGTGCGTTTCTCATCTTCGCGTTATCATTATCATCTGACGCCTTATTTTTAGATGAACTATATACTTTCTTTAAGCTTTTTCTTTATCTTATCAAGTTGATCAACTGATAAGTCAGAACTGAAAATTTGATCTCTTAAAATATATCCATTATATGAATATTCACTAGTTGTTTCAAAAATCATCTTTTCAAACAACTCAAAAAATCTTGAGTTGTTTGAATGATAATTAATCAAATCACTTTCTTCAAAAGACTCTTTATTTCCCCAGTAATATATTTTTTCATTATTTATAATTTCTTTTTTTTCTTCACCACTTGATAATTGACCTATTTCAAGGAAACCTGCCTTCTAATATTCTTTCTAAAGAATATATATCTCTAATAGCGATATCATCTATATTTAGACCTGATACATTTCTATTAGACAACAATATGAATTTATAAACTTTATACTCATTCATATCATCTATATCCTTGTCAAAATACTTTTTTACAAAAGTTTTTTTATCATCTTCAAAATATCTAATTATTTTTGGAAGTTGAATGTCTTTTGCTTTTATAATATATTCATAGTTATTTATAGAAGAATTTGATGATATAGGATGAAGCCTATTTTTACACTCTATAAAATAGATACTTTTATCTCCTAAAAAGCAAATGTCAATATCACCATCCTCTCCATTTGAATTTTTAAATTTTTTATTACTGATAAGATTTGGAAAATATTTTTTCTAATAACTCTTTTACATATTTTTCAGAACTTAGTACCCTGGGATCATAAAGTGAGATATTAAAGTTTGAGATATATGCTCTTATAATATTTACTCCAGAAAAAATATTAAAAGAAACATAATATGTGTCATTTTCGACTTTTACTATTGGTCTAAACTGAATATCAAGAGTACCTTTAGGATTTTTTAAATCTGTAGTAAAAGCATCTATGAATTTTTTTATACTCTTGCCTTTTATATTACTGTTGATACTTTTGAAAATCAGTGAAAATACTTCCAATAGCGTTGGATATGAATAGGCAAATACTATTGAATTATTTATAATCAATTGATCGCCATTTGATTTTTCTTTTATTACTTTTTGCATTAAAGTTGATAAGCCACCAGTTATCATTGCAAACTTAAGTAAATCTATCCATCTTATTGTACTTGATTTAAAACATTTATCTTCAATATTAACATCACTATAAATAAAGTAGCTATGCAATGCACTATTCATTTTATATTCTGATTCTGGTGTTAATATAGAAGATAATATACTGAAAAAGGAAATCACTGAAGTGAAATCTTATTCTAGCTAATGATGTGTCCTCATCTATAAGTTCTGAGAACTTATATTCTTTCTCATATGTTTTTAAAATAGCATCTTCTACATCAAATTTTTTATTAGCTAATGAAAGCATAGATAAATGTAAGTTTGATAAACTTGACCTTAGATAACCAATATTATAGTATTTCTTATAATCTTCTATATCATGAGACAATGTTATTACTTTGCCTTTTATTTCAAGCTTATAGTCTTGCTTAGTTACATAAATCGTAAAGTCTTTGATTTTTTTTCTTGTAAGTGATAAGTTTATCAGTTCTGTTAGTTTATCTTTATTCTTTGTAATAAAATCAGAAATATCAAAATCATATAATTTAAATAATCTATTTCCTTACTAGTGATTATTTCACTAAGTATATATGAATAACACTCCAGTAAACTTTCTTTATTATTATTCAGTGATAATTCACTAAGGATAGGACTAAATAAATACTCTCTATTTTGTAAAATGAATAAAATAAGTTGTTCTGCATTTAACTCATCTATTATTATAGTAATATCTTTACTAATATTATTTGGAGTTCTCTAGCATCTTTATCCTTTTGTTTAAATTTTAATATTTATAGACAATTCTAAGATATCGCAAAATAATTTATTTAGCATTTTAAAGTCTGTTACAGCATCTAAATAATGTACCAACAGATTTTTAATATCTTATAAATAAGAAACGTATAATAAATTTCTTGTACTTATAAATTTTTCGTTTTTTAGACTCTACTTTTTCTGCAAACTTTATAAAAAAATTAGAAAATAGGACAGGCTACTTTTTTAACACAATATTTCATTCTCACAACTCCACCACCCTCTCAAACATCTCCTTAATCTCACTCTCATGAGAATCAAAAATATCTGTCTATACTGTTCTTTGATGGGTTGGAATGCTTCCATGATCTCAAAACACCGCACTTCATCTTGACTCCCAAACACCTCATCAAACGCCAAGAAACCAACCCCACAACTACCACTAAGCTCACTAAGTCTCTTTAAATATGTAGAAAATTATATATTACCAGTAACTATAACACAATAGATGTCATATTGATGTAATACTTTTAGAGGATGAGATGGATTTAATAGATGGATCTGTAGTATTTAGAAGTGTGGGATGGTTTCTTTTTTAACACTATATGTCATTCTCACAACTCCACCATCACCAAAGATTATATATTTATGGCATGATCTTGCCAAACACTTTCTAAGTTCTGAAGTGGTTTGGTGTACTGGATTTGTACGAATCATTTTTTCTGTTTGTCCTATCATAAAAAAGATAGCGTCTATGGTCTGGTCTTCACGAACTCTTCTATGTTCACCCCATCTTGCGGGATATACTTTTTGACATGTAATTTCTCTGCCATACCCATAAAGTTTGTCATTTTGGCAAACGTTCTAACCATCGGTACAGATTTTTTTGACAGCATTGTAGTATTTGTAAACCTTATTGGTTTTCATCTCTTTTATCACAATAGGCGTGATGAGCTTTTTAAGATCTGCTCTTGTGTGCCGTTTAAAATAATCTGTTGCAGGACTCCCATCCATCATCAACATATCTGCAGCATCATTAAAAGACATATCATCAACTGAAGCTACAAATACACCTGCCGTTTGTGGCGCTGCACGAGCAGCTGCTCTGTTCATGGAAAGAACAAATTCATCGATCATATCACCGCCGCCTGCTGCACGGATCATCGATTCCATTTGAGAAAATGGTGGCGGAAGTGGTATACGAACAGCGGCATTATCCATAAACCCACCTTTTTGCCCCAAAGTATCAACAGCTTTGTTCACACCTATCTTCAATGCCTGTTTAAACGCTTTAGTGATGGAATCTGTACTCAATACGCCCATCGACATCGTTTCGACCACTTCTTTTGCACTCATATCAGTAGGATGTCGAAATTTTTTAAAATCTTCAATAGAAGTCTTCACTTTATCCTTTAAGTCATCAAAACTATAAGCTTGAAGTGAAACACTATTGGCGAGTATAGTAGTTGCTAAAATTATTTTCTTCATCATGCTCCCTTATATCCTGCATTTTATTTTAACGTTTTTTAGTAAATTCTGTTGAACAAAAATCATCATCACTGCCATATATGTTTCCAGCTTGCCATGAGGGAGCGGCGTTCTTTATATGATTGATAGTTCATATTATACATTAACCTTCCAATGCCCACGAGTACCGCCTACTCTCTCTATCATCCCCATCTTTTTCAACTTCGCCACATTCTCTTCTATCTTTCTTGTAGAGATACCCACTATCTTTGCGAGCTTGGCTGCACCTATTTTTGGGGTATGTTTCATAGCTGTGAGAATTTGCTGTTGATTGTCTGTAAGATTACCGACCCTACTCCCGACTTCATTACCGACCTTTTCTATGGCTTCCAGAATACTTGCTAACATAAACTCTATGAAAGAAGTAGATTCTCCTTGTGTCGTGGAGTCTTCTATGGCTCTATAGTATGCCTCTTGATGGTCTCTTATGATGCTTTCTGTGGGGAGTATGCCAAAGAGCGGATTGTGAGCCATGAGTATGACAGACTGCCAGAGTCTGCCTATGCGACCGTTTCCCATCTCTAAAAGGGTGAATAAACTCAAACTCATAGTGAAACACACAGCTTTTGATGAGCAAATGCTCATCACTCTGTGCCAACCAAAAAGCTGTTGCATCAGTGTAGAAACCTGTGTATGAGGTGGTGCAATGTGTTCACCTACAGCCACATTGACATTTCTAAATGTACCTGCATCATCGAGTAGTTCATTAGTCATCATTTTATGTGCTTCGAGCAAATCATCCAAACTGCTGTATGTATAGTTTTCTATCTGCTCATAGGCTTTTACTGCTCCCTCCACTTCTATGAGCTCTTGTTTACTGCCTACTACACGTTTACCATCTAAGATAGCTGTGATCTTCTCTTCACCAAGGTAGTTACCTTCTATCTCCAACGTACCTGCCAAGGTTTTGATGCGGTTTACCCTACGAAGCATAGGCAAAGCCATAGTATCAGTACGATAATTCAAAGTAGCGATAGTCCCCACTGATCTCAGAGATAAGATGCACAATGCGACTGTTGATGGCATAGGGTGGTTTATAACTACTTTGCATGTGTTCTCCTTATCTTCAGCATTATAGCATAATTACCGACTATTACCGACCTAAATCTTATAGATCTTCGTTAT
>CAVORT010000007.1:0-9149 GCA_963698695.1 Sulfurovaceae bacterium | reverse complement strand
AGGGAAGGTTTTGGAGAGGATAGCCTCGTGAAATATTTTTTACATCACTCTCAATCATAAAAAATCACTGAATAAGTTAAAGACTTATACGTTCAAATTTACAATATTTCTGCTTCACTATCTAATACGCATAATTGTATAATAGGAAAGGGTATGAGTGAAATATTATAAAAGGATTTTGACAATGTTCAATTACCATCCGGGACTTATTAGTATTACGACAGAACAAACACCAAGAGCAATGATTGCTTTAATTACAGTTGCGTTAGTTTATATGTCGATATTTGTTGAGTTTGTCCCTTTGCGTATTTTACTCATTTGGTTTTTTTTTCAGGTGTTGTTAGCTGTTTCTCGTTACCAGAATGCTAAAACATTAGATAAATTCATAGAGAGTAATAATGAAGAAAAAATAAAACGCCATGTTATTTACTTTATTATTTTAAATATCTTTCAAGCCTCTATGTGGACCATTGCATCCATTTTTTCAATCATTTATGCGCCCTCTCCTTTTGAAATTGTTGTCTTTATGATGATCGTTGGCATTATTACAGCAGCTGTTTTATCGATGTCTTCAATGTTTTATGGTTTTTTGGTTTTTTTCTTTTGTATGATTATTCCGCAAACAATGATCATGATCTATTATGCAGAGCGCCAACATATAGCTCTGGCAATATTCACACTTATTTATATCCCTACTATTATTTTACTTTCTAAATCTCTGTATAATAGTCAGTTAAGTGCTATTAAGAATAATGATGCGCTTAATTTAAGTGTCCATAAATTACATATACTTTCTACCATTGACAGTTTAACAAATATCTATAACCGGCGTTATTTTTTCGAAATGGCTCAAAATCTCATTTCTATTGCGTTGAGAGAGCAAAAAGTCGTTTCGTTACTCATGCTTGATATTGATTTTTTTAAAGATATCAATGATGAACATGGTCACCAGGCAGGAGACTTCATACTTGTCTCTTTGTCAAAAGAGGTCAAAAGCATAATGCGAGAAAGTGATATATTTGGACGTGTTGGGGGAGAAGAATTTGCTGTGTTACTTCATAATACAGCCCATGACGGTGCTCAAGTCATAGCTGAAAAAATACGTAAAACAATAGAAAATAAAACTTTTTTATATAACGGTACACCTATCAAGTTAACAGTAAGTATCGGTATATCTGTCCTAGACGAGTCTTCCAAGTCAGTTGAAATACTCTATAAAAAAGCGGATAAACGACTCTATCAAGCAAAAAGAGAAGGTCGTAATAGAGTGTGTTAAGTATCTTGAGTAATGCTGCATTACTTGTTTTTAGTTCACATTCACTTCATACTTTTGTAGTATAGTAATAAAGTTACATAAAAAGGAGTAATAATGAAAAAAGTAAACTTCAAACATTTAGGTGCGGCAAACATACTTTCTGGTATGTTGTTGTTCTCAGGGTGTACACCTCAGGAACAGGCATTGTTATCAGGCGCTGCGGTAGGTGTTGCCGCAGGAACGATTATCGGTTCATATGATAGTCCTAGATATTATGACCGTCCTTATTATTACTATAACAGTCGGTATTATTATGGTGGAAACTATCGTAATGGATATTATATCTATCAAGGTAAACGTTTTACTGGCGGGCGTTATTATAACCGCTATGTAAACCAGCATCGCCATCAGCGAAAACCAGACCATACGTATAGAGGAACGAACCTCTATAACGGATATTATAAAAACGGATACTACTACTATAAGGGTAAAAAATACAGAAACGGACGCTACTACTATCATGATGGTAGACAATACCGCGCTCGATAATGACTTTCATGCACCCACTCCCAATCTTTTGAAGTGGGTGACAAGTAATTGGATATACTACGCATATGAAAAATGCAGTCATAGCGAGACCTCGTGTTTCCCTAAGAAATAGTTAATCCGCGGGGGAAATACATTTGAGAATTTTAGCAAAAATAATAGTCATATTTTTTGCCTATCAAGGCTATTTACATGCGGCACAAGCCGAAACAAACTGTGAAAATGAATCTCGAGTTGACGCTAAAAAGATATTTTACTTCTATGTAGGAACAGATATTGCAGACACGCATCAGATCCTATTTGTCAAGAAAATAAAACGAATTCACGATATCATAAATCCAAGTAATAAGAAACAGAAGCTTCAAGTCTATGAAGCAAGAGCTTACGTATATAAAGCCCAATACAGGATGAGAACGATCTACTATGCAAATAATGGAGAATGCCTTCTTATGGGACAAGAAATTTTGGAATTAGCAAGTCCGTAGTCCGTGACTTAACAATACGCTCAATCCGACGCCGTATGGTCGTGGCTTAACTCAGGCATTGTACCCAAAGACGATATAAGCTATGATACATACAAAGAATGTTTGAGGAATCGTAATGAAATTTAAAATGCTGATTGAACGTCGCATCCCAAAGTTTAGGTTTCTGTATCTCGTAACGGGTGTATTTCTACTACTTTTAGGCGTGTTGATGTCTCATGTGGGAGCACAGTATATCTTGTGGCCAGTGGCTGTGCTTTGTTTTTCTTTGATGATCTACCCAACGCTATTGACATGGATGATAAGCGTAGTACTTTTTATGATCTCGGCAGTTTATCACACTATACTGTTGATAGATCAGCTTATGCTACTGGGTTCAGAAATCAAGGTAGCCTATATCTTAAGAGATGCTCCCATACCTTCCCGTCTTTTGTGGTTTTCAGCATTTTTATAGCCATAGGAATCATCATGGCTAAACCCAAGACAATACAAAATGCATAACCCAACCATACAAACGCAAGTATAATTGGGAGAAGATCATGGAAATAATGCTTATCTTATTTGTATCGGGATTAGTCATTTTAGTCCTGCTCATACTATATACATTACTAAAATGGGTTTTCCGGACAAAAGCTAGAGCCATTGGCGTATCTTTATCTTTTCTCATCGTTGTTGTGGGCTTCACCATTTACCAACTCTTCTTTCTCAAACTGGAGTTCATACAATCCAAAGTCTATCCAGATCTATACTTGGTCAAAAACATTCCTGAAGACAAGAGTGTTCTAAATCAAGCTATTAAAGATTTCGTCATGAAACGTATCAAGATCCAAACTAAAGATCAGCAGCCAAACTCAAATCTTTCATTGCGTTTTTACCAATATTATAAAAGTTATAACCCACTCGTGTTCGGAGATTCAGGGACGGCATATTTTATAGATAACGAGGAAGATCTCGGTGGTATGATCGTTGAAGATCTCTCTATGTACATGAAACTAAAACTAGCGGTACTCGATAAAGCGGTTTGTGAAGGCAAGAATCACTATTGTGCCAAATTACATTTTTTTGAAAAGGCACTAGTGTAAAAACCGATAGTATAAACATCATACACCCATCTGGATCAAACAATAACGTATGAAAATCACAAACATCTAAACCATCTCCCTCAAAGCCCCACTCAAAAATCCTTTCATCACGTCCTTTGGTTGTTATGTGAACCCCACTAAAGTCCTCATTCCCATTGGTATACATCGTAGGAACATTTTATGGATTAATGATCAAAAAAGTATGGGAGAGGATCTCTAAAATTATGTGAAGGATATTCACACTAATGCATGTTTTTTCTTTTCATATAGTAACGTTTTAAATAAAAAGTATTTTTAATGACTATTTTTTTAAATTCTATAAGCTATTCTCTATATAATGATTTTCAGTTTCTGTGAAAATCATTCACTGACCCTTATAAGTTACTTAATTATCGACATCGATTCTGATGTATAATAATATGTAACTAAGTAATGCGTATAATATACAACACTCTCATCCTTTCTTGAAAGATAAAATTGACATTAAAAGGTATAACAAAACTATCATGGAAAAAAATATAAATTCTAAACAACCTCAAAACATTGATCACGGCTCTGCAGCATTTCTCCCGAAATATGTAGGTCAAGACTTGCAAGCTGGTGTCATCACAGCAACCATGGCGATCCCATTGTCTATTGGTATTGCCATGATGTCCGATTACCCCATTCAAGTAGGTCTTAGCAACCGTTGCCTTTGCCTCCTTCATAGCCTTCCTCTTTCTTTATTCCGTCCGGGTAACTATATTGGTGCTCCTGGAATTGCAGCAGGTTTAGCACCGATTCTTGCATTGGGTGTTGCGACCTTCGGTATGGAAAACATGGCCTTCATCATTTTTATGACGGCATCATTCCAAGCAATGATATGGAAGTTTAACTGGCAACGCTATCTTTTAATGGCTGTCCCCCCTTACTTAGTAGAAGGATTACTAGCAGGTATCGGTTTAAAGATCGCCCTTAAATTCTTACCTGTTCTTTGGATACTACCAGTCGATAATAACGCTGGGGAAGCTTTTTGGAGTGATGACCGTATTCAAGTCGTACTTTGTCTGTCATTGGAACAATTCTATTTCTACCGTTGTTTAAAAAATTTAAAGATACGAAACCTGCATTACCGTACTTTACTTTGATCGTATTTGGTATAGTGGCTGCTATGTTTATTAATGTTAACATGCTTAAAGTTGAAGATGTTGATTTTACTATTGCTTTACCTATACCAAGTTTTGATCCACACATTTTTATGGATCTATGCGATCTTCTTCGCCTTGATGCTCTCTGTGGTTGATGTGATTGAACAGGTGATGAGTAATGCTGCTATTGAAAAGATTGACCCATTGAAAATGGCTCTATCCGATTCAAACAATTCCTTGTTGTCAATCTGGGTGTCCAATATGGGTGCAAGTTTCTTTGGTGGGATGACGAATCTTGATGGTTTAGCAAAGTCATCAACCAACCGTTTAGCCGGTGCGTATACTAAACTATCGGTATTGGTCATTGGTATATTGATAACGTTCTTTGTGTTTAACGTTCAGTATTTACATCATTTACCTTACTTTGCATTGGCAATCATTATGTCATTTGTCGGTATCAAGATGATTTTGGGCTTGTTACACATCGCAACATTTGGACCTTATGCTGTACTGCTTGCAACCGTCTGTGCCGGGTTGGTATTTAAAGTTGGTATCTTTGAAGGTCTGATTATTACTCTAGTTATCCACGCTATAATTAATTATGTCATTTTCTCAAAAATTGAAAGTATGCCAGCTGGAACGATTGTTAGTAAATACTTCGAAAAGTTCAAAGCAGACGACCAAGAAATCAACTAATTTTTGAATACTTCTTTACAGTATTCTATCCCCTTGTTACTTAACTTTTTTCTCGTTCCACGTTTTCCATGGGAACAGGATTAGATATAAACGATATATAATGCAAATCACTCATTCAAGGAACATAGCAAGATATGCAAAAAGTAAAAGAAGAGTTTTTCTTATCAGTGGTTTTTGTTCTTAAATGGCTTTCACTAGGACTGGGTGCTTTGGCTATTGTCTATTTTGCTATCTCACTTGCCTACCACAAATCCTATTATGATCCACTCATTCAAGAGTATGATCTGGAAATTGTTCCCTTAAAAAGAACAAAATAGATTCTGAAGCTTCTTTGAATAGTATGAATATCTCTCTGAATGAGATACAGGCAAAGATCGATATGCTCAAAAAAACAGAAATACCCACTGCAAAAAGTATCATTGCCGTGCATGAGAAAAAAATTGAATCATTAGATGAAAATATCATCGACAGATATAACCCTTTCATTGAAAAAAGCGACAAGGTCAAACAAGTCTATAAGAGAGAGATAAGGCAATCGAGCATAAAGAGAAGCTGGATGACCAATTGGAAGATCTCGTATGACCCAAGCGGTTAAAGCCGTATCAAGATTGAAATGCTTGATAGGATCAATCAAATAGAGATATTTATCTCCGTGGAAGAACATGAGAAAGAACGAGTAGGAACGGGTGCATTGGGTGTGTTACCTTGGCTTTTGGGGATATTGGGCCTTACCTCATGAAAATAACAAATATACAAACTAAAATTCTCAAAGCCCCTCTTAAAAATCCGTTCATTACTTCACTGCGTCGTGTAGATGCCCTAGAAGACCTAGTCGTCATCATAGAGTGTGATGATGGTTCTGTGGGCTATGGTGAAGGTGCACCTACTCCTCAGATAACGGGTGAGACTATGGGGTCTATGATAGCAACCATAGAGTATCATAAAACCGCATATCATAGGCAAAGAGATAAAAGAGTTTGAACTTATATTAAAAAATATACATTCGCTGATAGTGAAAAATACTACTGCAAAGTCTGCTCTTGAGATAGCCCTTTATGACTTGAAAGCTAAGTCTCAAAAACTCCCCCTCTACCGACTGTTAGGTGGAACACAAACTAAATTTAGTACCGACATCACCATAAGCTATGGGTGACATAGACAAGATGATAGAGGACTGTCATAGTGCAGTAACGCTTGGGTATGACACACTCAAAATAAAGATAGGTGACAATCCACAAAAAGATGTGGAACGTGTGGTAGCCATACATGATGCACTGGACAAACACATCAAACTAAGACTCGATGCCAACCAAGGATGGTCTGCACAAGAGAGTGTAGAACTCTTGCATGCCTTAGAGAAAAAAGACATCATCGCAGAGTTCATAGAACAACCCGTAGCCGCAGATGACATAGAAGGACTAAAGTACATCAAAGAGAGGGTACAAACTCCCCTACTTGCAGATGAGAGTATCTTTCGCTAAAAGATGCACGAAAGTTACTAGAGATGAAAGCCATAGACTACGTGAACATCAAACTTGCTAAAACAGCAGGTATCTCCCAAGCCTTAGCACTGGCTGACCTCTCTAAAGCGTTTGGGGTCCAGTGTATGATAGGGTGTATGTTAGAAGGTCCCATAAGCGTGGCTGCTGGTGTACATGTGGCTTCTGCCAAAGCGGACATCATCACCATGCTTGACCTTGATGCTGTGAGTCTTTTGGCTTCAAGTCCAGTACGCAGTGACATACTCTTCAATGAAAGTGAAATCATACTTTCAGAGTCCAATGGTCTAGGAGTAAGCTATGCGCATTAAACTCAACTGCGACATGGGTGAAGCATTAGATATGAGTACTTAGATGCGCAGATCATGCCCTACATAGACATGGCCAACCTTGCCTGTGGTTTTCATGCAGGAGACCCCGTTACGATGCACCAGAGCATCAAAGAAGCTAAGGCAAATGGTGTTAGCCATTGGTGCACACCCTTCATACCCAGACCTTGAAGGTTTTGGAAGACGTGAGATGCAATGTACCGTAGAAGAGATAGTCTCTTTTGTCATCTACCAGTGTGGTGCCTTAGATGCACTGTGCCAGAGTTATGACACATCTGTGAGTTACCTTAAACCTCACGGGGCACTCTATAACACCATGATGAAAGACATGGAAGTCTTTAAAGCCATCGCTAAAGCAGTCTCCAAGTATGACAAGAACATCAAACTCATGATACTCTCTAACACAGACAATGAGAAGTTCGCCAAGGTAGCAGACAAATACGGCGTAACCCTACTCTACGAAGTCTTCGCAGACAGAGCCTACCAAGATGATGGTCACCTAGTCCCTCGCTCACAAGAAGGTGCAGTACTAAGCTCCACAGAGGAGATACTCCAAAGAGCCAAACTCCTACAAGATCGAAGGCTGTCATAGAGAGCATCAACGGTAAGAAACTCCCTCTTCAAGCAGATACCCTCTGTGTACATGGAGACAATGCCCATGCACTTAGCATCATACAAGCACTACACGCTTTAAAATGAAGATAGAAACTGCATCTGTAGACTCTGTCATACTCTACTTTGAAGAGCGCATCTGTGAAGAGGTGCTAGACCAAGTACAACATGCCTACAATGCACTCAAGTCTTTACCGCATATCATTAACCTTACACCCTCTTATCATAGCATCCTCATAGAGTATGATATTTTTAAATATGATACTGATTACTATCAAGTCTACCATTGAAAGAGACCATCGCCTCAACACCCTATACTAAGGGCACTTCAGAAGGTAAACTCATAGAGATACCTGTAGATTACACCCAAGGTTTAGACCTTGAACGTGTGGCACAATTGCATGGGCTTACACCTGCTGAAGTCATAGCCAAACATACGGGTAAAACCTACCGTGTTTATGCCATAGGATTCATGGTGGGGTTTGCGTATCTAGCAAATGTAGATGATAACATAGCCACACCAAGACTAAGCTCACCCCGAAGCAAAGTACCCAAAGGCTCAGTAGCCATAGCAGAGTCACAAACTGCCATCTACCCACAAGAGAGTGCTGGAGGTTGGAACATCATAGGACACACCGAGTTTGATGACTTTGAGTCTTTTGAGATAGGTGACAGTGTGAGGTTTGTCAGTGTTTAAAGTACTCTCATCAGGCATGTTCACCACCGTACAAGACTTAGGACGCCAAGGCTACACCCATCTAGGCATCACACCATCAGGTGCCATGGATGAGTACGCCTACAGATGGAGCCAAAAACTACTGGGTGATGATAGACGGTAACGCCTTAGAAATACTCCTAAGCGGACTCAAACTCCAAGCCACTGCACCTACCACCATAGCCGTCATCGGTGCAGACCTAGACTTTCGCATCAACGGCACCTCACAACCCATTTGGCAAACGCACCACATAAAAGCAGATGACATACTCTCCTTTGAGAAAAAACGTTCAGGTATGAGAGCTTACTTAGCAGTCATGGTGGCTTTGATGTACCCAAGTACCAAGAGAGTTACAGCACCACACTCAAAGAACATAAAGGTAAAAAGCTAGAAACTGGTGACACCCTGCCCTTTACCCCAAGCCAAAGCACCCTAAAAAGACGTGTACCACAAAAGTACATCCCAACCTACCCAGACCACCTCACCCTACGCATAGTACTCAGCTACCAACATGACTACTTCACAGAAGCCCAAAAAGAGAAGTTCTTCTCCACCACCTACACCCTCACCCCAGAGATGAGCCGTATGGGTTACAAACTCCAAGGAGAACCGATGATACCAAGTAAAGGTGGCATCATCTCAGAGGGCATCACCTTTGGTGCAGTACAGATACCCCCAGACGGACAACCCATCATTCTACTCAAAGAGAGACAGACTATTGGTGGGTATCCGAAGATAGGTTCTGTACTGCCTGTTGATTGTTTTAGGTTGGCGCAGATGGCTATAGGGAGTCGTGTTAGGTTTG
>CAVORT010000006.1:0-10110 GCA_963698695.1 Sulfurovaceae bacterium | reverse complement strand
CGGTAATAGTCGGTAATTATGATATAATACTGAAGATAAGGAGAACATATGCAAAGTAGTTATAAACCACCATATACTATCAACAGTCGTATTGTGCATTTTATCTCTGAGATTAGTGGGACTATTGCTACTTTGAATTACCGTACCGATACTATGGCTTTGCCTATGCTTCGTAGAGTAAACCGTATCAAAACCTTGGCAGGTACGTTGGAGATAGAAGGTAACTACCTTGGTGAAGAGAAAATCACAGCTATTTTAGATGGTAAACGTGTAGTAGGCAGTAAACAAGAACTCACAGAAGTTGAGGGTGCGATGAAAGCCTATGAACAGATAGAAAACTATACTTACAGCAGTTTAGATGATTTACTCAATGCACACAAGAGTATGACATCCCAACTACTTGATGATGCAGGTACATTCAGAAATGTTAATGTAGCTGTAGGTGAACACATCGCTCCACCACATACACAGGTGTCTACATTGATGCAACAGCTTTTTGAGTGGTTGGCAAAGAGTGATGAGCATTTACTCATTAAAAGCTGTGTGTTTCACTATGAGTTTGAGTTTATACACCCATTTAGTGATGGAAACGGTCGCATAGGCAGACTCTGGCAGTCTGTCATACTCATGGCACACAATCCACTCTTTGGCATACTTCCCACAGAAAGCATCATAAGAGACCATCAAGAAGCATACTATAAAGCCATAGAAGACTCTACGACACAAGGTGAGTCTACACCTTTCATAGAGTTTATGTTGGCACGTATTCTGGAAGCCATAGAAAAGGTCGGAAATGAAGTCGGCAATATGGTCGGTAATCTTACGGACAATCAACAGCAAATCCTCACAGCCATGAAACATACCCCTAAAATAAGTGCTGCTAAGCTCTCTAGGATAGTGGGTATCTCTACAAGAAAGATAGAAGAGAATGTGGCGAAGTTGAAGAAGTTGGGGTATATAGAGAGAGTGGGTGGCACTCGGGGGTATTGGGAGGTGAAAGTATGATATGAACTATGAATCATATAAAGAATACCGCTCCCTCATGGCAAGCTGGAAACATATATGGCAGTGATCTATGATTTTTGTTCAACAGAATTTACCAAAATAACGTTAAAAAAAAATGCAGGATATAAGGGAGCATGATGAAGAAAATAATTTTAGCAACTACTATACTCGCCAATAGTGTTTCACTTCAAGCTTATAGTTTTGATGACTTAAAGGATAAAGTGAAGACTTCTATTGAAGATTTTAAAAAATTTCGACATCCTACTGATATGAGTGCAAAAGAAGTGGTCGAAACGATGTCGATGGGCGTATTGAGTACAGATCTCATCACTAAAGCGTTTAAACAGGCATTGAAGATAGGTGTGAACAAAGCTGTCGACACTCTGGGAAAAAAAGGCGGATTTATGGATAATGCCGCTGTTCGGATACCACTTCCACCACCATTTTCTCAACTGGAATCGATGATCCGTGCAGCAGGCGGCGGTGATATGATCGATGAATTTGTTCTTTCTATGAACAGGGCAGCTGCACGTGCAGCGCCACAAACGGCAGGGGTATTTGTAGCTTCAGTTGATGATATGTCTTTTAATGATGCTGCAGATGTTGATGATGGATGGGAGTCCTGCAACAGATTATTTTAAACGGCACACAAAAGAAGATCTTAAAAAGCTCATCACACCTATTGTTATAAAAGAGATGAAAACCAATAAGGTTTACAAATACTACAATGCTGTCAAAAAAATCTCTGACCCGATGGTTAAAACGTTTGCCAAAATGTCAAATTTTATGGGTATGGCAGAGAAATTACATGTCAAAAAGTATATCCCGCAAGATGGGGTAAACATAGAAGAGTTTGTTACAGACCATACGATTGATGCTATCTTTTTCATGATAGGACAAACAGAAAAAATGATTCGTACAAATCCGGTACACCAAACCACTTCAGAACTTAGAAAAGTGTTTGGCAAGATCATGCCATAAATACACTATCTTTGGTGATGGTGGAGAAGATGGGGTAGTGAGAGTGTGGTGAGAATTGTAAAAATAAAATATAGTGTTAAAAAACAACCTATTCTACATTTTTTATAATACCACTAAGATATCTATAAAGAGCTAGTTATTCGTATAAAAGTATTACACAAATGTGACATCTATTGTGTATACTAATTAGTAAAATAATTTTTTGCCATGTAGGAGTGAGTAACGAGTTTGACCTTGCTAACCTTGTGTTGCGTATAGCCATTTCTAAGACACTTAGTGAGCTTAGTGGTAGTGGTGGGGTTGGTTTCTTGGCGTTTGATGAGGTGTTCGGAAGTCAAGACGAAGAGCGGCGTTTTGAGATCATGGAAGCATTCCACCCCATCAAAGAGCAGTATAGACAGATATTTCTTATTTCTCATGAGAGTGAGATTAAGGAGATGTTTGAGAGGGTGGTGGAGTTGTGAGAATGAAATATAGTGTTAAAAAAGTAGCCTGTCCTATTTTCTAATTTTTTTATAAAGTTTGCAGAAAAAGTAGAGTCTAAAAAACGAAAAATTTATAAGTACAAGAAATTTATTATACGTTTCTTATTTATAAGATATTAAAAATCTGTTGGTACATTATTTAGATGCTGTAACAGACTTTAAAATGCTAAATAAATTATTTTGCGATATCTTAGAATTGTCTATAAATATTAAAATTTAAACAAAAGGATAAAGATGCTAAGAGAACTCCAAAATAATATTAGTAAAGATATTACTATAATAATAGATGAGTTAAATGCAGAACAACTTATTTTATTCATTTTACAAAATAGAGAGTATTTATTTAGTCCTATCCTTAGTGAATTATCACTGAATAATAATAAAGAAAGTTTACTGGAGTGTTATTCATATATACTTAGTGAAATAATCACTAGTAAGGAAATAGATTATTTAAAATTATATGATTTTGATATTTCTGATTTTATTACAAAGAATAAAGATAAACTAACAGAACTGATAAACTTATCACTTACAAGAAAAAAAATCAAAGACTTTACGATTTATGTAACTAAGCAAGACTATAAGCTTGAAATAAAAGGCAAAGTAATAACATTGTCTCATGATATAGAAGATTATAAGAAATACTATAATATTGGTTATCTAAGGTCAAGTTTATCAAACTTACATTTATCTATGCTTTCATTAGCTAATAAAAAATTTGATGTAGAAGATGCTATTTTAAAAACATATGAGAAAGAATATAAGTTCTCAGAACTTATAGATGAGGACACATCATTAGCTAGAATAAGATTTCACTTCAGTGATTTCCTTTTTTAGTATATTATCTTCTATATTAACACCAGAATCAGAATATAAAATGAATAGTGCATTGCATAGCTACTTTATTTATAGTGATGTTAATATTGAAGATAAATGTTTTAAATCAAGTACAATAAGATGGATAGATTTACTTAAGTTTGCAATGATAACTGGTGGCTTATCAACTTTAATGCAAAAAGTAATAAAAGAAAAATCAAATGGCGATCAATTGATTATAAATAATTCAATAGTATTTGCCTATTCATATCCAACGCTATTGGAAGTATTTTCACTGATTTTCAAAAGTATCAACAGTAATATAAAAGGCAAAGATATAAAAAAATTCATAGATGCTTTTACTACAGATTTAAAAAATCCTAAAGGTACTCTTGATATTCAGTTTAGACCAATAGTAAAAGTCGAAAATGACACATATTATGTTTCTTTTAATATTTTTTCTGGAGTAAATATTATAAGAGCATATATCTCAAACTTTAATATCTCACTTGATGATCAGGGTACTAAGTTTGAAAAATATGTAAAAGAGTTATTAGAAAAATATTTTCCAAATCTTATCAGTAATAAAAAATTTAAAAATTCAAATGGAGAGGATGGTGATATTGACATTTGCTTTTTAGGAGATAAAAGTATCTATTTTATAGAGTGTAAAAATAGGCTTCATCCTATATCATCA
Source organism: Sulfurovaceae bacterium (assembly GCA_963698695.1). Taxonomy (GTDB): domain Bacteria; phylum Campylobacterota; class Campylobacteria; order Campylobacterales; family Sulfurovaceae; genus Sulfurovum. The sequence continues at coordinate 6,126 of CAVORT010000006.1, read as the reverse complement.
AATTCTTCTATAAATAACTATGAATATATTATAAAAGCAAAAGACATTCAACTTCCAAAAATAATTAGATATTTTGAAGATGATAAAAAAACTTTTGTAAAAAAGTATTTTGACAAGGATATAGATGATATGAATGAGTATAAAGTTTATAAATTCATATTGTTGTCTAATAGAAATGTATCAGGTCTAAATATAGATGATATCGCTATTAGAGATATATATTCTTTAGAAAGAATATTAGAAGCAGGTTTCCTTGAAATAGGTCAATTATCAAGTGGTGAAGAAAAAAAAGAAATTATAAATAATGAAAAAATATATTACTGGGGAAATAAAGAGTCTTTTGAAGAAAGTGATTTGATTAATTATCATTCAAACAACTCAAGATTTTTTGAGTTGTTTGAAAAGATGATTTTTGAAACAACTAGTGAATATTCATATAATGGATATATTTTAAGAGATCAAATTTTCAGTTCTGACTTATCAGTTGATCAACTTGATAAGATAAAGAAAAAGCTTAAAGAAAGTATATAGTTCATCTAAAAATAAGGCGTCAGATGATAATGATAACGCGAAGATGAGAAACGCACTGTTAGCGTACTGCAAGCTTGATACTTTGGCGATGGTGAGGGTGTTGGAGAAGTTGAGGGATGTTTAACAGTAGTAAGTATATAACTTCAGCATTGACATTGTCTAAAAAAGTAGCTAATATAGTACTAAATTAGGTACTAAAAAGGATATGAAATATGACACAAATTTTAGCGAACTATACTACAAGTATCTCTGAACTCAAAAAAAGTCCTTCTTCTGTCATAGCCGAAGCAGGGGGTGAAGCAGTAGCCATACTCAATCACAACAAACCCAGTGCATACATCGTACCTAGTGCACTCTATGAGAAGATGATGGATATAGTCGATGACTATTATCTTGGCACAAGAAGTGAGCGAAAGACTTGACTATACTGAAGATGATTTGGTAGAAGTTTCCATAGATGACCTATAAACTTCTCTTTTTAAAAAAATCAGAAAAAGAGTGGGCAAAGTTAGATTCGAGTATCAAAGAGCAGTTTAAAAAGAAACTCCGAGAACGTCTAGTCAATCCAAAGATACCCAAAGACAGACTCAGAGGGTATGACAATGTATATAAGATCAAGTTGCGTACATCAGGTTACAGACTTGCCTATGAAGTCAAAGAGGAAGAGATCATCGTTTTGGTACTGAAAATAGGGAAAAGAGATAAGATGTATGATGAGTTGAAAAAATCTTTGGATTAGTCCCTAAAGTACGTAATCTAAGATTTGACTAGCATAAACACTAGCGTCATAAAGCTACTTTACAGCACACACATAGCTATAGTCAGTCCCTTTATTTCTCTGGGTAAGCATTTTTTTCTCAGCTTCACAACGTTCTATGGACGCAAACTCCTGTCCCCAACCATGCGGAGCACCGTACTTGAGTATCTGTATGCGTATAGGTGAATGAAAGGGGTCAATGTTTGTTCCCTTGCTACTATCATGGTAATGATACTTTCCCGTACTTTCATCAGTGTGTCCACCATCTTTGTCCAGTCTGCCTTGATGTGAAAATGAAACAAGTGTTAGCGAGATAAAGAGTACAAATTTGTTCACGAAGTATAGCCTTGTTTTTATCTGTTAAGTATAACTAAAATATATCAATCTACACTCTATGAGTTGAGTACCTGGAATAAGGGTACCAAAATTAGGGATAATGATAACCCAAAAAGAGAAGATGAGAAACGCACTTTTGGCGTACTGTAAGCTAGATACTTTGGCGATGGTGAGGGTGTTGGAGAAGTTGAGGGAAGTTTAAACGTCCCCAATCTTTCAAACATATCTGGATACTTATCTGTTAACGCAAGTAAAGTAGAAGCCTGTTCATTGGGTTGGCTTGTGCCTAGTTCCCATTTTTCTAGTGTGCGTGGTGAAATGTGTAGAAAGTTTGCAAAGAGGGTACGGCTCATGTTGTACTTTTCTCTGATGGCGCGTATCTCATCTGCTGTGAGTAGTTTACGTTCTTTAGAAGTAACAGATGTGGTTTTAAGTGTTAGTTTACCTTGTTCATGAACCTTAGCATCTTCAAGACCCGTCTTTAACTCTTCAAATAGATTTCTCTTAGACATTTTTTAACTCCTCAACTATTTACCATGTAACTTCTCAAATAACTTTGATTCGATAAATATCATTTATTGTACCCATATTGGGTATAGTATGTCAAGCTTCATTAGATTACCTTGATAGTGTTTTTATGAGTATAGTTAAAAACAATGAGTATGTTTGGAAATATGGCAAATTGACATATTTTTAATGATTTAGCTAATGAGAAACGCACTTTTGGAGTACTGTAAGCTTGATACTTTGGCGATGGTGAGGGTGTTGGAGAAGTTGAATTGTCTATAAATGATACAAGTATCTTATGATTATTATTTGATTTTGTGATAGTATAGTGAATAAATAAACTAAAGAGCATAATATGGAAAATAATATCACAGAGATCACCACATATATTCAAGCAGCAGTAGCACCTGTATTTCTCATAGCAGGTGTTGCGGGTCTTTTGAATGTATTTACAAGTAGGTTTGTAAGAATTGTAGATAAACTCAATGCCATTGATCGTAAAATCTTTATGGAAACTAAATCAAACCCAGACTTCATAGTACCTCAGAAACTTAAAGATCGGAGATTGTCTTTATTGAAAAGACTTAAGAACATTAATTCGTCTATCTTCTTAGGCACATTGACAGTCTATATGGTGGCAATGGTCATTTTAACTATCTTTGCCAGTGAGTTGTTTGAGTTTGATGGTCAGGTGGCTATCTCATCTTTGTTTATAGCTTCCATGATCTCTTTGAGTTCATCACTCTTTTTGTTTTTAATTGAAATCCATTCTACGGTGCATTTTATAAGGACAAAACGTCGATCAACCTATGACAGTATTGAATGACATAGATGTAGCTTTTAAAAGTTTCTATTTTCTATTATATACATAAAATTAACCAGTATTTTATGGCTTATATCACATCTGTCTACATTATCAAGTAGTTTATTTAGGTTAAAGCCTAGTGTAGTTAAAGAATCTTCTTGATTTATAATATACTCTTTCATAATATTTGTATCGAATTCAGGATGAAACTGTACACCCCAGATAGATTGACTAAATCTTACGGCTTGATGTTGATCTTTATGGTTAGAAGCCAAAATTACTGCTTTTAGAGGTAATTTTACTGCACTTTGATAGTGTGTCTCAAACGCATAAAATTGTTTAGGAAAGCCATCAAACAAAGGATCATTTAAAGCATTTAGTGTGCTTTTTATTTTGACTCTTCCTATCTCTTTGCCTTTTTTGTTAAAATCACTTGTACCGCCCAAAGCTTTTGCAATAAGCTGATGACCATAACATATACCTAAAAGTGGAATGTTTTTTGAAGCTATTTTTTTGATATATTTTTCAAGTTTTACACTCCAGTTCAACTCTTCACTTACCATCGCATGTGACCCTGTGATGATGAACCCAGCAGCACTCTGTAGATTGGGTAACTTTTGGTTTTCAAGGATATGAACAACTTTGATACGTTTAGTTGATTTTCCTAGAAAGTGTATGACCCAGGTATCAAAATCTCCAAATTTATTTTTGGTTGAAGGAAAGGTTTCCCCAGTTTTGAGTATATAGACAGTTTTCATTGATCACTCCAGAGTTTCACCTGTTGATTATATAGCATTTACAAACGTGATGGCTATGATACTATGTATATATTTTATTCAATTGTTACATCAAGCATACAAAGATTTGGAGGGTGTACAAAAGGGCAGTGAAGCCATGAATGCATTTTCAATTATGTCAAAACTAGAAGATACTCAAAAAGAGAAGATGAGAAACGCACTTTGTGCTCACACCCTTTCGCAGTTAAGATTTAACTAGCGAATATGCCCAGCGGAAATACCCTTGGGGTGCAAACAACAGTTACAGCTGTTGTTTTGAGAAACAACAAGTGCCCTACAAGAAATGCCCTTGGGGTATAAACTGCATTCAAATATTACCCCAAGTTTTTCATAATAATCAAAAACATGACAAATTGACATATCTATTTTACTCGCTATAATGCCAACTCATCAATAGGGCTATACCTTAAGTGCTAAAGAGAAACTTTAGAATAGAATGTGATAATTGCAAATTAAAATAAAAAAGAGAAACAATGAATACCTATCAAATAACAGAAAATGTCCTTGTAGAGTACAGAGATCTGATGATAAAAGATGAGAGAGTCGCATTTCTCAAATCACAAGCGGATGAACAACTTGAAGAGATAGCGGGGAATGAAGAGGTATATAAGCGTTTATTGGAAAAAGTAAAGGCACCTGAGAAGATAGACAACAGCATTTTATGGATGCTCTTTATGTCCGATGAAGAGATCGTTGAGGAGTACATAGAAGAGTTCGATAAAGACTTTACAGACATGATCCCCGTGTGTGATCTGGCCGATCTGTTGTTTTACATGGTGTATGCCATCAAGGTAAAAGGTGAATCATTTGAAGGGTTTGACTACTTGTTAAAGTACAAAACACCTGGTATGATAGAAGCGGATCAGCATGCCGTCACTAATGCGTTAGCCTATATACAGAAAATTAAAGCTGCATCCTTTACCCCGCAGTTTTTATAAAATCTATAGACCTATCATACTTTTAAAAACACGATAAACGTCTACCGCATACATAAGCCTAAAGAAGAACAGCTTAAGAAGAACAGCTGACGTGCGATACACCCGCGATGTCAAAGAGCTCAGTGGGTTTTTCGCTATAGTACTTCTCCTCCATCTCTTTAGACTGCTCAGCATATGGGTGTGTCATGACCTCCTGCAACTCCTTTAGGAGCGTGTAGTCTGCTCTCTGCCGCTTTCGATATGCAGGTACAAGAAACCACTCGCGCAGCGTGTACTTTGGGTTCACACCTTTCATCTTCGTTGAAAGAGCTCTTTGCACGCGGGGGTAGAAACGTCAATGAATGATTTCCATTTTTCCAACCACTCTGACCAACTTTTTAAAATCTTTTCATTCGACGGTACGTCCCCGTAAAAACTTTTTGTAAGTGGGGAAATGTCTTCAGGTATGTGTGAGAGTTCACGAAAAAAGAGTGTGTAATCGACAGAGGTTTCCATCATGAGCATGACAAGTTCATTGAACAATGCATCATCAAACGTGTCAAGCCCAAGCTTGGAAGCCCACATCTTTTCCATCTTTTCTTGCATCACTTTGGGAAAGTCATTTCGTATCTCTTCCAGTTCTAAAGCACGTTTTCATCTGACTTCAATAACGGCTCTAACGCAATACAAAAGACATCAAAATTACGTTGTGCTGCTACTGGCTGATTGAAAAATGAAAAGTGATCCCCACCTCCTGTCCAGGGCTGATACTTCGGATCAAACATATCAATGAATCCAAATGGCCCATAGTCAAGTGTGAAGCCTCCGACAGCAGTGTTGTCGCTGTTGAAGTTTCCTTGGCAGTAGCCCACACGGATCCAGTTTGGCCACAAGGGAGGTGAGGCGAGAGCGAAATCGCACGTAAGAGTAGGCACTTTATCTTCAAGGTAAAACCTGGTCGATTACCTCACTGTACTCACGATCGATCACGTGCAAGACGATCTTTTCAAGTTCTTCCATGGCTTTGGGGTGCTCGTTTTTACGGGCACGACGACCAAAAAGTTCAACTTGACCCACACTAAGAAACGAGGGTGCAACACGTGTGGTGATGGCCACGTCTTCTTCTATCATCACTTCTGGGTCTCGAGATGTGAGCCTTGGTTAAACCATGGGCGTTTGCACTGTCTCCGTTTGGAGTGTATACAAAGACAAAGAGCGTGATGTTGGGACACCAAGTGCATACATGTGCTCTTGCGCTAGAACTCCGGATACTTGACGCAAGACCGCACGACCATCAGCCCCACGGCAGTAGGGTGTTTGGCCACCACCTTTAAGCTGCATCTCCCAGCGTTTCCCGTTGATCACCGCTTCGAGGATGGAAATGGCACGACCATCACCATAGCCGTTACCCGTACCAAAGGGACACTGCTGGTAGTACTCGGTACCGTAGATCGAAAGTGCATACCCTGTTGCCCA
>CAVORT010000005.1:0-114686 GCA_963698695.1 Sulfurovaceae bacterium | reverse complement strand
CGTAATTTTTCCATTGGCGACTAAAGCTTCAATGCTTACCCTCTCATCCAGGGCTGTACTTCCAATGGGAATATCGATGTAGGAATCAGGATCCATCGGGTAACCTGAATACTGTATGTTAATACGGTAAACCCCTACTGGTAACTTAGGCATACTGAAATATCCATCTTCATCAGTAAAAACATAAGCAACAAGTTCTCCAAGTTCTTGACCACGGCCTGTGCCTTGCTGTCTGCGTGCTGAAACCCCTGCCCCCCCAACACGTCTGGTTTTTTCGGTTCGTGAATCGGTGCCATCATCTTCCTGAAGTATACCGGCAATCTCTCCTGTTCCTGTGAGCGGTGCAGAAGGTTTTAGCAGAGATATAATATCAAGGTTGGTTAAAGAGTTTTCAACAAAAAGTGTGTCCGCCTCTTCCCAATAAATAGTATTGCGATAATAGGTAGGGAGCGCGTTCTTGTCCACTTACCAAAGTATCTGCAAAACCTACAATTTGATAATCATCGAGTACAACCTGATTAAACGCATAGTCGCCCGTTGCACCTACGTTCAGTGTTCGTATAGTGTCATAACCGTTTGTAGAAGTAACACGAAGCAGGCGAACATATCCTGCACTTGCAGGTGCAGAGGGCAACATTAATTTTCCAGATAGGTTGGCCGTTGCCAACACACTAACGGGGACTGTGTTTAGTGTAAGATTAGGAACCAAACTATTGGTTATTGACGCAGTATACTTACCCATATTGGTGATGGCATAGAAAGATTGATCCCAATGAGCATATGACCCAGTAAAGCACCAAGCATAGTGAAAGGTATAACAGACATGACCATCAATGCATAACGAATTTTCGGGAAGATAAAAAGCAGTGTGATCAAGATCAAAAAGACTGCTATGATCAGTGAACGTATCATATCATTTTTGAATTGCTGATTTTTTTCTTGTTCTCCCAACAGACTTACTTCAAGCCCTTCATTTCGGATCATTTCCAGAAGAGGATCGATCTTTCTGAGTACATCTACTGCTGTTGTTTTTTTCTTATCTATATTTGCATACACGGTTTTAACTGCATTGCCATCTCTTTTTTCTATCTTTTCATACGCTCTTATCTTTTTGATCTCCACTACATCAGTGAGCTTTACAAAGCTTCCTGAAGGTGTAGGAAGCATAAAGTCCATCAAAGTCTTCTCAGAGTCTTTGTCTATAGATTTTGTTCTTATCTCCATGACGCCATTTTCGTTGAATGTCATCGCTTTACGACTGTCAAGGAAATATCCGGAAAGTGTTTGCGCAATCCCTACTTCACTCAGGCCGAGTTGTTCACCATAGGCATTGATACGCAGTTTATACTCCATTTTTCCAAGCTGCGCATTGTTACTTACATCTTTTACAAATGGGATCGTTGAGAGGTTTTCTTCAAGCTTCTGCATCGCATCCATTATCTTTTCACTATCTTTACCAGAAAAATTGATCTGGATATCATTTTTGATCAGACCAGGTCTTTCTTCAACCACACCAAGCTCTTCAAGCTGATATTTTTCCATCAGTGGAGCTATCTCTTCTTTCAGATCCTGTGCAAGATTCATAGGTATGCGTCTCTCTGATCTTTTCAGGATCATTAAAATCAAATGTAAAAGTTGAAAATAGGATTAATATACGCATCTATAAAACTCTGAGGCTTCATATCGTAAAGTTCCATCGTAATATAAAGCATATTGTCACCATTCTCATTTTCACCTGAAAGTGCTCTTCTATATCCCACGACCGTAGAGGTCGCTTTGAGTGCATAGGTCTCTTTATTGTGAAATAGATACGCTTCCAACTCTTTAGCGATCTTTTCTGTCTCCTCAATAGAAGTATCGACATTGCCTTTACCAGTAATATAAAGATAGTTACCGTCAAAACCAGGGAAAAACTGAAAATTAAGCATTTTGACCGTCATTATGGTCAAAATCGGTATCACCACAACAAATGTAAACAAAAACATATATTTAAAACGGATCACATAGATGTAACAATGCTTCATACTTTTCCTGAAGAGGTTCCCAGTTTATAAAATTTTTCTGCTTTTTAAGAAACTCTTCTGCATGTAAAGGTAAAAAGAAAAAACTCTCAAGAAGAGATCCCATAAAATCATAATCACTGCTATAGGAATAAGAATAATAAAGTTTTTGATCTCTCCTGTGAGCATAAACAGTGGAAGGAAATGCTGCAATGGTTGTCAGGGTTGCCAAGGTGACAGGCAGCACCATCTCTTTAACCCCTGATAGACCGCCTCTTTGGTCTGCCATCCCTTCATTGATATGACGCTGAATGTTTTCCGAGACAACGATGGCATCATCCACTACGATACCTATCACAATAAGTCCGCCCAAGTAAAGAGACAATGTTAATGGAATACCCCAGAAAGTATAACGAACATGATCCCAATAGCAAAAGAGATAGGTATACCCATCGCAACGACCGATGCGATACGCACATTGATCAGCAATGCCATAGAGAGAAAAACCAATACCAATCCGAACATCAAGTTTGAAATGACCGTATTGAGCCTGTCTTTAACCGGTTTGGAACTGTCCTGATAAAAGTCAAAATAGACTCCAGGGAAATCTTTGGTGAGTTTCTCCTGTGCATAAGTCCTGCAACTCCTCGGAGATATCCATCGAATTTCCCTCAGCGCCTTTAGAGATGACCAACGTAATATTTTTACGTCCATTAAACGTAGAGAGTGTTGTATTTTGAGGATAAGATGATCTCAACATTGGCCACATCACCTAGTCTAACCTGTTTCTCTCCTATTTTGATGAATGCTGGATTCCCATTCCTCTTTGTTCTCTTTTCCATTCACCGTAGAAAGAAAGATATAATTTCCACTCCTGTTTGATGTCACCTATAGGATAGATATAAGAGAGTGGTTGAAACTGCTGAGATAATATCAGGGGTCTAATCCATACGCCCTGACCGCCTCTTCATTGATCTGTACAGAGACTTCCTGATCTGGCATCTCCATAGATCTCTACTTCACTGATATAAGGATTTCTCGCAGATGATAGATTTGATCTCTTTGGCCGTTTCTATCAACTGACCTTTATCCAACTCCTCTGATGAAAGAGAAAGACGATAAGAGGTCTGTTATGTGTCAGTATCTGCGCCGTAGGTTCTATCATATCAGCAGGAAGATATTGTCTACTTCTGGCGATGGCATCTTTGGCTTTATTGAGTGCATCAGTTTTATCTGCACCATCGGTGAGATTAAGGACGATAGTAAATGTACCCGGCTTAATGACCGTCTCTATCTTGTCGATACCCTGTATATTGCCCAGTTCATCTTCGATGTCACGCACTGCCATCTTATCTAGATTGTCAGCACTTGCACCTGCATAAGCACCATCTGATAGCGATCTTATCTAAAGCAATTTCCGGAAAAAGTTCTTTGGGGATATTTTGGTAGGCATTGACACCAAGAAAAAGGATGAAGATAAGAAGTACATAATTAAGACTTTTATTCTGTATAAAGTAGTTGATGATTCTCATCATGACGCATCCTTTTTAAAATCTTATCTGACGTATTTGAGTCTACCTCTATGCTATAAAGGCATAGTGCTTACAGTTTCTTCAAGTACGCAGAAATGATGAAGATCATCGTACCGTTTACTCGTCCTTGTATATGTGTCGGGTCACCCGGTGCCATACGAATGTTCTTTACCGTTGTTCCCTGTTTTGCAGTAAACCCTGCACCTTTTACCACAAGGTCTTTGATGATACTCACACTGTCACCCTCTACCAAGATAGTCCCATTGGCATCACGTGTTGGCTCTACATTTTCAGCTGCTAACCCTTCTTCTGCCCATACTTTCACATCCTCTTCAAGATAGAGCATATCTAACTGGTCTTGTGCACCAAGTTTAGTCAGTAGTCTGTATACCATCACTTGTACCGCCGGCTCAGTACTCCACATGGAGTCATGTAGGCAGTTCCAGTGCTTTTCGTTGGCTGTTGGTTCTTCTATACTCGCCGCACAGGTACTACAGATCGTTATCGTATCATCTTTAGGTGTCACAACATACGCTGTCAACCCCTCTTCACTCCCACATAAATCACATGCCATTTTATAATCCTTGTTAATAATAAATGTATTTTACTCTTTTAGCTTTAATCTAGCTATGGCTGTTAATAGTGTCATTCTATGTACTTTAACCTTGCCAATAAACCTGCAGTACTTGTGTACCCCACTTCTGTAAACCTCAACTCCCCCTTGGCATCATAGATAAATGTCGTAGGATAGGCTTCTACGTTAAAATCTTTCGCCCAGTTACCCTCTTTATCGTTGATGACTTTAAAGCTCAGGTCTCTCTCTTTAAGATACGTTTCTATCTTTGTATCTTCTCCCGAGTTTACAGCGATGGTCAACACTTCATAGTGCTCTGAGAGTGTCTGAATATTTGAAGCTTCAAGTTTACACGTAGGACACCATGTCGCCCAAAAGTGTACAACTAGAGATTTGCCCTCTTGCCTCTCATACATACTTCCATCTAACAGTTTAACGTCTATCTTGGGTAAATGCGTGGAACTGAGTTCAGGTTGTCTTAGATAACTTACAATGTTTGTCACTATAAGCAAGACCCCTGCACCTAAAAGTAGTTCTTTTAGTATAGATTTGAGATTGAACTTTCCCATCTAATCAATGTCCAAACCATCCCAAAAGTCATCGAAATCAAGATTGGTCATAGCATTGTCGTCATTGATATTTTTCTCCATGAGTTTCTTTTGTTCTGCATCAAAGTATTGTTCTAATGCCTCTTCTATCATGCCATTAACATCTTTGCCTAACATCTCGGAGAAGAGCTTGAGGTTATCAACTGTTGTCTGTTTAAATTCTATGTGTAAAGTATCTTCATTCATAAAAAGATTGTATCAAATTTTTGCTACAATACCCTATGGAACTTACAGATAATAACTACACAGACATCATCAAAAACAATGAAAGTCCTGTCTTCATAGACTTCTACTCACCTACTTGTGGACCCTGTCAAATGCTTACAAAGCTTATAGATGAAAGACTGGAGGCCTATGGCGAGGAAAATGGTATCATCGTAGCCACATGTGACGTAAGCGCCAATCCAAAGCTAGCAGAAGCCTTTAAAGTACGTTCTGTGCCCTTTACCATAGCCGTCATGCCAGATGAAAAACTGAAGTATCCAGAGCTTGGATTGAAGCATGAAACGTATTATTTTGAACTCATAGATAAATTGGCCGGAAAAGGATCATTTTTGAGTCGTCTTTTTACATAAATCTCTTTTAGGCAGGAATAAATGAATACATCTCTAAGTAATGCTTCACAAAAGCTAGGTCTACCTCCTGGTTCACTCATTCATGTAGGTGAGGTTCACCACACTGAAACAAGGATGACAATCGTTGATTACAGCAAAGAGAATGTTGATGAGAAACAAATTCAATCTATAGATGAAATACTGTCATATAAAGACAGTGATACGATTACCTGGGTCATTATAGAAGGACTGACAAATGTTGATATTGTAGAGAAGATCGGCAACATATTTGACATACATCAGCTTGTTCTAGAAGATATCCTCAATACACATCAAAGACCCAAATTTGAGGAGTATGATGACTATCTTTACATTGTACTCAAATGTCTTGTATCTGAAGACAAAGAGTTCACTGTCACTTATGAGCAGATAAGTCTATTGGTTCTGAAAAATTTTGTTTTCATGTTCAAAGAAAAAGTAGATGATATTATTCAGCCCGTTATAGAACGAATTAAAAGCACTAAAAGTCGTTTCAGAAGTTCCCAGTCAGATTATCTTACCTATGCCATCCTAGATACTATCGTTGACCAAAATTTTATTCTAATCGATAACTTAGATGATGTGGTTACGGTGATTGAAGATGATCTACTGACTTCTGATGCAACCATAGATACACTCCACACCATACAAAAACTAAAAAGAGAATTGATCAGTATTAGAAAAAATATATCCCCCTTAAGAGAGTTGATGGCTGCAATGCTTCGCAGCGATACTGATCTGATACACGAAAAAACACAAATTTACCTCAGAGATGTGTCTGATCATGCCATACGCGTCACTGAATCCATCGAATCCTACAGAGACATTCTTGCTGGTTTACTCGATATCTACATCTCCAGTGTGAGTAACAAGATGAACGAGGTGATGAAAGTACTGACCGTCTTTGCTTCTATTTTCATCCCTTTGACGTTCCTAGCAGGCATCTACGGTATGAACTTCGAAAACATGCCAGAACTCAAATGGAAATGGGCCTATCCTACATTTTGGGTTGTGTCTATTATGATCACGGTTGGACTGCTTAGGTATTTTAAGAAAAAGAAGTGGCTGTAGTCATTACACAAAGTATACACCCTACTATGCTACAATCAAATATAATTGATATAAAGGAAACCCCATGAAACAAACATTTGAAGTCCTCAACGTAAAATGTGGAGGCTGTGCCCATACACTCAAAACCAAACTGCATGATGCGTTTGGAGAAGTAGAAGTCAACTTAGAAGTAGAACCAAGACAAATTACGCTTGACGTAGAAGAGAGTGCCATCCCTGCTCTACGTAAAAAACTCATCTCACTAGGCTACCCTATGAGCGATGAAGAACTCTCTAAATTTGGTGAAGTGAGTACAACTGCGAAGAGTTTTGTTTCTTGTGCTGTGGGGAAGATGAATAATTAGCTCTATTAAAATATGATATAATAAAGTAATTCAAGAAGGAGAACCCATGAGTATCAATGATATTATAGATGAAGCCCTCACATTAAAACCCAAAGACAGATACATGGTTATAGACACACTTATGTCTAGTCTTTCTGAAAAAACCAATGACTTATCTCGTTTTGAAGATGAAGTTAAAAAAGGCATAGACTCTGAGCTTAGTCCAAAATCACATAAAGACATTTTTAAAGATTTAAAATCTAACTATGCATAACATCCGCTATACCAAACTTGCAGAAGATGATTTAGCTTCACTTTTTAAAATCATCTATGCAGACAAACCTGATAGTGCCATAGACTTTCTTGATAAACTAGACATCTTTATCACTCTTTTAGAAGACAATCCTTATATGGGCATAGTGTGTAAAAAGAAAAATATATCTCAAGATTGTAGAGTGCTGATTTATGAGGACTATCTGATATTTTATACCGTAAGAAATGATGAGATTGTGATTATTAGAATATTAAATGCTCATCATGATTATGAGAATAATTTCAACTCGTAACGAAGTTCACAGTGATTACAAAATTTGATACCGATAGAAGCAACATAGCTGGAGCTATGTTACGAGTAAAGAGTTTTGTTTCTTGTGCTGTGGGGAAAATGGGGTCATAAATTAATCCCTATTTTCTAGCACTAACCTCCATAAAAATATAGAGAGCAAACATACATACAACTAAAATAGTAGCTAATACAATACGCCAAGTAGCGACTGATTCATGTGTAACATTTAATTCTCCATCTCTATCCCATGAGGTAATACCCTTATCTGTTAAATTACCATAAGCATTAATCTGTGTAAAAAGACTAATAATAGGAATTCCAAAAGCAAGTCCTTTAAACCAAACTCGAACTGTTCTCAACAATGCATCACTATATGAGACTCTACTATCATCAGATTTATTAATTTTAATATGCAAAAGACTTTTACCTGGAGTAGTTTGCCAATGAGACAACACCATCGGTTCAATTAATATGAGGAAGACAACATATAATACTGAAGATACAAATCCGGGAACTGTACTCAAAAATGAGACATTTGTACCTAAAAATCCTAATATTAATCCCAATGTTGCTAATATCATCATTAATACTATTGTATATATCGCTATATCAATATATCTGGCTAAATATCTTAGCCAAGGTCTAGCTTCACTTTTTCTTTCCATTACTAATTCCTTCTATACTAATCAAGTAATTATATCTCAAATCATTTTTAAATAGGAGATCTCACTCCCCAAACAAATAAATCAAATCAGGAAACATCACAATAATTCCTAACGCCAAAATCTGCAATAATATAAACGGTACTACCCCTCTGTAGATAGCTCCCGTACTCACTTTATCTCCCGCTGCACCTTTGAGGTAGAACAATGCAAAGCCAAAGGGTGGTGTGAGGAAGGAGGCTTGTAGGTTCATGGCTATGAGTATGGCAAACCATACGGGGTCTATGCCTAGCAGTGCTACTATAGGTACTAAGATGGGTACAACCACAAAGGCTATCTCTATGAAGTCTATGAAGAAACCTAGTAGAAAGATGACTAGCATGGCTATGAGTATGAACGTCCATTTGTCACCTATATCTCCCGCAAAGAACTCCATCGCCATATCTCCACCACCTAGCTCGCCAAACACCAGTGAAAATGCCGTAGCCCCGATGAGTATCATAAATATCATCGCGGTGAGTTTGACTGTTTCTATGGCTGCGTAACGTAACATCTCATAAGAGAATGTCTTTTTACTTACAGCTAACACCACAGCACCTAGTACCCCAATGGCCGCAGACTCAGACGGTGAAGCGATACCTGCAAAGATAGACTCCCAAGCACCACCCCTATGAGCAGTAACGGAGGGATGATCTCTTTTATCTGCCTCTTTAACGATGTCTCCATAAGGTTCATCTGAGTCTATGGCAGGGGCTAGCGTCTTTGTTAAGGTATGAGATTACCAAGATGTAGAGATGTAAAAACCTATGAGTAAAAGCCCCGGTACCACTGCTGCACGAAACAAATCACCCACAGAAAGGTGCATCTGGTCACCAAGTATGATGAGTACGATAGACGGAGGTATGAGCTGTCCTAGTGTACCAGATGCTGCGATGCTCCCACTTGCCAAGGCTGGTGAGTAGTTGTGCTTTAGCATCAAAGGTAAAGCAATAAGACTCATCATCACCACCGAAGCACCCACGATGCCTGTACTTGCAGCGAGTATGGCTCCCACAAGCACCACAGAGATAGCCAAACCACCTCTCACTTGTCCAAAGAGTTTACCCATAGAGAGCAGTAATCCCTCTGCCATTTTAGACTTCTCGAGTATCAAGTCCCATGAAGATGAAAAGAGGTACTGCCATAAGCGTGACATTTCCCATGATGCCATACGTTCTGTAAGGAAGCATCTCTAAGACATGTAACCCTACTTCATCAGCTATGAGCGCAAAGAAACAGTGCCACCCCTGCAAAGACAAATGCCACTTGAAACCCAGCCATAAGTAAAACCAGATGCCAATACCAAACATAAGAAACACAGGGTCAACCCAAAATGCCATACGGTTAAACCATGCAATGTAGACGAGTATAGCCATAAGAGCTACACCTACCAGTACCTTGACTAATGCCATCTTGTTCTCTAACCTATGGTACGCTTTGAGCACCTCAGAAAGTGCCTGAAGTACAAGTAACACAAAAGCCCAAGCACCAACATACGCCTTAATCACCCAACGATGCGTAAGCCCTCCCGGATCTGAAGAGACTTCATTGTTGGACGTAAGTCTGTACTGTCATGTCGTAAGCATCATTTAAAAAAAGCAGTGAAAAAGGCATCACAAGTAGCAACATAGAAAGTATCTGCACGATGGCTCGTAGCATCATGAGAGTAACGCTCAAAAAAGATGTCTACTCTTACGTGTTTGTCATGTTTGAGTGCATAGGTAAGCCCAAGTAAGAAAATAACATCAAACAAGTGCCATTCTATCTCCTGTAATGCTATGGAACCTGCTGAAAACAAGTAACGCATACCTGCGTCATAGACGACAAGAAGTGAGAGTATGACTACCAAAATAGCAGCGATGTAGCCTGCGTATTTGCTGATGTTGTCTAGGTAGTAGGAAAATGATGAATTCATAATAACTCTTTAAATTATTTCTTATGATTTTATCTTGTTTGGGATGAGGGGTTGCTTGCTCGTATATGACATCGACATAATACATGCTATAATGCAATAATTATTATATGTCCTGCTCTATAAGATTTATTTTTCTAACTATGAGGAAAGAAAATGAAAGAGATAGAAAGAAAATACCTACTTAAAGACTCTATAGTCTCACTTATCAAAGAGTATGACCTTTATGGTCACAAAATTACCCAGTTTTACACCACCATCACAGAAAGTAAAGGTGTGCGTTATAGACAGATGGATGACCTCTACTTCAAGACGGTCAAGTATGGTACAGGTGCTTCAAGAGAGGAAGAAGAAGTCACCATAAGACAAAAAGAAGTTTCATAAAAAATATGAAAAACGTATCAACACGCCTATACGAAAGAACCGCTATATGTTTGACTATGAAGGGAAAGAGTACTCCATAGATGTGTTTAAAAAAAACCTCAAAGGTCTTTATATGCTCGAGATAGAGTTTCCAACTATGAAAGCTTTTAATGCATTTAAACTTCCCCGACTACTCTCATACACATGTCATCAAAGAAGTGACATTTGATGAAGCCTATAAAAACAAAAACTTGACACTCCATGGTAAACCTTCTTCTACTTATGACATAGACACTATCTTTACAGAGCTTGATGCTATGAACATCTCTGAACTGGATGACTACTTCATACCTGAGCTGTAACTCGATAGATGCGCTTAGGGTCATTTTGTACAAGTTTTCTCTGTGCATACTCTTTTACAAAGAACGTGTCCTTTTGTATGATGCAGAAGAAGACTTGCACCAGTTTAGAGTCAACATCAGAAAATCAAGAGCATTTTTAAAAGAGTTTGCATTTTTATTGCCTACAAAAGAACATAATTACTTCAATGAAAAGCTCTCAGAATTTGCAAGTCTTACCAACCAAAAACGAGACCTTGATGTCATCAAAGAACGTTTGGTAGAACTTGAAGAAGCACATGATGTCATACAAGAAGACATGAGTAAACAGCAAGAGAGTGAGCATCAGAAGATTACACAGATGTTAAAGGGTGAAGAACTTTGAAGCAATTTTTTCAGACCGTTACCAAAGTACATTAAAAGAACAAACACTTGTAAATACCCACAACAATTCTGAGTAACATAGAAGAGACAGCAAAAAAAGTCTTAAAAAATCTACATGCCAAGATAGTCAAAAAGATAAACGCTTTAGAAAAAGAGTTTAGCATCGAAAAACTACACAAGATACAGAATAGCCTTTAAAAAATTCCGTTATCTGCTTGAAGAGTTTCAACACATCTTTGGTGAAGAAAAAATAGAAAAGATGATAGAAAAAGGCAAAAGCCTACAAACTTTACTAGGTGACTTCAACGATACGGTCAACCAAAAAAAGCTTCTGCACACCTACTTTAAAAGCAATAAAAAGAAGATCATCTGACAGAAAAAAACTTGAAGCTAACCTACTCAAAGAAAACAGCCAAAACCCAAGAGAAACTCTTAAAACAAGTCGATGAAAAAACTACACAAGTTTAAAGAAGAAAGCGTTAGACCTTTAACTACTTCCAGTAGGTATCAAGTCTGACATTCCACCCTTTACGCCAACGCTCTTCTCCACGTGCAGGAGGAGAGTTTTTGATGCGTCTGCTTAACATACGACTTGCAGACTGCGCAAAAGCTTTTGGCTTGTTGAGTTCTTTGTCATCCATGTTCCAAAGTACTTGGAGTAGTCCCCATCCTTGTCCGTTGTAGCGTTCACTTTCAAGTGTACCCTCACCTTTAAAGTTCGTATAGTCAAGTAAGACGTAAAGTCCTCTTTCATTCACAGTGCCGTCACTGTTGTGCATCACTTCATGAAAACGTCTTTTGATGGTTTCTTTTTTCTTTTCATCTTCTATGCTCTCAAGCATTTGAGGCAGTGCTTTGCTCAGACGTTCAGCCATAAATGCAGCTTGATGTCCAAACGTTTTTTTAAGAAAGTGGAACAGTTCCATGTATTGGGGTGTTTTAGCTTTTTTTGCTGCCATAAAAGCTTCTTTGGTCTGCCATGGAAAGTCTGTCTCAGGGGTAAGCCATGCAGGCATGTGTTAACACCCTTTTCTTGCATAAACGCTACCATCATAGGAAACACTTCTCTAAATCGCTCTGTATGTCCTTTAGGAAACCATATGGCATGTCCTATACCTAGAGAGGCAAAGTCTTCACCTTTGTTCCACCAAATAAGATACTTGTCTTTCCCTGCACCCTCATTTTGCCATACTTTTTTCGCTATATAATTGGCTTGTTTCTCTGTGAGTGTGATCTCAGATGAAAATAAGCTGTAAACAGTAAAAAAAATAAAAAAATAACTCTCATACATACTCCATTAAATAATCTTCATTATACTACCCAAAATATATTTACAAAGGTCTATTCGTGTTCACAAAAAAATGGCTTCTTATTTCTTTATTGACAACCGTATGCATGCAAACTATCATGGCAGACAATATAAAAAATGATGACCTCAATGGTAACTGGCACTTACGTGTCATGGACGGTATGGAAGTACGCGAAGCACGAGCCATACTGGACTTTGACATGGACAAAATGGAACTCTCTGGTTTTGATGCATGTAACCGCATAGGTGGTACACTCATAAAAAACACCGATACCAACTTCACAGCGCCTATGCTCATGTCAACCAAAATGGCATGCAGAGACAACATACACAACTGGGTAAGCAAACGTTTACATGAGACCCTCAAAGAAGGATTTGGGTTAAAAGAAGAGAAGAAGTATGGGGTAGAAGGTATCACACTTAAAAGTCCAACCCATGAACTCTTTTTAAGGAAGATGGGTGTGAAATAAAGTCTACTTGACTTTAACCATGTAACAGATAAAATTCAGAAATGATCATCTATATTAGGAAAACACCATTTTACTTAAAAAACTATTTCCGTTTTTCATACCATTCATCGTCGGATGCGGAGGTGGTGCTTCAAATGAAACAACTACAGGTAGTCCCCATAGAAACTCCGATACAAGAAGAAAAAACCGAGTTTGATATACTTGCCTCTACATTTAATGTCGGTTTTGGTAGTAACTATGCCTATTTTTTCGCCTCTGAACTTGATGAAAATGCATCTATAGCCATAAGCAGTGTTGACTTTCTCATGGATGAAACTATCGACACAAAAGCCCAAAATCTTAACATAAAAAACTTTGATCCTGAGCAGTTCAAAACCCTACAGCAATACCTTTCTAAAGCCAAATACACCATTTATTGGCTCACATCAAACTGGGAAGAGAATTGGTTTAACATCGAAAAGATACAAAAAAGTATGGATGTCGGTTATGTACCTGTTTTCATGTATTGGTATTTTGGTGATACACTTGTCAATGGATTGGATGATGCTACGGTACAAAAATATGCAGCTGACAATCAAAAACTCTCCACATTTTTACAAAAACTCACTGGTACAAAACTTGTCATAATGGAGCCAGAGTTTAACAAAGATGCCATTATTGACTCGCTAACGTTAAGCACAAAATTAACCCAAGCCATTGGTAGTGCTATTGATACACTAAGAACAGATGCAAATGATACCTATTTCTCCCTGTGTATGATAGATAAAGGTAACCGTAGTAGTGAAGAAACTTACAATTGCGGATACGATGTTTGTGCCTTAGGAGATAAGCCAGTGTGGGACAAAACGGAGTCTATCTACACTGAACTTTTACCTAAACTTGACTTTTTGTCTTTTAAACAAATGATTGCTCCCTTTAGCAGAGACCCAACTAATCCAGGTACATGGGACGAACCAAACCCCATCACATATACAGATGCACAACTTGGTGTTGACTACTTTGCACAAAGGGTTTTAAACCTTTCATCGTACCTGAACGAGAAATACAACAAACCCGTATTTCTTCCATACATAGGTATAGGAACCGTGACATGGGAAGACATAAACACAAATACTACCGTGGATGACGGCGAAGTTGATCTAGATGGTTGGGAACCGAAGCTAGTTGAGATCTATCGAGAATTATCACTTTTGCAAGATGATTTACTCAGTGCAGGTATGTTTGGCTATGCCCCTATGACACTGTTCGATAACCCTCAACATGACATAGTCAATGGTATCAAAGGGTATCAATATTTCTTAGACAACGAATACCATTTGGGTATCATGAAAAGTGGTGCACTAGATGAAGTTGATCTCTATATACATGGAGACATAGCACCTAAAGGTGGCGATGACTCATTATTGGATTATATTTTTGGAGCGTTGTAAGTAGCACTTTTCGTTCTACACAAAACTCGGTGCGTCATTTGCAAAGAGGATCAAGTCTCCAGGTCGTGTCTGTTCTATAAGCATCGCTTCCATTTCACCTTTCGTAGCAAGCTTCACCAACTTATCTGACTCGACATGGTCTTTAAAAATAGTATAGTTCAAATCACCTGTCACGACCACTACATCAAACACTTCATTCGCTTTTTTGGCAACCTGCACGTTAAGTGCGTCATCCACTTCTACCAGTCCTGGTGTGATGATCACTTTTCTACCTTCATAGGTCGTAGCTAGATCAAATGAAGCCATCATACCATCGATGTTTCCATTGAAACTGTCATCGAGTATGACTTTACCTCCTGCATCGATGCGTTGGAGTCTATGCGCCACTGGCTCAAGTGTAGAGAGCTGTTTTTGTATCTCTTCATCTGTGAGACCTAACTCTTTAGCCACCAGTACAGCTGCTGCTATGTTCATGGCATTAAATGCCCCTAAAATACTTGCAGAGTAACGTACGCCCTTTAGCGTGAAACTTGTCGCATCAAGTGTTGCCTCAACATCTTCTATGATGAACTCAGGTGCAGGCATCTTAGAACGTATGTCTAAGTTTGATTTCTCTCCAAAAGTATGAACATTCTCTTCCCTTTTTACCATGGCACTTTCGTGTACCCATGCCTCTTTGAGCCTAGAGGTTTGAACTATCTCCATCTTCGTATTTCGGATGTTCTCCATGGTTTTAAAGTACTCTATATGCGCAGGGCCTATCTTACCTACTACCACATAATGGGGGTTTACAAAGGTGGTAATTTCTCCTATGTCACCCTCACCTCTTGCGCCCATCTCTACCACATACACTTCTGTGTCTTCTGGTAAGTCATCATTGACATCTTTCATCACACCGCCAAGGGTGTTTACTGAGCGTGGGGTAGCATACGTCTTATACTTTACTTTAAGCAAATGCTCGATGTAGTTTTTGATGCTTGTTTTCCCGTAACTCGCTGTGATACCGACTACTTTTAAATCTTTCATAGCTTCTATCTTTTTTTCAGCCTTGACTTTAAAACCGTTAAAGAGCATCTTTTCTATGAAGAGTGAAACAAAGTATGCTAAGAAAATAGGTAATACCACTGCAAAGTGCTGAAACACTACTGCAAGGAAAACAGCAAACAAAAGCATGGCCATAAAGAAACGTTTAACACGTCCCGTAAAGACCAGTGGCTTGTCTAAACCTCTGTACCAAGCATAGAGCAGTCCCAAGTAAGCGATGACCACCACAAAACCATACTCACTTTTACTGTCTACCACAGCATAAAGTACAAAAGGTGCTAAGAAGTACACAAAATGCCACCATGTCTTTGTATGGTGAAAGAGTACACGGTTAAGCTTGTAAGAGTACCACTGCAAGTTGGTGATGAAATAGTAGCCCATAGCTAAAAGAAAGAGTGCGTAAAAAAGTGAGTTGATGATGTTTAACATGAGTGTGTACCTTTGCATTGTTCTGTGATGGTCTGTACGATGAAGTCTTTGTGTTGTAAAAAGAAAAAATGATCGCCCTCCAGCGGATAGAACTCTGAGTTTTCTATGAGTCCAGCTATCTTCTCTCCTGTGTAAAGAGGGGTAGCCGTATCTTCTTTACCCCAAAAACATAGTGCCTTACTTTTGCTCTTTGAAAAACTAGCTTCAAAGTCTTCATCTACCACATTTTTGAAAGTTTCATACATTTCATGACTCATACCCTGCGCGTCAGGTGCCACAAAAAGTTCGCGTATTTTCTTCATACCTAGAGGTTTAAGCAGTTTGAACGTAGCTATCTTTACTTTCACTGACCAAGGCTTCACAGTCACAATACCAGCAGAGGAAAGCAATACCAAACAAGGTGTGTGAAGCAGTGTAGAAACCTTACCACCAAAAGAGTGCCCCATAGCGATACTAGGTGTCACCCCTAATGCATCTAAAAAAAGTTGCACTATCTGTGAATAGTCTTCAGTAGTCAGTATCATGTTATTGTTAGACCTACCAAAACCTGGCATATCTAAGTAGATATGTTTGTAGTTTGGGAGTGTTTTACCAAAAGCCTGTTTCATGATCTCTTTGTTACTCCCCCAACCATGTAGCACAAGTAGTACTTCATTTTGTATGGGATTCACTAACTCGTAAGAAAGTTGGAAAGCTTGGTCTTTATAGGTTACTTCTTTAGATGCCATGGTGCTTTCTTAAAAAGTTAATTTCTGTGACTTATCAAACCCATAGACATCAGGGAAGAGTTTGAGTGCCCCAGCTTCATCTACATACGCGGTGTAATAAGCTGTATGTACCTGTAAATCTTTGTTCAGCATAAGATGTTTTGTTTTCATAGAGTCATACCAATCTTGTACCACAGGCATCGTTTTACTACTGTATTTAGTTGTGATATGGTTCAATAACTCTTTTGGCTTACCCAATCTGATACATCCATGACTAAATGTTCTTACTTTTTTGTTGAAAAGAGATTTTGACTGTGTATCGTGCATATAGACAGCGTGTCTGTTAGGGAAGATGAATTTTACGCGGCCCAAACCATTTTTAAGAGATGGTACTTGTACTAGCTTGTAAGGGATATAACCTTTTTCATCTTTAGGATATTTAGACCAGTCTACAGAAGCCGGATTTACTTTTGGTGAACGCAGATCATAGGTGTCTTTATGGAGTTGCATGCCTTTGGCTGCTACCCAACCTGGATTTCTTTTGATTTTAGGGATGTATGACTTTCTCATGATGGAGTCAGGTACATTCCACTGTGGGTTGATTTGAACATACTGTAAACGCTCTGAAAAGATAGGTGTTTGCATATTTGCCTTACCTACGATCACGGGGAACTTCATCGCAGTATTGTCTTTTTCGATGACACGTACTTCAAACTCTGGGACATTGATAAGCGCGTAATTTTCTCCCAGTTCCTGCTTCATCATTTTAGTTCTTTCAATGTTGAGACGAATCTTTTTTAACTGTGCCTGGGTAATATTGGCATCTGGAGAAGCCTTTAGCGTATTGTATTTGCTAATGAGTGCTTTAAATTGTGGTGTTTTAGGAACATAAGGCTGTAAGATCTCTTCTATCTTCTGCCCTGCTCTTAGTTTCATCATGATAGATGATGCCTTGACATCTTCTTGGTACGTAGCATAATAGGTGTCTATTTCTTTGGCTTTTTTTGCACGTTGAGATGCGTTAAAACTACGAAGGTCTATACACCCATTGGCAAGATTTTTCGTATAGTTCACAAGTAACTTAGACATGAGCTGAGAGTTTTTAGTTGACTTTACATTTTCATAAAGTGCTTGTTGATTACAAATAGACATATATTTGTCTGTTTTAAGAATGTCTAAAAATTCACTTTTTTGTGATGATTTCCACCCCTCTGTATCTGGTCCCATCATGTCTCCACAACCACTCAGCAGCAATGCAAACACCACTGTCATCAAAATTTTGATTTTCATCTTTTCCCTTTTAAATTGTTAAATACTGCATAAGCACTTGAAAATGCCCACTGGAAGTTATAGCCTCCTAACTGTCCAGTCACATCAAGTACTTCACCCATAAAATACAAGCCTTCTACTTTTTTACTCATCATCGTTTTAGCATCGACTTCATCTGTACTCACACCACCTTTTGTGACCTCTGCTTTAGAGTAACCAAAAGTCCCTGCTGGTGCAAAGCTATAGTGATTTAACAGTTGTAGTTTTTCTAATTCCTCAAGGGTTACTTTAGTAAAGGGTTTATCTTTTAGCTCTAATTGTACCAAAAATGCCTTAGTGATTCGTTTGGGTAAGGGGAGCAATGAACTTATCTGCTTTGGTGAACCTTTGGCTGACTTCCATGAAAAGTCAGGTAAAAAGTCTATCTCCATTTTTCCTTTTTCCCAGTAAAGTGAAGCATCCAGTACCGCTGGGCCACTTAAACCTTTGTGTGCAAAGAGTAAAGCACCCTCACATATGTTGCCGTTGACTGTGATTTTCACCTCACACGAGGCACCACTAAGCTCTTTGAAAAAAAACTGCTCTTTTTGTACCGTAAACCCTACAAGTGCAGGTGCAGTTTTAACAATGCTGTGTCCAAAAGACTCAGCGATGTCATACCCTATGCTACTTGCACCGATCTTGGGATAACTTAATCCACCGGAGGCTACCACAACATGTTTTGCTGTAAGGGTGCGTTTATCTGTTGTGACTGTAAAATGTGCATCTCTTTTGTGCACCCCTATCACCTTTTCATTTAACAACACTTTTTGCTTTTTAAGCTCTTTAACAAAGACATCTATCAACTCCTTGGCTGAATGTTCACAAAAGTACTGTGTCTTTTTACGAAGTACAGGAACCAGCCTCTGTCGTTCTAGCCAATTAATTAAAGTGATTTCAGAAAACATTTTTAAAGAAGGTTCTACAAAATCACTATCACCTAAAAAGTACTCTGTACCCATCTTAGTATTTGTGATATTACATTTTCCTCCACCGGAGACAAGTATTTTAGTCCCAACTTTAGCATTGGACTCTATGATAGTAGCAGTGTTTTTAGGAAGCAAAGATGCCAGCATAAGCGCACTGGCTCCTCCTCCGATGATGATGATTTCGTTATTCATAGCTGACATTATAGCTTACTACACAGACGATACACACACGTATCATTATAATTAACGCCTCAGAATAACAATAAAAGGATTCGTCATGTTAAAAATCACCAGTATATATTTTCTCATATTTGGGATCAGCACTGTCACTTATGCTGCAGAAAAGTACGACACCACGGCATTTCGTACCGTTACAAAACTCTGTAGTTCTTGCCATGGAACAGCCTTTTACATGGCAAAACAAATTGACGATGATGACTGGGAATTTTACTTTAACACAGAAGGTAAACTTGAAAAGATACATAAAGACCAATCCAAAGGTCTCGAAAGTCTCAAATCTGCACTGTTCAAAAAACGCAAAGATCGTCTTTTAAAATTTTTTATAGCCAACTCCAAGTACTCAGGTGCAGTCAATGGCTGTGATGCGAACTTTTGTGGTACAAATCATTAACACATATTAAAGCTTCTCTAACATTTGTTTTGATATGCTAAAATATTAGACAACATTGGAGAGGGTATGTATAAAGCACTATTGTTACTGATTACACTCTTTACACTCTCTCCTGCCAATCTCTTTACCATCACCGATAAACGTGGCAAAGTCTTTCATAGTAAAAAAATTCAACATTCCCAAAATGAGTATTTAGCCCAAAGTGCTACAGAATATTCTCTCCAAGCCATTTATGACGAACTTCACCGTGCAGAAAATCTTGCGCGTAGAGCAAAAGCTGCCCGTTTAAGGTCTAAGCGTATTGCCATGGCTAAAGAAATGGCAGCAAAAGAAGGTAAAACCTATCAGATATCAGAAGTAGACAGAAAAAAACTCTTGGAAGATGCCAAATACTTCAAAGGAGGTAAATATGTTTGGGGCGGCACCACTCCACAAGGTTTTGACTGTTCTGGCTATGTGCAGTACCTTTACAAAAAACATAATGTCAACCTTCCTCGAACCGCTTGGGCACAATCAAAAAGAGGGAAAGCAGTCGATATGTCCAACCTACAAAAAGGTGATTTGCTCTTTTTCCTTACCGATAAAAAACGTGGTATTCCAGTGACACATGTAGGTATCTACCTCGGTGATGGTAACTTTATCCATGCTGCATCTAAAAAGAAGGGTATCATTATCTCACCTGTGCAAAACGGCTACTACAGCGATAAGTTAGTCTCTGCACGTAGGGTTGCTCAGAAAAGCTAAAGTCTTTGCAACTTCTGCAACCCTGCTTTGACAAGGGCACTTGTATCTCCACTGGCACCTTGTAATGCTTTTTGAATAGCATCTTTTTTAAAGCCTAAACTTTCTAGTGCCATCACCGCTTCACCTAAAGCACCTGATGTTTCAGTTTCTCCATTCCCGTCTACGATGAAGTCAGCCAGTTCTACAAGTATACGACTCGCCGCTTTTGGGCCTATACCTGGCACACGTTTAAGCATACTCACATCCTTGGATGCAACTACTTTTGCAAAAGTACTCGGTGTAAACGTAGAACAGATTGCAAGCCCTACTTTGGGTCCTACACCGTTTATCTTGAGTACGGTATCAAACATCTTTTTTTCATTGAGATCATTAAACCCGAACAAAAGGTTTGCATCTTCACGTATGACTTGAGTCACAAACAGTTTTACCTTTGCTTCCACTATAGCGTTGGAGGTGTTAATGGAAACATGCACCTCATAGATAAGTCCATGGACATTGACATGTACAAATGTAGGATCTTTTCTTTCTACTGTTCCTTCTATACCTACTATCATCTTCTTCTCCTGATGTTTGTTTATAGAAGTATAACGTGAGATTTAGAGTAGTATGGAAAAATATGTCATTTTGTCATTTTTTTAATGTAAAAAATTATGACAAAATAACATATTCCTTAGCTCATAGCCAAGAAATATGCCATACTATGCATAATGCACTTATCCAAATATGCATTGTTTAGTTAAAAAAGTATTTAAAACCCATTGTTAAAACATGTTCAGTATCATAGTTGTCTGGAGCACCTTCAAAAGTGACCACATCACCATAGACTTTGAAGTTTTCATATGGAGTTGCTATATCTACACCACCACCCCAAGAAAAACCACTGAAATTATGATTTAAATCATCATAGCTATAGTCAGAATGAGCATAACCAGCCAAAAGATATGGCGTGAACATTTCTGTAGGATACTGAGCTTTGAAGTATCCACCAATGGTGTTATAATCACTCCCGATGTTATAACGCCCTTCTAATCCCAAGTACTCTGAAAATTCATATCCTGCTAAAATTGAACCGTAAAAGTAATCAAACTCTTCTATCTCACGCATCCCTAGACCCAAACCAATATAAAATGGTGCGCTTTCATCCATTATCTCTTCAACCGGTGATACAGCTTCAGCCATATTTTTCATTCCACCTCCATATGTAAATACAAGTGATGCAACAAAGCCAATCATAATTTTTTTCATACTATTTCCTTTATCTTAAAATGAGCATTATATATATGCTCCACAATAGATTATAACATTAATTCACAAGGTTTCAACATCACAATCCAAAATACTGTAAGTATTCAAATGTAAAAATATTACAAATTGACATGTTTTTATATAGTAATCCAAATCAATACTACTACAATTAATAATTAGCTATACTATTGCAATAAAAAATAATGAAAAGGTATACTCCAATGGATGTAAAGATCTTAGAGCAACGGGCTAAAGCATTTGATTATTTATTTGATGCTGTTGTGGTAACGGATCCAGAAGGAATCATCATCGATTGGAATATTGGTTCTGAATTGCTGTATGGCTATACCAAAGAAGAAGCTATCGGACAGCCTGCCCACATACTACATGTAGCTGAAGATGTTGATAGTATAACGACACATATCCTCTCTGCTATAGAACAATTTGGAAAATGGAGCGGTGAAGTCAGGTATTTACATAAAGATGGTCATATCGGTTGGCTTGAATCCATGTGTGTTCCTATTTATGATGATAAGCAGCACATGATAGGTGCATTAGGTATCAACAGGGATATCACAGCCCGCATAGAAGAGACTAAACGACTTCAAATAAGAGCGCATTATGATGAACTTACACAACTTCCAAACCGTTATCTACTTCTCGACCACCTTAAAGAAATAATAGAAATATCTGAACAGAACAAAAGTACTTTTACTTTATTTTACTTGGATCTGGACAGGTTTAAAGAAATCAATGATACCAAAGGACATGCCTTTGGAGATAAGGTCTTAAAAGAAATTGCAGTGCGCATTACCACATTGATTGGTAGTTCAGGAACGGTTGCAAGAATAGGAGGAGATGAGTTTATCGTTGTACTGGAAAATACTTCTGATAAAGATGATATATCAAAGATGGCAGAAACACTTATTCAAGAAATATGTGAACCTTGTCGTATTGATGATGAAGAGGTCAAAACAAGTTGCAGTATTGGGATTGCTATTTATCCTGAGAATGGAACGACTACAGATACTTTATTATTAAATGCTGATAAAGGCATGTATAAAGCTAAGAACAAGAAACGTGGAACGTACCATTTATAAAAACTTTATAAGGTTCAATAACTCCCGTTTCAAGTTATCTTTTACATCAAATACATCAAACAAACATTACGCTAAAATACCGCTAACTTAAAACTAAAGAGTATCATGCGATTAAAATCCATCTTCACCAACAGCTTTGGCATACTATTTTCGCGTGTTACAGGTTTAGGTCGTGATGTGCTTATGGCTTCTGCGCTAGGGGCTTCAGTTTGGTCTGACATGTTTTTTGTAGCTTTTAAACTGCCCAACCTTTTTCGTCGTATCTTTGCTGAAGGGGCATTTACGCAAGCCTTCATGCCTTCTTTTATAGCGAGCAAACATAAAGGGGTTTTTGCTACGGCTATCTTTTTGCGTTTTTTACTCTTTTTGACAGCATTTTCTTTACTCATCACCTTTTTCCCAGAGCCCATCACCAAACTTTTGGCATGGGGATGGGATGCTGAACTTATAAACAACACGTCGCCTATGACTGCCATCAATTTCTGGTACTTAGACCTCATCTTTATAGTGACATTTTTAGCCACCCTGCTACAGTACAAAGAGCACTTTGCCACTACTGCCATGTCTACTGCCCTACTCAACATCGCCATGATAGCAGCCCTTTACATCTACATGAAAGATGACCCAAAAACAGTCGCATATGCGCTTAGTTTCTCCGTACTCATAGGAGGCGTGTTACAAGTATTTGTGCATCTCATTGCGGTAAAGAAGTTTAACTTACATCGCATACTGTTAGGGGGATGGTCCTATAGAAAGAAAAAAGATGTCCAAGAAGAAAAAAAGAAGTTTAAATCTCTTTTCTTACCAGGGATACTTGGAAACTCCACCCCTCAGATCTCTGCATTTATAGACACTATCTTAGCCACTTTTCTTATGACAGGCTCTGTCTCCTACCTCTTCTATGCTAACCGTATCTTTCAGCTTCCTCTTGCCATCATCGCCATAGCCATAGCAACCGTACTTTTTCCAGCAGTTTCCAAAGCACTCAAAAATGGACAAGAAGAGGTGGCCTACAGTAACCTGGACAAAGCATTTTGGCTACTTACATTTTTGCTTGGTGCTTCTATGCTTGGCGGTATCTTACTTGCTGAACCCATCGTATGGCTGCTCTTTGAAAGAGGTAAGTTTACCATAGAACAAACTCTACAGACCGTATATGTACTACAGATGTACATGGTAGGACTTTTACCTTTTGGACTGGCAAAACTTTTTTCACTCTTTTTGTATGCTTCACACAGACACCTAAAAGCTGCGAAGATAGCCGTCTATTCACTCGTTGCATCTGTGACTTCTTCACTCATACTGATGCACACTATGGGTGCATCTGGACTTGCATTGGCAGGGAGTATTGGAGGTTGGGTATTGTTTGTATTTACTGTCAAAGAAGTGGGGTTCGATAAATTTGTAGCGATTATAAAGTCTAAAAAATCACTTTATTTTATCATAGGTGTAATTGTATTCAGCATCTTAATGTACTCTCTAAACCTCTTTCTGTTGAGTATTATCCGATAGATTTATTTTTATGTAACTGCATCTCATAATAATCATGTGATGTCATAAAATATTTATCATCAATATGTTCATGACCTATTAATGATTTATATTTTTCTTCCACTTCTTGTCTTGGTTTTTCGTACGCCACTTTTCCAGTACTGGTATAACCGATGATTTCATCATCCATATTTAATTTTGCCTGTACATAAGAGAGTGTCCAAAAGAAAGAGCCATCTTTACATAAATGTTTGACGTACCCTCTCCATATCTTCTTATCTTGTATGATCTTCCACATCGCCTTAAATACACCTCTAGGCATGTCAGGATGACGAACGATCTTATGGGGAGAACCGAGTAATATCTCTTCACTGTACCCTGTAAGTGTTTGGTATCTACGATTGGTATACACCAAGATACCATCCAGATTTGTCTCTGTGATCAGGATACTTCTCTCAAAGACCTCTATCTCTTTATCACGAGGTTTTGCTAAAATAATCTGTTCATTTGTAAGTGTATTTTTAATGACTTTATGTAAATTAAGCATCTCTACCCCTCCATATAATCATAAATTATACTAAGGAAATGTCATAAAAATGTCAAATAATACCTTTTCAACTTGTAGAATTATGTATACCAGTATGATGTCCATGGTTCATTTTCTGCATACCATAAGTTTTAAAGACATAAACTTTATATACATTAACTGATAGATACAAAGTGATAAGAGAAGAGGCCAATACAAAGGCAATCACTTTTTTCAACTTCGTTGCTTTAAACGATTTCATTCTTTTTGCTAAAATCAAATATCCCCAGAGTGCTGCGAGATACGGAATAACATTAAAGATGTTTAACCAGGCATCTCTTCTTGAAGCAAGGTTTTGTACGGTGCCCACATCTAAACCAAACCCATAAATGAAACCATTGGCTATGTCTGCATAGTTATGGGTAAAAAAACTGTGTATCAAGTGTGCCAATCCGCCGATGATGAACAAGGGAGCAAAGGAGTAGCCTAAGGTATAAAATGTCTTTTCAAAAGGTGCATGTAACACTTTGGACGCTAAAAACATACCAATGTACACGATGCCTATAGAAAAAATGGTCGCATAGATAAATGCAAACATACCCACAGCATCCAATGTACCAAAATCAATGTACTGCTGTGTGAACTGTGCTGTTTGAGCCCAGATGAATTGATCTGCAATGGCAGAGCGCCCTAAAGCATGATGAAAGGTCATCGTGATGGAGATGGCTGCGGTGATTAATATAAATGCCCACACTTCTGATTTGTTGTTTTTAAATTTTCCAAACAAGCTTTGTGAAGGTTTTGTGATCCTAAATGCAATAGCATCACAGGCAGAGCTACAATCCATACAAAGGGTACAGTCATCCATAGAATTTTTATTGTCAAATGAAAATGGTTTTAAACCATATTCGCATGCGGTAGCACAGTCTAGTGTCTTACAACCTGCACAGTCTTCCTGATACGTACCCAACTGAGTAAATGATACTTTTGCGTACGCTTTTGTCAAAGTACCGATGGGACAAATGTATTTACAGTAACTCATGTCTTTGTAAACATAATAAAATACAAATGCGACTAAGGTAATAGAAGCAAACAGCCATGCTGTAGCAAGAGGCACTTTCCAAAAACCAGGCACCGTATAATAAATAGCCCACCATCCAAAAAATAAAATCAATATGCCTATAAATCTATTTTTCAAAAAGTTAGGCATCTCTTTTTTAAGACCAAATTTCGTAATGTACGTTCCCAAAAATCCATGAGGACAGATGCCACAAAAGATTCTGCCAAAGGTAGAAAGTGTGACCACGATAAATAGCGACCAGAACAGTCCCCAAAAGAGGTAAGTAGTAAAAATGTTCTCTTTCTCTGGATCTACAAATCCCATAGTGACTCCATACACAAACAGCGTAAGAACAGCGAGCTTTAAAGCCAGCATAAATGTCTGATTTTTAAACAAAAAACCCAATATTGGCATACCATAGATATCATTTCTATCTCGATTTTGTTTGATTTCTATCATCGACTCTCCTTTAAAATTTAACGCTAAGGCCCATGAGATACGTACGCCCAGGATTGACTGTTAAGCCCATATCACCTATATCATAGACTCCATCATCATTTCTATCACCGGTGACACGTGGCATCATAAAATATTGTTTATCAAATACATTATCGACCTTTGCAAAAAATTCTATATCAAGATCAGATACTTTCGTAGTGTATTTTGTACGTAGATTGCTTACAGCATATCCAGCAACTTTTATTTGATTCATCTCATCAGCATATTGACTTGACCTGTAAATTATATCTGCAGTGAGTAGCCAGTTTGACATAGCCTGATAATTACCTTCTAGGTGGATGGTATGTTTTGATGTTCTTGGCACAGTGTTCCCAACGAGGTCTTGGCTTGTTGCAATATCATTAAGTACTAATTTGTACTCATCATAACGTGTATAGGTTGCATCCAGATAAGCATAGTTAAGTCCAAATGAGTATGTTTTAGTTTTATCACTGAATACACTAAGTTCTAAGCCTCTATTTTGAATATCAGCAAAGTTACCAAACATGATAGGATTACTCCTATTATCTGGTTCAACCACATAATTACCACCATTACGTGTGATTGCATCTTTTCTATCGAGTTGGAAGATTGCTATATCATAGGTTACAAGATCATTCTTACCTCTATAACCTAGTTCATAGTTATACGTTTTTTCTGTATCTATATCTGGATTATTCTCATATACATATCTGCCTGACAAGATATCACCCGCATAAAGTTGATCGATGGTAGGTACTCTAAATCCCGTAGAAATATTACTATAAAAGATGGCATCATCATGAAGTTTATAGGTAGCACCTAGTCTAAATGACTGTTCGTTAAAACTCTCATCCCATGACTCCGCAGTAAGGTTGTTCACATAATCATAGGTAATATGATCCAATCTTGCATTAAAAGTGGTCACCAACTTGTCGTTGAGTTGGTATTTTAGTTCTCCATAGATGGCATTGATATCTTCTCGAAAGCTTGTATCACTTACCATTTCTCCAATAGTATGTGAACCACGACGATCTGAGTAATCTACTCTATATTTACTATTTTGTTCACTATCATTTCTTGCAATATCTATACCTACCATGTAGGCTAATTTATCTCCATCCATTCTGTACTCAGATTTTAATCCATTTTGAATCGTGTTGGCATAAGCATCATAAAGGTGGTCATCTCTCAGAAGACCATTGTCAGGTATACCATCATAAGCCCCGTTTTTATTTGTTGTAGTGTCTTCATATCTGTAGACTTGTGCCATGAAATTTGAGTTATTTTCAAAATCTTTTGAGTAGGTAATAAAGTATTTGGAAAGATCAATGTCATAATCTGTTGAATACCCTACTTCTCCAATACTTGTAGGGTTGGTTTCCACTTGATTCACTCCATCTACTGTATACGTGAGTGAACCAGTGTCATTTTCATATCTGGTTGATATATCTGCACCAAACGTAATATCACTTGTATCATCGATATAATATTGTAATTTCCCATTAAATGATTTTGCCCAATAGTCTGAGTCTTCCCAATACCCGTCACTTGCTTTGTAACTTCCTTGAATCTCAAAAGCAAAATCTTCTGTACTACCCATATAGTTTGCTAAGTATTTTTCATATCCATAACTTCCACTCTCAACAGTCACAAAACCTTCATTTTTACCTTTTGGTCTTTTGGTTGTAATGATGACGGCACCGGCCAAAGCATCATTACCATACAGATAAGAAGCGCCACCTTTAATGACTTTAATAGACTCAATATTATCTGAGTCAATATTCACACTACCTGCTCTTTCTTGTACCGGTACACCATCTATTACAATGGCAACTCCAGGTTTTTCTCCCATATACATTTCAGTAGCAACACCTCTAATATGTATTTTGTTTGAGTCTCCTTCATTTTTTCTCGCTGTTACACCCGGAATGTTGTTCAATACATCTGCAATATTTTCAGCATGATACGATTCAACCTCTGTACCTTTAAGGGTAACTGTATTTGAGACTTCCCTTTTTTTCGCATCAAACTTATCATCTATCGTTGATGATTCAACAGTAAGAATGCCTAGATCTTCTGCTGCATATATTGTAGAAGCAAGTGCTGCAACTACGATGAGTGAGTGTTTTATTCGTTTCATATAACTCTTCCTATCAAATGTTTTGCGCATTTTGACCAAAGACTGTTAAATTACTGTTAATTTATTAATGAAACGAAATTTTTAAAATAAATATAAAATTTTTTATTATTATAAGATTTTTATATATTAACTTCAAAAAAGTCACACGACAACACTAACTATTTTTTAGCTATAATCACAATACTATAATTTTAAAAGGTCACTCTATCTATGCATATCTACGACAGTGTACAAAAAACAAAACTTCTATTTGAACCCATACGTGAAGGGGAAGCAAGTATTTATGTTTGTGGACCTACGGTGTATGATGATGCCCATCTTGGACATGCACGTAGTTCTCTTGCTTTTGACCTACTCTCTCGTACCCTTAAAGCCCTTGGATACAAAGTTACCATGGGGAAAAACTTCACTGACATCGACGATAAGATCATCAAAAAAGTAGAAGAAACTGGTCAAAGTATGGAAGAGATAACCTCTTTTTACATTGCCCGCTACCTTGAAGAGATGGCAGCTCTTGGTGTGGCACGTGCAGATATAGAACCCAAAGCCACAGAGTCCCTTGAAGCCATAGAACAGATGATACAAAAACTCATCGACAAGGACATCGCTTATGTCATCTCTACAGGGGATGTTTACTTTGATACAAGTAAAGATGCACATTATGGCGATATCTCACACCGTGTGGCAGATGATGAAGATAGCCAAAGCCGTGTGACACACACTTCAGAAAAAAGAAACCCAAAAGACTTTGCACTCTGGAAAGCATGTAAAGATACCGAAGATATCTGTTTTGACACAGCCTTTAGCTCTGGGCGTCCAGGCTGGCACATAGAGTGTTCTGCGATGATAGAAAAACACTTTAAAGGAAATGATGAATACAGCATAGACATCCATGGCGGTGGTGCAGACCTGCTCTTTCCTCATCATGAAAATGAAGCAGCACAAAGTCGATGTGCAACAGGCCATGAACTGGCCAAATACTGGATGCACAATGGATTTGTACAAATAGACGGTGAAAAGATGTCTAAGTCTTTAGGCAACAGTTTTTTTCTCAAAGATGCTCTAAAGATCTATGATGGAGAAGTGTTACGTTACTACCTCAATGCTGTGCATTATAGAAATGATTTTAACTTCTCAGAAGAAGAGTTACAGATCACTAAAAAAAGACTAGACAAACTCTACAGACTTAAAAAACGTGTATCACCAGGTAAAGCAAGTGCTGTCAATAAAAACTTTAAAAAATCTTTACTTGATGCAATGAGTGACGACTTAAACATCTCTATCGCCCTAGCAGTGATAGATGAACTCATCGCTGTCTCTAATGATGCACTTGATGCAAACCCTAAAGATAAAAGTTTAAAAAAAGAAACACTAGCAAACATAGAGTTCATAGACACACTTTTAGGATTTGGAGGTAAAGAGCCTTTTTCCTACTTCCAAATAGGTGTAGATAAAGTACTTAAAAGTAAAATAGAACAACTCATTGAAGCACGAACTGCTGCAAAGAAAGAGAAAGATTTTGCACGTTCTGATGCCATTCGAGATGAATTAACTGCTATGGGTATCTCTATTATGGACAGTGCTGATGGTACACTATGGGAAAAAGCATAAAATGAAACATCTTCTAAAACAGTACCTTCCTTATCTTGTTGGGTATAAAAAGCAATTTTTCTTTGCCATTTTAGGAATGCTTGCTGTGGCTGTAGGTACTGCGGGCACGGCCCAACTCATCAAGCCCATCTTAGATGATGTGTTCATCAACAAAGATATGCAGATGCTGTTTCTTATGCCTTTTCTCTTGTTTGGGGTGTTTGCACTCAAAGGCATTGGTGGCTACATTCAAACCTACTACACTTCCTACATCGGGCAAGATGTGGTACGAAAACTAAGAGATAAACTCGTCTCTCATCTTACCTACCTGGATATGGATTTTTTTAAAAATATGCACTCCGGAGAGATACTCTCTCGCGTCACCAATGACATCTCCCGTATACAAATGGTCGTGGCAAATATCATACCTGATCTTATGCGTGAGTCACTGACTATCCTTGCACTGACAGGATATGTCATCTATGAGAGTCCTAAACTTGCTTTGTATTTTCTCATTGTGATGCCTCTGGCCATTTTTCCACTTGCTAAGCTTGCTAAGAAGATGCGTAAATACTCTAAACTTTCACAAGAAAGCACCGCAGATATGACCACAAGACTGGGTGAGATACTCTCTAACATAGAGGTCATCAAATCTAACTCAAGCCAAGTGTATGAACAAGCGCGTTTTGCGAACGAAAACCAAAATGTTTTTAAGTTCATTATGAAGCAGATAAGAACCAATGCCCTTACTTCTCCTATCATGGAGATACTTGGTGCTGTTGCCATTGGTATCGTCATCTACATTGGGGGGAAAGAAGTGATAGAAGGGCATATGACAGTGGGTGCATTTTTTGCTTTTGCCACAGCACTATTTATGCTTTACACACCTATAAAACGTCTCTCCGGTCTCTACAATAAAGCACAAGATGCCATTACAGCAAATATTCGTATGCATCAACTGCTCGATACAAAACCTCACATTGTCTCCGGTGAAGAGGAACTTACACAATCCATTACCTCTATTATGTTAGAAGATGTTTCACTCTTTTACAAGACAACCCCTGCATTAAAAAACATTTCATTTGAAGCTAAAAAAGGTGAGTCGATCGCACTTGTAGGTGACTCTGGAGCAGGTAAAAGTTCATTGGTAAACTTACTTGTACGCTTTTATGACCCTACTTCAGGACAGATCCTCATCAATGGTAAAAACCATAAAGATTTTACACTTACTTCTTTACACCAAAAAATAGCATATGTAACTCAGCGTATCTATATTTTTAATGACAGTATCGCTGCCAATGTCGCCTATGGGAAAGAAGTAGATGAAAAACGTGTCATAGAAGCATTAAACAAAGCGTATGCTATGGAGTTTATAGAGAAACTGGATGATGGCATATATACTATATTATCTGAAAGTGGCGATAATCTTTCTGGCGGACAAAGACAGCGTATCGCTTTAGCCCGTGCCTTGTATAAAAACCCTGATATACTCATACTCGATGAAGCGACCTCTGCACTAGACAACAAAAGTGAAGCGCTCATTCAAAAAGCCTTAGATGCACTTAAATCTGAGATGATAACCTTTACCGTTGCACATAGACTAAGTACTATTGAAGAATCAGATACTATTTTGGTTTTTGAAGCAGGAGAAATCATCTGTAGAGGGTCGCATCAAGCCCTACTAGAGCAATGTACCAGCTATCAGAAATTGGCCAAGACCCTATAGTTTAGATGGCTATGGTAAGATTTTCTTAACATAAATAAAGATACTATACTGTTTAATTATTTAGTGGAGAATATATGTCAAAAATCATACTTTTATCTTTATTTCTTGTTACTTCACTCTTTGCAAGAGAAACCGAAGAGTTTCCATTTTTAGGTATCACAGTTTCAACACAGTCTGTTGACTTGGCAAATATCAGTAATCAAAAAGAGACAACCCTTGGACTACGTTATGGTAAACAGACCATAGATTGGCGTACGATGTTCACCTATGAGTACAAAAGCAGTGGATACAAAAGCTTTTCTATGGAAATAGACAAGATACTCATGGATGAAATCATGGGTATGCCTGAGTATAGACCTTATCTTGGTGCCAGTATCGGTACACTGTCGTATGAAAATGACACACTTACAGATACAAGTGGCTACTTTTATGGGGCAAATCTTGGACTACTAATGTACGTCACGGACAACATTGATGCGGATCTCTCTTTTCACTACTACAACGTGGAAGACATAGAAGGTCTAGATAAAATAGAAGGCGGCACCCTTGGATTGCATTACTTTTATTGATAATAGGCTATAATCACTTTATACATAAACGGAGATTATAGTGTCCCTTTTTTCTTACCAAAACCTCAAAAAAATACTTTTTAAACTTGAACCGGAGACTGCCCATAGTATTGCAGGGTTTAGTCTTAGAGCAGCAGCACACTGCCCTACACTGTTACGTTTTCTTAAAAACCAAAATTTTGTGACACATCCCTCTTTAAAACAAGAAATATTTGGGCGTACATTTCAAAACCCTGTAGGACTAGGTGCAGGGTTTGACAAAAACGGCCAGTACATTACTGCCATGCCAACTTTAGGCTTTGGGTTTACTGAGATAGGTACAGTGACACCTAAACCTCAAGATGGCAATGCCAAACCAAGACTTTTTAGACTCATAGAAGACCAGTCCCTACAAAATGCGATGGGATTTAATAATAAAGGCTCTCACTATATGTTGCAGCGTCTTAAAAAACTTTACTTTTTCGACTATCCTTTGGGCATCAACATTGGTAAAAACAAACTCACTCCTGAAAATGAAGCTTTAGATGACTATGCATTACTCTTTAAGGCATTTAAATACCATGGGGATTACATTGTGATTAACATCTCTTCTCCCAACACGCCAGGCTTAAGAGATTTACAAAACGAGTCTTTTATCAAAGCCATATTTGCCATGGCAAAAGAGATTACTTCTCAACCCGTGTTGCTTAAAATTGCACCTGATATGGAAGCTCAAGATGCCATTGATTTATGTAAAGTGGCAGTCGAAGCCGGGGCAGCTGGTATCATCGCGACCAATACAACCATAGATTACAGTTTAACAAACAGCACCCAAAAACAAGACTTCGGTGGGATTAGCGGCGCATTGCTAACAGACAAATCATATGAACTGTTTAAGGCCATAGGAAAAGAACTCTACGGTAAAACATTGCTGATCTCTGTGGGAGGTATTGATTCTGCAGAAGAAGCGTATAAACGTATCAAGGCGGGAGCTTCTTTAGTGCAAGTGTACAGTATGCTTGTCTACAAAGGTCCTGCACTGATCACAGACATAAATGAGGGCTTAATTAAGCTCTTACAAAAAGATGGATATAAACACATTAACGAAGCGATAGGAGCTGATTGGAAATGATAAAACCATCACTAATAACTAAAGTAATATTCACACTATTTTTAACTACAGGGGTACTTATGGCTAATTCATTGCCAAAACATTATACACAAACATTAGCGAATGGTATGCAAATTGTTGTCATACCTATGGATAACGATTCAGGTGTCATCACCACTGACATTTACTACAAAGTAGGAAGCCGAAATGAAGTGATGGGAAAGAGTGGTATGGCACATATGCTCGAACACCTCGCTTTTAAATCTACAGATAAACTCAAAGAAGGCGAGTTTGACACCATAGTAAAAAGCCGTGGTGGCGTAAACAATGCTGCCACTGGTTTTGACAAAACCCATTACTACATTAAAACAGCCTCTAAAAACTTAGGATTAAGCCTTGACTTGTTTTCGGAACTGATGCATAACCTTAAACTTACTGATAAAGAGTTTCAAAAAGAACGTGATGTTGTCGCAGAAGAGAGACGTTTAAGAACAGATAACAATCCTATGGGATACCTCTATTTTAGAGTCTTTAACACACACTTCACCTACCATCCGTACCACTGGTTACCTATTGGTTTTATGGAAGATATACTCTCATGGAAAATAGAAGATATCAGGGACTTCTACAAGCGTTACTATCAACCAAATAACGCCATCTTGGTCGTTGCAGGAGATATCAAACCTGAAGAAGTCTTCAAAGAAGCTGACAAATATTTTGGTACCATCAAAAATGAACATGAAATACCAAAGGTCATTGCAGTAGAACCTAAAGTAGATGGGTCAAAAAGAGCTATACTTCACAAAGAAAGCAATAAAGTAGACACCCTTGCCATTACTTATGCCATCCCTAACTACGAGCATGATGACCAAATAGCACTTTCTGCTATCTCACATATTTTAAGTTCAGGAAAAAGTTCTTGGTTTGAAAAGACTATCATCAATGAAAAACAACTTGCTAACCAAGTGTATGGATACAATATGGAACTCACAGATCCCGGTGTATTTCTCATCATGGCAATGTGTTCACCCAATGCCTCTTTAGATGTCCTAGAAAAAGAGATACTCTCTCAACTTGACAAACTTAAAAATGGCGAAGTGACACAAGCAGAACTTGATAAAGTAAAGATCAACACTAAAGCAGAGTTCATCTATTCTCTAGAAAGTTCATCTTCTGTTGCGGGACTTTATGGTGACTACTATGTGAAAGGAAATATCGAACCTTTACTTCAATATGAAGAGAAATTAGATAAACTTACACTAAAAGATATTAGCGATGCGGCTAACAAATATTTTGATCACCATTTCTCAACCACAGTGATACTGAAAAAAAATTAGGAATAAACATATGCGCGATTATATAACAGGTGCAACGACTGCACTCACTACACCATTTAAAAATGGTACATTAGATGAAGCAACTTATGCAAAACTCATCCAAAGACAAATTAAACATGGGATAGATGCTGTCTGTCCTGTGGGAACCACTGGAGAGTCTGCAACACTTAGCCACGACGAACACAAACGATGCATAGAAATAGCAGTAGAAGTATGTAAAGGGACAAAAACCAAAGTACTCGCAGGTGCAGGTTCAAACGCTACACACGAAGCCATAGACATTGCCAAACATGCAGAAGCCTGTGGTGTTGACGCACTCTTTTCTGTCAGCCCATACTACAACAAACCAAGTCAGGAAGGTCTCTATCAGCACTACAAAGCTATTGCCAGTGCTGTAAAAGTACCTTTTATGCTTTACAATGTCCCAGGGCGTACAGGTGTAGATGTACTTCCTGATACAGTGAAAAGACTATTTGATGATGTTGAAAACATTATGGGTATCAAAGAGGCTACAGGTTCAATAGAAAGAACAGTTGAACTTTTAGCTAAAATACCTGACCTTTATGTATTCTCTGGCGATGATGTCATAGATTTTCCCATACTTGCCAGTGGAGGAAAAGGGATCACTTCTGTCACTTCCAATCTTTTACCAGATTTGAAAGCAGAACTTGCACATGCAGCACTGAGAGGTGACTTTAAAGCTTCAAAAGCCATCAATGATGAACTATTTAATATTAACAAAGTACTTTTTTGTGAGAGTAACCCTATCCCTATAAAAGCTGCTATGTATATCGCTGGGCTTACAGAGACATTAGAATACAGACTTCCTCTAGTAGCCCCAAGTACGAAAAACATGAAGAAGATAGAAGACGTTATGAAACAATACAAAATAGTAGGAGCGTAATATGTCAGATATGAAAGGTAAAACACTTGTTATCACAGGTGCAACCAAAGGTATTGGTAAAGCAGTAGCAGAGAAATTTGCACAAAATGGTGTAAATATTGCATTTACCTACAACTCTAACAAAGAGTCTGCAGATGTCATTGCCAAAGATCTTGAGAACACATATGGTATCAAAGCAAGAGCCTATCCACTTAATATCTTAGAGCTTGATGAGTTCAAATCTTTGTTTGCCGCTATCGATGAAGATTTTGATCGAGTAGACTTCTTTGTCTCCAATGCCATGATCTATGGTCGTCCAGTAGTCGGTGGATATGGTAAATTTATGAAACTTCGTCCTGCAAAAGGACTTACAAACATTTACACTGCTACAGTGGGTGCATTTGTACGTGGTTCACAAGAAGCAGCAGTACGTATGGAAAAAGTAGGTGGTGGAGCCATCGTCACATTAAGTTCTACGGGTAACCTGATCTACATTGAAAACTATGCTGGGCATGGTACAAACAAGGCTGCAGTTGAGGCTATGAGCCGTTATGCTGCTGTGGAGCTTGGAGAGATGGGAATCAGAGTCAATGCTGTATCTGGAGGACCTATCGACACCGATGCACTTAAAGCATTTACAAATTATGAAGAAGTAAAAGCTGAAACGATCAAGCGTTCAGCTGTAAACCGTATGGGAAGAC
Source organism: Sulfurovaceae bacterium (assembly GCA_963698695.1). Classification (GTDB taxonomy): domain Bacteria; phylum Campylobacterota; class Campylobacteria; order Campylobacterales; family Sulfurovaceae; genus Sulfurovum. The sequence goes on along the minus strand of CAVORT010000005.1, from coordinate 78,784 downwards.
CCGGTGACCTTGCTGGTTCGGTTTACTTCTTATGTACAGAAGAAGCATCATGGATCACAGGTCAAACACTTGTGGTTGATGGTGGAACGACATTTAGATAAACCCTTATCTCGCTCTATACCATTACGCTATTTTTAATAGCGCAATGTTCTATCCTCCAAAACATTATTATATCAATCAACAGGCACATAAAAACATTAATATTATATGAAAAATAGTGTAAATACTAATAAATTAAGTGCTGAAGTAATGAAAAATAAAAAGTGTGATAATCATTCTCCAGCTTTAACAAAGCTAGAGAATCGAAGAAGTATTTAGTAGTTGTACTCTCTTACTAGAAAGTATAAGTTGCACCAATGTTTGTTGAAGAGAAGAATGTATCATCTACATTTGTTCCATCAAAATCATCTCCATCATAGAAACTCATGTAATCAAAGAAAAAACCTATGCCATTTGCAAGTTCATACTTTGTACCAAGCCCCCACTGTACACCAGTTTCATCAAGACTTCCTGCATGAGCTTTTCCATAACCTGCTAAACCATATGCTGAAAATCCTGTAGTAATGTTATACATAGGCTTAAGGTATAGACCTAAATTACTCATATATCTATCACGAGACACAATAACAGAACCCTGATCTTCATCTATGTCAGACGGCGTACCTGTATAACGTGCTTCAACACCAAGATACTTGTTGAAATAATATCCACCGATCAATGTTAATGCATATCCACGAGACTCAAAGTTTTCATTAAAACGCAAATAACTCAAAGCCCCCCCTGCATAAAATCCATCATACTTCACGTTGTCTTCAACTACAACAATTTCTTTCTCAGGAATACTTACTTCTGGTTCAACTGGTTGCATAAAATCGCCACCTGCCATTGTAAAGCTACTTGTTATTGCTAAAAGTACTGTTGTACTTACTACTTTATTCATCATTAATTCTCCCTGTATTTCGATAGTTTATCTCTAATAAAATTTGGAATATTGTATTCTTTTTTTACTTAAATACAGCTCTAAGTAGTATAGTCATTGAGATCATAAATCTTTCTTTTACAAATTGTACGCTAAAATTGCGTATATAAATAAGCTATTCAGGACAAAATAATGATTAAAAAAAGTATCTATTCTCTTATATTAGTATTGCTCTTTACTGGATGTGCAGAACTAGGAGAGAATATCCATCCGACAGCAGTAAAAAAAGATCTAATTGTTGAAAATAACATTTCTTCAATAAATGTCGAGTCACAACAAACAACTTTTTTTATGCCAGATAGAGAGCCTGAGTCTATTACTTTAGATGAGACAACAAAAAATAACATAGCTGGTGTACTTGTAATGATTATAGGTATTATGATACTTTTATAAAAAATATGGCTCACTTTTATTTGCGACTACGATATAACTGCTACACCAATATTAAATTCAGGGATTAATAATGACAAAACAAACGCTTCTACTCTCACCTTTTATACTCTCCAGCCTTTTACTTTTTTCTGGGTGTGCAGAAAGAGGTTACCAACTTACAAGCCAGACAACAACCAACACAGTAACCGCAGAGTCAAGCATTGATATCGCTGACAAAAGTATTAGCACTAGTGGTGAATTGAGAAAGATGCAAGAAGCTGTCAAAAAAGAGCGTAAGAGAAAAGTTTCAATCAATGCCTCTGATACCATTACAGAACAAAAAACCAGAGAAGCAAATACACTAAAAGAGAAAAAACGTAGAGCAGAAGCATTAAAAAGATATGAAGATCAAAAAGAGGCAAAATTTTTAGAACAACAGCAAATCATGCAAGAGAATGCAAGAGAAGCACAAGCTGAAAAAGAAAAAATGCTTAAAGCAGTAAGAGAACAAGAAACACAAGCCATTAAAGAAAAACAATTAGAAACACTTAAAAAGCAAAACAAAGCGACTGAGGCTAAGGCATTAGAAGCACAAATGGCTAAAGATAAACTGGCACTTGAAGCGAAGAGACTTGAAGAATTGGAAAAAGAAAAAGCCCTAGAAGCGAAAAAACTAACAGATACCCAAAAAGCCTTAGCACTTAAAAAAGATGCAGAGCTTCGAGAAGCCCAAGCTTTAGAACAACAAGCCTTAGAAGAAGAACGATTGGCAAAAGCAAAAATCCTTCAAGCCAAAAGAGCAGAAGAACTCAAACTAGAAAAAGCAAAAAAAGCTGCATCTACAAAAGCATCAACTGAAGAACTTGAGTTTCAACTCATTAACAAGATCTACCATAAATTTGGTAATTCAGAAGTACATGGACATGTAATCTATCTAGACCCATCAGGGCAAGAAACGACCTTGACACAGTCAAAAGTCTATCTTTTGCCAATCAGTGCAAAGCTAAATCACTGGTATGAAAACTATTATCTTACCAACACTAGCAGTACAGAAAATAAGAGTATCGTAGCTAATTATCTCAATAGTACGTATCTCAATTTAGAAAAAAACTTTGAATTCTATGGGGTTGCTGAGGGTTCTTATTATGTGATCATCGAGTCAAATTATCCTAGCTATATCGCTAAAAACAAAAAAGTATATATTGCTAAAAAAATTAAAGTGGGTCAACACAAAAAAATAATGGCTGTCTTTTCAAAAAAACTATAAGGGTGACTTATTAAGATGATTAATGTCCCCAACACTTTAGCCCTTATCCGTCTTCTGCTAGCACCAGTCATGTTTTTTTTACTGGTCAACCGTGACACTTCACTTTTAGAAACCATACACTATACATGGCTGGACTATATGGCAGCATTTATATTTGTAGTGGCTTCTGCTACTGATTTTTTCGATGGTTATATTGCACGTACATTTAATCAGATCACCACACTAGGTAAAATCCTGGACCCTCTTGCAGACAAAATGCTGACACTCGCAGGCTTTTTAGGGCTTATGATTTTAGATCGTGCTTCTGAGTGGGCTGTTTTTCTCATCATTACCCGGGAACTCTTTATCACGGGACTTAGAGTCTCTGCTGTAGCGGAGAACATAGACATCGCTGCCTCATGGACGGGTAAGATGAAAACTGTAGTGCAGATGATAGCCATAGGGTTTTTGCTCATGGAATGGCCAGGGGGCGAACTACTTTTATGGACAGCAGTGGCACTCACACTTTACTCTGGCTATGAATACACGAGAGATTTTTTTAATAACACTTCAATGAACTAAAAGATTTCTTTTAATTGATTAAAAATTAATCAGTTAACTGTTCCTTATAATAATTTAAACTTGCTATAGTTAGGTATCTTAAAACAAGGAATAAAAGATGACAAAATTAAGTTTAGTAGCAGCGTTAGCTGTAAGTGCTGCATTCGCAGGTGGAGATATCGCTCCAGTAGAGCCAATGGTAGCTGCACCAGTAGCAGCATGTGGTGCCAAAGAAGGTACAACTATCAGTGGTAAACTAACTGGTTACTATATTACAGATGATGCAAATGATGAAATGTTCGGTGACGGACATCAATTGGCTTTTGGTGCTACCTTAGATGTATCACACGCATTTACTAGCTGGCTTACTGCTAACTTCTCAGCTGTAGGTTACATCAATGCACTCAATGCTGAAGATACTTCATGGGGATACTTCGAACAAGAAAAAAAAGGTGCTTACTTTAATATAGCTAACCTCACAGCTACTTATGCAGATACCACATTGGTTGCAGGACGTCAACTTATGGGAACACCAATGCTTCAAGGGTATGATTGGTTACTTGCTCCAGCTTCATTTGAAGCATATACTTTGATGAACAGTTCAATAGAGAACGTAACACTTGTTGGAACATATGTGACAAAATGGAGAGATAATAACTCTGGTGACTTTGGACAAAATATTGACGGTGATAACTATGCATTAGGTGCAGCTTATGATGATAAAACAATCAGTGGTAGCGTTTGGTACTATGATATTGGTGCTGGTAATTACACACAAGTCTATGCTGACCTTGGATATGATTTTGGTTCATTCAAAGTTGAAGGTCAATACGTAAGTACTGATGCTGCTACAGACACATCTGCATTTGGTATCAAAGGATCTACATCAATAGCAGGATTTGACTTGAGTGCTGCATATACTCGCTTAACAGATGGTAACACTGCATATGTTAGTTGGAACAACCTTTACACTAACCAATGGAACCTTACTGTAGCAGACCAATATAATGGTGAAGACCTAGACGCATTTAAAGTTTCTGCAGCAACAACATTTATGGACATCTCTGCTGAACTTTCTTATGCAGACTATGATCAAGGGAATGAAACAGACCTTATTCTTGGGTATGACTTCACAGATGCTATAGATGCTGGTGTTGTATATACAAATACAAAAGCAAATGCCACGGGTGCAGATGCAGTCAATCAACTTGAAGTATACGCTAACTACAAATTTTAATCAAAACTTGTAATCTCCAAAACCCGTTTTGAATACACCACTCTCCTCGGAGAGTGTACGGGCATATCCCTCTTTTTTACTCCTGAATTAAAATCTATCTTCTAAGCAAAATAACTTTTAATTGATAATAACTTTCATTTAAGCTTCATTAAGAAAAAATAGACTATACTACAGCTAATCTTAAAAAAATGATAACTATTATCATTTATATTTGTATAAGGAAAAGTTTTGGAAAAAATTGTCATTGCATTGGCAGGTCAGCCAAATGTAGGGAAATCATCTCTTATCAATGCTATATCTGATGCCAAACTCAAAGTAGGTAACTTCTCAGGTGTTACTGTAGACAAAACAGAAGTTGAATTTACCATCTGCGATGATGTCTCTTGTAAAGACTACGAAGCACATATCATCGATTTACCTGGTGCTTATTCATTGACAGAATACACCATAGAAGAAAAAGTGACCAAAAGCTTTTTACAGTCTGATGAGTATGACGTTATCGTCAACGTAGTGGATGCTACAAATCTTCAAAGAAACCTTCTTTTTACCATACAACTCCTTGAAACAGGTAAAAAAGTAGTCGTAGCACTCAACATGAATGATGAGGCTGTAAGTGAAGGTATAAACATAGATGAGAATCAACTATCCGCCATCTTAGGTGTGCAGTGTGTCAAAACTTCAGCAACGACAAAAGAAGGTATTGAGGCACTTAAGCATGCTATTATTTCAGCCTACGAAAAAGAAGAAACTTCAGCAAAAGTGATCTACTCTGATCCCATAGAAGAAGAGATCACACATATTGTTACTTTCATGGAAGAAAAAAACTATAAAAGTGCACTTTCATACAGACATCTTGCTGTAAAACTTTTACAAGAAGATGAAGATGTCTATAAAAAAATGCATGACGAACCTATATGGATAGAGTTACTCCCTATTGTAAGAGAAGGGCTAAGCCACCTCTATTTACATAACAACACAAAAGATCTTACTGAGATATTTGCCGATGAGCATTTTGCATTTGCCAAAGGTGCAAAGATGGAAGTCATGTCTGTTAAAAGTATGAAAGCAAAAAACCTTACACAGAAAATAGACAATCTTCTTATCAACAAAGTATTGGGTATTCCTCTTTTTCTTTTCTTTATGTGGGGGCTTTTTCAGCTCACATTTGAGTTGGGATCTGTACCTATGGACTACATCGATGCTGCCTTTTCATGGCTAGGAGAGCAAGTAAAAACTGCACTGGGGGAAGGAGAACTTAGTTCTCTTATAGCAGATGGTATCATCGCTGGTGTAGGTGCTGTCATTATGTTCTTACCGAACATTGTGATACTATTTGTAGGGATTGCTCTACTTGAAACAACAGGATATATGAGTCGTGTAGCCTTTTTACTAGATGGCTTTTTTCATAAATTTGGACTTCATGGGAAAAGTTTCATTCCTCTTGTAACAGGTTTTGGATGTTCAGTCCCTGCCTATATGGCCGCTCGTACACTTAAAAATGAAAAAGACAGACTCATTACCTTGTTCATTATAGGCTTTATGTCTTGTGGTGCTAGGTTACCTATTTATGTTCTTTTTGCAGGTGCCTTCTTTGCACAGGAACAGGCAGGGAACATTTTGTTTATCATTTACATTTCAGGTGCTATGCTCGGATTGTTTGCAGCAAAGATACTTAAAATGTTTGTTTTTAAAGGTGAAGATGAGCCATTTGTGATGGAGATGCCAAAGTACCGTATGCCTTCACTCAAACTCATATGGCACACCGTGTATGGACAAGCTAAATCTTACTTGAAAAAAGCAGGTACATTTATTTTAGGAGCAGCTATACTTATCTGGTTTGCTTCTAACTATCCTAAGGTAGATGCACCAAGTCACTTAGATGCAAACCAAATGAAGCTCTATGAGCTTGAACACAGTTATTTAGGTCAGATTGGTCATGCTTCTGAGCCATTCTTTGCACCACTTGGTATGGATTGGCGTATGGCAGTTGCTTTGGAGACAGGACTCGCAGCCAAAGAAGTGGTGGTGTCTACGCTTGGTGTACTGTACGCACTGGGTGATGATGTCGATGAAGGAAGTGAAGGACTCATAGCACAGATAAAAGCAAACATACCATTTGCATCTGCCATCGCATTTATAGTCTTTGTTATGATATATTTGCCATGTTTAGCAGCGTCAATGGTTTTTGCAAAAGAAGCTGGTGGATGGAAGTACTTAGTGTACTTGTTTATTATGACAACAGCCAGTGCATGGATACTAAGTTTTGTGGCATACAGGGTCACACTCATGATCACATAGGAGAAATAATGTATTTGATAGACTTAAAAAAAGGTAATAAAGCTGAAATCATTAAAATCACAGCAGACAAAGCACTCAAAGATCGTTTGAATTCTTTTGGCGTCATGCATGGAGAAGTTTTAACAGTAAAAGGCTGCTCTATTGCGAAACAAACCATGGAGATAGAAGTAGGTTCAACACTTATCGCACTCAGAGCAGATGAGGCAGGAAAGATAGAAGTAGCACAACTTCCTTCATAATACAAGGTTCGCCCTTGTTTCATACTAAAAGAAAACACTGTAAATAGGAATAAAAATGAAAAAAATGGGCTTCTCTCATATTCTTTTAATGATAATGAGTATTAATATATACTCTAATTCTTTAACCGAACTCATAAAAGAGACAACCTATGACGGACAATTAAGAGTTGGGTACCAGTCACATAGCACATCCAAAGATCGTGCCAATGAATTTGCAACAGGTGTCAAACTCCATATGGAAACTGGGTCTCTTTATGGTATACAATTTGGTACAACCCTCATTACCTCTCAAGGTAATGGTAAAGCAAATGTTGAAGATGTACCGTTTTTTGATGAGAATAGTGAGAACTATACTAGCATTTCAGAAGTATATCTCAAGACAAACTTTGCTGATACAACGTTAATATTGGGAAGGCAAATACTAGAAACACCTTTTGCAGATAGTGATGACATAGGTATGGTACCCAATACTTTTGAAGCATTCACACTCGTTAATAATAGTTTCACAGATACAAGTATTTTTCTCTCTCATGTTAAAAAATGGTCAGGGGTTGACAGTGATGCACCTAGTAGATTTACCGATGTAAATGGCGATAGTGGCATGCAAATACTGGGATTAACCTACGAAGGGTTAGACCATACAAGCTTATCAGGATGGTTTTACCATCTCAAAGACCTAGTACAAATAAACTATTTAGAAGTGAATTATGCAGATGGAACTGATGCTTTTAGCTATGAAGGAACCATACAATATACCTATCAAGATTATGAAAATGGAGACACCTCAACAATCTATGGTGCAGCTCTTTCATTGGGTGTCAAAAAAACAGGACTCACCAGTACCATATCTTATAACAGAACGGTAGGTATAGCTGCAGATAACTTTTTCGGCGGTGGACCATTTCTCACTAATGCTGAACATAACACACTCAGAGAAGCAGGTCCTGATGGCAATACCATACTCTATACACTTGAGTGGGATGCTTCAGTCGTAGGGGTCAATGGATTAAGCTTTGTTGCAAACTTCGATGCCCACCACGGAAATATAGATTCTGCAAATGAATACGACCTTGGTATCAAATATGCCTATAGTGATAAACTAAATATCTCCGCCATCTATAGTGACATTGACGATGAAGAAGAATCATTTAAAAACTTAAGAGTTTTTGTGAACTACACTTTCTAGCCCATTTTAGGACTATGAAAAGTGTTTTATCGTCTTTTGCATGACCTCTTTTGCGCTATGCAAGAAAAGTGTGCTCTTACCTGAGAGCTTTCCATCTTCTGACATAGGTGTCGCTGTAAAACGTGAAATACTTTCTATGAGGTTTTGAGTATGGTTCATCTCTTGTACCGACTTGTCATGATACCCCGTAAGACTTGGCTGTTTGTCTTCAAAGTGTCTGATACGTGATAGTTTTCCATTTTGTTCATTGAGTACTATCTCATAATCTTTGAGTACATGTATGGCATCTTTTATATGTGCATCCACTCTATCCATCTCTACTTTGCAGTTGGCTTTGTAAGTGATGTATTTTTGTGTCTCCTTCATCTGTTGTTCTGCAAAACGAAGATTTGAACCGCCTTTTAAACTTACACGTGTCACATAGATCAGTACCATGACTAACAAGACAACTACCCCAACCAACAATCCACCATTTAATGCATCTTCAGGACGGCCAACCTGCGTACCAAACCATCCAAAGATATCTTGCAACGTTTCATTTGTAGGAACTTCACTGATGTCTAGTGTCATATCAAGTTTTTCTGTAGCCCAATATACAAGTCCACCCAAAGTCACTGCCCCACCCAAAAGAGCAAGTATCAAACCTGAAAGCATACCTGAACTGATATCTTTTAAGACTATGGGTTTAACGTCTTCTTTAGCCTCAAATACCACTGAGTCTTCTTTCATCTCCTCATTAGAGGTTTGTGTATGTCCAAGATCAAAGAGTAATGCTTTGGCATCATTTAAACTTCTTTCATAGAGTGCTCTCTTTGCATCATCATAATCACGAAGATCATCTTCAAGTAAAAGTTTACAGTCATGCATTGCAGTATCAGATGCTTCTACGATACTTTTAGCTTCTGCTACTAACTTCTTTGCCTCTACATGTTTTTTAATTTTCTCTGTGGTATGCGTAAGCGCTTTATTTTCCACTTCTGACTCAATATCTGATTCTTCAACCTCCTCTATGCTCTCTTCAACACTCTCTTCAATGACTTCTTTTATAGTATTGCTTTCTTCATTCATAGCAGAATCCTTTTTCATAATGGTATATTTTAGCGAAATTTTTCATTATATTTTTAATTCACATCAACTATTTACTACTCTTTGCTATAATCATCTAAAAAGAACTTAGGAATTTTATGGGCATATTAGCTGCAATCTTAGTTTTATCGGTACTCATCTTCTTTCATGAATTAGGTCACTTTGTTGCCGCACGTTATTTTGGTGTGCAGGTTGATGTGTTTAGCATAGGATTTGGAAAAAAACTTTATAGTAGAATGGTAGGAAAAACGCAGTGGAGTATTTCTGCTATACCCCTAGGTGGATACGTCAAAATGAAAGGTCAAGATGACACTGACCCTACAAGGATTTCTTATGATGAAGACTCCTATAACAGTAAAAAGCCTTGGCAACGTATCATTATCTTACTAGCTGGCCCCTTTGCTAACTTTTTACTGGCCTTTATACTTTACTTTGCCATAGCAAACTTGGGTGTGCCCAAACTTCTTCCCTATGTAGGGACAGTAGGAGAAAACACACCTGCACTGCAAGCGGGACTACTCAAAGAGGACAAAATAGTACAAATCAATGGCAGCCCTATCCAATACTGGGAAAATATTGGTGAGCATATCAACAAAGCTCAAAATGGCGTCACCGTAGTAGTAGAACGTCAACAACAACGTATCACTCTAGAACTTGTACCAAAAGTGATTGATGATGAAAATATCTTTGGTGAAAAAATCACGAGACATATCATTGGTATTAGTCCCTTGGGTACACAGACGACTGTTCATTTTGGAGTAATTGATGGTCTTACCTATGCGTGGGAGGAAACAAAAAAGGCCTCTTGGCTCATTGTAGAAAGCGTCCAAAAACTTATCACTGGTGTTGTAAGCACAGATAAACTAGGTGGCATTATCACTATCGTTGATGTAACGGCACAAGCAAGTTCTGCAGGTATACTGGCTCTCTTCTTTTTTACAGCACTGATCTCTGTCAATTTAGGTGTTTTAAACCTACTTCCTATTCCTGCACTGGACGGAGGACACATTATGTTTAACCTCTATGAGATGCTCACCGGCAAAACGGCCAGTGAGAAAGCGATGATGTACATCACTATGGTAGGTTGGGCAATGCTCATCTCTCTCATGATGCTAGGGCTGTATAATGATATCAATAGACTATGGGGATAAATAATGAACATACTAGAAAAAGAACACTTAAGAGCTAACCTTGATGAAGTAATTTGGAACATAGAAGCATCACGTATCACTGTAAGCGAACACAACATTGTAAAGTTAGTAGCAGTAGGTAAATATACGGCGCTTGAAAACATTTCTACACTCTATGAATTAGGACAACGTGCCTTTGGAGAAAACCAGGTCCAACAGCTTAAAGAGCGTATGGATGCAATGGAAGAGTTACCACTTGAATGGCATATGATAGGCTCTTTACAAAAAAATAAAATTAACAATCTTATAGACCTTCGTCCTACACTCATGCAGTCACTAGACAGCATTGACTTAGCCACTGAACTTAACAAAAAGCTAGGTGCGAAAGAGACGAAGATGAATTGTCTACTACAAATAAATGCAGCCGATGAAGAAAGTAAGTCCGGATTCAGTGCTGATGAAGCATACGATATGTATCAAACCATCAAAGAAAGTTGTCCCAATATCACCCTCAAAGGGGTAATGACCATTGGTGCACACAGTGATGATACTAAACTCATACAGCAAAGCTTTGAGACAACACGTAGTATCTATGAGAAACTCTCTAAAGAAGGTGTTACATACTGTTCTATGGGTATGAGTTCAGACTATCAGCTTGCTATTAAATGTGGTTCAAACCTTATCCGTGTAGGATCTTCGCTTTTTAAGTAAAAGCAATGTTTTAAATAATAAAAGGCTCAGCTTTTTTGGTATTGTGAGCCAGTGCTTGGCTTCGCGTATCAGCTTGACTTCACTCTTATTCTTACCTTTGGTATCATCGTCGCAGCTATCCGAGCACCTTTTGTGAGGAAAGATTGACTCCAAAAGCTGGTTGGTTATATCTATAGCCATGTGATTATTCTAATCTTTTTTCATCACTACTTAAGAGGTTTTCTCCCCCCCCATTGTTCACGTCGGCTTCCTGTGCTGCAACATCTTCAGAATGATCTTCTATGATAGACGGGTCTGATTCTGGTGAAGGGGCTTGCATGTTTGTATCATTCTTACTTATAGTATCAGTTTTCTTTTTAGTTTGTTTATCTTGATTTGATTGAGAGGATTGAGTGTTGTCTTCTTCAGAAAAAGAAGAGACGCTGTCCATTTTAACCCTGTATATCGGTTCAGGTAAGCCAAACCCTGAACTTTCTAGAGCATTTTTAACCGTTTTGATGGACTCACCACGTGCTTTTGAAAAATCTGTTTGGGTTTGGTCTACCCAGCCTGTAAAGGTTAACAGAACATTTGAGTCTCCCACATCATTAATCCATGCACTCACTGAAGGGTCTTTTAGTAGGTAAGGTAATGTTTTCAGTGCCTCAACCCCTGTGGACAATGCTGAAGAAAGGTTACTATCTGCATCCACACCCAGCATGAAAGAAAAACGTCTATTTGGGTTACGTGTATAGTTCGTTATTTTGCCTTTATACACCGTTGAGTTCGGAATACGTATATGGTTTCCATCAGATGAAGATGAGTATGGTAGCACGTGAAGTCAGTCTTGCGACACGACCCATATCTCCATCGATTTCAACCAAATCATTTGGCTGAAATGGTTGTCGTAAACTTAACATTAAAGAAGCAATAAAGTTTTCAACGCTGTCCCTTACTGCAAAACCTATGGCTAAACCTACAACTCCTGCTGCACCAAGTACAGCACCAAGAAGTGCTGTAGCATCAAGTATCTCTAATGCTACCAACAACCCCAACACCACAAACCCCAAACGTGCGAGCGTTTCATATATATTGGATATAAATGCGTTTGGTGCTATTTTATCCCACAATTTTAAGCGACCTACGAACCAAGAACCTCCCCATGCTATCGTTCCACCAGTCAATAATGCAATAAGAAAAAGAGGTACCGTCTGGACAATACTAAGCATACGCTCTTTGAGTCGCTCAATGACAGGGGCAAGACGCTCTTCAATATCCGTGCTTAATTTTACATTATTTTCTGCAGCAACAATGCCACTCGTACGACTTACAATATTTGTCAGTTTTGATAATGCTTCACTATCAACCACCTCACCATCAAGTTTTACGATGCCACTGGATACAGCTACTTTTACATGCTCATAACCTTTAAGCTCTTTCAATATCTTGTTTAATCTGTTCATAATTTGAGAATCTGTTGGAGGATTTGGTGTAGCAGGGATAGCTGTATCAAGTGTTATAGTGTCACTTTGAGTTGTTTGAGACACCAAAGGTGACACGATCAGGATGAAAAGTAACAGCAATTTTACATAATAAGAAGAGTTTTTTATAATCATTTTTTTCCTTTCAATTCTAGCACTTAATCTTAAATTTTTAATGAGAAGCGGGGAAGCAGTACATAGTATTTTTATTTCATTTGATACAGATAGAGAATTTTGTAAAGACACACTTTCGGCAAGGGCAAGAAACGCTGCCCTTGCAATTATGGGTTTGTTTTGTTTTCTATTTTGTCACCAGCTTCTTCTATAGCATCAGAAGCTTTGTCTAAAACATCATTGCCGTTGTCTTTTATGTCGTCTACTGCATTATCTATCTTTTCTCCAGCCTTTTCTGCAGGTCCTTTTTCTTGACATCCTGTGACCAAAAGTACAAATGCTACTAGCATTGCCCCTATTAATATTTTACTTTTCATACGTTTTCCTTTTAAATTATTGTTGTATACCTAAAGTAGAAAAATCTACCTCGTTTATATACTTCGACGTCCGGTAATCCAGAGGATCACTGACACTATCATCCCAACTACAAACAATATCCATGCAATATTTGTAGCCGTACCTGCAATACCTGAAAGACCTAAGACACCTGCGATAATTGCAATAATTAAAAATGTTATTGCCCAACTAAACATCAGTCAACTCCTTTTTCTAAGGCTATAATCTAGCTACTCTTAACTTCACTTAAGTTGAATCACTTTTAAATATACTTTGTTATTTTTTATTTAATTTTAAGATTTCATTCTTTCTTATGATATGATATAATCATTGTAATCACACACCACCTAAAATAGGAAATTGCATGAAAACATTTTTTAATGGCTTAGGTCTTATCCTTCCCACAGCATTGGCTTTTTATATTTTCCTTTGGATTTTAGAACAAACAGAAACATTTTTTAAGCAGTTTTTACTACTTGTGCTTTCTGAAGCGTATTATGTACCGGGTCTAGGTATTGTTTTAGGCTTTGTTTTTGTCTATTTTATGGGACTTCTTTTAAAATTTTGGATTGTGCAGAAATTTAGAACCTTTATCGATACTACCATAGAAAAAATGCCCGTAATTGGTAGTGTGTTTGGGGGCATAAAAGATTTTTATAACTTTTTTTCAAATATGAAAAATAAAAAAGATAGCATAACCGTTTTAGTAGACATACCAGCAATGGATGCAAAAATTATCGGGCTTATTACCCAAGAAGACTTCAGTAATTTTGACTCCCTTAACATGGAGGAACCTGTACTGGTTTATTTGCAGATGAGTTATCAGATTGGTGGATACAGTTTGTTCATCCCTAAAAAGAACCTTACGCCCCTTGATATGAACATAGAAGACTCTATCAGGTTCATTATGACTGCTGGTATATCACATAAAGATAATGACAATGAAAACAAAGCGTAAGTATGGTCTTGCTTTAGGTGGAGGAGCAGTTTTAGGTGCCGCCCACATTGGTGTACTCAAAGCCATTGAAGAGAGTGACATTGAGATTACACACATCACAGGTACGAGTATTGGTGCACTTATAGGTGCACTTTTTGCTTTTGGTAAAAGCAGTGAAGAGATAAGCCAGATCATGATCGGCATTAACTGGAGTGATGTCGCGGACTTCTCCATAAGTAAATTTGGTCTTTTTTCAAATGAAAATGTGGGAAAGTTAATTTATGAACACTTTGGGGAGATAGCATTGGAAGATGCTGAAATCTCTTTGGCTATAGTTAGCACGGACATTGTATCAGGAAAAAGAATACTACTTCAAAAAGGAAACACCAAAGAGGCTGTCATGGCAAGTACTTGTATCCCAGGTATATTTACCCCTGTTGAGAAAGAGGAGATGCTACTTGTAGATGGTGGTCTTGTAGAAAACATCCCACTCAATGCACTACGTGAGATCGGGGCTGAAAATGCCATCGTGGTACAGCTAAATAATGAAAATATGCATCATCGGCCTGAAAATATTTTTGAGATACTTATAAGCAGTGCGAACTATTTTATGCAATGTAGGAATACTATAAAAGTAAAGGAAGAAGACATTGTCATCTCACCTGATTTGGGCAATTTCAATGCCGTGCAAACTTCTCAGATTGAAGCACTTATAGAAGCAGGCTATCAAGAAGCAAAAAAAGTATTAGGATAATAAATATGCTAAACAATGGATATATATCAAATAGAATTTACAAAATAAATGTTTGGTTTAAAAACCCTGAAAATAAGATTTGGCTCATCCCACTCTATAGCATTTTCTTTACACTTGTTTTACTATTACTGACTCTATATATTGAGAGAAACTTTAAGATTCCCATTTTATTTAAAGTCGATATAAGTACCTTAGAGTCTACCTTGGGTATTTTGTCTTCCAGTATGCTGGCTGTTGCAACATTTTCCATAGGTATCATGGTCTCTGCCTTCTCTTCTGTTGCGGGCAATATGACACCAAGAGCAACCGTAGTAGTCATGAGTGACAAAACGGCGCAAAATGCTATCAGTAGTTTTCTTGCAGCTTTTTTATATGCAGTGATTGCACAAATTGCACTGGGACAAGAACTATACACCAAAGATGGCATTTTCATTATATTCATCCTTACGATACTCGTACTTATTTATCTGGTCTTTACCCTTATAAAGTGGATAGGCACACTTTCAAAACTTGGAAGACTGAACGACACAGTGAAGAAAATAGAAAGTCTTGCCAATGGGCAATTAAAAAAGTTCTGGGAAAATCCGACATCTAACTTAAAAACCGTACCTCTTACAGAACATAGATATCATATTTTATCACCTACCATAGGGTACGTTTGCAAGATAAACTTTGAGGCATTGGATACCTATGCTCAAAAACACCATATCAAATTTGATCTCATCGTGAGAGAGGGTGACTTTATAGGTTACCAAGATATCATTTGCTATAGCAGTAACTATATTGAACATAAAAATGAAATTTTTGATTATTTCATCATAGAGGACAGTAAAAGTACTGATGTAAGTCCAGATTATAATTTGTTACTTCTCAGTGAGATAGCACAACATGCACTTTCTCCTGCTGTAAATGACCCTGGAACCGCCATCTATATCTTAACAATCATAGCCAGACTTTTAAATCAAAATAAAGAGTTAGAACTAGTAGCGCAAGACATAAAATATGAACATATCTCTATTTTACCCTATGACAAAAATAAGTTTATAAAGCCGATTTTTAGTCCCATAGCAAGAGATGGAAATGAAAATATTGATGTATTGGTACACTTACTAAAAGTACTCTCTTCATTAAGCCATAACAGAGACGAAGAGTTAGCAAATTTCGCTAAAGCATATGCAATGACTTCATTTCAAAATGCACAACATACACTAAAAACAGAAGAAGAAAAACAAATGCTGATCGATCTATACCAATCGCTGTTTATTTAAAATAATAAAAAAAATAAACTAAATCAATCTATTATTTAAGAAGTTAAATAGCCGCCTTTTATACTCCTATTAACTTTACATTTATCTTTTATAACTATACTCAATTTATACGTATACATTCATATTATATAGTAAAGGTTAACTTATGGAATTTAGTCTACTTATCATTCTTTACTATAGTATATTCCATGTATTTGGACCAAACTATCTCTCTTCTATTGCCCTCTTTTCGGTAGGTTCTTACACTCTTGCAGGAGTCTCTTATGTCATGTAATACATTACAGAATGCGCTTTCTTCAGAGCTCATCTTAAATGCAAGAGATTTTGACACGTTAAAACAACTCGTCTACAATGGCGCAAATATAAACTATCAATCAGAAGAAGGTTGGTGCTTACTTTTTGAGCTCATCTCTTTAGAATTAAGTGCCGAGATACGCTATTTTGCTTATAAGGAGATGGATATACATCTGAAAGACAGTAAAGGAAGAACTGCACTTTTTTGGGCGATACATCACAACTACCCTAGCGTTGTCAAGACACTTATAGACATAGGATATAACCCTAATGAGTATGTGACTCCTGAACTACCTTCTCTACACTATGCAGTCTATAAAAATGATACAAACATTGTCAATATACTACTAGAAGGAGGCGTTGACATAGAGAGCAAAGATAACTATAAGATGACAGCATTAGGATATGCACATATCTACAAAAAAGAAGAAATGATTAGACTTTTAAGTCTCAAAGGTGCAAGTACTGCGAATTTAGATGACATATTATCAGTCAGCTAAGTTGGCAGTATAAGCCGTTAATTCATACAATATAAAGGATAAAAAATGTTTAAATTAGAAGAAGTAAAGGCACACTGTGATGTACCTTGTGGAATATATGATCCAAGTGCTGCACAAATAGCTGCGCTCTCAGTGATCAGAATGGTTGATCTTATGTTAGCAGCAGAATCAAAGCATGATGCAGCTTACCATAATGACATGGCAAGATATGTTGCAGTCAAAGAGTCTGAAGCGATCAAATGTAAAGAAGAAATTCGTATCATCTGGGGTGACTTCATTAAACCTCCTCAAGTAGCAGAGTATCCAGAGATTCATACTATCGTGCATAACATCATGATGTTAGGTGGGGCAGCAAAACAACATGTATCAAGAGAAAAAGCTATGGCACTTTTGGCAGAAGTTAACAAATTTGCAGAGATCTTTTGGAAGATCAAAGGTGTGAAAACAAAAGTAGCTAAATCCCCTTATGCACCCAATGAAGATGTGGTATATCCAGACCTTTAATGTTTCGCATTTTTAAAATCACAGGTGACTCTCTCTATCCATTTTACAAAAATGGGCAGAGAGTGCTGTGCTTAAAACTCTCACCTTCAAGCAACATCCATATCAACGATACAGTAGTCTTTGAAAAAGAAAGTTATGGACTTATGATCAAGAAAGTAAAAAGTATCAATAATGATACTTACTTTGTGGAAGGAACTAATCCCTTTTCTGTAGACAGTAGAGACTTTGGAAGTCTTAAAAGAAAAGAACTCAAATATAAAGTCTTTTTTAAATTCTAACTCAAAATGACTATGAAGCCACAGCCTCTTGACAATGCTCACACACCCCATAAAGACTTACCTGCTGCTTAAACAATGTAAAGTTCTCTTGGTTTGCCATAGAGTTAAAAAGGGCATCAGCATGAACATTATGTTCTCTATCTTCAACTTCTCCACATTCTGTACATACCAAATGTATATGGTCAGCTTTAGCTAACTCATACTTGGACTTCTGATTTTCTATAGGTACTTCAACCAATACTGCACTGTGAACCATCAATATGATGTTCTTGTAAACGGTTGCCAAAGAAAGTGAAGGGTGTAGTTTTACTACCTCATCATAGATGGCATCTATTGCCATGTGTCCATGCTTTTCTATACTTTCTAAAATGTGCATACGTTGAAATGTAGCTTTAAGTCCACACTCTTTAAGTAGCGCTGCATAGTCTTTCATAATGTCTCCTTTTTAGAGATAATTTGCATAGTTAAATCTAACACTATAGATTTAACTATACATTCCCACAAAATGCGGGAATGTAAAAAACACTACAGTTCGTCTGCGTGCTTACCAAGGTATTCTGCAACACCAGCAGTATCAGCCTTCATACCTTCATCACCTTTAACCCAACCAGCAGGACATACTTCACCAAACTCGTTAGTAAATAACATTGTATCTACCATTCTGATCATCTCATCGATGTTTCTTCCTAGTGGAAGGTCATTGATGACTGCGTGTCTTACTGTACCATCAGCATCGATAAGGAATGAACCTCTAAGCGCAACTGCTTCATCAAGAAGAACATCGTAATCTCTAGCAATTTGTTTAGATAAGTCAGCAACTAATGGCATATCTACTCTACCGATACCACCGTTTTCTACAGCAGTTTCTCTCCATGCAAAGTGTGAGAATTGGCTATCTACAGATACACCAATAATATTTACACCTCTTTCTCTAAAATCAGCTGCTCTGTGAGAAAATGCGATGATTTCTGATGGACATACAAATGTAAAGTCAAGTGGGTAGAAAAAAAGTACGGCACCTTTTTCACCTAGGTTATCCATAAGATTGAAGTCCTCAACAATTTGACCGTCTGCGAGTACAGCTGTTGCTGTGAAATCTGGAGCTTTTTTAGTTACTAACATATTTTTCCTTTTTAAATGATAATTTTTATTTACAACTAAATTTTATCTTACATTCGCTTAATCAAAGATAAAACAATATTTACCCTCAATTAACCTAGCTATTTTAAAATTGTCAGCACATACTATAAAGGATATTTATGAAAAATATACTATTTTTAATCATACTTTTACTGACTACAGGAAAGGCAATAGAATTTTCTGATGCACCGAACAATCCAAAGCATACGCTACCTGTAGATAGTAATCAGATACTTTCATTTCACAAAGTACTTAAAGATCCTATTGATTCAGTGGTCAATATATCTATTCGTATCTATTCTAAACAACGATACATAGTGAGAGATCCATTTTTTGGATACCATTATTATCAAAATGTACCTCAAGAGAGACTCAAACGTGCCTTAGGCTCAGGAGTCATACTCTCCAAAGATGGATACATCGTGACAAATAATCATGTCATCTCAGGTGCAGATGAAATAACGGTCTCTATCAATGGGCATACAAAAGAGTACCCGGCGAAACTCATTGGTTCAGACAGAGGCTCTGATCTTGCCGTCATTAAGATAAATGCCAAAGAGCTAAAGCCTATTAAACTCTCTCAAGATAAAGATGTACATATAGGGGATATTGTCTTTGCGATAGGTAACCCTTTTGGTGTAGGGTGAAACTGTGACACAAGGGATTGTGTCTGCGCTCAATAAACATGGCATTGGTATCAACCAATATGAAAACTTCATACAAACAGATGCTTCTATAAATCCTGGTAACTCAGGGGGTGCACTTGTAGACAGTCGCGGAGCCCTCATAGGTATCAATGCAGCTATTCTCTCACAAAGTGGAGGAAACCATGGTGTAGGGTTTAGTATACCTGTAGATATGGTACGAAACATCGTCACGAAACTTGTACATAATGGGAAAGTAGACCGTGGATACCTAGGTGTAAGTATCGCAGCAATCACAGAACAAAATCAAGCATATTTCAGACAAAAACATGGAGCGATCATCACACATATACAACGAGGGAGTGCCGCAGATGCTAGCAGATCTGCAAATAGGTGACCTCATCTATAAAGTAGAAGGTAAAAAAGTCACTTCACCAAACCACCTACAACAACTTATAGCCAATATAACACCAAATACAAAAATCAATGTGACATTGGAAAGAGACAAGAAAGAGGTCAATGCTATTATGAGACTTGATGCAAGGAGGTGATGGATGATAGACTCTCCTTCTCATTATTAAAGTCAAAGAACAACACGTTTAAAGGGAGACACTCTATACTAGCATCTGGGTGATAATCATATTCTCTAACCTCCAGCTCTTTGTCTTTAGGATAAATGAGATACATACATTCACAATTACTGTATTTCGTACCATACGCATACATCTGATACAAATCACTTCCACTTATCCCTTGACGGTTTTTCTCTTGACTCAGTATCTTCCATTTGGTATCTAGTATGACCCTACCTTTATCTATGACTATATCTGGGCGCAAAGCATAGACACCTTTTTTCTCACTAAACGCTAAATGATGCTGTCTATCTTGAAGGCTTACCACATGCCCCAGCTTCTTCAAGTGATGCCCTACATAACTCTCAAATAGTTCATTCATATCAAAAAGGAGAGCAAAGGCTAAGTCACTCCCTTTATGTGGACTATAACTAGAGTTAAGTAAAAATGTTTTAGCCCATACAAGTATCTGCTGATAGTCCTTCATGTGTCTACCTAACTTCACTTTGGAAAAGTCAGACTTAACGGTGTGAGAAACCCCTACCTCATCGAAGACAAACACATACTCTCTTATACGCTTTTTGTTGCTATTGAATTTTGATTGTTTATAGAGGTAGTTGAGTGTGGTTTTTATCAGTCTATTTTCTACTCGATCACTTACATATTCGTCATAAGCTACAAAAAAACGTTCTTTATGGATGTAGTTTTGAGCTATTTGTTCTTTTATCTGGAGTTTACCTTTCAAATAGGCTAAATTCTCTTCTTTTGTAATGTAGTCAGATTTTATACCCTTTTTGTATAAGTTCTGAGAGTTCATCTAAAAACATACTGATAAAGATTTCCAGTAGTGGCATTTTAGCTGACTTCAAGTGTGCCATATTGAAGTTTTTAAAAGGAGACTTTTTAAGCGTTCTAAGCATCTTGAGTAAAATCTCTTTAGACTTGTCTCTACACTCAATCTTAGTAATCTTAGGAAGTATCTCTATAGTTGTACCATCTTTGGTTTGTATAACACCCACATAGTTTTGTGCTCGTAGTACCTTACCATAACCCTTTTTTGTAGCAATTTTCAGATAGGGTATAGCTTGTTCATTACTAAAGTATAAAATTCTCTATGGCTTCAAAGTTTATAGAGGAGATATAGTTTCCTTCACGCTCTTCTTTACTATGTAAAAAATCATACTCTCTAAGCGTTATCTGTTCTGCCACTTAAATATCTCTAGTATTATGATACGTTCTAGCTCAACTTTATAGATAACCGTATAGCCCTGATGTATCAAGTCTCTATAGGCTTTATTGTCAAAATAATGTGATGCTCTATATTGGTAGGGAAAGTCAATAAGGTTTTTTATCTTCTTATTGAGTTGTTTTTCAAATTGGACAGATGCAGATACTTTATCTTCTCTAATTAATTTTAAAATGGAAACCAATTTTCTAAGAAATCTTGGTTTTTTCTCTATGGTCATCTCTCTATGCCTAGTTCCTCTTTAAAAAACTGAGTCATTACTCTTTCATATTCTTCTTCCGTCATACCTTCTTCTGCTTCTGCTAAGGCAACACGTCTTCTCACTTCTTCTACACTACTCACTATCACAGATTCTGGGGCACGACTTGCATAGTCATAATCATCTATCTCCACTACAGAGACTTTATTGTCTTTTACCAAGCTATCTATCATTGCTTTAAAGTGAGGGAATCTCCATTATGTTAATGACCAAATGAGGAGTGGAACGGCACTTTAAGTTTAAACTCCTTTTGAACAACCTTAAACCAAAAGCTTAAAGCCCTAGTTTACGGGGTTTTATGATTTAAGGTTTGGTTTTTTTAGAGAAAACTTAAATAGCTACCTTCCTCTCAAAACCTTATCAAAAGGATTTAACTTGACACATGTTTATAACAACTTTTAAAGAAAATATTAAAAAGGAAGTAATCCAAACTTCCTAATAAACGCTTCATCAATATCTATCAAACCCTTTTCCTGCAACATATCTAGCACTTCTTTTGTACAGAAAGTATCTCCCGGCCATTCTCTCTCAAATCCATCAACTTCACTTTTGTTGGTGGCATCTACGATGATAAAAGGTTTCAACAGCACATCTCTCCCTGCATCGATGTTGTTGACTACACGCCAGATGAGCATGTAAGGGTCGTTGATATCGTTGTTGAAAGTGTCAACGATGATAAGCAACTTGATATGTGCTTGTAATACCTCTAGTTTGCTCATGAATTCTTGTTGTGATTTCTCTTTGTCTACAGTTATGACACACACTGGGGTTTTGGTATGAGTGAAGTATTGTTTTAGCTCTTTTACCCGTGGCTGTATCTCTTGTATCTTTACAAGAAGTGCTTCATCAGTGAGTAACTCCGCTACACCCTCTTCTACCTCATCACCTGTAGCATCAACACCAAGCTTCCCACCTACAAACTGCTCTTCTGAGGAGTGGTCCAAATGATCTACGATCCCTTTGGTGATAAACACACTTTTGGGTGAGAGTCTGTTGAGTATATGCTCTGTGAGTGCTTCGCTCTCTTCAAGGTCGGGTGCATCCTCACCTACAAAAAGTGCATGTTTGACAAATGACATCTGCCCTACACCCCAAAAAGCATGCATAAACTGCATCGCGTGCCCTTTGTAAAGGGTTTTCATCTTCGCCATAATAAGATTATGAAACACACCATTTTCCGGCATGTTGTAGTCTATGAGGTCAGGAGCCATCGGTTTGAGCATCGGTAAAAATATCCGTTCTGTAGCCCACCCCATATACTTGTCTTCGAGTGGTGGCTTACCTACAACAGTGGCTTGAAACACTGGGTTTTTCTTCATCGTGATAGTCTCTACTTCCATCACAGGAAAAAGTTCTTTGGGCGTGTAGTAACCCGTATGGTCACCAAATGGACCTTCTATCTCCATGATCTCTGGGTCTACAAAACCTTCTATGACCACATCGACATCTCTTGGTATGTAAATGTCGTTAGTAATGGACTTTACCAGCTGAGCATTTTTGTTACGTACAAAGCCATAGAGTAACATCTCAAACATACCGTGAGGCATAGGGGCTTGACCACACCAGATGTAGAGTGGGTCTCCGCCTATGGCTACAGTCACAGGCATCTTTAACCCTGCTTTTTGGTACTGGTCAAAGAAGTGTGAGGCATCTTTGTGTATCTGCCAGTGCATCCCTAGTCTTTTTTTATCGTGCTGTTGCAGTCGGTACATCCCAAGGTTTTGCATCTGCCCATCTAAACTCTGCGTATAGACCTGCCCCATCGTGATGAACGCTCCCCCATCTTCTTCCCATGTTTTAAGTATAGGAAGCCTGTCTAGATCTACCTTCTCTTTAGGGATAATGACTTCTTGACATTCTCCTTTAAACTTGAGACGTTTAGGAAATACATTTTTAAGTGAAAACAGTTTAGGTAGCATTGCTAATTTTGCTTTAAATCCTTTAGGGGCTTTAAGCTTTAACAATTCATCTATACCTTGTGCCAAATCATCAGGATGTTTACCAAATATCTTCTCCGTCAGTGCCTTGTTTGCAAAGATATTCATAAGTACAGGTATATCGTACTCTATGCCCTTTGATTTATTGACAGGCTTGGTAAAGAGTATAGGACGTGAGTCATCTGTTTTTACTTCTACATATGCCACATGAGGGATCTCAAGTTCTACATCTAAAGGTGTATCAATTATCTTTAAATTGCCATTTTCTTTTAGCCATTGCACAACATCTTGCATATATTATCCTCATTTATAGTAAAATATTATCTTTCTAAAGTAGTTTACACTAGATGATTATGGTATCATATATAAAAGAACAAAAAGGTAAAAGATTCATGTCTATGCTAAAAAAATATACGATTGATTTTATCATTTTAATCACATTAATATTTTTTTATTTCCTCTATACAGATCACGGTCAAAAAAATTTCTACAAACTCATTTCATCTGCTGCAACTAGCAAAGCAGGACTCGATGTAGACATACTCTCCATAAACATGCATCAGTACCCCTACATAAAAGCAGATATTTTAGTAGAAGAGAAGTATAAGGTACATTTACATGGTCATCTATCGAATGTTTTTTCTACACGTCAGTTTGACATGCAATACACCATTAAGAGTGATGCATTGCAAAATGACCTATCTCGTGTAAAAGGAACATTGGATATCAAAGGTAACATCAATGGAAAAAAACAGTATACAGTACTGACAGGAAAAGGGAAAATACTAGATGGAAACATTAGTTATGACCTTATCAGAGACAAAAAAATATTTAAGGATGTCGATTTAGTATTACAAGACATCAACTCTTCTAAACTTTTAAAACTCTTAGATCAAAAGGCTATTTTTAAGGGTAAAGCCAATGCAGATTTACATTTTGACTATATCGATAAAGAAACCAAAAAAGGTACGATAAACTACAGTGTAACCGATCAAAATTTTCATGAACATCTCACAGATGTAAAGATCAATCTTGCGGTAGAAGATGAAAAGCATATGTTCACCATAGATGTAAATACCCCTGAACTTTCTCTTAAACTCACTAAAGGTACTTACAACGAAAAAGAAAAACGCGCCCAAGCTTTTTTTTCACTTGATGTGGCTGACTTAACCGCTTTTGAAAAAGAGTTAGGCGGAAAATATGTGGGTGATTTTAATGCCACAGGAACGATCATACATGATAAGTATCTCACACTCACAGGAATCTCTAAAAGTTTAGATGGGATACTCTCGTTTGATTACAACAATACCTTACTTAAGATAAACCTTACAGATATTCCTTTCAGTTCTTTAGTGAAACGAATGTCTGCTGTCTCTTTACTGGAAGCCAATACCACAGGTGAGATATTTTATGATGTAGAAAAAAAAGAAATGCAGAGTAAGCTCATACTGACAAATACAAAAATATTGCCCTCGGAACTTAGTGAAACTCTTTTGGAAAAGTTTGATTATAATATTTCCAGTGAGACTTTTACCCAAAGTAGCGTAGAAGCATCACTCAAAGACAAAGTCTTTTCTTCTGAAATCATACTGGCAAATGACAAACATCATCTCATCCTGAAAGATACGAAGTTTGATACAGAAAAGAAGATTTTAGATACCTACATGGACTTAAAGACCCCCAAACATTTCTTAGAAGGTAAAGTCTATGCTAGACTTGATCAATATATCACCAAAGAACTCTATCTGAAGTTCAGCGGTATCGCTGAAAAATTCTATGCAGTAAAACTTGATGGCTTGATCAATGAGGAGTTCATGAACATGGGATATAGACTTGAAACACAAAGGTGCCCCAGTCATATCTGTACCATAGAAGACAATGTCAGCATACAAGGACATATCAATGGCCCTCTTACACGTCTTCGTGTCCGAGGAAAAGGCACAGCATTAGATGGCAATGTCAGCTATGAGGGTGTCAAGGTAAAAGAAAGATTTGAAGATGTGAAGTTACGGATGAAAAACATACATGCACTGAAACTTTCTACCCTTCTTGGCTTTCCCACCCTTCCTTCAGGGAAAGCAAACATAGAAGCAAACTTTTTACATCTTAGTAAAGAGTCATATGAGGGAGAAATAGACTACAATCTTACAAAGTCTAGCTATCAATCACTCCCCCTCATCCTACAGGTACATGCAAATATAAATGAAGATAAACAACGCTTTAATGCAAATATCCAACTAGCAGACACAAACATCGATTTAAGTAAAGGTATCCACAATGCAGATAAGAACGTGACCAGTGCATTTTTTACCGTTGACAGTAAAGATTTAACCCAGCTCGAAGAGATACTAGGAGAAAAATACCTGGGTCCATTTTTTGCTATGGGTAATGTAAGCTATAGTAAGCACTTAAAGATACGAGGACTTACCAAAACATTTGGTGGTATGATAGACTTTCTTTACAAAGATGATGTCCTCTATATAGATGTTGAAAGAAGTTCGTTAAAAAGAATATTGAGATTATTTATAGAAAGTCCTTTACTTGATGCAACAGCCATAGGGAACATTAATTATGATTATAATAGCAAACTTCTACTTGTCTCTACAAAGCTTGAAAATGCCAAATTCGAGCATACCGAACTGGTAGATACTGTTTATGACAAATCCGGTGTCAATATGCTCAAAGAAACCTTCTCGGACAGTACACTGAATGCACGATATCAGAACAAGATTCTAGAAGGTGATATAAAACTCAAAAATGACAAGTCACACATTACACTTACAAACATTTTAGTAGATAATTCAAATAAAACAGTCAATGCACTCTTTGACATAAGGATGCAAAAACAAGAATTTACTGGTAAGATATATGGCTTGATTGATGACCCCAAAATCAATCTGGATATGCAAAAACTTCTGAAATATCAAATGAACAAACAGTTAGATACTTACATGGGAGAAGGAAACAGGAAACTCATGGAAAGTATGCCTATGGGTGGGACTGCAAAAGACATGGCCACCGATATAGGTGGAGGCTTTATGGATATGTTTTTTTAACCTTACATTGTTGTTAGTATGTTATGATTCCACTAGTTTATATAAGGTGCAATAAAAAAATGATACTCATATTTAAATCTTTTTTTTACCTTATCCTCCTTCTTACCGTAGTCCTTACCTACATTTTTTTTACATCTTCTGGTAATAGATACCTCTATGATTATTTAAGTCATTCCTTTAGCCAAAAAACGGATTTGGATGTAAAAGTAAACGCTATTGATCTGCGACATTTTCCCAAAGTTATTGCCACAATGAATGTTGAACATAAAGCCAACCTTATAGCTGTAGGGAAAGTCGGATTTACGACACTTGAATTGGACTATAGTTTTACAAGTGCAAGTATCTCCTATGACAGGGCGCACATACATGATGATCTACATATAGTGGGACAGGTATCTGGTCAATACGACAACATGTATATAACTGGACGTGGTACCATTTTAGAGGGAACTATTGTGTATGCGACTACAAAAAAGACAGATAGTATTGAAAACCTGGTCATGTCCATGAAAGGAGTCAGTTCTCATAAATTATTTAAACTCATGGGACAAGAAACACTCATCAATGGGAAAGCAGATGTAGAAGTAGACGTTGCATTTATGAACGAAACTGACAAACAAGGTACCTTTACCTATGATGTAACTGACAACAACTTCTCAGGGATTCCATTACATCTACGCACAAAAGTAACCATTGATGATATGCGACATCGTTTTATCACAGATATAGATTCGCCTTTCCTCTCATTACAAGTGACAGAAGGCACCTATGACCAAGAGCAAAAACTAGCCAAAGCTTCTTACACCTTAGCAGTCAAAGATTTAGCAGAGCTAGAAACACTTTTAGGATATAAATATCTAGGAGAATTTAACGCTACAGGAGAAATACATTATGATAAGCATCTCTGTATTACGGGCACATCAAAGACCTATGGAGGAGTACTGGACTACATTTTTGAGAAAAATGGGTTAATTATTGGAATGCAAGATGTTTCATTTAAATCATTTATCAGTATATTTCCTTATGAACCCATATTGAATGCAACGACTTCAGGTAACATCTTCTACAACTTTATCAAAAAAACAGTAATTGTCAATGCCAAGCTTAAAAATGCCAAACTACTTAAATCCAAATTTACTAAAAATATCTATCAGAAATCACGTGTCAAAATGACAAAAGAAACCTTTATAAATGCAAAGCTGGATGCAGGTTACCATGATGGTGTGTTTAGTGCAGAAGTGAAACTAGGCGATGGTCAGAACCATGCTTATCTTACCAATGCCATCATCAATACGCATACTAATACTATCAAGACGTATTTTAATTTCATGTTGCAAGGTAAATCTTTTTCAGGACATGTCAATGGCACATATGACGATCCAAACGTTGACCTCAATGTAAAAGAGGCACTTGAATATCAAGTCAACCACACATTTAAGTCCATCATTGGAAAGAAAAATAAAGAAAATATGCAAAAGGTAGTCAATGCCATACCTCTAGGAAATGCTGCTAAAGATATATTTTCAGACAGTGCTGCTTCGTTTGTAAAGATGTTGTTTTAAACGATGAGATCAAAGTCTTTCAGGCATCTCATCTTTAAAAGCTATTGATTCTGCTTTTTCTAAGATATCTAATGCACCATCCGCTATCATGAATTCGGCTAACTCTAAACCCAGTGTTTCACATTCACTTACTTGAGCAGTGAGCTCTTTATGCATAATGTGTGTGCCGTCTGGATAGCCTAGCATCGCTTTGATAGTGATATTATCTCCAGAGATGACAGCATTGACTGCCACAGGTGCTGAACACCCTGCTCCAATGGCAGAAACAAAGTCCCGTTCTAATTTGGTACAGGTAAATGAATTTTCATCATTAAGGCTCATGGCTATCTCACGCACTTTCTCATCACTACTTACTATCTCTATCCCTAGAGCTGCCTGTCCCATAGGGGGGATGAAAAAATCAAGTTTTTCAACATAAGGGATATCTTTAAGTAAGTCAAGCCTGTAAAGACCAATATATGCCAGTATAATGGCGTCATATTGCCCTTCTTTGAGTTTTCTGAGTCTTGTGTTGACATTGCCTCTTAGCTCTTTAACTTTGAGGTCTGGACGACGTTCTAAGAGTTGCATACGTCGTCGAAGACTTGTGGTACCTACCGTAGCACCTTTGGGAAGTTCATCTAAGCTTTGGTAGGTATGTGAAAGGAGTACATCACTTTGGTCTTGACGCGTTGTAATAGCACAAAGTTCTAGCCCTTCTGGAATGTACGTCGGTACATCTTTGAGCGAATGTACTGCCAAATGTGCATGGCCTGCAAGCATTTCATCTTCAAGTTCTTTAGTGAAATGCCCTTTCCCACCTATGAGTGCCAAGGGCTTGTCAAGGATCTTGTCCCCCATAGAAGTGATCTCATTGAGTTCTACAGTAATATGAGGAAACGAGTTTTCTATACGTGCTTTAATGTGATATGCCTGCCAAAGAGCCAAATTGCTGGCTCTAGTAGCGATGATTAATGTTTCCAAAAAGACTTCCTAAATTATTTGATAAGTTTCTTATACCCGTCACGCATTTTATCCCACTCTCCATCTATGTAGATCGTGGGTGTCCCAGATACCATCATCTTACCTGCTGCATCTGCATCTGCTTTAAGTGCATCTTTGACTTCTTTAGCATCTACCTTCGTTGCAGAGACTGAGTATCCTGCATGTGCTTGTACCGCTGCAAGTATCTTTGTCATATCTGTTTCTTGTGGTTTAATTTTAAGTGAATAAAGCTTTTCAACGACATCCATTTTACCTTCATGCTGTGCCACGTGCATCACACGTGTTAAGATATCAGACACTGGGTGTATACGTAAAAGTGGCAAATGATAATAATAAACTGCAAGTGTTGTAGGGTTCTCTTTTGCTGCCTTGAAGATGGCAGGGACTACCTCTTGACAGAAAGGGCACTGTGGATCAGAGAAGATGAGCACTTTATGTTTTGCATCCTTGTTACCAAAGAGCAAGTGTGCGTCATTGTAGAATGTTGCAGGTACACTAGGCTTGATGTTATCTCTGTAGTTATTACCTGTTTTTAAATCTATGAGATTTCCTGTGACAAGACCATCTTTTATAAACATCATTTCAGGAGCATGTATCTCTTTCTTCTGATACTCTAAATCCATAGTCGTAAGTAGTATATTCCATCCTGGTAAATCTTCATGTGTTTTAGACTCTATCACGGTCACACCTTTTACGGTGACTTGTGGATTTTTGACCACTGCTTTTTTTACATATTTAACCAATGTTTGGTTATCTGGCTGTGCATTTGCACTTAATGCAA
The DNA here is from genome assembly GCA_963698695.1 of Sulfurovaceae bacterium. Lineage (GTDB taxonomy): Bacteria > Campylobacterota > Campylobacteria > Campylobacterales > Sulfurovaceae > Sulfurovum. The sequence continues at coordinate 49,053 of CAVORT010000005.1, read as the reverse complement.
CAGTTGCGATAACGGTACTACTCAATAATTTCGACATCAATGACATTTTCATCTCCTTTGTTTTTAAAGTTATTATTTTTTTGTTCTGGAGTTATTTTAACAACAAATTGTAAATAGACTGTGTAAACTAAGGCACAAAGTCCTAAAAAATCACTCAACACTCCAGGAATAATTAGCAAGATAGCCGCTACAAGGTAAGACATGCTTACATTTTGGAACCTTTTTATATCTAGTTTTCCCTGTCTCATAGCATGCATATTACCCATCATGGTTTGTGATGACTTTTGAAGCAATGTCATTCCTGCCAAAAAACTAAGCAGTATCCACACGACTGAAGCTAGAAACCCTATGTTTTCACCTACTTTAAGAGATAAATAGAGTTCTAGAAGTAAAAATGGGATAAGTAGCACTATCAAACTTAAACCTTCTGTATAACTATATCAGCAATGTTTTCAGCAGAGACTTCTTCTTTTTCAAGTCCACGTCGAGTCACAAATTCAACCATGCCATCTGAAAGTTTTTTACCTATAACCACTGCATATGGGACACCTAAAAGTTCAAAGTCTTTTATCTTGGGGCCAAATCTCTCTTTTCTGTCATCAAGAAGGACATCTAAGCCTTTTGCTTTACATGTCTCATAAAGTTTTTCACCCAGTGCAACTTGTTCTTCATCTTTAATATTTGAAATAATGATTTGTAAATCAAAGGGTGCAGACTCTTTTGTCCAGATGCAGCCTTTGTCATCATGGTTTTGTTCGATAATACCAGCAAGTAATCTACTCACACCTATCCCATATGTCCCCATCTCATAAGCCTGTGCCTTACCTTCTTCATTTAAAAAAGTAGCATTTAATGCTTCAGAGTATTTGGTGCCAAGCTGGAAGATATGCCCCGCTTCTATCCCTTTGGTTAAACGTAGTGTTGCACCACATACACAGGTATCACCTGTTTTTGCATCCATCGCTACTTCTACGTTTGCACCATAGTCACAAGCATCACATACAATGATATCATCTTCTCCAGAGTCAGCAAGTATCATAAACTCTTTAGAACCATCACCGCCTATCTGTCCTGAGTCTGCCTGCACTACTCTGAAGTTCAATCCTAAACGGGTAAATATCTTTTTGTAGGTCTGCTCCATAAGGTCAAACTCTCTTAACATATCATCAAAAGTAGCATGAAAACTGTAACCATCTTTCATAAGAAACTCACGCCCACGCATCAAACCAAATCGAGGTCTTATCTCATCACGAAACTTGAGGTTTATTTGGTATAAGTTAAGAGGAAGTTGCTTATAAGACTTCACTGTTTGACGTACCAGATTCACCATCGCCTCTTCGTTAGTAGGGCTAAGTAAATAGTCGTTATCTTTACGGTCTTTAAAACGTAAAAGCTCTTTACCATACTGCTCTGCACGTCCACTCTCTTCCCAAAGTGCCAAAGGTGTCACAAACGAAAGGCTGGTCTCTTGACATCCTGCCTTGTCTAGCTCCTCTTTGACAACCAAACGGACTTTATCGAGTATCTTTTTGCCCAGTGGTAAAAAGTTATAGAGCCCTGAGCCACCTACAGACTGTATCAGTCCTGCTCTTATGAGATAAATATGGCTTGCTAATGTTGCATCATTGGGTGTTTCTTTACTCGTTGGAAGTAATAATCTTGAAAATCTCACGCCTTGTATCCTTTACTGTGGTGGTCATTTTTATATTGTTTAAAATCTATATTTTCTGTATCAATATTAAACATTTGCTTTACTGCTTCAATAGAGTTTGCATTCTTGTGTTCTGCAGAAGATTGACGTAAATTTTGTGTGGGATCATGCAAAAATCGTTTAAACATTTGCTCTGCCATTTTACGAGTATTTTCTTCTGCATCCGCAGCAATATAACCTTTCTTGATCGCACGCTTCATTTCTTTATCTATCGCTTCTGAAACATTTTGTCTCATTTGCTTAATGATAGGCTCTACGGACAAAGCTCTTAGCCAAGCATAAAAGTCATCAGTGTATTTTTCCACTATTTCAGTAGCTCTAACTGCCTGTTCTTCCCGTAACGCATGGTTATCTTGAGAGATACTTCGCAGGTCGTCTATACGAAATAGCTGTAGTTTTTCTATGTTTATATCTTCTATATCACGTGGTATCGCCATATCAAACCAAAGTCTGTTGATAGACTCATTTTCTATACTCCCTCTAGTAACAAGGACATCTTTTGAAGAAGTAGCTGAAAAAAGAAGCCTGTAACGGTTGATATATTTACCTAAGTTTTCTAGGTGATCTGCTTTTGCATTTTCGCCCAAAGCATCTACCACTGCTTGCACTTTTTCCACATCACGCCCAAGCATGATAACATCACATCCCGCACGTAAGAGATGTTTTGCAGCAAGTACTGCCATCTCACCTGCACCCAGAACAACCGCTGTCATCCCTGGCATATCATCGCCTAAGATTTGATGTGCCTGTACCACTGCTACAGAAGCAATGGAGATAGGGTTTTGCGAAATATTGGTGACATTACGTACTTCTGCTGCACACTTCACGGCATAAGAGATAATACGGTTTAGTTTACGTCCCGCAGTTTTGTTCCGATGGGAAAGCATAAAGGCTTCTTTGACCTGACCTGTTATTTGAGATTCGCCTACTACCAATGAGTCCAAAGATGCCACAACGGCAAATATGTGCTCTACTGCTTCTTCATCATCATACCGCATAACACTCTCTTTGAGTGTATAAAAGTTTATGTTAGATTTCTGTGCCATCAAACCTAAAACAGAATGATATGATGAAAAGTTATCACTTGTAGCAAGGACAACCTCCACACGGTTACAAGTAGAGACAATAAATGCTTCATGTATGAACTCAAAGGCCACAAGCTGGTTGAGCATCTCTATTTTTTCATCATCATTTGCAAAAGCTAACTTTTCACGCATACCTTGTTCACAGCTTTTATGGGAAAAACTCATTACTTGGTAATACATTAAAAGTCCCTCTCTATCATCTCTTTGGCAATGCTTGTCAATGCCGTCTCACCTTGGGTATCCATCAGTGCTATGGCTTCATCGATGAGAGCTTTTGCTTCAAGGTACGATTTTTCTATGACTTGATGTGCTTTCATCTTGGAGAGTATCCACGCTTGATCCTCTAGCTTTAATACCTTGGCATGCATGGAACGAAGTTTTACTTTTTCATCTACAGACAACGCTTCATACAAATAGATATAAGGCATAGTAGTCTTTCCCTCCACAAAATCATGTAAAGCAGGTTTACCTAAAGTAGCCGAATCTTGAGTGATATCTAGTAAATCATCTATCATCTGAAATGCCAAACCTAAGTTTCTTCCATATCTCATATAAACCTTTTTAGGTTTGCCAGAGAGTAAAGCAGCTACACCTGCACTTGCCTCTATGAGTGAAGCAGTTTTTTGATATATCATTTCTAAATACATCTTTTTATCTAGGTTAAAACTTTTTGAAAGAGAAACATCTTTAAGTTCTCCAAGACTAAGTTGAACTACTGCACTTGAAACCATTTTTGCCACTTCTGTATCAATGCTACTTAGCTCCAAAAAACCTTTAGAATACAGTATATCACCCATCATTATGGCAGTTTTATTGCCATATAGCGCATTTAAAGAAGGTTTAGAGCGTCTTGTATATGCATCATCTATCACATCGTCATGTAGTAAAGAAGCCGCATGTATCATCTCTACTACGGCTGCGGTTTTCACAACGCGTAGTGATTCTCCCGCTATCTTCAAGATGAGCTTCGCACGTAAACGTTTCCCACGAGGAAGCTTCGCATACAATGCTGTGATTTCCTTGTCATCCAAGTCTGCGACAAATTGTTCTATTTTTCTTTCAACTGCACTTAGCACTATCATACGACCCTATATAATTTATTTCAAAGTCAATTATTATAGCTAAATAGTTTTAAGGAGAAAAGGGTTTACTGACTTTGTCCCAAATAAGATTCTATGGGCTTTGGCTCACCCAGATAATACCCTTGAGAATATTCTATACCCAGTTCTTTCACCAGATCATAAATATCTTCATGAGAAACAAATTCGGCGACAAGTTCATAGTTAAATTGAGTAGCCAATTTTTGGATAGATTTCAAAACCATTTTAGCTTTAGCAGGATTGTTTTGAAGTTCACGTATAAGAGTTCCATCAATTTTTAAAATATCTAATTCCAGTTTGATCAAGTAGCTATAATTTGCATACCCGCTCCCAAAGTCATCGAGTGCCACTTTGGAACCATATGCCTTTAATTGCTTAAAGATGTACTGCACTTTATCATAATCTTTTATTTCATGTTCCTCGAGAATCTCAAAAGTCAATCTGTGTGCAACCTCTTTATGCTTGTAAAGATAGTTTTTGATAAGATGCATCATATCCTCATTGTCTAGATCATCAAGATCAACATTCACGGACAATTTCACTTCAGGATACTTCAGCAAGGTTGCGAAAACATGACTAAAGACCAATTTACTCATTTTGATGTATTGACTCGTACCCTTGATCAAATCCATGAAATAAAAGGGTGAGATAAGTTTTTCAGGATTCCCTTTATCTACTAGTCTTACCAGTGCTTCATATTTTACAATTTCTTTTGTGTGCGTATTCACAATGGGCTGATAAAGACAAACAAGTCTCTCCCCTTCCAATGCATCTTTAATATAGTCCATATTGCTATATTTCACATCATCATGATGTGCTAATCCTAAAATACCTAATGCATTTTTACCTTTACTTTTTACTTCTAAAAGTTTTTCATCTAAGAATCTTTGCATGTTTTGTATAGAGGTTGTTCCATCTGGTGTACTCATTGCACTCATAGAAACAGGTAAACGTATGATTTCATTCTCTATCAGGTATTTTTTGTCCCTCAATGTTTCAAATAATGCATTTGCAACAACCTCTAGATCATTACCTATTTTAGGTACCATCACTAAAAACTCCGTACCTCCTACACGTATCACTTTCGAAACTGAAGAAATTGCATTGGTCATCGTTTGTGTAAACATTTTAAGGGCGGTATCACCAAATGTTTGACCGTATTTGAGATTGATTTGATTAAACCCATCCAAGTCTATAAGCATCACATGATAACTTCCTAGACAGTGTTTATCACAGAATTCTGCAAGATACTGCTTGGTATAAACTGAAGTTAATTTATCTCGTATGAGTGCCTGTCTCATCATATAATATCGATAAGCCAAAAAAATCAACAAAAGTAAGCTCATCAATAAGAAAATTTGCATCATCCAGACAACATTCATGAGCGGAGAGTTGAAATTACTTAACTGTTCACCATACGTTTGAGAAAGGTCCAATACTAACAATGCCTCTGTCTTACCTTCCTTAAGAATAGGGTACACTAGTGACAACCAAACCTCTTCAACCCCTTCGTGTTGCTCAACAATTTGCATTTTTCCAGTCTCATATACCTTATCAAACAATTTCGTGTTTGGAAAAAAGAGTCCTTTATATTCTTCTTCTGCCGAGGCATCAAGTAAAAAACGGTATTTGTGTTTTGCATCTTTTTGAAGTACAAAAATGTACTGATATTGTTTGGTCAAAAATGCAGCCAATGCTTCATTCATATGTTCTCTTAGTTTAGGTACAGTGCTTAATGTATTTTCAATATCATGTCCTGTTCTAAGTTGTATCAACTGGGCAATTTTTGCGGCATACTGTTCCGTCTTTTCTATCTCAGCTTGTTTCAATTTTTCTGTACTCTTTACCGTGGAAACCTGTAAGACCACAGCAAAAAAGATAAGCAGGAGCATGAGAAGAACTACAAATTTATCGAAATATCCCTGTCTCATAGTTCATCTATCATGTAGTGTTGATACTCAGCAGGAAGGGTGATCTTCTTAGCTTTGAGTCTTTCTTTTATAAAAAGCAACTGTGTGCGCCCTTTTCTACTGTAAAATGCCCCCACGATGTCTTTTGACTCCTCCAAATAACGATAATCTGTCACAAATAATATGGTATTTTCATTCAACTCAGCTTTCATCTTACCTCGAGTCAATACACGTCTAAGCATCATCTCATTGGTAATAAGGATGATATCTGCATCTCTTGGCTGTGTAGTTAAGACAATTCTTTTGGAAAAAGAAAAAACCTTTCTATACTCTTTATCATTGGTATAGACTAACACCGATGGTTTTGAGGTCAATGCCGCAAACATATGATGATAAAACTTAAGTGTACTCTGCTTGTCTAACGCAAAAACTTGCCCATAGAAAAGGATGAAGAGTATCAGGATTTTTTTCAAAAAAGATACTCCAACTCAAGTGTGACACGTTGGTCTATGGGAGATATCTGCAAAGGAGTCATCAAACCACCTGTTGAAGGATCTACACGAAATAAACTTCTCTTTTTTGCTTTATCAAGAAGGTTTTGACCTTTCAGTGTCAGCACAAGACTTTCACTAACATTCCATGTCACTGAGCTCGTCACATCAAAATAGTTTTTATCGTCTATGCTATTTTTATGCCATACCACGCCATTATAAAAATCCAAATCTTCATAAGTGTTCATAAAACTAAGATACCCACTAGTATCTTCAAGTTCATCAAGGTTAGCTATATCTTGATACTTTGCATAATAGAGTTGTAAGTTAACTTTATTGTTTATATCAAAATCATAATCATAATTAAAAATACTGAAGAAATACTTTGTCTCTCCAGAGCCGAGATTTTGGACCAGTCCATTTTCATCTTGCATCATTAGTAACATCAGCCTAATACGATAATCATCCTGAGTATAAGCAACTTCTTGGGTAATACCCACAGTAGTCTGCGGTTCAACATCATGTTGGTTTGCAAGGTCAAAGTATCTTGAGAAGGGGTCTAGTGCAAACATCGTACGATACAGATAAGTTTTATAACTCCAATGTTCAGAGGTATAAATGTACCCTAGTCGCAATTGTAAAAGTTCATCATCGCGATAGTTGAATTACGGTAAACTTTACTATACTCTACGCCTAGTGTCAAAAGTTCTGCATCGCTAAGCACATACTGATCTTGAAAAAAAACAGAGAAAACATCTTCTTCTGTAAAAGTCAAGGGTATAGTTCCAAATCCCTCTAATGAAAGAGAGTCAAGTCTTTTCCATCTACCTTTTATACCTGTTGCAAGACGATGATCACCTATATTTTCCTTGTAAGTGAGTTCAGCACTATACGTACTGTTTTTAACCGTAGCATCCAACTCATTACCAAACATACTTCCAATTAGTACCAAAGGATTATCATCTGCTTGTCTTAAGTCTGTTTTAAGCCAATCATAGGCAAATTGTGCGTGTAAATACTCCGTAAAGTCAATCCCATAATCCATATGTATATTGAGATAGTCTACTTCAGACACGAGTGGTGTTGCATCGTAACTAAGACCTGCAAGACTGTCTGTCTCTTTTTTCATCACTTGTAAGTGAAATATCTGATCTTCTGTTTTAATGTAGGAAAAAAGCTGTAAACGTTCAAAATCTCTTGAAAGTGGGGTAGTTGTTCCATTGTCGATCTTCTCTCTTTTTGCATCGGTATGAGAAAAGTTGACCATATAAGCATAGTCTTCTTTTTGCTCTGCGTAACTCACACTTTGGGAGTTGTAACCTCTACTCCCTTGAACTAGGTTCACTTTCCCCCCATTGTCTTGTTTTGGGTTTTTAGAGTACAAAAATACAGTTAAGTATGCTGGCTCCACAGCTGTCTCAAAAGAAGGAATTGCATAATAGAACTCTATATGATCTACAAAATCGATATTTAGATCTCCATAAAGTATCAACCCGCTTCCCATCCATCCTTGCGTCACTTCCACACCATCTATATAAAGACGGATAAAATTACTTCGGTACGGTTCAAAAGCACCACTAGCCAAGGGATCAGGAAGTCCATATCTGTTTTCATGGTAATAAATCACCGGTGTCGTTTTAAAAACATCTATTAGCGTCTTTGCATGCATTCTTTCAAGTTTATCTCTGGTGAAAAGAACTAAGTGCCCTTTGTTTTCATCGATGGTTTTTTGGCTTAAATCATTTTTCTGATTAAACTTTTTGAGTAGGCTATCTACTTCATTTGCCTGCATAGATGTACTTACAAGTACAAAGAAAACAAGTATTCGTATGTTTAAAAAAATTTTCATAATATATATCCCTAGCATGAACGATGCATCCATTATAGTATAAAAATGTCAAAAAATGTCAAATTCAAAAATAAGAAGTAACCTTTAACACACCCTTGACTATAATATTGCTAATATCTTAAAATTATAATAAAAGTGACTCATGCAATCTAAACAAATTTTTAACCTTTTGACGCAAGAATATAGCATCGTATTGGCTACAAAAGAAAAAGATTTTTCAACTAGTCAAAGAAAGTGAGAAGTGATGTTTTTCTTCCACAGATATGCCATCTCTCCAGAGTTGAAAAATTCAAAAGGTATCTTTTCAGTCAGGCTGATGAACAATCATTCATATATCTTTTAAGTCATAATGCTACAGGAAACTATGTTGGTACGGTACGAGTTTTCTTTGTAAATGTAATACCACTTATTTCGAAAAATGCCTATGCAAAAAAGTGGTAATGTAGAAAAATATTGGAGAATCATATCAAAAGTCTCCCAATTTTGAAATTTCACGGTGGTGCTCTTATTCATATACTACCGCAGCATGAACATTTATCTGCCTTAAAGTTGCGTACATTACTAACCTATGGACTCATGATAGCAACACGCATTAATCTTTCTTCTCTATAATATACTACATGGTTTTTTCATTATGGAAACATTCATTTACATCGAATTTTAAGAAGACAAGTTTGTGAATTTTAAACAAATAGGTGAACCTGTAGAATATTATGGAATAAGAACACCTTATGCCATAGAAAGAAAAGAACTATTATCAGATACAGAAGAAACAATGGGTGAAATTACCCGCTACTATCTCAAAAAACTCTGCAAAAATTCAGACTCATTTTGGCAATTCATTGACAACAACCCTTACTTAGAACGTTCAGATATACAACTCGATAGAATCTGCAAACTTTTTGAAGAGTATGGAGATGATGCAGATCTATCACTTCTTTTGGGTGTAAAAGAAAACTCACCCAAAGCTACGGTTTAACCCGGTAGATCACCGCATACATGAGCGGCACGTAGTACAAGTTCAACACCGTTGCCCAGGCGATACCAAAGCCAAGACTTACCGCCATAGGTTGGAGTATCAGTGCCTGTCCTGAAGCAAAGAACATCAAGGTAAAGAGTCCGAGTATCGTGGTCACAGAGGTGAGTAAAATAGGTCGCAGTCTCTGTATGGCTTTTTCTAACACCTCTTGTTCATTCTTACCTTCTCTAATGACACTTAGCATGATGAGACCATCATTGACAACCACACCTGCTAAACCGATGATGCCCATAACTCCTGGCATACTTAAGTTGAGTCCAACCACATACTGACCAACCAATGCACCAACGATAGAAAGAGGTATGGTTGAGACGATAATCAAAGGCATCACTAAAGAGTTAAACATCCATACCAGCGTAATAAAAATGAGAAAGATGGCTATCATTGCAGCTTGTGTCATCTCTTTTTGCATCTTTATATTTTCTTTCTCTTCCCCTTTGATGATGACAGTTACATCCTCATTTTCTATCTCTGTAAGTAAAGGTTTTATCTCTTTCATCACATCTGTTGCCAGTACTTTTTTACTGTCTACTCTGGCTGTAACCGTGCGTACCCTTTGTGAATCTTCTTTAAAGATCTTCACATAACTGCGCTGATAGGTAAAATCACAAATATCTCTTAAACTGACCATTTGTGTTTTATCTGGTGTAGGTAAGGTAACATTGTTCAGTTGAAGGTTTGAATCTTTTTCCGGATTCTCTATGCGTACCCTAATCAATCCTGTCTCATTAAACATTTTTCCATACTCCGCTTTAAGAAATGAACCTTTTAAAACAGAAGTAACATAGGCCTCGTTAAAACCGAGCTGTTGCCCGTACTCATTAACACGGAGTTTTAACTCTTTGACACCCTCTTTTGCATTATCAGCAATATCTTCTACCCCTTCGATGCTTGCTAGTTTTTCTTTCAAACGTTTGACTGCATCTAACATCTTTTCACTTGTAGTCGTTGCAAACCCGATCTCTATGTCATTGCCGACCACACCCGCTTGAGGGGCATACACATTTAACTCCGTAAAGATACTCTCCCCTGTAACTGTTTTTGAATGTTTTCTGATGTGCGACTATCTCTTTTTGGATCAATGCTACCACATCCTGTGCCTTTTTCTGACGTATCATGTCACCATCATCATACTCCAGTGAAAATACAGGACTGATATACTTATCGAAAAAGTTTTCAGGTGCTTTTTCATGGAGGTTCACAAAGATCTGAAAAAGATTATCCCCTGTTTCAAAATCCTGCTTGGCATTGATGTTAACACCTATGACAGAAGTTACCGAAGAGAGATCACTCATCGTTTAACTTTGCTAAAAGCTCTTTTTCTATGGCTGTGACATATACTTCGGTATCTTCTAAGTTCATTATTGACATCTATCTTTCCATTGAGGTAGATCTGTGTGGTATCAAACTCAGGGAAAAGCTTAAATTTTGTGATCCTAAACATTCCTAACAGTAGCCAAAATAATAAGTGTCACTAAAAGTAAAAGACTTGTTTTTTTATGCTTGAAAAGTTTACCTAAGATACCTTGGTAAAGACTATTGACTCCTCTCCAAAAACCATCTTCACTGTGTTCTTTTTTTACTTTTCCTATGGTGAAAAACTCTTTTGCATGTAGTGGCAGAAAATAAAATGCTTCAAAAAATGAGCTAATAAGCAATATACTTATCATCACAGGCAGTACTTTCATAAACACACCCATTTCTCCACTCATGATAAGCAATGGCAAAAAAGCAAATACCGTAGTCAATGTGGCTGTAAGTACAGCAGGGAACATTTCTATTGCACCCTCTATGGCAGCATCTCTAGGGGATTTTCCCCATTTCTATATGTCGGTAGATATTCTCAGCAACCACTATGGCTTCATCGACTATCATGCCCAGAGCGATGAGTGCGCCTAAAAGGGTGAGCATATTGAGACTGTACCCTAACAAGTCCGCACCGACTATCGTAATCATAAAACTGGTAGGAATACCAATAGCCACAACAAAAGCAATACGATAATTCACACTTAATAAAAGTGCTAAAAATACAAGTATCAGTCCAAATAAAATATTTGAAGAGACGAGATTCAACCTATTTTTGATCCAAACAGATGTATCGGTATAAGCTTCAAATGAGATGCCAGGATACTCTTTTGAAAATACTTTTAAATCTTCTCTAATCTGTTTACTCAACGCTATAGCATTACCGTCTTTTGTCTTATTGATATTCAGTGACACATTTCTTGCACTGTTAAAATGAGAGATCTCTCCACGGTCACTCAAGCCAAATTTGACAGTGGCGATATCGCCTAGTCGTATGCGCTGATTGGCTACCGTAATGAGTGTGCTTTCTACTGTTTGTGCATTTTTCTCACCATTGATCGTAGAAATATAAAGATGGCTTCCCTGTTGTTTCAATGTACCAATAGGAAAAATAGAACTTAACCCGGCTATAGCCTGATAGATACTGTCTTTAGGAAGTCCGTAAGCATTGATCTTTGCATCATTCATCTCTATCAATACTTCATCATCTACATCACCATAGACAGTTAGACCACTGAGTTCCTGATATCGACTTAGATCACTTTTGAGCTTGTTACCCACATCAAGCAGTGTTCGGGTGCTTACCTCTCCAGAGATTGCAACTATCACTAGAGGAAAATCTTTTTGCACCAGTTTTGCAGTAGGTTCATTCATGTCTGAAGGAAGATCTCGTCTGACATTGGATATGACATCTTTTACATCATCAAGCGTTTGACTTTTGTCACTTCCTTCTTTGATATTGGCTTTAATGATAAACGATCCATTTTGAATCACTGTCTCTAAAGACTCTATCTCAGAGATGTTTTTCATATCATCTTCAATCGTCTTGACAACCATTTTATCTAGTACATCAGCGCTACTTCCTGCATACCCACCCTGTACCGTAATTTTATCCAGTGCTGAAGGAGGGAAAATTTCTTTAGGGATATTTTGATAAGCAAAGATAGAGAGGAGAACCATAAACACCATTAAGATGTGGTTTATGATCGGCTTATCTACAGCAAAGCGTATAAAAGCACGTATCAAGCTTACTCCTCATCATTGATAACAAAGATAGTATCTGTCACTTCGTTTTTATATTTTGATGCTTCAACACTTTGTTCTAACATCACTTTTTCTGCCTTCAATGCAGAGACTTCTCGTTTCATATCATTCACTACTTTACTCTCATGGTAAATTTGGTTACTTAGAAACACTTTGATCATCGTCAGTATAAGAACGATGCTGATGGACATTATAATCACCGACACCATACCAAAGGTGATACCATTTGGACTTTTGACTTTTTTCATGAGATAAACCTAAAACTTCGTAATTTGGCAGACCTGCTGCGTGGATTGACTTTTAATTCTTCTTTAGATGCCGTGATGGGCTTACGTGAAAGTGCTTTACCTATGGCGTTATTTTTCCCACAAGTACAACGCATCGCCTGAGGGTCACAGATACACGCAGTTGCCCATTTTTTAAAACGGTTTTTCACCAGTCTGTCTTCAAGTGAATGAAAGGTGATGAGGGACACCACTTCGCCCTCATAGTGCTTCGCTTCAATGGCATCAAGCAAACCTTCTATCTCTCCAAGTTCATTATTGACCTCTATGCGTATGCCTTGAAACATCAAGGTGGCTGGGTGTATCTTTCCACCCGCAGGTATGACCGTTTTGGCTATCTCACTTAATGCTCTGGCACTTTTAATGGGTCCTTTGGCTCTGGCTTCTAAGACCGCACCTGCCAACTTTTTGTAACTTCGGACTTCTCCATAAACATCAAAGATGTACTCAAGTTTGTCTTGAGAGTATTCGTTAACCACTTCATATGCAGACAAAGGGGCATTGGCATCCATGCGCATATCTAAAGCTTCAGAGGTAAAGGAAAATCCACGCTCTGTTTTGTCAAGTTGTAAAGAGGACACACCAAAGTCTGCAAGCACTGCTGTAATAGGTGCTTCATCCAGTGTGGGAAACACATTGGCAAACGTACCCTTGTAAAGTGTACTTCTATCTTCAAAAGGCGCTAAACGTTTTTTAGAAAAGTCCAAAGCTTCATCATCACGGTCTATACCTATGTGTTTTAACTGTGGGTATTTGGCTAACATTTCAGAACTATGCCCGGCATATCCTAAAGTACAGTCCACAAAATAGCCCTCACCTACAGAAGAGAAACTCTCTAACACTTCATCTAAAAGTACAGGTATATGAGGTGTTTTCAAGTGCATTCCTTTGCTATTGATTATTGATTGTTAAGTATTGTGTAATTTTGATGTTATAATACCAAAATAATCCTAACAAAGGTTGCCAATATGATGGACAAACATCTCATAGATGACATCAAACACGTCTCACTCTCCCTTTTCAATAAAAACTTTTTTTCTGTCTATCACGGGTCTATCTCTGCTAGAGTGAGCCAATATAGTTTTATCATCAACTCCAAAGACACTATCTTGAATGAAGTAACTGAGGAATCACTTGTCAAACTTGATTATCAAAAACGTGACTATAGATGGAGTATGGCAAATGCAGATGTACATATCCATGAAAACATCTATGAAACCATCCCCAATGCAAAGTATGTATGTTATACCATGCCTCCCTATGCCACTGCCTATTCTCTTAAACATGGAAAAGTCTCTCCTGCAGACTTTTACGGTAAAAAAGTTTTGGGTGAAATCATCGTCTATGATCCCAAAAATATGGAAGACTGGCTAGAACGTGCTCCCTTCGAAATACCACAGTTCTTTCAAAAACACGATACACATCTACTACTCATTAAAGGCTTCGGACTTATTTCTTATGATAGAGATATCACAGAAATGGCAAAAAAGATTTCTATCTTGGAGAACTCCTGTAGGTTGTTGGCCTTGTCAGCAAACCTGTAAACCACTTTTGTAAAGCTATTTTTGTTATACTTGCCAAACTATAAACCATGGGAATGACGTATGAATCAGACTAAAAAACGCTTGGCTATTATAAAGCTGGCCATCTCTATGACAGATACAGAGACCATACAACTGCAAGTACTTAAACTTAGGTTACTTAAAACTGACAGTAGAATGAACGAGATATTGGGACTTTTGGGTGAAGAGCAGTATGTACAGGCACAAAAACTGATCTCTGAGTATATAGAATCTCCTAGCCAAACCACTGTTGTTCAAAGAACTTCTCAAGTAGATACTTTTTTCACTCCTATGCCTGAGGAATCTGCGCAAAATGACATCTATGAGAGTATGTTAGAAAAAAAAGAAGAAACACTAACTTCTGACATGATCGCTGACAACATCTTAACCCTGCAAGAAAAAATACAACAAGCAAAAGATCAAGCTGTCATCGATGAGTTCCAACTTTTTGCAGAAACAGAATCTGTCGAAGAGCAAAGCGAACTCGTCAACTATGATGACTACCTAGATACTGTACCCTCCTCGAAAAAAATGTCAACCGAGAGTATCAACTATGATACCCTACTCAATGTCAATGCCCAAGATGTCCTTCCCGATAATATAGACTTGAGTTTAGAAGAGGAGAAAAAAGATACTTTTTTCTCAGAAGAGATACCTAAAGTAAAAACGATTAATAAAGATGATTTTTTTGATATCCAAGACCCCACCTCTACACTAAAAGAGATCATTCCTGAGCAGAGGGCAGAAGAGAAACTTCACACTGAAAAAAAAGCAGAAACAAATGACCTTTCTCACACAGATACCACATACAATAAAATTCCCCATATCAATGAAAAGTTTAAAAATATGCAACACCAGTACCCTCCTCAGCACCAAAGTACTAAGAGTTTTTCTTCTGTGGATGCATGGTTACTTCAGATTTCAAATGAGGGATATACAGAATCTGACATTGAGGAAATGATTCAAAACATAGAAAAAACAAGCACTTCAAATAAATCTGAAGCTGCACAACTTCTACTTATCACCGCTGCTACAGAATCCAAGTATGCACGATTTAGACTTGCAAGGGCTTTGTATAAAGGGGAGATACTTCAAAAAAATCTTCCTGAATCTTTTACTCTCATGCATCTTTTAGCAATGAATGACAACTACCCTGAAGCCATTTGTGATTTAGGACAGTTTTATGAAAATGGTATAGGCACTACAAAAGATAAAAAAAGAGCTTTGGAACTTTACAAAGAGGCCATGGAACTAGGCATACATAGAGCCATAGACCACTATGAGCGAATAGCCAAAAGTAAGAAGCTTTTTTCACTATTTGGAAAGTAGACTACAGAAATAAACTACAAAAAAGTCTACTTCATAAGTTTTACTATCCTCTCATTGGTAGCCTCTATCTTTTCATCCCTAACTTCTACAATAAATGAGCCATTGTCAACATAAAAAACTTTCTGAAGCTTACTGAGTGAAAGGTTGACAATTTTTGCTTTTATCTTATCGTTGATACTTTTGTTGGTACGCCCAAACAAGTTTAGCAACCAAGGGCTTACGACATCTATGGAGTTATTGCCTTCAAAGTCATACAGTTAGACCCTTCCCAAGATTTTATCGGAGCTAGTGGTAATGTTTCATGATCTTTCATTTTGGTACAAGGATGCCAAACCACATCCAAGTCACGTTGAATAATTGTATTGTTGTCAATCATGTTTTCATCCCTCTATTCCTATCTTACCACAAGTTTATTTGGGTAAAATATTATACAAATTTTTCGATAGAAGGCAGATGAAGTATGATTAGTTGGATGCAAAAACATAATAAATATTTAGTATGGACAATCTGGATAGCAACCATAGCATTTATAGGTGCAGGTTTTGTAGGTTGGGGAAGTTACAGTTTTGGTTCTAAAGCAGGAAATGTTGCTAAAGTCGGTGATATAGAAATCAAACAAAGTAAACTGAACACCATTTATAGTGGTATTTATGCGCAAGTCAACCAGCAACTTCAAGGTAAGCTTGATGATGAGCAAGCCAAACAGATGGGACTCATTCAACAAGCATTTGCTCAGATAGCTACACAAGCAAAAGTACTCAACTTTGCGAAAGACTTAGGAGTTGTTGTCTCGGATGAGGAACTGATATCGAAACTTAGCACAATCAAAGGTTTTCAAAAAGAAGGTGTTTTCGATAAAGAAATTTACAATGGCTACCTCAAATCCCAAAGACTTAAAGCCAAAGAATTTGAAGCAACACTCAAAGAAGAAATCACTATCACTAAGACATTGGCCTTATTGGAAACAGAAGCACTACCACTTGAAGTAGAAGCTGTGGGCGCTGCTATCAATGTAGCGGATAAAATTGCTTACAAAGTACTGACAAGAGCTGACATTACTTATGTTACAGATGATGTGAAAGTCAAAGCATTTTGGGAAACACAAAAAGAAAATTATACGACAACAAAAGAGTATGATCTCTCTTTGTTATGGACTTCCAATGAAGATGTGAATGTCACAGATGAAGAGTTAAAAAACCATTATGAAGCAAATAGCTTTAATTATACAGATGCTGAAGGGAAACAACTTCTTTTTGATGTGGCAAAAGAATCAGTATCTAACGACCTGAAACTTAAGAAATCAAAAAAATCTGCACAAAAAGCTTATATCGCATTTAAAAAAGGTACTTTAAAGAGTTCAGAAAACATCAAATTGCCTGTAGGTGATCTTAAACTAAGTCAATCCATTTGGGATGAAATAGAACAAAAATCTATAGGAGACATACTGAAACCAAGAGTGGCAGGTACACAATATGTCACGGTAAAGATAAACGCTGTGAAAGAACCTCAAATTAAGACATATGAAGAAGCACAAAAAGAAGTGACAGATCTCTATGCAGTTCAAGCAAAAAAAGAAGCTCTTTTGGCACTTGCAGAGTCAACCTTAACAAAGATCGATGAGACTAACCTCACTGTATCAGACTTCGTGACTTTACAAAATCGTGACAACCTTAAACCACTAAATTCACAAGAAAGTTTACAATTTTTACAAAAACTATTTACATCTAATAAAGAAAAGGGTATTATTAGCGTTATTGATAAAGTAATTGTTTACAAGATTGTAGAACAAAAATTATTATCATTAGACGCAAATCAAACAGATTTTGTCAAGCAGACTGCTAATCAGATGAAAAAAAGAACATTTGAATCTAATTTATTAAAAATATTGGATGAGCAGTATCCTACTGAAGTCTATATGGGAGGACTGGTAAATTGAGTGAAACAATTTTAGCTATAGATATCGGTTCAACTAAAATATGTGCGATTATAGCTAAGATCGAAAATGGAGTTGTACATATACAAGGTCATGGTGTCTCCAAATCCCAAGGGATAAAAAAAGGTGCCATCACCAATATTGAACTTGCTTCAAAATCTATCAAAAAAGCTATCACAGACGCAAAAAGAATTGCGGGATCAACCATTACTTCTGCTACAGTTTCCATTTCTAATGCCTATGCGAAAAGTCTTAATTCAACGGGTATAGTCAACATACCGCATAAAGATATCTCTATTAAAGAAATCAACCGTGTGATGCAAACGGCTCTTTATAATGCTAATGTTCCTAACGAATATGAAATTGTACATGTACTTCCCTATAATTTCAGAGTAGATGACCAAGACTTCATAGAAGACCCTTATGGCATGAATGCTTCTCGTATGGAAGTAGATGTCAATATCATTATGACACAAAAATCCAACTTGTCAAATCTCAAAAAAGCAGTCCAATCTGCCGGTGTTGAAATAGATGGTATTGTACTTTCAGGTTATGCTTCAGCCATTGCAACTATGAACAATGATGAAAAAGAACTTGGTGTTGCTGTCATTGATTTAGGGGGACAGACTTCTAACCTTGTCATACATACTGGCAATTCAATTAGATATAACGACTTTTTAGGTGTAGGTTCTAACCATATCACCAATGACCTTTCTATGGCATTACATACTCCCCTACAAATAGCAGAGAATGTCAAGATTCGTCATGGAAACCTTATAGAAACCAGTAATGAGATTATAGAGCTCCCTATCATAGGAGATGAAGAAAACAGAAATGGTGTCTCTTTAGAGATCGTCCACTCTGTTATTTTTTCTCGTGTTGAAGAGGCACTCATGATCTTGGCAAAGTCACTTGAGAAATCTGCACTTAAAGAACAGATAGGTGCAGGACTTATTTTAACCGGTGGAATGACAAAACTTAAGGGCATTAGAGAGTTAGCGCAATCTATCTTCCCTGCTATGCCTGTACGTATAGGTAAACCTAGTAGTGATATTGAAGGTTTGTTTGATGAGCTTAAAGATCCTGCTTTCTCAACTGTGCTGGGCTTACTTCTTTACAGAGCAGGTGAACACACACAGTATGAGATAAACTTTCAACAAGAGTTATTGCATTCCAAAGAAATGCATGAAGAAAACCTTAGTGATATCAAAATTGCCAATACGATTAATGAGGTAGATGATATCAAATTAAGTAAAACCCGTAAAGAAACAAAAGAAGAGAAAAAACAGGCCAAAAAATCTGTAGAAGCAGAGTCATTTTCTTTTGAAGATTTACCAAATATAGAGGAAGAGAATAGCAATCTTATTAAAAAGTTTACCAATTGGACCAAACAACTTTTTTAATAGGTCGTATTTTACACATCACACAAAGGGGAAAAAATGGAAGAGTTTGAAATAGATATCATCGAAGCAAAATGTCGCACGAACGGTGCAAAAATAAAAGCGATCGGCGTTGGTGGCGGCGGTGGTAACATGATTAATCATATGATACAAGAAGGGATTCACAGTATCGACCTTATCGTTGCAAATACAGATGCACAGGCCTTGGAAAGCTCGTTGGCTCCATACAAAATGCAACTAGGTATCAATGCAACCAGAGGACTTGGTGCAGGTATGGTTCCAGATAAAGGGAGAGAAGCGGCATTAGAAAGTTTTGAAGACATTAAAAAGATGCTTGAAGGCTCAGACATAGTCTTTATCTCTGCTGGTCTTGGTGGTGGTACTGGTACAGGTGCTGCACCTATCATTGCACAAGCGGCAAAAGAGGTAGGTGCACTCACTGTTTCTATTGTGACAAGTCCTTTCAAGTTTGAAGGTCGTAAAAGAACAAAACTTGCAAAAGAAGGATTAGAAGAGCTCAAACGAGAAAGTGATTCTATCATTGTTGTACCTAACGAAAGACTTCTTTCTATCGTTGAAAAAAACCTTGGAATCAAAGAAAGTTTTAGAATGGTAGATGACATTCTTGCTCAAGCTGTTGGCGGGATCTCAAAAGTCATTCTTTCTCATGGCGATAACGACATCAACCTTGACTTTGCAGATGTAAAAACCGTGATGTCTCACAGAGGTCTTGCTCTTATGGGTGCAGGTTACGCGACTGGAGCCAATGCCGCTTATGATGCAGCCAAAGCAGCTATTGAGTCTCCGCTCCTTGACAACATCTCTATAGATGGTGCGATGGGAGTCTTAGTTCACTTTGATATTCACCCTGATTATCCTATTATGGAAATCGGTGAAGCTATGAGCATTGTTGAAGAGAGTGCAGATGAAGATGCATCTGTCATCTTCGGTACAACCACTGATGAAAAAATGGACATCGATGAAGTAAGAATCACCATTGTTGCTACTGGTTTTGAAGATAAAAATGCCATCGCTGAACCCACTGTAAAAAAGCAAGAAACGCTTTTAAGCCCAAATGTATCTAACATCAATAACATAAGAGCAAAAATGGTTGTTGGTGGATACAATGGAGAAAATGAAGACATTTTAGATGTCCCTACTTTTCTAAGAAAGCAAATGGACTAACCCCGAACCCATAAAACCCTTTGACACACACAGAGATTCTTCCCTCTGTGTCAATATATCCTTCTTATCCTCCCTTACTATTAACCCTTTTTTGCTATTATAAACTCAATTTTTCTATTTAGGATTTTATACGATGAAACATATCAAAAAACTTTCTACCATTGCAACTGCCACGGGACTTGGAGCTTTACTAGCCACAGGAGTGACAGGCTGTACCGGTAATACACAACAGCACGAAGAACAAGCCCAAGCCAAAGGTGCCTTTGTCATCATAGAAGAGACCGCTCCTGGTAAATACAAAATCAAAGATGAGTTTCCAGCAGATGAAACACGTATTGTCCTGAAACAATTGGATGGTACAGAACGCGTTCTAACGCAAGCTGAGATGGACAGATTGGTTAAAGAAGAAGCAGCCAAGATAGACAACGGTACGTCCAACCTTACTAAAGACCAAAATGCACAAGCATCACAGCAAGGCGGGTTAGGCTTAGGAGAAGTAATTCTCTCAAGCATCGCTGGAGCGATGATAGGCTCATGGATAGGCTCAAAACTATTTGGAAACCAAAATTTCCAGAACAACAGAAAAGCAGGATACAAATCTCCTTCAACTTTCTCAAAAAGCCAAAAAAGTTTTAACAAACCTGCCAAAGCAACCAGTACTAAAAAAGGTGGCTTCTTTGGCAACAAAAAGTCAACCAGTAGATCAGGTGGGTTCTTCGGTGGTTAATTTACAACAAACAGCAGCTCTTGATGTTGACTACTTGGAGTCACTTGGTTTTGTGTGGCATACTGATAGTGATGAAAGCTCTTATATATCTGATGAACTTGTAGTACTGTCAGAACAAGAAGCTGAAGCCTATTATGAAGCGACCAATGAACTCTATGATATGTATGTAGAAGCTGCAGAACATGTCGTAGAAAATAACCTCTTCCATGAGGTAGGTATCCCTTTTAACCTTATAGATATCATCAAGGAGTCTTGGGAAAATGATGTACATTGGCATCTGTATGGACGTTTTGACTTAGCAGGTGGTATTGATGGTAAACCCGTCAAACTGTTGGAGTTTAATGCTGACACACCTACAGCACTTTTTGAAACTGCCATCATTCAGTGGGCGATGCTCAAACAAAATGACCTTGAAGAAGAGAGCCAATTCAACGGACTATATGAAGCCTTGGTTGACAATTTTAAAAGACTTGTCACACTCGAAGAGGATGTTTCTACTTTTGAAGAACGTTATGATGGCTGGAATTTTTTATTTACTTCTGTCAAAGGTAACTCGGAAGAAGAAAACACCGTAAGACTCTTACAGTACATCGCCACAGAAGCAGGCTATCAAACAGAGTTTGCTTACATCGATGACATCGAGTTTTCGGTAGAAAAAGGCATAGAGTACGAGGGTACAAGTTATGAACTATGGTTTAAACTCATTCCATGGGAAGACATAGCCCTTGAAGAGTCAGACTTGGCGATGCTCCTTACCAACATCATCAAAAACCAAAAAGCCATCATCTTCAACCCAGCCTATGTACTACTCTTTCAAAGTAAAGGTCTACTCAAAATCCTCTGGGACCTGTACCCAAACCACCCTCTCTTGCTTGAAAGTTCATTTGAGCCATTAGAAGGACAAAAACAGGTCAAAAAGCCTGTATTTGGCAGAGAAGGAGGCAATGTAAGCATCTTAGATGAAAACGCCTTAGAACTCGAAGCAGTAGAAGGTGATTATGCCAACCACAAGATGATCTACCAAGCCTACACAGAACTACCTACAGACACACAAGGAAACAGCTACCAAGCAGGTGTATTTTACGCTTATGAAGCCTGTGGACTTGGGTTTAGAAAAGGCGGAAAGATACTAGACAATATGTCTAAATTTGTAGGACATATCGTTAAAGCATAACCTGATAATGATCCTTGATGGAAACCTTATAAAATTGTATATTTTATAAGGTATGAAAATAGAGACTTCTTTGCTCTTGAAATAAAATCTTTAAATTTTTGCACGTGAAAATATCTCTATAACCATAATCAGTTTATTACCCATTTTTTCATTGCCATCAATAAGTAAGTCTCTCTAACTTGCTGGAACATCTTCTAAAGTGGTTTTTATGACTTCCTCTTTCTTGGTACAATCCACAGAAACGATCTCAACCTCATCGACATCAATGCGAGCAGCTGTCAAAGAGCCACCCCATAAACACCCTGTGTCTAAAGCCAAAACATGCTCATCTGCATAATAACCCAATGTTGACCAGTGCCCTATAATAATACGTAAATCAATATCTTTACGGTTTTGACACTCAAACCAAGGTTTTAAACCTTTTTCTCTCAATGCATCCGTAGGTGCACCCTTTTGATCAAAATCTAGTCTATAATCCCCATAACAATAACGCATACGGGTAAAGCTGGAAACTACATATTTATCAATATCAATTTGTTTGGCATTTCTGTTAAATCGCTTGCTACCTTGCTGAAACATTTTTTCGAGCCAGACAGCTCCCTGTTCACTTTGTAGTTTTTTCTCTACACTACTCGCATACTTGATCGCCATACCCAAATCAAATTCAGGAGAGATACCCGCATGAGACATGCAGTAACCTAAACTATAGTCTACATGTAAAAATTTCCTTTTTCTAAGCCAATCTATGAGCTTTTTCGCATTAGGTGACTCTAGGATAGGGTCTAAGGAAGGATTGGACTTTTTGATACCATAGTAGGCTGCTATGAGGGTAATGTCGTGGTTACCAAGTACTACTTCTACGCTTTCTTTGATACTGTAGAGATACTCCAGTGTTTCCAATGAACCTTCACCACGATTAACTAAGTCCCCTGCCAGCCATAGTTTGTCTCGTTTGGGATTGAACTCTATCTTGGTAAGTAATGCCATGAATGAACCATAACATCCTTGTATGTCCCCTACTGCCCAGACAGCCATCAGTTGTATCCTAATGCTGTTTTGTATGCAGTAACTTTCTCATCAAATGTCATCTTCGCATATGCAGCGGAAGGAGAAGGAAGGTAAACCGTTTCTATGTCAAGATGTCCAAAGTGTGTTTTGTACAGTGCTTCTGACTTTCTGCCTGTAAAAGCTAGTTTTTTGATGTTTGGGTTTGCTTCTAAAAAAGTTGCTATGTCGTTGACCGTTTCATCTTCGAGAGAACTGTCAAGAGAACTTTCACGTTGACACGTGGCTATCATGTCCCATAAACCTATCTTAGACTCTTTAAGCAGCCATATCTTTTGGTCATGGTTGTTGATGGGGTACGATGTCATCGCTTTAAGAATCTTCCAAAACTGGTTACGTGGATGCCCATAGTAAAAATTGGTCTCAAAAGACTTGATGCTTGGAAAGGAACCGAGTATCAGTAGTTCTGTATTTTTGAAGACAATAGGTTTAAACGCATACTCTGTCTTGTCCATTTATTTGCATGCCTTACGCATATTTTGCACTATCAGAACCAACAAAGCCACTGAAAAGATCTTAAAGTTAATCTCAGATCCTTTATGTGTATTGATGAATGCCACAGACTTTGTCATCTCTTCACCTTGAAGCTGCATCGCGATGATATCTGGAATGTAGTATTGTGAAAAGAGTAAGCCCGTTGCCAACACAAAAAAGACCGCGACATTTGTCAAAGTGTCTCTCTCAAATTTTTTAAACTTATACCCCTCATATAAGACAACAGCCACGATGACAACAGTCACAAGATAAGAGAGTCTTAAAAAGTTTTCTGTCATGATCTGCCCTTCTTGAAAGCGTGTCAAGATGTCTGAGCCTAACCATAAATCTGTATGAAATGTCACAGGAGCCACCACGATACCGGCATAGAGACCGGCTCCAAGTACGGCACTGAGGAGTATGAGATATGCCATCGTTAGCATTCTAAAGTATTTGTTCATTGTTATCCTTCATTAAACTGTATGACAAAGCCACGGTCAAAGCCTGCTAAGTCTTTATAAAATTTTATATATTTTACTCCAAGTTCTTTAACAAAGTCTTGGATGGGTTGTTTTTGGTCATACCCCATCTCACATGCCAAGTACTTGATGCCCCGTTCTTTCACATCCGAGATGATCTGTTTGAGAAGTTCATCTCCTACCCTACCACCAAATAAAGCTTCTTTTGGTTCATAGTCTGCCACATTGGATGCGAGTACAAAATCTTCAGCGATGTACGGTGGGTTAGAGACTACCAGTTGTACTATTTCATCAACCTCGTCTATGAGGTTAGATTTACGCAGTTTTATTTGATCTTTAAGTTTATATTTATTAATATTTAATTGGGCCACTTTAAGTGGTGTCTCACAGATATCTGTCGCTATGACGTGAAGATGTGGAAACTTACGCGCCAAGACCACAGAGATAGCTCCAGACCCTACCCCTATCTCAGCGATATGAGTGATGTGCTCTTTATCTATGATATCTGCTACCAGATCTATGAGTATCTCCGTCTCAGGACGAGGGATAAGCACTCCCTCTTCTACACCAAGATGAATGTCGTAAAAACTAGCTTCACCTACAATGTACTCATAAGGTTCATGATTTGCACGCCTTGCAATCAGCATTTTATATTTTTCAATATCAATGACACTATCACTCTCATGCGTAATCAAATACGTACGGTCTTGATTTAGATGATACGCAAGTAATAACTCTGCTTCGTATTGTGGACGTTCTACAACTTCCATAAGTTGTTCTCTTGCCCAAAATAAAGCCTCTTTAACGGTCATTTTTACCCATAAATTGAAAGATACCATCTGTAGGAAGTTTAGATTCTTCATCAGCTACTATAGTATTGGACGCATCAAAGCCCAGCTCTTTCAGTCTTTCCAACACTGGTGGGTGGGTATAGTAGAAAAATATAACCAAAGGATGTGACTTTGGAAAGGACTTGTTTTCTGTCACAAGTTTCATCAGTGCCGAAACCAAGTTTTCTTTACCACCCATGGCAGAGCCAAACTCATCAGCTGCGTATTCGTTATGACGGCTTACTGCTGACATGAATGGTGTAAAAACAAAAGAAAGCAGTGGTAACAGCAGCATAAGCATGGCTATCTGTACACCTGCTTCTGGTATGACTCCCATCTCGGTGAAGAGTACATCCGGTAAGTGTCCAAAGAGGTAAAAGGCTATGAAAAGCAGTAATCCCATCAGTCCTATGTTTTTCCAAATGTCTCCATGAGTGAAGTGTCCGAGTTCATGTCCGAGTACGGCTAAAAGTTCTTTCGTGTTGAGCTTCTCTAAAAGTGTGTCAAAAAGCACCACACGTTTAGACTTACCCAGTCCTCCGAAAAAAGCATTGAGACGGCTGTCACGTTTGCTTGCATCCATCACAAAGATCCCGTCATTTTTGAGTCCTACTTCCTGCATCATCGCAGATATCTTCTCTTTGAGTTCACCCTCTTCCAGTGGTGAAAACTTGTTAAACAGTGCCATAAAAGTAGGTGCTAAGACATTGGCAAAAACGGCGACTGTAAACATCGCCACAAAGCCCCAAATCCACCAAGACTCATAATTACCTATGATCCACGCTAAAAGCGCAAAAATAGCACCACCAAGGATGACAAACAGTGCAGCTGACTTCATACTGTCAAGGACATACATCTTGACTGTCATTTTGTTAAACCCAAAATCTTCGTCTATCTTGAACTTTTGGTAGAGTTCAAACGGTAAACCGATCACATAGTTGACAACAATAAAACCAAACAAAAACAGAACAGCTTGCAAGATGCTACTGTCTACTTGTACAAAAGAACTCAACCAAGCAAAACCTGCAAATACCCACCCAATAAACACTAAGTAGTCAACCAATGTTGACACTAACTCCAATTTACCATTGGCAACTGCATAGTTGCCTGCTGTGAGGTACTTATCTGCGGACATAAGTACAGGTGCTTTACGTTTTTCCTCGTTGATGTAACCTATCTGCATAACAGAGATATAGAGTTTCATAAACGTGTAAATAGAGTAAAAAATGATGATGGTTTCTAGCATAGGTATCCTTAAGCGTTATAATGATGGAATATACCTAATGAAGCCTTAAATCTGCTATAATTGCGGGAATTAGACCTAAGGATAGCCAGTGGCACTCATAGACCTCTTCGACATCAAAAAACAATACGACATCAAATTACTGCTCAACGATGTGAATTTTCATCTCAATGCAGGTGAGCGCATAGCCGTTGTGGGGCAAAATGGTTGTGGTAAATCGACACTTATGAAGATAGCACTGGGGACTGAGGAACCTACAGAGGGAAAACGTGTGGTAAATACCAGTCTTCAGATAGAGATGCTTTCGCAACAACCTGTTTTTGAAGCAACGCTCACAGTACGTGATGCTGTCTTAACTGAACTAGCAGAACTTAAAGTGGCACAAGAAGAACATGCCAAACTTAGTCTTGAAGTAGCTAATGATTTTGAGAACAAAGAACTCCTAGTAAAACTTGAAAATATCTCTGCTTACCTTGACCACCACAATGCCTGGAATCTTGATGACAAGATAGAACGTATCTTACAAGAGTTTAAACTCAAAGAGTATGAACATCGCTTAGTTGTTTCACTCTCAGGAGGAGAACAACGCCGTGTGGCTCTTGCTTCACTCGTACTTAAAAAGCCTGATGTACTCCTACTTGATGAGCCTACCAACCACCTCGATGTCTATATGGTAGAGTTTTTAGAAGAGATACTTTTAAAAGAGAAGTTTACCTTGCTTTTCATCTCCCACGACAGACACTTCATCGATACCATCGCTACGCGTGTCATAGAAGTAGAGAACCAAGGTCTTGTCTCTTACAAAGGGGGCTACCGAGACTATCTTCTGCAAAAAGAAGAACGTATGAAGTCACTGGCTAAAAGCCATGATACCCTTCTTAAAATGCTTAAACGTGAAGAAGAGTGGTTAGGTAAAAGTGTGCGAGCCAGAGAAAAACGAAACCAAGGACGTAAAGCCAGAGTCTTTGAACTACGTGAACAAGCGAAGACCAACCCTACTCTCATACGTAAAATGCAAGTTGAATTAGAAAGAGAAAAGAAAAGTTGGAAGGGTGAGAAAGGGTTAAGTAAACGTAAAATGCTTTTTGATGTAGAACATTTACACTACAGCATAGCCGATAAATTGCTCATAAAAGATTTCTCTACACGGATACTCCAACGGGACAAAATAGCCATTGTCGGTATCAATGGTGCTGGGAAATCTACGCTACTTAAACTTTTACTCGGACGTCTCAAAGCACAGAGTGGCCTCATCCATAAAGGTGAATTTAGTATTGGTTACTTTGACCAACATAGAGAAATGCTCAACGATACTCATACCCTCATAGAGACTTTTTGTCCTGATGGAGGTGATCATGTGGATGTGCAGGGTGCACATATGCATGTTTATGCTTACCTCAAAACATTTCTTTTCCCTGAAGGATACATGACCAAAAAAGTAGGTCAACTCTCCGGTGGAGAGAAAAACCGTGTCGCTTTAGCACTGCTTTTTACCAAAAATGTAGAGTGTCTCATACTTGATGAACCGACCAATGACCTAGACATTCAGACCATTACTATCTTAGAAGATAAGCTTATCGCTTTTCCTGGTGCTTTACTTTTTGTCTCACATGACCGTTACTTCATTGACAAAATAGCCTCTAAATTATTGATATTTAAAGGACATGGTATAGTCGAAGAGTCTTACCAAACCTATACAGAATACTTAGAGCTAGAAAAAGAGATGAAAGAGTTAGAATCTTTAGAAAAAGAGGTCAGTACAGCTACTAAAAAAGAAGAATCGCCTAAAGAAAAACAACAAACTAAACTCAGCTATAAAGAGCAACAAGATTATGATAACTTGCCAGAGGTGATAGAATCACTTGAAAATGAAATTGCTGCAATCAATAAATGTCTCTATGACCCACAATGTTATGAAGAAAAAGGCCTCACTTTACTTAGTGAAGAACTTAGAGCACTGGAAGTTTTATATGAAGAAAAAACCGAACGATATTTAGAGGTTTTGGAAGTTTTTGAGTCCCTTTAACCTAAAACATAGTTGTCTAAATCACCAGTAAACATTCACACTACGTCTACCCCAACGTAATGCTCGTCTTTTATCCATACCCATGTAAATATCAATACGTTTTTTATAACGTTTATTCATTTTATCACGTACCGTATAGTAACCGGGTAACCCACCAATACGTACTCTAGTACCATTGCGCATCCCATATCTGGTCAACAAGTCACGAGAAACAGCGATAATTTTCATTCCTGGACGTATCTTGTTACTCCATGCGGCTAAAAAAGGAGTACTGTCTGTTTGATTACTATGTGAAGTATAGGCTGTAGCAGTTAAACGAAGTTTTTGTTTGCCAATCTCACGAATCAATTTAATTCTTTTTTCTTTCTTCTTGACGAGTTCTAATTTCTTTATTTTAGCAAGTCTCTTTTTCTCTTTTGCTAGTCTCTTTTTCTCTTTTGCTAGTTTTTTAGCCTCAAGTTCTTTGACTATATGAGGTAAAGGTAATACCAGCTTTTCCCCCACACGTATGGTAGTATTGGATCTGATTTGATTAAACTTTGTCAACTCTTTTGGTTCAAGTTCAAATTGACGTGCAATAGAGATAAGCGTATCCCCACTTTCAATGATATATTCACCTGTTGAAATAGCATCAATTCTTTTTTGAGGAAGAGGGATTTTAAACTCCTGCCCTAACTGTAAATGTGTTGTTTTATCAAAAGTGTTTAATTTCAATAATTCTTTCGTGGTAAGTCCAAATTTATTGGCGATACGTCCTAAAACATCACCTGAAACAACTTTATAGATGCCATATGTTTTTTCTTTTTTAACTATCTTTTCTATCGGTTCAGGAGAGATTTGTTTTTCTATAACATCTTCAACCACATCTTCAACCACATCTTCAACACACATCTTCAAGCACTTTTTTAAGTACAGGTGCTTTCAGTACTCTTATACTTGGCGTTTTAGGTTCTGTTCCTCTAAATCGTAAAGAATCTTCTATTTTTAAATGCTTTTCCAACATCTCCTCAACAGAGATGACTTTCACTTTTGTTTTTTGAGGAACGGGTTGTGTCTTTGAGATAATAAGCCCATTTATGTTTTTTTCGTAACCTATCTCTTTGACATATAACAGTTTTGAACCATACTGTTTACACTCCCTAGCATCCCCTGTAACAACCCTAC
This sequence comes from Sulfurovaceae bacterium, assembly GCA_963698695.1. GTDB lineage: Bacteria > Campylobacterota > Campylobacteria > Campylobacterales > Sulfurovaceae > Sulfurovum. The sequence continues at coordinate 19,924 of CAVORT010000005.1, read as the reverse complement.
AATCAACAAGGCTTTGTGCATGGGCGTAGAAAAATGGACTTAATGATAATAGTGTTAATTTGGCATATTTATTTATCATAACGTGATGTTAAAACTATATAAAGTTTAACATTTCTCCTTTGATAGCTTCTTTTTCTACTACCACCGAGTGCACGATAGGCTTTGAAAATAAACCATTGATCATATCTGGCACCGTTACATTTGCATTTTCACTCACATACTTTAGGGCATCAATATCACCCTTGGCTTCATGACCCAAAGCTTTAGAAACAGCGGGAGAGAACTTCGTCCATTCTGCTGTAGAATAAACCACTGTTTTGAGGTTACTCTCACGCAGATGTTCATACGCTCTCATACACGTAGAGGTATGAGGATCCATAATATAGCCCTCTTTTGCATATAATCCCATCACAGCCTCACACTCCAAATCATCTGAGTAAGAAGCATCAAAATCTTCTCTAAGCGAGGCTAATTCTTCCTCAGTCAACTGAGATTTTCCTTCATTGGCCAAATTATCCATCAACTCTTTGGTACGTTCCGCTCCAAATTTGTCAAACATCACACGCTCAATATTTGAAGATTTCAAGATATCCATAGCAGGAGACTCTGTCATGATCAAGTCTCTAAAATTCAGATCATAGGTTCCTGTTGTGATCCAATCGGTTAAAATATTATTCATATTAGATGTAATCAATATCTTTTCTATAGGTAACCCTGCTTTTTTTGCATAATAGGCACCCAACGCATTACCAAAATTGCCACTAGGAACAACCAGATAAATTTTCTCTCCCATTTTTATTTTTTCTTTTCTTAATAACTCCAAATAAGCATGGATATGATAGATAATTTGAAAAATAATACGACCAAAATTGACAGAATTTGCAGCGGAAAGCTTAATATCTCTCTCTTCCAACTCTGCTTTAAAGTCTTCAGAAGCCAAAAGGTCTTTGAGTGTATTTTGCGTGTCATCAAAGTTTCCTTTGACCCCGATCACTTTGAGGTTGGGGGCATCCTCTGTTACCATTTGCAACTTTTGGACATCAGAAGTACCACCATCAGGGTACAGACATGCCACTTGTACACCTTTTTGGTTTTTAAATGTTTCTAAAGTCGCAGGTCCTGTATCTCCAGAGGTTGCCGCCATTATGAGGTATTTTTCCCCTCTTGCTTGTGCCAACTTAGACAGTACATATCCAAAAGGTTGCAATGCCATATCTTTAAATGCACGTGTTGGTCCATGATAAAGTTCAGCCACAAAACAGTCATCTTCAATCTGAGTAAGCGGTACAGGGTTTGAAGGATCATCAAAAGCATCATATCTTTCCAATGCAGCTTCAAGTACTTCTGTTTCTATATCAATACCAAATTTTTGTAAAAAATCTAAAGCCAGTTCTTTGTAATGTGAGCTAAGGTGATTGTTTAAGAAATCTTGGTTTAACTCTGGAAGGTTCATGGGTACATAAAGACCTCCAAAACTAGCACTTGGGCTAAGTATTGCCTCTGAAAAAGATACACTCGATGGCTTTTGTCCATCATTACCTCTTGTCTCAATAAATTGCATGTGTTCTTCCTATACTTTGTAATATTAATATAATATTATAGCTAAAGAATCTGATAAACGCTGTAGTAAAATTTTGTTTTGATGAGAGAGGATGAGATTAAAACCTAGTTGTTCATGGTGAAGATGTCACCCATGTTCATTAAGTATATTTAGGGAAAAAGAATGTCAACCAACACAAGTAACACCTTCAACATAAAAAACTAAGTAAAAGTAAATAGAAAAATAAGTTACCATCATAAATGATAACTTGTATATCTCTATTGGCAGCCTGGCAATCTGCAAGAGATTCAGCACTTTCCGTATTCACCTCACGATGAACTTGGCTTTTTCAATACAGAAAAACTGTATGTGTGAAACAATACCACGACATTTGTTAGCATTACCTTAGTATTAACTTTATTTTAGAAAGATCATTATAATTCGATGCATGTTCCTACCCCGGAACTTGTCAAGATCTCCAGTAACAGTGAGTGTTCAACACGGCCGTCTATGATGTGTGCCTTCTTTACACCTCCTCTGAGTGCCTCTATACATGCATCCACTTTTGGAACCATGCCACCTTGTATTGTCCCATCTGCTTTAAGTGCTTCTGTTTTTTCTATACTTAAATTGGTGATAAGTTTCATCTCTTTACTAAGCACTCCTGGGGTATCTGTTAAAAATAGTATTTTTCGTGCTTTCATCGCAACTGCTATTTTAGAGGCTGCGAGGTCAGCGTTTATGTTAAATCCCGGATGCCCCATTGTGCTACTCCCGGCGATGGGTGCTATAACGGGTACTGCCCCATCTTCTATGATGTTGTTCACTATCTCAGGGTTCACATGTTCAATGATACCTGTGTAACCAAAGTTCTCAAAGTCTTTAGGCATACCTTTTAAAAAACCGCCATCTTTACCAGAGATACCAATGGCTTTACTACCATGGTTATCTAATAAAGAAACAATTTCTTTATTTATCTCACCAGAAAGCACCATCTCAACCACACGCATCACTTCTTTGGTGGTCACACGTTGTCCATCAATAAATTTCGTTTCTACTCCTAGGTCTGTCAATAAATCAGTGATGCTCTTCCCTCCACCATGTACCACAATGGGCTTCATACCTACTAAGTGTAACAATACAATGTCTTGAGCAAATTGTTCTTTTAAGATATCCGATGTTTGTGCAGAGCCACCATATTTGATGACTATTTTTTCATTACTAAAACGTTTGATGTAGGGTAATGCCTCAAGTAAAGTTTTGACGACTTCTATTTTATCACGCACGGATGTATCCTTTTATATATGTCTCTATTTTTGTGAAAATTTCATTTTGAATCTCTAATTTTAACTTCATTTCAGAGATAGCCAACTTAAAACCATCCATCTTTACCTTATCTTTTGAAGTACAAAGTATTGAGTCAGCTTGATGCATTTTTAACAATCCTAACAATTTTTCCTCATCAAAATACGCATGATCGTCATACACTACTTTAGCCACAATATTGTCAGGAAGATACTTCTCTAAACGCTCTGGGTTAGAAATGGCAGTCACCAACAACATCCGTTTTGTTGGATTTTCTATTTCCACAACACGTTCAAAGTCTCTTCCCTCTTTGGCGATGATATCAGCATATCTAGCACAAAACCAAAACTCTCTAAAAGCCCCAGAGGGAAATGGAAAGTAGTTTGTTATCTTTGCCGGTTCAAGGATGATTTCATATTTTTCTATCTCCATCCGGTTAAACCCGTCATCTAAGATCAGTAGTGTTGCACCTCTGTCTTTGGCCAACGCTATGGCTTTATGTCTGTCCTCGCTTACGATAACAGAAGCTTTAGGTAAAGACTGTGCCATCAGCATCGCTTCATCTCCACTGTCTTCTACTCCTACAAGTATGTTGCCCTCACGACTCACTTCTATCATACCTCTACATAACCTACCATAGCCACGAGAGATGATAGTCACTCCCTCAAACCTAGAGGCCAAGTTGATCACAAATGGTGTTTTACCTGACCCTCCAACAATGAGGTTTCCCACAGAAATGATGGGTATGCCAAACTTTTCTTTTCTGGTCAATACCCTTCGTACTAACATCCCAAACCCATATAACAAAGCCAAAGGACTGAGTAAAAGTATCAAAGGAAAATGATACCACCTAGGAGCAAAAAACATCTTTTCAAAAAATTGTTTCAACTGCATTCCTTTGCGCCAAGTTTTTTGATCTCGGTACAGGTGAACCCTGCTTCTTTTCTTGCTTCTGCATTGACATGGGGTCTATGTTTGTCTAACAAATCATACTTTTGAAGTATGTCAAAATAGACACTCACCTCTTTACCCTCCCTCTCACATAAGTACTTAAACCACTTGTCGCCCTTTTGCACATGATCTATCTCTTCTTCATAGATGATGTGAAGGGTTTCTATGAGTCTTGCGACGGCGGGTATCTTTTTTTTGTTGTCCAATTTCTTGATGATTTGAGGACTGACATCCAGTCCAGACGCTTCAAAGTAACGAGGCACTATTGCCATGCGGTCAAGTATATTGTGTGCCGTGTTTGTTGCTGCGTCAAACAGTCCAGAGTGCACAGGTAAAAAGCCATAAAAAAACCCAAGGTCCTGCAGCTGGGTATTGAGCATCTGAAAATGGCGTATCTCGTCACTTGCCACTTCAAGCCAATCTCTCTTATATGCCATGGACATTTCAGGGTAACGGTACACAGCATCCAGTGCCAAATCTATGGCTGAGTACTCGATGTGTGCTATGGAATGCACCAAACTAGCCAATCCCTCTGCACTTTCAAAGTCTTTGCGATGGGGTAACTGAGCAGGAGAAACAATGCTACAGCGTTGAGAATAAGAAGGTTTTTCAAAACTAAGAGGTACAAATCCATCCTCAACCCTAACCTCATTTTGGTTACAATACGCCAAACACTGAGCAGTGACTTTTTCTTTGACATAGATGTCATCACTGAGTATGGCTTGCTCTAAAAGTTTATATATATTCATAAGAGATTATATTATAGACTTCTTATGAAACGCATTTTATCTTTAAGGCTAAAAAATGGAAATCAAAATACAACCTATGGGTGCTACCCAAACCAACTGCTACATCGCAACAGTAGATGGTAAAGACTTTATCATCGACCCGGGTATGGGAGCAACAAAGTGGGTCATGGACAATGTCACCAACCCTGTAGCCATACTCAACACCCATGGCCACTTTGATCATGTATGGTCTAACCAAGCGGTACAAGATGCACTTAAAGTACCCATATACTGTCCCAAGGGTGATGTTTTTATGCTAGAAGAGTGCCCACTTGGACAGCGTGTACCCCCAAGTGAGGCAGACTTTGAGATAGTAGGAGATGAGACACTCACTCTTGAAGGGGTAGAGATAAAGTTTCGTCATTTCCCAGGACACACCCCAGGATGTAGCATCATCCAAATCGAAGATGTATGGTTCTCAGGAGATTTTCTTTTCCAACAAAGCATAGGAAGATGGGACTTCCCTTTTTCATCAGGAGAACAAATGGTAAAAAGTTTGGAAAAAGCCATGACCATAGAAGGAGACTACACCATCTACCCCGGTCATGGATTAAGTACAACCCTTAAAGCAGAACAAAGAGTGATGCCTTATTGGATCGATCAGGTGAAGCGGACGATTTAACCTAACACATGACTATCTAAAACAAAAGTAGTAAAACTACCTTCAAATACAAGCTTATCTGACACATAAGCTTCTACCTCAACTACCCTTTTCTTCCCTTTTTCACTCACAACCCTAGCTTTACATAAAACAGCATCCCCTACTTTCACAGGAGCTACAAATTTAGAAGTGGAGGAACCAAGGACAACCAAGGGGTCGTTAACAGCAGACATCGCTGCATAATCAGCTGTACCGAAGATGAAACCACCATGGACCAAGCCTTGAGAGTCAGCAGACATTTGTTGTGTCGTATGGAGTAAGACTTCAGCAGTATCAGCTTCAAGCTTGATGACTCTACCGCAAAGAGAAGTGTTGATGTTTAAATGGGTATTGAGTTGCATCTGCTATTTACCTGTTGCACATTTCCCAGCAGCACACTTGCCAGCTTCACATTTCATCTCAAAAGGTTTCACCTCAGATGGTTCTGGCATTTTTTCAAAAAAACCTTCTGTGTAGAGTATATATGCAAATATTGCACCGAAAACTGCAAGACCTAAAAAAGTATAGAGAAAGAATTTTTTCATAGTGTGCCCTTTAAATAATTTGAGAAATTATAGCAAAAAAACCATTTATCAATCACACAACGTGTGCTTTGTCGTAGCGAACGCCCCTTGAAAGAGAAGCGATTCGAGAGCTATGACGACTTTTGCTCACTTTTCTAGAAAAATGAGAGGGAGAACTACACCACAGTCAAAATAAAAGTAGATCATAGAAAAGAAAATAAATGTCGGGTAGAGGACAACCCGACCTACAAAAAAGAGATTAGTACGAAAATTTGTACCCACGTCTACGTACAGTATGAATGACTTGAAATCCAAGTATACTCTTCAAGCGCTTACGTATCTGGTTAATAGCCACTTCAACGGTGTTATCACTCACATATTCAGGCTCTTCCCAAAGTGCATTAATAATCTCATCTTTGGAAAAAACCCTTTTCTCACGAAGTGCCAGATACGCCAAGATATCAAATGTCTTACCATTAAGTGAGACGATTTTTTCATCATATTCTATCTTTTTATTGGCGATGTCAATTACAAGTTTGTCTATGTTGACTTGTGTGCCAAAAAGATGTCTCATATTTGCCAATACACGTGCAGCTATGAGGTCTGGATGTTCACAGTGGTCAGAGATGACATCATCTACACCCAAAGAGAAAAAAGCGTCTTGCTGTCTAGGATTAGCCGTCAATATCATTATTTTTGTTTCACTCTTTTTCTTTTTCACTTCATTGACGTAACGCTCTAAAGAAAACTTAATACCCTCATCTACAATAATCACTAATTCATAATGTCTAAAGTCAGTGAAATTTGTTGCATCATACAAATCTTTTGCGTTGTCTACGATACAAATAAAATAATTATCTAGTTCTTTTTCTAATTCTTTGGCATACTCATCATTAAAACCTACGGTTAATATTCTCATTAATTTCCAATCGGAATAGAAAACCCAAACCTTAAAGATTTTCCATTTCTCGCTTATATTGGTGTATTTATAGCAAAATGTACCTTATTTAAAAATAAAACGGAGATTATGTGATGTATAATTTAAAGTGATTTTATTGCTTTTATATACACTCTTTTAGGCGCAGGGTACCCTTCTACGGTCTTTGTGTTATCTTCAGGGTCAAGAAAGTCTTCAAGACTTTGTGTGTCGATCCATTCTGTTTTTCTTTGCTCATTAGGTTCAGTCACCATTTTCTCTAACACTTCTACACTTTCAAACCCTGCTCTGTAACACCAATTTTTCAATGCATTCACTGTAGGAACAAAGTAAATGTTAGGGATTTTAGAGTATCTGTCTTTAGGGGTAAGGCACATCTCTTCTTCTCCGTCTATCATGAAGGTATCTAAGATGAGTTCCCCCCCTTTGTTTAAACCTTTAAAGAGTGACTTAAGCATAGCCACTGGATCAGAACGGTGATACAAAACTCCCAAACAAAACAGTGTGTCAAACTTATGTTCGTAAAATGCTACATGTTCCACACCCAAAAGCTCATACACTATGTCTGACTTTATAAAATGATTGATAAAGAGAAATTGCGAATAATAAATGGCAGAAGGGTCAAATCCTATAAGTTTCTTGGGTTTCTGTGAAAGCATACGAAAAAGGTAGTAACCGTTGTTACAACCAATGTCACCTACGACTTTGTCCTTGAGATCAAAATGGGGTTGAAGTAAGTTGTACTTGATTTGGCTTTGCCATTCGGAGTCTATAAAAAGGTCACCCGCCTGAAAAGGGCCTTTACGCCAAGGCTTCATTAGACGAGCCGTCTCTTCTATCTGTCCGGCTTGTTCAGGGCTTAAGTTTGGCACCTGAACCTCAACCCTGTCTCCAAGTTTGACTTCAACTTCTTCAAAAGCAGGTAAAGCCCTTATAGCTTCTTGGTAAGGTACGATGTTTTTCCAAGTGAGCCATTTGAGGCGTTCTTGTCTTAGTGCGTCTAAGTCCATCTATTTTTTGATGTACACTTTTTTCATCGTTTGAGGGAACAATGGTTTGTTTGCTCCAGCAGACACAGACACATTTTCTATTTTTTGAACCACATCTTGTCCAGAAACCACTTCACCGAAGATAGTGTAGCCCCCATTGAGATGCGGAGTAGGTACAGTGGTGATGAAAAACTGACTGCCATTAGTGTTCATTCCGTGATTTGCCATAGCCAGTAAAAATGGTTTGTCAAACACGAGATTAGGCGTATGTTCATTTTTAAACTCTTTACCCCAGATAGACTCTCCTCCTGTGCCTGTACCTGTCGGGTCTCCACCTTGGATCATGAAACTTTTGATGACCCTATGAAAAATAATGCCGTCATAATAACCTTTTTTAGTAAGTCCCAAAAAGTTCTCAACAGCCAGTGGTGACTTTTCAGGATAAAGTTTCACCTCTATCTTTCCTACATTTGTCTCTATCACGACATGTGGTGCTTTCTCTTCTGCACTTACGTATGTACTTAAACCTAAAAACAATAACACTGCCAATACTTTTTTAATCATAAACTATCCTTTATTTAATCTCTAAAATTATAACTATTTTTTCATTTACTTTGCGTAAGAAGTTGCCCTAACTTCCCTTATTACATTGACTTTTATCTCACCAGGGTATTGCACTTTTTCCTGTATCTCTTTGGCTATCTCTTTACTGAGTAGTACAGATTCATTGTCAGACATCTTTTGTGCGTTGACTATGACACGTATTTCACGTCCTGCGTTGATGGCATAAGCTTGTGTGACATACTCTTTCGCATTTGCTATCTCTTCTACTTCTTTGACACGCTTAGTGAAGCTCTCCAAGACTTCTCTTCTTGCGCCCGGTCTGGCTGCAGAAAGTTTGTCTGCTGCACATACAGCGGCACTCTCTACACTGTCTGGCTCTTCGTATCCATGATGCGCATAGATAGCATTGATGACGGTGGGGTGTTCTTTATGTTTACGGCAAAGATCTACTCCTATATCCACATGTGATCCACCCAAGTCTTGCGTAAGAGCCTTTCCTATGTCATGCAAAAGTCCAGCTCTTAGTGCAAGTTTCTCATCTCCTCCCATCTCTGCTGCCATCACACGCGCTAGTTTGGCTACCTCTAATGTGTGTGCTAAGGCATTTTGTCCATAACTTGCTCTGTACTTCATACGCCCCAACAGGGTAACCAACTCTTCATGCATAGGAAATAATCCTAGATCTATGAGTATATTTTCACCCTCTTCATACGTCTTTTGTTCAAACTCTGCTTCTACTTTTTCATGCACTTCTTCTATACGCCCAGGGTGTATGCGTCCATCTTCGATAAGTACTTCTATCACACGTGTTGCTATAGCTCTTCTGTAGAGGTTAAAGGAACTGACAAGTATGACTCCTGGTGTCTCATCTACCACAATATCTACACCCAACAGCATCTCAAGCGTTTTAATGTTTCGTCCCTCTTTACCGATAATGCGCCCTTTATGCTCATCGCTAGGTAAACTTATGAGGTTAATAAGCCTTTCTCCTGCAAAATCACCTGCATACCGTGTGGTGGCCTGCGCCAGTATATAGTTGGCTTTTCGCTCCCCATCCACTTTGGCTTCCTGCTCATACTTACGTACGATGCCTGCTACTTCTGCACGGCTTTGTTCTTCCACTTTTTCCAAAATGTATGCTTTGGCCTCTTCTTTAGTCATAGAAGCTAGATTTTGCATCTTATCTATGGTGTTGGCTATCTCTGTTTGTTTTTTAGCTTCAAGCTTCTCTAAGTGAAGCTCTTTTTGAAGTAGCCCATCTTCTAACGCTTTTAAACGTTCTTCTTGCAATGTCAGTGCCTTTGTTTGCAAGATAAGATCACGATTACGTTCATCTACTTTTGCCACACGTTTTTGAAAAGCGCGTTCATGTTTTATGACGTTTTCTTTTATCTCAACATGTGCTTCTTTGAGTAAAAGTGATGCTTCATGATCTATGGCTTTTGCTTTTGCTTTTGCCTCCATTTCAATGTGTGCAAAACTATTTTTAGCTGCACTTTTTGTCCATAAGTAAGCTAAGGCTGCTCCTGAGGCAACACCTGCTACTCCTGCTATTATTGTACTTAACATCCGTGTCCTTTGAGACGTTTATGCGGTGATGAGTCTATCTGCCTTTACATCATAATGATCTGTCACTATCTCTTTGCTATAACACAACTCACGCGCTACAAAAACGACTTTTTTTATATTTTTATGGTTTTTTTCAAAAAATCTATCGTACATTCCTTTACCAAATCCTACACGTCTATGTGTAACATCTGTCCCTACCATGGGTACAATAGCTAAGTCTATATTTTTTACTCTATATTGTTTTGAATCATTTGGTTCTTTAATACCGAACTGTTTTTTATGCAGTGGTAGTCTATATTTTACCAACCTAAAACTTTTACCTTCCATAAATGGGACATAAAGGTGTTTACCCTCTTTACGCAAACGCAAAATAAGTGGATAAAGATTCACTTCCATTTTAAGTGGTATATAGAGTAAAATAACGTTAGCCTCAATCGCATAAAGGTACTGATATAAATGCTGTAAGACTATTTTGTCTTTTTTATAACTGCCAAAACTACTGAGCTTTTTTAAACGTTTTAGACAATGTTTTCGAAACGTTACTTTATTACTTTTTGTGTGCATAACTTCCATTTAGTGCTCTTTTGGTATAATCTGCACAATTATATCGTAAGCTTTGAAGGAATAATGTGAAAATCCCATACATGATACTTTTATTCGTACTATTGGTATGGGTGACAGGCTGCGAAGACAAGAAACCTGACGCAAGCCCTATGGTCATAGAAAATACCACTCAAATCTTTACTGATACCGATAAAAAAAAACAAATACAAAAACAAAGTAATACTTCGCAAAACACTTCTGTGCAAGTAGAATCAACAACAAAAGCGACTCCGGTAACAGAAAAGAGATCTCGTACAAATAATGATTCTTACACTTTCGACATCTATAACGCTCAGAACACCTTACATAAACTGACACTCTCATACAATAAGCTCACATTTCATGACATACAAGCATCTACTGTTGTCCTTCATGTGTTTGCTGACACGTGTACACCCTGTGTTGCACAAATAGTATCTTTTTCAAAGTTGCAAAAAAAGTATGGGAAAAAACTTTTTATGGTATCACTCTCTGCAAGCAATACACAAAATAGCGAGATACATTCTTTCATGCAGCAAAAAAAAGTCACACACTTTGTCTCAATGGATAAAAAAAATGATACACTTATCTCCGAACTCTTTAGCTCACTTGAGATAGAAAAAAATACTACATTACCTCTTACGGTAATCTATAAAGATGGAAACTATTACAGTCATTTTGAAGGCGCTGTCCCGATAGAGATGATCAATCATGACATACAACAAAATATAGAAAAATAAAGGTCAAAAAAAGAATGTTCAATTTATTTAAAAAAGTACTAGGCAAAACCAATGAAGCGATTAAAGAAGTCGTTCCTAGTAAGAAAAAAATAATTAGCAAAGAAGAGTTTGAAGAGATTTTACTGGAAGCAGATGTACATTATGATCTTGTAGAGAGATTTTTGGAGGCATTACCTCAAAAAATTTCAAGGATACAAGCCTTTAACTCTCTCATCTCTATCTTCCAATATGATGTAGACTGGAAAGAGCATGATGTCAAACCTTTCGTAGAGATGATTATAGGTGTCAATGGTGCAGGTAAAACAACCACGATCTCTAAACTTGCCTACCGCTACAAGCAAGAAAATAAAAAAGTGATTTTAGGTGCAGGAGATACCTTTCGTGCAGCGGCCATAGAACAACTAAGTAGATGGGCTGTAAAACTTGACATTCCCATAGTAGCTACACAGCAAGGACATGATCCTTCTGCTGTGGTGTATGATACCATAGCGTCTGCAAAAGCAAAAGGATATGATAATGTCATCATAGACACCGCCGGTAGACTGCATACCCAATCTAATCTCAGTGAAGAACTCAAAAAAATGATACGTGTAGCAGACAAAGCACAACAGGGTGCACCCCATCGTAAAATGTTAGTACTCGATGGGACACAAGGAAGTTCCTCTATCAATCAGGCCAAAGCATTCAATGATATGATAGGGATTGATGGTATCATTATTACTAAACTTGATGGCACAGCAAAAGGTGGCTCTGTTTTCAGCATTGCTGATGAGTTGAAAATGCCTATTTTTTACATAGGAACAGGTGAGCAACCTGAAGACCTTATCGCGTTTAAAGCCAATGAATACATCAATACGATATTAGATGAAATCTTTATCTAGGGAGATGACGTAGTGAGAGCCTATATTAACATTTTTTTAACTTTAGTGATGCCCTTGAGTATATTATTTGCAGCCGTTGCCATTATATATTTCTCTATGAGTTTTGATTTTAGTAAAGCCATAAAACTTGGTATTTTGGCAGGGGTGCTATCGAGTGTCGCCTTTTCATTGATTATGGCATTTATACTTCTCATTACGCGTATGATACGACAACGTATGTTTACAACACAGATCAAATCAGAACAATACAGAAAAATGGAAATGCCTCTAACGCAAGATCCTACCCTATACGAAAAAAAACATCAATCCATCAAAAGTCATGATAAAAAGAACGTTTTAGATAACCCCGCTTCTGTCGTTGAGACCTTTATGCTTTTAATGGACAAAGACCTTGCCTATGAAGTCACTCTAACCGTCATACATGACCAAAAACTGGCCGACGTTATGAAAGAAAATGAAAAAGAAAGATCTATTCAACTACGTACGAAGGATGAAGAAATCAATATTAAAATTTCTTCACTGACCAAGCACACTGCTCAGGTGTTGATTTCCAGTACCCTTGACAAAGAGAATATAAGAAAGATTATCACTATTCTCAAAGAAAAAGAACACTCTTTTATGCAATACTAAAGAGAAAACATCTCTCTATATAATGACTCAAGACTGGTCTTGCCCTTATAGTCAATTATATCTCCCACAACTATCGTCACTTCTTGCTCCAATTTACTATCATTTAAAGCATTTTTGAGAGTTTGTCCTGCATCTGTCTTGATATACAGTGGCAAAATAGGCAATCTATTTTTCAAAGCAATAATACGAGACCCCTCTTTAAAAGCGGTAAGTGCTTCACCTGTCTTATTTCGAGTGCCTTCGGGAAAGATAAATATAGACTCCCCCCTTGCTACTGCTTTTTTGATATCTGCAAAAAACCCAGACATTTGACTTTTTTCTCTATCTAAAAGTATAGAACCTGCATTACGGACAAACAATCCAAAGAAAAAAGAATTATAAAGTTCTTTTTTTGAAATCCAAGGGCCGAAAATATCTGTATCTTTTAATGCCACCTCTGTGATAGGAGGGTCTATAATACTTCGATGGTTGATCAAAACCAAAAACTGTCCATCATTAGGTAGCTTATCTTTATTTTCTACATGTACTGTAATGTTCAAAGTCTTTAACTGTGCTTCTGAGTACCCAAGTCTTAATCTCTTTTTCTCCATGGGATCATCAGTTTTAGATAATCTATATCCAAAACTATTTGTCATATATAACCCATAAAAGAGTTGTTTGATTACGTTAAATGTCACGTTCTTCCTTCTATAGTAAGTAAAAGATTATAGCCAAAAGAATTAAAGTTTTAAAAAAGATGTCAATATGACATATTTTAATCATCCTTGAAAAATTTATCCTACAATACAACATTAAATTTTAAAAGGTAAGTAAATGGCCAAGAAAAAAACACTCTTTGAATGTCAAGCATGTGGGTTCCAATCTCCCCGCTGGATGGGAAAATGTACTTCATGTAACGAGTGGGAAAGTATGATAGAACTTAGTACCGAACAGATAAAGTACTTAAAAGACGCTTCATCCTCTTCTAACTCTTCTACAACCAAAGCAAAACCTATTACACAAATAGAAGAAGACAATATCACACGATTTACTTCCGGCAGCAGAGAACTTGACTTGGTACTTGGCGGAGGTATAGTACCGGGTTCGCTTACGCTTATTGGTGGTAGTCCAGGTGTAGGAAAGTCTACCCTTTTACTCAAAATAGCAGGTAACTTGGCAAGAGAGAGAAAGAAAGTTCTCTATGTCTCAGGAGAAGAGTCTGCCGGACAGATAAAACTTCGTGCCAACCGTCTTGAAGCGAACCATGACAACCTTTATTTACTCCCAGAGATAAACCTGAGTTCTGTTATATCTGAGATAGGCAGCCAAAACTATGAACTCATCGTCATAGACTCCATCCAAACACTCTACTCTGAAGAAACCCCTTCAGCACCAGGTTCTGTGACACAAGTACGTACCATCACTTTTGACCTGATGCGTATCGCCAAGTCTTTACATGTTCCCATCTTTATCATCGGGCATATCACGAAAGATGGTTCTATCGCAGGACCAAGAGTACTAGAGCATATGGTAGATACTGTGCTTTATTTTGAAGGAGATGTAAACTCTGATTTAAGACTTTTAAGAGGTTTTAAAAACCGTTTTGGGGCGACCAATGAAGTCGGGATCTTTGAGATGAACAAAGAAGGACTGAACGATGCCAAGTCTATGGCAGGTAAATTTTTTAACAAAGATAAGTTACAGTCTGGCTCTGCACTGACAGTCATAATGGAAGGAAGTCGTCCCATCATCGTAGAAGTCCAAGCTTTAGTTTCTGAGTCTTACGGACATGCAAAAAGAAGTTCCACAGGCTTTGACAACAATCGCTTGGGTATGCTTTTAGCCCTACTTGAAAAAAAACTTGATCTTCCCTTAGGGACATACGATGTTTTCATCAATATTTCTGGAGGTATAAAAGTGAATGAGCCCTCAGCAGATCTTGCTATCATTGCAGCTATACTCAGTTCTTACCGAGACCGTGAACTCAGTTCTGAAACACTCTTCTTGGGGGAAGTGAGCCTTACAGGTGAAATACGTGAAGTCTCTGGACTCACACAAAGACTTAAAGAGATGGAAACCCAAGGATTCAGTAAAGCAGTCATACCCAATAAACCCATAGAAAAAACCAAAATTAAATGTTTTGTCGCTGATGAAGTTTCCAAAGTGGTAGAATGGATGTAATAATACATGTCAAGAAAACCTATGCTATACTCCATTTATGAATATAGGAACAGATATCGTACACATCACCCGTATAGAAAAAGCCCAAGATAGATTTGGTAACAAATTTTTAGAGCGTTTTTTGCACCCAGAAGAGATAGCCATTACAAAAAAAACTGCTTCCATCGCAGGGTTTTGGGCAGCAAAAGAGGCCATATCAAAAGCTTTAGGATGTGGCATAGGTAAAGCTTTGTCTTTTCATGACATTATCATCTCAAAAGATACAAAAGGAAGTCCTTACTTCACTTTGTCACAGAATGCACAAAACGTATATAAGATCGAAACTTCATCTTTATCTATCAGCCATGACGGGGGCTTTGCCATCGCAGTTGTTGTTCTTCACTTACAAAAAGCATGAGAACAATCTAACTTTAAATACAATATATTACAATATGAAATTAAAACAAAAAGGTTCACTATGAAATCATGGAAATTAGGCTTAGGTATAACAGCTGTACTACTTTTATTATCAGGATGTAATTCGCGTACACAAACCGTACAGCTACAAAAGACAAATGCCCAACAAGCATTATATATCCAGCAACAGCAAGCTCAGATAGATGCTTTAAAAGAAGCACTTGCTACAAAAAAGAAAGCGAAAGTAAAAAAGCCTACAGTCTCACAAGCACCGAAGAAAGATATCAAGTTAAAAAAAGTAGAAGATGATAATTATAGTTCCGCCTATATGTACCCAGGAGCGCAAAAGAAAAAGAAAGTTGTGAAAATGGCTTCAGCTACTCCAGCAGTAACCAATAAAAATAGTACTAGCATGAGCAAACCTGAATGTATCGCTATGATTGGTGAAGATAAATTTAACAAATATACACAAATGTTTGGCTCAGAGGCTGCATCCGTAAAAAGATGTAACATGCTCAAAGCTATGAGATAATGACTATTTCTTGAAATGAACCATCTTAAACCTGTCACCCATCATCGTGGGTGACAAGAGTGTTTTTATCTTATCTGCTTCACTTGCATATCTTGCCTTGGTCGTCTGATTAAAAAACTGCTCAAGTAATTCTATAATCCCAAAACGTATTAAAGCACGTGCCTGTGTTTCATAGATGACTTCTTCAAACCCTTCTCCTATAAATGCTTCACTCACATGTTCAAAGTTTACATCATACGTAATATCATCATTTTTATAAGACTCTGAAAGGATAAGTTCTTCATCAAATAAGGGGAATGTTTCATGCTTTCTATACACTCGTATCGAGAAGTCATTACGCACATACTTTTCCCCATAATCAAAAGAAACAAAATCACATTTTCCAATGCCATTTGACATGTCTTTGGCAAAAAGTTCATAGCCTATTGCCACTTCACCTTGTGTAAGATAATGACCTTTTGCCCACGCTAACATCTCCTTTGGAGCATCTTCCCACACGATGGTATGGTCTGCGTTTACTTTTGCGATCTTTTCATCTTTTAACAGTTCACAAGCAAATGCATCAAATATCTCGTTAGCAACCACAAAAGCATACGCCACGTTTACTTCAGAAATGTCAGAAAAGTGTGTAATCTGTATATCATCTCCAAAACGTTCTTTGATGTAGGCAAGCTGTGCCTTCTGTACCTCTGGCTGACGCTCTACAATACCAAACTTCAACGTTTCTACCAAGGTAGGGTCACACGTATAAAGCCATTGTATCATGTCACAAAGTAAGTAACCTTGGTGTGCGCCTACTTCTATAAGCCAACCATTTTTATCTGCTTTTCCTTCTTTTAATAGCCCATAAAAGTAGTTAGCAATGCTTGCTCCAAAAAAACGACTAGCGCTCACAGCGGTATAGAAGTCACCACTTTTACCTATAGCTTTAAAGTTTTTGTAATAACCTTCTTCCCCATAAAGCCACTGCGTCATATATTCCGAAAAATTAATGGGCATTCGCCACCTTCGTATAAAGTCCAATCAATTCTATCTGCTTATCTAAACGATAGATCTTTTGATCCAGTTTACGAACCTCTAAAGAGTTACGCATCATCGCTGTATCAAAAGAAGTTTTTTCTCCTGCAGTCTCCAAGTTTTTAGTTGTTCTGTAAAGTCTATTGTAAAGCTGTTCATCTTTTTTTGCCAATTTTATTTTTTTATCTATGATCTTCAGTTTTGATCTTATCAATTTATATTCTGAATCTATGGTATCTCTACGTTCTATCACTTCTGTTTGAGCCTTCAAATGTGCTACTTTTGAAACTTCAATATCGGAAAACATATTCATGTCAATAGGCATGGAAATAGAAAATCCATAGGTAAAATACTTCTCTTCTAGACCAGGTCTTGCAAAAAGAGGATTCAAATCAGCATCCGTATACCGACCTTGTACAGACACTGAAGGTAAATACTTCGCCCAAGTCATTTTTGCGTTATACCCTTTCTCCTTAGCTCTAAGTTTGTCACGCACCAATTCTAGATTTGATCCTTTGTAACGCTCTGCAGAGATAATTGTTAGCTTAGGTAGTTTCAATTTATAAGGATCTTTATCACTTAAAAGTCCAAAACTTTGCTCTAAGCCCATCAGTGAAGTTTCTGTTTCAAGTGCCTGTGTCTCATCTTGACTACGTTTAAGTATCGCCTGATCCAAAAAGCTACTGTCCATCAGTCCTGCTTCATAACTCTCACGCTTTTGACGTATGTCTATGAGGTCATTCTTGATAAGAAGTTTTTGTTTTTTTTGCAAAAGCTTCAGTTTGTTTATTTCAAAAAGAAGTTGGACTGCCTGTCCTATGGTTTCTCTTTTTTGAAGCTGTATCGTCGCATCATTTGCGCCTCTTTGTGCCTGAGCATACTTGATAGCATAGAAGATCCCACCAGATCGAAAGATAGGCTGATCAATGCCCACTGTAAAACTTCCTGTCTGTACAGTTTGATCTGTAAATTGCTTGGAATAGTTTTTAGAATACTGTAACATCACAGGGTTGATCCAGGAGTTTTCAAGCATATCACTTTGCGCAGTATTAGATTGAAACTCATAGTCAAAAAGTATGTTTTTGTTGTCTGAGAGAATATCACTTAATTCATCAGCGTATACCGAAATACAAGCCAATACACTACAAAATAGAAATAACTTTTTCAAAACGTTTAAATCCTTCATCAATTTCATTTTTTGAGATGGTGATACTTGGCAAAAAACGTACCGTGTTACGACCTGCTTTCAAGACGATTACACCCTCATGCATACAGTTTTTAATAACATCTCCTTGTATCTGCGCACTCTTGGCACGAAGTCCTCTCATAAGTCCTAGACCCACTTCTTTTTCAAAAAGATTGTCATACTTCGTAGCCATCTCTTGAAGTTTTTGAGAAAAGTAAAGTAAGCTCTCATCAATACTCCCACTATCATAAAGTGTTTTTAACACATCAAGTACTGCCAAACCTGCTGCCGTACTGAGGTAGTTACCACCAAAAGTACTCCCATGGTCTCCTGCAGCGAGTATCTCTTTATGCTTGGTCATCACCGCCCCTATTGGTACACCTCCACCAAGTCCTTTGGCTAACGTAATAATGTCTGGTTCTATCTCATATAAGTTTGAAGCCAAAAACTCACCTGTTCTATACACACCTGTTTGCACTTCATCCACAATGAGTAAAATACCCTCAGACTTAAGATATGTAGCAAGCTTTTGTACTTCAACTTTATCAAAAGGCTGCACACCCCCCTCACCTTGTACAAGTTCTATGAGTACGGCTACTGTCTCGTCATCTATCGCTTTATAGATATCCTCTATACTTTTCTCATAGGAAAACCCATCAGGATAGGGTGAAAAGTGTGGCGTATGAAAACTCTCTTGTCCTGTAGCCTTTACTGTAGTAATGGTACGTCCGTGAAAAGAGTATTCTAATGTGATGACCTTATAGCGCTTCTTATCAAACTTGGTCTCTCCATACTTACGCGCTATCTTTATGGCTCCCTCATTGGCTTCTGCGCCAGAGTTAGCAAAAAAGACACCCATATCATAACCACTCAGTTCTACTATTTTTTGTGCAAGTTTGGCCTGTGGTTCTATGACTTGCAAATTAGAGATATGGATGATATTTTTAGCCTGTTCACAGATGGCAGACGTCAGTATTTCATTGCCATGTCCTACAGAGTTTACCCCTATGCCCGAAGCAAAATCTATATAGTCTTTACCATTTTCATCATATAAGGTTGAGCCTACACCTTTTACAAAGTTTGTGTAGTTACGTGCATAAGTTTGCAGTACGTATTGTTTATCTTGTTGTTCTAAATTCATTATTTTATTTCCACTTTAATGAGTTTTGAAAATGAACCTTCAGGTGCAGGTATATAGATCTCTGCTCTATAAGAAGAGATAAATTTCTCATCCGCTACCTTCCACACCTTATCCACTTTATACTCTGTTTTGTTACCATCTAAATACACTATTTTTTCTCCTAACTGCTCTAACTCTTCATGTTCTAAAAAAAGAACCAACTTTGCTTTACTTGCATCATTTACTTGTGCTAAAGGTGAACCTGGAGCCACATAATCCCCTTTTCTCACAATAAGATTATAGAGATATTTATCGTTTAAAATGATCGATTTTTTAGCTATGCTATCTTCAAGTTGTGCAATCATATACTGCATGTCAAGCATCTGTTTTTGCAGGTTGATTATCTTTTCCTTTGTCCCCAAATACTGCGTTTTAGCTGAAGCGAAAGAACTATAAGCATTATCTTTTTGTGTTTTTGAAGCAGTAGAAAGTGTTGAGATACGCATATAGTAACTCTTTTGTCTTTTAACCGTATCTTCTAAACTACTCGCTATGTCTTTATTTATATCCAACATTTCTTGTAGAAAGACCATACTTTTTTTTGATGCATCAAGATTTAACTTATCTAAATTGTCATCCAAATATATAATGCGTTTTCCTTTAACCCTCGTACCCTCAGCATCAAGATTTGCATCTAAAACCAATCCACTCACCGCAGACTTCATAACAACAGATTCATAAGGCTCCACTTTTGCATAGTGAACTTTTCCAAACATGAAAAGAGGAGTAACCATTAGTAATAATATTTTATTCATATATCCGATTCTTTTTTTGTTAATTATATCCAAATGGGGTTAATATAGAGAAAAAGGT